>NZ_FYDK01000002.1:0-1245692 GCF_900187495.1 Pseudomonas sp. Irchel 3H9 | reverse complement strand
CATCAGTTGGGGCCTTAACGAAAAAAACCATCT
The DNA here is from genome assembly GCF_900187495.1 of Pseudomonas sp. Irchel 3H9. NCBI lineage: Bacteria > Pseudomonadati > Pseudomonadota > Gammaproteobacteria > Pseudomonadales > Pseudomonadaceae > Pseudomonas > Pseudomonas sp. Irchel 3H9. The sequence goes on along the minus strand of NZ_FYDK01000002.1, from coordinate 1,245,659 downwards.
GCAATCCCTCGCACTGTGTATTCAGGCGAGGGACTTTGCAGGCGTTTTCCGCAGCGGGGAGTAGCGCTTATCCGGCGCTTGCGTGGGAAGTTTCGACAGCTTTTATCTTCTGCCGCCCCAGCACCAAACTGCATAGCGCCGGTAAAAACAGCAGCGTCAACACGGTGCCCACCAGCACTCCGCCGATCAGCACGTAGGCCAGGGATGACCAGAACACCGACAACGTCAGCGGAATGAACGCCAGCGCCGCGGCCAGTGCGGTCAAGATCACGGGCCTGGCACGTCGCACCGTGGCTTCGACGATGGCTTCGCGAATCGCCATGCCGTGTTCCTGGTTCTGGCGAATCTGGTCGGTGAAGATCAATGTGTTGCGCATCAGAATGCCGCCAATGCCGATCAGCCCCAATATCGCGTTGAACCCGAACGGCTGATTGAACAGCAGCAGCGTCGGCACAGCCCCGATCAAGCCCAAGGGCGCGGTGGCGAAGACCATGAACATCACGCCGAAGGAGCGCACCTGGAACATGATCACTGTGAGGGTCAGCAGGATCATGATCGGAAACAGTGCGGCCAGGGCGACGTTGGCCTTGGCGCTTTCTTCCACCGGTCCGCCGATGTTGAGTTGATAGCCGGCTGGCAGCTTGGCGATCAGCGGTTGCAGGTCTTTGTAGACCGCCATTTCGACGTCGGGCGGTTGCACGCCGTCGATGATGTCGGCGCGCACTTCCACGGTGGTCGCTCGGTTACGGCGCTTGAGGATCGGCTCTTCCATCACCGCTTGGAAATGCCCGACCTGGGCCAGCGGCACTGAGGTGCCGGCACTGTTGGTCAGGGTCATGTTGTTGAGGTTGCCGAGGTTCTCGCGTTGGTTGCCCTGGGCGCGGGCCACCACGGACACGGTGCGGTTGCCTTCACGCACCTCGGTGATCGGGTTGCCGCTGAGCAGGGCGTTGAGCTGGGACTTGACCTCGTTGGGCGTGAAGCCCAGCAGGCGCAGGCGGTCTTGATCGAGTACCAGGCGATAACCACTGGTGCGCTCGCCCCAATCGAGGAAGGCGTCCTTGGTCAACGGGTTAGCGGCGACGACTTTGCGCACGTCTTCTGACAGGCCGCGCAACACCTCCAGATTCGGGCCGGACACGCGGAATACCACCGGGAAGGGCACCGGTGGACCGAACAGCAATTGCGTGACGCGCACTCGCGCCGCAGGGAATTCGCCTGCCGCGATACGCTCACGCATGCGCAGTTTGAGGGCATCGCGTGCGTGGGAGTCCGGGGTCTGCACGATCAGTTTTGCGAAAGCCGGATCGGGCAATTCAGGGTTCAGCGACAGGAAAAACCGTGGCGCGCCGCCGCCCACGTAGGTGTCGACCATGCTCGTCTGGGGTTCTTGCATCAGTGCTTTTTCCAGTTGCGCCGCGACTGCCTCAGTGCTTTTGAAGGCGCTGCCGGGCGGCATGTACACCTCCAGAATCAGCTCGGATCGGTCGGAGTTGGGGAAGAACTGCTTCTTCACCACCCCCATGCCCAGCCCGCACAGCACAAACGCCGTCACCACCAGCCCGGTCACCAACCAGCGCCTGCGCACGCACAGCTCTACTACCGCACGCAGTTTCTGGTAGTAGCGCCCGGCATAGATGGCGTCGTGGCCACCGGGCACCGGTTTGATGTTCGGCAATAGCTTGACGCCCAGGTACGGGGTGAACACCACCGCCACCAGCCACGATGAAATCAGCGCGAAGCCGACGATCCAAAAGATATTGCCGGCGTATTCCCCGGCGCCCGAGCGCGCAAATCCTACCGGCAGAAAGCCGATGATGGTCACCAGTGTGCCGGTCAGCATCGGCGCCGCGGTGGAGCTCCAGGCGTAAGTGGCGGCGTGGATGCGGTCAAACCCTTCTTCCAGTTTCACCACCATCATCTCGATGGCGATGATCGCGTCGTCCACCAGCAGGCCGAGGGAGATAATCAGCGCGCCGAGGGTGATGCGGTCGAACTCACGCCCAGTGACCAGCATGATCACGAACACCACGGACAACGTCAGTGGCACCGCCGCCGCCACCACCAGACCCACGCGAAAGCCCAAGGCCAACAGGCTGATGATCATCACCACTGCCAGGGCGACGAAGAATTTCAGCATGAATTCATTCACCGCCAGGCTGATGTTTTTCGCCTGGTCGGAGACCTTGGCGAAGTTCACGCCCAGTGGCAGGTCTGCCTGGATCCGGGCTTCCTGGTCCTTGAGGCGCTTGTCCAGTTCCAGGCCGTTCCAGTGTTTCTCCATGATCACACCGAGCATCAGCGCCGGGTCGCCCTGATGGCGGATACGGTAGCTGGGCGGGTCTTCATAACCTCGGTTGACGGTCGCCACATCGGCAATGCGCAGCAGTCGGCCGTTGACTTCCAGGGGCACGTTTTCAATCAGCGCCAGGCTGTCGAAGGCACCGTCGATACGGATATAGGCGCGGGCACCGGCGGTTTCCACAAAGCCCGACGGCGCCACAGCGTTTTGCGCAGCGAGGGCGGCGAAGATCTGGTCGGGCTTGATGCCCAGGGTCGCGAGGCGCTCATAGGAAAACTCGACGAAAATCCGCTGGGCCTGCTCGCCGAGGATATTGACCTTCTTCACCCCCGGCAGATTGAGGAAACCCTGGCGCAGCTCTTCAGCCATTTGCACCTGCTGGCGATGGGGCAGGTGTTCGGCCTCCAGGGCGTACAGCGCAAAGTACACATCGGAATATTCATCGTTGAAAAACGGCCCGATCACTCCCTTGGGCAGCCTCGACGCTTCATCGCTGAGCTTTTTGCGGGTCTGGTAGAACAAGTCCTGAATCTCGCCGGGGCGGGTGGATTCGAGGAACGTCATGCGCATCGACACAAAACCTGGCTGGGCGATGGTCTCGACGCGGTCGTAGTAATCCAACTCCTGCAGGCGTTTTTCCAGGCGGTCGGCGACTTGCTCCTGCATTTCCTGGGCAGTGGCGCCGGGCCAGGCGGCCGTGATGGTCATCACCTTGACGGTGAAGGACGGGTCTTCGGCTCGCCCCAGTTTGCCGAACGAGAAAATGCCGGCGGCAAGGATCGCAATGATCAGGAACAACGTGACCGCACGGTGCTTGACCGCTAGTTCAGAGAGGTTGATGCCGCGCATGCTCATTGGTCCTGTTTGCGGTTGAGGGCCAGCGCCTGGGCGGGCAGCAGGCGCACCGCATCCCCGCTGTGCAGCAGGTGGGCGCCAAGGGCGACGATGACGGTGTCCGGGTTCACGCCGCTGTTGAGCAGGGCATCTTCCTGGCCGAGGCTGGCGACGTTGACGGGGGCAAAGGCGACTGTGTTATCGGCGCCGACCACCCACACTCCGGTGCCTTGCCCTGTATCGTGCAGCGCACCAATGGGCACGCGGGTCTGTTGCATCTGGCCGTTACCTTGAAGGCGCACGGTGATGGTTGAGCCGAGGGCGAAGCGGTCGACGGCGCCGTGCAGCACATAGCGCGCGCGGTACGTACGAGTGACGGGATCGGCACTGGCGGAGAGTTCGCGCAGCGTGGCCGTTACCGCCTGGTCAGGGGCGCCGAACGGGAAGGCCAGAGCTTTTTGCGAGGCCAGGTCGCGCTGGTTTTCCGGCAGGTTAACGATGGCTTCGCGGGCGCCATCACGGGCCAGACGCGCGACGATCTGCCCTTCGGCGACCACCTGGCCGCGGTCGACGCGTACGTCGGTGATGATGCCGTCGCCGTCGGCCTTGAGCACTGAGTAAGTGCGGCGGTTCTCGATTTGGCTGGCGTCGGATTGGGCCGAGGCCAATTCCGCTTCGGCGACGCGCAGGTTGGTCGCCGATTGGTCGAAGATCTGCCGCGACACAGCACCGGTACTCGCCAGACGTTCATAGCGGTTGGCATCATCGCGGCGCTGACGCAGTTGTGCCTGGGCGGCACTCACGCGGTTCTTGGCCGAGCGCAGGGCCAATTCGAAGTCGCCGATATCCAGTACCAATAAGGTGTCGCCACGAGAGACATGCTGGCCGGGATCGACCTTGCGCTCGATCACCTTGCCACTGACGCGAAAGCCCAAGTCGCTTTCCGTACGCGCCGCGACCACACCGGTGTAGGCGCTTTGTTGCGTGCCGGCAGCTTCGACCTTGGCGACGAGTACCGGGCGCGGTTGGGGCGCTTGGGCGGCGGTGTCGGCCTGGCTGTTACAGCCGCTGAGGATCACCAGCAAAGCCAGGGGCGAGAAAAGACGCAGGGGAAGAGGGTTCATGTCGGGCTCCAGGGGCTGACCAGTGGGCAAAAAATTATGGACATAATTTTTTACGCATATTATGGTCGAAATATAAATTAAGCCAGCCCCGGATAATCCCCATGTCGAATGCCCCGGTTCCGTCGCGAAGCTTGCTGTTGCTACTGGTGGCCTTAACGGCACTCGGCGAAGTCTCGACCCAATTAATCATCCCCGGCCTCGGCGCCATTGAGCAGGCGCTGGTGGCGCCGCCGGGGTCGGCACTGATGGCGCTGTCTGCCTTTGTCGCAGCGTTTGGACTAGGGCAATTACTGTTTGGGCCATTGTCGGATCGCATCGGCCGGCGTCCGGTATTGATCGGCGGGTTAGTGCTGTATGTGATGGCGACTATGTCGATGCTGCTGGTCAGCGACATGCATCAATTTATCGCCGCCCGCGTGCTGCAAGGCCTCGGCGCCTGTGCGGCGCTGGTGTTGGCGCGCACGGTGGTGCGCGATGTGTGGAAGGTCGAAGCGGGGCCGGCCCTGGCGCTGACGATGATCGGCATGCTCTACGCGATCGTCGTCGCGCCAATGGTCGGCGGACTGCTGATCAACGTGGTGGGCTGGCGTGCGCCGATCCTACTGGCGCTGGTGATCGGCAGTGTGGTGTTGCTGCTGGTGCTGCTGTTCTTTCGCGAAAGCAACCCTTACATCGACCCCAAGGCCGGCCACTGGCGCACCCTCGGCGGGCAGTACCTGGATTTGCTCAAGGGCCGCCCATACCGCGCATTCGCCGTGGCGTTGGCGTGCACTTACGGCGCGATGTTCGCGGTGATTGCCGGATCATCTGCGGTGTTTATCAACCTGCTCGGCTTAAGCAGCCTGGAGTACGGCATCAATTTTGGCGTGATCGTCTCGATGCTGATCGTCGGGTCCACCTACACCCGGCGCAATATCCTGCGCCTGGGGGCGCAGCGGATTGTGGCGATGGGGGTGACGCTGGTGGCCCTCGGCGGGGTGTTGGCGGCGGTGATTTACGGGCTGTTCGGCTTATCGGTGTTGGGGTTGGATATTCCCATTGCCCTGGCGACGCTTGGCGGCGGGCTGGTATTGCCCGGCGCGGTCACGGGCGGAGTAATGCCCAACGCGCACCGAGCCGGGTTGGCGGCAGGCCTGATGGGCTTTGCGCAGATGTTCGGCGCCACCTGCAGTGGCCTGCTGCTGAGCCAACTGCGCGACGGCAGTGCCTTACCGATGATCATGATCCAGGCGGGTTTTGCGGTGATGGCGTTTGTGGCGTTTCATCTACTGCGTGAACGGCGTGTGGCGCTGGTGCCGGTGGCTTGAGCTGTCACACTTTGTCCAATTTAATCGGGGCTAGATGATTACGATTCTCTTTTGAGTCCAATCCTAAGGTCTACGCCCATGCTTCCTGCCTTTCGCGTTACGCCCCTGGCTCTGCTGGTCGCCAGCAGCTTCAGCGCCCATGCCGACGAACCTGTTGCCCTGGAACTCAACGACGTGGTGGTGACGGCCGCCGGTTATGCCCAGAGTGTGGAGGATGCGCCGGCCTCGGTGACGGTGATCGACGGCGAGGAATTGCGCCGCAAGTCCTACCGCGACCTCGGCGACGCGGTGCGGGATGTGGAGGGCGTGACGGTCAACGGTGGGGCGAATGAAACCGACATCTCCATCCGTGGCATGCCGGCCGATTACACCTTGATCATGGTCGACGGCAAACGCCAGAGCGCGCGGGAGTCACGGGTCAACGGCAACAGTGGCTATGAACAGAGCTTTGTACCGCCAGCCGCCGCCATCGAGCGGATCGAAGTGGTGCGGGGCCCGATGTCGTCGCTGTACGGCTCGGATGCGATCGGCGGTGTGATCAACGTGATCACCCGCAAGGTTTCACCGACCTGGGGTGGTTCCATCGGCTATGACTACTCGGCCCGCCAGCACAGCGACCAGGGCAATGCGCGCCAGACGCAGTTCTACCTCAGCGGCCCGCTCAAGGAAGATTTCCTTGGCTTGCAGGTGTGGGGCCGTTACCTCGATCGCCAGGCCGACGATGACATCGAACAGACCAATGGCTTCAGCAAGGCCGACCACCGCGACCTCACCGCGCGCCTGGCTTTCACTCCTAATATTGACCACGACATCCTGCTGGAAGCGGGTGCCACGCGCCTGAAGAACGGCGACGGCATGAGCGCCAACTGGGCCACTCGCGAGCAGGAAAACAACCGCGATCACTGGTCCCTGTCCCATCAAGGCCGCTGGGGCTGGGCAACCTCGGACATCGCCCTGTCCCAGGAAACCTCGACCCGCGAAGGCAAGGCCATCCCGGCCCAGACCGATATCTACGGGCGCAAACCCGAAATCAAGAACACCGTATTCGACGCCAAACTGGTGGTGCCCACCGCCCATAACGTCAGCACCGTGGGCGTGCAATGGAACGAAAGCGAGCTGACCGACTGGAACCAGGGCCTGGGTGATCGCGTCGACTATAAATTCTCGGTGGTGCAAAAAGCCCTGTTCGCCGAAAACGAATGGTCAGTCACCGACAGCTTCGCCTTGACCACCGGCCTGCGTCTGGATGAGCACGAAGAGTACGGCGCGCACCTCAGCCCGCGGATCTACAGCGTGTGGCGCGCCACCGATCAGTGGACCCTCAAGGGCGGCATCGCCCGTGGCTTCAAGGCGCCGGAACTGCGTGCCGTGGTCGAGGATTACGCTTACCTGCGCCGCAACCGCTTCGTGATGTTCGGCAACCCGGACCTCAAGCCCGAAACCAGCACCAACTACGAAGTCTCTGCGCTGTGGAGCAACCGCGATGACCTGTCGGGCGGCGTGACGCTGTTCTACAACGACTTCCAGGACAAGCTCTCTACCGTCACCACCGACCAGCGCTGGAACGGCTACACCATCATGGAACGGGTCAACGTCGACAAAGCGATCATCCAGGGCGTCGAGCTCAACGGCCAATGGGATATCAACGCCAGCGTGCTGCTCAAGGCCAACTACACCTACACCGATTCCGAGCAGAAGAGCGGCGCCAACAAAGGTGCACCATTGGCTCTCACGCCGAAGCAGAAAGCCAATGTGCGCACCGAGTGGAGCATCAACGACCGCACCCAGGCCTGGGCGTCGCTGAGTTACTACGGCGAAGAAACCGGCAACACCATCACCGACGAACCCGCACCGGGCTACACCACCGCCGACCTGGGCGGCTCTTACGACGTGAGCGACTCGCTGACCCTCAACGCCTCCCTCAACAACCTCACCGACAAGCGTTTGGACGATGAAACCTACGGCACGGTGAACTACGGTCGTACGCTGTGGATGGGGGCCACGCTCAACTTCTAAAGTGCCGCCGGCAATCGCACCACCGCGCACAGGCCGGCCGGTGGGCGATTCTGCAACACCAGTTCGCCGCCATGGGCCTGGATGCACGAACGTGCAATCGCCAGGCCCAACCCCACGCCACCGTCACTCACGCCGCGTTGCACAAAGGGTTCGAAGACTTTGTCCAGCCAGGCCTCGGGCAAGCCTTGGCCGTGGTCGAGCACCTCGATGCGCAGCCAGCCGTTATCTTCTTGGATCAAGCTCAGGTGGGCATCCCCAGCGTGGTGCAGGGCGTTGTCGATCACGTTGGTTAACGCGCGCTTGAGCGCCAGAGGCCGGCAGGTCAGCATCAGGTGTGGCGCACCCGCCCAACTGACAGGTTGCCGCATGCGCTGATAACGCTTGGCCAGGTCATCCAACAGGCCGCTCATCGACATCGTGGCGGTCGCTTCCTGTACCGCGTCATCGCGCACGAAATTCAGGGTTTCACGCACCATCGCACTCAATTGCGCGAGGCTTTCGAGCATGTCATCCCGGGCGTCGCCGGGCTCCAGCAATTCCACTTGCAGGCGCAGTTCGGTGATCGGCGTGTTCAGGTCGTGGCTGACCGCTGCAAGCATCCGCGTCCGGCCTTCGACGTGCCGGGCAAGATTGGCCTGCATGGTGTTGAAGGCGGCGGTGAGGTCGCGGGCTTCCTGTGGGCCGATTTCCGGCAGCGGAGCGATCCATTCACCACGGCTGACGCGCTCCGTGGCCTGGGCCAGGGTCTTGATCGGGCGCACCACGCGGGCAATGAAAAACATCACGATCAGCAGCACCGGCAGCGTTGTCACCGGCAGGCTGTAGGCCAGAACGCGGCCCCATTCATAGGCGCCGGCGGGGTATTGCACGGCATTCAGGTAGGTACCGTTCGGCAGTGGCACGCTGCTGCGCAAGCGCAACGGCGCCCAGCCGGCGGGGCTGAACACATGGGTGCGGGCGTCGGCACCGCTGATGCGTTCCAACTGCATGCCGATGGCGGCCGCGTCATCCAGGTGCAATTGGCGACGCAGCTCACTGGCCAATCTCTGCTCCTCCGGGCGCAGTTCAAATGGCGCCACTTCGGGCGTCGGTGCAATCCAGAAGCGCGTGTCGTCGTGGCTCATCCCGGCCAGCAGGTGCTCGGTTTCAGTGGGCGTCAGATCGATTGCCGTGTGGTGGGCAATCCCTAGGCGCTCCAGGCTGAAACTGCGCGACAGTGGGTGGATCAGGCTGCCGGTGCGTTGCAAAAACAACATCGCGATGCCGTTGGATGCGAGCAAGGCCAGCAGCAACAACAGGCTCAACTGCCGCGCCAGGGTGCGCGGCCACAGCCTGTTCAGGGCGCGCATTCACTGACCTCGGCCGCCAACAGATAGCCGCCGCCCCAGATAGTGCGCAGCAGGTCCGGCGTGGCATCGCCGTGGGCCAACTTGCGGCGCAGGCGGCTGACCTGGCGGTCGATGGCGCGGTCGCTGACGTCGCTGTCGGCGGCAGCGGTGAGGTCGATCAAACGTTCGCGGGGCAGCAACGTATTGGGGTGGGCAAGGAACACCTGCAGCAAACGGCTTTCCGCTGTACTGAGCTGGATTGCCGGGCTGGCGTCGCGGCACAACGTGGCGCTGCTCACGCTGAACTGCCAGCCAGCGAACCGATAAGCCTGTGGGCCACCGCTGGGCGCGGCCGGCCCGGTGTTGCGGCCTTGGCGGCGCAGCACACTGTTGATGCGTGCGACCAGTTCGCGGGGTTCGAAGGGCTTGGTCACGTAATCGTCCGCGCCGAGGTCCAGCCCGCGGATACGGTCGGCGGCGGTATCGCGGGCGGTCAACAGAATCACGGGGGTATTGCTGCGCCGATGCAACTGGTTGCACAGCTCGAAACCATCGCCATCCGGTAGCAGCACGTCGAGCACTACGACGTCGAACGCCTGGGTCTTGAGCAATTGCCACATCCCAGCCGCGTCTTCGGCGGTGCGCACATCGAAGGTGTGGCGACGCAGGTAAGTGGCCAAGGGTTCGCGGATTTTGCGGTGGTCATCCACCACCAGCACGCGCGGTGCGACAGGCGCAGGGGCAAACGGCATTGCAGCCCTCGGGAGGTTGAGCGGGAGAGGGCGGATATTACTACGAGTCATTATCATTAACGCGGTTTTTATGGTGGGGCACTGGTACTCCGTTCCATCAGTAGGACGCTCTAGGGTGTTTTAGCCGTCTACCGCTCAATTGTTATCGGTTTTAAGGTGTATGCACTTTGGAGGATCACCATGAAAAAACTCATCGGCATCTACACCAGCCCTCGCGCCCACTGGGTCGGCGACGGTTTCCCGGTGCGCACACTGTTTTCCTACGACAACCTGGGCAAACACATCAGCCCATTCCTGCTGCTGGACCACGCCGGCCCGGCCGAATTTTCCCCCACCGAACAACGTCGCGGCGTAGGTCAACACCCCCATCGCGGCTTTGAAACCGTGACCATCGTCTACGACGGTGAAGTCGAGCACCGCGATTCAACCGGCGCAGGCGGCACCATCGGCCCCGGCGATGTGCAATGGATGACGGCCGCAAAAGGCATTCTCCATGAAGAATTCCACTCCGAAGCGTTCGCCCGTAAAGGCGGCGCGCTGGAGATGGTGCAACTGTGGGTCAACTTGCCCGCCAAGCACAAAATGGCCGACGCCGGTTACCAGACCATTGTCGATGGCGATATTCCCGTGCTTGCGCTGCCCCATGACGCCGGGCACCTGCGCCTGATCGCCGGAGCGTTCGACGGCGCCAAAGGGCCCGCACGCACCTTCACGCCGATTGACGTGTGGGACCTGCGTCTTAACGCCGGCAAGCCCGTGACCCTGGACTTGCACGCCGGGCGCAACACCGCCCTGGTGATCCTGCGCGGCACCGTGCTGGTCAATGGCGAAGAAGTCGCGCGCCAAGGCCAACTGGCGTTGTTTGAGCGCGATGGCACGCAACTGGTCCTGGAGTCCAACGACGCCGCCAAGGTGCTGCTGCTCAGCGGCGAACCGATTGACGAGCCCATCGTAGGGCACGGGCCGTTTGTGATGAACACCGAGCAGGAGATTCATCAGGCGTTTGCGGATTTCCAATCGGGTAAATTTGGGCAGATGCATGCCTGACAGTTAGCCGTAAACAAAAGGGTAGGAGCCGGCTTGCCGGCGATAGCATCACCGTGGTGTCCCTGGCACACCGAGTCGATACTTTCGCTGGCACGCCGGCTTCTACATTTTGTTTTCCAGTGTTCTCAATTCATGCGATCTTCCCGTCATTCGCCCTGGAGTCGCCTGGATGCCCTCATTTATCTCCGATCACCCGATGCTGTGCGCCCTTGCGTTGATCCTTATCGACATCGCCGTGTGGCGACTTATCTCCGCCAACCTGGCTAATTGGAAACTCGCAGCGCGGTTGGTGATCTTTGCAGTCTTCAGTGCCGTGCTGTTCAACGACGGCATGAACCCCATGCTCGTCGCGCCCTACGCCGACAACACCGCGTTGCACATGGCCGCCACGGCGTTGCAGATTGGTTGGTGGTTGTTCGCGGCGCGTACGCTGACGGTGTTGCTCGGTGCGTTGATGATGCAGCGGGTTGGCCACACCGGGCGGCTGTTGCAGGATTTGATGGGCGCGGTGATTTTCCTGATCGCGATCATTGCTGCGCTGGCCTATGTGCTCGATCTGCCGGTCAAGGGCGTATTGGCCACGTCCGGCGCGGTGGCGATCATTGTCGGCCTGGCGTTGCAAAGCACCTTGAGTGATGTGTTTTCCGGGATCGTGCTCAATACCACCAAGCCCTATCAACTGGATGACTGGATTTCCATCGACGGCACTGAAGGCCGGGTCACGGACATCGACTGGCGCGCCACGCGCCTGCAAACCTCCCAGGGCAGCATGGCGGTGATTCCCAACTCCCTGGCGGCAAAGGCCAAGATCATCAACTTTTCGCGTCCGGCGGATATGTTTGGCCTGGCGGTCAGCCTGCAGGTCAGCCCCCATGCACGGCCGCAAACGGTGATCGAAGCGCTGGAGCGGGCCATGCAGGGTTGCCGTCCGCTGCTGGCCAAACCGGCGCCGAGTGTGGCGTTCAAGACTTCCGCCAGTGGCGGCGTGGAGTATGAAATCAGCGGGTTCGTGCCGACCATGACCCTCAAGCGCGAAGTGCGCAACCAACTCTACGACTTGGCGTTCCGGCACCTGCAGGCAGCGGGCGTGAGCCTGTTGTCCGCCGTCGAAAGCGCGACCCCAGTGCCGACCTCTCCGGCGCGGGCACTGTTGGACAGTTCGTCGATTTTCTCCACTTTGCGCCAGGAGGAAAAGGACACCTTCAGCCAGAACATGACCCTGCACACCTATCGCGCCGGCGAGATGATCCTGCCGGCGGGGGAGGTCAGCGATCATTTGTTTATCGTCGAGTCGGGTGTGGTGTCGGTGATGCTGATCAAGGGCGGCCACGCGTTCGAAGCCGGGCGCATGGGCCCCGGCGAGGTGATCGGCGAAGCGGGGATTCTGACTGAGCAAGCGGCCTTGGCGGACTTCACCGCCAAGACGTTCTGCACGTTGTACCGCATCGAGAAGGCGTACCTGACGCCGTGCCTGGACGCGCGACATGACATCGCCGACGCCATGAAAACCCTGTTGGATTTCCGCTTGCACGCCGCTCAGGTGCTGACCCAAGACGCGCCAGTGGTACCGGTCAAGAAGGGCTTTTTGCAATGGCTTCGCCAGCGCGGTCTTTGAGGGGCGCGCTGGCACGGGTATCTAGAAATCAACAATAAACTGCACGCCACCGACCACCGCGCCGCTGGTTTGTGTGAGCCCGCCGGGGTATTTCACGTATTGCAGGTTAGGCCGCACCATCAGCCATTGGGTCGCCTGCACGCCATAGTTGATCTCGTAGCTGTACTCGCGGCGCTGCTCGGGCACGTAAAGCGGATCGTCGATATCGCTGACGCCATTGGCCGCGTTGAGCGTCTGCGTGTTGCGGGTATAGCGGTCGCTGACCTGCAACTTCGACGCGCCAAGGCCGATGGTGTCGCTCGGGCGTGAATCGAACGGGCCACGGTAGATCAGGCCGACTTGGATCAGGTTCTTGATCACGCTTTTGTCCGGGTCATTCACCGTCAGGTTGGCGAATACGTTGAGCCCGCGCTTGCTGTTGCCGTCGACGGTGGTCAATTGTTGCTGGCCCGACAGCCACCAGCCGCTGTTGCTGGAATACATTCGATAGGGTTTTTTCGAGCTGGCAGCGTAGTTGCCGTCGGCGTCCTTGAGCATGTCCTTGGTGTCGGCGTTGGCGTAGTAGTAACCGGCGTGGTACTCCGAATTCAGGCCTTGGATCTGACCTTTCCAGATGGCTTCGATAGGGAAACTGGTGCCCTGGGAGCCGCTGATAAACGGTTTGAAGCCATTGCTGGCCTCGGCGTTGCCAGGGTTCTTGTCGTAGGCGCCGACCTGCATGGCGAACTCATCGGTGAATTGGTACTTGGCGCGCACTGCCCACTGGCTGATCGGGAAGCTGTTCCACACGCCGTTCCAGTTACCTTCCTGGGAACCGCACAGGGTGACGTTCTGGAATTCGCAGGGGAACTGATCGAAGTCTTCACCATGGCCGAAGCGACCGAGTTTGAGGGCTAATTTCCGGTCGAAGAACTTTTGCTCGTACCAGAACTGCGACAGCCGCCAGGCGTTGCCGCCGCCGAACACTTCCATGGTGGACGTCAGGCCCGTGGCGTTGGGTTGGTGCACGCGGTCGTTGGTGATGTCCTTGCCATGGCGCTCGCCGATGCCGATGCGAAAGGTCGCGTCCTGCCAGCCGAGGAGTTTTTGCAGGTCCATGTTCACGCCCAGGATCAACTGGTCGCTCCAGCGCGCGGTGGTGTGGGAGTTGTAGCCACCGCCGAGGTTGGAGCCGACTTCGCCGACGTATTTGAGGGTGAAGTCGTAGCCTTGTTCGGCCAATTGGGGGCGCAGGCCGCTCCAGTCGCCGAGCATGGCCGGGGAGTTGGGATCGAGCAGGCCGGCGCTGAAGGCACAGGTGGACATGGCGCTGCAGAGCAGGGCCAGGGGGAGGGTGGTGCGCATGGAAGTACTCCTGGGATTGTTGTTTTTATCAGGTACAACACAAATTTCAGGCACACAGAGACCCCCTGTGGGAGGGAGCAAGTCCCTTCCCACATTGGTTCTTGGGTGTTTGAGAGTGCGGTTTTACTGGAGGTTAACGAACAACCCGCCATCCACCAGCAACGAGGCGCCGGTCACATAGCGCGCCATGTCCGAGGCGAGGAACACGATCGGCCCTGCCACATCATCCGGTTCGCCCAAGCGACCCAGCGGCGTGCGCGAGGTCATGTAGGCGAGTTTTTCCTCGTCGGCCAGGTCTTCCTTGTTGATGTCGGTGGCAATGGTCCCCGGCAGTACCGAGTTGCAGCGAATGCCATAGGGCCCCAGTGCAATTGCGCAGGACTGCATCAACGAATGCAGGCCGGCCTTGGTCGGCGTGTAGTGGGTTTGCATGCCGCCGCCGACCAGCGCGCTGATGGAGCTGACGGCAATGATCGCGCCGCCACGGCCCTGGTTTTTCATTTGGTTGGCCGCCGCCTGCACGGCGAAGTAGGCGCCGTTGAGGTTGGTGTTGACGGTTTTCAGATAGACCTCGCGGGGCATATCCAGGAACGAGTGGAACGGGCAGATGCCGGCATTGTTGACGAACACGTCGACACTGCCGAAGGCTTGCACGGCGCCGGCCACCAGCTTGTCGCCGGTGTCCGGGTCGGCCGCATCGCCCCCCACTTCAACGGCCTGGCCGCCAAACGCCTTGATCTCTTCGATCAGCGAATACGCCGCCTCGGTCCCTTGGCCACTGCCACTGTGGCCGATCACCACACGGGCGCCCTGGCGCGCACATTCACGGGCGGCGGCGCGGCCGATGCCACGGGAGGCGCCGGTGATGATCACGGTTTTGTCTGCAAGCAACATAAAAACACTCCTTCAAAAATTAGCGGCATCAGCCGAGGTAATTGCCGTAACCGACCATGGCGATGGCGCCGAGGATCACCGCGATCCCGGCCACCAGTACGCCCTTGTTAGCGGCGCTGGTGCCGTGCCATTCACGGAAATACAGGCCCCAGCAGTTGGACACGATGATGATGAATGACATGTGCAGCACCCAGGAACTGGCGTCGTTCTGCAGGCGGCTTTCGCCCATGCCGTAGAAGAAAAACTGCAAGAACCACAGCGTGCCGGCGATGGCCACCAGCAGGTAGTTGCCCAGCAGCGGCGTGCTGCGATCGGTGTAGTTATGGAAGGTACGGTTGCGCCAGTTCAGCCACAGGCACCAGATGCCGTTGGTGGTCAGGCCGCCCCACATGATCACCATAAAGGTCACGTTGTTCTGGAACAGGCTGTTGGCGCCATGTTCCACCGCCGCGGCGGCCAGCGGGCGTCCGGCAGAAATGCCGTAGCTGAAACAGGCGCTGAGCACCCCGGAAATCACCGCCACCAGCATGCCCTTGCCCAGGGAAAATTCGCTGACACTGGCGAACTTCACCGCCTGGGACACTTCCCGTTCCTTGATCAATCCAGCCTTGCCGCACACTGCGATACCGACCAGCGACACCGCCACGCCCCATAACACCCAATGCCCGCCCTGGGAGGCCAGCATCGAGGTCAAGGTGCCTTCGGTTGCATCGGTGAACAGGTCGCGGTACAGCGCCGGCATCAACGCTCCGAGGGCCGAGGTGAGGCCCATGATCAGCGACATGCCCAAGGACAGGCCCAGGTAGCGCATGGTCAGGCCGAAGGTCAGCCCGCCGATGCCCCACAACACGCCGAACATATAGGTCCACAGCAGCGTGCTGGTGTCGGCATTGCGCAGAATGTCCACCCATCCCGGCACCGTCAGTTGCGCGGCGATCAGCGGCACGATCAACCAGGACACCAGGCCGCCGGTGATCCAATAACTTTCCCAGGCCCAGCCGCGGACCTTTTTGTAGGGGATGTAAAAACTGCCGGAGGCGAAGCCGCCGATGAAGTGCAGAATCACACCGAGGAGAATGATTTCCACGTAGTCGAATCCTTTTTATTGTTGTGTGGGTCAGTTAGATCAGGGGCGGGCCAGGTGGAACATGGGCAGCAGGTCGACACTGATCGGCGAGGCGTCCGCGTGGCTGGGCATGATGTCCTGCATGTAGGTCCACCAGCGTTGCATCAGCGCGGTGCCGGGCAGCTCATCCAGGCCGTGGGCGTCTTCATGGGTGAGGACGGCGAACAGCGTGTTGGCGGGCTCGTCAAAAAAAATCCGGTAGTCCACCACGCCGGCGTCCAGCAGGGCTTGGGCCAGTTCCGGCCAGATTTCGTCGTGGCGTCGGCGATATTCATCGGCCTGGCCCGGGTTGAGGTTCATGCGAAAGGCACGGGTCTGCATCACGGCGCTCCATGGGTCGGGGTGTAGATACGCACTGCGTTGTGCAGAAAAAACTGGCCTTGCACCGCCTCGGATTTGTCCGCCATGCAGCTTTTTACGAGCCCCAGGGTGGTGGCGAAATCGGCCAGGTGATCGCTGTTGGGCCAGTCGCTGCCGAAGAAGCAGCGCTCGTCACCAAACGCCTCCCACAAGACCGCCAGGCGGTCGTTGTAGAACGCCGTATCGACGATCAGACCTTGGGGGCCGAGCTGGGGGATTTCCGCGAGTTTGGCGAACACGTTCGGCCGCTGCGCCAGGCGCAACAGGTCGGCGTGATACGCCGCCTCTTCACCGGCCGGCACCTGAGCATTGGGCAAGTGGTCGACGATGATGCGCAGCTCGGGCAGCGTATCGCTGAGGTGCAACAAACCCTTGATCAAACGCGGGTTCGGGTTGGCGCTGTCCAGGCCCCGACCACAGGCGGCCAGTTGGCGCAGACCGTCGATAAAACCGGGGCGCGTCTGGTCCTGCAGCAGGTCGCGGTCCCACAGGTTGCCGTAGCGCAAGCCGAGGAACAGCGGCTCTTGCGCCAGGGCATCGAGGTCGGCGGCGAAGTCGGCGTGCAGCGGGTCCAGATTGCCAACAAACCCGAGCATACGCGGGTCGCTGCGTAGGGTTTCGAGCAACCAGCGGTTGTCGTCACGCCATGGGCTGGCTTCCACAGCAATGGCGCCGACCACATTGTGTGAGCTGGCCAAGGCCCAATAATCGCTCGGTAAATGGGCGGCATACAGCTGATTGCCCGGCTCGGGCCACGGAATGCCTTTGGGGCGACGCGGGTCGAACAGGTGCAAGTGGCTATCGATGATGGGGCCGCTGTAAGGCATCAGAGGCATTGCGCAATCCTTGTGGGATTTTCTCAGGAAGGGCCAGCACGCTAACGCGCACCGGCCCGCTTCACCACCTCAGCTCTGTAGGTACACCACATGGGTATGGGTGTATTCGTACAGGCCATGCTTACCATCGGCGCCGCCGATCCCAGATTTACGCACCCCGGCATGGAAGCCCTGCATGGCCTCGAAATTTTCGCGGTTGACGTAGGTTTCACCAAAGTCGATCTCGCGCACCGCGTGCATGGCCTTGCCGAGGTCGCGGGTGTAGATCGATGAGGTCAGGCCGTAGTCGCAGTCATTGGCCATGGCGATGGCTTCGTCGAGGTCGTCGACAATCTGGATCGGCAGCACCGGGCCAAAAATTTCTTCGCGCATGATCTCCATGTCGGCGCGGCACCCGGCCAATACCGTCGGCTGGAAGTGAAAGCCCGCGCCGAGGTCGGCAATCTGTCCGCCGCTGATCAGCGTGGCACCCTGGCTCAGTGCGGTGCGCACCTTACGGTTGACGTTTTCCAGGCCCTGGCGGTTGATCAGTGGGCCCATTTCCGCGTCGGCCATGGCCATCGGGTCGCCGTAGCGCGTGGCTGACATGGCCGCGCTGATGCGCTCGATGAACGGGTCGGCGACCTTGCGCTCCACGTATACCCGCTCCGCGCAGTTGCACACTTGCCCGGTATTGATGATGCGCGAGTCGCGAATGGCTTTAACTGCCAGCTCCAGGTCGGCGTCTGCCAGCACGATGGCCGGAGCCTTGCCGCCCAGTTCCAGGTTGAGCTTGGTGATGTTTGGCGCAGCGGCGGCCATGATGCGCGAACCGGTGGCGACGCTACCGGTGAAGCTGATCATGTCCACGCCTTTATGGGCGGTGAGTGCGCCGCCGACCTGGCCGTCGCCGCAGACCACGTTGAACACACCGGCGGGCAGGTCGGTCTCGGCCACCAGCTTGGCGAACTCAAAGCAGTTGTTCGGCGTTTCTTCGCTGGGCTTGATCACGATGGTGTTGCCGGTGAGCAACGCCGGGGCCAGTTTTCGGGCGATCAAGAAGAACGGGAAATTCCACGGCAGGATGCCCGCCACTACGCCCAAGGGTTTGCGGAACAGGAAGATGTTTTCGTTGGGCCGATCGCTGGTGATGATCTCGCCCTCAATGCGCCGCGCCCATTCGGCCATGTAGTCGAGGTAGTCGGCGGTGAAATTCACTTCGACTTCGGCCAGGCCAGTGACCTTGCCCTGTTCCAGGGTGATGGTACGCGCCAGGTGCGCGACGTTTTCCCGCAGCTTGGCGGCGATGCGGCGCAAGTGCCCGGCGCGTTCGATGGCCGGCTTGCGCGCCCACGCTTTTTGCGCACCGCGCGCCGCAGCGAGGGCTTGGTCGACGTCAGCGGCGGTAGAGGCGGGCACCTTGGACAGCAAGGCGCCGCTGGCCGGATTGAGTACATCCAGATGGGCTTCGCTGGGGACGAAGCGGCCATTGATGAAGTTCTGGTACACGGGAACGGATGACATGGGCAGCTCCTCAGTAAGTACGTGATGGTGTGGGCGCGTCGGCAACCGGGCGATAGCGGGCGAGGGTGGCCAAGGCGCTCTGGCGTAACAGGCTGATGTCGATGGCCACAGCGATAAAACGGCAACCCCAGGCTTGGTAACGGCGCGCGTCGTCTTCGTTGGGCGCCAGGATGCCGCTGACCTTGCCGGCGGCGAGGGTGGCGTCCACCGCGTATTTGATGCGTTCCTGAACTTCGGGATGGCCGGGGTTACCGGCGTGGCCGAGGCCGATGGAGAGGTCGGCGGGGCCGATAAACACTGCGTCCACGCCCTCCACGGCGGCAATGGCGGCGACGTTTTCCACGCCCAGGCGTGATTCGACCTGGACGATCAGGCACAGCTCCTCGTGGGCGGTTTGCAGGTAGTTCGCCACACCATCCCAGCGTGTGGCGCGGGTCAAACCGCCGCCGACGCCGCGAACGCCATGGGGTGGGTAACGCATGGCGCGCACCAGGGCTTGAGCCTGTTCGGCGGTTTCCACCATGGGGATCATCAGCGTCTGGGCGCCGACGTCGAGCAGTTGCTTGATCAGACTGGCATCGCCATTCACCGCGCGTACCACCGGCGCGGTAGCGTAGGGCGCCACCGTCTGCAGTTGGTTGAGCACGCTGGGCACGGTATTGGGCGCGTGTTCACCGTCGATCAGCATCCAGTCATAACCGAGGCCAGCGACGATCTCAGCGGCGTAGCCGGTGGCGAAACCGGCCCAGATGCCGTATTGGGTGGCGTCCTTGGCCAGGGCAGCCTTGAAGCCATTACGGGGCATATTCATGGCGTTTTCCTCAGCGATTGTACGGACGGTGCAGTTGGCAATCCGGGTTCAGGTCTACGCCGAAACCGGGCTTGTCGAGCACCGACAAGCGCATGCGGCCATTCACCGGTACCGGTTCGCCGAGCAGTTGCGGGTGGAACATCGGCACCACTTCATCGGCCTTCGGCGCCATCATCAGGAATTCGGCGAACGGGCTGTTATGGCGGGTGGCGACGAAGTGGTAGCTGTACACCGACGAGCCGTGGGGCACGACCATCGCATTGTGGGCATCGGCCAAGGCCGAAATTTTCACCAGCTCGGTGAGGCCGCCGCACCAGCCGACATCCGGCTGGATAATGTCGCAGCAGCCCATTTCCAGCAGCATGCGGAAGCCCCAGCGAGTGGCTTCGTGTTCGCCGGTCGTCACCAGCATGCCCTTGGGCACATTGTTGCGCAGGGCTGCGTAGCCCCAGTAATCGTCCGGGCTCAGGGCTTCTTCGATCCATTTGAGCCCGTGTTCATGGGCACCGATGGCGAGTTTGGTCGCGTAGTTGAGGTCCAGGCTCATCCAGCAATCGAGCATCAGCCAGAAGTCTGGGCCGACCCTTTCGCGCATGTCGGCCAACTGTTCGAGGTTTTTGCGCAGGCCTTCTTCGCCTTCGCTGGGGCCGTGGTGCAGGGGCATCTTGCCGCCGATAAAGCCCATCTTCTGCGCCAAGTCCGGGCGGGCGCCGGTGGCGTAGAACTGCAATTCGTCGCGTACCGCACCGCCGAGCAACTGGTGCACGGGCTCCTGGCGGATTTTGCCGAGCAAGTCCCACAACGCCAGATCGACGCCGGAAAGGGTGTTGATCACCAGGCCCTTGCGACCGTAGTAGAGGGTGGACTGGTACATCTGGTCCCAGATCTTTTCGATATCGGTGACGCGGGCGCCTTCGATAAAGCGCGCCAGGTGTTTCTCGACGATATACGCCGCCGGTTCGCCGCCAGTGGTCACGGCAAACCCGACAGTGCCGTCGCTGGCTTCGATCTCCACCACCAGCGTGCCGAGTACGTTAATGCCGAAACTGCGGCGGCTCTGGCGGTACTCGGGGTATTTGCTCATGGGCGTCGAGATGTGATCGTCGATCCAGTGGCCGTCGGCCTGATCGTGGTAATCGGCGCCGCCGCCTCGCAATACAAAAGCGCGCACGTGTTTGATGGTGAGATGACCCATGGTGTGACTCCTGACGTTAAACAGTGGCCGGCGTGTTCGATGCAGTGCGGCCGGGTGAATGGATGCCCAGTACCAGCAATGCAGCCAGTACCGTGGTGGCGGACAGCAGGTACAAACCGGCTGCCGGAGAATGGAAGGCGCCTTCGGCCCAGTGCTTGATGACCGGCGCGATGAAGCCGCCGAGGGCACCGAATGAGTTGATCAGCGCAATGCCCGCAGCAGCGGCACTGCCGGCCAGGTAGCTGGAAGGAAAGGTCCAGAACACCGGCTGCACCGCGATAAAACCCGAGGCGGCAAAGCACAAGGCGAGCATGCCCAGCAGCGGGTTGGCGAAGGTCACCGAGCAAGCAATACCGGCGGCGGCCATCAACAAGGTCAGGCAAGCGGTGCGGCGGCGTTCGCCGGTGCGGTCGGAATAACCGGGAATCCACCAGGCGGCAAACAGTGCGCAGATCCAGGGAATCGCCGAGACCAGCCCAACCATCAAGCCGACCTTGGTGCCGAGCAGGCCGCCCACTTGGGTTGGCAGGTAAAACACCACGCCGTACACGCTGGCCTGGATCAGCAAATACACCAGGCACAGGTACAGCACCGACGGCTGGCACAGCACGTTGAGCAGGCTGCGGCCGTGGGAGGTTTTGTGTTGGTCTTCCGTGTCCAGCAAGGTCTGGATTTGCTGGCGCTCATCCACACTCAGCCACTTGGCGTCGGCGGGGCGGTTGTCCAGGTACCAGTAGGCCCAGATCCCCACGGCGCTGGCCATCAAGCCTTCCACGGCGAACAGCCATTGCCAGCCGTGGATACCGCCGAAACCGTCCATCTCCAGCAGCAGGCCGGACAACGGACTGCCGACAATGAATGCCAGGGGGGCGCCGAAGTAAAAGAAGCCCATGGCCTTGCCGCGCACGGCCTGGGGGAACCAGTAGGTGAGATAGAGGATCACGCCGGGGAAGAATCCGGCTTCGGCCACGCCCAACAAAAAACGCAGCACGTAGAAACTGGTTTCGTTATGGGCAAACACCATCGCCGCCGAAATCAGGCCCCAACTGACCATGATGCGGCACATCCACAGGCGGGCGCCGACACGGTGCAGGATCAGGTTGCTCGGCACTTCCAGCAGCGCGTAGCCGACGAAGAACACACCGGCGCCGAAGGCAAACGCGGCATCGCTCAAGCCGGTATCGGCCTGGAAGGCCTGTTTGGCAAAGCCGACGTTGGCACGGTCAAGAAACGCCATGATGTACATCAGCAGCAGGAAGGGCAGCAGTCGCCAGGAAATCTTGGCGAGCAGGGGCGCGGGCAGGGTTTTCATGATGGAGTCCGTTGTTTTGTTCTTATGGAACGGACTGTACGGCGGCCGAGCAATACGCTACAAATCGAATCTCGCTTACAAGTGATACCCTCAGGGTATCGGTAATAAGGAATTTATGAGTAGTCCCGTCCTCTCCCGCAGCTTGTTCAACCGCCTGCGCTACAAGCATCTGCATATGCTGGTAGCGCTCAGTTCCAGTCAGAACCTGCACCGTGCATCCCAGGCCCTGAACATGTCGCAACCGGCGGCCACGCGCATGCTGCGCGAGATTGAAGACATGTTCGGCTGCGACCTGTTCGAGCGCTTGCCACGGGGGATGCGGCCAACGGCGCTGGGCCAGCAACTGATCAACTTTGCCGAGTCGGCGCTGAGTGGCCTCGACCGTTGCGCCGAAGACCTGATGGCGCGCCAGCAGGGCGGGTATGGCTACTTGTCCATCGGCACCATCATGGGCGCCGCGCCGGACTTGGTGATGGACTGCATTGCGCAGATCAAGGCGCTCAATCCGCAACTGCGTATCCGCATCATGGGCGACACCAGCGACCAGGTGATCCAACTGCTGGAGCAGGGGCGCATCGACCTGGCCATTTCCCGGCGCACCGCCGCCACCGACAGCGAGCACTACAGCTTCGAACCCCTGGGCAACGAGCGCCTGCTGGTGGTGGTGCATGCCGGCCACCCATTGGTCCGACGCGGCCGGCTATCCCTGGCTGAGCTGGTGCGCGACTGGCCGTGGATCCTGCAACCGCAAACCAGCCCGGCGCGCATCGGTTTCGACCAGGCCCTGCAAGACCTGGCGCTGCCAAGCCCGGCGGACATCATCGAATGCAGCTCGGTGTACTCCATGCAGCAGTTGATCCAACTGACGGACGCGGTGATGGTGCTGTCGGAAAGTGCCTTGCGTGATTATCTGAAAATGGGCCTGGTGGTCGCGCTGCCGGTGGCCCTGGACGTGCGGCTGGCGCCGTTTGGCATCTTGTTGCGCAAGGGCGAGGGGGTGAGCCGCGAATTAGGCTTGTTTATTGACCTGCTGCGGCAGAGGGCGGCGATGCTGTAAACGCGAGGTTGAAAAGATCATGGTGTCCCGGCACGATATTAAATAGAATTAATCTCATTTGAGACTCAATCGCGCCGTGCAGGTTGTTGCCATGAATGATGCTGTTGTCCCCACGCACGCCCCCGAACTGACGCTATCGAGCCTATACCGCGACCATCGCAGTTGGTTGGAAAGCTGGCTGCGGCGGCGCCTGGGCAATGCCTGGGATGCGGCCGACCTGAGCCAGGATACGTTTCTGCGCGTACTGGCCAGTGCGCAGCCGATTGCACAGATGCAGGAGCCGCGGGCGTACCTGGTGACGGTCGGTAAGCGCCTGCTGGTGAACTTCCATCAGCGTCGCAGCTTGGAACAGGCGTATTTGAACGCCCTGGCCAGCTTGCCCGAAGCTTGCGTGCCGTCCCCCGAACAGCGCTGGCTGATGCTGGAAACCCTGCAAGCCCTGGATGAGTTGCTCGATGGCTTGCCGGTGCTTGTACGCCGCGCCTTTCTATGGAGCCAGCTGGAGGGCCTGGGCTATCGTGAGATTGCCGAACGGCTTGAGGTGTCCGAACGCACGATCAAGCGCTACATGGCCCAGGCGTATGAACATTGCCTGCTGGTGGACCTTTGAGTCGCGACGTCGCCCGCGCTGCTGCCCAGTGGCTGGCGCTGCTGGAGTCCGGCGCCGCCACCGAGCGTGATCATGCCGCGCTACAGCACTGGCGCGACAGCCATCCCCAGCATGAACAGACTTGGCAGAAAGCCCAATCCCTGCGCCAGCGCTTCAGCGCTTTGCCCCAGGCTCTGGCCATGGCCAGCCTCGACCGCCCGCAACCGGGCCGGCGTGCGGTGCTCAAGCGTGCGTTGGGTGTGGCGGCACTGTTGCCGACGGCGTGGCTGATCAGCCGCCAATTACCCATCGACACTTGGCGTGCCGACCTGCGTACCGCTACTGGCGAGCGCAAGCGCCTGCCGCTGGCCGATGGTGCCAGCCTGCAACTCAACACCGCCACGGCGGTAGACGTAGATATGGCCCAGCGACGGGTCAGCTTGGTCGACGGTGAACTGGCGCTGACGGTGCCGGGCGCGGCGGCGATGACGGTGCAAACCCGCTACGGCCAATTGCTCGTCAGTCACGCTGACGTGTGCATACGGCAACTGGCGTCCGGTTGTCTGGTCTCGGTGCTCAAGGGCACGGTTCAGGTGCGCGACCTGAGCGGCCAGATGGCGACCTTGCAAGCAGGCCAGCAAGCGCCGCTCAAGGCCGGCGGCCTGGGTGCCTGGGCGTTGTTTGATGTGCTGCAACTGGGCTGGCGCGACGGTGTACTGACCGCGCAGAACCAGCCACTGGGGAACTTCCTCAGGGAGCTGGAGCGCTATCGCCCTGGCGTGTTGCGCTGGGAGCCGCGCCTGGAAGCGCTACGGGTGACCGGCAGTTTCCGCCTGGATGACACCGACCGCATTCTCAACCTGCTGGCCTCGACCCTGGCGCTGGACGTGCAATACCGAACGCGTTATTGGGTGAGCCTGCGCAAGGCGTGATGCGCGTTGTGGCGAGCGGGCTCGCCACAACAACCTGTGGGCCATGAAAACCTCGCTCGTCTCGGGTTACGAGTAGTCCTCAGATCACATGGGCCCGCTGCAACTCGGTCAAGGCCAGCGCCTTGAGCTGCGCCAGCAGCGGGTCACGCCGATCCCTCGGGTGCGGCAAGTCGACCGCCAGTTCCTGGCGAATGCTGCTGGGCCGGTTGTCCATCACCAGCACCCGGTCACTCAGGTACAGCGCCTCGTCCACATCATGGGTCACCAGTAATAAAGCGATGGCGTGATGCGCCGCCAGTTGCAGCAGCAAGTCCTGCAGTTTCATGCGGGTGAAGGCATCCACCGCGCTGAACGGCTCATCCAGCAACAACACCTGGGGGCGTGAATACAGGCCGCGAGCGATCGCCACCCGCTGCGCCATCCCACCTGACAACGCTTTGGGCAGCGCCTGGGCGAAGCCCTTAAGGCCGACTTCCTCGATCAACTGTGAGACCCAGGCTTTGTCGTAGTGGTTGTCATCACTGAAGCCGATGTTCTGTTCTACCGTGAGCCATGGCATCAGCCGCGGTTCCTGGAACACAAAGGCCACTTGGCCGTCGGGGCTGCGCAGTTCGCCCTGGAAGTCCGTTTCCAAACCGGCGACGATCCGCAGCAAGGTACTTTTGCCGCAGCCACTGGGGCCCAGCAGGCTGACCGCTTCGCGAGGCTGCAAGGCCAGGCGCACGTCTTTCAATACGGTGGTGCTGGCGAAGCTTTTACGCACCACATGGATGTCCAATAACGACGGCGCACTCATTGTTCCGCTCCTTGGCCAGTGAAGGTGTCGCGCCAGGCCAGGCAGCGTTTCTCCAGCGCCGCGAGCAGGCCGTCGCTGATCTTGCCCAGCAGCGCCAACACGATAATGGCGGCCAGCACAATGTCGGGTCGCGAGGTTTCCCGCCCATCGCTGAGCAGGTAACCCAAACCTTTAGTCGCCGCTATCAGCTCGGCCGCCACGAGGAACATCCACGCCAGGCTCAAACCACTGCGCAGTCCGGTGAACAGGCCGGGCAGGGCGGCGGGCAACAGGACGCGCCGCACCAGGCGGCGGCGACTGAAACCGTACATTTGCCCGACTTCCACCAGCTTACGGTCGATGTCGCGAATCGCCGCGACGCCATTGAGGTACACCGGGAAAAACGCGCCAATGGCAATCAGCACAACCTTGGAGGTTTCATCGATGCCCAGCCACAGCAGCAACAGGGGTACCCAGGCCAGGCTCGGGATCGAACGCAGGCCGGCAAAGGTCGGCTCCAGGTAGGCTTCGGCTTCACGGCTCAAACCGACCCAGGCGGCGAACACCAGGGCCAGGCTAGCGCCGATGGCAAAGCCCAGCAGCACCCGTGCGAGGCTGGCGCTGATGTGTTTCCACAACACGCCTTCGGCCAGGTCGGTGAGGGTCACGGCGATCTCGCTGGGCGCGGGCATCTGGTAGGAAGGCAGCCAGCCCACCCGTACGACCACTTCCAGGATCAACAGGATCAGCACCGGCAAGACCAGGCCTTTTAACCGCCGTGGCCAGGCGCTGCGCTGGCTGACCACGGGCGCCGGCAGGGGCAATGCTTGGCTTTTGCTGCTCATCAAACGCCCCTTACTGCTGCGGCAGGGTTTGGCCAAACGAAGGGTCGATCAGTTGATCGATCACCTGGTCCACATTCACCCCACGGCGCACCAATTCCTCGGACACCAGAATCGGCGCCGCCGCCTTGGAAGACTGCACATCCTTGGCGCTCAACAACGGCGTGCTCAGGTCAGTGCGCGACAATTGCAGCTTGGCCACTTCCAATGGCAGCCCGGATTCGTCGGCCAGCAACTTGGCGAATTCATCCGGGTGCTTCACTGCCCAGTCACGCGCTTTTTCATAAGCGCCCAACACCTTGGTGATGGTCTGTGGGTGCGCCTTGGCGAACTTCTCGGTGACGCTCACCACGCCATAGCTGTTGAAGTCCTTGTTGCGGTAAAGCAGGCGCGAACCGGCCTGGATTTGACTGGCGGCCATG
Source organism: Pseudomonas sp. Irchel 3H9 (assembly GCF_900187495.1). Classification (NCBI taxonomy): domain Bacteria; kingdom Pseudomonadati; phylum Pseudomonadota; class Gammaproteobacteria; order Pseudomonadales; family Pseudomonadaceae; genus Pseudomonas; species Pseudomonas sp. Irchel 3H9. Next base: position 1,219,336 of record NZ_FYDK01000002.1, on the reverse strand, counting down.
TGTGGATCGAGACCGGCCCAGGCGTCCACGTCACCCTTTTCCAGAGCGGTGCGGCCGTCCGGGTGTTGCAGGTGCACCAACTCCACGTCGTCTTTTTTCAGCCCGGCCTGTTGCAGACTGCGCAGGGTGAACAGGTAAGGGTCGGTGCCTTTGGTGGCGGCGATTTTCTTGCCCTTGAGGTCGTTGACGCTGTTGAGTGGCGAGTCCTTGCGCACCACCAGTGCGGTCCATTCCGCGCGGCTGTAGACATACACCGATTTGATCGGGCTGCCGTTGGCCCGGCTCAGTACGGCGGACAAGCTGGCGGACGACGCGAAATCCACGCCGCCGCTGTTGAGGTATTCCAGGGACCGGTTGCTGCCTTGGCTCAGTACCCAGCTGACCTTGCTGTGGGGCAGGGCCTGTTCCAGCCAGCCGAAGTGCTTGAGCACCAGGCTGACCGGCGAGTAGTAGGCGTAGTCGAGGTTGACTTCGGCGGGGTCGGTTTCGGCCGCGAATACCTGCGGTTGCAGGCATAGGGCGAGGGCGCAGGCGCCGAGTAGACGTTGGGTGAAGGGTTTCATGGAACAGCTCCGGACAAGGCGTTGAGAGAAGGTTTTTCTTATATTCAGAAAACTGATTGGGTGCGCTCAATCATGCTTTACAGGAATATGCAGTCTCTGTGCCATCGGGCAGGAGCCCGGATTTACAGGGTCAGGGGCATGTGCGGTTGTTGCAGGAGGTGGCAAATTGTTGAACCGATGTTTCCTGGGCAACAGTTTTCATATGTTTTTATGGGATAAATAAAGAGTTATATATTCCTTTTAATGTTCTCTCGGATAGCGCACTTTGAGGGCCTGCGCATTCGTGCGGATTGACCCAACAGCCAAAAGGAAACCCGACATGACCATTAAAGCGATCAACGTGCGCAACCAATTCAAGGGCGTGATCAAAGAGATTCTGCTGGGCGAAGTGGTGTCGGAAATCGACGTGCAAACCGCGTCCGGCATCGTGACGTCCGTCATCACCACCCGTTCGGTGCGTGACCTGGAATTGAAAGTGGGCAGCGAAGTGATTGCCTTCGTGAAGTCCACTGAAGTGTCTATCGCCAAGTTGTAAACGCCAGCCCCCGCCTTTGCAGCGGGGGCCATTTTTTGCGCGCTTCAGCGGTTGCGCAAACTGCGCTCCATGCGCTGCAGACCCTCTTCCAGCATCGCCCTCGGGCAACCGAAGTTCAGGCGCACGAACTGCTGGCTGTCATCCCCGAATTCGATACCCGCACTCAACCCGACCTTGGCCTGTTCCAGGAAAAACTGCTGCGGGTCATCCATGCCCAGGGCGCTGCAATCGAGCCAAGCAAGGAAGGTGCCTTGCGGCGCATGCATCACCACGCCCGGCAAGCGCGTTTGCACGGCGTCGAGCAGGTAATCGCGGTTCGCTTGCAGGTACTGCTTCAATGCATCCAGCCATTGGCCGCACTGGCTGTAGGCCGCGCGGGTGGCTTCCAGGCCCAGGGGGCTGACGCTGTCGACCATGCCGCAGCGGGCCTGGTTGAAGCGCTCGCGGATCTCGGCGTTCTGGATCACGGCAAAGCAGGTCTTCAAGCCGGCCACGTTGTAGGCCTTGCTCGCCGACATCAGCGTGATGGTGCGCTGGGCAATCTCGGGGCTGAGGCTTGCGGTGGGGATGTGGCGACGACCGTCGAAGCACAGTTCTGCGTGGATTTCGTCGCTGATGATCAGCGCGTCGTTTTCCAGACAGGCAGTGGCCAATGCCAGCAGCTCTTCGCGGGGGAAAACCTTGCCGATGGGGTTGTGCGGGTTGCTCAACAGCAAGGCGCCGGCGCCGGTCAGTGCTTCGCGCATGGCGGGCATTGGGGTGATGTATTCACCGTCGGTCGATTGGAACGGCACTTCGATGCGCGGTAGGTTCCAGTTGCCTGGCGCCAAGCGAATCGGACGATAATTTGGGGTTTGCAGTACCACCGGCTGGTCCGGTTTTACAAAGGCATGCAGCGCCATATTGAAACCGGGTTCGACGCCGGGCAAAAACAGCAACTCTTCGGGCTGCACGCGCCAGGCGTACTTGGCCCACAGGTCGGCCACGATGGCTTCACGCACATCCGGGCCGGCCACGCTGTAGCCGAGAATCTGCTGGTCCAGGCGCTCGTGCAGGGCTTGCAGCACGGCGGGCGGCGCTGCGATGTCCATGTCGGCGATCCACATTGGCAGCACGTCGGCCGGGTAGCGGTTCCACTTGGTGCTGCCGGTGCCGAGGCGAGGGTGGATCGTGTCGAAATCAAAGCTCATGGAGGGGCTCGTGTCAGGGGGGCGGGTGCAAGAATGGCGCTGATTCTAGCGCCATTAATTGAATAATTGTATGGAGGCCGGGCCCAAAGGCCGTGGTTCTCCCAATCAAGTCATATGCCCTGCGCGACGGCCATGGTGTTGAAAACGTTTTGCCTGGCCGTGCGCAAATAGACGGGGTTTTATCAGATAGGTTGGGTTAATCCCCTGACACGATCGATATTGAATTTGCTGGCAACCACGTCGGCATCAAAGGCACTGACTTTGTATTTTTTTCCGGTCAGGAACGTACCAAATGCATCGAGGTTTTTGCCGGTGATGCCGTTGCTAAGGGTCTTTTCCAGGCCCTTGGCCATTGATTCTTGTGTGGGGAATATCGCTTTGCCGTAGTTGGGGTCGTAAAAAAACCAGCTCTTCGGGGTGGTGCCGGTGGGGTCGACCTTCACGCCCGCAAGCATTCCATGGTTAGTGCTGCTGATCATCAGCGTCTTTGAGGAAGTGGCTTCGCTCAATTCTTTAATGACCGACTTATAAGAAATCGGGTTACCCACGGCACTGCTATGAAATCCCAGCTCGTTGCCGACGGTGGACTGCAGGCTTGAAAGGTTTCTGATGAATTTGGCTGAGTTTTCAGCTTCCGGGTTTGCCATGGCAAATACCAGGTTGTCGAGCAGCGTGTCTTCATTGCCTTCGAGCAGCGCCAGGCCCATGGCGGTGGAAAGGGCCGCACATTCACCGGCAATGTCAGGGCTGGTCTGGCTCAGGTAATACGTTTGCGGCATGCCTCGGGTGGTGCCACCGGCGGCGGTGACTTCACGCTGGAATATCTGTGCGCTGCGTTGAGTATGGGCCAACAAAAGTCTTTCTCGCTGGCGCACAAGACTGCCGATTTGCTCTGTTGAAAAGTTGGACGTTGCAATAAGGTCCTCGATTTCCTGTACCCCCATGGACGGCTTGTAGCCAGGAACCGTATCGGGGCTCAGGTGTTTGAAACCTTCCGGGAAGCTGGTTGCTTCCGAGTACTTAGCGTTGATGACGTTGGCTTCATATTGTGCCAGCGTATCCGGATCGCGTTGTGGCGAAGCGGGTCGCTCAAAAAAGCCAATGCCACCCTCCGGTGCAAAGCCTTCGATGGGGGTGCCGTAAGCCTTGCCGGAGGCTGCGTCCACGGGGTACCACTTCTCGTCGATGATTTTGGCCAGGGTACGTGCACCACCACCGGCGGCGTCCACCCCTTCGGCTCTTCCGATCCTGACCGCCGTGCTGACACCCACGCTCTGGGTCAGGCCATTGCTCGTCGGTCGCAAGCCACCAAACGACGGAATGGTGGAATAAAAGGGTTTCGCTGTCTTGCCTGCGCTGCCCAGCAACCCGACCAGATCATCTGTAGAGTGGCTGGCTTTTCTCAGCATGTTAAACAGGGTTTTGCTGGACTTGATGCTGTGGGCGAATGCACGAAGTGGTTGCGAAACAGGTATGGCGGTCGATACGCCGTCGATAATAAAACCGGTGAAGGCTTCTGCTATTTCACCATTGATCGCGTGCTTCAACGTATTTGCAAACGGTACCAAGCTCAGCACCGCTGCCGCTCCGGTCTTCTGATAGCGCTCTGTTAATTCGACGGCACTTTCGCCACTAGCCTGTTGACGCAGGGTTTCCTCATCGTAGGCCAGATGTTTGGACGCGGCTGTCCTGGCCAGATCAAAACTTTTTCCGCCGAGGAAGGAGAGGTCGGGTGTCTTGTCGCTGGCGCCACGTTGCCACTTATCCGGCGTTGGTATGTGCTCGATCACCACCTCAGAAAATTCATTCTCGCGAGGGGGAGTCCCACTGTTGTAAGCCTCCCAATCAAACGGTTGCCGGATATTGTTCTCCACGTTACCCACGGCCCTGGTGTTGATACCTTCAGGCCACTCTGCTGGAAGATCGGTACGGATCTGGATTTTCCCTTGCTGTGGGAAGACTTCATAGTAGGTGACTTTTGACTGGTGTTCGGAGCGAATGATGAACCCTTGTCGACCTTTGCTGGCTTCTTTTTCGGCCTTGGGGATGAGGTGGGCATAGTGCGAGGTAACGGCTTTTCTCAACGCATAAAATTTCTGCTCGCCCCATTGCAGGCTGCTTCGATGTTCCTCTGGAAGCTGCGAGAGCAGGTTTCGGACCACCGCGGTGTGGCCCTGCAGCAGGTCTGTGTAGTAGTTGTTGAATGTCTGGGTGAACAGCCACTCAATGCTATGAAGCCGATGGAGTTCCTTCTCGATGGGGGCCATGGAAAAGTCGGAACTGATTGATCGCCACATACCTGCCTGGAGTTTTCCCGACATATGCACGTCCAGCAGGCTGTAGAAATGGTTCTTGTCGGACTCCAGATTGTCCGGCGTGGCTTGCAGCACTTTGCGGGTAAAATCGATTTGATTGCCAAAGACCCGTTTAAGGTCATCCAGGGCAATCTGTTCGCGGTTTGGGAGGGGGGTGGCCAATTGTTGGCCCGCTCGGACCAGAGATGAGGGCTGATGTTGAAAATCCTGGTGTGCCTGCTGTATCTCGGACTCTGAATAGTTGTTATCGGCTCGCTTGTCGAGTCGACCGTTGGTAATCGCCCAGTCCACTAAGGCGTCTCTTAGAGCAATGGTGGCGAAGGTCTTGTCCTGCTCCGTGATCGGTGTCGTCGCGTCATAGTTCATCACTTGTTGATAATTCATAGTGGCGCTTGTGCCAGGCGCGGAGTGCTCGATGCGTGAGACAGCGGCGCTGAATGTGGCCCACTGATGGGTTCCATACAGCAACGAGTCAGGCAGGTCTTTGACTAGAAACTGTGGGGCGATACGGGACAGCATCAAGTAGCTGACTGTGCGGACGTTATCGGCCTTCAGATGTTGGTGGGTGCGCAGCAGGTAGAGGTCCAGTGCTTCGACGATGGCTTCTGGTGACTTGCGTAAATGATCAGGCGCATCAAGGGCAAAATCATTGCCGATCAAGTTGCGTGTGGTGGGGAGCTGAGGCATCACGGATAACACCAGTGCGCTAAGGACCAGTTCAGCGGCACTTGTCACTGTGGGCAAGACGCCGAGTTCGGCCTCCAGCTTTTTGCCTAGCTCAATGACTTTGGGCTCCAACAGCAGTCGATACAACGCGTAGCGTGGCTCAGCGGTGATTTTCTTTGAGCACGACCGACTAGTGCCCATTACCCAGGCGGGATAAGTCTGGGCGTATAGGGGGGACTCGGTGCATGTTTCGGTTTGGGTGTAGGGCCCGAAGGTTTTCGTGGTTTGGGTGGTACTCCCAATCCTGGTTTGAACACCGGTCATTTTGGATAACGAGTCAAGCGTGTGTGCATCTGTCGTCGCAAGCCCCACCAGGTTCTCGATGAGTCCGCCCTTGGTTTTGTCCAGCCAGCCCTCGACAATCTCATTGATTCGTTGGCGCTGCTCCAGTGTCAGGGGCACCTCGCGCGACAACATTCCCCAATAGTCCCGGTGAGCGGGTTGTGGAGGGGGCGCGTAGGTGATTGCGTCGTAGAGATTCTGCAGCGCTTCTTTGTTTGTTGGGGCTATCCAGCCTTGGTGTTTGATAAACCAGTTCAAGCTGACGTGCGCCGGGTTGATGAGTTTAAGTTCGCGACCCAGCGAAGAGTCTGGCGAGACTGCAAAGCGGGTCAGGCCAAGATCCGGCATATCAGTTGAGGCGCTGTTCAGGGTTTTGCCCAAGGCATCCAGCAATGATTTTCGGTCGTCCAGGTTGGCGTGTTCCTCCGATTTTTCCTGCCTTAGGGGGCTCTGATTTTCAGGGCGTGCTTGCTGCAAACGCTGAATAGGCTGCACAGCTTGCGAATGCAGCAAAGGTGCTTGGGCGCGGGAGGTGTGATCGACGACGGCGGAAGTAGATGGCATGAAAACTGATCTCTCGGATAAGAAGTAGGGAGGCTTCTGACAGGCGAAGTCTTCCCTGTGTGGTCCGAGAGTTCGGGTTGTTCCTACGGTTTAAAATGCATTTTATTTCACTGGTTTTAACGATATTGGCCGCGTGATCCATGTCAGGGCAGCCAGCCCGAAATCACTGTCGATCTATTTAAACACCGCTTTAGCGTTTTGCGTGCCCAGCGTTGCGCTTTTCTGCTAGCCATTACGCGACCGTGTTATCAACGATTCACCCGTTTCGCCGGCAAGGCAATGACCAGGAAACTGCTGAGAATCAGGCAGCCGGCAAAGAACCACAAGGCGCCCGCGCTGCTGCCGGTCACGTCGATCGCCACCCCCATCAACGAGTTACTCACCAGACCTGCGATATTCGCCAACGAGCACGCCAGGGCAAAACCTGTGGCTGCCGCAGTGCCTTTGAGAAAGGTCGCCGGCAGGCTGAAGAACACCGGCACTGCGCCGATGATTGCGGCCGAGGCAACCGCGAACAGGGCGACGGTGGCCGCGACGTTATGGGTGAAGAACGTGCTGGCGGCCATCGCCGCTGCGCCGATGAAAAACGGCACGATGATGTGCCAACGGCGTTCGCGGTGTTTGTCGGAGCTGGCGCCGATCAAGAGCATGCCCAGCAGCGCGGCCACGCTCGGCAGTGCGGTGAGCACGCCGATATGGAAGGTGTCGGTGACCCCGGCGTTGCGAATAAAGGTCGGCATCCAGAAACCCATGGCATAGGCGCTGAGCAGGATCGAGAAGTCGATACCGCCGAGCATCCACACTTTGAGGTTGAAGAAGCCGTCACGGAAGCTGTGCTTGCTGCCGGCGCCATCGGCGTCGTCCTTGCGCAGTTCGCTTTCCAGCAGGGCTTTTTCTTCATCCGACAGCCATTTGGCTTGTTGGTAGGTGTTGGGCAGTGCCCAGAAGGTCAGTACGCCGAGCAACACGCTGGGCACCGCTTCGATCAGGAACAGCCACTGCCAGCCGCGCAGGCCACCCACGTGGTCGAAGTGGCCCATGATCCAGCCGGACAGCGGGCCGCCGATCACGCTGGACAGCGGCAGACCGATCATGAACAGCGCAATGATGCGCCCGCGTCGATGGGTGGGAAACCAGGTGGTCAGGTAGTACAGCACGCCCGGCAGGAACCCGGCTTCGGCGGCGCCGAGCAAAAAACGCAGGATGTAGAACTGGGTCGTGGACGTAACCAGCATGGTGCAGGCCGAGAGTAGACCCCAGGTGATCATGATGCGTGCGATCCAGATCTTCGCGCCGACCCGCTCCAGCACCAGGTTGCTCGGCACTTCAAAGATGATGTAGCCGACAAAGAACAGGCCAGCGCCGAGGCCGAACGCGGTTTCGCTGAAGTGCAGTTGGTCGAGCATCTGCAGCTTGGCGAAGCCGATGTTGATTCGGTCCAGGTACGCGGCCAGATAACAGAAGCACAGGAAGGGAATCAGCTTCCAAGTGATCTTGTGGTAAAGCGTGTTGACCGGGTCGAAGACTGTGTTCGCGGGCACTGGATTCGCACTGGGCATTGGGTGTCTCCTGGCGGTGACTTATGGTTTTTATACAGTCGGCAGTTGTTGTAGGCGCGAGCTGCGCGCTGGCGTACTGCTTGGTAATCACCGCTTCATGCGCCAGAGGCAACACCTCGGCGCAGAACGCTGCCAATGGGTTGCCTTCGACCATGTCTTTCATCACCGAGGCCTTCTTGACCTAGATCCCGCCCTCGACGAAGTGGCCGGGATGGTAGCGGATATTGGTGTGCACCACCGCAACTCTGCGAGCCAACCCCGGCACTCACTGATTAAACGCGGTTAAAAAAGTGTGGGAGGGGGGCTTGTCCCACGATTGCAGTGGGTCAGCTGAAGATTGGCTTTTTTCGGTCCGTTCTATGACCGACAAGTTCTGTAATAAAAACGCCATTGCGCTGGGGATTAAATTGCCGACGAGCTATTTTGGTGCGTCTCAACAACCCGAGTAGCCATGGATGAAATACCAACCCTTCAGCCGTACCTTGATTGCCACTGCCCTGGTGTTGACGGTCAGTGGTGTACAAGCTGCTTCCCAAGCACCGGTGGCCGGTGAAAATGGCATGGTGGTGACGGCTCAGCATTTGGCAACTCATGTGGGCGTGGATGTGCTCAAGGCCGGGGGCAACGCGGTGGATGCGGCCGTGGCCGTAGGCTATGCGCTGGCGGTGGTGTACCCGGCGGCGGGCAACCTGGGCGGCGGCGGTTTCATGACCGTGCAACTGGCGGACGGGCGCAAGACCTTCCTCGACTTCCGCGAAAAAGCCCCGCTGGCGGCTACTGCCAATATGTACCTGGACAAGGACGGCAACGTCATCGAAGGCCTCAGCGCCAAGGGTCACCTGGCTGTCGGCGTGCCGGGGACCGTGTCGGGTATGGAACTGGCCTTGAGCAAGTACGGCACCCTCAAGCGCGCCCAGGTGATTGCCCCGGCGATCAAGCTGGCAGAAAACGGTTTCGCCCTGGAACAAGGCGACATCGACCTGCTGCACACCGCAACCGGCGAATTCGAAAAAGACAAGGACCTGCGCGCCATCTTCCTGCACAACGGCCAGCCGATGCAGGTCGGACAGAAACTGGTGCAGAAAGACCTGGCCAAGACCCTGAAGGAAATCTCCGCCAAAGGTTCGGACGGTTTCTATAAAGGTTGGGTCGCCAAGGCCCTGGTAGATTCCAGCCAGGCAGGCAAAGGCATCATCACCCAGGCCGACCTCGACAAGTACAAGACCCGCGAACTGGCGCCCATCGAGTGCGACTACCGGGGTTACCACGTCGTTTCCGCGCCGCCGCCGAGCTCGGGCGGTGTAGTGATCTGCCAGATCATGAATATCCTCGAAGGCTACCCGATGGCCGACCTGGGCTATCACTCGGCCCAAGGCCTGCACTACCAGATCGAAGCCATGCGCCACGCCTATGTGGACCGCAACAGCTACCTCGGCGACCCGGATTTCGTGAAGAACCCGATCGAGCATCTGCTGGATAAAAACTACGCCGCCAAGCTGCGTGATGCTATCGAGCCGCAAAAGGCCGGTGATTCCCAGGCGATCAAACCGGGTGTCTCGCCCCATGAAGGCAATAACACCACCCACTACTCCATCGTCGACAAATGGGGCAATGCGGTGTCCGTCACTTACACCCTCAACGACTGGTTCGGCGCGGGCGTGATGGCGAGCAAGACCGGGGTGATTCTCAACGATGAAATGGACGACTTCACCGTCAAGGTCGGCGTGCCGAACATGTACGGGCTGGTGCAGGGTGAAGCCAACGCCATCGCCCCGGGCAAGGCGCCGTTGTCGTCGATGAGCCCAACCATCGTGACCAAGGATGGCAAGGCCGTCATGGTGGTGGGCACGCCGGGTGGCAGCCGCATCATCACCGCGACCCTGCTGACCATTTTGAACGTGATCGACTACAAGATGAACATCCAGGAAGCCGTGGATGCGCCGCGTTTCCACCAGCAGTGGATGCCGGAAACCACCAACCTTGAGACCTTCGCGGTCAGCCCGGATACCCAGAAGCTTCTGGAAAGCTGGGGCCATAAGTTTGCAGGGCCGCAGGATGCCAACCACTTGGCGGCGATCTTGGTAGGTGCGCCGTCCCTGGGTGGCAAGCCGGTGGGTAACAATCGCTTCTACGGGGCTAACGACCCGCGTCGTAATACTGGGCTTTCCCTGGGCTACTAAACGCCTCGGTTCCCAATAAAAAACACCGCGGTCTGCCAGGCAGATCGCGGTGTTTGTTTTTGGGCGGCTTCGCCACCCGGTTCAGGCGATGCGACGATTCGACAAGCTCGCTCACTGCAACAGCTGTTTTACCGCAGCAAACGCGGCTTTGCAGCGTTCCTCCCAATTCCCGCGAATCACCACCACCGGCTGTTGATGCTGATGCATCCAGTCCAGGCTTTGCTGGAAAAACGCGCGACGATCCTCCAGTTCCGGCTGGCAGCGTTGGCCATCGGCCGTCCACTCCACATCTTCGGGGGAGAGCAACAGGTGCAGGTCGTAATGACGTGCCAACAACTCATCGTCGAGCCACGCCGGGTAGTCGCCGAACAGGGTCTGGCTCCACAGCTTGTTGGTCAGCAGATGGGTGTCGAGAACCAGCAGGCGAGGTTGTTCGGCGCGGGCCGCGTCTTCCCAGGCCAGTTGGCCGTGGGCGATGGCCGGGATATCCGCCAGGCAGGTATCGCGCTGATGGTGATCAATGAAATAGCGCACATACTCGCCGACCATCAACCCACCAAAGTGCGCGTGCAACTGCGCTGCGAGCCAGCTTTTGCCGCTGGATTCAGGCCCCGCCAAAACCACTACTTTCATGTGCGCAACGCCGGATCGGCGCGCCATTCACGCCAGCCCTGCACGGCGATCACGGTGAACAAGGCATAGAGCCCGGCGGTGAGGTACAGGCCTTTATAGAGGAACAGCCCGACGAAGATCACATCCACGGCAATCCACAACGGCCAGCATTGCACGCGTTTCTGCGCCATCCACATTTGCGCCACCAGGCTGAAGCCGGTGAGGGCCGCGTCGAGCCAGGGTTGCGCAGCATCGGTCCAGTGGGCCATGGCGGCACCGAGCAGCAGGCTGCCCACCGCGCCGATCGCGAGGCTGGTCATGATTGCCGGCACCCCCAGGCTCGTGACCTGGCGGCCTTGCTTGACCTCGCCCGCGCGGGTCCACTGCCACCAGCCATAGACTTGCAGCGCGGCGTAGACCACCTGCAGCAGCATGTCGGAATAGAGTTTCACGTCGTAGAACACCCAGGTGTACAGCAACACCATCACCAGCCCGATGGGCCAGCACCATGGGTTTTGCTTGACCGTCAGCCAGACAGCGATCACCCCCAGGGCAGCGGCGAACAGTTCAAGCCCGGACATGGCGGTTCCTTGGGGGAGTGGGAGAGGGCGGGGATTGTAACCACAGGCCAGCAATCTTCAAAACACAGTAGGGCAAATGTAGGAGGGGGCTTGCCCCCGATAGCGAGAGGTCAGTTGCACCTATGCAGACTGATATATCTCCATCGGGGGCAAGCCCCCCTTACATTTGGAGCAGTGTTAGACCTTGAACTGGCGCAAGAGGCCGTCGAGCTGCTCGCTCAACCCGCGCAAATGCGCGCTGGCCACACTGGACTGTTCCGCTGCCAGTGCCGTGCTGTGGGACAAGCCCGCCGCCTGGGTGACGTTCTGGTTGATGTCTTCCACCACATGGGCCTGTTGCAGGGTGGCACTGGCGATGGACGCGTTCAGGCCGTTGAGGTTGTGCAAGGCCTGCCCAATCGCAGTGAGGCTGGCACCGGCCTGACCTGCCTGCTCAATGGTCAGTTGGGAGGCGCTGTGGCTGTCGCTGATCACCTTGACCGCCGCTTCCGAGTGTCCTTGCAGGCGCTCGATCATCACCTGGATTTCGGCGGTGGACTTTTGCGTGCGTTGGGCGAGCAGGCGCACTTCGTCGGCCACCACCGCAAACCCTCGGCCTTGCTCCCCGGCGCGAGCTGCTTCGATGGCAGCGTTCAGGGCCAGCAGGTTGGTTTGGTCGGCGATGGAGCGGATCACTTCCAGCACGCCACCGATCTGGGTGCTTTCGCTGGACAGCGTGCGGATCACTTCCACCGCCTGGCTGATGGTGCTGGAGAGTTGGTCGATCTGTTGCAGGCTGCTGTCGATATTGACCTGGCCTTGGTGCGCCTGGGCCTGGGCATCGCGCATTTCGCTTGCGGCATGTTCCGCGTTCTTGGCCACGTCCTGCACGCCGTAGGTGACTTCGTTGATGGCAGTGGCCACCAGTTCCATCTGCTGCGACTGCTGCTGGCTGCGGTCATGGGCCGAGCTGGCGTTGTTGCCCAGGTCGGTAGAGGACTGACCCAAGGCGTTCGCGCACACCTGCAACTGGCTTACCACCTGACGCAGCTTGGCGGTGAAACTGTTGAAGTGCTGGGACAGTTGGGTGATTTCGTCACGGCCGTGGGTGTCGAGGCTGCGGGTCAGGTCGCTTTCACCGCTGGCGATATTGCCCATGGCATTCACCGCCGCCTGCAACGGGCGCACGATGCTGCGCGCAATCAGCGACACCAGCAGACCCATCACCAGCGCAATGCCCAGGCCGATCATGGAGGCTTTCCACACTTGGCCGCTGAACTCGGCCTGCACGTCGTCCACATAGACGCCGGAGCCGATAATCCAGCCCCAGGGTTCGAACAGCTGGATATAGGAAGTCTTGGCCACGGGGGCCTGTGCGCCGGGCTTGGGCCAGCGATAGTTGACGATCCCGGCGCCCTTGGCTTTTGCCAGGCTGACGAACTCGTTGAACACGGCAAACCCATCGGGATCGCGGATAGCCGAAAGGTTCTGGCCATCGAGCTTGGGGTTGGCCGGGTGCATGATCATCACGGGCGTGAGGTCGTTGATCCAGAAATAGTCGTCATGGTCGTAACGCAACCCCCGCACCGCGCTCAGGGCTTGTTTCTGGGCGGCGTCACGGGTCATCACACCGGTGGTTTCCAGGCCGTGATAGAACGTCAAGATCCCGCTGGCGGTCTGGACCACGTGTTGGGTCTGTTGGCGTTTGGCTTGGTAAAGGTCGTCATGGATCTGCTTGAGCATCAGCAAACCCAGGGCCAGCAGCATCAGCACGGCGACTATCAGGATCAGCCATAGGCGTCGGCTGATCGACATATTGCGCAAACTGTTCATCGTCCTGTCACTCCGGGCTTTTTATAATTGTGGGCGTCGCATCGACTTTTACGCCTTGTCTGATAGGCTTTCGGCCCGTAATCGAAAAACCTGAGTACTGCCTGATTTTCACAGAATTTTTGCAGACTGGTGTTGATCATCATCAACACTGGGCCTTCAGCGCGCTCGTCGTCAGTGAACCATTAAAAAAGACTAACAAGGCGTGCCATAGCGCATGACCTTTGGGGGAAGCATGGATTTTTGGACCGCCATTCAGGCATTGATTCTCGGCGTAGTGGAGGGTTTGACGGAGTTCCTGCCGATCTCCAGTACCGGCCACCAGATCATCGTTGCCGACTTGCTCGATTTCGGCGGTGAACGTGCGATGGCCTTCAACATCATTATTCAGCTCGGCGCCATTTTGGCGGTGGTCTGGGAGTTTCGGCGCAAAATCCTCGACGTGGTCACCGGCTTGCCAACCCAGCGCAATGCGCAGCGTTTCACGATCAACCTGCTGATTGCGTTCCTGCCGGCCGTGGTCCTTGGGGTGATTTTCGCCGACTTGATTCACCACTACCTGTTCAACCCGATCACTGTCGCCACAGCGCTGGTGGTGGGCGGCGTCATCATGCTATGGGCCGAGCGCCGCGAGCATGAAGTGCATGCCGAGACCGTCGACGACATCACCTGGAAAGATGCACTCAAGGTAGGCTTTGCCCAGTGCCTGGCGATGATCCCGGGCACTTCGCGCTCCGGCTCGACCATCATCGGCGGCCTGCTGTTCGGCCTGTCGCGCAAGACTGCTACCGAGTTCTCGTTCTTCCTCGCCATGCCGACCATGGTCGGTGCTGCGGTGTTCTCGGGCTACAAGTACCGCGACCTGTTCCAGCCAGCGGACCTGCCGGTCTTTGCCATTGGGTTTATCACCTCGTTCATCTTCGCGATGATCGCGGTCAAGGGCCTGCTCAAGTTCATCGCCAGCCATAGCTACGCGGCGTTTGCCTGGTACCGCATCGGGTTTGGCCTACTGATCCTGGCGACTTGGCAGTTCGGTTGGATCGACTGGGCGGCGGCAACGGCATGATCATCCAGCACCCGCGCCTGAAGGCGGCGATCTTTGTGCTGCTGTGCGCCGCGCCGCTGTTGGGGTCGGTGCTGGTGTGGCAGCGCGGCGAAACCGTGATCCCGCTGGTGGCCTATGGTGTGGTCAGCGTGATCGCGTTTTTCCTGTACTGGAGTGATAAACGCAAGGCGCGCACCGACAGCTGGCGCACCCCGGAAAACATCCTGCACGCCGTTGAGTTGGCCGGCGGTTGGCCCGGGGCGTTGATTGCTCAGCAGGTGTTCCGGCACAAGACGCGCAAGGTGTCTTTCCAGGTGCTGTTCTGGGTGATTGTGCTGTTGCACCAAGTGTTCTGGTTGGACCAGTTGTTCCTTGGCGGCACGTTACTGTCAGTCCTCTAGCAACAAACCAATCTGCGTGCGCTTGGGTAGCTTGCTCACCACCAGTTGGTGGGAGCGCTGCAACAAGCCACGCAGTTCCTCGGCGCCCAGCGGGTAGGGCGTGTTCATGATGATCCACTGCGCACGCGCCAGGTATGGCGCGGGGTGGATTCCGGGGCGGTCCACGTGACCGAGAAACAGTTCCTTGTCGACCTTGAACGCCAACGAGTCGCCGCGCAGGTTTTGCAGGGCGAACATCTTGTTGCCGGCAATCGAGAACACTCGCACACCGCCCCATTTGTAGTCCTCCCGCGCGCCGGGCAGGCTCAGGCAAAAGGTGGCGACTTGCGCTTCGGTCATCTTCATAGCAGGCGGTCTCCGCAGCTTTTAAAGCCTTCTTCCAGGTAATCGATCCAGGCACGAATGGCCGGCAGCACACCGCGCCGGTGTGGGTAGACGGCCTGCAACCAACCGCCGGGCAGTGACCATTCCGGCAGCAGTTGCACCAAGTGGCCGTTGGCCAATTCTTCCTCGCAGTACATCATTGGCAGCACGGTAAAGCCCAGGCCCATGATGGCGCTGGCCTTGCGCACGTTGAAGTCATCAACGCCCAGGCGTGCTTCCATGATCAGGTCGTGGGGGGTGCCCTGGGGATCGAGGATGCGCTGGTGCACCATCCGGTCCGCCTCCAATGCGCCGAGTATCGGCAGCTGCTTGAGGTCATCAAGGGTGCTGATAGATCGCCCATGCACGAAGTTCGGGCTGGCAACCAGGACGGTCTGGGCCGGGCGCAGGCGCTTGGTGACCAGCAGCGGGTCTTCATCGCCTTGCTCACGCACTCGCAGCGCCACATCGATGCCTTCGGCCACGAGGTCGACTCGGCGGTTAACCAAGGTCATTTCCAACTGCACCTGAGGATGTGCTGCCAGAAACCCGGCGACCACGTCCGGCATCATGTTCTGTGCCAGCCCCACCGGGCACGTCACCCGCAGACGTCCACGGGGTTCGCTGGACATGCTGGCCACGGCCTCATCGGCCATCTCGGCTTCCAGCAGCATCGCTTGGCAGTGGCGCAGGTAGCGTTCGCCGACGGCGGTGAGGGTCAACTGGCGCGTGGTGCGTTGTAGCAGGCGTGCGCCCAGGCGCTCTTCGAGCTCGGCAATGCGCCGCGACAACCGTGACTTGGGGATGCCCAGCAGCCGACCGGCGGCTGCGAAACCGCCGGCTTCGACGACTTTGGCAAAATAGTAGAGGTCGTTGAGGTCTTGCATGGTGAGCCTATTGTCCTGTCAGTGGGACAAACTATCGCATTACAGGCGGCTTATCGACTATTCGTTTCATGCGTAGCATCACCGCCATCTGATCGCCCTAGTCGATCCCACCTCGGAGATCCATCATGAAACTGTTGCATATCGATTCCAGCATCCTCGGCGACAACTCGGCTTCCCGTCAGCTCAGCGCTGGTGTGGTTAAAGCCTGGCAAGCGGCTGAGCCGAGTGTGGAAGTGACTTACCGCGACCTGGCCAGCGACGCCATCAACCACTTCTCCGGCGCCACCCTGGGTGCGTTGGGCACGGCCGCTGAACTGCGCGACGCTGCGCAAAAACACGAAGCTGAACTGAGCGCTTCGTCCCTGGCTGAATTCCTCGCTGCCGACGCCATTGTGGTCGGTGCGCCGATGTACAACTTCACTATCCCGACCCAACTGAAAGCCTGGATCGACCGTATCGCGGTCGCTGGTCAGACTTTCCGTTACACCGAAGCCGGTCCGGAAGGCCTATGCGGCAACAAGAAAGTCATCATCGTTTCTACTGCCGGCGGCCTGCATGCCGGTCAAGCGTCGGGCGCTGCCCATGAAGGCTACCTGAAACTGCTGTTCGGCTTCCTCGGCATCACCAACATCGAAATCGTGCGGGCCGAAGGCCTGGCCTATGGTGATGAAGTGCGCAGCAAGTCCCTGAGCGACGCTAACGTACTGATCAACGAACAATTGTTCGCTGCCGCGTAAGGCTTTAGTAAATATCGCCTCCTCTCGGTTTCAATCTGAAGCCGAGTGTCTAAACTCTGTATTCTGATCGCCTGATCGCCTGATCGCCTGATCGCCTGATCGCCTGAACGCGACCGGAGTACGGAGTTTTTTCGTTTTCCCGCTGTCTTCTTTGATGTGGCCCAGCTTGTGCAGGCATGGGGTCAATGCCCTGGACTTTTCATTCGACATGTCGGTTCTCACGCAGCAAAGGTGGACATCCCCATGATGCGTCTTTGTGCTGTTATGGTTCTTTCCCTGCTGGGCGGCCTGATTTCAGTGCACGCCGCGCCTGCGCCGCACCCCCATTGGAGCGTCGGCTTTCATCGCATGACGTTTCTCGATCCGCTCGACTTGCAACCAATGAAAGCCGTGGCGTTCTATCCGTCAACCGGCCTTGAGCACACCACGCAGCTGGGTGCCTATCACGTCGCCGCCACCGAAGACTCCAAGATCGCCATCGGCCGTTTCCCGATGCTGATGCTGTCCCATGGCAACACCGGCACGCCGCTGGCCCTGCACGACCTGGCCACGTCCCTGGCGCGCAAAGGCTTTGTGGTGGTGGCGGTGCTGCATCCTGGCGACAACTACAAGGACCATAGCCGTCTGGGCACGCTGAGCAACCTGTACGGGCGGCCGATCCAGATATCCGAAGCGATCACCGCCACCCTGGCGGATCCGATGCTGTCTCCGTTCGTCAACATCAACCAGGTGGGGGTGATCGGCTATTCCGCCGGTGGCGAAACCGCGTTGATCCTGGCTGGCGCCAAGCCGGATTTCGATCGCCTGCGCCGCTATTGCCAGGAACGCCCGGAAGACCGCGACGCCTGCACCACCAAAGGCGAGTTGGTGGTGGACCGTGACGACTTACAGCCCCAATCCGACCCGCGCATCCACGCCTTGATGCTAATGGCGCCGTTGAGCCTGATGTTCGGCCGTCACACCTTGGCCGACGTGCATGTGCCGGTGCTGCTCTACAGCGGCGACGGCGACAAGCTGGTGGCCGTGGACAAGAACGCCGCAGCACTCGCGCGCAAATTACCTGAGCCGCCGAATTTCAAGCTGCTGGCCGGGGCAGGGCACTTCGTGTTCATGGCGCCGTGCGACAGTGACCAACTGGCCGCCATGCCGGCGATCTGCACTGACGCCGATGGCGTCGACCGCGAAGGCATTCACCGCGATCTGATTTCCGAAGCCGGGCGCTTTTTCACTCGTACCCTTGGCACGTCCACCCGTGCGGGTTTGCAGACGGCTGATCAGTAAGCGCGGCGCTTGAGCAGTAAAGTCACGCCCAACGCCGTAACCGACAGCAACGCCGCGCAGAAGAAGATCCAGCCGTACCCCAGGTTCAGCGCCACAAAGCCCATCAACGGCCCGGCAATCGCCAGGGCCAAGTCAAAAAACACCGCATACGCACTCAAGCCCGCGCCACGGCTGCTGTTGGGCACTTGCTTGATGGCTTCCACGCCCAGCGCCGGGTACACCAGCGACAGACCAAAGCCCGTCAGTCCTGCGCCGATCAACGCCACACCGGTGGAGGGCGCCAGCCACAACAGGGTGAGGCCGAGGGTCTCGATAAGCATGCAGGCGATGGCGGCGCTGAACCCGCCAAAACGACTGATCGCCGAGATAAACACCAGGCGCGACAGGATAAAGCACACGCCAAATACCGTGAGGCAGTACGCCGCGCCTTGCCAGCCACGATTGAGGTAGTAGAGGGTGATAAAGGTAGTGAGCGTGCCGTAGCCAATCGACGACAGGCACAAGCTGACCCCAAACGGCGCGATACGCCCGAACACCGCCCAGAATGGCAAGCGCTCGCCGCGCACCACCGGCACCGACGGTTTGTTGCGGATCAGCATCAGGCCCAGCGCTGCGAGTACGGTCAGGGCGATCCCCAGGCTGTTGTAGCCATACTCGGCCACCATCACCACCCCCAGCGGCGCACCGATGGCGATGGCACCGTAGGACGCAATGCCGTTCCAGGAAATCGACCGCGCCGTATGCTCGGCGCCGACCTGGCCCATGCACCAACTGATAGTGCCCACGCCGATCAGACCTTGGGCCACGCCCAGCAGCAGCCGGGCGACGATCAGAATGCCCAGGCTTACGTTGGGCGTACTTTCCAGCAACGTCGCGAAGAACGTCAGCACACCGCTCACGAGAATGCCCGCCAACCCCAGCACAATCGCTCGTTTGGTGCCAACGCTGTCCGACATCCGCCCGGCCATGGGGCGGCTAAGCAGGGTCGCCAGGTACTGCGAACCGATAGTGATCCCGGCCACCACCGCGCTGAACCCCAATTGTTCGTGCACGTAGCCTGGGATTACCGCAATCGGCAGGCCGATGCAGATGAAGGCAATGAAGGTATAGAAGACGATCGAGACGATCTGCAGGGTGACCGACAGGGAGGAGGGGGTGGCGGTAGACATGGGCACTCGTTCGCGGGCGGGCGGTGAGGGCATCATGGCAAGGGCCCGGGGTAAAAGGAAGCAGCCTAACTACTTGGTCTGACGAACAGGCCCGCTCGCCACAACATGCAAAAAGCCCCGTCACAGTGGACGGGGCTCTTGGGTGCAGCGGGCGTTATTTAGAACACGACGCCTTGGCTACGCAGGTAGTCGTCATAAGTACCGCTGAAGTCGATCACGCCGTCAGCGCTCAACTCGATGATGCGGGTGGCCAGGGACGATACGAACTCACGGTCGTGGCTGACGAAGATCAGCGTGCCCGGGTAGTTTTCCAGCGCCAGGTTCAGCGCTTCGATGGATTCCATGTCCAAGTGGTTGGTCGGTTCGTCCATGATCAGCACGTTCGGCTTTTGCAGGATCAACTTGCCGAACAGCATGCGACCTTGCTCACCACCGGAGATTACCTTGACCGACTTGAGGATCTCGTCGTTGGAGAACAGCATGCGGCCCAAAGTGCCGCGAATCATCTGCTCGCCCTGAGTCCACTGACCCATCCAGTCGAACAACGTCACGTCGTCTTCGAAGTCGTGAGCGTGATCCTGGGCGTAGTAGCCCAATTCTGCAGCGTCTGTCCACTTGATGGAGCCTGCGTCCGGGGTCAACTCGTTGACCAGGGTGCGCAGCAGGGTGGTCTTGCCGATACCGTTCGGACCGATGATCGCAACGCGCTCTCCCGCTTCAACCTGGAAGCTGAAATCCTTGAACAGCGGCTTGCCGTCGAAACCCTTGGCCATTTTTTCGACCATTACAGCCTGGCGGTGAAGTTTCTTGTTCTGATCGAAACGGATGAACGGGCTCACCCGGCTCGAAGGCTTGACCTCAGCGAGTTGGATCTTGTCGATCGCCTTGGCGCGGGAAGTCGCTTGCTTGGCTTTCGAGGCGTTGGCCGAGAAGCGGCTGACGAAGGATTGCAGCTCAGAGATCTGCGCCTTCTTCTTGGCGTTGTCCGACAGCAGCTGCTCGCGGGACTGGGTCGCCACGGTCATGTACTCGTCGTAGTTGCCCGGGAACAGGCGCAGCTCGCCGTAGTCCAGGTCAGCCATGTGGGTGCACACGCTGTTCAGGAAGTGACGGTCGTGAGAGATGATGATCATCAGGCTGTTACGCTGGGTCAGGATGTTTTCCAGCCAGCGGATGGTGTTGATGTCCAAGTGGTTGGTCGGTTCGTCGAGCAACAGCACTTCAGGATCGGAGAACAGCGCCTGGGCCAGCAATACACGCAGTTTCCAGCCAGGGGACACTTCGCTCATCGGGCCGAAGTGTTGTTCCAGAGGAATGCCCAGGCCCAGCAGCAGCTCGCCGGCACGGGATTCGGCGGTGTAGCCGTCCATCTCGGCGAACTCGGTTTCCAGCTCGGCCACGGCCATGCCGTCGTCTTCGCTCATTTCCGGCAGCGAGTAGATACGGTCGCGCTCGGCCTTGACCTTCCACAGCTCCTCGTGGCCCATGATCACGGTGTCGAGCACGGTGAATTCTTCGTAGGCGAACTGGTCCTGGCGCAATTTACCCAGGCGAACGTTAGGCTCCAGCATGACCTGGCCGCCCGACGGATCGAGGTCGCCGCCGAGGATTTTCATGAAGGTCGACTTGCCGCAACCGTTGGCACCGATCAAACCATACCGGTTGCCGGCGCCGAACTTGACCGAGACGTTCTCGAAGAGCGGCTTGGCGCCGAACTGCATGGTGATGTTAGCTGTGGAGATCAATTACTTTACCTATCAATAGCTTAGGGTGCGCTTATTTGAACTGGGACCAATTTGGGACCAATCTGGAGCTTTTGCATTTCGCTCCAGTCCGAGCTTGAGTTGATCCAACGCGCATAAGTCGAGAGCAGCATCTGCACACTATGGCCGAGCTGCTGGGAGATGAAGGCGGGGTTCATGCCAGACATAATGCATATTGTCGCATAGGTGTGACGACAGTTGTATGGCGGGCGACGACGGATATTCAGAGCCTTCAGGGTCGGAATCCACTGCTTGTGCAGGTCAGATGTCTGTTTCACGTACTCCGAGTTCTTTGACGGCGGGAAAATGAAAGGCGTTTCCAACACCTTCCCTTTACCTTTTTTCCGACGCTCTGCGTATTCCCTCGCGAATTTCAGCGCATGCATGGCGCGTTCATTCAGCAAAACAAAGCGGTCTCCACCCGTTTTTGTTCGCTCTACCACTTCCCCCAGGGCGATCCCACGACAGACGTGGGCCGTCCTTTTCTCTTCGTCTACCGCATCCCAGCGCATTGCCAGGGCCTCGGAAAGGCGCATTCCTGTAAAAAACACAAACTCAAAAAATGCCGCATAGATCGTGCTGGGCCAGTGGTCGTGGTCGTACATCTTGGCGATGATCAGGTTTGCCTCTTCCAAAGTGAACGGGTCAATTTCCTTCTTGCTGCGCTTGGGTAACTCCAGGATCGCCGCGGGGTTCTTCGGGATAAGCTCTTCGGACATTGCCGAGTTCAGGATGGTCGACAGCTTTGAGATCGCGTTGCGCTTTACCCCGGGGGACTTCCACTCACTGGCTGCCATCACCCGGCGGAGCAGCGTAGTGGTGATCAGGTCGATTCGCACCAGGGCCAGGCCGGGCATCCAGTACCGGTTCAGTGCGCCCTTGTAGTTCGCCTTCGTTCCACCGACCACCTCACGACTGTCTAGCCAGAGCTGGGCATACTCGCCGAAGTTGATCTTCCCCCCAGCGACGTTGCTGGAACTGGGGAAAAGCTCGGCGTACTTATCGTCGTCGAGCAGCCCCAGCTTAATCAGGCCTTTTACTTGATCAACAACCTGTGAGGCAGACTTGATTCCTTTCTGTGTCGGGGGATAGGGGAGCGTTTCACTGCGCCGGCTGCCGTTCCACATAAAGCGGATGCGGATCGATCCGTGGTGGAGGTCCATTCCTGCGGGCAAACCCATTGGCTTTCGAGCCATTCGTAGTATCTCCGGATGCTGTACATGACGCGGCTGCCTTGCTTGTTCCAGACGCCGAGGGGGATTTGGTTGCGGGCGCGCTTTGAGCGCAGGGCGGCGAGGGTGGTACCGAGGAGCTCGGCCATCTGCGCCTCGGGCACCTTGTCGCCCGTGATACCGTCGTTGAGTTGTTCCGCTGCTGACATTGGATGCTCCGCGCCGCGCTGGGCGGCAGAAGGTGGGTTAGGGTTTGGCGATCTTGTTCCAGCCGCCCTGGCGATGGGTTTCGTGGTAGGTGTCGACACCACGGTGTTGCCCGTGGCTAATGCGGCAGAGTTTGCAGATCCGCGAGTTACCAAAATCGCCGTACTTCACCGCTTCGAACCTGGTCCAGTGATGGCCGAATGGTTTGCAGATCACGGCCCTGGCCGTCATCACGATGAAATTCCAGAGCTTCGGGTGCTTGGAGTGCAGAGTGTTGTGGACGTGGTTCAGCCGCATTCCCATACGCCAGCGCAGTGGCTGGTTCTTGTCGCCTTTGCGAAGCGGTTCAGTGATGAGTTTTCCGATTTGTTTGAACACAGGAATACCTCGCCCGCCGCTCACCGGCAGGCACTTGTGATTTAATGAAATGAATTCTTAAAGGTGACGCGAAATGGATAAGGCGTTTAGAAACCCGCTGTTTTTGACTGGGCTCCCATTGGCAGTCTGCGGGCTCGCGATAACTGCGCCTGCCCTCTGGATAACCGGCTTGGTATTGATGGTGTGTGGATGGGCGAAGGGCAATAAACAGCCTTGATGCTCACCGGCAGGCATGTAGGGGGATTGGGGTTAGGCTTGCTGGGTGCGGAGATATCGCCGGCACTGACATTGCGGATCGTCGCAGCGCAACTCACCAACCCATTCAGGGAAATGGTCGCCCTCGAAGCGCTCAATGCAGGAGTGGCTTAGGCCGGTGCGCTTCACATCTTTTACGAAGCGCTGCAGGTCTTTCGCGTTTCCGTCGCGATCAGGTTCGTCCCACCGACTCATCACTAGAAGACCGCAATTCGTCTTGCCATGGTTCATGAAGCCCATGCTTTTCGGTGCATCGTTCATGGCCTCGGCCCCTTGTAGATGAAGACGTAGGTGAACCAGAGGGTGGCGATCATGGCGTCACCTGCTTGAACTCGACCACCCAGACCCATGGGTTGGCTTCCCAGTTGCCGCCGACGGATGACCAGAGCAGTTCGAACGATTTGCGCGGATCAGCGCTGTATGTCTCGATCCCCTCGACGTGCCACCAATCACCGAGTTCGGCATGATCGGGGTAGAGCCGCACGCCCTCGGCCTTGGCCTGCTCTTCGCTGATGTCCTGCAGCCGCTCGACGCGCAGGTCGGTGATTTCCAGAAGGATGCGGCTGGCCCAGCGGGGCATGTGGATTGAAGGTTTCCATATTGGCTGATCCGCTTCGTACGGGGTGAGCCCGTCGGCTGCGTAGACCAGCGTCCCGTCGTCGAGCGCTTCACCGATGTCCAGGTCATTCGGTTTGAGGTAGGGGCCGCGCATGACTTCGAAGTGATCGCAGTACCACGTCTCGCGCACCCACAACCGGTCGCCGGTCTGGCCGTATGGGCAGAGGTCAGCATTGCCAGGCAATTCCAGAAACGCCGGCTCAAACCCGGCCGCCAAGCAATCCAGCGCCGCCTTTTTCTTAACCTCGCGCCGCGTGACCGTCTTCCGGCCTTCCAGGATGGCGCGCACCATCGGCGCCGAGAATAGGATGGGTCGTTCCTTTATTTCAGGCATGACTTTGTCCTTGCCGCTATATCGGCTTTGAATTGTGAGGGGGCCGCATGGTGTTGGTGTTTTGTTACAATGGTCAGCTTAATTGCCAAGGATGAAAGCTATGTCGCATTACCGGAGTTATTGGTTACAGCAAGTGCATTGGTGGTATAGCAGAAGTTTCGAATGGTGGGCTGCCCATCTAACTGCTTTGTATGTGGGTGCAGCCATATTAATTATAGGGGCAAGGTTTGATGAGTTGGTTAATCTAAAGCTTAACGAGCTCGGTGACCTTTCTGCAGGTGTGTTTGGTCCGGTTGCCTTCCTGTGGCTGGTGCTTGGCTATCTCCAGCAGGGCAGAGAACTTAAAATAAGTTCGGACTCTCTAGTTAGGCAGGCTAGTGAGTTGGCACAGAACGTCCAGCAGCAGGTGAAAATTGTTAAGCTTCAAGAGCGGCAGTTAGAGAGTCAGGCCGCTGCATCACTTCGTCAGGAAATGCAATTTAAATTAATGGTTGAGCCAAACTTACAGCTATATTCCCCGTCAGGAGGAATTAGGAATGGTTTAATTTATAGGGATTTTTCTCTTGGGAATATTGGGGTTGATGCTCAGAAACTGGTCGTGAGCGTTAATAGGTCAGGAGCGCCAAGAGTGCTAAAGGATGCTCAAGTGCTTAGGAGTGATGGTGATGTTAGGTTTATTTATGAATTTGATAGTTCTGATCTGCCATTCTGTTGCAATATTTCTGCAAGGTATGTGAACTCTGTTGGGCTTCACGGTGTTCAGACTTTTAAAGTTGAGTTTCATCGGTCGGTAGATGGGCATGTAGAAGTTAACATCTCAAAGTACGTAGGTTCTTGATGTGCTAAGTTCAAGATCTTCTGAGAGTAGCGTATGAGGTTGTTAGTGGGGGGCGCCTGGTCTGTGGTGCAGCGCGCAATGGCGATTCTCATCGCACAGTTCTGATCCTAACCATAACCAGCAGCAAGGCACCTAGCCAAAGTTCGGATGCTCTGCCTTAAATAATCCGATCAGGCGCTATGGTTCGCCTCCCTCGTTACCAGATCATGGGCTTTCACAACCGTCATGCCGAAGCGTTCGGCGATCAGGACTTCCAGGCGGGCACCCTTTGAATGCTCCCAGCCTGGCAGGGTAGCCACGGTGTCGCAGTCCATCAGGGCGACGATGTCGCGGCGCATGCAGTCGTTCCAGGTGCCGCCGTCCGGGTTGACCTCGGCGGGATTGGTGACGGTGTGGCCGCCGGCGCGCAGGTTATCGGTCATTGCGGCGAAGGCCGGGAAGTTGAGGCCGGGCAGGCCGGTCATGGGCCCGCTGAGGTAGATGCGCTTCATGCGGCCTCCGCGACTGGCTGGCGAAACACCGGAATTGCGCCGGCCTGCTCCCGCACTGCCTTCATGCCTTTGGCGTCGTAACCCCAGATGTTGCTGTCGTCGAAGCGCTCAGGTCCGAGCTAACCAGGGTCCATTGGCTCCCCGGTGCGGATGTAATCCCGGAACCCTTCAACGAGCGACCGAAGCGTGCCGCCATGGCTGAAGCCTCGCCACCTGCCACCCCAAGTTGTTTTGTGCGTGAAGATCCGTCGCGCGCTGTAATCGTCGATGAACCAGACCTTGCCGCGCTGATCCACTTCCATGCTGGCGTAGCGATCAGCGACCTGGTTGAAGAAGAAGCGCCGGCCGTGAGTGCCGATGATCCGGATCACCTGGTTCACCTGTTCGGTGCGTTGCTGCTTCAGGGTGAGTTTGTTTTCTGTAGGCATGGGGAGTCCTTGCCGGTATATTTCTCGCCGGCTAAATAAGGTGGGGGCAATGGAATGTGGATGTGGCAGAACTATTTGAAATACAGGAAAGATCTGCGAAAGCATGCAAAAGCAGAAAGAAAGCTAGAGGAAATTTACCCACCGAATTTGTCTAATGACTTCGATAGTGGTGAATTCAATGACTACATTCGTCGTGAAGACGAGGTTTACCAATGGAAGATGCTCATTCAGACCGAGTACTTCAGAAACAAAGCAGACATTCTCAATGTGCCAATGCCTGATCTTTCGGACAATGAAATGTATAGCACTGTTGATTGGGATAATGATCCAAAACAGCCAAAGTATTTGACTGATAAAGGGCTTCGCTCTATCAGGGCAGCCGTGAGAGATGAAGAAAAACACCGCCGCGAAGCCGTTGGCTACTGGTTTGGCATTATTGTTGGCTTAATCGGTGCGGTGACCGGTTTAGTGTCTGTGTTCAAGTCTTGATCTATTCAACACGGAAGATATCAATGGCCTCGCCGTGGTCGGCGAACATGTCGAACTGGGTGTCGGAGTAGTCGAATATCTGCTGGCAGTTGGCTCAGCCGCCGCAGTAGCCTGAGTCGCACTGAGCGGGAAACATTTCCATCTGGTCTCTCGGCCTGGGCGCTGCCGCCCATTGCACGACAGCGCGGATGCCGACAGCACCTTTGCGGCGTGCAGTACGAAACATCACGCGGGGCTTTCCCTTTCTGGTGAAGCCCAGGTCTTTCTCTGTTATGTCAATCAGCCGTATCCGGTCTTCGGAGAGCAACCTTATGTCGTCGATATTTGCGTTGATGCAGGGGTAGCACTCAAGCGATCGGTGAGGGAGCACATCGAAGCCGGCCCGATGCAGTAAGGCATCACGCATAGCATCGTCGTGCCGCACCAGGGGCTGCCATAGTTCCCGGCCGCCATGCCGCTCTGATTCTACAATATGCTCTTCCGCGTCCGAACGGTGCCTGCTTTCGCTGCGGCGCACGCCAGTCATGGCTGTTGCCTCTTTGTCTGGGTCGTTAAAGTCGAGCCATTCCAAAGCTGGAAGTACCTTTAGCTCCGCCGTGCAGAATTGGCCCTGCCCACCTGCACCGGGCCAGCCGCGTTTGCGCTTTACCAGTTCGAGCATTCCCACTGACTCGGTGCGGGCCGTTGTGAATCCGTAGCCATGGGCCAGTTTCTCTCCCTTGGCTACACGGTCTGCCCACCAGGATGCAGACCATCCGGTGTCGGAGTAGAGGCACATGACATCCTTCAGACCGCGCTCATGCGCCCACTGGATCAGAGCGATGGAGTCGTTGCCGTAACTGCAAAACATGACGTGCGTAGGAGATCCTCGCCGGTAGCGCCCGGCTTCGGCATAATCGGGAATATAAAATTACCTGGAGAGCGTTTTGAAAAAGGATTGGGCGATCTGGTTGTGGTGCGCATTGCTATTTTTAGCAGGCGTAACCTGGGGTAGCATTAGGTTAAAGACGGATTTTTACACCGTAAGCAATGTCCATGATCTATTTGAAATACTCTCGTCCGGTGCAACAGTTATTGCCGTAATTCTGGCGGCCTTCAGTATCAATGCTTGGCGCAGTCAGATTAAGGCAGAGTCTGACCATGAATTGGCCCGTAAGTTGGCGGTTTCAGTGCTGAAGCATAAAGAGTCGATTCAGGCCGCGTACACCGATATGCAGTTTTGTGTGAATAACTGCATTGTTGGTTTCGAAGGCCTTCCGCCTGATCTCCTAAGAACTATTACAGACAGTTGTATAGTTCGAATGGATAAAGCTATGAATGAGAGAGCGGAACTTTTAACGCTGTTACTTGAGGCGAGGGCACTGTGGGGCGAACGTCTTTCCAATTCTTTGGGTGAATTTGTAAGCACTTGTGAAAACTTTTATGGCGCTGTCCGATTGTTTTCAGTTGCAATAGGGCCGGAAAGAACATTTGAGCAGCAAGATGCGTATAAAAGGAGAATCATCGAACTTGGCGAGGAGTACTCAGCTGCCGGATGGGAAGAAGGAAAGATATTGTCTAAAGCAAGCCAGCTTTCTCAGTTTGCCCATGATTATATTCAATCTAAGTTACTCAAATAAATCTCATTTTCACCGTAGTTTGTGAAGGCGGGGCGGGTCCTGAGGTTGGCGGCTGGCGTGATTCGTTGATATGGGGTATTGAGGGTGCCCGGTGGTGCGCCGGGTCAGGCGGCCTGAGAAATCGGGACGGCCTTCAGGTCGTCTTTTTCATCAGCGTCACCCAGATAAGGCTTCAGTTCCGCGCGGGTGTACTTGCCAGCCCTGATCGTGTCACTGGTGTATCCGCTGTAGTTGGGCCGGAAATAAACCCCGTCCTTCACGTTAAGGATCATGAACAGTGGCTCAGGCTCAGGGAAAAGCACCTTGCGCAGCACCTCGGCGCGCTGATAGTTCATCCCAGCCACCGCCTTCGCGATCAGGTCTTCCAGGCGCTGGCGGCGGGCTCGGTCATTCTTCTTGGCTCTGATGTCTGTAGGTCGCTCAACAAACAGCTCGAAGCAAGCCTTGTTGTCGTAGCCGTACTTGCCATGAGCGACCCACCACATGTTGTTGATGTTCACGAACGCAGTACCCTGGTACCAGCGACCTTTGCGGTCAGTCGTCCAGACATTCGCACCATGTTCAATTGTTTTCTTGTCGCCCGACCCTGAGTTGTAGTCGGCAGCAGGAATAGTGGGAGGCCCAAAGCGCCGGGCACTCACGTAGTCGGCATTGATCCACTCGGTGTTGGTCATTCCGCCCAAGCCACACTCTCGGCCTGGAGCCTTGAACGTATAGCCGGTGAAGACGTTGCACAGGTAGTCACGAATGCGCATGCGGGTACGCTGCATTTCCAAGCGAGCCAGGTAAGGCATGTGCTTTTCTTTGTCGCTTTGGTACCGACCGCCGTGGTCTGCGCGATCCGGGGCGTTCACAGCCTGGAAGAACTCCAGTTCAATGCTGCGCCCCATGATCTTTAGGTCTGCTTGCAGATCGCCTTTCACGCAATGGCGTGAATTCTTGTCAGTGAAGATATGGGTCTGCTCGCCGACGGTCCAGCCGATCCGATTGAGCGTTTGAATGATCCGCTTGAACACTTCTCGCTTGAACTTGCGCTCCCAGATCACCTTGGCGTCCCACTCGCGAGGAATACCTTCCTCCCACACGGCCAGGCGCGCCTCGCCGAACGACACGCAACCTTCGCGTTGAATTTGCATTGGATTATCTCCAGTCAGGCGCCGCCCTCCGGTGGCCGGTGGTGGCAATTTGGTTTGGGTTGGGGTATTACGGGTGACCGGCATGGAGCCGGATCAAGGAGATTGCATGAGCTATTTCAAGAGCACAAAAGAGGCAGACCTACTTGTCGCCTATTTCACGGACATAAATCTGTGTTTTGAGTGCGGCGGCCGAATCGAGAAAGGTGTCGTACGTTACGACGGACACTCAGATTCACACACGCTGAAAGGTATTTTCTTTCACCCTGCTTGCGCCGTCCTCATGGGGCAACGTTTGATCTCCGATGGATTTCCTAATCGCCATTCAAACTGACTCAGGCGGCACCACTTCATCGCCCGGATCGCGCCTTAATTCGCCCAAGCTTTGATTGTGAAATTCACGCGCCACGTTTTCGTCAATCACAATTTCGTGGCGCGGATACCGCAAGAAGCTGATCAGCTCATCGTCGGGCATCAAGTCCATCTTCATGATGGCGATCTGCAGGACCTCGCTGATGATCGGCGTCTTACCTCTGGCGCAGATCCGCTCCATGGCCTGCTCGATACCCGGTCTGACCTTGTGCCGCAATTCCTTCTCTGCGACTGCCAGGCGCTTCTGCGCAGCTTTGGCTGACCGCTCCTGTACTGATTTGGCCATGTCCTACCTCTTCTATTCCGCTGGCCGGCAGTGCGAGCCAGGTTTGACGCCTGCGTTTCTGGATGCGGGCTATGCGGCGCATGAAGTTCCGCCTTGGCGTGCTTTGGGATAGTCGATACCGTGGGTGGCGATAATCCGCTCAAAGGCCTTGCTGCCGATTGCCAGCTTCCCGCAGCACTGGCGCCGGCTGATGCCCAGCTCCATGAATGCCCTTATCCGCTCGGCGAACTTCACATCCCGCTCCGTATCAATCACGTTGTGCACCAGGTTGCGTGCACCACCTCGGGTTGGTGCCTTGAACGTGATGTCGTACCGCGAGGCGTGGTTGTAGATCAGCCGCCGACTAACGCCCAAGGCTGCGGCGACTTCGGTCTGGGTGTGCGAGATACCTAGCTGGCGTATCTGGTCAACCAGCTTCAGGCGCTCCTGGGTGCGGATGTCGTCCTTGTCGAGGGGCAGGGCATCTGCCTCAGATTTGCGCCGAACAAACGGCTTTGGCGCGGGCGGCTCCGGGGGTACATATACGACGGGCTTCGGTGGTGGGGGAGGCTCGATCTTTTCGATTTCGCCACCGGCCGCTACAAACTCGGCGACCTGGGTCGCCAGTTCATCCGAGGCTGGGCGCAGTGCCTCGACCAGGCTTAGGTGGTTGCTGATCATGTCGGCCTCACTTGATGCGGATTGAGCTGTCGCCGCGTTCGAGGTGAGCCCATTTCGGCTCTTCAAGCAGTTCGTGTTCGGCATCCTCGCCGGCAGCCATGCGCTTGCGGACCGCCTCGTTATGCTCTCGGATCTCCTTGAGCTTGGCAGCGATGGCTTTTTTGTCGGGGGTGATGCTGGATTTCACAGACGTCAGTTCGTCCGGCACCGCATCTTCGTTATCAACGATCACTCGTTCGCTGCCCATCGCCAGAGTGATGGTGAATAGCGGACGCTTGATCGACTTGATGTTGGCAGCCTCCATATTGCGGCGCAGGTAGTCGCTGATCTCCGACACGCTGTTGGATTTGATGCGCTTTAACTCAGCCAAGCGCTCAATCTCATTTTCGATGGCCGTCACGTCGCTCTCGATATTGCGGCGCAGCATGACGATGTTGTCGGCTTTGATGTTGAAGTCGCCTTGAACCTCGTCCATGGCGTGCTGCAAAGCCTCTTTCAAGCCTTCATCATCGGTGTCGGCCATGGCCTGGAGTTCGGCGAGTTTGCCGGTGAGTGCGTAGAGTTGAGTCATGCTGCTGCCTCCTTGCCTTTCTCAAGGCTGGCTTTGCGTTCTTCGAATGCGCGAGTGATGCGGGCGATGAAAGCAGGCTCGTTACGGCGGGTTGCCTCACGAATGTATTTCACGTTCAGTGTTTTCAGCTCGTAGGCGGTTACCGCCTTGCCGATGGTCTCGACAGCCGAGGCGAGCCAGTCAATGCGCTCCTGTTTTTGGCGCAGAATTTCGGCGTCTTTGTCTTCAGCTTTCTCGATCTTGAATTCTTCGGTGATGGTGTCGACGTAAGTGGGGTCGTCGAACATGCCCAGGTAAATGTCAGCTGCAAAGCCCAAGGCTTGCAGGCATTTACCGATGCCGTCGGTGAGGGACTTTTTCGCCGTATCCCAATCAGTCAGGATTTTCCCCTGCTGCAGGTATACAAAAGGCGTGTGGCCGTACTGTTGGATCGTGCACTTTTGCCCGCTCTTGCCCGAGTACCAAAGCTCTACTTTTACGGTGTGTACCTTTGCGCAGATCATCGGAGCGCCTGGCCACTCTTTCGTCGGTGCCTGGAGCGGAGCGCCTTCGTCGAAGCGATCCTCAAGGACAGTCCAGCCCCAGCCTTCGCCACACGGGCCAAAGAGCTCTGTGGCTCGATGCATCAGGTAAGTGGGCCTGATGGCAGTACCCTTGAAACCACCTGCGCCGGTAAATTTTTTTGTGACTTCGGGGTCGGTAGTTTCGACCTGATCCCATATCCTGGTGTTCTCAGACATTACTTATTCCTCCAGCCATCCGCGCGCTTGGCCAGTTCCTTGAAGGACGCCGCGGGCAGCCTGCTCATATATTTTTTGTTGTCGCTGTACCATTCTTCCAAGGCCGCTTTGGGCGTCTGGATGGCAACGACGTGGGATACCTTTTGTTTGTACGAGGTCGAGTTGGCAACCTGGGAGTAGTAAGCCCCGCGCACGACCACGGTGTTGGTCATGCCCTGCTTGACCAGGTTGTTCAGCTCTTCCTGGGATTGAACGGCAATGGCGCCGGGGTGTTTCTGCTGGAACAACCTATAGCAGGCCTCCCGCACAAGCTCGGTGCTGCCGTACTCGACATATTCAACGTCAGGAATGCCTGCCTCGATCTTCTCGGCCAACTCATCCAGGCGACCGGTGTCGATCCAAGCGTTTTTCGACACCTGTTTCAGGTCCCACCCGCTGACCGTTTGGCGGTCGCGCTCAAGCTGTAGGTGTTCAGGGAGGATGTCGTAGCCGTAGGTCAGATCGGTGTCGCACACTAACAGCGTGCCGACGTAGAGCTTTCCTGGACGGGAGGGCAGGATGTGGCCGTACTTAGTGCCGATGACGTCGCTCATGGGAGGCTGCATGCGCAGGCACATGCTGCGAATCTCTGCTTCGTCATTTTCGGTGAGGCCAGACACGATGAATTCCACGCCCTGATTCTGCCGGTGCGCTGGAGACTCGTTGATGCACAGAACCTCAGCGTCGAACTGGTCGCTATGTCGGAACTCAGGCATCCATTGTTTATTGCCGTTGAGGACCTTCACGTCGTAGCCGTTGCGGGTCAGTACCAGCAGGGCGATCTTGTAGCCCTCGCCGAAACTTCCGATGGCATCCGAACGGTCAGCCTTGGAAGTGCTTCCCAGCACCAGCGTGCTGGCTTCCAACCTTGCAAAGCGGCTGGTGATGAACAGTTGGCCATCGGCGAATGCGTATTCAAACGGCGATTCGCTGTCCAGGGCGTTCTGTACCAGTTCCCGGATGGCCTCTTTCAAGCCCCAGTGACGTACGTAATCACGGGACAGAGGAAGTTCGTAGGACTTGGAACGGATGCGATCTGCAATTGCTGCGAGCATGGCGATACTCCCGCGCCATCCTTGCGGGGCGCTGTGAGGTATTGGTTATTGAGTGATTCGATCAGCGAGGGCGCTGAGCAACATCAGGAAGGTGAATAGGGCGAGGGCAGGGAAAGCGCCACGCCAGATGAGAATGCGCGTGGTGCGCTGGTGGGGAGTCAAGGCCGAACTCTCACTGCGATGCGACCGCCCTTCATTGTCGGCGCCAGCCGCTGCGGAAGATTCCTTACCAGGTCTTCACGCTTGCGGCCGATCAGTTCATTGAAAGGAATGCCAAAGCCCAGGATGGCGATTCGACTCTCGATTTCGTTGAGTTGCTCTTCGATTAGCGATTGGACTGGTGCAGTAGTCATGACCTTCTCCTTGCGTGTGTATCGCTGGCGCTGTCGTGCTCGTGAACGGTTTTTTCGACGAGTGACGTGTCTAGATCAATGGTTCTGTGAGTATTGGGGGTTGCCACCTCGATCCTCGGCATCTACCCTGAAAATGTATGAATTGTTACGAATAATTTCGGTAGTGACCGTTTTCGGGTCACGCTACTTCAGGACGAGGAACGAAAAATGTTTTCACACGAAGGTCCCGCATTAGAGCTGTTGCTGTTCGTTATTGGCTTGTCTGGCCTGCTTTTGGTCGTGTGGTTTATTCACCACCAATACGAACGTTTAACTGGGAAAAACGTAAGAAAACAACAAAGTCGTAACGAAGGGCGCTCGACGTAATCTGACGGCCTATCTAACCAGCCGAGCCAGCCTCTTCCGACTGGCTCTCAGTAGCCACGCACTGTAATGATGAAACTCTTCAGCATTGATGGTGCCTTCGGTGAAGTGGCGAACGATCAATCCCTCTACCTGCGACTCGGCGAGGGGCGTTGTGTCCGAAGGGTCAAGGGCAAGCAACGCAGCAGATATATCTACATGCGCGCTCATATGTCCGCATCCACGTCGTCTTCGGCCGCTTCCCGCTCCGCCGCTACAGCTTCGGCGGCGTAGGGCTTGAGCAGATCCATGGCGATCTTCTCTGCGGCTTCGATGGGGCGGGGCTGGCCGATCAATTCAGCGGCGTGACCGCGTGAATCCGCTTGGCTGCCAAGGATCGAGGACAGGAACAGCCGAGCAAGTGAGTCGCGCTCGTCCAGGCCGTCGATCTGGCGCTGATTCAGGATGCCTTGCAGATAGGTGCAGAACCGGTCAAACGTAACAACCTGCGGCTGGCCGTGGCGGCGCTTCCACTTGATGTCCATGCCGCAAACCAGCTGTTCCGCCGAATGTTCCAGCCACTCCTGTTCCGGATTCGCGTCGCTGACATCTGGAGGCAACTGAGCGTCGAATCGCTCTTGGCATAATTTCAATACTGCGCTCATGGTCGCCTCCGAGGCGGCTGCGTGGGTTAGTCGATGTAAGCGACGTATTTGAAGTGGCCGTCTTTGAATCCCGGCATAAATAGGCCTGTCGGGCACCTGACCGGTAAGGTTGTTGGTAGTGGGTGGGGAGGTGTCTATGCGGGGGATAACTGGAAAATCGTCAATCAATAGCGCTATGATAAATTTCAGTTTTTTCAGTGAGATCAATGATGTTTTTAAAGCGAATTTCTGCAGCGCTTCTGCTATTGAGCGTTTCTTCGGTCGCAAGTACCTTGGCAAGCGCAGCAGAGGACGACACCGAAAACGCCGTCAATTTGCTGGCCATTGAAAGCCTTTGCGTCAAGGCCAATCCAGATTCGAATAGCAGCGTTGAGAACGCTTTAAATAGCGATCCGGAGACGACCGAGTCGCTTAGAGCAGAAGTTCGCCGAGTCAAAGCTGATCCAGCTTCCAAAGCAAAAATCGAATCGTTGGCGTTCAATATGAGCAACTCTGTCGTCGTATCTAAGCTTCCAGATATGTGCTCGTACTACCTCCCCAAGAAGTGAGAACGCATACCTTATGCTAGGTGTCTCGTACCTGCGGGGTTGGCGTCCGACATCGTTAGAAGGCTCTCATCGCGCAGTCAGCCTAAGCTGACCGCAACCGGAGCCGGGTGCCGCCCACCGTTACCGGCGCTTGCTGGCATCGATCTCGACCCAGAGCGTATTGACGATTGGCGTCCTCCATTGCTTGGGGTTAGGCGGTGGCTTTGGCTGCGATTAGCCGCTTGGCCTCAATCTCTTCGTCGAATGACAGAAGGTGAGGCGCTACTAGGTAAAGGTTGAGCAATCGTTCGCTTTCATCCGTTGACCATGTCTGGTCGGCTAAGCGTTTTTCGTCGTATTTGGCATAAGCCAAAAGAGCCGATTCGATAACTCCACTCATGGTTCTGCGCTGGATGCGACCCATCACGTCGAGCATGTACTTAACGCGGGGGCTGATTCGAACGCCGATTTGGGCGCTCCTGGTTTTTACGCCAACCTTCTTGGCCATGACTCTCTCCGTTCGTTGGTTCACCTGTATTCGTCAACACTCATGCCTCCCGCTGGTTGCCGATGGGCGCGGGGTGAGTGCTGACGGGTAGAGGTGAGGAGGGGTATAAGTAGGGAAGTTCGAAATAAGGAGTTTTCTATGTCCCTGGTGGATCTTGATTTGACCTCGAAGGCCTTGCCTCAAGCTTGGAAGTCCACCGTTCTAGGACGGGTAGGCGGCTCCAATATCAAAGTCCTGCGCATGGATGAAATGTCCGTTGAAGCAGAGGTGCATGACTACACCGAGGGTTTGCTAGTCATCTCCGGACAGTTATTGCTGGGAGTCGATGGTGAGTGCGTGCGCGTGGGAGAGGGACAAATTTATCTGGCTGAAGCTGGTGTTCCGCATGCAGTTTTGTCTGGAAGCTACGGGACACTTGTCATCATTGATGTTTGAAAGGCCGCAGGTGCCGGAACTGGCCGGCACGCAGCTGACCAGACAGTTAACGAAAGGCTGTCGTGGCTGTTTCTGTTAAGCGGTCAGCCTAGGACATTCCGCCCGGCGCACCATCCGAGCCTGAGCCATCCGTCTTTCCGGCGCCCGGCGATCACGACGCAGCGAGTCGTCACTGATCGTTGAGTGCATGGCGATCAGCGCCGCCAGTACAAAGCACACCGGCGTGATAATCTGGCGCTTCATGGCCTCAGCCAGCAAGGCCGTGCGTTTCGTCACGCCCAGCTTGAACATCGCATTGGTCAGGCGCTTCTTCACGGTGCCTGCCTCTATGCCTGCCTCTCGGGCGATCTCTTTCGAGGTGAAGCCCTGGGCAATCCAAAGCAGAAACTGAAGCTCTCGCGGCGCCAGGCCACGTCCGAGGTGACCCTTCCATGCGCCGTTGATGATTGTTGCTTCCATCGTCGTTACCCTCGGTTGGTTTCCCGTTAGGCCCTGTTGCCAAGGACTATCGGTGAAACCCCCGACCTCGCTACTGGCGTCAGGCCGGGGTTGTTGCGTCAGCAGTGTGGCCCGTTGCCCGCTGCTGATTGCAGGGCTGGCCGGTCGTCTTCGGTGTGGGCTTCGAGCTTCCTACTCACAGCGTCAAACAGCATCTGTTCGCCATGGATCACAGGTCCTTACAACATGCACGCTACAGCTCTGAATGCCCTGACTGAGTGGGGCAGGGTGCATGAGGTCCGGCGTTCCCAGCCGAGGCTATCGGGACCGCTAATTCTGTTCAGTTAAGTCTCCCTTCTACCGCCGGGATTCGCGGGGCGCATTGCTTGCCAGGTCATTCGCACGGTTCGAGCGTTTCGCTCTCGATCAGCCGCACAGGTTGTTCCTGTCGTGGGCGGGCTATCTGACCCGTCTGATCGCCGGTCGCCGGTAGAGGCAATGCGGTCTGTTGGTATTTCTGTATTGCGCTGACTGTTAAAGAGCGGCGCAGCTCTCGCTGCTCGCCGGCGGTGTTCGTTGCTGGCTTGAGTTGAATTTAAGCAAGCTGAAATTAAAGTGTCAAGCATGCTGAAATAAATAATTCAGGTTGCTGAAATTTAGGTCGATAAAAAACCCGCTCAGTGGCGGGCTCCTTTATGCGTCGCAGTACTCGCGCCAACCGATCCTGACGGCCCCGTCTTCCAGGTGCTCGACCCTTATCCCGGCGGTGTCGCCGATATCTTGAATGACCTGGTGCCAGGCTTCAGGGCTTTCATCGTCGCGCCTAGAAACCTCGACCAACTGAATCCTTTGGACCCGGGGAGAGGCGATCAGGCCTTGCAGGCGACGGCCAACAAGCTCGTAGGAATTTCTCGGTTTTGATGCGGAGTAGGGTGCCTGGTTCATGCTTCGCTCCTTATGAAAACTGTATACATACACAGTATTTGCACTGACATATCTTGGCAATAGGGCTGCAGGAAGTTTAATGCATAAATGCATATCTCGAAGGCGGGGTGTTTTTGACGGGCAACAAGAAGCCCGCTCAGTGGCGGGCTTTGCGGGTTCGCGGAAGGCTAGCTTTTGGCGTCGCTATCCTTCTCTAAAATTGGGGGCGAGATGCTTTTCCTGAAGTCCTCGGCGACGGGCTTGGAGAGTCCTTTGTTGTCGCCAAAGGCGGTTTTCACAGCTTCGTCAGCAGAAAGAAACCTCTCAATTTTGCCTTTTGCTTCCTTGGATACATCAATCCTTTTCTGGAGTGTGGCTATGAGATCATCCGAAGCCGCGGCGAACCTTTTGTGCTTCCACTCCCTTTCTGAAGATGAGGCCTCGTGGAGTTCCTTGGTTGCCCGATCATATGTCTCCTGGGCGTTATTCCCCTCAACCGTAAGGCGGACCCTAGAGAAAGCAAGCCTTGTTATTGCCTTGCACTCGTCAATGAATGCGAGCGCTGTATCTCTGTCCGCGGGGCGGTGAGACCAATCCATTGAGGCTAATTTGCCAGCCTCCTTGTCCAGTGATTCCAAGACGCTGGAAGCGCGATTCGAGTACTCGGCAAGCGTTATGCCATCCTCATTCCGAGCAGAAATCTGCCGCTCGAATAGAACCGTTGATGCCTGAACCGCGCTTAACGCCTGGCTGCTCTCTTGGTGACTTTGGTAAGCGCCCCATCCAAACCAGCAGCAGACTAAAACCAGGGCTGCGGTGGCAACCGTGACTATTGAAGTTTTCATCCCTAAGCTCTCCATATGAAAGCCCGCACATTACCATTCGTGGCGCACAGCCACCATCGAAGGGCAGGGTGCACGGACAACAAAAAGCCCGCTCGATGGCGGGCGTCACGTGAATACTGTGAGCGGCTGCTACCCCGCCAAGTTCAAATCTCCACGATGAGCGATATGCACCTTGTTGCCATCTGGATCACGTAGGTACGCACCGTAGTAGCCGTCACCATAGTGGGGACGTTGGCCAGGTTCACCTTCATCAGATCCGCCCGCAAGAAGCCCAGCTGCATAGGCGCTGTCTACCGCATTTGGAGATGGTGCGGTGAAAGCCACCATGCTGCCATTCCCTGTTCCGGCTTCATTGCGGTCATAAGGGCTGTACACATAAAAGCGAGGGAGGACGCTATTTGGCTTAATCCAGCATGCCGAAGGTGGCCCGCCATCAGGCGTAACAGGCCTACGACAGAGCCCCAGGGGGATCAGCACCGCGTCATAGAAGGTAGAGGCCTTATCGAGATCGTTTGTCCCAACGGTTACGTGACTGAACATCCTGTATTCCTACTTACGAAGGCGAGGCGTTATCGTGTCATTTTGACGGTGGGCGTGTATAGCCGTCGTTGGGTAAGTTGGGGAGGGCGAGTTTCGGCCCTCCAAATCTCAGACAAAGAAAAGCCCGCGATGGGGGGTAGCGGGCTTAAAGGGTTTCACTAGGAGCTGGGATAACCATAGGCGCCCTACTGTGAAAAGTTCGTGAATGCTCGTGCTCAGTACGAGGTAGCGATTGCCTGGGCCAACTGCTGGTCGGTCATCAGAGGCGGCAGGTATGTCGTGCGATAAAAGCGAACTGCCTGTTCAAATTGGGCTCCGCGAATCTGACCTTCTGACCCAATGAATGCGAGCGCGTCAGCCTTAGCAGGCTTGAAGTTGTTCGATGCAAGCATAGTAAGCCCGGTGGTTCCCGCAACGGTGTAGGTTGGAGCCATTAGCACTGATAGCATCGAGTTATTATAGGAGTCATCGGACCCCTCAGAGGCATGAGCGCTGATCGATACGACGAGGACTGCAGCTACAAGCTTCCATGAGTCCATTCTTCGACGCTTCCATTGCGATCTGAGTGCGCCACCATAGCAGAGCAGAGCGCTCGCCAGATACAAGAAGCCCGGCGCTGGGCCGGGCTTCGATGTAGGAGCGTCAGGGACTAACGATGCTTGTTCTTGTGTTTATGTTTGTTGTTGCCTCTGTGCTTCTTACCATCCGATCGATGACCGCTCTCATCATCCGCCAGGTTGTTTCCTAGCGCGCCACCCGCCGCGCCGCCGAGACCTGCACCGATAGTCGAACCAGTTGTGCCGCCGAGGCGGTTACCGATGAGTGAGCCGCCAGCTGAGCCGATACCGCCGCCTAATGCAGCTTCCGCTCTGTTGCCTCTCTGAGCACCGACAGCACTGCCTGCAGCACCACCTACGCCTGCTCCTACCGCCGCACCCGTTGAGCCGCCGAGTTGCTGACCTACGATATTGCCAAGTGCACCACCAACGCCGCCTCCAAGAGCGGCTGTGCCATCTCCGGCAGCTAGTACTCCTTGCGAAATGAGGGCACCCAAAAATAGGGCGGGCAGTGTCATTTTCATCTTGTGAACCTCTATGGGTTGTCAGCAGGCGCTCACGGTTTAAAACACGCCTAGCATTAGGACTGGAGTAAAAGTTTCTAGTTCTCTGCCGGCGGTGCATGCGGGCCAATGGTTGTAACAAGATATGCCGTGATGGATTCGGCTGCGAAGGGGGGCTTTAGCGGGTACTAGGAATTCAGATGACCATAGGAGGCTGAGTGTGAATGGGCAGATACAAGAAGCCCGGCGCTGGGCCGGGCTTTTGGTGGTTGCTGCTATTCAACCGATAGAAGGTGGCGCTTGAAAATATCCTTCTTTTCGACCGAGTCCCAGTATTTCGATGTCTCAACGTGAACAACAGCACGAGAGGCAATTTTCAGCTTTTGCACCTGCTCAGTCAGCTTTAGAGGGAAGCGCACAAGAACCTTCCCTTCCACTGTGCGTATAGCTAGCCTGCCGGTGTCAGTTATTCCTGCAACGTTGCCCTGAATGGTTTCCTGATACTTTTCTGGTTCATTGATAGTGTCCAGAAGCGCCCGGACTCTTGTTATTTCGTCTGGCCGGCCATCCCAAGTCTGCATCCCAGTGGAGGACCGCCAAGAAAACTGCACGGCAAGACCAGCGCTACCCAGACCTTTCATAAATTCACTGAGCTGGTGAGCAGATTTTCCACCAACCGCATCTACAGCGTCGTAAAAGTCTTCCTGATTGGAGTTCAGCAGCCTGAATGTCTGCGTAAGCGTTGCCTGTAGCAGGCTATCACCGGTCAAATCAGGGGCGGCGTTACCAGTGATGTAAACATGAGTAGATCCGTGGGCGAGCCCTGCGAGTTTGAAGTTGAGCGCATTTAGCACGTCACTTGCCACTCCACGGACAGCGTCATTGCCGTAGCGAAGGCGGTGCGCGGCAAGTTTCCAGGCTTTGGAAAGCGGCCCAATGGTATTTAGAAAGCTATCGAGCGGGATACTGCCATTGGCTTGAGGACCTATCAGGCGAACGTCAACGAGCTCGCCAAGTTCATCGGACTCACTAAGCGCAACCTTGCTCACAATGGAGCGCGCAGTATCTTCTTGGTTTTTTGCTGCTAATTGCAGGAAAAAATCATCCGGGTTGTTTTTTGCTCGAGCTTTAGTATCTTCCGCAAATTCTTTCAAAGAAGCGGCGTGCTCGCGAAGGAAGCTGCTGCTCATATAGTGACCTCCGCGAATCCCTTCGCCGTTACTCGATCATGACAAGACCCTAGGATACCTCTCCAGTAAGCTTCCCGATGGAAAACCTGATCAGCAGCAGGTGTTTCGAGATACAAGTCTAGGTCATAAATCGCCTCGGCTGTTGCGTGGTCGAGCAACCGCGCCACTTGCTGCTGTGCGTCGGCTGACGCCGCTGCCGGGTCGCGCCAGTTAGGACTCCATATCACGCAGTCGATGTCGCCAGGATTTGGCTTGGCGGTGAGAAAAGACCCATCAATCCAAATCGTCCCCGTTACGCCTGCAGCCACAAGAGCCTCACTCCAAACGGACAGCTTTCGAAATAGATCTATTCTCCGCGCATCATCCGGGAAAGGTGCAACAGCAAGGTCGTAAATCTCTTGCAGGGTTTTTGCGTGCATGCCAGGTGGTAGCAGGGCGGGGAAATCAGGCTTTTGCATTGGCGGTGGATTCCATTCCGTTATCTATAAGGCGGTGCGTAGCAGTTGAAGTGGTTCAGCGCTATCAGCTCAACCACAGCCACGATGGTGCAGAGCACAACGAAGCCAGGGCTGAAGACTCGCTTGCGACCTGATGAGCCCCAACAACTAGGACCCGCGTCGGAAATGAAAGGAAGCACCATGAGGAACGCCAACCAAGCCCAGACCCAATACTTGCTCCAGAAGCTTTGCTTTCGCCATGCAGTCATTTGGTCTGGCTCGAAGATCGGCTTATCAGGCCGGCCTTCACCTCGTCTGCATACCCCACCAATTGATCAGCCTCTTCGTAGAGCGTACCCACAAGCCCCATCAGGGCTATGGCGTCGGCATCGCTGAGTCGGCTGGCCAACCTGCCCAGGTCGACACACGATTGCTCAAGGTTGAAAGCAATCGCTTTGAGATCGCGGCGCAGTTGCTGGTTGGGCTTGGTGAGGGGCATGGGGCCTCCTGAACAACATCAGTAAAACTTCTGCAGCGCCTGCACAACCACGCCCACGATCCGGCAGTTCTCGTCCACAGCCTCAATGGGGTAGCTCGGATTCAGCGGCTTGAGGAACAGCCGGCCGCCATCGCTGACCAGCTTCTTGAATGTGGCTTCATTGCTGTCCGGGAGCTTGGCC
Source organism: Pseudomonas sp. Irchel 3H9 (assembly GCF_900187495.1). Taxonomy (NCBI): domain Bacteria; kingdom Pseudomonadati; phylum Pseudomonadota; class Gammaproteobacteria; order Pseudomonadales; family Pseudomonadaceae; genus Pseudomonas; species Pseudomonas sp. Irchel 3H9. The sequence goes on along the minus strand of NZ_FYDK01000002.1, from coordinate 1,178,145 downwards.
ACGACCAGCTTACCTGGTGCGACCTCAGCCTCGGTATCTACCAGGATCAGCGTGCCTTCTGTGATGCTCTGGCCGGCGGGCGCTGTCATCGAGTCGCCTTTAACTGTCAGCCAGAACGCCGGGCCTTTGGAGTCGTACTCTGAAAACTCGTAGGTGTCCGAGATTCCGGCTGGGTATGGCTCCACCGCTTCCGCCCAGGCGCCGGCGGCAACCCAGCTCACTACCGGGTAGCGGAATGATTTGGTGGGCTGGGCGGCGGGGGAAATGTTCGATTCAGAAGCGTCGCGCTCATTACCCTCGCCAATGGCCAGCCACTCAGCTCGGAAGCCAGTCGCTTTAGCCAGGGCGTAAAGGTTCTCCGGCCTGAGGCTTTTGCTCTCACCGGTTATCCATTGAGTGACGGCCGAATTTGCGACGCCGCAAAGCGATGCAATTTCCCCTTTCTTTTTACCGCTGACCTGTATGGCGCGGGCGATGCGTTCGTGTCTTTCCATGGACTCAATATTAAGTTAACTGAATTTAAGCATGCAGTAGGCCAAAAACGTCGTTGATGCCATAACTTAAGCATGCTTAAATTGCGACAGGCTCGAACGAGGATGCGCAATGAATACGCATGAAGTCGCCGAATTCTTCGGCAGCAAGACGAAGCTGGCACTCGCTTTGGGCATCCGCCCAAGCGCAGTGACCATGTGGGGGGAAACGATTCCCGAATCCCGGCAGTACCAGATCCAGGTCCTTTCCAAGGGCAAGTTCAAGGCGACAAAGAAAGACCAAGCCGCTTGACAGGCAAGCCCTGCTGCCCACGTAGCCAGTATCGGCCCAGCCAGTCTGAGAAGTAAGAAACCTGAGGTCGCTGGAGTTTTATCCAGTGGGTTTTGAAAGGGCTAAACGGGGAGTAGGGCGGGGAGGTTGGCGCTTCGGCGCTGAATTACAGGCACAAAAAAGCCGACGGTCGAGGTCGGCTAATTCGATAACACGTTGTGAGGCCGATTATATGGAAACCCAGCCACATATCAATAGCTCTACCAATCTCGCGCCACGTTTTGCGCAATCTGAAAACGTGGCGCGCATTTGCTCGTATATCTTTTTCCCGGCGGTCTGACATGCAATACACCGTCACGATTAACCAGGTGAAGGCGCTGGAGTGGGGGCTGAATTCTCAGCAGGCCCTGCTGTTCGCCTTCGTCTACGGCTGCCCGAGCTGGACCAAGCCAATCAAGACCGATGACGGGATCTTCTTCGCGCTCAGCAAGGCCAAGATCATTGAGGAACTGCCGCTTCTCACTGATAAGCCGGACACCGCTTACCGCATGCTGAAGGCCCTGGAAGAGGCCGGTTTGATTGAGCTTTCCAGCACTTCTAACATCACGCTTTTTCGTCTCACCGAGAAGGCCGTCGAGTGGAACCAAAAGCTTGATGGGTCGGAAAAATATCCGACCCCACCAAAAAACAAAGGTCGGAAAAATATCCGATCTACCTCGGATAAATCTCCGAGCAAGGTCGGAAAAAAATCCGAGCAAGGGTCGGATAAATCTCCGACAAATCAGGATACCAATCATCAGGGTACCAGTCAGGACACCAGTCAGGACTTGCAGGACGCCACCGGCAAGCCGGCTCAGTCCCGCGGCTTGGTGCTGGTTGTTGATCGTACCGACGCTCCACGGGTTGAGATTCCCGCCGACATGCCTGGCCCCAAAGACCAGACCTGCAAAACCTTCAAGGTCTGGGCGAATTACGCCATGGCATACCGCAAGCGCTACAGCACCTGGCCGGTTTGGAACGCAAAGGTTGGCGGCCAGCTCGGCCAACTGGTTGACCGCCTCGGCGCCGATGTCGCCCACCACGTTGCCGCCCACTTCCTGAAAACCAGCGACGCCGCTGTGCTGCGCAAGTGCCACAGCCTCAACGAACTGCTGGCCAACGCCGAGAGCTACCACACCCAGTGGGTGACCGGACAGCGCGTCAACGGCACAACCGCCCGCCAGATGGAGCGGACTGAGGCAAACCTCTCCGCAGCCGAGCAGGCAGCCCAGATGGTTCTGGCTAAACGCCAAGCAGGTGACCGCAATGAATACCTCTGAAATGAACGACCAACAGGTCGCCGGTCTTGCCGCCGCCATATGCGCGACGGCCGAGGCCATGGGCCAGGAAATGAACCCTGGTACCGCCGCCATGATGGCCGAAGACCTTTGTGCTTACCCGGTGCCAGTCGTCAAAGCCGCGCTGAAGGCTTGCCGTTTCGAAGTGAAGGGCAAGCTGGCGATGGCTGACATCCTGCAGCGTGTCCAGACCTCCGACGGCCGCCCTGGGAAGGATGAGGCCTGGGCCATCGCCATGACCACCAACGATGAATTTGAAACCGTGGTGCTGACCGACGAGATCCAGCTGGCCCTGGCCGCTGCGAAACCCATCTTGGATGGCGGCGACAAAATCGGCGCGCGCATGGCGTTCATCGACGCCTACCAGCGGTTTGTGAGCCAAGCCCGCGAGGACGCGAAGCCGGTCAACTGGCATGTGTCCGTAGGCTTCGACGCCAACCGCCGTATCCAGGCTGTGACCAAGGCGATGGAGCTGAAACGCATTCCTCGTGAGCACGGCCAGAAGTACCTGGCAGACCTTAGCGCCGAGCCCATTACCGAGGGCGGACGTGCTATCGCCGGCCTGCTCACTGGCAACGTTACCCGGCCAGAGCCGGCCATTCGCCAGAAGCTGGAGCTGGTGAAGAGCTCGATGATGGAAATGCGGAAGGCCAGTGCTGAGCGGAAAACTGAAGTGCGGATTGATGCGGCAAATGAGTTGGCGGATCGCCGGGCGCTACTGATCAAGCAGGCCCAGGAACTGGAAGCGAAGAGGGCAGCACAATGACCAAGTCAGCGAAGCCGCGCCCAATGCCCGTTTACCTGGTTCTGCGCCGCCTGGTAGATCCCGCCACCGGCAAGGAGGTCGCCGCGTTCGTGCCGTCCTCCGATGCTGACCGTTCGATCCTTCGCGAGCGAGATTTCCGGATCAATACGAAGATCCGCGCCGACCTCAAGCAGCCGCGCAACCCGCGGTTCAACGGCTTGGTTCACGGCCTGGGCCGGGTGCTGAGTCAGAACATTAACCGGTTCTCCGGCAAGCAGTCCCACGACGCAATCAAGGCCCTGCAGCTGGAGTCGGGCGTGTACTGCGACGAGGAGCTGTTCGACATTCCAGGTCTGGGCCAGCTCACCCGCAAGACACCCCGAAGCCTTTCCTACGACTCGATGGGGGAGGAGACATTCCAAGACTTCTGGCGTCAGTGCTGCGCGTACCTGGTGCTGCACGACTGGCCAACCCTCACGGAAGAGCGACTGACCGAGATGGCCGAGTTTGAAGCATTCAAGGAGGCAGCATGAAGCGCACCCCACTACAGCGAAAAAACCCACTTCAATCCGGTCTACCGCGGCGCAAGCGCTGCCCAGAGTGCCGAGTAATGTTCACGCGCTCCAGAGAATCGCAGGTTGTGTGCGGGGAGATCGAGTGCGCGATCGCATACGGCAAGTCCGAGAAGGGCCGAGCTATCGCCGGGAAGGCCCTGGCAGAAGTAGGGCGCCGGCAGATTAAGGTCCGCAAGGAGAAGCTGAAGAGCAGGGCGGATCACCTCAAAGACACGCAGCAGGCCTTCAACGCCTGGGTGCGCGCCCGTGACGCTGAGCTTCCATGCGTGAGCTGCGGCCGCCACCACCAGGGCAAGTATGACGCCGGCCATTACCGGACAGTGGGGAGCAATCCTGCCTTGCGCTTCGAGCCGATGAACTGCCACCGCCAGTGTTCGCCGTGCAACACCCGGCTTTCCGGGAACATCGTGAATTACCGCATTGAATTGGTGAAGCGTATCGGCGCCGAGGCTGTCGAGTGGCTCGAAGGCCCTCATGAGGCCAAGAAGTACCCCGTGGACGAATTGAAGGCGATGACCGCCGACTACCGGGCAAAGACAAAAGAACTGAAGAAGGGGATCGCAGCATGAAACTGATCAACGCAAGGCAGGTATGGACCGAAGCTCAGCACGAATCGAATGCGTCGATCAGCGCTGTAGCCATCGACAAAGCGCAATCGGCACCGATTAAGAAGGGGCAGCGCATGCGTCGCGCCGAGGCCGTGTTCGCTGCGCTGGGGGATGACAAGGAAGAGCGCATTCAGGTTGTGCGCCAGAAGATCAGCATCAGCGAGACACGTGGCACGCCCATTGGCCGATCCACTGCCCGCGCCGCGCACCTGGCCACGATCGGCAAGGTGCTGCGGGCCATCGACACGCTTCCTTTCCAGGTGCAGCAGTTCGGGCACTACCTGTACCACCCGGCGATGAATATGAAGCACCTGTTAAACGCAGTGCTGCTTATCACCGCCAAAGCGGCGCTGCCTGACCTGACTTCGGCCAAGCGCGTGAAGGCGCAGTACCTGGTTACCCTGGCCCTGCAGTCGTACAAGGGGGAGGTCGCCGGATCGGCAGAGTGGGGGCCTGCCCGTGTTACCGCTGAGATGCTGACATTCTTCGGCGTCACCATCGATCCGAAGAACTGGACGCGCGACTGGCTCGACCTGTGGGAATGCCTGAAAGAAGTGATCAAGGAAGTGGATATTCAGGCTCAGCAGCCACTATGGCAGGTGATCCACGCGGAAAAAGATCAAGAGGCGGCATAATTATATTGACGTGACGGTGTTTTGCGCGTACTTTCCCCATGGTGCACAAGTAACGCGAAACGCACACGAAACCCTGAACCCGGCCAAGCGCCGGGTTTTTGTTGTCTTTGATCTTGCCCTTGCTTACATTGGCGCCTCTTTCAGCTATAGGCATGGACAGCATGATTAATTCAAAAGAGCAGTTAGTAAACGTTGTAGAAATGTTCAGCTTTTTCCAAAAAAACTCGCCTCTGTCAATGGGCCACTATTTGGATCTTCAGCTTCCTGAGCGCCACACAGATCAACAACAAGCGCAGTATGCGCAGGTGCTGCTAGATACGTTCAAGCTTGTTGATGGGGACGACTTGTTCGATATCGATCGCCCGATTAATGAGGGCTCTGTCATCCGAGGCCTCAGTGATAATGGTAAAGTTGCTTGCGCAATGCTATTGCGTATGGTTGCAGCAAAAGGCATCAGGTAACCGAGTTTTCTTGTGATTGAGCCTCGCTTTTAGCGGGGCTTTTTTATGCCTCAAGTTCATCTGTAGCCAGGACAGCTCACGGCAAGGCCTGGACGCTGATAAGCAGAGGAATACGCCCGCAGCCTACGCGCTCACCAATAAAAAAACCCGGTCTTTGACCGGGTTTGTTTTGAAAGCTATTGGACTATGCGTTACTTGTTGCAGGGAATCATTTTTCCATCCGCCTCAAGCACCAACTGATTACTTGTCACGCGATTGACTTGGTAAGACGAGCTTAGGTTGGAGCTCTGATAATTGATATTTCGATAGTTTGTCGACAGAAAATTCCCGTTAATAGAGTAGGTGCCTGCGTAGTCGCTACCGCCGCCCGCATGAGATTCGTATTTCCCTTCAGGAGTGAACGTCATTGTGTACGTTCTGCCCGGAATCATGCATTCCCAAGTGCCAGAAATATCCGACTGTGAGTATGCGTAAGCCTGAGATGCCAGTAACGAAGTTGCGAGAATGAGTAGTTTGTTCATAGATATTGCTCCGTAGTTTGTGATGCTCTCTCATCTGGCAATATGATATCACTGGCATTCATCTGAAGGAGATACCTCCGGATGTGAATTGTGACCACTGTTTCTTGAGCATCGGCATTTGCCGGGGCTTTTTCGTTTTCGGCTCCACCACACCCATTGCTCCGAGCTGGGAGTGCTGCTGGGGCTGATTCAAATCTGCAGGTCATGGCCTGTCATATTCATAACTCCCTGACGGGGAGGAACCGAGATGTCCAACATGCCAGACAAACCAGACACATGGGCGATTGCGCTTGCGTGGTTGAGCCAGCATTCGCCAATCCTCTATGCGGCTGCGCTGTCCTGCGCCATGGCTGTCCTGCGTATCACCTACGGTGGTGGTACACGACGCCAGATGCTGGTGGAGGGCGCTATTTGTGGCGGCCTCACCTTGACCATCATCAGCGGCCTGGACTTCTTCGGCCTGCCCCAAAGCATGGCCACCTTCGCAGGTGGATGGGTAGGCTTCCTGGGTGTGGAGAAGATCCGGTCAATTGCTGACCGCGTGACTGACTTCAAGCTGCCAGGTCGCAAGGTCGATTAATCCGCGCCACGTTTTCGAATGCGCCAAATCGTGGCGCGAGGTTTAGCAAATGAGCAACGTCAGCCGGCTGCGACACGTGCTACCAATGAGCCCGGACATCAACGCTGCGGTCGGCGCTCTCGACAAGGCTATTGCCGATGCTGTGGATGCTGCCAAGGCTGCCGGTTTGCCTCAGGGACTGGTCGTCAGCCTGCTTCACGGGCACGCCCATGCACAGACACACCAAATGGTGACCGAATGACCGTCAAGGTACTGGAGTTCAAGCGGGAGGACTGGCGAGACGCTGCTAAAACCCTGCGCAAGATCGCCGATGACCTCGATGCCGGGGAGCATCCCGAGTGCACGGTAGGTGCCTTGACGCTGATCGGCGCGAAGGGGGAGGTCACCGTGTTCGGCCTTGGCCCCAAGTGCGATGACCTGCAATGCCAGGGTGCAATGCGTCTCGGTGAGTGGAAGCTGATTGATGTGCTGCTGGAAAATTCAGAAGGGTAAATTTCTGACCCAACTCGTCGCCCGCCTCAAGCCTTCGTTCTTTTCAATGTAAGGGCGAGCATGGAGCTCGAGACTATTCCTGGCATAAGAAATATGTATGTGAGTTCGGGCAGATCGCGCGTCCAGTACGCGAGGACCATACCCCAAATCATGGCAATCACCGCTCCCGATGCCAGCAAGTGTGAGTTGCGCACAACGGGTGTCGATGACATTGAAAGTGCATAGATCTTCCATGCCGACCATATCGCGAATGCCGAGACGATTGCTGCGCCTATAAGTGCTAGCGTCCCAAGCGGAGGACTCTTGGCGACAAAAATGAGCGGAATAAAGAACGCCACTACGCCGACCGCGAAGAGGATGGTGATTGGTACAAGCCCGACAACCGCCGCAATTGTCAGTCCCAAGCGCAGCTTTATCAGGTTATCCATTTCCTACACCTTGAGCTCTATAGCGTTATCGGGCGGACTTATAACCGGCAAGTCGCGACTATTACAAGCTCAAGGTGACCCATGGATAGGCCATTCCCTCCGCCCTCAATACTTGAGCTGTCCGAGCTTTCCGACTTCGGTATCCGCCTGACCCCAGCTTCTGAGGTATGGAAATGGCTCCAAGCCGAGATCCTCGCCGACACGGGAACCATTCACAACGAAGACCATGCCCACCTATTGGATGCAGACATCCGGGTCATGTGGGCTTCGTCGAGCTTCGAGAAGCAGGGCCGCACAGTTCTGGGCCAGGCCGAACAGGTAGCGTTCCGCGCGGGTGGGTGGCAGAAAGCCCGGATGGAGCAGCAGATGCGTGATTGGTTCGGCGACGTGCCGGCCTTCATCATCACTCTGGCGGCTGACTACTGCGCCCAGTGCAGCGACCTTGAGTTCTGCGCCCTGATCGAACACGAGCTGTATCACCTGGCTCATGCGACCGACAAGTACGGTCAACCAGCATTCACCCAAGATGGCGCACCGAAGATCAAGCTGCAGGGCCACGACGTCGAAGAGTTCGTCGGTGTCGTCCGCCGCTACGGTGCGAGCCCTGACGTTCAAGCGTTGGTGGATGCTGCAAACAGTCCTGCTGAGGTGGGGAAATTGAACATTGCGAGGGCCTGCGGAACCTGTCTGCTCAAGTTGGCCTGATGTAAGACAGGCGTGAGACGGAATTTAACTTATGGCAGCCCTGAAAAATGAGGTGAAGAGCTTCATCGTTCAGGCTTTGGCGTGCTTCGACACCCCAAGCCAGGTCTCACAAGCGGTGAAGCAAGAATTTGATGTAGATATAACCCGCCAGCAGGTTGAGCAGCACGACCCGACAAAGCGCGCCGGCTCCCATCTGGCGCTCAAGTGGCAGACCCTCTTTCACGACACCCGTAAGCGGTTCCGCGAAGAGACAGCTGACATCCCGATCGCCAATCGTGCCTTCCGCCTTCGTGCCATGAACCGCTTCGTGGAGAGGGCCGAGTCGATGAAGAACATTGGTCTGGCTATGCAGATCCTGGAGCAGGCCGCGAAAGAAACCGGCGACATCTACGTCAATCGAGCGCGGAAGGAGGAGGCGGGCGACGAACCGGTAATTCCGACTCGGATTCAGGTCGATGTGGTGGATGCGAGGAAACCGAATGCCGAGCCTTAACGTTCCGCAGGCTCAGTTCCTCACGCTGCCCCACAAGTTTCGTGCTTTCGTTGCTGGGTTCGGCTCGGGGAAAACATGGGTGGGCTGCTCGGCACTCAGCAAGCACTTCATGGAGTGGCCCGGCGTCAATGCTGGGTACTTCGCGCCGACCTACCCGCAGATCCGGGACATCTTCTATCCGACCATGGATGAGGTTGCCTACGACTGGGGGCTGAAGACCAAGATCAACCAGGCGAACCACGAGGTTCACATCTACAGCGGCCGGCAGTGCCGCGGCACTGTGATTTGCAGGTCTATGGAGAAGCCTCAGACCATCGTTGGCTTCAAGATCGGTCACGCCCTGGTAGATGAGCTGGACGTGCTGACGGCCATCAAGGCACAGCAGGCCTGGCGCAAGATCATCGCCCGGATGCGCTACAACCTGCCCGGGCTGAAGAACGGGGTGGACGTCACCACAACGCCGGAAGGCTTTAAGTTCGTCTTCCTGCAGTTCGTGAAGCAGCTCCGCGACAAGCCGTCGCTCAAGGAGATGTACGGCCTGGTGCAGGCCAGCACCTTCGACAACGAGCTCAATCTGCCGGATGACTACATCGCCTCCCTGATGGAGTCGTATCCGCCGCAGCTGATCATGGCGTACCTCAAAGGCCAGTTCGTCAACCTGACGTCCGGAACGATCTACACGGCCTATGACCGCAAGCTCAACGGATGCTTCGACACCGTGCAGCCCGGCGAGCCGCTGTTTATTGGGATGGACTTCAACGTCGGCAAGATGGCGGCAATCACCCACGTCAAACGTGACCAGGGGCTGCCCAGGGCAGTAGATGAGCTGATCGACGGCTACGACACGCCCGACATGATCCGCCGGATCAAAGAACGCTACTGGCAGCACGACGGCAACGATTTCAAGAAGACCTGCGAAATCAGGATCTACCCGGACGCCTCGGGCGATTCACGCAAGTCCGTGAACGCCAGCATCACCGACCTTGCCATGCTCAAGCAGGCCGGGTTCGCGGTCATTGCTCCAGCTGCAAACCCGCCGGTGAAGGATCGAATCAACGCAATGAACGCCGTCTTCTGCAATGCGCAGGGCGAGCGCCGCTACCTGATCAATTCGCTCACCTGTCCGACCTATGCCGATGGCCTGGAGCAACAGGTGTGGGGCGCGAACGGGGAGCCAGATAAAACCGCAGGCATCGATCACGCGAACGACGCCGGCGGCTACTTCATCCACCGCGAGTATCCGATCATCAAACCGGTCACCGCTATCAAAATGGGATACGCCCGATGAGTAACGACGTCTCCTTCAAGCGGGCGGAATACACGACAGTGCTGGACCGCTGGGCGACCGTTCGTGACGTCTGCGCCGGCCAGCACCGGGTAGTCGATCGGCTGCCGTACATCAACGCGCACGACAAGTCGCCGGAGAACGTAGACCGGAACAGGGCTTACCGCGAGCGGGCGGTGTTCAAGAACGCCACAGGGCACACCCGAAACGGGCTGCTGGGTCTGGCCTTCCATAAAGATCCGACCCTCGCGGTGCCGAAGAAGCTGGAATACCTGCAGGACAATGCAAACGGCTCCGGTGTCAGCATTTACCAGCACTCCCAAGGCACGCTGGAGAAGGTGCTTGAGGCTGGGCGCCACGGGTTGTACGTCGACTATCACCAAGACGACGGCATCGGCGGTCACTCTGTGATCCTTTCCTATTGCGCAGAAGACATCATCAACTGGCGCACGGGTATGGTGAACGGCCACAGCGTGCTGACGCTGGTGGTGCTGCGCGAGTCGCCGGAGATACCGGAAGGGTTTGGCTACAAGACAGCTGAGCAGTACCGGGAACTGGCGCTGGAGGAAGACGGCTTTGTTTGCCGGGTTTGGCGTCGGTCCGGACCAAAGGGTGGCGGCCCACTGGAGGTCATCGAAGAATTCAGGCCTGAAGCTGTCACTGGGCGCTTCAAAGAAATCCCGTTCACCTTCGTCGGCGCACAGAACAACGACCCAAGCATCGACGAGTCGCCGCTGTACGACATCGCCATGATCAACCTGGGTCATTACCGAAACAGCGCCGACTACGAAGACAGCGTCTTCTGGTGTGGCCAGGCTCAGCCGTGGATCTCTGGTTTGGATGAGCAGTGGCGCGACTGGATGGAGAAGAACGGTGTTTATGTAGGCTCCCGGGCACCGATGATGCTGCCAGCTGGCGGCCAGTTCGGTTACGCGCAGCCCTTACCCAATACGCTGGTCAAAGAGGCGATGGCCGATAAGAACCAGATGATGATTGAACTGGGCGCACGGATGGTGGTGGCGTCACTTGCCACCAAGACAGCTACCGAGTCGCGCGGCGATCAGTCGGCATCCACGTCGGTGCTCGCTGGTTGTGTGGCAAACGTCAGCGAGGCATACACGCGAGCCATCATGTGGTGCTGCGCCTACATGGGAGTTGCCGATAAGAAAGTCGCCTATCAGGTTAATCAGGAATTCGTCGAGCTAACGGCAGATCCGCAGATGATCACAGCCTTGGTTGGCTTGTGGCAGAACGGCGGCTTCGCGAAGGCGGATCTTCGGGCGTACCTACGCAAGCTTGGGCTGATTGCGCCAGAGCGAACAGACCTACAAATCGATGGCGAGCTGGAAGAGCAGGGCGACGGCCTGGGCCTGGACGACGAGGACAAACCAAATGGCGGTAAATCCGGCAGTACTTGATGCCACGATCCGGCACGCGGTCTTCCTGGAAAAGCTCAAGGCTGGTGAGGTGGGCAAGTTCGCTCCCTTTCTCACGGAGATCGACCGCTCTATTCGCGACCGCCTCACCCAGTCGGACCTGACTGAGTACAGCGTCAAACGCCTCGAAGCGCTGCTGAAGGAAGTGGATAGTCTGCTGCTGGGCATCTTCGATCGCTACAGCGCGCAACTGAACCTCGACCTGGTGGACATCGCCAATTACGAGGCCGAGTTTGAGGCAACCAGCATTGCCAGATCGGCGCCGGTTGGTGTGTCGCTGGATGTAGTCGCGCCGACGGCCGCTGCAATCCGGACCGCAGTGCTGACGAACCCGCTAAGCGTGCGTGGCAACGGCGGCGGGAAGCTGCTGAAGGCCTTTATCAAGGGCTGGACCAGCGCCGAGCGTGAGCGCGTCACCGGCACCATCCGGCAAGGCTTTTTCGAAGGGCAGACGAACTTCCAGATCATCCGCAACATTCGCGGTACCAAGGCGGCAGGGTACAAAGACGGCATTCTCGCTACCACCAACCGCAACGCCAGCACGGTCGTGCACACCGCGATTCAGCATGTGTCGTCCCAGGCCCGTATGGAGGTGGCCAAGGCTAATACGGATATCGTCGAAGAGATCCAAATGGTGGCGACGCTGGACAGCAAGACCAGCCAGCAATGCCGCTCGATGGACAAGCGCAAGTTCCCCGTGGAGTCCGGCCCTCGGCCGCCGTTCCACCCGAACTGCCGTACCACCTTCATCCTACTAACCAAGCTCAGCGTGATGTTCGCCAAAGGCGCTACGCGTGCCTCGGTGGGTGCTGATGGCGGACAGCAGGTCAGTGCCGACCTCGATTACTACCACTGGCTTCAGCAGCAGCCTGCTTCGTTCCAGGACGTCGCCATCGGCCCCGTCCGGGGCAAGCTGTTCAGGGAGGGCGGGTTGACCGTTGAGCGTTTCGCCGAGCTGCAGCTTGATCGCAACTTCGCACCGCTAACTCTGGCGCAGATGAAGGGACTAGAGCCGCTGGCATTTGAGAGGGCCGGGATTTAACCGAACACATTCAACTAGCCGCCTCCGGGCGGTTTTTTATTGCCTGCAAAGCGGGCGGACTAAACCCAAGGGGTGCATCAAAGTGGCAGAAGAATACGAAATCGACCTGGAAAACCCGGCAATCAAGGCCGCTATCGCGACTGCCGTTGAAGCATCCGTTTCGGGTTTGAAAACCAAGAACTCGGAGTTGTTGGGCAAGCTGAAGGAAACCTCCGGCAAGCTCACCCAGTTCGAAACTCAGTTTGAAGGCATCGACATCGACGCCGTCAAAGGCCTGCTTAGTCGCGCGGGCCAGGACGAAGAAACGAAGCTGCTGACCGAGGGCAAGGTCGACGAGGTCTTCAACCGCCGCACTGAGCGCCTTCGCGGTGACTACGACAAGCAGCTGAAGACCATCAGCGAGCGTGCCGAGAAAGCTGAGTCCTTCGCTGCCAAGTTCCAGGGCAAAGTCCTGGGCGACTCGGTACGCGGCGCAGCACTGAAGGCTGGTGCGCTCCCTGAAGCGACAGACGACATCATCCTGCGCGCCAAAGGCGTGTTCACCCTTAACGAAGATGGCGATGCAGTCGCCGTTGATGAATCCGGCCAGGTCATCCTCGGTAAAGACGGCAAGACCCCTCTGACTCCGCTCGAATGGGCGGAATCTCTGCGCGAAAGCGCACCTCATCTGTGGCCAAGGGCTTCAGGGACATTTGCCCCGGGCGGGGGTGGCGGCAAGGCTGCATTCAAGCGCTCCGAAATGACCTCCGAGCAGAAGCGCGACTTCCAGCGCAAGCACGGCCAAACCGCATATCTGCAATTGCCCAAGTAAGGGGATTGACCCATGGCTACAACCGTAAATAGCGACCTGATCATCTACAACGATGAGGCGCAAACCGCATACCTGGAGCGTGTCCAGGACAACCTGGATGTGTTCAACGCATCGTCCAACGGCGCGATGGTGCTGGACAACGAACTGATCGAGGGCGACTTCCGCAAGCGTGCTCTCTACAAGCTGAACGGATCGCTGGAACACCGTGACGTCAACTCTGATGGCAAGGTTACCGCCAAGAAGATCAGCGCCGGCGAAGCTGTAGGCGTCAAGGCTCCCTGGAAGTATGGCCCGTACCAGACCACCGAAGAGGCGTTCAAGCGCCGCGGTCGTCCGGTCGAGGAGTTCTCCCAGATCGTCGGCGCCGACGTTGCTGACGCGACCCTTGAAGGCTTCATCCAATACGCAACTGCTGGTCTGCGCGCGGCCATCGGCTCCAACGCTGACATGGTGGTTTCGGCCAACATCGAAACCGACGGCAAGAAGACGCTGACTCGCGGCATGCGCAAGTTCGGCGATAAGTTCGGTCGGATCGCACTGTGGGTCATGCACTCCAGCGCCTACTTCGACATCGTTGACGAAGCCATCACCAACAAGATCTACGAAGAAGCTGGCGTCGTGATCTACGGCGGCCTGCCGGGCACTCTGGGCAAGCCGGTACTGGTGACCGACACCGCGCCGGCGGATGTGATCTTCGGCCTGCTGCCAAACGCCGTAACCATCACCGAGTCGCAGGCGCCGGGCTTCCGTTCCTACGAAGTGAACGACGAAGAAAACCTGAGCATCGGCTACCGCGCGGAAGGCACCGTAAACATCGATGTGCTGGGTTATAGCTGGAAAGCCACCACTGGCGGTTCCAATCCAACCCTGGCTGCCGTGGGCTCCGCTGCCAACTGGGTCAAGCATGCGGGCAGCAACAAAGTCACCGCCGGCGTGATGATCACGCTGACCGCAACGCCTCCTGTTACTGGCGGTTAAGCCTCAAACTCAACGTGCGGTCAGAAATGGCCGCCTTGGAGAAACACATGGAACTGACTTACAGCAACCAGCTGAGCGGCTTCGACCCGGAGAAGCGTTACCGCAATCCGGAACACTTCGATAAGCCCGAAGCGGGTGTGACCAGCGTGCTGGTGATTGGCGATTGGCCGAGCGTGGTTAATGCGTACGAAGCAGCCGGCATCGATGTGTCGGTGAAGGAAGCCAAGCGGGCGCAGATTGTTGGTGCGGGCAACCAAGCCGAGCTGGAAAAGGTGATCGCGGCTTTGCGTGCTGAGCATGGATCGATCCAGATCCTTGTTGGCGGCCTGGAAGCTGGCGAAATCCATCGTCCAGAGTCCGGCGAACTGGCGTTGCGCTTGTTTGACGTGCTGGGCACCATTCATGCTTCGGTTGATGAGTTGACCACTGAACGTGACGGCCTGGTCTTGACTGTCGACGCACTTCGCGGAGAGGTTGAAGCGCTGAAGAAGTCTGCCCTCACGCCGCCGGCTGACGAGGCCGGTGAAATCGCAGCGCTTAAACAAAGGCTCGATGAAGCCAAGGTCCAGTACCGGGCCAACGCCTCCAAAGAATCCCTGGAAAAGCTCGTCGCTGAGCTGCCCAAGGAGTAATACTGCTGGCTGTTGGTGATCCGGCGGCCAATCTTCAAACCATTCCAGCGAGTTGACGCATGACACTCATCATCGAGGACGGCACCGGCAAGCCTGACGCCGAAAGCTACGCGAGCGCCGAGGATCTGGCCATGTATGCCGTGAAGTTCGGCACGGTCATCCCCGCTGGTGTTCCCGAGCAGGAAGCGCTGCTGCGCCGGGCCGCCTTGGCGATGGATGGCATGACGTGGAAAGGGCGCAAGACGAACAGCGAGCAGGGACTTTCTTGGCCGCGCCGGGAAGTGCTGCTGGATCACGAGATCAAGCCGAACAACTACCTGCCGGCGCGCATTCAGTACGGGCAGATGGCCCTGGCGGCCGAGATACATCAGGACGATATCGACCCAGTCGACAAGCGCAAAGGCGCTGTGACGCTGGAGCGTGTCGAGGGAGCGGTAACCCGCGAATACGCGACGATTTCCACCACCAGCAACCGTTTGCTACCAGCAGCGCCTGATCGCCCGAGCGCTACGCAGTTTGCTGATTACCTTCTTAGGCGGGGCTTGTTTGCGGTACGTGCGTAGTGGTAGCTTTTTGCCTCGCTTATGGAGGAGTGACTTATGACTGCCAAGTTGTTTAACAGTGATACCGCCGCATGGGACAGATTTGCTGCTGCTGCGCTATCCGTAGTAGTCGACGGTAACGAATCGCCTGATCAAGCCGCGACAGCAGCTGCTCTTCTTGCAGACAAGCTCCTAGAGGAGCGTACGAAGCGGACGAAGGCGGCTTCAGACTACCTTTCAGGAAAAACCAAGTAAATCGAAGCCCAGCCATCGCGCTGGGTTTTTCATATCTGGAGCCACCATGGCCTTCTACGACGAAATGGCCGTGATGGCTCTGGAGATGATCACAGAGTTCGGCCAGCCTGTGACTATTAGCAAGACTGAGCCGGGAAAGTACGACCCGGAGACAGGCGGCGAAGCTCCTGGCGTGCCCATAGAGCAAGTCGCGCAGGGCATCCTGCTCGACTTCACCGGCCAAGAATTCCAGAACAACAGCCTCATCAAACAGGGCGACAAGAAGCTCAAGATTGCAGCGCAGGGATTGACCTGGGTGCCTGGTCTGCTCGACAAAGTCGTCGCCCAGGACCGCACCTGGTCAATCGTGCCCCCGCTGAAAGAGATCAACCCGGCCGGCACGCCGATCCTATATGAACTGCAGGTGCGGTCATGAGCCGCGCAGGCGCTGGCCAGTCCGGCAGCTTCGCTCTGAGCCTGGCTGAGTTCGCCGCGCAGACCAGCGAAGCCATCGACGCCAGTGTCCGCGAAATCATCATCGAGGTCGGCAGCAGCCTGATTCGCATGTCTCCTGTAGGCAACCCGGAGATCTGGGCGCAGAACGCTGTCGCGACCCAGTACAACAAGGCCGTCGACGAGCACAACGCTGAGCTGCGCAGCGATCCGGCCAACCTCACCAAAGGCAGCAGGCTCAAGAAAGGCCGCAAGCTCAACGACGGCATGGATATCGTTGTCCCGGAAGGCTACGTCGGTGGCCGATTCCGCGCGAACTGGCACATTTCCCTTGGCGTGGTCGAGAGCGTCACCTTCGACGAGGTTGACCCGGAAGGCAATGAAACTGTTGCCGCCTTGGTAGCCGCGATGAGCGACTTCACCGCCGGCCAGATCGCTTACATCATCAACAATTTGCCCTACGCAATACCGCTGGAGTTCGGCCATTCCACCCAGGCTCCCGGCGGCATGGTCCGTGTAACAGTGGCTCGCTTTCAGCAGATCGTGGTGGAGGCCATCAGGAACAACCAGGTATGAGTCACGCAATCATCGCCTCAATCTACGAGGCAAAGCTCATCGCCTGGAACGCTGCCAGGTCGGAGAAGCTGAAGATCGTCTTCGAGAACACGGCCTACACGCCGGCGGCGGGCGAGACGTATCTGCGGGCTTTCACGATCCCGGGCGACACTGCGAGCAACACGCTCGGGGGCGATCACCGGCTGTTCACCGGAGTATTCCATGTGAGCATTATCGCGCCGGCCGGCACCGGCAAGGCCAAGACTAATCCAATCGCATCAGAACTGACCGACCTGTTCCCTCTCTACGCGCGGGACACGAAGGGCGCGGTTACCGTGGTGACAATGTCGCCAGTTGACCAAGGGCCAGGCATCACTGGCGATTCGACCTACACCGTACCGGTCTCGTTCTTGTTCCGAGCCGACACCAACTGATCCCGCCCATTGGGCAAACCCAGAGACCCGCCATTGAGCGGGTTTTTTCACATCTGCAAAGAGGAAATACCCCATGGGCTACAAACTCCCGAACGGCGGCACCTTTCAGCACGCTGCAACCTACGGCGCGGCACTGGCGTTCGCTGCCATCAGCAATGCGAGCGAGGCGGTTGCTACTGTTGTCGGCGGCACCATTGCTGCTGGCGATATCGTTTTGCTCACTTCCGGCTGGAGCAAACTGGATAGCAAAGTGGTGCGCGTGAAGGCGGCCACCGCCACGGCTATCACCCTGGAAGGTATCGACACCACCGATACTCAGGTTTTCCCGGCGGCAGGCGGCGCAGGTACTATGCGCAAGGTGCTGACCTGGGTGCAGATCCCGCAGATCTCCGACGTGGCCTTCTCCGGCGGCGAGCAAAACTACCTCGACGTGGTTTTCCTCGAAGATGACCAGGGCAAACAGATCCCCACCGACAAATCGGCGGCAAGCATGGTGCTGACCATCGCTGACGACCCGGCCCAGGCTTTCAACGGGGTGCTGTTGAAGGCGGACGCCGGCAAGCAGATCGAAGCGGCGCGCCTGAACCTGCCCGGTAACGACACCCTGCTTTACGGCACCTACACGTCGTTCTCCAAACAGCCGGCGGTGTCCCGTAACAACCTGCTGACCCGTACCGTTAGCTTGGCCCTGCAGTCCGAGCCGACCCGCTACCTGACTGCGGCGGTGTAACCCATGGCCAAGATTCGTATTGCGCAGAAGGCTACGTTCAATGCGCCCGTGCTGATCCCGATCGTCGGCGGCGAACCCGAGAAGCTCGAGTTCACTTTCAAGTACCGGGATCGTACCGAGCTTGCCGCTCTTTTCGATGAGTGGAACGAGGCGCGGAACAGGGCGCAGGCCGCGCTGGGCGAGAAGCCTTCTTGGTCGGAAGTGGTCGCCGTGGACACCGAGCAGCAAACACAGCAGATCAAAGACCTGGTAGTCGGCTGGGGCTTCGATGACGAATACAACGACGACAACATCGTCGCATTCGTGAAGTCATGCCAGGGCGCCGCAGAGGCCGTCGTCAAGGCCTATGAAGGCGCGTATAGCCAGGCCCGCTTGGGAAACTGACCGACGCCGCCCGCGCCATGTACTCGCCGAGCGTGCCCGACGCGATTATCGGGATGTTCGGCCTTGCCCCTGGAGATCTGGTTGAGGAAGTGGAGGTCTGGCCCTGCAACTGGCCAGCCTTCCTGCTTTTCAACCGCATGTCGACCCAGTGGAGAGCAGGCGCCGGCGGTGCGATCGGCCTCGACTACAGCTGCATCCGCGACGTGGCCGGGTTCCTCGGCATCAAGAAAAAGAAACTCGCTGAAATCTTCCCTGACCTTCAGGTGCTGGAAGGCGAAGCCCTGCGCGTCATGGCGGAGGAAAGGGAAAACAGCCCGTAACCACGGGCACTTATTCAAGGTGAGTCGATGAATATTGCAGAGCTCGGCGTCAAAATCGACTCGGCCGATGCAATCCAGGCTAAGACGAGCCTGGACGAAATGGCGAAGGCCGGCGGCCGGGCCGAGCAGTCCGCTGTTTCGCTGATGAACGAAATGCAGGCGCTGGAGAAATCGCTTTCCGCCAGTGCCAAAACCACCCAGGACCTGGCAAAGCAGCGTGATGCTCTCGCCAAGCTGACCAAGACCGGCGCCTATGGCGAGGCGGAGGCGGCGAAGATCTCTGCTCAGTTGGACAAGCAGCAGATTGCCCTGGCCAAGTCCGCCCTAGACGAACAGAAGGCCCTGAACAGCCTGCTGGGTGCCATTGACCCGGCTCGGGCTGCACTGGCCAAGCTGGACACCCAGGTCGAGCAACTTGGCAAGCACCTGGATGCCGGGCGAATCAGCCAGGACCAGTACAACAGCGCCCTGGGTAAAATCGACAGGGATTACGCCAAGCTCGAAAAGACCACCACAGGATTCGACAAACTGCGTCTCGGCACACGTCAGGCCCAGGAGAACGTTGTTCAGCTCGGTAATGCGTTGTCGTCGGGTGACTGGGGTAGCGGCGTGCGTGCCGTGGCTCAGTTGGGCGCTGGTGCCGGGGCGGGCGCTGCTGGGCTGCTCGCGATTTTAGGGCCTTTGGCGCTTGCAACGGCTGCTGTTGGCGGTCTTGCATACGCTTACTACAAAGGCAGCGAAGAACAGGACAGCTACAACAAGTCACTGATCCTCACCGGTAACTACGCCGGTGTCAGCGCCGGGCAACTGGGCGACATGGCGCGGCAGGTCAGCGCAACCGTGGGCACTACAGGACAAGCAGCGGCGGTCTTGGCGATGCTGGCGGACAACGGCAAGATCGCCAGCGAGAGCTTCACCGGTATCACTCAGGCCGCAGTGTCGATGCAGGAAACCACGGGCAAGGCGGTCAGCGATACGGTGGCCGAGTTCGTGAAGCTGGCTGATGACCCTGTGAAGGCCTCAGCAGCACTGAACGAGCAGTACCACTACCTCACCGCTTCGGTTTACTCGCAGATTGCCGCGCTGGAAGAGCAGGGTGATCACGCGGGCGCCGTGAAGCTGGCCACCGAGTCCTACGCCGACGCGATCAACGAGCGCACGCCGAAGATTTTGGAGAACCTGAGCTTCTGGGAGAAGGCATACAACGCTGTCGCACAGGCGGCGGACGGTCTGAAAAACGCCGGCCGCCGAGACATCAACTCAGACATCGAGAATGCTCGTGCTGGACTGGCTGAAGCTCAAGGCATGGATGGCCTGTTTCAAAGCCAAAAGTCCAAGGATGCGTTGATTGAGTTTAGGCAAAACCGCCTGAACATGCTGGAGGACGAAAAGGCAGCTCAGGCGGACATTGCCAAGTGGGAGGGCGAGCAGGCCAAGGCCCAGGGGGCTGCAGTCACGGCAATGACGAAGGTTGATGCGCTGACCAAGTCGTCGTTGACTAATGAGCAAAAGCGGACAAAGGAGATTGAGGACTACAAGCAGCAACTCGCGGATATCCGCAAGGTTGCGCCAAATGATCCCCGTCTCCAGCAGGAAGTTGTCGATAAAAACATCTCCAACATCAACGCCAAATTTAAGGATCCCAAAGCTGCCGGCACGCAGGTCGACCTGACCAGCTTCAACAACGCCAAAAACGACCTGGCGGCGATCACCGACACCTACAAGAACTACCAGAAGGAGCTGGAGGCGGCTCAAAAGGCCGGCCTGCTGTCTGAGGAAGACTATCTGCTGCGGCGCCAGGCTCTGATCGGCAATCAGCTCGACCAAACCACGGCAGCATACGAGGCTGAGATTGCCGCACTGGAAGCGGCCAAGAGCAAGAAGTCCACGTCGGCTGCGCAAAGCACCCAGCTGGACCAGAAGATCGCCGACGCGCGCGCAGGCATGGTCAAGGCGCAGAAGGACGCTGACAGCCAGCTTGAAGTGCTCGCAACCAATGAGACCGGGCGCCTGGCAAAGCAAGAGCGGGCGATCAGTACGTACGTGCATGCGCTGGGTCAGCAACAGAGAGCCTTGGAGCTGGCGGGCCAGCGCGCAGTGCTCGGCGTAGGGCAGGGCGATCGACAGAACGCGCTCAGCGGCGAGCTGAATAGCCAGCAGGACCGTTTTGCTCAGCAGTCGCTGGAGTTGGCCAGCCAAAAGTCCGACCCGTCGCGCAACATGTCGGAGGAAGAGTTCAAGCGGAAATCCCAGGCGCTCGCCGACGCAAACAAAAAGGCGACGGACCAGATCCGGCAGAACTATGCGGATGTGGAAAATGCTCAGGGCGATTGGACCAATGGCGCAACTGCTGCGTGGGAAAACTACCTGGATTCTGCGCGTGACATCGCTGGCCAGACCAAAAGCCTATTCGGCAACGCCTTCAGCTCCATGGAGGACTCGATCGTCAACTTCGCCATGACTGGGAAGCTTTCCTTTGCGGACTTCACCAAGTCGATTTTGGCGGATATGGCGCGTATCGCGACCCGTCAGGCGAGTTCGGCCTTGCTTGGCAGCTTGGTTGGCGCAGCGGCCAGCTACTTCGGTGGTAGCGCTGCTGGCGGCGGTAATGGCATGGCTGCCGGTTCCGCTGGAGCTACATCGTCGAACCTCGGCGCGTCCTCGGCTGGCTACTCCAGCACTTACTTTCCCCAGGCTTTGGGCGGCGCATGGTCGGGCGGTGTGCAGATGTTCGCCGACGGCGGCGCGTTCACGAATTCCATCGTGAGTAAGCCAACCTCGTTTGGCATGGCGAACGGTGACATGGGGATAGCAGGGGAGGCCGGACCAGAGGCGATCATGCCTCTCACCCGAACATCCAGCGGAAAGCTTGGCGTTATGGCCATGGGCGGGGGCGCTACGGGAGGTACACAGATCAACGTCGAGGTGCACATCGATGGCGAGGGTAACGCCTCGTCCTCGGCTGATGCTCCCGGCTATGACCTGTTCGGCAAGGAGCTGGCCGCGTTCGTTGAGCAGAAATACCAACAGATGCGCAACAAAGACATGGGCCAGGGTGGCGTCATCAACAAAGCAATTAAGGGGCGCTGATGGCTATCGAACGATTCACCTGGGCGACGGAGAAGGGCGCAGAGGGTGATATAGCCCAGCGCGTTCGCTCCAAGAAGTTTGGCGATGGCTACGAGCAGTCGGTCGAGGATGGCCTCAACAACCGGTCGCAGTCCTGGCCGGTGACCTTCACCGGTTTGAAGGGGCGTATCAAGGACATCATGGCGTTCCTTGACCGGCACAAAGGGGCGAAGGGCTTCCTCTGGGAGCCGCCCCTGGGTGAGCTTGGCCTATACAAGTGCAACGGCTACAAGCCGGTGCATCGCGGCGGCCAGGTCTACGCGATCACCGCCACTTTCCAGCAAACCTTTCACCCTTGAGATAACAGCCCATGGCACTGATCACGGACATCCAGAAACTGGAGCCCGGCGGCGAGATTCGCCTGTTCGAAATCGACGGGACCGAATACGGTGCCGATTACCTGCGCTTCCACAGTCATGCTATCCCGCACACGCCAGAAGAATTGCTGGCCTACGAAGGCTCTGAAGAGGATCTGCCCGCCAAGTCGATTATCTGGCAGGGCCAGGAGTATGCGGCATGGCCGGTGCAGATTGAGGGCATTTCCTCGAGCAGTGACGGCACCGCCTCTCGGCCGACTTTCGCCGCCGGCAACGTCAACGGGCGCGTCACGGCGTTGTGCCTGGCCTTTGAGGACATGCTGAAGTTCAAGCTGACGGTCCGTGAGACGCTGGCCCAGTACCTGGACGCGGCGAACTACCCTGACGGCAACCCAACTGCTGACCCGACACAGGAAGCTCTGGAGATCTGGTACATCGACCAGAAAACCAGCGAGGATGGTGAGGCGGTGGTCTGGGAGCTGTCTTCCCCGGGTGAGATCGACAACCACGGTTTGCCCGGCCGACAGATGACGACGCTGTGCCACTGGGCCATGACCAACGGTTACCGGGGGCCGGACTGCGGCTACTCCGGCGCAGCCATGTTCGACGACGAGGACAGCTCCACTGACGACCCTGCCAAGGATCAGTGCAAGGGCTGCCTTTCATCCTGCAAGTTGCGCTTCGGCGAGAACAACGAACTGTCCTTCGGTGGATTCCCTGCCGTTTCCCTGATTGCCCGGAGTTGACCATGCGCAAGCACATCATTGCGGCCATCCAGGCGCATGCGGCGGCCGAGTACCCGCGCGAATGCTGCGGCCTGTTGATTGCCGTCCGACGAGCGCAGAAGTATTTCCCGTGCCGGAACATCGCCACGGAGCCTAACGAAGAGTTCCGGCTTGATCCTGAGGACTACGCCGCGGCCGAGGACTTGGGCGAAGTGATCGGCATCGTTCACTCGCACCCGGACGCAACCAGCAGGCCGTCACCGCATGACTTGGCCATGTGCGAGGCCACGGCCTTGCCCTGGCACATCCTGTCTTGGCCGGAGGGCGACATGCGCACGATCACGCCAGCGGGCAGCACGCCGCTGCTCAAGCGCCCGTTTGTGCATGGGGCCTGGGACTGCTGGCAGGTCTGCGCTGACTGGTACTCGCGTGAATGGGGTTTAGAGTTCGAAGCCTTCCAGCGCACCGATGGATGGTGGGAGAGTGCGGAGAACGCAAGCTTGTACGAGCAGCACTATGAGGCGGCGGGTTTTGAGCGTGTCGACCAACCTCAGCGCGGTGACATGATCGTTATGCAGGTTGGCCGGACAGCTCACCCGAACCACGCTGGCATTTACCTTGGCGTCGATCCGTCGTTGCCTGGTGAGGATTCAGGTGTGTTCGGTCCAGGCCCGTTCCTGCTGCACCACCTGTACGGAAGGCCGTCGGAAATAATCGTCTTCGGCGGCCCCTGGCATGACCGGATACGCCTGATGCTCAGGCACAAAGACTCAATACAACCAACATGACGCGGCATGGCCGCAGGAGAAGGATATGACTCAGCCGTTTGAAGTAACTGAAGATGGGAAAGTGCGCATTGCCGGCGCTGTAATCGGCGACAATGCGCCGGTCGATTAAAGAGGCCTGGCCCCTACGCCATTTTTGATAGCCTCTTCAACATTGCTGAGGTCACCACCAACAGCGTCGAGCGCAAGATTGAAGCCGCCAGAATCAGCCGATGGCTGCCGGGTGTTTTTGAAGAAATTGACGTACTTCTGCAGCTCTGCTGCGTCGTAGTCTGGGCGAGAGCGCAAGTAAAGCGATATTGCGCCAAACGCTGCGATGATCCCTGCCTCAGTAGAGCTTACGGGTGTAGCCATGTTGACCTCCAGGTCATAAACGCGCCGATATTGGCGCAACCCCAGTCCTTGGGCTTGCAGGCGTAGGACTGGGGAAATCCTTTTTAGGCCTCCTCGTAAAAAGAGATAGTTTCTTTCAGCGAGGCTGAAAACTCATAGATCTCGTCCAGCGAGTTGATAGGGTGGCGCGTTTCGACTTTGTCTTTGTCGAAAATTCCCAGATATTTTTGACTGCGATTGAAGTGAAGCCTGGCGATAGGTTTTCGATTATTGTCGTCTAGGAGGATACCGAAGTAGCTCTGTGTGTCTCTGCTAGCTATGCGCTTTGCATCTATAACAGTCCGAACAATCGCTTTGATAATATGGAACCCTTCAAGCTCCTCCATCGTCGTCAGAATGCGATCCTCAGGCTCTTCTTGTGCATCAGCCTGATTTTCGGCTACGACCGATTCAGCTAGCGTGGGAAACGTGGCTTTACTCATCGCTGACTTAAGCCTGTCGTTGATCTGGTCACTGAGAAACTGGGAAGCCGCCTTCCTTGTGAGTTGAGCAAATTGATCTCGAACTTTCTGGGTGATTACTCCTTCGTAGACTCGCGATGCGAAGAAACGAACGAAGTCATCATCAGGCTGGGTGAACTGCTTGGCCATTTCCTTTTTGATGTTTCCCACATACTTCAGTTCGCCAGCGGCATTAATGATCGAATCAACGTCGAAAGCGGATTTTGTCAGTTTTTGAAGCTCGGGGATGACATGCTCATCGATGTTGAGCAGGTCGATCTCAAGAAATGGCTTCTCGTCCATTTTGTTTGGAGCATCGAGATCGGTATAGAACCGATAAAATCTGCCATTTGTGAGGATGGAAATTCGCGCAGTCGTAACGTGGAAGTAGCGGAAGAGCTGGCTCGCATGGTTGATATTGAGCGGCTCGCCGACTTTTTTCGTTTCGATCAAAATCTGTATCTGGCCACCCTTCAAAATCGCGTAATCGATCTTTTCCCCTTTTTTCGTGCCGACATCGCACACGTATTCCGGAACGACTTCGGAGGGGTCGAACACATCGTAGCCCAGCACGGTATGAATGAACGGCATTACGAAAGCAGTCTTTGTTGCTTCCTCAGTTTGAATTGTCGATGCTAGCTGATTAACCTTCGCTGACATTGCGTTCAAGCGTTCTACAAAATCCATTTCTCTGCTCCGCTGCACGTTCATCCGGCTGGGCCGTAGAGGCGCAACGCTACTACGCCAAGCCATTGCCCCGCCACTGGCATTCCATCCACGCTGGATGCCTGGCCAGGTCCGGGGTACAGTGCTTGGAGTCCAAGCTTCTATTTCCACCCGAATCGCAAGGATGCCCAATGCGTAAAATCTTGATAGCTCTGTGGCTAACTATTCCCACGCTCCTGCTGCCTGGCTGTTCAGCTGTGTCGACTTTCGACAAGTACGCAACTCTGCGCTTTTATGAGTTCAATCGAACGGACATTCAGTACAGTCGCTTTGATGGTGAGTCAGGCATGCTGAGTTCTAATCCCAATTTTCGGAATAGAATGCTGCCCGCACGGATAGCCGATAACAATCAATGGCTCGACTTCACCGATGACATGGGGCAAATTTTAAAGACGTTTGGTAATACCTTACATCGCGACACATTTCCAGCTGGGCTGGAGCCGATTAAAGAGTTTGTTGCCTGGAGTCAGCTTCCGCCAATGCAGCGCCTGAATATGCGCGATACGTTGAATGCCAAGCCTGAGTTCACGTCGATTAAAGCTCGACTTGTTCTTGAGCGCGGCACGGGGGAGCCGCTGCTTGTTTTTACAGTCAGTTCGCTACCTTGGGAGACAGCCCCGCAGTATGCGATCGATAAAGTTAACGCCGTCAGAATGCTGGTTAATGCCCAGATCTGGTATGAGATTTTGAAGTAGCAGGTTTCCGAGAAAGTCGATGGCAGATCTGGCAGCCCAGCCCCGCGCTGGGCTTTTTGCATCTCCCCCTCAGTGCTACAGTCCCGCCAAACCTAATAGAGAAGGCCCAGCCAAGCACCAGGCTTTTTTGTTTCACGCACCCCTAGTGTACAGTTGAGCTTTCTCAGGGAAGTGAGCGAATGTCTAAAGTGATCGTGGCTGTGTTGTTAGGGTTTTTTTCTTCGTTTGCGATGGCGGATGTGGTCAGCGATAACTTCAAAGCAATGGCCGAAGCTGCAGACATCGCGGCTGATTTCGGAGAGAAATGCGTTGCCGAGCATAAGGCGACCAAGAGCAAAGCCAATTGCGTAGCGTTTGAAAAAGCATGGAATGATTTCAGGCTCAAACAGCAGACATGGCAAAAATCGTTCAATCAAAATGGCGCGATCGCCCAGGCTTCTGCAACAGCTGAAGAACACGCAGCGTTTCAGGCAGATATGCGGCGAATCAATCCTGTGCTCATTTACATCGCTTCCCACGAAGATGAGTTCCCTTTGAGCTAAAGGCGCGTCAGTCATGGCTTCATTTGAAATTATAGAGGGAACGACATGCGGATTTTGATAGCTGCGGTAGCGGTGGTGATGTTGGCGGGGTGTATGGCGCCAACCATGAACGAGGCTCGCCAATCTGGCCCATACAAGGTTCTCACTTCCAAAAAACCGGACGCCGCGCTCGCCAAATGCGTCCAGTACGAATGGCAGAACCAGTCGATCTTCGGCGGCACGCCTGGCGCAACTCTTCAGCCTGGCCGCGATACGGGTTACACCGTGTTCACCGAGGGATCCCAGTACTTCGTAGACATCCAGCCTAAAGGCTCAGGGGCCGAAGCAAAGTATTACGTGGTGGTCGGAAACTGGATTGCGAATAAGCGATTGGCAGCGCTGCAAGGCTGCCTATAGTCCGCACCACCTCATCAAAGGCTCGCTTCGGCGGGCTTTTTTATTGTCCGGAGAAAAGTCAATGGCAGCACTCGCCATCAATTATCAGCCCATGACCACGATCCTACTTTACGGTCAACTTCGACAGTTTGGCCGGTCCTTCCGCATGGCTGTGAAGTCGCCTGCAGAGGCGATAAAGGCGCTGTGCGTCCAGATCCCCGGATTTGAACGCTTCCTGTCGAACGCCAAATCACGAGGCATTGAATTTGCCGTCTTCCGAGGAAAGACGAACCTGGCAGAAAATGAGCTTGTGTTCGCGGGCGGCGGCGATATTCGAATTGCCCCGATCATCACCGGCAATAAACGCGGCGGGGCGCTGCAAACCATCATTGGAGCCGTGCTGATCGTTGTCGGTCTTGTCATTACTGGCGGCACGTTTGGCGCGGGAGCACCCTTCGGTTCCGCGCTGATCATGATGGGCGGATCGATGGTGCTGGGCGGCGTTATCCAGATGCTCAGCCCGCAGGCCGGCGGCCTCAAGACCAACGCTGCGCCCGAGAACACACCCGGCTACGCCTTCGGCAGCGCCAAGAACACCACGGCATCGGGTAACCCGGTGCCGCTCTGCATCGGCGAGCGCCGTTGGGGTGGAGCTATTATTAGCGCCTCCATCTACGCCGAAGACCAGATGTAGTTTATTTCCGCAGACCGCAGCCGCCCATGAGGCGGTTTTTTATTGCCTGGAGAAAAGCATGGGCGCAGTACGCAAGATTGACATCCACGGCGCCAAGGGCGGCGAAAACAAGCCTAAAACGCCGACGGAAGCTCCGGACAGTCTTCGCTCTGTCGCCATTGCCAAGATGCTCATCGCTATTGGTGAGGGTGAGTTCGAAGGCACGCCGACTGCGCGTGACATCTACCTGGACAACACCCCGCTGCAAGACCCCCAGGGCAACATGAACTTCCCAAACGTGAAGTGGGAATGGCGCACCGGGGCGGTGGACCAGACCTATATTCAGGGCATTCCGTCAGTTGAGAACGAAACCACTATCAGTACCGAGTTGCGCAGCGGAATGCCGTGGGTTCGAGCTATCAGCAACACTCAGCTTTCCGCTGTACGTGTGCGCTTTGCCTGGCCAGCACTCCAGTCCGTAGATGCCAGCGGCAATATTGATGGCTACCGGATCGAATACAAGGTTGAGTTGGCCACTGATGGCGGCGCCTATCAGCAGGTGCTTAGCGAAGCTGTCGAAGGGAAGAAGGCCAGTCTTTATGAGCGCACACGCCGCATTGATCTTCCAAAGGCGACTACTGGCTGGTTGATGAAAATTACGCGCCTGACCGTCAACCAGAACAACAACAAAATCTCCGACACTATGCAGATCGCCGGATTCACCGAGGTGATCGACGCCAAGATTCGTTACCCGAACACCGCGCTGCTGTACATCGAGTTTTCTGCCGAGCAGTTTCGCAGCATTCCCGCCGTTACCGTGCATTGCAAAGGTCGTAAGTGGCAGGTGCCCAGCAATTACGATCCAGTGTCGCGCACGTACAGCGGAATTTGGGACGGAACACTAAAAGAGGCCTACACCAACAACCCGGTTTGGGCTACGTATGGTATTACCCTGAGCGACCGTTTCGGCCTTGGACGCCGCATCAAACCCTGGATGGTCGACAAGTGGGAGCTTTACCGCATCTCGCAGTACTGCGACCAGTTGGTGCCAGACGGGAAGGGTGGCCAGGAGCCGCGCTTCATCTGCAACTTGAACCTGCAGAGCAAGGCCGACGCCTGGTCGCTGCTGCGCGATATCTCCGCGATCTACCGGGGCATGACCTACTGGGCCCAAGGCCAGGTGTTCACACTCGCGGATATGCCGCGCGCCACTGACTTCGACTTCGCCTACACCCGGGCGAACGTCATCGACGGCAAGTTCACTTACTCCAGTGCGTCGGAGCGCACCCGCTACACTCGGGCGCTGATTAGCTACGACAACCCGCTGAATAACTACGACACCGATGTCACAGCTGTGACCGATGCCAAGCTGCAGCGGCGCTACGGCGACAACCCGCTGGAGATCAGCGCCATTGGTTGCACCCGTGAATCCGAGGCGCAGCGCCGCGGCAAGTGGGCGCTGCTTACCAACTCGAAGGATCGGGCCGTTACCTTCAAGGTCGGCCTCGATGGACGCATTCCGCTGCCTGGCTACGTGATCCCGATCGCTGACGAATTACTTGCGGGCCGGCCGGTGGGCGGGCGCATCTCGGCGGTTAATGGCAAGGTCATCACCCTGGACCGCGACACACAGGCCAAACCCGGTGACCGGCTGATCCTCAACCTGCCAGACGGCAAGTGTGAGGGCCGTACCGTGCAACTGGTCAGCGGCCGGCAGGTCACCGTCACGGTGGCTTACTCCGTTACGCCAGAGCGCGAACTGGTGTGGGCGCTCGATGCTGACGACCTGGCCATACCGCTTTATCGGGTGGTGAGCGTGGCGCGGCCAGAGCCTGGCGTGTTTGAAATATCGGCCGTTCAGTACGACCCGAGCAAGTTCGATCACATCGATACCGGTGCCCGGCTGGAAGAGCGGCCTATCAGTGTTGTGCCTATCACTGTCGTTCCGGCGCCGGCGAGCGTCACCATCACGTCGAACTACTCGGTGGACCAGGGTCTGGCGATTAGCACCATGAACATCTCGTGGCCCGCCGTGAACGGCGCGGTCGCGTATGAAGTGGAGTGGCGGAAGGACAGCGGCAACTGGATCAAGCTGCAGCGCACTGGCGCGACGAGCGTTGACGTCACCGGCATTTACTCGGGCGCCTATCTGGCCCGGGTTCGGTCGGTGAGCGCCTTCGAGATCTCCTCGATCTGGAAGAGCTCCAACCTGACCAACCTGGAAGGGAAGGTTGGCTTACCGCCGGCGGTTGCGTTCCTGCGCACCACCAGCGAACTGTTCGGCATCAGCATCAAGTGGGGCTTCCCACCAGGTGCAGAGGACACCCAGCGCACCGAGCTCTGGTATGGGCCGGCCAATGACTTGTCGTTGGCCACCAAGCTTGCCGACCTGGCGCATCCGCAGGCCGACTACCGCATGCAGTCACTGTTGGCTGGCGCAACCCTGTTCTTCTGGGCGCGCCTGGTGGACCGCACCGGCAACGTGGGGCCGTTCTACCCGGTTGGCAAAGGTGTGATGGGGCAAGCCAGCTCGAATGCTGCTCCGGTGCTGGAGTTGATCAAGGGCCAGGTCGGCCGCACGGAGCTTGGCCAAGACATCATTGGCGAGATCGACAAGATCCCTGGCCTGCAAGATCAGATCACCGCTTTGGGAGGGCTGAAGGGGTACAACAAGGACGTCACCTACCTCAAAGGCCAGATGGTGGTGGTAGGGGGGCGGATCTACCAAGCCGCTCAGGCTGTGCCGACCAACAAGCCGCCACCGAATGCCACCTACTGGCTGGATGTTGGCCAGTCGGTAGAGACGGCGAACGGTCTGGCACTGCAGGTCTCCACCAACACCACCGATATCACCAAGCTCGGCGGCGTGGTGACGGCTTCAGCGTCGAGCCTTCAGGCGTTGCAGGCGTCTTTCCGGGACGATAACGGGGAGGGCGACCAGATCGACGCGCTCCAAGGCTACAACGCTACGGCCAGCTTCCTGGAGGAGGTTAAGACTCGCGCCTCGCAGAACGAAGCCATGGTGCAGCGTCAGGCCGAACTCACCGCGTCGGTGGGCGACGTCGCTGGTACCGTGACCGACCTGGAAAGTGTCGTGGCCACGGATCGCGAGGCTACAGCCCAGGCTATCCAGCAGCTGCACACGGATGTCGAGGGGAACACCTCCGACATTCAGACGCAGTCCCAGATCGTCAGCAATATCGCCGACAAGGTGAACCTGTCCTGGTCGGTGAAGATGCAATACAACTCCGCGACCGGGCAGTACATCACCGCCGGGGTGGCGCTAGGCATTGAGAACGGCCCAGCGGGCTTGCAAAGCCAGTTTCTGGTCAGCGCGGACCGGTTCGCCATCGTCAACACTATCGCCGGCGGCGCGATCTCGGTTCCGTTTGCTGTGCAGGGCGGTCAGGTGTTCATTAACTCGGCTTTCATCCAGGATGCTTCGATTGGCGTAGCAAAGCTTACGCAGAGCATCCAATCGGCGAACTACGAGCCAGGAAAAACCGGGCTGATGATCAACTTCGTCACTGGCGAGTTTGAGCTTAACAGCACGTTGGGCGTTGGCGGTCGCCAGACGATCAACAATCGTGGCGGCAAGGTTTATGACGAGAACGATATCAAGCGCTACCAGTGGGGAGACCTTTCCGCATGAACTACGGGGCAAGAGTCTGGGGGCCGACCGGCCTGCTTGAACTGGATGAAAACTCATTCACTGTCCGGATTGTTTACTCGGAAATTGTGCAGGTGGGCGTTCCAGCCCCAGGGAGAACTCGCTACATATCTATTCCGGGTGTAAACCCGGCCACACACACCGCTGTCTGCGTTCCGGTCGCTGCTTACGACACGTCCGGACAGAGCTACTACGCGATTCAATACACCCCAGTCGTAGGGGTGGACGGAGTGGTCATCTACTTCGGCAATCCAGCAAGATCGAGCGGTCCTCTTGGGCTTTCTCCTCAACGTCTTTTGGTCATGAGGTATCGCTAATGACGTTTGGTGTAACGTTCACAAACAACAGCGACGTCGTTACCCTTGATTCTGAGTTTGCGAGGCTTGTTGTTCTGGAGAAGGGGGCGTGGAGCGGTAACGGATCTGGTGTCTACGTACCATTCTCTAAACCAATTACAACAAGTGAGCCACCCTTAGTTTTTGTCAGACCGAACCTATCGGTAACTCTATGTTTTTGTGTAGTGCAGGGATCGGCTGGAGCTTGGACGGGATTTTCTTTTTCGGGGATTGTGGGTCAGGGGACTTCTGGAAATTGGTTTGCCGCTGCCTTCAAGTCAGAACCAACTGCAAAGTTTGGATTCCGAATTTGGGATGGGTCAACAGAGCTTCTATTTGACAGCGGTACTCCCTGCGCACAGTTTACGAGAACGATAACCGGATGGACCTATCTCGGCTCATCCTCCACTGGGCAAGGGACTAATCGCCTGAGCTGGACTGCCGCATCGAGTCTAGCGTCCGGGGATTATATGCTACTCAATAATATTGCAATGGATATTGCTGGCGGCACTTCCCGGCAAGGCAATATGTATGCTGTTTGGGATTACCAGAACGACAGACTTGTAATTCAATCTGTGGGAGTTGATTTGACAACATCACTTTATATTCCTGTTGTTTTCGCTAAGCCAATCTCTTAGCTGCTGGAATAATTAGTAGAACTCTATAGCCGCCATGTGCGGTTTTTTATTGCCTGGAGAAAATTATGGGTTGGTATAGGGCAGGCACTGTTGCCGTCACGAATGGCTCGACCGCTGTTATCGGTACGGGTACGGCCTTTATCGCCAATGCTCGTGTAGGCGATGGATTTCGTGGGCCAGATGGTGCGTGGTACGAGATCAACAACATCGCAAGCGACACGGCGCTATCTATTGCCACCAATTATCTGGGGCCCACCCTCGGTAGCGGTATCTACGCCGTAATGCCCGTGCAGGGCTATAACAAAGATTCCGCAGACCAGTTGCGCGCAGCAACAAAAGTTATTGCAACAATTCCTGAAACTAAGCAGGACAAGAACAACAACCTTACTGCCTTGTCGACCCTTGTTGGTGCCGCTGATCGCCTCCCGTACTTTACTGGGGCGGGGGCTCTATCCCTTGCAGTAATCACAAGCAAAGCCCGCGCACTTCTTGCCCGGAGCGATACCGCAGCTATGCAGGCAGAATTAGCCCTGGTTCCCGCAACCTCACTTACAGATCGCACTGCAGGACGGCTACTGATTCCCGGGTGGCTGGGTCTTGGGGATGCTCTACCAATCACGCCGGGGCAGGATTACAACACTCTTACCCAGCCCGGTGAGTACTTCTACGGTTCCGGCGCTGCCCCGACGAATGCCCCAATTGTCCCCGCGCACTTGATTTCCGTTAAGGGGAGAGGTCTCTACCCATACCAGGAAGTTCGTCCAATTTACGGTAATGCTCTTTGGCAACGGAGTGCCAAAGTAGCTAACCCTACTGCTGCTGCGGCTGACTGGAACGGATGGGTTCCTTACGTTACTGGCTTCAATATGACCAATGACCCGCAGTCAGATGCGGGTGGAGTCATCTCCAGCGCGGTGGTTAGCGGCTTCCGTGTTGAAAAGTTTGCTAACGGCACGATGTGTGTAACCGGAAAGATGGCCTTAGCAAGTCAGGCAGCCAACAGTTTTGGATACCAAACTCTGACCTTGCCTGTCACGTTTCTCAACACCGCAAACATGATGCCGGGACTGACCTGTAACGCCCAATCTACGGGTGACTCGTATGGCGTAGTTTTCCAGAGGGCAGCGTCGACTAGTTCAGTACTGTACGCGGTCAGGAACGGTGCAACCGCCCAGGCATTTGAAATAAACGTATCGGTGCGGGGTACTTGGAAATGAAGATCAAACTTTGGGCAGCGCTCATGGACGAAACGCTGGAGGCCAGCGTGCAGGGCGACGTTATCACTATCAATGGCGAGGCTATCGACCTCTCCGGCATTCCAAGTGGTTACCGCCTGCCAGGCAGCGCCGTCGGCAATAAGTTTTTTGTCGAGTCGGATTACGTGGAGCGTATAGGCAAGACACTGCACTTCACTCTCCGTCTCCCTGTTACCTGGGAAAGTCCTGAAGAGTTCCGAAACCCGGCGGAACCAATAATCTTGGACGCGCGCAGCGGCCCAGTAAATTTTCCCGATACCGCGCCACCTGCGGCCCTTGCGGCTGTCGAACCGAGCGAATTATTGGAGGTGCCTGAAGATGGTGGATCTATCCAAGCTTGAGCCGGTGAAAACAGCTCAGGACGTTGCGGACCAATTGGATCTTGAGCAGGCGCGTGCTTACCTGCGCGAAACCAACTGGCACGCCTTTGCGCTGCTTGAGGATGGCACGCCCATTCCTAGCGAAATTGCCACGGCGCGCACCGTTGCACGGGCGACGATCTCACGTCTTGCACCCGCTCCGCTCAACTGAGTGATGGCGCAACACCCCCACCCGCCATAAGCGGGTTTTTTATTGCCTGGAGAAAAGTATGACCAATTCCGAAAAAGACCGGGACATCCTGGCTCGCACGTTATGGGGCGAGGCGCGCGGCGAAGGGCTGGAAGGCCAAGTCGCTGTGGCCTGGACCATCCGCAACCGTGTGTTCGACGGCAAGGACAAGTCTTGGTGGGGGGAGGGCTACGCGGGCGTGTGCATGAAGCCATGGCAGTTCAGCTGCTGGAACCAGAACGACCCGAACTATGCCTACCTCAGCGGCGCTAAACCGATCCCGGCTGCTCAGTTCGCCCAGGCCCAGCGCGCTGCTGACCAAGTTATGTCTGGCTCTGTACCGGACCCAACTGGCGGCGCCACGCACTACTACGCAACCACGATGCCCAAGGCGCCGGCCTGGGCGGCGAGGGCCAAGCAGGCGCTTCGCCTTGGGCACCACGTCTTCTTCAAGGATGTGCCGTGATGACGCCCGTGCAGAAGCTGGCCGGGCTGGTGCTGCTGATCCTGGTGCTAATGGCCAGCGCCGCCGGCGTCACCTGGCAGGTGCAGGACTGGCGAATGGGCAAGAAACTCGCTGAGCAGGCCGGCTTGCATAAGGATGACATGGCGGCGATCAGCAATGCCGCCGCTGCCCAGGCCAGAACCCAGCAGGACAAACGCCTGGCCACTGAGCGGCAACTGGCCGCGCAGGACCAAAAACACATAAAGGAATTATCCGATGCCCAACGTGATCAGGCTCGCATGCGCGATCGCCTTGCCACTGCTGATGTCCGGCTGTCAGTCCTCCTCGAGGATCCAGCCAGTGGCTGCGACGTGCCTTCCGCCCCCGGCGCCTTCAGCGTGGTTCATGCAACCCGTCGAGCCCAACTTGACCAAGCGCATGCTCAAAGAATTATCGCCATAACCGATGAAGGTGATAATGGGTTGATAGCATTACGAGCATGCCAATATTACGTCCGAGCTATAAACCAATCTCATTGAAATTGAATAGTTCGCATGAGATAAGCCGTGTTATTCGGACTCATTCAGCAGCGGGTTAGTGAAAAAAACGCACCCTATCAACGTTGCAAATAAAGCTAAAGTTTCTTCCAGCTCCGGGTCTTCAAATAGTATCGAACGCGAATCTAGGGCGCATAGAGCACCATATAACCTACCATCGGGAAGGAAGATAGGAACACCAGCATAAGTTTCTATCGCATACCGTTTAACCACTGCACGACTGGAGTATCTACCGTCTTCGCTGATTTTAGGAATAAATAGTGCCTTAGGGTCTCTCCTGAGCTCGCTGCAGAGCGTGATTTCCAGCTCTAGCGTGTCACCTGCCTCTATCCCCATATGCAACGGGTCGTGAGCTGAGCAGACCACCCAGTCTGTTTCGGTGAACTTCGCGACCCCAGCAAATCGCATTCCCGTAAGACGTGTTACGAGTTTTAAAATGCTGGAGATCGCCTCAATTTCAGCCAAAGCTGATCGTTCATCTAAACTGAGCATAGAGTGCAAGGTGATTTCAGGGCTAACCATATTCCACCTATGCTGTGTTTAGCTGGGCGTGCCGTATTGGCTTATGAGAGATTGGGCAACAAAGCTAGAGTTGGCTGACCCATTTCCTATGTTCTGAATCGAAGAACTAAATCGTTTAGGTTGACGGCCAGACGAGAAAGTTCGTTGCTGGCTGTAAGCGTTTGCCGAGTGCCTTCACTGCTCTGCACTGCAAGGTCGCGGATGCTTATCAGGCTGCGATCGACATCCCGCGCCACGTGAGCCTGTTCCTCAGAAGCGGTTGCAATCTGGATATTCCTATCGTTAATTTCGAGCGCGGAATCAATGATTTGACGCAGCGACTGGCCCGCCTGTTCCGCAGTGTCTCGCGTGCTATAAACCTCGGATGTGCTTTTTTTCATTGATTCGACCGCGGCAGATGAGCCTGCTTGAATCGTGGATATCATCTGTTCAATTTCTTGCGTCGATGTTTGCGTTCGGTGCGCCAGCGCTCGAACTTCATCTGCGACTACGGCGAAACCGCGACCCTGTTCTCCTGCACGAGCCGCTTCAATTGCGGCGTTCAAAGCTAGCAAGTTGGTTTGCTCAGCAATCGCCCTAATCACACTCAGAACTTTGCTAATGTCTTGCGCTTGGCCTGCAAGTTCTCTCACCTGATCTGATGACACTTCAACCAAACCCGTCAAGCCACGCATCGCCGTCAAAGTTTCAGTGACTTTTTGATTGCCGAGATCTGCAGCCATGCTCGACTGCATCGCTGCTTCAGACGTGGAGTTGGCGTTTCTTGCAACCTCTTCAACCGCCGCACTCATTTCAGTTACTGCGGTAGCAGCTTGCTCTATCTCACTGTTCTGCTGCTGAAGTGTGCGATCAGCGCTTTCAGTGATCGACGTCATTTCGACGGCAGCAGTGCTCAGTTGGGATGAAGCTCCCGAGATTTCTAGAATTGTGTGTCGCAAATTTTTCTGCATCAGATTCAATGCATGCATCAAGCGCGAAGCTTCATCTGAACCTGTTACTTCAAGATCATGAGTAAGGTCGCCAGCAGCGATATTCTCCGCCAATTTTAGTGATGAGCTGATTGGAATAGTGATGCTGTTAGTGAACAAAATCGCCAGCGCTATAGTTAAGATAAATGCCACGATTAGCACCGCTATCAAAACTTTGACGCTATGGTTATATACGTCGGTCGCGTCGACCCCAGATACCTCGGCTTGGCGTGTATTTTGGTCTCGCAGAAGCGTCAGCTGCTCTTGATAGGTGTTGGCTCTATTTGCCTGCTCTGTGTTGGCAAAAATGACAGCCTGATCATGATCGGATGAATCTAAAGCGATTACTTTTTTGAGACCTTCGATGTACGCATGCATAGCCTGGTTAGCCTTCGCGAACTGGATTTCGTCCTGCTCACCAGACATTAAATGTGCACGATAAAAATCAGTTTTTACCTGAAGTGTCTGCATAGATTCTTCGACCTTTGACAGTGAGAAATCGTGCACATCTCTCGTGGTGCTTGAGAGCATGCGGATACTTTCAAGGCGGGCGTGAAGGAGGGCGATCTGGATGTCGTCAATGACTTGGATACTTGGGAGGGAGTTTTGCTCAATGTTCTGCTCTGTAGCACGCAGCCGATCAATTTGAAGATAAGAGAAGCCTGCCAAGCTGATTAGCAGGAATGTGATTAGGCCAAAACAGACGAAGGCTCTTCGCGCGATACTTAAGGATCTCAATTTCATATAGGCCTCCGAAGGCCGGATTTGGTGGCGTGGCATTTCCACGTCATTTTGCTGATCACGAACAAAGGCAGCCTTTTCATGCGGCACAGTGAATTCCATTTACAGCTTGCAGGCTTAAGGCTGAAACGAGGAACGCAAAAGAATGCATTGGAATGATAGAGGCGCTAAATAATTGCGCGCTAAGTAAATGCGTATGCAGTCTGTCTGCTGAATTTGGCCCGTTTTGGTAGCGCGACGTCCGGGACGTGCCATGCTATGTGCCAGCGATTACAGGCACAGCGCACAGCAGAACACTCCGATATCATTGGATATGGGCAGGGAACAATGGATAAGCGGCTTGCAGGCATTTCATTCCTGCTCACTCTCGGCTGGGTCTCAGCCGTTGTGTTCGTCATGTGGTTTTTCAGTTGATGGATACGGCTCGATAAGCTCCGATCCCTGGTTCCTGACATTGCCAACAGCCCTCCCAACCTGAAACCACTCAAACTCTTCGGTCGGCTGACACAGCTCTTTCGCGATTTCCTCTGCGCGTGCCGGTGAAAGATCTGGATCAAGCCATTCATTGGCGTGTTTCGGGGCAAGTACCAGTGGCCGACGGTCATGTATGTCCACCATGCCTTGGTCACTGGCAGCAGTGATGATGACGAAGCCGTCGCCCTCATGCGGTTCAAGACCTGGGTTTACTTGAGCCAAGGCTCCAAAGAACATCGGCTTTCTGCTTTTCAGTCGGATGAAGTAGGGCTGTTTCTTTTTCGGGTCGTCCGGGTCTTTAACCCATTCATACCAGCCTTCGCTGGGTACAATCGCGCGGCCAGTTGGCCAAAGCTGTTTGAAGAACTTGCCAGTGGTCACGGTTTCGACCCGAGCATTTATCGGATCAGGGCGCTTTCCTTTCGCCCAGAACGGCGCCCACCCCCATTGCACAGCGTCAATGTGCAACTCATCCTCTTTGCTGTGCAGCAGATGCACACGCGTCGTGGGCGCCACGTTAAACCGATTGATCGGCTGTGCATCGTAGCCACTGAACAATTCGATCTGAGGGCTCAATTCCTCTATGTAGATCGCCATTCCCTCGTACTGCACGAATCGACCGCACATAGATACGCCTCCGCCTGTCGAAATCCCCCATAGAGAAATTGACCGCAAGCCGCTTACAAAGTTAACTGTATATTCGTACAGTATCCGCATAAGGCACCGCCATGAGCTTCAACATCCTGGGTCCAATAGCTGAAGGAGGCGCAAAACTGCCTCTTTGCTCGTTTCATGTACCGGCTGGTTTTCCATCGCCTGCGGCCGATCACATTGAGCAGCATATTTCTCTGGATGAAGTGCTTAACATCAGGGCGCCCCATGTTTACCTGGTGATGATCACAGGTGAGAGCATGCAGGGCGCTGGGATATTCGAGGGTGATCTGGCGGTGGTGGATCGCTCAATTGAGCCTGCACACGGCCACATTGTGGTGGCCCTCCTAAACAACGACCCCATGTGCAAGCGCCTCTGCAAGCGCGGAAAGGAAGTGATCTTACTGTCCGAAAACCCGAAGTACCCGGCGCGCTATGTACTGGAAGGCGACGAGCTATCGATCTGGGGTGTGATCACGAGCACAGTCCGCAGCCATGTCTAACTCCCCAGTCTTCGCCCTGATCGACTGCAACAGTTTCTATGCCAGTTGCGAGCGTGTGTTCCGTCCAGATCTCGCCAAAACGCCGATTGTAGTGCTGAGCAACAACGACGGCTGCGTTATTGCTCGAAGCTACGACGCCAAGCCCTTTATCAAGATGGGCGAGCCGTATTTCCAGATCAAGCACAAGCTCAAGCAACACGGAATCATCCCGTTTTCCTCGAACTATGCGCTCTACGGCGACATGAGCGAGCGCGTGATGACGCTTATTGAATCGATGGTGCCCGCCGTCGAGATCTACAGCATCGACGAAGCATTCGCCGACCTCACCGGAATTGGCGGGCTCGACGCTCTCGGCCGGCAGATCCGCGCCCAGGTGCTGCGGTGCACCGGTATCCCCGTCGGCGTGGGAATCGCGAACACTAAGACGCTCGCCAAGCTTGCAAACCACACCGCGAAGCGGCTGCAAGCGCAGACGGGCGGTGTGGTGAACATCACCGATCCGATTAAGCGGGACTGGGTGCTGCGCAATACTGATGTGGCCGAGGTCTGGGGTGTTGGCCGAAAAATGAAGCTCCATCTGGACGCTCTAGGCATCAAGTCCGCGATGGACTTGGCCAGGTCCGACCCCTGGACGCTCCGCGAGAAATTCAGCGTGGTGATCGAAAAGACCGCGCGGGAACTGGCAGGCACCTCCTGCCTCGATTTGGATGAGCCCGACCCACCCAAGCAGGAAATCTGCTGCAGCCGCATGTTTGGAAAGCGCCTTACCGAGCTTGCGCCGATCAAGGAGGCGGTGGCCACCTACATGATGCGAGCCTCGGAAAAGCTCCGGGCACAGAACTCGCTCTGCAAGAAAGTCCGGGTCTGCATCCGCACCGGCATGTTCAATCCGGACGAGGCGAAATACGCGAACGGGGTTGTGGTGGACATGCCGTATCCAACCGACGATGTGCGATTACTCACCAAGGCGGCGGTTGATGCGCTCGACCATATCTACCGTCCAGGCTTCAACTACAGCAAGGCCGAGGTGATGTTGCTCAACCTGTGCCAGCCAGGTGAATACACGGATGATCTATTCGCGGTGTCTCAGCCGACCGAGGCGACCAGAGTGATGACCGTACTGGACCAGATCAATGACAGGTGGGGAAGGGGAACGCTAAGGTCGGCCAGCGTGCCTACGAACCCCGATTGGGGCATGCGGCGCGAGATGATGAGCCAGAGCTACACCACCAAGCTGGACCAGCTCTGGTCAGTGGCCTGCAAGTAGCGATTACTCCGGTGCCATGAGAACTGCGAGCGTCAATTTGATGAACTCTTCGTTGTCGTCGATGGTGTGCAGCGCTCCCCGGATATTTTCTGCGACCTCGGCAGAGCCACGCTGCTCAACCCAGTTCGATAGCTCCATGATGGAGGCTTCAAGGGCTAATTGATTTTCGTATAGCTTCGAGAGCAGGGAGGGGAGTAGATCTGAGTTTGGCATCGGCGTTCCTCTGTTGGAGTCAACAGCGTAGCAGCAGGTGTTTTGTAACCAGCTGCAAAGTTATGAGTGTTCACTCTCGGCCAAAAGCGGACAGTTACGCAGGGTTAGCAGCCCTTCCTAGAAACTTGAAAGCGTCTATGAAAATCGGGGCGATTCAATTCCTTGTAGTCGTTTACCTGTTTAGTAAACGTCTATCCCCGGATAGAGATCAGCGGGTGGACGATAATTGGGGTTCTCAAAGCGGCTGTTCTCGTAATGGGTTTTGGCCGTCGGTCCATCGCCGTTATAGGTCACCTGCGGGTTTGGCGTGAGATGCCAACCGCTTCCTTCCTTGTCGCGCTCGATCAGTGATGCGTATAACCTACAGTTGCCTGATGAGCCGGATGTCAGCCTGAACTGGTAATAGCGTCCGGCTTGGGGCGTGAACTTAGTCGAGACATAGCAGGAACGAGTGCGTGTCCCCTCCCAGAATAGATCCACTTGCGTTTCGATACCGGGTCGGATCTGCGTTTCGTAATAGTCCCATGTAAGGTCTTGCCCTGCCTTTGGCATGCCCACGTCCTGTGTGTGGGTGAACGGCAGGGGGCCGGTGCGAACGGCGCCGCCCGAACGTTTGCCGTTTTCGTACTGGTAAATTTCGGCGTGCTGCGTGTAGTCGACGATACGTACCCAGGCAGGGTTGGGCTCGTTTTCGGGCGCGGTAAAGTAGTTGGTATGGGGCAAAAACTGGCAGCCTGCGAACAACGGCAATGCAAGCAGGCAGAGCAGAGGGCGTATCGACATGAAGCCTTTCCTTTTGCGGAGTCAGGGTTACAGACAGCAAAAGAGGAGGCGCATTGCGTAAAAGCTGAAAATTTTGTGGCTGAATCGTCGCGACGATATCGGTTTCAACCGGTCGCGACAGGCAGAAATCGGCCAAAAGGAGCCAGTCAAAGGCGTCTAGAAAATCAGGGGCGATTCAATAAGTGATTTTCCCGAACACTGGTTCGAATCTTAAAATCGCATCGATATCGGCAAGTTTGGCAAGCCGGATTACTGCGTCCATGGCATCTTCCTTTTTTCTATCCGTGTGATGCACTCGTTGCGCTAGAACCGCTTCTCGCAAAGCATCAACCAGTGCCTGAAGCTGTACACCGGTCTGTCCGACCCATTGGGCCAGTGTTGAGCGCGGGATCGCTAGGAATGCACATCCTTACCCTGAGGATCGCTTCGCGTCACGTACTCAAGGCAGGAGCCGTATGCGGTAGTTCCGCACGTACGGATCTGAGCGGGGGGCGGCAGGTAACTGCCGTCCCTACCGCGACCACTACGGCGGCGGAGGTATTTGGGCCACGCGTTATTTGCGTTGTTCTTTCAGGCGGAGACTGCGGCGGCGTCCAGGGACACCAACACAGTGGCAGCAGCTGGTGGTAAGTGCTTGGTTCAGGAACCACAGGATGCAGTTGTAGCCAGCGTGCCTATCAGTATCATTCAGCGAGACCATCCCGACGCCATAGTCAACAAAGACAACATGGCGGCAGCGCTGGTTAGTGCGGTTATTGGCGTGCTTACTTAGCTCACTCCTCTAGCTCATCCCGCGAGTAACGGTGCATAATCTTGCGCGTAGGTGCTCAACCCGCGCGACTTGTGATATTTGCAACAAGGGATGGGGTGCTCGTAACAACGCTCTCTCGCGATGGGGTAGCAGCACACATGAAAACAAGCATCTACGTTTTTGTTACTCCCCTTGCGTACATACAGCGACAGCCTTCAAAGGTACGTGCAAGCCAACACTCAGGTTTCATGTGGATGAACTCCTAAGGTGAGAACGAGCCTTAATGCCTATAAGACAGACAATACCTAAGGTTCATGAAGTCCGACTTACCCACAGGATTCGGCGCGTACACAGGTGCAAAATGTTCTCCCCGCTTTTAAGGCAGTTGTGCGCTTTCCTCTTACTCGCTGCCTCAGGCATCTCCGTCGCCTCAGATCCGGCTACAGCGCCGATTCGGGTTGTCACTGAGGAATTGCCGCCATACAACATGGCAGAAAACGGAGTGGTCACAGGCCTGAGTACGGAAATCGTGCAAGCAGTTATGGCCGGTCTCGGGCTCAACTCCAAGATTGAGATTCTGCCTTGGGCTCGCGCCTATGATTTAGCGCAACATTCCGACAACGTCCTGATCTATTCGATGGCAAGAACCCAAGAGCGGGAACATCTCTTCAAATGGGTCGGAGCCATCGCACCGACGAGGTGGTTTCTGTTCAGTCTGTCCGAAAGACCTATTTGGCTGAATTCACTCGACGATGCACGTCAGTATCACATCGCGACTGTCAAACAGGACGTTGGTGAGCAGTACATGATGGCCCACGGGTTCCAGGTGGGCAAAGAGTTACTGTCTAGCAGCATGTACGAGAACACTTACCGCAAGCTTAAGGTCGATCACGTTGAGCTGTGGATCTCCAATGAGCTCAACGCCATTCACCTTATGCGCAAGAATGGGGATGATCCTGAAATGACGATGGTGCGTTCACTGCCGTTACCCGAGCTATCAAGTGAAGAAGGACTGTACATGGCCTTCAGTCCAGCTACGCCAGACGCAACCGTAGAACGGTTTAGGGCAGAATTGGATCGGATCAAGCAAGATGGCACATATCACGCTATCGTCAAAAAATGGCTCCAAGGTCCTTCACATTGAACGCATCGACTGCTGCCTCTCACGAAGATCCCACATCGGCCAGAAGCGGACGTTTAGAACAGAGAAATAAATCTGTTCTCTTTTCCCAATGGACATCACTGCGGCGTACGCAAGGCTATCGCGTGGTGCGCGCAGCGCTCTCTACAAAAGCACCTTAGCACTTAGCGCCGCACAATTAGGCGAAGCATGGACTTCGCGTACACTAACGTTATGCCTGAGCCAATGCACTAACGAACAGCTCGTAGAGTGCTTGTGGTGGTATTGGGGGGAATACGCAACTAGCACGGTTGAAGTTACAAGCGCCAGCTGAGTGCAGCGTGAGTGCCCCACCAGTTAAAAGAAAACTGATGCTCTGGCGACTCCTGAAGTGGCTGGCATTTCTTTCTTCATCTGTTCCAGCACATGGTTGAAGGTCTAGCCTGTAGCGTGCAGAATCGGGTTGGATGGTACAGCGGTTCTTACACCCATCAACTTGATCTAGAAATTGCCTCTTTGCTAATCAGTGTCTGCGCACGCACATATTGTCCTGGCGTAACACCCATTATCCGACGGAACATGGCAATGAAAGCACTAATATTTTCGTAGCCAAGCTCAATCGCCGTTGTCGTCACTGACATCCCCTCGACCAATAGTTGAATAGCGCGCAACGTGCGCGCACGCTGTCGCCATTCAGAAAAACTAAAACCGGTTTCAGCGACCAGACGCCGGGCAAGTGTTCTAGGTGCCATACCTGACCAAGCAGCCCAATCCTCAAGTGATCTATTGTCATCAAGCTGAGCAAGTATCGCATCGGTGATACGCCTCAAGCGCGGGTCATTGGGGTGCGTCAGACCGATGGGTTCAGCGGGTGAGGTAGCAATTTCATCTAAGATGACTGCTGCAACCCGCGACTCCATTTCGTTGCGGGGTGGTTGTCCCCACGACGCAGCGCGGCTTATCGCTTCGCGCAGCAAACTGCTGACCCTAAATGTGCATGGCATTTGA
This sequence comes from Pseudomonas sp. Irchel 3H9, assembly GCF_900187495.1. Lineage (NCBI taxonomy): Bacteria > Pseudomonadati > Pseudomonadota > Gammaproteobacteria > Pseudomonadales > Pseudomonadaceae > Pseudomonas > Pseudomonas sp. Irchel 3H9. Next base: position 1,134,716 of record NZ_FYDK01000002.1, on the reverse strand, counting down.
TGCAGGATCCCGCACTCTTGCTCCGCGATATAGACCATCGCTCCTGCAAAAGCGCCATGTGACATCATCGCGTGTGCGACACGGGGAGGTATCCAAATGGCATGGGTAGCCGGCACTACCCATGAGCCGCCGTCAGTGCTGACGGAAAGCAGGCCGGCAAGGCTTGCGATTAGTTGGCCTTTCGTATGAGTGTGGGGCGCCGTTTCGCGGATCGCCCGGTCGCGTTGCTCTATCGCCAACAGTGGCATAAGCGCGCGGTTCATGGCTGGTTTACGTTATCCAATGTCATATCCGAGGTAGCCATATCCTGAATGCCTAATGGAGAATAAGACCGGTCAGAGGAATACTCAATGTCTAAAAATCGCAAATGTTGCTTCTCTTGGATTGGCCTGATTATGCGTACCCCTCACACATTTATTTTCTGTGTTTTGGCCGTAACAGCTGGATGCGCAAGCTCACCTCCCTATTTGGCCCGTGAACCTTTAAAGGATCATTTGATGAATTCTAACCACATGGTGCATGCCGTCGATCATATTGGCTTCGCAGTCAGTTCATTGGAAGAAGCCATTCGCTTCTGGACAATTGGACTTGGGTTCACTCTTGAGCGTCAGTCGGAAATGGGCGGATCATTCATTTTGCAAGTAACCGGCACCGCCGATCCGAGCGTGCGAACGGCGATAGTCAAAGGCCCGGATGGCAGCCGAGTAGAGTTGCTGGAATATTCGCAGGGTGAACGCCACGGTATCACTCCACCTACGGCATCAGCGATTGGTTCAGCGCATTTGGCATTGAGAGTGCAGGACATATACGCCGTACTCGAACGCATTGAGCAAGCAGGCTGGAAAGCAAGAGGCAAGCCTCAAGCGATTCCCGCAGGCCCACGCAAGGGAACTCTAGTTGTATATGTGACCGGGCCAGATCAAATCACTCTGGAACTGATGCAGGCTAATGAGTAGCTTCCTGCCGAAGGCTGTTAAGCTTATTTCCCTAAAGCAATTACTTAAAGCGCTCTCCGTCGCGCATGACGTCTCATGCTAACTGGTCTCAATGGTTATCATCGGTTGGCATGTCCCCCGATAGCTTCTCCAGCAGCCTCAAATTTGACCAGTCTGAGCTGGCAATCGACGCGGCCCGCCGCGATCAAAGTTTAGTGCTTACCAGCCCTTGGTTGGTTGAAGAAGACGTACAACTAGGCTTTCTCGTACTTGTCTTTGAATCTGTACTAAAGACTGGCAAGGGCTATTATTTGGTGCAGGCCAAAGATGTGGTGCTGGGTGAAGCAGCCCAACTTTTGCGCCGGTGGCTTTGCGACGTAGCGCAGCGAGTTCAACAAAACTGATGACTTAAGGGCGATGCTTTCTATTTAACGTGAACGGCAGGGGTCGAGAAGGTGACTTTGCCAGACGCCTTTCGCCAAGGCGCCAGGATCAGTGCAATCGCGCAATGCAACCTCACAGGTTCACCGGACGACCGGACGAAGGTGTACACCATTCTGGAGCCCCATTTATGGGGCGGCATGGTGGTGCCGCTCAACAGTTCTCGGCCATGTGCGGTCTCATTAGTCGTTATGACCTCAAAGTCGTATTTGAGCGAGTCGGTGGTTACGTCGTACTGTCCAGCTTGCCGCCGTTTTTTTATCTGGCTCAATCTGTATTGTGTATTCAGTACTCGTCGCGGGTGCTCCTGGAACGGTGCCTTCATTTCTTCGTAGATGTCCATCGTCCTTTCTTACCTGAGCGCAATTTGCCGGCGAGCCATGACAGCGTTATGGCCGGAATTGAGAGAACGGCCGCAACGATGATACCGGCAGCTAGCAACGGGGATGTACCAGAAGTCGCCAAAACCACGGGGACCTGAGAGAGTATTACGATGGCGCCTGCGGACCACTGTGAGCTTTTTAGAACGGCTCCAAGGATCACGGACAACACTAGCGCGGCGGGGTAGATGATGGTCCAGTAACTGGCCAGGTCCCAAGGCTCCTCAGCTCCTGTGATTGCTGAAACAACAGTCCAAAAAAATAGGGACACAACGCAGGTAAAAATAAATGGCATGAATAATTCCTAGACCTTCCGAGCCAGTCGGCGTTGGTCGTTATCGTAATTGTGATGGAGGGGCCAGTCTCTTGATTTTGTCCTTAACCACCTCGTGAAAAAAATGACAAATCCCCGCGATTGCAGCCATCAACATGAAGAGGGGCGCCCAACTTCCAGCAATGGCTTTTGGTTCTACGGCTTGTCCGGCGACCAAAGGCAAAATAACAATAGCCAGCTTAGGAGCGTCCAGCTTTTAGCCCATGTCGTCGGCGTGTCTGCGCCAAAATACCCGATATGAGTCTTATGACATCGGAATGATTACGCACGCCATCGCTGAGCTTACTGATCCAGGCGTTGACGAAACCGAGGAATCGCAAAATCCAGAAATCGCCTCATTTTCAGGGGCATATGCCCCGGTGACATGTGGATCAGGTTGATAGGCGCCGACGAAGGCTCATAGTTATCCAGCACAATCTCCAGCAGTCCCTCGCTGATCGCCTCCGCGACTTGGTAGTGCAATAACTGAACGACTCCAACGCCATCAATAGCGGCCTGCGCTGCTGCGTCAGCGGTCGTCACCGATAAGCGCGGGGTCATCCGCCTCGTTGATTCTGCCACGCCATGTTTTGAGTATTGAAAAGGCATAGGGGCGTCAAGTCGCACGGTTGGCAAGTTCTGCAGGTCTGCGGGACATTCAGGTCTTCCATACGCTTCCAGCAGCCTAGGACTCGCGCAAATTACAGTTCTCATGGCCCCCACCTGAGTGGCGATCATGCCGCTATCAGCGAGTGTTCCAATGCGCACTGCCATGTCCACGTGGTCGTCAACGAGGTGAGCGTTGCGATCAGAAAGCAAGAGCCGGATGTTGATTTCGGAAAACTCCCCTAAAAACGCGTTGACGATCGGCAGCACATGCAGCCGGCCGAACATGATTGGCGCAGTCAGGACCAGTTCGCCCTTGGGGGCAATGAATTCTCCGGCAGCTTCGCGTTCGGCAACCTCCAACTGCTCCAATATTCGGCGTGCAGCAGCCACATAAACCACCCCTGCATCGGTCAACGAGAGCCTACGCGTGGTCCGAATCAATAAACGGCTACCTATCAGCGTCTCCAGGTCAGAAATTTTCCTGCTGATGGTGGGAAGAGGGATATCGGCTAGCCGCCCGGCTGCCGTCAGGCTGCCAGCATCAATCGCCGCCACGAGCAGCTTCATTGCCTCAAATCTGTCCATGGAATATTCCAATATTTGGTAGGGAGATTACCAATGTTCTCAGATTATGTTGGGTTATTGAAACGGGCAATATAGCCATATCAAGTTGGTGCGCCTGAAGCTCGACAAGCCATGAACTCACCGCTTGATAGCCCACTTATCTTTTTCATTCAGTGTCCAAGGAGTTTGCATGAGCATTAAGACTTTGTTAGCCGCCACTGCCCTTAGTGCAGCGCTCGCCAGCGCAGGAGTGGAAGCAGCCGACATTAGCCACCAAAGGGCAAGCGACGTACAACACCATTTTGTAGAGGTAAAAGGGGTCCGCATCTTCTATCGGGAAGCGGGCGACCCATCGGCGCCAACCATCGTGTTGCTTCATGGATTCCCTACCTCATCATTCATGTATCGCGACTTGATGTCGAAGCTAGCGGACCGTTACCACGTGATTGCCCCTGACTTCCCAGGTTTTGGATTCTCGGACAGCCCTGATCGGGCGAAGTACTCATACACGTTCGACAACATCGCCAAAACCATGGACGGATTTACTGAAGCGCTTGCGCTGAATCGCTACGCTCTTCAAGTGTTCGACTACGGTGCGCCTGTAGGCTGGCGGATGGCCGTCGCACACCCCGATAGAATCAGCGCAATCATCAGCCAAAACGGGAATGCTTACGTTGAAGGCCTCAGCGAGGGCTGGAACCCGATTCAACGTTACTGGAACGCTCCCACTGCCGAGAACCGCAACGCATTGCGCGAGCTGCTCAAACCAGAATCAATCAAGTGGCAATACACGCATGGCGTAGCGGACCCTGACAGTATCGCACCTGAAACATACACCTTGGATTACGCGTTCGTTTCGCGACCAGGTAACGATGAAATCCAGCTAGACCTGTTCGCAGACTATGCTACCAATGTGAAGCGCTACCCCGAGTTCCAGGCGTATTTCCGCAAATATCAGCCGCCGATGTTGGCCGTCTGGGGAAAGAACGATCCGTTTTTTCTCCCGGCAGGAGCGAACGCGTTCAAGCGTGATATTCCCAAAGCTGAGGTACATCTCTACGACACCGGGCACTTCGCACTGGAAACACACTTGAACGAGATCAGTGGCGAAATCCACCGTTTCCTAGACCGGAATGTGGTGCAGCAAAAATAAGTCCTGTCGCACTTCTGCAACGGCGGGCCGTGCGCTCGCTGTTGCTGGTCCTCTCTACTCACTCGTTAGCGTGTTGTGTGTTACGTGGCTCAATAGCGCCTAGCTTCGTAGAAACATCCGACTGACTGCTTTTGGCCGGAAGCCGTCATTGCGCGGATACCGAGTGAATTGTTTAGCTGATTGACTTGTTGCAGGTTCGAATCTCTCCTTCATCGCCACATTCTGAAAACGCAAACCACTGATTTTACTAGAGAAAGTCGGGGGTTTGTGGTTTTTGGCGTTCAAAAAATAGCTCCATGGGACCACCATGGGACTGGCGCTTCTTTTTGGTGCGTATTTACTGGCAAGATGGGGTGCACATCGTTTCTTCATGAACTTAGTGTTGGACCCACTACTCAGTACAGGTAAGCGCAGATTCGTAAGCGTTTATTCAACCGTTTGCGACCGAGGGAAAGAAGCTATGTCTGTTGCCAGGAGTAATGTTCATCCCGCGAAGGGCGTGACGGCTCATTTGCTCGCCGGGATTGCGTACGCACCCAGCGCACTTGAAGCACGGAGCCGTGAGATTCGGACGCATGACCTGATTTTTAGGCTTCGACTAGATGGGACTATTTCAGATCTCGATGCATGCAATCTACGAATCTTGTTCAAATCCGCGCTTGAAAAGCGACTCTGCCAAATTTTGAGCGAGTAAGAAATTTCGGTATTGCCTAGCTCGACATAACACCGCTTATGTTGAAAAGGCCCCCACACCTTCGCCCGGTGCGGGGGCCTTTTTCGTTGGCTGCGGTAACCACGCCCCCCTATACTGGCGTACCGGTGCCCCTTGTACTGGTTAGCGCACAAGCTGCGCTTAACATTTAGGAATCGGGCATGCCAGTCACCAACGTATTCGTCAACACCGATCAGCCCGGTTTACCAAACGAGAGGGTCCAAAGAGCCTGGTATTTGCGTTTGAGCGCTCTACATGCAGCTAGAGACGAGGCTGTTGCTATACGGGCTTACGATAACGCCGTCGGTTATACGCAGGCCTTGCGGGATGCTGAACTGATTGCAAACGAAACAGAACTGGCCATGACAGCCACTCTGGCCGAGGTCTGGAAGACTGGCGCGGATCGCTTGGGCGTCAATACAGCGGCGAAAAACATATGAGCGACGTGTTCTCCCTTAACGGGGTCAGCCTACCGGACTTGATCCGTGTCAATTTGGCCAGTCACCTGGCACGCCTCGGGCGTGTTGCAGATTTGCGCGCTTTAGAACTGGCCCAGGAACGCGCCGAAGGCTTTGTGGAGGGGGTACAAGCGTCGCGCACGCTGACCCCGTCCACCGTCGAGGCGCTATTTATTGCGGTAGATGTCGCCGCCGACTTGCGCCGTAAGGAGCTGGCACCGTGATCGGCGAGGCGATCCAATCGGACACGCTAAAGGCTCTAGCAAGCCAGTAGGCTATCCGGCAAGCCGTCGTCGGCCGTGTTGCCGGCCAAATCAGCAAGTGGACATTGTCTATCCGACTGGGCGGCCCAACTGCGAGCTTGGTACCGGTGCGCTCGCGGCGTGAGCCATTGCGCACCTGGGCAAGCCTGACGGCGGTGGGCCGCTTTGCCGAACGGTGGGTATCACTGGGTTCAGTGTAGAGCTGTGACCGGCGAAAGCTTTAGGGCCAACTGCAGCATCCCCACCACGTCAGGCCCATCCTCGTTGATCAACGTTCCATAGTGCTGGCGAATCATGTTCCCGTTGCTATACCCCATTTGTTCAGCGATCCAATCGATTGAGGCAATACCTGTGGCCAGCAACGCACTTGCGTGGGTTTCAGGATTGGAGAAGTCATCGCGAAGGTCCGCTTTTGACCGAATGCTGCGATGTGAGATGTCTCAGGAGTAGTGGGGCTATTTGGTGGTTTGTGTTCAGTCGGCAGGCCGCCGGGGAAGGGTTATGCAGTTTCGGCATGGGCTGAAATTTGCCCGTTGGGACCAATCTTGGGACCAACGGGTGCATTTATGTACTTTATCGTTGATTACTCATGACGACTTGGCCCAGTAAACACTGATCAGCAGTAATCATCAGAATGCGTTTCATACCGCATGGTGATGTTAGCTGTGGAGATCAATTACTTTACCTATCAATGGGTTGCGAGCATGGCAGCAGGCGCCGTCAGGCATGCATCAACAGCGACATCAAGGCGCGAAACCCGGTCGCTGAGCAAAAAAATGGGGATGTGTGTTGGAATTTGGCGCGCATTGTCGCATATGTGTGACGACAGTTGTATGGCAGAGGACGACGGGTATTAAGAACTTTCGGCGCCGGGGCCCTATTAATGCCTTTGCAGGTAACGTTCGAGTTAGGGGGCTCTGGAGTCCATGACGGCAGGAAAATAAAAGGCGTCTCAAGGCCCTGTGGCTTTCCCTTTTTCTGACGCTCTGCGTATTCACCGACGACTTTAAGGGGGGGGCATGGCAGGGGCATTCCACAAAACCAAGCGGTCTGCACCCGTTTTAGTGCGCTCCACCACTTCCCCCCCCCCCAGGCGACGCCGCGACAGACGTGGGCCGTCTTCGTCTCTTTTTCAATCTCATCCAAGGGCGGTTCGGGCTTATTCAACGGCCGAGCTTGCGCTGGAGATCATCCAACTAAGCCCGGCCACCGCGCCGGGTTTTTTATTCGCGAACTTTGCGAGTTAGAACTGCGGCGGCGCCGGTGGTTTTACCCGGCTTTATTCCAACGGACCTTCGTAATACCCAGCTTGTCGGCAATTTTTAATATTGAGTCCCGAGACAGACCTATCGGTATCCAATATTCAGGGCCCTCACCAGCGTGTCTTGTGGCCATGCGAATCGCATCGCTTTCGCTGAACGCCGTTGCATTCGTATAGAAGTGCTCCGGCTTCCCATCGTGTAGATAATGAATTTTATAGGGTATTAAATTTTCCTTTAGAGCCTCTTGGCCGAAGCCATACCCAAAAGGGTCAATCCTGGAAACTGGAATTCAGAGAGGTCTGTCGGGTGGTGATACCGAGAGATAGGGTGATGGCCGAACTGCGGACGCTGCGTTATCTGATCCGGTAAGCGTTGGACTAGTTAGCCTTCCGATCGTTCGGTCTATCAATTTCATGCAGACTTTTGAGGCTTTAGCCGTCACTAAGGTCCTTTCTTTTTCGACCCCGCCACATCTTCCGCTCTGAGCAAGGAGTGATGCCTGAGCTGATTCAAAAACGCAAACTGTTATTGCCGTCGCAGCGGAGATACTTTAGATGCCCAAGAGGCTGGACAAACCGGGCAAGCAAGAAAATATAAAGCGCGTTGTCAGGTTTTTACTGAGGATTAATGTCTAGAGTTTTTAGTCTGATTCGCACACGATGGCGCTTAGGTAAGTTCAAGGATGTAGTACATGCGTAATACCTGGTTGCTCCTGTTTTCTTCGTCTATCGCCCTTGCTGGTTGTGGCGGGTTCCCCTCTGTTCCCTATGTCGATCCACCTCAGGCCGACAATACGGCTCGCGTTCGTGTGATCACCAATTCTAATGTGTTTGGCGATAGTGTGACGGGCAGCTGCGCCCCGGATACTCGCCACAAAATGGCTGAAGCTGGCCGCTTCTCAGAGGAAGGGCAGCCGAGCATTAACTACCCCCAGTACCCACTTAAGCCCGCCAGTCTTGGAATGCCGGGAAGGGTTTCACCCAAGCTTCAGCAGTACATCGGATCTGTTCGGATGGCCGAAGGCTTATACACCGAGATTGTGGCTGAGTACCGCGTTAAAACGGATGCACCCTTTCAGATCGCAACATTGGGTGCGTCCGCCGGCAGCTACGGCAGCACTTACGCTGTTTGCCCAGGCCAGGCGAAAGTATTCACTCTGGAGCCCGGGAAAGACTATGAGGCCCTGGTTGGACTCAGCAGCGCACCAAACGCGGATGGGAATGCGGTGCTTATGTGCATGTTTGGCGTAGTCGAGCTTACCTCTATCCCTAACCTGCCGTTTGCATTGCCAAAAAGGCTCGCAGGTACGGAGTCGCCGCAAACGCGTTGCAAGGATTAAGTAGCACGGCTCATATTTTTTACTGAGTTTTCATATCTGAGCCCAGCGCGACTGCTGGGCTTTTTCGTTGTTGGCTAAGAAGACATTTTGTTCAATCATGCCCCGCGGAGACCAGCGCATGGACTGTCTGCTGCGCCTGCTCGACAAGGCAATTGCCGATGCTGTGGACGCTGCAAAGGCTTCCGGTCTGCCCCAACGCTTGCTCCATGCCCATGCACAGACCCATCAGATGGTAGGGGATTCTCCATGACCAAAAGCAACCCGACTGGGAGTCAATCGAACGTGCCTACCGGGCCGGGATTTGCTCTGTAGAGCGCTTCGCAAGCTCCACTGCAGCGGTGATGGCCGCTCTGGCTTGAGGGCTATTCTTCCAGCAAGTCGAGCCTAATGCCGCGGATGCTTGAGCCAGGATGTCACTAACATTTGATTTGCGGAGTTCGGCGAGCGATTCGATACCCATTTGCTCAAGCCGAGTAATGACGGTTGGTCCTACGCCTTTGAGCGCGAGCAAAGCGGCTCTTTCCTCCGGTGAAAACGGCATCGTAAATTCCTTTTTGGGCGATGAGTCCGCGCAAGTGTGCCTGACGCTACAGGGTGCCTCAACAGGCCGGTGACCTTTGGACGATCATGCCGAACGGACAGGCGCCGCTGCTCAAGCGTTCGTTTGTTCACGGTGCCTGGGACTGCTGGCAGGTTCGTTCACTTAGACGGCCGCAGCGTGGCGACATGATCGTGATGCAGGTCGGGCACACGGTTCACCCTCATCATGCCGGGATTTACCTAGGCTCTCACCCAGCGCCACCCGGCGAAATTTCCATACCTTGAATTCGGATTAACTGAAGTGTCTATGCAGGTTGCCAATACCCGGCAAGCTTTGCGTCTGCCGGGCTTAAAGAGCGCTTAAGGCATCAACACTGAGTCCACAACATGGATTACGCCGTTGGACTGCATTACGTCTGCGATGCTGATACCAGCCTTACCGCCTTTGGCATCCACCACCCAAAGCTTGCCGTCATGCAGCTTGATATTGAGCGACTCACCTTGAACTGTTTTCAACACAACGGTGCCGCCGTTCTTTTTGGCTTCGGCCATCAGTTGTGCCGATGTGTGAGTGCCCGGCACGACGTGGTAGGTCAGAATTTTAGTTAGGTCGGCTTTGTGCTCAGGCTTGACCAGAGTATCGACGGTGCCCGCTGGCAGCTTTGCAAAGGCTTCGTTTGTGGGGGCGAACACGGTGAACGGACCTTTGCTATTGAGCGTATCAACCAGGCCGGCAGCTTTGACAGCGGCTACCAGTGTCGTGTGGTCCTTCGAGTTGACCGCGTTCTCAACGATGGTTTTGGTCGGGTACATAGCTGCACCTCCGACCATTACGGGGTCGGCACCAAAGCTGAACGTTGCAGTTACGGAGAGAATCGCGAAGCAGGCTGTTGCAGCAAGTTTTTTGAAAAAAGCGTGCATGATGTATCTCCTTGGCTCTTATGCCCTCCGGGTGAGGGTATTGAATCTACGAGCCAACGATCAAAGTGGATGCACCTCCTCATAAAATAACTTTTTAAGCGCAGTGCCTGCCTGTTCAAACCTGTCGGTTACTTTCACTGGAATGCCACCCACGCTGGATGCCTGGACAGGACGGTATGTTAGGGGTTCGACTCTGTTGTGAGGGATCACGCAATGAAGCGCAAGTTGCCATCCCTATTACTGGCAGACGCTGGAATGATCGTCTGCTCCGGTGTTTGGCTTGGAGCAGCGTGGGGGAAAAGATAAAGGTCACTCCAATTGCGATATGCGCTAGGTATTTTCGGTACCCAAAGGACATGCTTACGCCTGTCGAAATAGCTGGCGATTGATGCGTGTCAAATGCTTCTGCGGCACTGGGTACCTTCATAGTTCATAGCGTGAATTGTGCGATCACTTCGTCCGATGACATTACGTCGGCGTATTCATCATTGAGTATTGCTAGGGTCAGTTCATGAACGGTTGTCGCGTCCCAAGACTTTCCATTCGCCCCAACAACGGGCACGGCGGTCGTTGCATCTGACGGTAAGATGATGCTGTATCCGAGCGCTTTCCCCGCACGGACGGTGGCGTCCATGCTGTTGTGAATAACAACGCCCGTCAGCACCAACCGTTTTACTTGCATCTGTGTGAGAGTGGCATCCAATTCGGTGCCAATAAAGGCGCAGTTTTCCTGTTTGATGATGACGGCTTCTCCCTGTATCGGGGCGACCTCTTTCTTGATGCCATTCCACGGGCCGTCGACGAAATAGCTGGATGTAGGAGTGCGCTCATCGTGCTTCACATGAATAACTGGCCAGCCGTTTGATCGCCAGTGGCCTAGAAGGCGCTGGATCACTGCCAAGTATTCAGGATTACTTTTTCCATCCCAGTTTGGTCTATCAATCGCATCTTGAACGTCCAGGATAACAAGCGGGATCGAGCCTGGTAGAGCTGTCATTTGAACCTACTCCTTCAAGTGAAAAGCGCGGACTTAGTGTGCTGGACCTGGCCTCCACCAGCAACGCATTACAGGAAAGATGTTCTGAGCGCACTAGGCTTTACTGCGCGCGCTCAAGAAGCCCCGCGCTCTAGTCATTGTCATGATGCCAATTGGCTCAATTCCGCTTTTGAAACTCGCCGTGATAGCCTTTCTGGATGATTTGGAGGGATCCATGAGAAAAATTACCGTCGCGCTTTTGCTGATTGTTTTTGGATGTGGAATAGCCGGTTCTGGATGGAGCGCATATCAGGGCCGTGACAATGTGGCTAAAGCGTCATCATTAGTCGCCTCGCACCTACTTGCTTTTGACGCTGAGCCGGCATTAGACCTGTCTAGCTTCTTGGCGCGCGGTGAAGATGCCGAGAAGGCGCTAACAGCGGATTTGCTGGAGATGCAATCTGCCGATTGGTCGGGTGCCGAGACGAAAAAAGACGCGGCAATCGAGTTCACATCTCGCGCCATAAGCGTCATACGCACATACACGCGCTTTCGGATGTCCAACTTACAAGTGGGGTTGACTAAGCGACGTCTGTTAGCAGAAGAGGGCGCTTTAGCTCAAGAAACTGACCCGAGTCTCAGAGACCTGGCCTCTCATCGGCTGCAATCCTATAAAGACAAGTATGTGGAAGAACTGCGTGATTTCAACCATTTGACGACTGCCATTGGTATGCACTGCGAGATGCTGTTAATTGCCAATGATGGGATCAAGGTGGTGTTCGGTGAGAGCATGGGGCTTGATGTTCCGACTCAGGAGTTCATGAAACAGCTTCTGTAGCCCTGCCTTCATACCCGTTGAATCAATACGCTCTGCGGGTTAGAGAAGTGGCAGTAGTGGTACCGTCTATACAGCACCCTTGAGCCTGCCTAATGAATCGTCCAAGTCCACCTCACCACGTCGCCGCACCACCCGCCGCACCACGCACTGAAAATCCCGCCGCCCACCCATCTATTTGGCAGGGTGGTCCGGACTTACCGATCATTGGCAGCACGGGTTCGGCCATTTTGGGCTTTTGCGCTGCGGTGATTATGTTATTGCCTGCCTTCGGGCTGGCGATCTTGCTCGTTATCTGGCTCGGTGCGATGCAGGATGTGCCGTCCAGCGATGAGTCGAGTTTTACAACGTCGTCGCTCATCCTGTTCCTGCTCGGCTCTGTCGTGGTTATGGGATTGGTCTTCGCGTGGATTTTCTCTGAGCCTAGGGTGCAGGCCTTTACGTTCGACGAAAACCAGCAACTGCTTACCCTCACTCTCATCCGTCGCGCACGTAAACCCACCCAAGTGCGCGTGCTGTTTAGCGACATTATTTACATCTGCCCCTACGTAGTCGCTTCGTATGACCGCGATGGTCATTTCAGCGTTGTGTATCGGGGGCCGAAGGACAAGGTGTTCGAATACCAATTTGCTGAGGGTACTTCCCTGAAAGAGATGGAGTTTCATGCTGCCTGGCTGCGAGGAATAATTGGCGAGCGGATGCACGAACTACTGAATCTGGACAAATGAACGACTCATACGGTCCATAAGTGAGAGGCAGTTTCAGTTGCCCAAATCAGGAGTAAATAAGTGTTCTCAGGAAAAAGCGCAGCGTTGTGGGGGCTTCTATCCGCTGCCACTGCAGTCGAGGCAGCTACAGCAACTCACCCGATACGCGAAGAAAAGGTCGCCGTCAGCTTCATCGCTGCACTTGAGATATGCGACGAGCGAAATCCCGAGCGTGGCTTGACCCTAGAAGGACTGGTCAGTGATCCCACCTTCAGCGAAGAGAGAAAGTCCGAGTTCCGGAGGGTCAACGCTGATCCTTCATACAAAGCGGCAGTCTCGGAAATGAAGTCCTTTCTGCTCCAACCTCCACTTGCGGATGTCCTGCGTGATATTTGTGAAAACCTGAGGAAGACGAGTCCGGACGGCTATCGGTAATCAGTGCGTACGCAGTTGGTAGCTAAAAGGTCCGCACACGATGCCTGTATTTTTTCGCCATTCGTCTAATGCTTGGCACTTGCCAGGATCTGCCGCCTCACATCTTTAAGCGCGGATATCCCGAGCGTAAGAACGGAGAGCCAGCATGGACATCAATGAGAACGCCCCCGGCAATCTTTCACAGCAGGCCGTAACACGTGGCACAGACAACGAGACAGGTCACGACCCGAGAAATGATGAGGACAATATCCCTCTGCCGCCGGACGATGATGCACCTCTAGAAGAGGACATGTCCGATGTCGATGCTGCCGATTCGGTCGCCAGCGAACATCCCGACAACTGAATATGTGTAGAGAAAGGAACCCGGCCATGTGCCGGGTTTTCTATGTCGCTTCTATCATGCTGCAGGCACATGGGGCGCATAGAGCGGTTTCTCCAACGTCTCCGGCATCGCCACCCACAACAGCACCAACGCAGCGCCCGCCACGCCCGCCAGGGTTAAGAAGGCCGCGTTGTAGCCCGCCTGTTGCACCACGAACCCCGCCAGGCTGTTGCTCAGTGCCGCGCCCAAGCCAAACACGGTGGACAGCGCACCCAGGCTGACATTGAAACGCCCGGTACCCTGGGTCAGGTCTTTGACGATCACCGGGAACAGCGCGCCGAAGATCCCTGCGCCGATGCCGTCGAGCATTTGCACAGCCACCAGCCAATAGGGATCGCTGGACACCGTGTAGAGCACGCCACGCAGCGGCAGAATCATGAAACCGAATATCAGCAGCGGCTTGCGTCCCCACACGTCAGCCTTGACCCCTACCAGCCAGGCCATCGGTACCATCACCAATTGCGCGGCGACGATACAGGCCGAGGTCAGCGGGGTGGCCATCTGCAGGTTGATCTGGGACAGCTTCTGGCTGACCAACGGCAGCATGGCGGCGTTGGCCAGGTGGAACAAGGCGCAGCAAATGGCAAACAGCAGCAGCGGACGGTTGGCCAGTAATACCTTCAGGCCCGACGGCTGTTCATGATCGGTGGCGTGGGCAGGGTCGAAGCCGCGGGCCACTTCATGGTCGATGGCCTTGGCTGACACGCAACTGACCGCGACCACACTGGCCACCGCCATAAACGCCATTAGGTAGAACACCACCACCGGTCCGAACAGGTAGGCCAATCCACCGGCGAGCAGCGCGGCCACGGCGTTGCCGGCGTGATTGAAGGTTTCATTGCGCCCGGTGCGGCGGGTAAATGCCCGCGGGCCGGTGATCCCCAGGGAAATAGCGGAAATCGCCGGGGCGAACACGGACGCGGCGACGGCGCTGGCAGCTTGGGTCAACGCCACTAGGCTGAAGGAGCTGACGAAGGGCAGCACCAGGCAGCTGGCGGTCACCAGGATGGCGGCAAGCGCAACCACGGCGCGTTTGCTGCGCGTGCGGTCGATCAGTGCGCCCGCCGGGCCCTGGGTGAGCAGCGCGGCGATGCCCGCCAGGGTCATGACCACGCCGATGCTGGCCGGGTCCCACTTGTGCACGGCCAGCAGGTAGATGGCCAGGTACGGGCCGAGGCCGTCGCGCACATCCGCCAGAAAGAAGTTCAGGCTGTCCAGGGACAAGGCATTTCGCAGGTCGGAGTGATTGGCCACGATGACGGCTTCGCAGAGGGGGCGTTCAACGGCTGAACACTCATTGCGTTAATGACCTGCGCGGTGAGCGTTAAGTTTCCGCAGTTGCCTGGAGTTTCAATACGCCGGCATGTGGCTTATCTTCGGTGCCCCGCCGTAAGACTTATCTGGAGACGCAATGGACATGCCCTCAGCCCAACAGGCAATTGCCAGCAACAAGGACGCCTGGGACCAATCTGCCGGCCTGCATAAAACCACCGACACCTGGAGCGCATTGCTGACCGGTGTTGGTAACGCCGATTTTTCCTGCCTGGACCCAACCATTACAGGGGTTCTGCAGGACCTGGGTGTCGCCGGCAAGGACGTGGTGCAACTGGGCTGCAACAACGGTCGAGAAAGCCTGTCGCTGTTCGCCCTCGGCGCACGCTCGGTGGTGGGGGTGGACCAGTCCGCCGCGTTTCTCCGGCAAGCGCGTGAGCTTGCCGATGTGTCGCCTCATGCTCCTGAATTTATCGAAAGCGATATCCACCAGTTGCCGCAGCGGTTACACGAGCGCTTTGATATCGCCCTGGTCACCATCGGCGTGCTCGGCTGGATGCCGGATGTGGCGTTGTTCATGCGCCATGTCGCCAGCACGCTGAAGCCCGGCGGTTCGCTGGTGATGTACGAAACCCATCCGTTCCTGGAAGTGTTCGACCCCAGGGCGCAGAACCCGCTGCTACCTGCCAGCTCGTACTTTCAGCGCGAACCCTTTGTGCTGCAGGAGTCGATTGTCTATGAAGGTCAGGGTGAGGTAGTCGGACCGACTTCCTATTGGTACGTGCACACGTTGGGCGATGTGGTGAGCGCCGCGATTTGCGCAGACCTGCAGATCAGTCACTTGCAGGAATACGCGCATTCCAATCGTGAAGAACTCTACGATCAGTACGAGCACCAAGCGGCGCAATTGCCGCTGTGCTTTACCTTGACCGCCACTAAAAGGCCTGCCTGATACGGTTTGTCCACGCAAAAAAAAGCCCGCTAAAGAGGCGGGCCAAGGGATTCACTGGAGTAGGTAGGCTTTACCCTATCGCGCCGAAAGTGAAGGCTGTGTGAAAAGCATGTCGCAGGTTCGGACGGCGCATTGATCAAGCGCGCCGCACGAAACTGCGCATGGTCTGACCGGGGCCGGTGCTGAAGACGGTGGGCCTGGGCATCCCTTCATCGGCCGCGATAAATACAAATTCGTCGCCATCAAGGCGGTAGCTGGCAGGCAACGGCTTGCCGGCGTCATCGCCCATGGAATCGACCCACGTAATGCTTTTTGGTGTAGTGCTGCTGTCCAGGGAGAATCGGCCGGCCAGCAACAGGTCGCCCTGCACGGTTTTCACTTCGAAGCGGTCGCCTGAAATGGTGGTTATGGCACCGGGCGCAGTGTGAGCGTCTACCGGGTTCAGGACACCGCTGTCCTCAAGTGACGTTTGCTCCCAGGCGCCCTGAAGGGCCTGATGATCCGGATCTAAAGTGGGCGACATAACCATTCCTTGTAGTTGTGCAGGTGCGAACCCTGCCTAAGTAGACAGCTTTTCACAATTCTTAGTTAACTTTTCGTTACAGAATATGGCTAAATAACTGCCAATGGCCATGTAACCGCTTGTCATCAAGCCGCTCATGTTGCCTGTCTGTGAATTGTGATTTCAGGTGCTGCTATTCATCCTCGGCCGTCGTGGGCACGCAGGAGCAGCCTGTTCTCTACTGACGTGTGACGAAATCCCTTGAAGCTCATCATTGTTGTTCTCTATGTCGCCTCCATTGCGTATGTACACCTGCGTGGCCGGGTGCGACACAAACTGGGTCGCCAGCTCAGTGACCATTCAACCTTCCTGGCACCCATCAACTGTTTTCTATACCTGTTCTCCAAACTCCCCGGTCGACCGTTTCTCTCGCCCAGCGACTTCCCTGATCTAAGCCCGTTGCAGGAGCATTGGGAAGAGATTCGCCAGGAAGGCCAAAACCTCATGAGGGCAGGGGCAATCAAGCGCTCTGACCAGTACAACGACGTGGGCTTCAACTCGTTTTTCAAGTCGGGCTGGAAGCGTTTCTACCTCAAGTGGTACGGCGACAGCCATCCTTCCGCAATGAAGCTCTGCCCGCGCACCACCGAGCTGGTGCAGAGCATCGGCTCGATCAAGGCCGCGATGTTCGCCGAGCTGCCGCCGGGTTCCAAACTGGTACGCCATCGCGATCCCTACGCCGGCTCTTACCGTTATCACTTGGGCCTGGATACCCCGAATGATCCTGGCTGCTACATCAATGTGGACGGTGAGAGCTACTACTGGCGTGACGGTGAACCGGTGATGTTCGACGAGACCTATATTCACTACGCCGAAAACACCACGCAGCAGAACCGCATCATCCTGTTCTGCGATGTCGAGCGACCGATGAAATACCGCTGGGCTGCGGCGTTCAACCGCTGGTTCAGCCGCACAGTGATGGCGGCGGCGGGTTCGCCCAACGACGCTGGCGACAAGACCGGCGGACTGAACCGCGCGTTTACGCGGCTGTACAAGATCCGCCTGCGCGGCAAAGAGCTGAAGAAACGCAACCGCACCCGTTACTACCTGGAAAAATGGGCGATTTTCGCGGCCTTGGCGCTGATCTTCGTGCTCATCTAACGCTCGGCCGGGGCGTCCTCACTGCGGTGGCTGGGCGCCCAGTTTGTCCCACATTTTCTTGCTGATCTTCTGCCGATGGGCATAACCCGCCCACGGATCCTCCTTCAGTCCCTGTAAGCGTTGGTGCAGATTGGCCACCGTCCACTGCTGCGCGCCACGCAACCCCTGCAATTCCTTACGACTGACCGGCACCGACACCGGCAGCCCTGGCCGAGCCCGTACCGAGTAGGCGGCCACGGTGCTCGCGCCCCGTGCATTGCGCAGGTAATCGATAAAGATCTTGCCCACACGGTTTTTCGGCCCGGAGGTGGCGGTAAAGCGTTCCGGCAGTTGCGCGGTCATAAACTGGGCAATGGCTTTGGCGAAGGCTTTTACCGGCTCCCAACCGTCCCGTCGCGCCAGCGGCACTACCAGGTGCAGGCCTTTGCCGCCGCTGGTTTTGACGAACGCAGCGAGGCCCAGTTCGTCCAGTACCGACAAGGTGAGTTGTGCCGCTTCCAGCATGCTTTTCCAGGGCAACGCGGGATCCGGGTCGAGGTCGAGCACAAACAGGTCAGGGGTTTCGATCTTGTCTGAGGTGGCGCCCCAGGTATGAAATTCGACGGTGCCCATTTGCACAGCGCCGACTAGTGCCTGGACGCTGTCGATCTCCATCAGCCGCGCGTGGCCTGGGTCCAGCGCGGCGTCCAATTGCTTGATATGGGGAATCGCCAGGCGTTCCGAGTGCTTCTGAAAGAACTGCTCGCCCTCGATGCCTTCCGGAGCCCTGAGCAAGGACACCGGGCGATGGCGCAGAAAGGGCAGGACCCACTCGCTGATACTTTCGTAGAACTGCGCCAATTGCTGCTTTTGCGTGCCGCTTAGTGGATCGATCACTCGCTCAGGGTGGGTGATCTTCAACACGGTCCTGGCTTGCGGGGCTTTCTTGGATTCAGCCACCTGCGGCTGTTCGTGCACGATCTGCGCGGCCGGTTTATCGCTGCGCAGGCCCATAAAAGTGGCGTGGCGCACCACACCGTCACGGGTCCACTGGGCAAACTGTACTTCCCCCACCAGCGTCGGCTCCACCCACTGCACGCCTCGCGCCTGGGCACTGGTCAGAGGTTTGTGCAAAGGCGAGCTTTTGCGCGCCCGCGCTTTGAGCTGCGTGTAGATAGCCTCCAACGACGCTTGATCAAAACCGGTGCCGACGCGACCGGCGTACCTCAGCCCGCTGTCGTCATTCACCGCCAGCAGCAATGCGCCAAAACCGCTGCGCGAACCCTGGGGACGGGTATGTCCGACAATCACAAACTCCTGGCGCAAACGGCATTTGAGCTTGATCCAGTCAGTACTGCGAGCGGACGTGTAGGGGCTGCCCATGCGTTTGCCGATCACGCCTTCCAGGGCCAGGTTGCAGGCGCTCTGTAAAATGTCCTGATGATGGGCGGTGAAGGCTTCAGAAAACCGCAGTAACTTACTTTTGCTTCCAGACAGCGCCGCCTTGAGCATGGCCCGGCGATCCTCTACGGGGGCCTGGCGCTGATCTGCGCCATCCAGAAACGGCGCATCGAACAGGTAATAGACGAGGTCCAGGCTACGGCCGCTGTCAAAGGCATTTTGCAGGGCCTGGAAGTCCGGTAAACCTTCAGGGTTGAGGCTGACCACTTCGCCATCCAGCCAACTGTCCTTGAGCTTGAGGGCGTGCAGGGCCTTGACCTGCCGCGGCAGGCGCTCGGTCCAGTCATGGCCGTTACGGGTAAACAGGCGGACTTCGCCCTCGCGAATCCGCGCCAGCATGCGGTAGCCATCAAACTTGATTTCATACTGCCAGTCCCCGTCGGGCGCGCGGTCTACCAGGGTTGCCAGTTGCGGTGTGAATTGCTCGGGCAGTGCAGCGGCTGCTTTCTTGGCTTTCGGCTGGTTCTTGGTGGGGGCGATGGAGGCATCACTGAGCACGCTTTTAGGCTCAGCCTGCACGATGTCGTAGTCGGCGGCAGGGCGCGCCTGTTGGTCGTGCTCTTTGATCAGCAGCCACTGTTCCTTGTCACCGCTGCCTTTCAAGCGAGTGCGCACCAGCGCCCAATCGCCCGAGAGTTTTTCACCTACCAGCGTGAATTTGAGTTTGCCGGCAGCGTAAGCCTTGTGTGGGTCGTCATGGGGTTGCCAGACCCCACGGTCCCAGACAATCACATCACCGGCGCCGTATTGACCGGCCGGGATGCTGCCTTCGAAACTGCCGTAGCCCAGCGGGTGGTCTTCCACGTGAACCGCCAAGCGCTTCTGGCTGGGGTCGAGGCTTGGGCCCTTGGGCACGGCCCAGCTTTTGAGCACGCCATCGAGTTCCAGGCGAAAGTCATAGTGCAGGTTGCGTGCGTCGTGCTTCTGGATCACGAACGACAGTGCTGACGTCTTTCGTTTGCCCGTGGTCGCCTTGCCGGAAGGTTCTGCGGTGATCTCGAAATCGCGCTTGCGATTGTATTCACTCAGCGGCTTTGCCATGGCGTTCTCCCTGTAATACCAGGCTCAAGAGGCCTTTTTCTTGGCGGTTTTTTTCGCCGCAGGCTTACCCGCCAGGCTGCGCTTGAGCAGTTCGGTCAGGTCGAGCACATCGGCCGACTTGCGCTCTTCGCTGCCTTCCTTGGATTCCACATCTTCAATCTTGCCGGCCTTGGCCTTCTTCGCCACCAGCGCCATGATTTTTTCCTGAAAGCTGTCGCGGTAGGCATCCGGTTGCCAGTCGGCGCTCATGTCCTCCACCAAGCGCTTGGCCATGTCCAGTTCACCTTTGGCCAGGGAGGGTTTGGTTACGTCGCTGCCCAGTTCCAATTCATCCAGGCTGCGCACCTCGGCGGGCCAGCGCAGCATCACCAGCACCAGTGCGGACTCCAGGGGCATCAATGCCGCCAGGTGCTGCTTGGTGTGCAGCACCACATTGGCCAGGGCGACCTTGCGGGTTTTCTTGAGGGTTTCCCGCAGCAGCGCGTAGACCTTGCCGCCGCGTTTGTCCGGCGCCAGGAAGTAGGGCGTGTCGATGTTCTGCAAGGGGATCTGGTCGCTGGCGACAAAGGCGATGATTTCGATGGTCTGAGTAGACTTGGGGTGGGCCGAGCGAATCTCCTCTTCGCTGAGCACCACATAGCGTCCCTTCTCAAACGCTACGCCTTTGACGATGTGCTCCTTGGTCACTTCCTTGCCAGTGGTTTTGTTGATGCGCTTGTAGCCCACCGGGTCCATGCTGCGCTTGTCCAACCAGTCGAAATCCACGCCCTGTGCGGACGTGGCGGAGACCAGTGATACAGGGATATGAACCAAACCGAAGCTGATGGCGCCTTTCCAGATGGCCCGTGGCATAAGTGCGATTCCTTGAGAAGAGACTGTGTTCGGGTGACTCGCGGGCGGTTAAAAAAGTTTCCCTGGATGGATGCGCGGACAGATCGTGTTACACCTGATGAGGAAGTATTTAGTTACCAAAGCCGAACCCCAGGCGTAGCGTGGTATCGAAAGCAGGTACTCCTCGTCCCAGAGAGGCTTTGTCATGATCACCCGCGTGCGTCATCTTGCAGTGCTGGCGCTGAGCCTGGCACTTGCAGCCACCGCTCAAGCGCAGAACCTGCCTGGCGGCAACAACACCAACAATGGCCCCATTCACCGGGCCAACCCCAACAGCATGCAGGGCACGCAGCCCAATGCGCCGGCGATTCGCGGTATCCAGACCGTGCCGGCCACGCGCCCGCCGACCCTGGAAAACGGCGGCATCGGCAACCGTTACCCCCAGCGTGAGGCCGCGCCCAGCCGCCCGGCCACCGACACTAAAGCCCCCACGTTTGATGCCAACGGCAATCGCCGGTAAGGACTCGTCTTATGTTTATACGCAAAACCCTGTTAGCCGTTATGTGCGCGACGACCCTGACGACGGTCTACGCCGCCGATTCGCAGCAGTTCCCCAGTGAACAAGGCAGCCTCACTGTCACCTCGATCGTCAAAGGCCTGGACCACCCATGGGCCGTGGCGTTTCTGCCGGACCAGCAAGGTTTCCTGGTTACCGAACGCCCTGGCCACCTGCGCGTTGTCAGCCCGGATGGCAAGCTCTCGGCTCCGCTGAGCGGCGTGCCTGAGGTGTGGGCCAAGGGGCAGGGCGGTTTACTCGATGTGGTTCTGTCGCCCGATTTCAAAGAGGACCGCACGGTCTATTTGTCATACGCCGAAGGCGGCGGCAAAGGCGGCACGGCCGGCACTGTGGTGGGACGTGGACGTTTGGCGGCGGACCTCAGCGGCCTGATCGATTTCAAAGTCATCCTGCGCCAGGAGCCGAAGCTCTCCACCGGCAATCACTTTGGCTCGCGCCTGGCCTTCGACCAGGATGGGTACCTGTTCGTGACCCTGGGCGAAAACAACGACCGACCCACTGCCCAGGACCTGGACAAGCTGCAAGGCAAGGTCGTACGGATCTACCCCGACGGCCGCGTGCCGGATGACAACCCCTTTGTTGGTCAGCCGGGCGTACGCCCCGAAATCTGGTCCTACGGCCAACGCAACCCACAGGGACTGGCACTGAACCCCTGGAGCGGCACGATCTGGGAAAACGAGCACGGCCCCCGTGGTGGTGACGAGATCAACATCGTCGAACGTGGCAAAAACTATGGCTGGCCCCTGGCGACGCACGGCATCAACTACTCCCTGACGCCGATTCCGGAGGCCAAAGGCAAGACGGCGGAAGGTACCGTGGCGCCCCATCATGTGTGGGAAAAGTCACCGGGCATCAGCGGCATGGCGTTCTACGACAGTGACCGGTTCAAGGCGTGGCAGCACAACGTGTTCATCGGCGCGCTGGCCAGCCAGGAGCTGATTCGGTTGCAGTTCGAGGGCGACAAGGTCATCCACGAGGAGCGTTTGCTGGGAGGTTTGAAGGCGCGTATTCGCGATGTGCGGCAGGGCCCGGATGGCTTTTTGTATGTGCTGACGGATGAGGATGATGGTGCGTTGTATCGGGTCGGCCTTAATCAGGACTGAGGCGCTCAGCGTAGGGAGGGGGCTTGCCCCCTCTCACATTTGAACCGCACCAGGTTTTACAGGCCGAGATCGGACAACCCCGGATGCTCATCCGGGCGTCGGCCCAGCGGCCAATGGAACAGCCGCTCGCTTTCCATGATCGGCCTGTCGTTGATACAGGCAAAACGGTTGGCCATCAGGCCGTTTTCGTCGAACTCCCAATTCTCGTTGCCGTAAGAGCGGAACCAGTTGCCGGAGTCGTCATGCCATTCATAGGCATACCGCACGGCAATGCGGTTGTCGGTGAAGGCCCACAATTCCTTGATCAGCCGATAATCCAGCTCCTTGGCCCATTTGCGCGTGAGAAAGCCTTTGGCTTCTTCGCGGCCATGGACGAATTCAGCGCGGTTACGCCACTGGGTGTCCAGGGTGTAAGCCAGGGACACACGTTGTGGGTCGCGGGAGTTCCAACCGTCTTCGGCCAGGCGGACTTTTTCAATCGCTGATTCGCGGGTGAATGGCGGCAGCGGCGGGCGTGTTTCTGGGGTGGATGACATTTCAACGCTCCTGTTTAGACAAAGTGGCTCGGCCAGTGCATTCAAAGCCCTAATAACGTTCGCGCCATGCATTGCGCGTTATCAGCAGCGGTTGTATCGCCCATGACCAGGGCAACGGTAATGGCGCCATCGATCAGGATCAGCAGGTGTGCTGCCTGCCGTTCGGGGTCGCAGGTGCCATGGGCTTGGCACAGTTCAAGTGCGTACTCGAACAGTTTCTGTTTATGCGCTTTGGCCAGCAGGCGCACCGGGCTGTGCGGATCGCCGGTTTCACCGCTGGTGTTGATGAAGGCACAGCCGCGAAAATCCGCCGAGCCGAACCACGTCCTGAGCGCGTCAAACAGCGCGAGCAGGCGTTCGCCGCTGCCGTCGACGCGTTCCACTTCGCCGCGCAGCCAGTGCATCCAGCGTTCATCGCGGCGTTGCAGGGCCGCGATCACCAACTCGTCTTTATTGGCGAAGTAGCGGTAAATACTCTTGCGCGAGACGCCAGCGGTTTTCACCAGAAAGTCCATGCCGGTGGCGGCGATGCCGTGGCGATAGATCAACTTCTCGGTGACGTCGAGGATAATGTCGCGGGTTTCATTGCCAGTAATGTCGTTCATATCGTACACAGTAGAACGATCGTTCTTCATGGTCAATGGGCTTTTTCCTACGAGGCAACGAGACCTGAGCAACCCCATGGTGTAAGCTCGGGGCCTCTTCGGATTCGACCCATTGCGAGCCCTATGCCGTCGTTCTTCAAACGCTCCCTGTTGCCCAAACTGCGTGGTTTCCCCCTCACTCCCGACGCGCTCGATGTGCTGTCCGGTGCGGATGCGTACCGCCGCTGCCTGCTGGAAAAAATCTCCCAGGCCACCCGGCGTATCTACATCGTGGCGCTGTACTTGCAGCAGGACGAGGCAGGGCAGGAGATCTACGACGCCTTGCACGCCGCCAAGGCTGCACGGCCGGAGCTGGACATCGTGGTGGTGGTCGACTGGTTGCGCGCCCAACGCGGGTTGATTGGTGCGGGCAAACAGCCCGGCAACAGCGCCTGGTACCAGGCCATGACACAGAGCCATGCCAGCGAAGTGCCGGTGTACGGCGTTCCGGTACAAACCCGCGAGCTGTTTGGCGTGTTGCACCTCAAGGGCTTTGTGATCGATGACAGCGTGCTGTACAGCGGCGCCAGTCTGAACAACGTGTACCTGCACAAGTTCGACAAATACCGGTTTGACCGTTATCACCTGATCCACAGCAAGCCCCTGGCCGATTCGATGCAGCACCTGGTGGAACACGGCCTGGTAGCGTCCAAAGCGGTGCACCGCCTCGACCTGCCCAACCCGCCCACCACCCGCAGCCTGCGCAACGACATCGGCGACCTGCGCAGCCGCCTCAAGCACGCGACCTACGACACCACAGCCGGGCAGTTGCCCAATGGCCACCTGTCAGTCAGCCCGTTGCTCGGCGTCGGCAAGAACAACCCGCTGAGCCGGGTGATCCTGGAGCTGATCGCCAGCGCCCAGCAGCAACTGACCATTTGCACGCCGTACTTCAACCTGCCATTGGCGGTCACGCGCGAGATCAACCGTGCCCTGGCGCGTGGCGTGAAGATCGACATCATCGTCGGTGACAAGACCGCCAACGACTTCTACATCCCACCCAGCGAGCCTTTCAAGGTCATCGCGGCACTGCCATACCTGTACGAAATCAGCCTGCGTCGCTTTGCCAAACGCCACCAGCCGATGATCGACAGCGGCCAGTTGAACCTGCACCTATGGCGCGATGGCGACAACACCTACCACCTCAAAGGCATGTGGATCGACCAGCGTTACACCTTGCTCACCGGCAACAACCTAAACCCTCGGGCGTTCCGTCTCGACTTGGAAAACGCCTTGTTGATCGACGATCCCCAGGGGCAATGGTTGGAACCGCGGCGGACCGAGCTTGAGCAGATTTTCCAGCACACCACCCGCATCGACGGGTACGCGCAGTTGCAGACACTGGTGGATTACCCCCCGGCGGTCGGCAAGTTTCTGCGTCGGGTGAGCCGCGTGCGGATCGAGCGACTGCTTTACCGGATCCTGTAATCCGCCGCAATGCAACGCGTAAGGCGGCAAGACTCGGCTTACATTCAGCGCGTTTCAGCTTTCCTTAGATTGCCTCTCCAGACGAAGCCGTATTCCACGGCCTAGCGCAGAGAGGATTGAATATGTTGACGCCACTGTCGAGCACCGGCTCGCCCTTTCAATATGCTGTGCAGGCTCCCGTAGTCGGCGAGGACAGTGCCAAGCCCACGGTCCAGCAGCCGCGCCTATGGGCCGCCCCGGCAAACGTCGCCAACCTTGCCCAGGCGCCGCGCCTGAGTCCTGAACTGGTGGAACGGGACGCGCTGGCCGAGCGCCTTGAAGCCGGGCTTGAAGACCTGCCGGACGGCGCACGCACCGACTGGTCCGCCGAGGCCTGGGACGTTCCACTCACATCTTCACTGCTCGCGCGCAGCCAAGCGGCGATGGAGCGTTTGCAGGCATTTGTGTCTCGTCCGCAAATGCTCGCCCTGCTGCAGCGCGAGCGGTTCGATTGGGACGGTAAGCCCTTTCGAGTATCTGAAGGCCGCCTTGAACGCTTGAGCCCGGTGGGGGGCTGGGTGAATCTGACCCATTACGTCAACGACGTAGACACGTTGCGTGATGAGCTTGCGGCGTTGACCCCACTGACCGAACCACTGGGGAATGCCGTGTACTCGACGCCACGGGTTGACGCTCGCCAGCTCCTCGAATTGAAGGGGCTGGGGTCGCCACGCACCGTGGCCGAGACACGCAATGTCATCCGCTGGTTACGGCTGTCGCTGCCGCCGGCGCCCGCAGTGGGTGACTACACCGGGCCATATTCCCCCGACACGTTGAGCGAGGCTGATAAGGCCACACTGACTAAAGTCGCGCGGATCAACCTGGACGACGTCAAACCTGGCCACATCGGTGGTTATTCGATCTATCAGCCGGCGAATATGGGCCGTTCGTTGAGCGAGGTGCGGCGCGATATCGAGCAGTACTTGCAGCAACATAAAAAGCTGACGCCCGACCTGGCGGCGCTGGTCACCCCGGTATACCTGGCGCAAGCGGCGCCGGAAATGCTGGTCAAGGAAGTGCCGGACACGTTGCGTATCGGCACTCTGGCCTGGATGGAGCTACGCCTGGGCTGCACGCTGGCCGATCATGCTGCGCCGGGCACGTCACGGATGATGAGTGAACACCAGGTCCGTGCACTGACGACCCTGGTGCCCACCAGTGAGGCGCAAGCAGAATTGATGCAACTCAATGCGCTGAAAATCCTCGCTGACTGGGGCGTGTTGAACGGCGCCGTCAGGCTGCGCAGTGACGGCGAGTATTCGCAACACGACCTCCAGGAGGCGTCGCGGGCACTGTTCAAACAGCAAGAAGAGACGGCCGAGGCCTTCGCCAGCGCCAGCGTGGAACTGCCGACGCGCAAGGCGCTGGCCATCCGGGAGTTGCTGCGAGTATTCCCCGACAGCACGGCGTCTGAGCTTGAGCGCATGAGCCTGGAACTGGCCAACGGCAAAGATCGCCGCAACGCGCCGGTCACCGAACCGCGCAGCCGTTCGCTGTTGGAAACCTACATGACCGGCGACCTCACACCGGGAAAGTGGGTGCTCAGCAAGCATTTGCTAGCACCGCCGACGTCTGCGCAAACGCCCTATCAGCCAGACCGCGCGCCGCAGGTGGCGGAGGGCGCCCTGGAGTTACTGGATCGACGCATTCGTCATCTGCCCGAGCTTGAACCGTTACTCAAAAGCACCGTCAACCGTCACCTCAAACAGCTCCAGGGCGCCTATGCCACGAAGCTCAAGTTGATGTTTGCCCAGTTACCCCTTGCCGAGCGCACGTTGATCGAGCTGGGCAAGGTCGAATTGTTCACCCTGCGTGGCGAAACTGGCGTCGTTCAGGTCGAGGAGACCCAGGCCCGCAAAGATGCGCAGCGCGGTCGCCACGCAACCCTGATGCGTGTGGAGCATGACCAGACGGTGGCCTATTACGAGGTCTTCGCCAGCGGCGAGCTGATCAAGCGTACAGACCTGCCCGACGCCATCGAGCTACACGGCGTGATTCGCAAGCAGCGCATCAGCGCGCCCCATGGTTCGGTGTATGTGCCGATAGTCCGTGGCACACAGATGCCCTTCGATCTTGCTGCCTACACGACCGGCTCTGCGCCACGGCCGGAGGCGATGGCGTCGTCGGTTATCGTTGAACCGCTGGGAGGAGCGATTGCGCCAGGCGAGTTGCCTGCCAACCACACGCTGCAAAGCTTCGTGCCCAACACTTACGGCTCGCGCAAGATCGCGGCCATTGCCGGCAGAATCGCTCAGGACAATTTCTATGAGCCCGCCGAGGCTCTCTTGCAACGCGCGCGCGAGCCGTTACCACTTGAAAAACGCCGGGAAGCCCGGGCCCGCGAGCACGAGTTTCTATTGGGGTTTGTGCCGTTCCTCGGTGCGTACCAGGCGTTCAAGCGTGGCGATATCGCCCAGGGCCTGGGCAATTTGACCGTGGATATGATCGGCGTGGCCATCGGCGCCGGCGGTCAGGCGAGTGGCCTGCTGCGTTCGGCCAAGGCCTTGCTGCCCAACCCGGTGCAGCGACTTGCCACGCGGTTCAGACCCGCGGCCGCTACGGCGAATACGGCTAAAGTCGCGGCCAGTTTCAGCGAGCGCGCGTTTGACTTCATCAAACACTCCGGCCTGTTTGCCAATGCCGCGTTAAACCCGCTGGATGGTTATCCGCAGATGATCCATGCCGCGACGAAGGGCCTGGTAAAACTGCCGGTGCTGCTGGCGGGGGGAGCGACGAAATGGGGCAAGACGGCGCCGCATCTGCTCACGGCTGAAGAAAAATTGCGTACGTACATGATGGTTGCGGGGGGGCAGGCGAGCAGCGCCGAACCGGTGATGCCCCGCGCCGGAGCGCGGGACGTCGCGTCAGGTCTTGATCAGTTCAAGCCCAGCTTGCCGCGTAGCGTCGACAGATCTTCAGCCAGCGTGTTCACCGGGCCTACCAACGCCTTGCGGTCGTTGTCCTTGACCTTATCGTAGGTCTCGAAACCGCCGTCCTTGGTCTTGTACTTGGCCAGGACCTTGTCCACGGTGGCGAAGTTCTTGTCGACCTTGGCCAGGAAGGCCTTGTCCTGTTTGTCGATCTGGCCACGGAACAGGTCGACGATTTTCTTCGCACCGTCGATGTTGCCCTGGAAGTCATACAGGTCGGTGTGGCTGTAGCGGTCCTCTTCGCCGGAGATCTTGGTTGCGGCGACCTCTTCCAGAAGGGCTGCGGCGCCGCCCACGACTTTTTCCGGCGGGAAGGTCAGGCCGTCGACCCGGGTCTTGAGGTCGTTGACGTCGGTGTTGAGCTTGGCCGTCAACGCTTCCAGGCCCTTGGTTGAGTTCTGCGAGAACAGCGCGTATTCGATGCGGTGGAAGCCGGTGAAGTCTTCGGCTGTCACGCCTTTTTCGTGGTCGTCGACACGGGAGTCGATGGACGCATCCAGATCGCTGAACAGCTCGGCGATCGGCTCGATGGACTCATAATGCACGCGGGTCGGCGCATAGAGCTTCTTGGCGGTAGCCAGGTCGCCCTGGTTGATGGCGTCGGTAAACGCCTTGGTTTGGGTGACCAACTCACCGATTTCTTCGGTGACGTAGATCTTGTAGTCCGACACCGGCCCTACCAGATCCAGCGGCGCCGTGGTGGCGGCGAAGGCGGCCAGGGGTGAGAGGGTCACTAACAACGACAACGCGAGGGTCGACTTCTTCATAGGGCGGTTTCCGCTGTGGGGGTTGGTTTCAGGTGTTGGCAGTGGTTTGAGGGTGCGTGGCGGCAAGCAGCGTGCGACCGATGAAATCCTTGGGCCCGGTGACTCCCGGCAAGGTGAAGAAATACCCGCCGCCGACGGGCTTGAGGTATTCCTCCAGGGGCTCGCCATTGAGTCGGGTCTGCACGCTGATAAAGCCTTTCTCCAGGTCAGCCTGGTAGCAGATGAACAACAGCCCCATGTCCAGCTGACCGTTTTTATTGACGCCGTTGGAGTAGTTGAACGGCCGACGCAGGATCAGGTTGGCCTGCGTCTGCGGGGTACGCGGGTTGGCCAGGCGGATATGGGCATCGAGCTTGGTCAGCTTGCCTTCCGGGTCCTTGCTGTAGTCGGGCACCTGGGATTCTTTCTGGCCATCCATGGGCGCACCGGTGGTTTTGATGCGGCCAATGATGCTTTCTTGCTCTTGCAGGGGCGTGCGATCCCAGCGCTCGACGAAGTTGCGGATGATGCGCACCGCCTGGTAACTGCCATTGGCGGCCCAGGCCGGTTCGTCGCTGCCGGGTTGGACCCACACAATCTGGTCCATCGCCTTGTTGTCGTTGGAATTCGGGTTGGCCGAACCATCACGGAAACCCAGGAAGTTACGCGCGCTCTGCGCCGGCTCGCCGGGTTTGGCCGGCGCCTGCGGCGGCACGCTGCCTTCCTGTTTCCAGCGCACCAGCAACAGGTCGGGCAGGTTCTTCACGATGTCGCGCAGGGCGTGGATATTGGTGTCCGGTGTGTTAGAGCTGAATTGCAGGCTAAGGTCGCCGTGGCACTGCGCGGGCTCCAGCGCATCGTTGGGAAAACCGACCATGCGGCTCAGACGCTTCGGTTTGGCGGCGCCCAGGCCGAAGCGTTCATCAAACAGCGATTCGCCGACAGACACGGTGATGGTCAGGTTGTCCGGTGTGACCACCGGCCCAAGGATCCCGGAATCGGTGGGCGGCAGCTTCGGGTCGACCTGGGGCACGGTGCCGCCGGTCATCAGAAAGCTGATGCGTTCGTTCAAGGTGCGGAACAGGCGCTCCAGGTCTTCACGGTCGCTGGCCAATACGTCGAACGCCACCAGCATGCCGCAGGCCGGGCGCGGGGTGACGATGCCGGTTTGGTGCTTGCCGAAAAAATCGTGGTGGTCTTGGGTCTTGTCACTGCGCGGTGCGGTAGTGACTTGCTCGGCGGCGGCCGCCATGGCCGGGCAGGTCAGGGTGCTGCCGGCTATGGCCGCGCCGGTGGCGGCCATGCCCAAGAGGACACGGCGACGTTGGGCTGAAAACTGTTCTGAGTCACTCATAAAATTCGGTCGTCTTCACTGCAGGCCGGAAAGGCCAAGGGCGGGGTCGATTCCATCGAGTGCATCGGCCAGAGCCTTGGCCTTGTCGGCGATCTGCTTGCGCTGATCGGCGGTCACGCTGTCGTACGTGCTGTAACTGTCATTGACCTTGAACCCCGCGAGCTCGGCATCGAACGCAGCGAAGGCGTTGTCGATGTCGGGCAACAGGTCGGCAGCGGACTTGGTCAACAGTGGACGCATCAACTCGACCACTTTGTGCGCCACTTGCAGGTTGGCGGCGAAACCGTTCAGGTCTAGGTGGCTGTAGCGCTCTTCCTCACCGCTGATGGCGCGCACATCGGCCAGACTGTTGAGGTTGCGCACCACGATACTCACCAGTTGCTCCGGTGGCAGCGATTGAGCCAGCAGTTGCTGCTTAAGCGTGGTGACATCGGTCACCAAGCGCTGCGCCACCGGGGCCAGGCCGTCGAGACTGCGTTGCTGGAACAAGCTGTATTCGATGCGATGGAAGCCGCTAAAGGCCGGGTCCTGTTCGCGTTTCTCGAAGTAATCGGCGCGGGCGTTGATCGTGTTGTCCAGCTCTGCCAGGCGTTGGGACGCCGGCGCCAGTCGTTGGTAAGCCTCACGGGCCGGCGCATACAGGGCCTGGGCCTGCGCCAGGTCACCGGCGTCGATTGCTTGTTGCAAGGCGGTCGCAGCCTTGACCAGCGCGCTGCCCTGGCCGCTCAAGTACACGCGGAATTCCGACAGCGGGCCGATAAACGCCACCATCGACGGCTTGGCCTTGGCCTGGGCATCGGAGGCTGCCGTCGGCGTCACATGCAGGGTGCCACGGGGATTGCTCAATAGGCCGCAGGTGATCGCATAGTCGCCCGGCAGCAGGTTGGCGTTGATCACCTGGCTCAGGCCAGGGGCGATGTTTTCCCGCTCTTCGACCACCAGCACGCCGTCGAGGATTTCCCATTCCACCGCGCGGTCGGAGCGGTTGATGATACGAAAGCTCGCGCGCCCGGCCGGAACCGTCAACGCGTTGGGCTCGCAGGCGTGGCCATGAATCGTTACCGCGATCTCATTGCTGTTGGTCTGGCGCTTGGCGGCGGCCAATTGCGATGCGTAATAGAACAGGCCACCGGCGGCGATCATCACGACCACCGAGCCGGCCACCGCCCAGCGCAGGGCGCGGGGTGGCGAGGCGGGTTGAGGCGTTGGGTTGGACAAGAGACGGTCCTTACTGGCTGGAAACGGAAGAGGGCATGTTGGTGGGTTTGGCCGGTGCGGCAGGCAGGAAGAACATCACCAGCGCGACCACCAGGTAGATCAGGTAGGCACCCAGGGTGCTGACGGTCGGCGCTTCCTGGTAGCCGAACATGCCGGCGAGCACCGAACCCAGAGGGCTGTCCATCGGCAATGCGGCGCTGAAGTCGAACAGCACCGTTTGCAGGTGGTTCCACACGCCTGCTTCGTGCAGGGCCTGCACCGAATTAGCCAGAATGCCGGCGGCGACCACCAGGATGAACAGGCCGGTCCAGCGGAAAAACGCGCCGAGGTTGAGGCGCATGCTGCCGGTGTAGATCAGGAAACCCACGATGATCGCCAGGACCAGGCCGAGCAAGGCGCCAATCGGCGCGCCCGGGCCTTCGCTTTGCTGGAACACCGCCAGCAGGAAAAACACGGTTTCCAGGCCTTCCCGGGCCACGGCAAAGAACACCATGAGGATCAGGGCCGTGACCTGGTGTTTGGAACCGGTCAGAGCCTGATCAAGGGAGGCATGCAGGGAATGTTTGATGGAGCGCGCGACCTTGCGCATCCAGAACACCATGGAGCTGAGAATACCCACGGCGACCAAGCCGACGATGCCTTCGAACAGTTCCTGTTGTTTTTGCGGGAATTCGGCGCTGACCAGCTCCAGGCCACCGCCCACCAACAAAGCCAACGCGGCGGCGAGGAACACCCCGATCCAGACCGCGGGCATCCATTGGCCGCGGCCAGTCTGTTGCAGGTAACTGGCGATGATGCCAACGATCAATGCTGCTTCAATGCCTTCGCGCAGCATGATGAGAAAGGGGACAAGCATTCGGCACCAGAGCGTAACTAGATAGGAGCCTAAGTTGTAACATAATGATACTCATTGCCAAACAGGAAATATTGACGTTTGCTGAACAGTGGCTGAACGACCAGGAGAAGGCCGCTCAGTAGTCCTGTCCGACGGCCTGGTTATAGGCGTCCACCAGCAAGTCAAAGCGGCGCTGTGTTTCAAAGTAATCAGCGTTTAGCCGGTCTGGGTCGGGGGGGGCGCTGGAATGCTGGGCAAGTGCTTGGAGCGCGCCAAGGTAGTCGTAACCGGGTTGTTTAATCCGCTGCCACAACTGTTGGGCCTTGGCTTCGGAGGTCGGTAGGTTGGGGCGCAGGTACCGCTGGGCGTAATCCCAGGTCTGCTGTATGTCGCTCAATGCGTCCGCCAATTGCTTGGGGGATCGTGGGTCAAGGCTGTGCATCGTGTCGCGGGTCTGCAGGATCAGGCCGGCGATAAGCGCCATCTGGTGTTCGTCACGTACCTGCAACTGCTGCAGTTGTTGCAGGCGTATCCGGCGGTCGGCTACGTCCACGGCGGCGCGCAGTTCGGATGAGACCGTGAGGAATTTTTCCGCCACAGGGAAGAACTGCGCATCGCTGATCGCCCGCTGCGCAGGGGCGAGGCCAGGGACGGTTGCGCTGGGGTAGAAGTCGAACGTTTTCACCGATGAATAGACCTGCAGCAGGTGGTCCACATAGTCGTTGCGAAGCGCGGCGATCTGCGGCAAGTATTTTTGCAGTGCGCTTCTTTGCGAGGACGTCAGCAGGCACAGGTCCGGGCGTTTGGCGTCGTAGTCCAGCATGCTCAATTGCGGGCCTTGTGTGCGCTGATACAGCTCGGGGAAACGCTCGATGAACGCCAGATTCGGGTCGTTGGCGCGGGGGCTGCGGCTGCGGTAGTTGAAGTACGCCACTCGCCAATTGCTGTCGACTCGGTTGAGGCAGTCGATCACCGGACGCAGCGCCTGGGCTTGCTGGTGCTCAAGCGCTGCCGGGCGGTTGGCCCATGTTTTAAGCGGGGCGAGCATATCGGTGTTCGTCAGCAGGCCCACGGTGCTCAGCGCCAGGGGCACGAAGGTGCAGAGGGCAGCAAAGGTGATGCGGTTCATGGTGTACACCCCGGCGCGCCAGCTTTGAGTCCGCTGCAACGGCTCATCAAGAACGGCTGCAAGCCCTCATCACGGTGGATACGTTGATTGTTTTCGTACATCTGCGCGGCGCTCAGCAGCAGGGCGCCGAGGCCCAGGCCGATGGCCCATTGGCGCGTCGACGGTCGCGCCGGCCAGCGCCACCTCAGTGCTGCACGTAATCCCGGCCGACCAAGCACGCGCTGCGCCAGGCTCAGGCCCTGCAACGTCAACACATAGCCCGCCAACGCGTAGTTGCCGAGGATCATCCAGATCAACAGGCCAAGCACCCAGCACGGCAGAATCTCGCGGATCACCAACGGTGGCGGCCGGCGAAAGCTCAGCCAGGGTGACAGGTGCACGGCAAGCCGCTCATCGATTTCACCAAAACCGTCGGTGACCGGACGCCAGATCGCGAGGATGAGCAGCGCCGGTATGGCGATCAGGAAGGCCCAGGTAGGGGCCATGCCGAGGGATTCCATCAAGGTGTGGTCGGTCATTTGCTGGTCGTGGATCGCCCAGCCGACGGCCATGCCCAGCAACGCCACAAACATCGGCCAGGGGCGGCTGATGCGTTCCCAGTCGCGCCAGAAGTAGGGATCCTCACCGGGCATGTGCGCACACAGGGCCGGGTACTGGTTGAGCAGGGTTTCGCTGAGGGTGCGGCAGGCGTTCCAGTCGGATTCGCCGAAGCGCCGGGCAAAGCGTTGGCGTTGTTCCAGCGTCATGTCGCCGAACAGCAACCTGGCCGCGCGCGCCTTGGGGTCACGGCTGTCCAGGCTGGCCTGGTGGTAGACCTGTGCACTGAAACGCTCCAGTACATTGCGTTCCTTTAACGCCGACCACTCAGGCTCGGGGCAGTGGTTTTCCAGGTACTGATCGGACCAGGCCTGCTCGGTGCACAGGGTTTCGAACAGCGGCTCGGACCAGAAGGTGCTGGCCAGCAGCGTGCGCGCGAGTACGTCATTGAGCCGCGCATGGCGCGCCAGGGGCTTGAGCCATTCGGTGTTATGCAACTCGATCAAGGCCGCCGTGAAGGCCTCGACCTGTTGTTGATTGAGTAATTCGGTGAGCGTGTGCTCGACGTCGGTAAACATCTGCTCCAACAAGGCAGCCAGACGATAGTCGGGCAGTCGCAGGGGTGTTTCCCGTTGCCAGGGCGTGAGCCAGTGCAGATGAGTGACGGCCCAGGCCGCAATCGCGGGTTCCGTGCCATTCAGGCAGCGTTGCAGCAGCAGGGCCTCAAAAGCCTCGGCGCATCCAATGTGCTGGGCTTGCTCATAGAGACGCGCAAGATTGGCCGGTGTGGCGTCGTCCACCAAGGCTTGCGCCTGGTCCAAGCGCGTGTCGGGCTCGGTCGTAGCGGGCTGCACTGTGTCGACCGGGAGCGCTTGCGGCACTTCGACGGGCGCTTCATAACGGCTCCATTGCAGCGCGTGCTCATAGGCCTCGCGCAGGCGCTGGAAGCCGACAGGGTCTTCATCCGGGCGATGCTGTTTGAGCAACACCGCGTATTGGCGCTTGATACTGCGAGCATCGGCGTCGGACGGCAGCCCAAGTACTTCCCAGCAACTCATCGATTCCACTCCCTGTCGGTAAAAATCCCGGCGCAGAATACCCGAGACCAATACCTCGGTGCCTACTCTTTTGCCGCGCGACTGCCTAAGATGGCCGCACTTCACGCCACACAGGGCACGGCGGCGCCAATGTTGGAAAAAGACACCATCTCCATCCACCTCGTGCGCGAGGCCTTGTTGCAGAGCTGTGCAACCGGTGCGGCCACGATTGAAGTCTTGCGCAAAGTCGGGATTGACCCTGGGTTGCTCGAACTGCCGACCGCGCGCATTTCGGCTACCGCTTATGCGCGGCTGTGGCGTTTGCTGGCACGGCGCATGGACGATGAATTCTTCGGCATGGACCCGCGCAAGCTCAAGTCCGGCAGCCTGGCGTTTTTGTGCCATGCCTGCGTGGCGCAACCAACGCTTGCTACCAGCCTGGAAACCGGTTTGGGGTTCCTCTCGCTGATGCTGGAACGCATGCCCGCCCAGTTGGTGCGCCAACAGAGCCTTGCAGAGATTGTCCTGCACGAGCCCGAGCCTAAGCCGCAGCGCGCGTTCACCTATTTCACCTATTGGATGATCGTGCACGGCGTCGCCTGCTGGCTGGCGGGACGGCGCATTCCCATCCTGGCTATTGAGTTGCGCTGCCCACAGCCAGACTTTTACGACGACTACCAAGTGATGTTTTCCGACAACCTGCGCTTCGACCGACCACGCACCCGTATGATCTTTTCCGCCGACTGCCTCGACTTGCCCATCAAGCGCAGCCCTGAAGAACTCAAGCGCTTCCTCGCCCACGCGCCGGCCAACATCCTGGTCAAATACCGCGACCCCGACAGCCTCGCCACACGGATCAAACACGACCTGCGCCAAATGCCCCCCGACACCTGGCCGGAAACCGAAGGCCTTGCGGCCACCTTATGCATCTCCGCCTCAACCCTGCGCCGCCGTCTGGCGGAAGAAGGGCAAACCTACCAAGGCCTCAAGGACAGCGTGCGCAAAGAACTGGCGATAGTGTGGCTGGCGGAACCGCAGATCAGCTTCGCCGAGATTGCCGCGCGGTTAGGGTTTGCGGACACGAGCTCGTTTTATAAGGCGTTTCGGAAGTGGGCGGGGTCCAATCCTGGGCATTATCGGAGTTTGATTTTGAATGAAGTCACTCGGGTTTAAATTCGGGGGGCAAGGGACTAAGAAATAACTGGCTGTGTCTTGCGTTTGCGTCTGACAGCGTGATCCTTCGAGCTTTTAGGAAGTGCCCGGCTTACTTGGATTGATAATTCATGCGCGGTTGATTGCACTGCAATTCTACGAGTCGTGGCTCAGGCACGCTCATCTACCGACAGGTTGTTATTTTCAGAGTTTACAAAATAGGCCAGGGCATTGATCACTTGATTTGCACTTTTCATTCCACCAAGAATATAGGTGACATCTTCGGGTTTCGAGTAGCGGTCGGTACTGAAATATGCCAGTTGATCTTCATATTTCTCATTGAATAGCGCTATAGCATTGAACTTAACGTCCTGTTTTGTCTGGTGCCCATTTTCATCGAATGCGCCATCGCCGGAAATGAACATACTAAATGTGTTTCCATCTATCAGACCTGCCTCGTATAGCCTTCCTCCTACATCTTTCAGCTCGTACGTGCTAATAGATGTCATGTCATAATTTTTTAAGAATGCCTTTAAGTCATTGGTTTTTTCTTGATCCTTCAGCTTCAGTGTCTCCGCCGCCTTGGCCTCTTCATTCACAGTGAACGCATTTGTCACCATCGTCGGATTTCTGACTACGCGAGCATCAGTTTGCTTCGATAGCGTGGCTGCGGCATTCGTAACGAGCATTCCCATATCAATCTGCTGTTTGTATTAAGCATTCCATCCCTTATCGACCTAGGACCGGCCAACCTTAGTCAGCGCTGTAATTTCAGAATGGCCTGACAGATACTGCAAGGTAGCGTGAGGGCAACTTCCTAAAGCGTATCTCTGACTGCCTGCTGGCACCTGGCTGGAAACCGAAGGCCCCAAGGCCGTATGCGCAAAGAACGGGCGATTGTGTGGGTGGCGGAACCGCAGATCATATTTGTCGAGATTACTGCAAGGTTGCGATTGCGAGCTCATTTTATGAGGCGTTTCGTAAGTGGGCGGGGTCGAATCCTGGGCATTACCGGAATTTGATTTTGAATGAGGTTATTCGAATTTGTGCCCGGGGTATAAAGGACTAAGAAGTAGCTAGCTATATCCTTCGTCGACGTCTGACAGTGCGATCCTACGGCTTTTGGGGAAGTGTCCGGCTTACATGGATTTATAATTCATGCACAGTGGTGGCGCGGTTCTCACCGATGTATTCGCGGACTCCTACTCAGCTGTCGCGGCATATGCACTCAATGCAAAAAAACTGCGCCTGCTATGAGGAGAACGTATGGGTAGCTGAAAGAGTGAGGTCGTTTTAATGCATGTATTGCATGCGGAAATGTTGATCATTAATTTATGAAGTTGAGTTTAAGAGGGTGAATGTATGAAAAGGTATGTTGCGCTGTCGTTACATGTGTCCGCTTTATGTTTGAGTGTTTCTGAGAGTTATAGCGGTATCTTGGATGTCGTTGGGCGTTGAGCGAGAATCGGGAGCGGCATGGAGAGAGTTTTGTTGGCGCCGCTCCCTTTTGTCATCGCATACGCACGCTCACCTACGGAGGAACTATAGTTCGCAGAGGCGACAAAGTAGGCAAGAGCGTTCATTGCTTGGTTTGCATTTTTCCTTTCTCCAAGTTTCGTCATCAACACTGAATGCATTCGTAACGACCATACCCATATCAATCTGCTGTTTGTATTAAGCATTCCATTCCTTGTCGACCATGAATCGGTCAACGTTAGTTTGCGATGTGAATGGAGAATGTTCTGACCGATATCGCTGGGGAGTGTGGGGGGCACGTCCCAATGCACACGCCTGAAAAGTATCCGACCAAAAAAAAGCCCCATGACCAAACAGGCCACGGGGCTAAAAATTGGTTGGATGCGACCAACCAAAGGAGCTCTTTACATCACTTCGCCGTTGCTACAACGGTATCTGGCTTCCATCCACCTCCGAGTGCCTTGTAGATCGCCACGATCCCGCGATACAGGTCCACTTCGGCCTGGGCCTGGGAGTCTTCCGCGGCGAGGCGTTCGCGTTGGGCGTCGAGGAGGACGAGGAAGTCCACGGTGCCTTCGCGGTAGCGGATGGCGGCGAGGTCGGCGGCGGCGCGGCTGGATTCGCTTTGGCGGATCAGTGAGATCAGGCGTTGCTGACGCTTGCTGTAGTCACTGAAGGCGTTTTCGGATTCTTCCAGTGCCAGCAACACTTGCTGCTCATAGGTCGCCAGGGCGCCATCGGCTTCGGCGTCTGCGCCACGCAAACGGGCGCGCACGCTGCCCAGGTCGAACGCGGCCCAGGTGATGCTCGGGCCGAGGGCCCAGGCATTCGCGGCGGACGAACCGATCTGTGAACCGCGCCCGGCGGTAAAGCCGAGGAAGCCGCTGAGGCTGACCCGTGGGAACAGGTCGGCCTTGGCCACGCCGATACGTGCGGTGGCGGCGGCCAGTTTGCGTTCGGCGCTGAGAATGTCCGGGCGACGTTGCAGCAGTTGGCCTGGATCACCGATCGGCAACGCCTTGGCAATCGCCGGCAGGTCTTTCGGGCCCAGGTCCACGCTCAACTTGTCCGGACGCTGGCCGAGGAGTGTGGCGATGCGGTTACGTTCGCGCACTTGTTCGGCTTGCAGTTGCGGCACGCTGGCTTCAACGGCTGCGAGGCGTGCGTCGGCGCGTTCCACGTCGAGTTGGTCACCCACACCGGCGTCGCGCAGGCTGACGGTGATGGTGCGCGAGTCCTGCTGGTTCTTCAGATTGTCCAGGGCGATCTTTTCACGCAGTTGTGCGCCGCGCAGTTGACCGTAGGCGTCCACCAGTTCGGCAATCAGGGTGACTTGCAACTGGTATAGATCGGCTTCGGCGGCCTGCTGGTCGGCGTCGGTGGCTTCCAGGTTGCGCTGGATGCGGCCGAACAGGTCCAGTTCCCAGGCCATGTCCAGGCCCAGGTCGTAACGCTCGGTCTTGACCCGGCGGGTGGTCTGGCCCGGGATCTGGCCCTTGCCCTGGTCGCTGCTGACGCGGCTGGTAATCGTCGGCATGGCATCATTGCTGGCGTCATCGCGGATTGCACGAGCAGCGCGCAGGCGGGCAAACGCTACGCGCAAATCGCGGTTACCTTGCAGCGATTGAGTCACCAACTGGTTAAGCGTCGGGTCTTCGAACTGCTGCCACCAGATGCCTTCGAACTTGGCGTGGTCATACTGCTTGGCGTCCGCGGCGGCGGTGATGTTCGCCGCCTCCGGGGTCTGGGTCTTGTAGTCCGGGCCCACGGCACAGGCGCTCAGCGCCAGTACCAGCAAGCTCGGCAGGAATACTTTCACACTCATTGCTGTGTCTCCAGCTTCAAGGCCTTGGCCGCTTTGCGCGCTTCGCTGCGCTCCACATAACGACGGATCAGTACGTAGAACACTGGCGTCAGCAACAGACCGAAGAAGGTCACACCGATCATCCCGGAGAACACCGCCACGCCCATGGCATGACGCATCTCGGCACCGGCACCGCTGGACAACACCAGTGGCACCACACCCATGATGAAGGCGAACGAGGTCATCAGAATCGGCCGCAGACGCAGGCGGCAGGCTTCCAGCACCGCGGCCAGCGGGTCGAGGCCCTCGGCTTGTTTGTCCTTGGCGAACTCGACGATCAGAATCGCGTTCTTACACGCCAGGCCCACAAGTACAATCAAGCCAATCTGAGTGAAGATGTTGTTGTCGCCACCCGAGATGATCACCCCGGTAATGGCCGACAGCAGCGTCATCGGTACGATCAGGATCACCGCCAGTGGCAGGCTCCAGCTCTCGTATTGAGCAGCCAGTACCAGGAACGCCAGCAGTACGCAGAGCGGGAACACGAACAGCGCGGTGTTGCCCGAGAGGATTTGCTGATAAGTCAGGTCAGTCCACTCATAGGTCATGCCGTTGGGCAGTTCATCCTTCAACAGTTTTTCAATCGCCGCTTCTGCCTGGCCGGAGCTGTAGCCCGGAGCGGCGTTGCCGTTGATTTCAGCGGTGATAAAGCCGTTGTAGTGCATCACGCGGTCCGGGCCTGAGGTGTCGCTGACCTTGATGAAGGTTGCCAGCGGGATCATCTCGCCCTTGTTGTTACGCACTTTCAGTTGGCCAATCTGGTCCGAATCATTGCGGAACTGCTGCTCCGCCTGCACGTTGACCTGATAGGTACGGCCGAAGCGGTTGAAGTCGTTGGCATACAACGAGCCCAAGTAGATCTGCAGGGTGTCGAAGATGTCGCTGATCGCCACGCCGTGGGTCTTGGCCTTTTCGCGGTCGATGGCGGCATCGACCTGGGGCACGTTGACCGTGTAGCTGGTGAACAGGCCGAACAGTTCCGGCACGCCATGGCTCTTGGTGATGACGTTCTGCACTTCTTTGTACAGTTCGTCATAGCCCAGGTTGCCACGGTCTTCGATCTGCAGACGGAACCCGCCGATAGTGCCGAGGCCCTGTACCGGTGGTGGCGGGAAGATCGCCATGTAGGCTTCCTGGATGTCGCTGTA
The DNA here is from genome assembly GCF_900187495.1 of Pseudomonas sp. Irchel 3H9. Classification (NCBI taxonomy): domain Bacteria; kingdom Pseudomonadati; phylum Pseudomonadota; class Gammaproteobacteria; order Pseudomonadales; family Pseudomonadaceae; genus Pseudomonas; species Pseudomonas sp. Irchel 3H9. The sequence continues at coordinate 1,094,539 of NZ_FYDK01000002.1, read as the reverse complement.
CTTGCCGTTCAACGCGCCGGCAATCGCACCGGCGGACATGCTCGGGTCTTTGCGCTCATCGAATGGCTTCAAGGTCACGAACACGATGCCGCTGTTCGGGCTGTTGGTGAACCCGTTGATCGACAGGCCCGGGAAGGCGATAGCGCTTTCCACGCCGGGCTGTTTCAAGGCGATGTCAGACATGCGCTTGATCACGTTTTCAGTGCGGTCCAGGCTGGCGGCGTCGGGCAACTGGGCGAAAGCCACCAGGTATTGCTTGTCCTGGGCCGGTACGAAACCGGTCGGTGTGTGGGCAAAGCCCAGCCAGGTCAGGACCATCAGGCCTGCGTACAGGAACAGTGCGATGCCGCTGCCGCGAATCACCCGGCGAACGGTGCCGACATAGCCGTGGCTGGCTTTTTCGAAGAAGCGGTTGAATGGACGGAACAACCAGCCACCCAACAGCTTGTCGAGGAACCTGGAGAAGCCATCTTTCGGCGCGTTGTGGCCCTTGAGCAACACCGCTGCCAGTGCAGGGGACAGGGTCAGCGAGTTGAACGCGGAGATCACTGTCGAGATCGCAATGGTCAACGCGAACTGCTTGTAGAACTGCCCGGTCAAGCCGCTGATAAAGGCTGCTGGCACGAATACCGCGCACAGCACCAGCGCCGTCGCGATGATCGGACCGGTCACTTCGCTCATGGCTTTTTCAGTGGCGGGGAAGGGCTCAAGCCCCAACTCGATATTACGTTCGACGTTTTCCACCACCACGATGGCGTCGTCCACCACGATACCAATCGCCAACACCAATCCGAACAACGACAGTGCGTTAAGCGAGAACCCAAACAGGTGCATCACCGCAAACGTACCGATCAGCGAGACCGGCACCGCCACCAACGGGATGATCGAGGCGCGCCAGGTCTGCAGGAACAGGATCACCACCAGCACGACCAGGATCAGTGCTTCGAACAGCGTGTGAACCACCGCCTCGATGGAGCCGCGCACGAACACCGTCGGGTCATAGGCGATGCGGTAGTCCATGCCTTCGGGGAAGCTTTTTTTCAGCTCCGCCATCTTGGCGCGCACATCGTTGGAGATGTCGATGGCGTTAGAGCCAGGACGCTGGAAGATTGGGATCGCCACCGCTGGCTGATTATCGATCAACGAGCGCAGGGCATATTGGCTGGAGCCCAGCTCGACGCGTGCAATGTCCTTGAGGCGCGTGATTTCACCGTTATCGCCAGCGCGAATCACGATGTTCTCGAACTCTTCTTCGGTGACCAGGCGCCCCTGGGTGTTGACCGACAGCTGGAAGCTGGTGTCGTTAGGTGAAGGCTGCGCGCCCAAGGCACCGGCGGCGACTTGGCGGTTCTGCTCGCGAATCGCCGTCACCACATCGGTGGCGGTCAGGTTGCGCGAGGCGGTCTTGTTCGGGTCCAGCCATACACGCAACGAGTAGTCGCCCATGCCGAACAACTGCACATCGCCCACGCCGCCGAGCCGCGCGAGCTCATCCTTGATATTCAGGATCGCGTAATTGGACAGGTAGAGCATGTTGTAGCGCTGATCCGGCGAGGTGATGTGCACCACCATGGTCAGGTCGGGGGAGGCCTTGTCCACGGTGATACCGATGCGCGTCACTTCCTCAGGCAGTTTTGGCTGAGTCCGCGTCACGCGGTTTTGCACCTGCACCTGCGCGTTGTCCAGGTCGGTGCCCAGGGCGAAGGTGATGGTCAGGGTCAGCTTGCCGTCAGCAGTCGATTGCGAGGACATGTACAGCATGTTCTCGACGCCGGTGATGGCCTGCTCCAGCGGCGCGGCCACGGTTTCGCCGATGACCTTGGGGTTGGCGCCGGGGAAGTTGGCGCGCACCACCACGGTCGGCGGTACCACTTCCGGGTATTCGCTGATCGGCAGTTGGAACAGCGAAATCGCGCCGGCGATCAGGATCAGCAGCGACAGCACTGCTGCGAAGATCGGCCGCGAAATGAAGAACTTGGAAAAATTCATCTTGAGTCGTATCCCTTAACCGCGTGGAGTCGCGACGCTGGCAAGTTTGGGCGCGGCTTTATCCGGCGCCACTTGTTCCAGGTTGCTGGCTTCAAGCGCTTGTCGTTGTTGGGCCAAGGCGGCGAGGGTTTCTTTGCTGGCCATCGGAATGGTTTCCGGGGCGACCGGCGAGCCGGGGCGTGCACGCTGCAGGCCCTTGACGATGATGGTGTCGTCCTTGTTCAGGCCGCTGCGTACGATGCGCAAACCTTCGATCTTCGGCCCCAGTTCCACGGCGCGATAAGCCGGTTTGTCGCCGTCCATCACCAGTACGAATTTCTTGCCCAGATCGGTGCCCACGGCTTCATCGTTGATCAGCACGGCGGAGTAGGTGCCGCTGCCCACCAGCTTCAGGCGTGCGTACAGGCCAGGGGTGTATTCGCCCTTGCTGTTGTCGAACACGGCGCGCCCACGAATGGTGCCGGTGGCCGGGTTGACCTGGTTGTCGACGAAGTTCATCTGGCCCAGGTGCGGGTTGCCGGTTTCATTCGACAGGCCCAGGTAAACCGGGGTCGTAGCGCCACGGCGGCCTTGGCGAGCCAGCTCGGTGTACTTGAGGTAAACGCGCTCATCGGCGTCGAAATAGGCGTAGACCTTGTCGGTGGAAACCACGCTGGTCAGCGCAGTGACGTCAGCGGTCACCAGGTTGCCGGCGGTGATGTCGGCACGGCTGACGCGGCCGCTGATTGGCGAGGTTACGCGGGTAAAACTCAGGTTCAGCTTGGCCAGGTCCAACTGCGCCTGGATCCCGGCGACGGCAGCGCGGGCTTCCTGGGCGGCGGTGGTGCGCGAGTCGGCCAGTTCGGCGGAGATCGCATTGCTCTGGCGCAGGCGCTCGCCGCGTTGGGCTTCGTTGTCACTGCGGGTGGCGGCGGCGCGGGTCTGTTGCAACTGGGCTTCAAGGCGGCGCACTTCAGCCTGGAACGGACGCGGGTCGATCTGGAACAGCAGGTCGCCTTTCTTGACCAAAGCGCCTTCAGTGAAAGCGACTTGGTCAATCTGGCCAGAAACCCGTGGACGGATCTGCACAGTTTCCGGTGCTTCCAAACGGCCGGTGAATTCATCCCACTCGTTCACCGGTTGTTCCAGCACCTTGGCCACACTGACTTTGGCGGCTGGCATGGCGGCCGCTTGTTCCGGGGTCTTGCCGCACGCGCTCATCACCACCACGGCCAAAATCGCCAGGGGGAAGCGCAAATGTTTGAGTGACTGTTCCATGAGGTGCATCCGCCAATGTATTTGAGATGGGCGGATCATGCGCGGCGGGGTGGTATGTCACGAATCGAATGAAGCAAAGGTAACTATCATTGCGAATGATATAAGCGCGAGATTAGCCCTCTAGGATGGGGGTTTCGTTAGGGTGCTATCAATGGGCGTGATGACAAAGGACTGTTGCGTGGTTCGCAACAAGCACTGAGAGGGTGTGGCGGTTGGGGTGTCAGGCATTGCATTGAGGTGGGCGTATGGACGGGTGAAACCGTCCAGTCAAAACGACCGGACGGTGTTTGGCCGTGGGCCCTACGCTGTACCGAACCCGATCTGCACCGTCAGCGCTCCCTGGTTATCCCCCAAACCAATGCCATAGCGCCCCTCCAGATCATCGTTGATACACAGCTGCAATTCCCCCGTCTGCCCCGGCGGAATCTCGGCCAGATCCCCCACCAGAAACGGTGTCCCGCTGCTGCCCACACGCCCAACCAGCGCGCCTTCATTTGCGCCCGGCAGGGTGTAGCCCGCTTTGGCGATCAACCCCGGACTGCCATTGCCATCAACCATGCCGCCGACCGGGCTGGCCAGCCAATGGCCGCTGACATACCGCACCACACGCGGGCTTGGGCCGCTGATCTGCACGCCAGTGCCTTACCATGGCTGGTTGGCTTGCACCTGCACGGTGACGGCTTTGAGGTCGTTGCACAGGGTGTCGCCGGCCTGGATCGACAGCGCGGCAATGGTCAGGCTCGGGTTGGAGGTGCCGGTGGTGGGGAATACGCCGTCGCCCACCAGGAACAGGTTGTTGTGGTCCCAACTGCGCTGGTATTTGTCTACCACCGAGGTGGCCGGGTCTGCGCCCATGCGGTAGGTGCCCATCAAGTGCCCGGCGCCCTGGAAGGAGTACGACTCGCCCTGGTATTCAAACAACCCGGGCTTGATATCGGTGGTCAGTTCGGTGGCGCCCAGCAGCTCAGTGATGACGTGGCTGGCAAGAATCCGCGCCTGTTTGAAGCCTTCCTTGGTGTAGTCCGACAGGTTGTAATGGATTTCCGGTCGCGGGATGCCCAGACGGTCTTTGTACTGACTGGACGGCACGATGTAGCAGTTGGCCTTGTTCGGATCGTCCTCGACTTGTTCCACCAGAAACCCCACCCGAAACTGCCGGGTGAGCAGGTTGTTCAGCTGTTGCACCAGTGCCGTGCCGAACAGCACCTGGGACGCGTCCGTGGACTTTGGCAGTGGGTTGGTGCGGCTGACGTTGGTGCCATCGATCAGGTCGGCCACGGTGGTGTACGGGTCGCCGATAGGCCAGTTGAAACCCTCGTTGCCTATCTCGATCCGCCAGGCCGCGCGCTGGCTGCGAAAGGCGCCGTCGCGCAGGCTTTCGATGCCGGCGGTGGACACCGGGCCACGGTACGGGAACACCGTCTTGCCTTCGGGCATCAAGCCCCACGCCAGGTAGATCGGGTGGTCCGCCAGGCTACGACCGACCTGGCCACTGCTGTTGGCCACGCCCTGGGGCCAGGCGCTGCTAGTGGAGTTGAGCAGCAGTTTTGGCGTTTCGATGGCATGGGCGGCGATCACGTAGCGCTGCCCGATCGCGACGCCAGTGCCGGTGGCCGGCCCATCGCCCAACTGATACTGAATGAACTCAATGCCGCTGACAGTCTTGTCCGCTGCCACCGTGACCTTGCTCGCCACGGTCTTGTACAGCACCCGCACATTGCCGGTGTTGAGCGCATTGTTCAGGGTCACCGTGGCGTCGTACTTGGCCTGGATCGGGCAGATCGGCGTGCAGTTGGTATTGCCTGCGCACACCCGTCGCCCGGCATACGGCTGCGAGTTGCGCCCGGCTGGAGTGGGGCTCACCACCAGCGGCAGTCCTTGGAACGATTGGCCCTGCACCGCGCTGACGAAGCTGCCATCCACCAACGACAGTGGAATGCTGGTCATCGGGTATTCATAGTTGGTCGGGAACGTGATGCCCAGATAGGCCTGGTCGGTGACGTTGGCCGCCACGCCTATTTCTGCTTCGGCGCGGCAATAAGCGCTTTGCAGGTCGTTGTAGCTGATCGGCCAGTCCACGCCCACGCCGTACAGCGTCTTCATCTTAAAATCATTCGGCAGCATGCGCAGGCACGTGGCGACCCAATGCCAGGTAGTGCCGCCGCCGACGCGCTCATAGGTGCTGGTGAACGGCAACGGGCCTTTTTGCACCAGGTAACTGACCTCGGGATTTTTCCAGTTGTCATCGAGCAGGTCAGCGATGGTCGCACGCGGTGCGTTCTGTTCGGCTGGGTTGCGCGTCGGACTGAGGGTGCTCACCGGCGGATAGGGGGACTCGGGGGTCTTCAGCGTGGCGGTGTAGAAACGCTCCAGGTACTGGTTTCGGTTGGCCGGGACTTCCGGGCCGGACTCCAGCACCAGCACCTTCACCCCCGCCAGGCCCAATTGATAGGCAATGATGCTGCCCGCCAGGCCAGCACCGACGATCACTACGTCTGCTTGTTCGGTACTCATGACGATGCTCCAGGCTGTGGGCTGGCGGTAACCCCGGTGAAGTCTTCCAGGCTCGGTGGTGGGCTGTTCCAGTAACCGAAGAAGAACTCGCTGTAGCCCATCGGATGGGCCTGGGCGATGTTCCACGCCCAGCTCTGGGTGTAGGCCTCGGCACTGACCACGGTTTGCTCGTTCACCGGGAACGCGCCTTGGGTGTACGGCTGATACCACACGCCGAGCATCCACAGTTTCATGATCGCGCGCGCCGCTTGGGCGGTTTGCGTGGCGGCGGGTTGGCCGTTCTGCATCAGGATTGCGTTGCCGATTTGCTGCGGCGTCTGCTGCTCGCTCGCCAGCGCGGCGTATTGGGCGAGCAGGGCGCTGAGCACGTCTTGGCCCACGCGAGGGCCAACGAAATTCAGAAACAGGGTGGGCAGACCGATGGGGTCTACCGACGGCGCCAGCAGTTCCTGATTGATGCCGGTGAGCACCACGCTCAGGCCGGTAAAATTGTCCAAGTCGGTACTCATGGCTGACTCCTTGTCACACCGGTGGATTGAGCGCGTTCGAGCAGGTAAGTGAAGTCGGCGAAACTGGTGCGCGGTGATTGCGTCACGTGGGTGGCGGCATTGCCGTGACAGGCGATACAACTGGAGGACGCCTGGGGTACCGTGCCCTGGATATAGGTCTCCAGCGTTGCATTGGCGAGGAACGAAGGCGCTGGATTGCCCAACGGTTTGGTGGCCGAGATCTGGCACGGTGGCTGGCCGCTGAGGGTAGGCCACTGGGTGCTGATCAACTGGTAATTGGCCCAGACGCTGTTGGGGTTAACCGTACGCAGCAGGTTCTGGTAAGTGCTGTTGAGCGCCTTGGTTTCATCGGTCAAAGGGATCTCGCGCACGATCTGCGATGGCGTGGCCTTTACCGCCGGGTTCCAGGGCCGTGGCGGCGGTTGGTTGACCTCGGCATGGCTGCTGGCGTTGTAGAACAGGTACGGGCCTTTGCGCTCGGCAGACGGCGTGGTTTTTTCCGGGACATTGTCAACGTGCTCGAAGGTCGACCACACCCACTGCGGCGCACTGGTGGTCTTATGCACGATATGCAGCCCCACCAGCCCCACCGGCTCGGCAACGCAGGACTCGGCCACCACCGGCCCTTTGCTCGGGTCGCTGTTGCCTGGCGTATACACCAGGGCATCGACGGTGTGGAAACTGCTGGGGTTGTCGTTGCCGTCCAGCACCTTCCACGAGGCCTTGACCATCAACGAACCCACTTCACTGGTGGCCGGGTTGCCGCAACTGAATGCCACCGCATTGGTCGCACTGGCGGCAAAAAATGCCTGCTGACCCTGGATGCTGTACAGGCCATTGTTGACGATGCCGTCGAACATCGATTGGTTAACCACGATTTCATTGCGCGTGTACACGCCGCTCTGGTCCACCAACGGGCCGCTTTGAAACGGCTGAATAAACTCGTCCAGCACATCCGGGACCTTGCCCATTTGCTGCAACAAGCGCCCCGACCCCTTGCCTTCACAGGCCGCCGGTACACTGGCCGGCGCCTGCCAGGCCGCTGGTTTCTGCCCTTGGGGCAGGAAGATTTGGTAGCTCTCCTTGTAGCTTTCCCACACCGTGGCCGCGTCCTGCTGGCCGATCTGCACGCCGGTATTGGGCTTGCCATCGGCCAGGACCGGCCAGTTCAGCGCAATGAACGTCTGCCACGACATTTCATCGAAGTTGGCTTGCAGGCTGTCGAGAGAGAAGGGCGGGGTCGCCGTGACATCGAAGGGTATTTGCGTAGACAACGTGGGGGCCGCGACGACCAGGGGGCTCAGCAACGCGCCAAACAGCGCACAGCCGAACCCGGGCCGGGGGCGATGGGTTTCCATTCTCATCGGTATCTCCTAGGCATCAGACGCCAGGAGACAGTGGGTCCGTCATGGACTCTTCAATGCGCCTCCTGGCACGGGCTTGAGCGTAGATAAGGTTGGAAATGCCGGTGTACGGGACGCTAGATTTATTCGTAATAAAAACAATCGCTCAGAGGCGCTTCAGGCACGCTCTGCGCGGATATAGGTGCGAAACACATGGTCCCACAGCGGTGAAGACACGCCGAAGTTCTTCTCGATGCCTTTGCGATGATGCAGGTCGTGGTTGGCCACCAGCCCCGGAATAAACCGATAGCCCCAATGCGCCGGGCGGTGCATCACGTAGTGCACCGAGATGTAATAGAAGTAGCCCGTCACCGCGCCGACAAACGCCGAGGTCAAACCGGCGTACCAGGCCAATAGCAGCAATGCCGCAAAGGTGGAGCTGGTTTTCCAGCTCGACACACCGATATAGGCCAGCACATCCACATGGTGGGTCCAGTGCTCGTGGCGATACAGCGAGTGGAACAGAAAGCGGTGTGCCGAATACTCCACCAGCGTCCAGGCCATGAAGCCCGCGAGCAGTTGCAGCGGATCAAGTGGCGCCAGGCAGAGCGCCAGGCCGATAAACAGGGGAACGGTGAAGAAATCCAGGTAATACGCGACTGACGACATCAGCCATTTGTTTGAAGCCGCCATGTGCGGATCGTCCTTGAGGTGCATGAACCGAGGGGGAAGTTAAGCCGAGTCCTCCCCGGCGGCGGGCAGATTGCCCGTTGATTCACGCCGTTGCAACAACTCGATGTGCTGCGCGGGTACCAGGGTGCGCAAGGTCTTGTAGAGGACTCGGGTTTCCAGCAGGTTCCACACCCGCAGCATGGTTTCCAGCGCATCCAGTGGTTTGCTGATGAAGTCCCGGGCGCCCAGGGCCAGGGCGCGCAGGCGGGTGTCGCGGGTCGCGTCGGCGGTGAGTACCAGGATCGGCAGATATTCGCCCTGGGGGATACGCCGGTTGAGTTGTTCCAGCACCGCAAAGCCGTCGAACTCCGGCATGTGCAGGTCAAGAATCACCAAGTCCGGTTCGAAACTGTTGAACAGCTCCAGGGTGCGCAGCGGCTGGGTGCTGCTCAGCACGTTGGTGAGCCCTTCGCGCGCCAGCAGTTGCTCCACCAGGTCGAGGTTCGGGCGTTGGTCGTCGATGATTAGAATGCGCAGGTCGAGGTTCACGCGGGCTCCGGGAAAGACTGGTCGAGGTGGGCGAGAAACGCGGGCACGTTGATCGGTTTATTCAACACGGCGGTTGCGCCGGCGTCCTGCAGGGCCTGGCGAGTAAGGTCGCTGGCGTCGGCGGTGATCATCAGTACCGGTGTGTCGCGGGTGATCGGTGACTGGCGCAACCGTTGCAGCACCTTCAATCCGTCGAGGTCCGGCAGGCAGACATCCAGCAGAATCAACTGTGGCGCGTGCTGCGCGGCCAGGTCCAGGCCCAGTTGGCCTTGCATGCTCGACAGCAGTTTTATCCCCGGTCGGCGTTGCAGCAGGGTTTCGATCAGCGCCAGGCTGGAGAGATTGTCTTCGATGCATAAAACCTTGCCCAGGAACGTGCAGGCGGCGGTGACAGGGCGCGGCAACTGGGTGTCGATGACGGGCGTGGTACTGCGCTGGAATGCCGCTACCCGCGCGAACGGTAGCTCCAGCGTGAAGCGTGAGCCAATGCCGGCCTGGCTTTGCACGTTGAGGTGGCCGTCCATGTTTTCCAGCAGGCTTTTACTCAGGGCCAGGCCCAGGCCGCTGCCTTCCACATTGGGGTCGGCGCCCAGGCGTTCGAACGGTTTGAACAGTTGCCCCAGGTGATCCGCCGCGATGCCGTTGCCGGTATCACACACCGACACGGCGATACGCGGCCCATCAACGCTGACTTCGATGCTGACGTCGCCATCGCGCTGGTTGTATTTGATCGCATTGGACAGCAGGTTCAGCAGCACCTGGGTCAGGCGTTGCCGGTCGGCCACGATGCCCACATCCGCCGCCAAGGCGGGCAATGGCTGTAACCGAATGCCCGCCTCGGCGGCCATCGGCGACACCAGCGACAGCGCCTCTTGCAACGCCTCCGCCAAAGGGATCGGCGCGATATTCAACGCCAGGCTTCCCGCCTCGATCTTGGCGATGTCCAGCACTTCGTTGATCAAGGTCAGCAGGTGCTGGCCGGCGCGCAGGATATGCCCGACGTCGGCCTTTTGCGCCTTGGGCGCGTCCATGTCCAGCAGTTGTGCAAAGCCCAGGATCGAGTTGAGCGGGGTGCGCAGTTCGTGGCTCATGCGCGACAGAAACTCGCTTTTGGCACGGCTGGCACGTTCGGCTTCCTCACGGGCCTTGCGCAGAGCGATCTCGGCCGCGCGGCGGTCGGTGATGTCGCGGGTGATCTTCGAAAAACCGCGCAAGGCGCCGGTGCCGTCGTACTGCGCGGTGATCACCACGCTGGCCCAGAACCGCGTGCCGTCCTGGCGGCAACGCCAGCCTTCTTCGGTGTAATCGCCGTTGCGGGTGGCTTCGCGCAGCGCCATGTCCGGGTGCTGAGGGCATTCCTCGGGCAAGTAGAACACCGAGAAATGCTGGCCGATGATTTCCTGTTCGGTGTAGCCCTTGATCCGCTCGGCGCCGTTGTTCCAACTGGTGACATAGCCCGCGGTGTCGAGGGCGAAGATCCCGTAGTCCTTGACCCCATCGATGATCAGCCGCAAGCGTTCTTCGTTGTCACGCAATGCGCGCTCGCGCTCGGCCAGCAGCAACCCGGCTTCTACCAGGCTGGTGCCCAATTGGCCGATTTCATCGTGCTCCGGCGGTTGCGGCAGCAGCGGCGAACCGAGGGCCAGGCGCTGGGCGTTGCGCTGCACATTCTGGACCCGCGCCACAATGCCTTTGGACAGGAACAGCACGGCGACAATGGCGCCAAACAAGCCGCAAATCGCCGCCAGCCAGGTGGACAGCAACAAACGCTGACGGGTTTCGGCCGCCGCCGCGCTGCGCTCGGCCAGCAACGACGCCTCAAGGGTGAGCATGGTGCTGATGTGTTGGCGCAACGCATCGAGGATGTGTTTGTTGCTGATCAGGATGGCACTGATCGATTGCGGCGTGGCGTCGCGGTCCTTGAGCATCTCTTCAAGCCCGTCGACCTTGCCATCGATCAGCGGCTTGATGGCGCTGAGTTGCTCGCGTACCCGTTGATCACGCACGTTGTGGTCAAGCCGGCGTAGGGCGGACTCGATCTGCGGCCTGGCGTTGAGGTAGCTGGGCAGGAAGTCTTCGCGGTGAGTGAGCAGGTAGCCGCGCACACTGGCGGCGGCCTCGGCGAGCAGGGTGTGCACGGCCTGGATATCGCCTTGCACGCGCAGCACCCGGCGCACGTCCTCTTCGGCGCGGGCGGTCTGGCGTTCGGTGGTGTAGATCAGCACCAGCGACAGCAACAGCACCACCAGCGGCAGCGAGATCACCACCAGCGCCTTGCCCCGCAGTGGCAGGTCGGCCCAACGCCGCTTCATGGTGACGTCACCAGGCCCAAGGCGATGCCGCGTACGGCGGCTTGGGTGCGATCGGCTGCGCCAAGCTTGCCGATCACGCGTTCCACATGGGCCTTGGCGGTGCCAGTGGTGATCCCGAGCTGTTCGCCGATGGCGCGGTTGCTCATGCCGTTGGCCACCAGGCCAAGGACCTGGCGCTCGCGCGGGGTGAGGTTTTCGGTGGGGGCCGCGCCGCCGGCCTGGCGTTCGGTCATGCGGCGCAATAGCCGCGTGCTGACCGCTGTGTTGAGCGCTTCGCCGCCGGCCCCGACTTTTTGCAGGGCCTGGATCACCTCGGCACGGCTGGCGTCCTTGAGCAAGTAGCCGACCGCACCGGCATTCATCGCCGCCTCCAGGTATTCGGGGCTGTCGTCCATGGTGAACATCACCACTTTCACCGCCGGCAGGCGCTCTTGCAGCAACCGAGCGGCGCCCAAGCCGTTGAGCCCAGGCATGCGGATGTCGAGGATGACGATATCCGGCAGCAGTTGCTCACACAGCTCCACTGCTTGCAGGCCATCGCTGGCTTGACCGACCACCTCGAACTGCGCAAGGCCTGCCAGCAGAGAGACAAAACCGGTGCGCGTGACTTCATGATCGTCTGCCAGCACGAGACGCAGGACGTCGGTCATTGAGGAGTTCCAGGCAAGTGGGCTGGCACGCGGGCGTGCAGTTGGGTACCGCAGTCGACTGCGCTGACGCAGGTGAAGCTGCCGCCCAGCAGGCTGGCACGCTCCTGCATGGTCGCGAGGCCAAGATGCTGGGCGTCATCGCGTGAGGGGGCCGAAGTGAAGCCTTTGCCGTTGTCGTCCATGCGCAGGGAAGCCTGGCCGTCGTGCAAGGCCAGGGTCAGGTTCACCCGGCTGGCATGCGCATGCTTGAGGATATTGTTGATGGCTTCCTGGCCGATCCGGAACAGGGCGATTTCCACCTGGCTGGGCAATCGCGTTTCACAGTGGGCGAGCCACACCACGTTGATGCCAGCGTCGCGCAGGCGGTCGGCTTCTTTGTCGATGGCTTTGAACAGGCCGAAATCATCCAGCACGGTGGGGCGCAGACCTGCGATGAGTTGACGGCCTTCACCGACGGAGTGCTGGGCCAGGGTGAGAATCGCCTGCAAGTCGGCGGCGAGTGCGTCCGGCAGTACGGGGCAGCGGCCGGCAAACCCTTGCAGCCGTTGGTGCAAACCCGCGAGGGTCTGTGCCAGGCCGTCGTGCAGGTCGTAGGCCACGCGCTTGCGTTCGTCTTCCTGGGCGCGAAACAGCCGGTTGACCAGGTCGGACAGCGTCTTGTCGCGGTTTTTGAGGGTGGTCAGCAGGCGATCGTTTTCCAGGTGAGTGGCCAGCAGGGTGGCGAGTAGTTGCAGGGATTCGCTGTCTTCGTGCTCCGGTGCCCGCAGGCTGACACTATTGCCCAGCACCAGCAGGCCAAACGCTTTGCCGTCACTGCCTCGCAACGGCACTTGCAGCACGCTGTGAGGTTGCTCCTTCCAGCGAGGTGCGCGCAGATCGCGGTCAGCGAGGGCGGCCAGGCTGGTCAAGCGTGCCGGGCTGCCATGGCTCGCCGTGGTGTGAACAGCTCCGTCGGCGGCCCATTCCTGCAGCAGGCCATGGTCCATCGCAAGAAACGCGCAAGCCCGCGCGAGCACGCGTTCGCGCATGGCGTCGGGGGCCAGTTGGCTCAGCTCCTGCCCGGTATCCACTAACAGCCGCAGCCGCGCCGTGCGGCTTTCCGATTGCCGGAAATGCGCGCGCATGGCCAAGGCGCTGCCGGGGTCATGGGGCGGGTTATGCATGGGTGATGCTCCAGTGCTGCGGGCGTGCGGGGCTTCTATTAAACATGGTTAAACACCTTGGGCGCTATCTGCCAAATGGCATAGGTAAATGACTCCGGTTGGCCGATGGCGCGCCACAGTCGGCTTGGCAAAGTGGGCTCAACGAACACCACTGGAGTATCCCAATGCAATTCAAGCCCGCAGCAATCGCCCTGATGTTTGCCTTGAGCGTTCCGTTTGTTCAGGCCGCCGAAACGTCGCCGTATGTCTACCGTGAGGTGGCCCAGGCGCCGGCCAATGTGAAGGACCGGGAGATTGCCGGTTTGTTTGACCGTTGGAACAGCGCTTTGCAGACCGGCAACGTCACCTCGGTGGTCGACCTGTATGCGCCGGGCGCGGTGCTGCAGCCCACCGTGTCCAACCAAGTGCGCACTACGCCGGATCAGATCAAGGACTACTTCGATCACTTCCTGGCACTCAAGCCGGTAGGCCAGATCAACTACCGTGAAATTCGCCAACTGGGCACTAACGTAGCCATGGACAGCGGGGTCTACACCTTCACCCTGACCGACGCGAAGGGGCAGGTCAGCCATGTGCAGGCGCGCTACACCTTCGTTTATGAGCAGGTGGGGGGCCAGTGGAAAATTCTTAATCACCACTCTTCGGCGATGCCTGAGGTGCAGGTTAAGCACGCTAAGCAGTAACGATGGGAGGAAAAAATGCCTATCCCTTGGCGGGGGTAGGCATTTTTTTGTGGTGGCTGGGAGAGTGCTCCTGTGACGGACCCGGAACCCACGGGGATTTGACGACCTCTCCCTATCCAAATGTGAGAGGCCACGCTCGTCACAAAAACAGGCCCGTTTAGGGGAATAGTTAACCCTTTAAAATCAGTTACTTATTTTATTTTTGATAACAAGGGGTTGTCTTTCAGAAGTCCAAGGTGACGCCGGTATAGAGCGCACGCCCGTCGCCGGGTGAGTGCAGTGACGCCTTCGCGCCGTCCGGGTCGTACCAGACGTATTCGTAGTAGCGGTTGGTGAGGTTTTTCAGTTGCAGGTCGACACTGACGGATTCAGTCACTTGGTACGTCGCACCCAGGTTCATCAACACGTAACCGCCGTAAGTCCCCTTGGTGTTTTCGCGCTCCAGGTAATAGTGGGTCTGGCCGTTCATCCACGCGGTCAGTTGCAGCGCGGGGGTGGCTTTGTAGTTTATGCCTGCGTTGTAGAGGTGATGGGGGATGTGGTCGATTTCCTGGCCTTTGCTGTTGGGCAGGGTGGCGCTGGGCTGGAGGATTTTCGAGTACTGCCAGGCGTAGGCCATCCAGATGTCGGTGCGGTCGTTCGGGTGCAGGTTCAACTGCGCGTCGTAACCCCAGCGGCGGGTTTCGCCGACGTTATCCGATTCGCCACTCGGGTCATTGAGCCGGCGGCTGACTTCGCCGCTGGCTTCCTGCTGCCAATAGGCGACGCGGCCGTCGATCCAGTCGGCGGGGGTGAACTTGATACCGGTTTCCCAGCCTTCGTTGATCGACGGCGCGAGGTCCGTATCCCGTGGCGGGATCTTGTAGGCAGCGGCGCCGGTGCCGACCTGGAAGGTACGGCCCCAGTTGGCGTACACGCTGGCCACGTCCCACGGCGAGTACACCACGCTGAGCTTGGGTTGTTTGATCAGCCCATAGTCGTTGATGGCGTAATCCATGCCGGTCATTTGGTTGGTGAAGTCGCCGTGGATTTTGTCGACGCGGTAGGCCGGGATGATTTTCAGCGATTCAAACGGTTTGATCTCAGCCTGGATGTAAGCCCCGTAGGTGTCAAAGTCGAACTGCTGGTCGCGGGTTTGCGCCAGGCGTGTGCGGTTCTGGGTCCGGTAGCGTTCACTGGTGTTCTGTTGCTGCTGGACGTCCGCGCCGCCTTCCAGGGCGAAGGCGTAGAGCCAGCTTACCTCGGGCCGCCAGGTCAGGGAGGTGAGGGCGCCGTACTGGGTTTCGTAGGCGTCGCGCTCCTGCTGGGAGCTGGTGCGCCAGTATTGCGTCCAGCGTCGGTCGTCGAAGGTGTTGAGGTAGGTTTTTGCCGACCAGGCCAGTGTTTCGGCCAGTTCGGTATCGACGTGCACACTGAGTTGGTTCATCCGCCGCGTGCCTTTGTCGGTGGCGTTGTAGCGGTTGGTCATGGTGGGGTGGTGGCGGGCGTCGTCTTCACTCAAATAACCCGGCTCTTGCGCCTCGGTTTCGTAATGGCGAGCGATCAGGCCGACACGGTAGCTGCTGTCGTCCGGGGTGTAGAACCATTTGCCGGACATCGAGAATTTATCCGCTTGGGCATGATCCCGGTAGCCATCGGCTTTCTGGTAGGCGAAGAAATAATTCTGGGTCCAGTTGCTGCCTTCGATGCCTTTGGCGAGTTGCGTCTCGCGGGTGTTGTAGCTGCCGTAGCGGATTCGCGCCTTGGTGTAGTCGCCTCCTGTGCGGGTCAGCATGTTGACGTTGCCGGCAATGTTGTTGAGGCCGTAGCGCGCGTCGCTGGTACCACGTACCACTTCGATACTGTCCAGCTCCATGGGGAAAATCATGTCCATGAACGGCATGTTGCCGTCGTTGCTGTTGCTGGGGATCCCATCGATCAGCAGCTTCACCGCGTTCACTTCACCTTCGCCGTTGAAACCGCGAAAGGAGATCTTGCCGGAGGTGGTGCCTTGGTTGAATTCGGTGAGCATGACCCCTGGCGCACGGCTGAACAGCTCCCAGCTGTAGTTGACCGGCATTTTCTCCAGGATGTCGGCACCGAGGATGTCGACCGAACTGAGCACGCTGGCGGTGTTCAGCGGGCCGCTGGCGTTGGTGCTGCCCTGGACGCTGACGGTGCCAAGGGTGAGGGCCGAACTTTCGGTTGCATGGGCCAGTGGCGTGAGTGCAAACACTGAGAGCAGCGGCCAGAGTGAGGAGGGCACAGCGATACGCTGTGCGCGGGACAGAGTAAATGGAGCAGGCATGAGCACGCTTCCTGATGACCAAAAGACTTCAAGGACGTTCAGCCACCCTCAAGGGGCGGCAGAAAACACAGGGTTTCGGGGCAGTCAGGCAACAGGGGAGGCGCGCGGGCTCAGGCTCGGCCAGCGAACCCTGGGATGCAACGTGGGTAACAGCGGATCAGCGAGGGCGACATCCGGCGCATAGCGCGGCAGCCAATGCCGGTAATAGTTGGACGGCAGCGCGGCTAGGCCGGCATGCCCGCAGCAGCAGTCGCCATGCTTCATGGCGGCAGCCGAAGGCGCGGATTTGAGCGGGTCGATCAGCTTGTCAAAGCCTGGTGGCAGGGCTTGGGAGGCGCCGCCCGAGCAGAATCCACCCCACAGCATCAGGCCGATGTCCGGCGTTTGCAGGGCGCGGCTCAACGGCATGGCCAGCATGTTGAGCAACAGGGCCAGGCAGGCGATCCAGGGGCTGATGCGTTTGAACATAGCCATAAAGCCATCGACGCAAAGGGGCGCGTATTTAGCCGCAGTTCAGGCATGAAGTAAAACGCGCTATTTTGCCGCAGGCCTGGCGACCGAACGCGGTGTTGGTGGCGCAACAGCGGTTCAATAAAGTGTTCGATTATCCGAGCCGTGCGGGGTGACCGGTACAGCGCAACCCCTTGAATAAGAAGGCTTATGCGCTTGGCATGAATTGTGTTGTGACCCGATTGGCGCTGACCCGACAACGGGAGGGGAAACCTCACCTTTCATAAGAAACCACACCCATGCACAACGTCTTGCAACGCACAGTCATCGCCAGCCTGCTGGCACTCGGCGCCTTGGGCGGGCCATTGTCGACCATCGCCCAGGCCGCCAACGATCAACAGTTCATCCCGCTGGCCACCTACCGAGTTGGCGCCTATGCCTCCAGCGGTATTCCGTGGTGGGCCGGGGAAATTGATTACTTTCGCTATATCAACGAAGTCGAAGGCGGGGTGAACGGCGTGAAGCTGGTCTGGCAGGAATGCGAGACCGAGTGGAAGACCGACCGCATCATCGAATGCTACGAACGCTACAAAGGCGGCCTGGACGGTGCGCCCACCGGGTTCTTCTTTACCCACAGCACCCCGGCCTCCTATGCGCTGATGGACCGTGCTGCCGTCGATCACATCCCCTTGATCGATGGCGCCGGCGGGCGTACCGAATCCACTGATGGCCGCGTGTTCCCTTACGCGTTTCCGCTGTTGCTCAACTACTACGGCCAGGCCTCGGTGGGCATCAATTACATTGCCCAGCGCGAAGGTGGGCTGGACAAGCTCAAGGGCAAGAAGATCGTCACTGTCTATCACGACTCTGCCTACGGTCGCGAAACCCAGGCGGCCATGCAGTTGCTGGCGCAAAAGTACGGTTTCGAGAACATCCAGATTCCCGTAGCAGACCCAGGTAACGAGCAGTCCACTCAATGGCGGCAAGTGCGCCAGATCAACCCGGACTGGGTATTCCTGCGCACTTGGGGCGTCTCGACACCGGTGGCGATCAAGACCGCCGTGCGTTTTGGCGTTCCCGTGGACCGTCTGATCGGTGATGTGTGGGCAGGCTCTGAAGCCGATGTGATTCCCGCCGGCACCGCCGCCAAAGGCTACCAGGCGCTGGCGCCGTTCCCCGGTGGCGACGGTTTCGAGATCCATAAAAAGCTCAAGCAGTTCATCCTCGATCCCGGCAAGAGCAACCTCAAGGACACCAGCTACTTCGGCAAGGTCTACTACAACATCGGCCTGATCAACGCCGCGATTGCTGTCGAAGCGCTGCGCACCGGTCAGGCCAAGTTCGGCAACCGCGCGCTGAACGGTGAGGAAACTCGCTGGGCGTTCGAGCACCTGAATATCGATGCGGCACGCCTCAAGGCCATGGGCTTCGACGGGCTGTTGGCGCCGTTGACATTGTCCTGCGCGGACCACGAAGGCGGCGGTTCGGCCCGCGTGCAGCAATGGGATGGGCAAAAGTGGGTGCTGGTAACGGACTGGCTGCAAGCCGACCGCGCCACTTTGCGTCCGTTGATCGAAGCCAAGTCCGCCGCGTATGCCCAGGAAAAGGGCATCGTGGCGCGTGATTGCTCGGCGCAGTAAACCTCAGGCGGCGCTTGCCGCGACTTGCCGGCCAGGGATGGCCGCAATCAGTTCGCGGGTGTACTCGGTGGCCGGCTGGTTGAAGATTTGCGCCACCGAGCCTTGTTCAACCACGCGACCATTGCGCAGCACCAGCACCTCATGGGCGAAGTTGGCTACCACTGACAAGTCGTGGGACACCAGCACATACGCAATGCCCATCTCCCGTTGCAGCTCTTGCAGCAAGTCAAGAATGCGTGCCTGCACCGACACGTCCAGGGCGCTGACCGGTTCATCCAGCAACAGCAGGTCGGGTTTCAACGCCAGGGCGCGGGCGATGGCGACGCGTTGGCACTGGCCGCCGGACAGTTCACGGGGCAGACGGTCCAGAAAGCTCACCGGCAGGTGCACGCGGCTGATCAGCTCCCGCGCCGCCTGTTCCAGGGCGGCACCCTTGAGCAAGCCAAACGACACCAGCGGCTCCACGATGCTGTCGAACACGGTGAAGCGTGGGTCCAGCGCAGCGAAAGGATTTTGCTGCACCAGTTGCAGGCGTTGGCGCAACGGGCGGAAGTCGCGCCAGTTGAGGTCTGTAACGTCCTGTTGTTCGAAGCAGACCCGGCCTTGGCTCGGCTTCTCCAGGCCGAGGGCGATGCGCAGCGCGGTGCTCTTGCCCGAACCGGACTCGCCGACGATGGCCAGGGTCTGGCCGGGGTACACCTCAAGGTTAAGACCTTCCAGGGCCAGGAAGGTCGAGGCTTCGCCCTTGACCTTGGGTAGGGCAAACGTCTTGCCGACGTTGTGCAGGCTGAGGATCGGCTGGCGCCCCAGGTCGAGATTGATCAACGGTTCGCGACGCTTGGCGAAGGCAGGCGCGGCGGCAATCAGTGCGCGGGTGTAGTCGTGGCTGGGGCGGGAAAGGATCTGCTGTGGCGGGCCTTGTTCGACCACCTCGCCGTGCTGCATCACCAGAATGCGGTCGGCGCGGTCGGTGGCCACGCCGAGGTCATGGGTGATGATTAACAGCGAAATGCCGCGCTCCCTGACCAGCCGTTGCAGGTGATCGAGGATCTTGCGCTGCACGGTGACGTCGAGCGCGCTGGTGGGTTCGTCGGCAATGATCAGGCGCGGATTACCGGCCAGGGCGATGGCGATCAGCACGCGCTGGCGCATGCCACCGGAGAGTTCATGGGGATATTGGCGGGCGCGCAGCACCGGTTTGTCGATCCCCACCTGTTGCAGCAACTCGACAATGTCCGCATCGACGCCGGGGTAGCGCTTGCCCTTGGCCAGGATCAACGCCTCGGCGATCTGTTGGCCGATGCGCAGGGTAGGGTTGAGGCTGACCATCGGGTCCTGGGGCACCAGGCCAATGGTGCGGCCGCGCAGGTTGCGTTTCTGGCGTTCGCTGGCGTGGGTCAAGTTATGGCCATCCACCCACAGTTGACCGGCGCTGATTTGCGCGTTGTCTGGCAGCAGGCCAAGGATGGCGTTGGCCAGGGTGGATTTGCCCGAGCCGGACTCGCCGACAATCGCCACGGTTTCGCCTTGGGCGAGGGAAAACGACAGCGAACGCACCGCTGGATTGACCTGGCCGCTGGAGCGGTAATCGACACTGAGTTGGCGTACATCGACCAAAAACGGGCTCATCGCTGGATCTCCTCGAAGGTGCGGGCGATATGGTTGAGGCTGAACACCACGGCCACCAGGAACAGGCCGGGCAGCAACGACACCCAAGGTGCGGTGATCAGAAAGTGCCGGCCGTTGGCGATCAAGGTGCCCCATTCCGCCGCCGGTGGTGCGGCGCCGAAACCGAGAAAACTCAAGCCTGCGGTGGCGAGGATGGCTGCGCCGAAGTCCAACGTTGCCAGTACCGCTACCGGGCCCCAGGCGTTGGGCAGAATGTGCCGCAACAACGTGCGGCCCCAACTGGCACCGCCCAGCCGTGCGGCTTCGACATAGGGCAGGGTTTTCACCCGCAGTACTTCGGCGCGGGTGGTACGGGCAAAGCCAGGAATAATGCCGATGCCCACCGCGATGGCCACCGGTACGGTGCCGAAACCGATGGCCGTGACGATCGCCAGGGCCAGCAGCAGTCCAGGCAGAGCCAGCAGTACATCGACCACGCGCATGATCACCGCATCGATACGGCCACCGGCAAACCCGGACAAAATGCCCAGCCCGAGTCCGCCTACCAGCGCGATCCCCACCGCCAGCGAGGCCGCCAGCACCGACAGGCGCGCGCCGTAGACCACGCGGGTAAACAGGTCACGGCCCAGTTCATCGGTGCCGAACCAATGGGTCAAGTTGGGCGCCGTGAGTTTGGCGAGCGGCGCGGTGGCGTAGGGGTCGAAGCTGCTCAGTAGGTGCGGCGCCAGGGCGGCGACCAGCGAGAACACCACCACTGCCACGGCCAGGCTGAACCCCGGCCGGCGCAGCAAGGGCAGCAGGGTGGACGTGGCGCGTTGCAAGTGGCTGCGGCGGTGCCAGAGGGTTTCGCTGCGCACGCGTTTCTGGGTGAGCGTCGTCATGGTCTAGGACACCTTTGGCGTGTGGGAAATGCGCGGGTCGAGCCAGGGGTACAGCAAGTCCACCAGCAGGTTCACGAGGACGAAGGCTGCCGCCGACACTGCAACGATGGCCAACACCACCGGAATGTCCTGGCGCAGTACGGCTTCCTGAGCCAGGCGGCCGATGCCGGAACGGGCGAAGATGGTTTCCACCAGCACCGCGCCGGACACGGTATTGCCCACCTGTAGGCCGATCAGGGTGAGGATGGGCAGCGCGGCATTCCTGAACCCATGGCGTGCCTGCACCTGGCCCCGGCTCAGGCCCTTGGCGTAGGCGGTGACGATATAGGCCTCTTTCCACACGCCCTGGAAGCTGCGTTGCAGCACTTGGGCGTACACCGCGGCACTTGGGATCGCCAGGGTGATCGCCGGCAATACCAAGCTTTCGAAGCCTCGGGTGCCGGTCGCGGGAAACCAACCCAGGCCAAACGCAAACACCTGGATCAGCAACAAACCCATCCAGAACACCGGCACCGAAAAGCCCAGGGACGGCAGGCGCGCCAGTGCTTTTTTCAGGGGTTGCCAACGGATATACGCGGTGAGGTACGCCAAGCCAATGCCGCCGAGCAGCGACAGCACAATCGCCAGCCCCGCCAGGGACAGCGTCTGTGGCAGGCGCTCGGCGAGCAACTCGGCCACCGGGCGGTTGAGTGACAATGACTGCCCAAAGTCACCGCGCAGCGCGCCCAGCAGCAGGTCGATGTATTGCTCAAACAGACCTTTATCCAATCCGTAATAGGCCCGCGCCTTGGCCAGGTCTTCCACCGACAGCGCGTCGGCTTCCATGCCGGACGCACTGAGCATGATCGACAAGGTGTCGCCGGGCAGCAGATAGAGGATGAAGTAGGTGATGCTGTAGGCCCCCCAAAGCACCAGCAGCGCCTGGCCGACCCGGCCAATCAGGTAACGACTCATGGCGCGGCGACCTCGATATCACCCAGCAGCGCAAAACCTTCGGCGGTCCAGCGGAAGTTTTTCACCTTGGCCGACGTTGCGGCCTGCCACACGCGCTCATACACCGGGAACGCCGAGCCTTCATCCACCAGCAGGTCTTGCAGGTTGCCGTAGGCCGCTGCGCGTTGTTGGCTTTGGGTGGCGGTGATGCCTGCATCGAACAGGCCTTTGGCAGCGTTCAGCACCGTCGGTTCGTAGAGGTTGGTGGCCAGGGTCGAGCTGTTGGCGGTGCGTGGGTCGAGGATGGTTTGCAGGATGATCGGGTCGGCGCGGGTCATGTAGGTGCTGGTCAGGTCATAGTTGCCGGCCGAGTTGTTGGCGACCCATTCGGCACGGGTGACCACGTTGAGTTTGACCTCGATACCGACCTTGCGCAGTTGGTCCTGGAGCAGCACGTCACCGGCGGTTTCGGATGGGGTGATGTTGTAGCTCAGGCTCAGGCGCTTGCCGTTTTTCTGGCGGTAGCCGTCCGCGCCCTTGGCCCAGCCGGCCTGGTCCAGCAGCTGCTCCGCGCCTGCCGGGTCGTAGGCCAACTTTGCACCCTGGCTCTTGAAATAAGGCGTGGTGACGTCGTAGATGCCGTCCACCACCGGAAATTCGGCGTTGTAGACGGTGCTGGCGTAGCTCTTACGGTCGATGGCCTTTTGCAGGGCCAGGCGGACTTGCTTGTCGCTCAGTGCACGCCCATCACGGGTGTTGGGATACAGGTTCAGGGCCGGCCCCGGCAGCGAACGGCTCTGGATGGTGGCGCGCTTGGACTGGAACAGCTTCAGGTCCACCTCGGAGAACGGGTTGCGCGGCCACAGGATGTCGGCCTTGCCTTGCAGGAACAGGCCGTTGCGCACGCTTTCCTCGGGGATGTAGCTGATGTCCACCGCATCCAGGTGCGCTTCGCCCTGGTTCTTCATATTCGCCGAAGCCCAGGCGTAACCCTTGCGCTTGGTCAGGTGCGCGCCGACTTCCGGGGTGTAGCTGGCCAGCACGAACGGCCCGGTGCCGATGATCTTGCCCAACGAGCGCTCTTTGGCGCTGAGTGTGTAAGAGGCCGGCGCGAGGATCGACAGGTTGGTGGTGGACGTGGCTTGCAGGAAGCCGGCGTTGGGCTTGGCCAGTACCAGTTTGACGGTCAGGTCATCCACCACTTCGGCGTGGTCGAACCCCGCTAGGTAGGTGGCGCCAAAGGTGGCCGGCAACTCGGTGGCTAACGCCTTGTTGCTGTCGAAGGAGGTTTTGACCGCCACCGCATTGAAGCGCTCGCCGTTGCTGAAGGTGACGTTGTCGCGCAAGTGGAAGGTATAGGTGAGCGCGTCGTCACTGACTTCCCAGCTTTTGGCCAGCCAGGGAATGATCTTGCCGGTCTCCGGGTCTTGGTCGGTAAGGGACTCGGCGACATTGCGCAGCAGCACGCGGTGTTCCAGCCAATAGACCTGGAACGGGTCGACGCTGACCAGGGTGGTGTTGTCGCCAAAAAAGGCGATGTTCAGGGTCTTGCCGGCCTGGGCGTCACTGCCCGAAGGCGAGCAGGCGGCCAGGCTAAGCGCCAGGGCGCACGGGGCCAATAGACGGCTCATCAAGTTGGAGGTGTTCAATGGGATGCCCTCGTATGGCGATTGGCTTAGAAGTCGTAGGCCAGCTTGGTGTACCAGTAGCCGCCGCCGGGGTAGAACGGCGGGTTGCCGTAGGGCGCCAGGCCCAGGTTGCTGTAGACGGCGTGCCGGTCTGGGCGCACGTCGAAGATGTTGGTGCCGCCGATGCTCACGGTGATCTGGTCGACGAAGGTGTAGC
Source organism: Pseudomonas sp. Irchel 3H9 (assembly GCF_900187495.1). Taxonomy (NCBI): domain Bacteria; kingdom Pseudomonadati; phylum Pseudomonadota; class Gammaproteobacteria; order Pseudomonadales; family Pseudomonadaceae; genus Pseudomonas; species Pseudomonas sp. Irchel 3H9. Next base: position 1,071,233 of record NZ_FYDK01000002.1, on the reverse strand, counting down.
TGACGTCGAGGTCGGTGATCCATTTGGCGCCGAAGCTGCGGTCGCCCGTGGGGTTGACCGCCAAGGTCTTGACCGCGCCGTAGCGGCTGGTTTGCAGGTTCACTGCCAGGTCCTCGACCTTCCAGTTGGCGCCCAGGATCCATTTGGTCTTGGGCGATGCTTCGGTCAGGTCGCCTTCGCGGTCGCGGCCTACCAGGGTGACGCCGGAGTTGGCCAGCGCACTCGGGGTATCGCGGTTGCCTTCGATAGTGGTTTTGTTCCAGTTGAAACCCAGGCTCCAGCGCACATCACCCCAGGCATCCAGTGGCGTGGTGTGGTCGGCGACCACGTCCAGGCCACGGGTGCGGGTATCGAAAGCGTTGGTGTAGTAGTTGACCCAAGTGCCGGATGGCACGCCTTGGGCGGTGAGGATGCCGTTGATCACGCCATTGCCTTGGTCGTAGATGTTGCTGGTCAAGGCGATACGGTCGTCGATGTCGATCAAGTACGCGTCAGCGGTGATGCTGGTGCGCGGTGCCGGTTGCCAGGTCAAGCCCAGCCCGAGGTTGCGTGACTTCTCCGGCTTGAGGTCATCGCCACCCAAGGCTTTGGCCAGGTTGCTGCCCGACGGGGTCAGGCGGGTGACGGCAGGCACCACGTTGCCGTTCACGTCTACGGCGACTCGGTTGTCGGCCACGGTGTAGCCGATCTGGGTCAGGGATGGCGCACGGAAACCGGTGCCGACGGTGCCGCGCACGGCCACGCTGTCGGTGAGTTCGTAGCGCGAGTTCACTTTCAGGCCGAAGGTGTTGCCTGAGTCGTCGTCGTAATGTTCGACACGCCCGGCGACGTCGAGAAACCAGCGCTCGGTCAGGTCAAAGCCTAAATCCAGGTAGCCGGCGTAGTTGTTGCGGATCAGGCTGACTTCATCTTCCGGGCGAATCGTCACCGCCGCCTGAGCGCCCGATGCCGCCGGGTAGGTCCCGGTGATATAGGCCTCAGGGTCGCCGGCGAACGTGCTGAAGTGTTCCCAGCGATGTTCCAGGCCGGCCGACACCTGCACCGGCGAAGTCAGATTAAACAAACTGTCGTAGCGGCGAGTGAAGTCCAGGTTGTTGACCCACTGCTCAAAGCGGAAGGTGGCCAGGTTGTCGAATTTGGTCGGTGAGGCGGTGCCCAGGGACGGGTTGATGTTGAGGTCGCTGGAGTGGTGGACATTGTTGCGCCCGTAGGTGGTGCTCAGGTCCCAGTTCCATTCGGCCGCCTGGCCCTTGCCGCCGAATAGCAATTGATAGTCGCGGTCCTTGATGTTGTTCAAGGGGTAGTAACCGTCCGGGAACACCTCGGGCACGGCGGCGCGGCCGGTGGGCAGGCGGAAGTAGTTGGCCGCCTCGGCATCACGCTCGCCGTAGGTGGAGAACGAGTAGAGGGTCAGGTCTTCAAGGGGCAGTTCGGCGTTGTAGGCGAGGTTGAAGGCCTTGAGGTCCGGGTCGCCGTTCTTGATTGCCACACGGTCCCAGGCGGCTTCCTTGGCCGGATCGTTGAAGGCCCTCACGCTGCCGTCGGCCTTGTCGTTCCAAGAGGCTTCGCCGCGTTTGCGTGCATCGGCGGAGAGGTGGAAAAAGCCGCCGTCGCCCAGCTTGAAACCCTGGTCGCCGGCCACCTTGATGGTTTCGCCCTGGCCGGAGAATAACTGGCCGTAACTGGTTTCCAGGTGCCCGCCGCTGTTGCCGGTCTTGAGGATGATGTTGATCACCCCGGCCACCGCATCGGAACCGTACTGGGCGGCAGCGCTGTCTTTGAGCACTTCAATATGGTCCACCGAGCTGACCGGGATCAGGTCGATATCCACCGCATTCGCGCCGCTGTTGTCGATGGACCCGCGCTGACCGGTGGCGCCGTTGTGGCGACGTTTGCCGTTGACCAGCACCAGCGTGTAGGCCGGGCCGAGGCTGCGGTTACTCAGTGGGCGAGTCACCGAGTTGTAGCCGGCGATATTGGTGCCGAAGTTGAACGACGGCAGCAATTTGGCAATCGCTTCGGACAACTCGGCGCGACCGGTCTTGAGCAGTTGCTCGCTGTTGATCACATCGATCGGCGCCGGGCTGTCGGCCACGGTGCGCTCCTGGCCACGCAGGCCGGTGGAGATCACGGTGACGGTGCCGAGTTGGGCGTCTTCCGTCGCGGCTTCGGCGAAGGAGGGCGCAGTGGCGAGCAGCAGGGAGCTGGTCAGCAGTGACAGGTGAAAGTTCTTGAGGGGCAGCGGGGAGGTGAGGTCTGGCATGTCGAGATCGGTCCATTTAGCCTGATAGCAGGCTCCTGGTGGTCGGGGGTACGTCCTCCGCCAGGTATGGGGTCGGTCTGTGAAGTGAAGATATTCCTATAAAAAACCCGAGGGAAAGTCTTTTTTGGAATAAGCTAATTATTAGATATTGTCATTATGTGGTTTTTTAAGATCATCTATTTTTATGATGTTGTGTCACGGGGGCGGCGGGGCCGAGCCTGCATCAAGGCTGCACAGCCGGGCCCTTCAACTCGATTTGATTACCGTCCGGGTCATTGAAATAGAGAGACCAGCCTGTGCCCTCTGCGCCATAGCGCATCTCGGCTTTTTCAGCGGATATTCCCGCGTCAGCCAAGTGGCCGAGAATGGCCTGCTCATCGAACGGCTCGACCCGCAGGCAAACGTGATCGACGTTGTGCCCTTGCTTGCCCGCCGGCTTCCCGCCTTGGCGTCCGATGGAGCCATTCACGTCCACCAAGTCGATCATGGATGCCCCAGCGCTCAGGTGAATCAGGCCCAGGTCTTCCCGGCGCTTTTTGACCTCACATCCCAGCACCGAGGTATAGAAAGCCAGGCTGCGCTCGATGTCCTGCACCCGCAGAACCACATGGTCGAGGCGTTGAATTGAAAAATTGCGCATAACCACCACTCCTGTTTGAGCCTTGATTTTAGTACCCGGGCAGTGTGTGTGACGGGTGATTTGAGGTCAAAAGCAATAGCGCGACGGTCTTGGAGCGGCCGGTTGCTCACCCACATCAAGCCCAGCCCGCTTGCACCCGGAAAAAATAGATAATATGTTAACGGTATAACTATAAATAACCTGTGGGAGCGAGGATATGCCTGCCTTGTTGAGCACTCGTGAGGCGTTCGCCAACTGGAACCGCGACTTGCGTGCGGTGTGCGGTAATTTCAGCACAGCCCTGTCCGAACAGCACACGCTGTTTATCGGCAGCGTCCACGCTCAGGATGTGTGCGGCCTGGAGTTGGCCCATATCCGCACCAATGCAGGATTGATCAGCCGCCATCGCACCTCGGGTGACGGCGATGACGATCGTCACTGTTTTCTCATTCTTCAGAGCAGCGGCCACCAGCGCATCCGCGGGCAAAATCAGGTGATTGAGTTAGGGCCTGAAGACATCGCCCTGGTGGACTCGGCCCAGGCCTTCGACATAGAGCCGCGAGGGCTGGTGCAGAATATCTCGATTCACCTGTCACGCCAGGAAGTCAGCCATCAGCTTGGCCAGCAACCGCTGTTTGGCAAGCTCGCGCGCAACAGTGTCGCCACTCACATGATTCGCGCTCTGGTGCGTTCGTTGGGTGACGTTGCGTTGAGCGGTGACTCCGGCGGCAGGAGCGATGGGCCCGCGCTGGAACATGCATTAATCCGGTTGGCTGTCGCTGGCCTGGATGAACGCACCGACGGGCAGCCCGCCTTTGCCTGCGTGGGTCATGATGATCTGTACGGCTTGGCCACCCGCCTGGTTGAGTCTTCCCTGCAAGAGGCTGAGTTGGGCCCTGACTATCTGGCGCGGCAGTTGAACGTCTCTGTCCGCCAGCTCTATCGGTTGTTCGAGCAGCGCCACGAAAGCATCTCTCGCTACATTCAGCAGCGCCGCCTGGAGCGGGTGGCCCAGGATCTGCGCTGCCAGGATCTGCGCCATGAATCCATCACTCAGATCGCCTTTAAATGGGGTTTTGTCGACGCCGCGCATTTCAGCCGCGCGTTCAAGCGTCATTTTCAGCACGCCCCTCGGGATTTTCGCCAGCACGCTACGTAAGTGCGCGCCTGGCAGAGAATGCCAAGCGCTTTGGCAGCGTCAGTCAAGTCGAGCAGCGCGCCAAGTCCTCTAATAAGCTTGCCTGGGCTGGGGGTGACACCGAGCCGCTTATCGCTGGAGAAAAATAATAATGAGATCACGCAGCCTGTTGCCAGGCATTCCCTTACTGATGGCTACGTTCTGCTCTGTTGTGTGGGCGGGCCCGGCGCAGGTCGATGGCCAGCGAATCATCGCGGCCGACCAGGAGCCCGGCAATTGGATGAGCCACGGTCGCACCTATGACGAGCAGCGTTACAGCCCACTGGACAGCGTCAATGCCGGCAACGTCGCACAGCTGGGCTTGGCGTGGACGACCAAGCTGGATATCGACAGCGGCACCGAGGCCACGCCGCTGGTGGTCGATGGTGTGATGTACACCACCGGCGCCTTCAGCATCGTGTATGCCATCAATGCCGCCACCGGTGAGTTGCTGTGGAAATACGACCCGAAAGTGCCCGCCGAAAACCTTAGCCAGGGGTGTTGTGGGCCGGTCAACCGGGGCGTTGCGGTGTGGCAGGGCAAAGTCTATGTGGGCAGTTTCGATGGACGCTTGATCGCCCTGGATGCGGCTAATGGTCAGCCGGTGTGGAGCGTCGATACCATTATCGATCGCACAAAAAGCTATTCGATTACCGGCGCGCCCCGCATCGTCAAGGGCAAGGTGCTGATCGGCAATGGCGGCGCCGAGTTCGGCGTGCGCGGTTACGTTACGGCCTACGATGCCGACACCGGTAAACAGGTGTGGCGCTTCTATACGGTGCCGGGTGACCCCAAGCTGCCAGCGGAAAACCCCGCCATGGCCAAGGCCATGAAAACCTGGGACGGCGACGGCTGGGTGAAGTGGGGCGGTGGCGGCACGGTCTGGGACTCCATGGCCTACGATCCGCAGCTTGATCTTCTCTATGTGGGCACCGGCAATGGTTCACCCTGGAACTACCAGTTCCGCACCAATGGCAAAGGTGACAACCTGTACGTGTCGTCGATTCTGGCACTGCGCCCAGACACCGGCGAATACGTGTGGCACTACCAGATCACGCCGCAGGACCAGTGGGATTTCACGGCGACCCAACACATGATCCTGGCCGATATCAAGATCGACGGCAGCCTGCGCAAAGTGATCATGCAGGCGCCGAAGAACGGGTTTTTCTATGTCCTCGATCGCACCAACGGGCAATTGCTCTCGGCGAAGAATTTCGTCCCGGTCAACTGGGCCAGCGGTATCGACCTGAAAACCGGGCGTCCGATCCTCACCGGCGCGGCCGACTATTCCAAGGAGCCGAAAGTGGTGCAGCCGAGTTTCCTCGGCGGGCACAACTGGCACCCGATGTCGTTCAGCCCCAAGACCGGTTACGTCTACATCCCGGCCCAATACACCCTGGCCGAACTGAAAGCGGCCAAGGCGCCGATGTTCTTATCGAACAAGTCCGTGGTGAACTTCGGCCTGGATGTGCCGGACCTGCCTGAGGACCCGAAAATCCTGAATAAAATCCGCGACGCCTGGAGCGGCGAACTGATCGCCTGGGACCCGGTAAAACAGAAAGCCGCCTGGAAGCAACCGTACATCAGCGCCGGCAACGGCGGCACGTTGGCCACGGCGGGTAACCTGGTGTTCCAGGGCACCGCCGATGGGCGCGTCGTCGCCTACCGCGCCGACACCGGCAAGCCGCTATGGGAGCATCGAGCCAATTCAGGAGTAATGGCCGGGCCCGTCACCTACACCGTCAATGGCGAGCAATATGTGGCGTTCTCTGTGGGGTGGGGCGGCATCATTCCTTTGCTGACCGGCCCATTGACCAACAAAGGCAAGGTGCGAGCAGAGTCGCGGGTGATCGCCTTCAAGCTGGGTGCGCACGGGGAGTTGCCTGCGCCGAAAGCTGCACCCGTCATGCCGACGACCCATCAGGCACTCACTGCAACCCCCGAGCAACTGACCCAGGCGCGCGGTCTGTTCAATGGATTGTGTGCCGGTTGCCATGGCCTCAATGCTATCAGCGGCGGTGTGGTGCCAGACCTGCGTTACCTGGATGACAACAAGCACGCGGCGTTTCCCGCCTTTCTCAGCGGGGCGCTGATCAATGGAGGGATGCCGAATTTTTCCGACATCCTTCAGCGCGAAGACATGGAATTGATCCGTCAATACCTCGTCAAGCGGACCCAGGATCTGCAAGCCGATCTCAAGGCTGGCGGACACACCACCGCGCACTGATTCCAATCCGTTTCACCTAAGCCTGGCGACTCCCCACGGAGTCGTCATGGCGAAGCTCTGCCTCCAATAAAAATAACGGGACCCGCCATGAAAATACTTAGCACTCTGACGTTCAGCGCATTGTTTGCCAGTCTGGCGCCCTTGGCCCAGGCCGATGTCAAACCCGACCCCGGCGACTACACCGCGCTGCCCCAAGGCACCGATGTGGTGGTGCTGTACCAGCAGAATCCGCGAGGGGACAAGGTGTATTCCGGCGGCAAGAAAGTCGCCGACAACCTCGACCTCGACCTGACTGTCGGCGTGTTGCGATTGATCCACTTCACCGAGTTCTTCAACACAGGCTTGACCTGGGATCCACAGATTGTGATCCCCTTCGGTTATCAGAAGATCGGCGCCACCGACAGCAAAAACTCTGGGCTGGGGGATATCACCTTCGGTGGAACGGTATGGACCATCGCAGACCTTGCCAGAAATGAACACCTGGGCTGGTCGGTGTTCGTCACGGCACCCACCGGCAGCGATAAAAACCAGGGGTTTGCGTTGAGCGATAACCGCTGGGCCTTGGACTTTCAAGTCGGCTACATCAAGGGACTCACCGATAAAATCACCTGGGACGTGATCGCCGAAACGGAGTTCTACGACAAGCAGCGCGCCACCGACGCCGAAAAAGCGCCTCTATTCCAGTTGCACAACCATTTACGCTACAACTTCACCCCGGACACTTACGCCGCGATTTCGTATCGACATAACTGGGGCGCGCGCCAGACGCTTGACCATGAAACCCTCGCCACCAGCCGCAGTAACGGCACGCTCGGTTTCACTGTCGCCACGATGCTGGGCAAGCAAGTGCAGGTGATGGGGCAGCTCATGCATGACACCTCGGTGCGCGAGGGCGTGAAGATCGATAATTCGCTGCAGTTTCGCGTGGCGTACTTCTACTGACGGCAAGGTGATCGGCGGCCCCTGGCCTGGAAAAGATTTTGATAGGTTAAATCTTTTATTGACTAAAGAATATTTGCCGGTTAATTATTGCTTCGCATCTGCTCGCATGCAGAGTCATTTCCAGGGTTACACCATGGGTCAGAAAATCACGCCGTCATTGGCCAGCCTGTATGTCCAGACTGACGAGGCGTTGTCCAAGCCTCGCCTCGCACCTTTACTCATGCAGGGCTTCCCGTCAGAGCCCGAACGCCGCGTTACGTGGGACAACTGGATGCGTTCGCCCTTCAGTCAATGGGGGTTTCGCAACCTCGCACGACTGCGTCCCACCATCGACGTGCAGGCGGGCGCAGCACCTGCCAGCCCGCTCAAGGTTGCCCCGACAGCCTTGGATTCGCTGTATTTCAACAGCGAATGCGGGCTGAGCATCAGCGTTATCGATCACCTTGTGGCCAGCCAGACCGACGGCTTCCTGGTGATGCAGGGCGATACGGTGTTGTTCGAGCGTTACTTCAACGGACAGCGCGCCGATGATCGACACATCATGTTCTCGGTGACCAAGTCGTTGATTGGCACGTTGGGTGAGCAACTGGTCACCGAGGGCGTGCTCAGACCTGAGTTGCTCGCTGCGTATTACGTCCCCGAGCTGGCCGGTAGTGCGTTTGGCGATGCCACGGTGCGCCAGTTGTTCGACATGGCGGTGGGCATCGACTACAGCGAGGTCTACGACGATCCCAACTCAGAGAGTTCGCAGTACGGTTATGCCTGCGGCTTTCAACCGGCTCCGGCGGCTTACGCGCAATTCGCATCCCTGTACCAGTACTTGCCATCCCTCAAGAAACGCGGCAGCCATGGCGGATTTTTCCATTATGTGACCGCGACCACCGAAGCCTTGGCATGGGTTATGGAACGTGCGTCGGGCAAGGCTTGCAGTCAGATGCTGGAGACGATTTGGGAGCGTCTGGGTTGCGACCGTGACGGCTACTTCATGGCCGACGCCTGGGGACGCAATGTGGCGGGCGCAGGCTTCAGCGCCACCTTGAGGGACATGGCGCGCTTCGGTCGGCTGCTGGCCAACAATGGACGCCACGAAGGGCTTGAACTGCTGTCCCCTGCGACCGTCGCCCGGATAGCTGCCGGTTCCGATCCGGCGATCTACGCGCAAAATGACGAGTTTTCCAGCTGGACGCCGGGTGCGTCCTATCGCAGCCAGTGGTACGTGTTCAACGATCACAGCCAGGCACTGATGGCCGGCGGAATTCACGGCCAGTACCTGTTCATCGACAAGCCGTCCGGCGTAGTGATCGTCAAGCAATCGTCCCTGACGGAAGCGGTCGGCCCGTTCGATGCCGACAGCGTGCGGATGCTGCGTGCCATTGCGGCCCACCTGAATCCCTGACACACGCCCAACAATAAGAGTCTTGCGTTCTATTCACCTGGCCCCGGCCAGGTGTTGGCGGCGCGCTGCGTCGCCATTGACTGCCCTGTAACAACAATAATTCCACAGGAGCTTCTTATGGTTTTCACCAAGCGTTTCTCACGAGCGCTCTTAGCGGTCGGCTTACCCCTGACCACCCACGTCGCGTTGGCGGGCTACACCTTTGAGGACGGCAATCTCAAGGGCGAAGTCAACTTCACGGCGGGTGGTGGGACGCTGTTTACCCGTGGCGTTAACTTTGGCAGTGGCCAGGTTGATGCACGCAGCGGTAAAAACGGCGGCGCGAACATCAACTGGCAAGAGCTCTACATCAAGCCCGGCGTCAAACTCGACTACGCGCTGCAGCCCGATTTCAGCCTGCTGGCGGGCGGCTCCCTGGTGGCTGCCAGCACGTTCGGCGATGGCGATGCGGGCGGCTTCACCCGCAGCTCCGACGGTAAAGCCGCGTTTGAAGAGCTCTACGCTGGTTTTCGGGCCGGCGAGTGGACCTTCACCGCGGGCCGCCAGAACTACATGATCGGCACCGGGTTCATCGTCATGGACGGCAACCTCGACCAGTACAAAGACGCCGCCTACTGGCTGGGCCCTCGAACCGCGTTCAAGGATTCGGCGGTCCTGGCCTGGAACCATGGCGCACTCAAATCCCAGGCATTCACCTTGCGCACCGATGACGATTTGGGCGACTTCCGCATGACTGGCGTCAACCTCGATTACAACGTCGATGACCAGGTGACCCTGGGGGCGATGGCCATGAAGGTCCATGCCCTGGGGCCCAGAGGCAGCACATTCCCGCGTCTTCGTGACGGGATGCAGGTCTACAACATCAGGGCGCTCAACGCCAAGGTGCCCGGTGTGCAGGCACTGACGCTGAACGCCGAATACGCCATTGAGCGCGGCAGCGGCGAGGGTGCCGACTACGATGCCAACGCTTGGTATGGCCAGGCCGACTATGCCTTCAGCACGCTGCCGCTGACACCGATCATCGGCTACCGCTACGCGAGTTTTTCCGGTGACGACAACCTCACCGACAACCGCCAGAAAGCCTGGGACCCGCTGAGCAAAGGCTTTGTCGACTGGAGCACGTGGCTTATCGGCGACGTGGTCGGTAACTACCTGCTGTTCAACAGCAACGAAAAGGTCCAGCAGTTCTCGCTCAAGACCCACCTCAGCGACACCGTGACCCTCGGCACGATTCACTATCAGTTCTGGCTGGACGAGAAGAACTACATGGGCGCGGCGGTCAGTGACCGGCGTTTTGCCGATGAGAGCGTGGTTTTCCTCGACTGGACGCCCACGCCGTCGTTCTATACATCGCTGTCCTACAACTGGGTCAAGCCACTGGCCGCTGCCAAGCAAGTCTTTGGCGATGACCAGAGGTTCAGCGCGCTGGAATTGTATTTCACCTATCGCTACTAAGTGCCGCGAGCCATCGTGGCCGCGCTGGAGTGTTTAATCATGAACAGGTTTTTGCGTCACACCTTGCTGGGCACTGTCGCCTCCCTTCTGATCAGTGGCTTTTGCCTGGCGGAAGAACGGACCGTACGGATCTACAACTGGATCGAATACCTGCCGCCGGAAGTGCTCAAGAGCTTCCAGGAAGAAACCGGTATTCGCCCGATTTATGACGTGTTCGACAGCGCCGAAACCATGGAGTCCAAGCTGCTGACGGGCAACTCCGGGTACGACGTGGTCTTCCCCGGCACTGCCAACCTGGGGCACCTGATCACCGCCGGTGCCGTCCAGCCCCTGGACCGCAAGCAGTTGCCGAACTGGGAGCACCTGGACCCGCAATTCATGCAGTCCCTGGAAGCAGTGGGTGACACTGGCAATCGCTACGCCGCACCTTACCTGTGGGGCACCACGCTGATCGGCTACAACGTCGATAAGGTGCGCAAGGCCCTGGGGCCCGACGTAAAGATTGACACCTGGGACATCATCTTCAAGGAAGAAAACCTCGCCAAACTCGCCACTTGCGGCGTGGGTTTCCTCGACGCAGGCAACGAAATCGTGCCCATCGCCTTGCACTACAAGGGCCTGGACCCCAACAGCCAGAAGCGCGAGGACTATGCGCAGGCCCAGGCGGCGATGATGAAAATCCGTCCCTACATCACCTATTTCAACTCATCGCGCTACGGCATGGACCTGGCCAACGGTGATATCTGCGTCGGCGTGGGCTGGTCCGGTGGCGTCGCGCTGGCCAAGCAATTGGCGGATGCCGCCGGCAAGGGCGTCAAGGTCGAGATGGCCTTGCCCAAGGAAGGCGCGCCGATGTGGTCGGACGTGATGATGATCCCGGCCAATGCCCCCGACGTGGCCGAGGCCCATGCGTTCATCAATTACATCCTGCGTCCGGAAGTGATTGCCCGCATCAGCAACAAGATCGGCTACCCCAACCCGAACAAGGACGCCACAGCACTGGTAGACGCCAGTATCCGCGACAACCCCAACATGTATGTGCCGGAGCAAGTGCGTAAGACGTTGTTTGCCCTGGAGCCGATTCCGCCTGCGATCGAGCGAATCCGTACGCGCACCTGGACCAACATCAAGACCAACCGCTGATCCCCTGCGACCCGGTGCGTGCGCGCCGGGTTTGGAGTTGTGCCATGAGTGAGCATTTGGACTTGATGGACGTTGCGCCTAATTTGCAGCGCGTGCTGACGTTGCGCGTGGCCATAGGGCGTGGGGTGATGCTGGGCGACAGTGTTGACGGTTTGCGCTGCAACTACCCGATTGTGGGGGGGGATTTCGAGGGGGTAGGTATTCGCGGTCAGGTGCTGGCGGGCGGCGAGGATTTGTTTGTTCTGCGCCCGGATGGGCTGGGTCAACTGGACGCTCGCTATAGCCTCAGGACTGATCAGGGAGAGCTGATTAATCTGCGTAATCGGGGGGTTCTGAACATGACGGAGTATGGGCGTCAGTTGGAGCGTGAGGGGCAGTGGCCGATTCCCGAGACGGAGTATCGGTGTACCTGCACGCCGGTGTTTCAGGTGCCGAAGGGGCGGTTGGATTGGCTTGGGCGTGCGAGTTTTATTGGGTTGGTGCATTACCCCAGTGCTGATCAGGTGGTGGTTCGGTGTTATCGGTTTTACTGAGGGCGTTTGGTGCAGTGATGTGCGGGCTCTGTCCGGGGTACCGAGTTCGAGCGCGATGGCGGTTTGTCGGTGTACATATCCGTTATTTGGGTAACGGCGGCTATGGGTTCCGCTCTTACAGCGGGTCACTTTTTGAAGAGCGCAAAAAGTAACCAAAAACGCTTCGCCCCAACACTCGGCACCTCGCCTAGGCTCGGTGTGCCCTCACTCCGGCTTGAATCCGTGGGCCGCCGCGATGGGCCATCCATGGCCCAGCGCGGCTAACCCGGCGTCCTGCCGGGTTACCCACGGATTCAAGCCTGCGTTCGGCCAGCGTGTTTGATGGGGCGCCTGAGATCAAGATCAAAAGCGCAGATCAAAAGACCGCTGACTTCGTCAGCGAAGAGGATGTAAGGGCCGGATCAAAAGCAGGGCGAAAGCAGGGCGAAAGCAGGGCAAAAGCAGGGCAAAAGCAGACTGAGACCTATCTGTCTGATCTATGGAGATCAAACTGTGGGAGGGGGCTTGCTCCCGATGGCGGTGTGTCAGCCAACAGAGCTGTAACTGACCCACCGCCATCGGGAGCAAGCCCCCTCCCACACGGTTACCTGAGGACACGAGACAAAAATCCGGCCGGCTCTAAGGCCGTCGCGCACCCCAGCGCGGGACAAGCCCGCTCACCACAGAGTGAGGCGTCAGCCTGTAAGAATCGTGCAGATAACCATGCTCATGGGGGCAACCCCTCAGTCAGGCCTGCATGCCATAAAACACCAGCTCCGTAATACGTCTGACCTGCGTGGAGTGCGCTTCTATATCCGGGTGTTCCTGATTCACCAGTCTGAACAGTTGCAGGTGTGAGTAATCGTTCAGTAAAAACGCAGCCATTTCCACGTCCAGTTGCGGGCGTAGCTTGCCGGCCAGTTGCAGTTCGCGCAGCAGTTGGCTGATCTCAGCCCTGAGTGCGTCGTTCATCGCGCGATAGCCGGCGGGGAGTTCGTTGGTGCCGCCGAACAGGATCAGTGGCAGCAATTCACGCCACAGGCTGGGGTGCATGACTTCCAGGGCGTAGCCGGTCAGCAGCCGTTCAAGGTGGCACAGCGCGTCAACCGGATCTTCGATTTCCTGGATCAGGCGGCGAGTGTCGGTGATCGCGCGTTGATCGGCGTGGTGCAGGATTTCCAGGATGATTTCCTGTTTGTTGCCGAAATACTTGAACACCGTGGGCGCCGATACGCCAGCCTGGCTGGCGATCTGTTCGATGGTGGTGTTCTGGAAACCCTGGCGCTCAAACAGTTCGATGGCCGCCTTGCTGATGGCTTGTCGGCGTTCGGCTTTCTGACGTTCACGCAGTCCGGTCACGGGTGCTCCTGGTCACGATTCAAAGGGGGCTCGGTACCCGTGCAAAATACTTAATTGGATAAAACATTTAAAGCACTCATTTTCAGGCAATCCCTTCAAGGCTGTTGCCGCTGGTGCTTCTTCAACCGATAGGCAAACTGAGCACGGCTAAGCCCCACGAGCCTGGCGGCGGCGGCGAGGTTGCCGGCGTTCTGTTGCAGCGCTTCGGTGATCAGGCGTGATTCAAGGCCCTCGATGGAAAACCCCTGGTCCAACTGCCCAAGGGTGTCCAGCAGTGCTGGTCGCTGCAAAGGTGCGGTGTTTGACAGGCTGCCATGGTCGTCCAGGCCGTACGGATCCGCCGGCAGTGGCTCGTTGCGAAACAGGTGCACCAAGTCGATGGCCTGGCCTTCGTCGCTGGCGATCAGGCCGCGTTCGATCAGGTTTTGCAGTTCGCGCACGTTCCCTGCGAAGTCGTAGCGCAGCAGGACTTTCAGGGCGCGCATGGTCAGGCCTACGGGTGTACGGGCGTACTCCTGGCAGAAGCGGGTGAGGAACGCGTTGATCAACAGCGGGATATCATCGCGGCGTTCACGCAACGGCGGCAGGGCGATGGGGTAGACATTCAGCCGGTAGAACAGGTCTTCGCGAAAGGTGCCGTCAGCCACCGCTTTGCGCAGATCGATATTGGTGGCGGCCACTACCCGCACATCCACCGTGATGCCGCGTATGCCTCCGACGCGTTCGATCTCGCGCTCCTGCAACGCCCGCAGCAGTTTGCTTTGCCCGGCCAGGCTGAGGCTGGTGATTTCATCCAGAAACAACGTGCCGCCCTGGGCCCGTTCAAAACGCCCGGGCCGTGAGTGGGTGGCGCCGGTGTACGCGCCGCGTTCAACCCCGAAGAGTTCAGCCTCGATCAGGTTGTCCGGGATGGCCGCGCAATTGAGCGCCACGAACGGGCTGTCGTGGCGACGGCTGAGTTGATGTAACTGGCGCGCAAACATTTCCTTGCCCACGCCGGACTCCCCGCTGATCAGCACGGTGGCGGGCGTCTGCGCGACGCGTTGCAGGGCCTGCATTGCTGCGTTGAACGCGGCACTGGCGCCCACCAAAGGTCGGGGCGCGCTGGTGCTGGCAAGGCGGTCTACCGGGCTGTGGCGCGCACAGGCGTCGGCGGTGTGGGTGACGGTCGAGGACACGTTCAGGTAGCGCAAGTCCTGCTCAACATCACCCCATTGTTCAGCGGTCTTGCCGATCACCCGGCAACTGCTGTGGCCCATGCCTCGGCACTCTACTTCGCGAAAGATCACCAGTTGCCCGAACAGGCCACTGACAAAACCGATGGCGTAGCCGGTCTCCGTCCAGCACACAGGGTCCTGGCCGATGCCGTAGGCGCCCACATGCTCATCGGCCTCGCAGGAGTGGTGCCAGAGAAACTCGCCTTCATAAAAGCCCGAGTCGGCGTCGAACTTGAAATGCAGCGGCTCGACCTTGGTCATGCCTTCCAGTGTGTGCAGGTGCGTCCCGGCACGAAACACCGCAGCGGCATCAGCGTTTGGCCAGCGCTCGCGGATCAGCCGGGCATCCCGCGCTCCGGAGGCATAGCCGGTACGGGTGAACAGACCGCGCGCCTGCTCCAGCCCCAGACGCTCGATGACTTCCCTGCGCAGGGCGCCGAACGAGGAACTGTGCAGCAGCAGCATGCGTTGGTCGTTGAGCCAGATCCTCCCGTCTTCGGGAGAAAAAAACAGGCAGTCGGTCAGTTCCGCAGGCGTCGGCGAGCTGCTGTCGCTGAGGTGGCGACTGTCGCCGCGCGGATGATAGGGCGCGGTGGCTGGCGCGCTGTGGGGGTTAGTCATTGTTATGCCCCTGCAAAGCGAATGAACGATATGAGTAACTGCTCAGATAGTTACTAAACATAACCTTATCAATTGAACAAGTGCCAGGCCCCTGGTTTTTGCGGCCGATGGGCGAGTGGTAAACGGGCGGCACGTGTCAGGCCCCGTTCCAGAGCCCTCGGCGGTTTATGTCTGCGTCAGCACGTGCAAGCGGCACAGCCTTTGCTCAAGGCCAAATGCGGCGTTTGCACTTGTGCAGGCGATGACAATTACAAGAACCGGGAGTTGCCATGTCAGTGTCTGAAACCACCCACCTGCTACAGCGGGCCCTTGAGTCCGAATGCCTGTTTAACGGCGATTGGATACCCGCTTCGGGATCCGTGAGCCCCGTGATCGAACCCGCCACCGGCGAGCCGCTGCTGCGCTGCGCCATGGCCAGCCCGGCCGATGTCGCCCTGGCCAGTCGCAGCGCGGCCCTGGCCCAACCGGCGTGGGCCGCACTCGGTCCACGGGAGCGCGCCGAGGTGTTTCGCAAGGCGGCCGACGTCGCCGAGCAGTCTTTCGCCGAACTGGCGCTGTACGTCGCGCGGGAAACCGGGGGCGCGTTGTTCAAGGGCGAACACGAAGTGCGCGAGGCGATTGTGCTGCTGCATCAGGCGGCGGGCTTGTTGTCTCAACCCCACGGAGTCGTGCTGCCCAGTGCGGCGGGGCGATTGTCCTATGCTCGGCGCCAGCCCCATGGCGTGGTTGGGGTAATTTCACCGTTCAATTTCCCGCTGATACTGTCACTGCGCTCGGTGGCGCCGGCCTTGGCGGCGGGCAATGCGGTGGTGCTCAAGCCTGACCCGCAGACGCCGGTCAGCGGTGGTTTTCTCATTGCCCGACTCTTCGAAGAAGCAGGCTTGCCCAAGGGCCTGCTGCACGTGTTGCCCGGCGACGCGGCGGCCGGTGAGGCGCTGTGCCGCGACCCCAATGTGCGGATGATCGCGTTTACGGGCTCCACGGCGGCGGGGCGCAAAGTCGCCGAGGTGGCCGGTCGGCACCTGAAAAAAGTCGCGCTGGAACTGGGCGGCAAGAACCCATTGATTATTCTCGAAGACGCCAACCTCGACCTGGCCGCAAGCAATGCCGCCTGGGGTGCCTGGCTGCATCAAGGGCAAATCTGCATGGCGACCGGGTTGATTCTGGTCCATGAATCCATCGCCGCCAGCCTGACGCGCAAGTTGGTGGACAAGGCCCGGGCGCTCACCGTGGGCAATGCCGCCCGGGGTGAGGCCGCGCTCGGCCCATTGATCAATCAACGCCAATTGCAGCGCGTGCACGAGATAGTCAGCGACAGCCTGCAAGCCGGCGCGCGGTTGGAAGCGGGCGGCGAATACGACCGGTTGTTCTACCAGCCCACCGTGCTCAGTGGCGTACGTCCGGGCATGCGCGCCTTTGAGGACGAAGTGTTCGGCCCAGTGGCCACGGTGGTCAGTTTTGCCACGGACGAGGAGGCCATCGAATTGGCCAACCGCACCGAGTACGGGCTTTCGGCGGCGATCATTTCACCCTCGGTGGGGCGCGCCATGGCCATTGGCGAACGACTTGATTGCGGCCTGCTGCACATCAACGACCAGACCGTGGCGGACGAATGCATCAACCCCTTCGGCGGGCGCGGCGCCTCGGGCAATGGCGGCAGTGTGGGTGGGCCGGCCGACTGGGACGAGTACACCCAGTGGCAATGGGTCACCGTAAAAAACACGCCGCCGACCTATCCCTTCTGAGCCCCGGCTCGCGCATGCCTATACAACAATAAGAGGGCTTGACCATGAACCTGTACCGCAAAACCTTGATCGTGACCGGCGTGGCGTCGGGCATTGGTGCGGAAGTCGCGCGATTGGCGCGCTTCCAGGGCGCCACGGTGATCGGCGTCGATCGCCATGAACCGCAGTTGACGCTTGATGGCTTTTTCCATGCCGACTTGAGCGATCCCACCAGCATCGATGCGCTGGTGGCGCGCCTGCCGCAGCAGGTCGATGCCCTGTGCAACATTGCCGGCGTGCCCGGTACGGCGCCGATGCAAACGGTGGCCGAGGTCAATTACCTGGGCCTGCGCCATCTGACTCAAGCGCTGCTGCCGCGCATGCCGGCGGGCGGCAGCATCGTCAATGTCGCTTCGGTACTCGGTGCGCAGTGGCCGCAGCGGTTGGCGCTGCACAAGGCGCTGGCGGCGACCGAAAGTTTCAGGGCCGGGCAGCAGTGGCTGGCCGCCAATCCGGTGGAGCAGGGCACCTGTTATCAGTATTTCAAAGAGGCGCTGATCGTCTGGAGCCTGCAGCAATCCCAAGGATGGTTTCGCGATCATTCGGTACGCATCAACTGCGTCGCGCCGGGGCCGGTGTTCACCCCGATTCTGGGGGATTTCGTCAGCATGCTCGGCCCGGAGCGGGTGGCCCAGGACAGCCAGCGCATGACGCGTCCCGCCCTGGCCGATGAGGTGGCGTCGGTGATCGCCTTCCTCTGTTCGGACGCTGCGCGATGGGTCAATGGAGTCAATCTGCCGGTGGACGGCGGGTTGGCGGCCACCTACGTGTAGGCGCTGCAGCCGCGTTAAACCCCGGGGCGGATCCACCGCGCCGGGGGTCTTGAACAACAACAAAAATACAGGACATACAAGATGCTCAAGCCAATCTTGCGGACCGTTGCGGCCTCAACATTTGTCGCACTGTCATCGACTGCACACGCTTACGACCTGCCCGGACTCAACCTGGGCAGCACCAGTTTCTACGATGGCTCGCCAGCGCCTGCCGGACCCGGTTGGTACCTGGAGGAATACCTGACGTACTCGCGCGCCAGCCGCTTCAATGACGCCAACGGCAACAAGCTGGCGCTGCCCAAGCAGGACGTGGAAGTGGTGGCGCCGACCACGCAAATCATCTACGTCGGCCAACCCCTGGCCAATGGTGCGATGCCCGGATTCACCGTGATCAACACGTCCCTGGCCCATGTGGATGTGGACGATGGTTTGAATAACGCGGCACTGAGTTCGCGGGCTGGCTTTGGCGACGTGGTCGTCGGCCCCTTCCTGCAACTGCCGACCCTGAACCGCGCCGATGGCAGCCCGCTGTTGACCCAGCGGGTCGAGTTCGATGTGGCGATCCCGGTAGGTGCCTACGATCGCAAGCGCTCGATCAACCCTGGCAGCAACTTCTGGTCATTCAACCCGTATTACGCGGCGACCTACTGGTTCAACCCGAAGTGGTCGGCGAGCGGGCGCTTCATGTACCTGTGGAATGGCAAGAATGACCAACCATCGGCCAGTTTTGGCGATGTCTCCGACACCCAGGCGGGGCAGGCGTTGCATGCCAACCTGACGTTGCAGTACGCAATCGACCAGCAGTTGAGCGTGGGCTTGAATGGCTATTGGTTGAAGCAGATCACCGACACCGAGGTAGAGGGGCATGCGGTGAGTGGTCGGCGGGAAAAGGTCTGGGCCATTGGCCCGGGCCTGGTGTACGCGTTCAACAAGGAGAATGTCCTGTCGGTGAACGCGTACTTTGAGCAGGAGGCGCAGAACCGCACCCAGGGCAATAAGCTGGTGCTTAACTGGCTGCACCAGTTCTAGACGTGGAGGTGCCGGGCAGGTTCAGTGGCGCCGCACGCACCATCACGCTGATGATGGTCAGTGCGGCGATCACCACGCCGGGGGAGGTAGCCAGCAGCACGCCGGCGGTACCGGCGCCTGCCGCAAGGAGTTGCCCGGCCGCCAGTGGCCCGGCCACCGAGCCCAGACGGCCGATGGCCACGGCCGCACCCACGCCGGTGGCGCGCACTGCCGTGGGGTAGGAGGGCGGGGCGCTGGCATACAGCACCAATTGCGCAGCCATCACGAACAACCCGGCAGCGAAACCCGCGACGGCCATGGGCACGATGCCCACCGACAGGCCGACACCGGCCAACGCCGCCAGCAACCCGGCGTACACAAACAGCACCACTTTGAGCGCGTTGCAACGGTCCAGCAGCACGCCACCGAGCAGTGAACCGAGGGCGCCGCCGATATTGAAGAGCATCTGCACCATGCCCGCCTGGGGTTTGCTGAAACCCTGTTCCAGCAACAGTGAAGGCAGCCAGTTAAGCAACATGTACATCACGGTCAGGGTGAAGAAGTAACTAAGCCACAGCGCCAGGGTGGTGCGGGCGCGACCCTCGCCGAACAGCGCCTGGCCCGTGGATGGGCGGGCGCCTGGCGTGTGGTCGACCTGTTGGCGAAAGACGTTGGATTCGGGCAGCAGCAGGATCATCAATGGCACGGCCAGCAGCGGCGCCAGGCCGCCGATGATAAAGGTGGTCTGCCAGTGTTCACTGGAAAACATCGCCACCACGGCGGCCAATGCACCCCCCAGCGGTACACCGCAGTACATGACACTGATGGCGGTGCCGCGATTGCGCTCGCTCACCGCTTCGGCACACAGCGCAATCAGGTTGGGCAACGCGGCGCCCAGGCCCAGGCCGGTGAGAAAACGCACCAGCAACAGGCTTGAATAGCTCTGTACAAATGCCGTGCTCAAGGAGAACAGCCCAAACAGCAGCACTGCGATCACCAGGATTTTCTTGCGGCCGATACGGTCGGCGATCCATCCGCCAAAAAACGCTCCCGGCAGCAGGCCGATGATCCCGACACTGAATACCCAGCCGAGCATTTTCGGGTCAAGGGCAAAACTGTTGCGCAGCCCGGCAGCGGTGGTGCCGGCCGCCTGTAGATCGAAACCCTCGATCAGCGCAACGATAAAACACAAAGCGATCGTCAGCGTCGAACGACGCGATGAACTGTTCATGGGCAAACCTCGTTGTTGTTTTTGTTGTGGTGGCGAGCCTGACCGGCTGCTGGAAATTAAGATAACAAATATAACTATAAAAAGAAGGGTGCCGGGCCCCAGCCTAAAATCATGACGCAAGCCGTCTAACGCAGGTGTTTGAGATTAACGTCAGTCGAAAATATGAAAATAGATAGGTTTATTAATGTTCGATTATCGGTCAGTGGCGGTTGACGAAGGGCTCCAGCTGTTTCCATTCTCTGTCCGCGAAGCCCACTGGGCCACGCCTGTGCCACCCCCAAAAACAACAACAAAAAATGGACATCGAACATGCCAAAACTCCCCACGGACGCCGTCGCGGCGGCCTGCTGTGTGTCGAACAGCACTCCACGCCTGATCAGTGCACTGCTGATGTTCAGCATCCTGCCCACTCCGCTGTGGGCGGCGGGGTTCATCGACGACAGCCACGGCACCCTGACGCTGCGCAATTACTACCTGGACCGTGACTACAAGGACGACGGCGCCAAGACCGCCGCGCGAGAATGGGCCCAGGCGTTCATGCTCAACCTGGAGTCTGGGTACACCCCTGGCGTCGTAGGCTTTGGCCTGGATGTGCGTGGGCTGATGGGGGGCAAACTCGACTCGTCGCCGGACCGCAGCGGCACCGAGCTATTGCCGGTGTCGGCCAGCGACAAGCGTGCCGCCGATGAATACTCACGCCTGGCGCCCACCGCCAAATTGCGGCTTGCACAAACCACGGTGAAGGCCGGTGACGTGTCAATCTTCCTGCCATTCGCCTTCGCCAGCCCGTCCCGCCTGCTGCCCCAGACCTTTCGGGGCACCACCTTGAGCTCCAAGGACATCGACGGGCTGACCCTGAACACGGGCTATATCGACCGTATCAACAAGCGTGATTCCACTGACTACCAGGCCATGACCATCGCATCGCCCAACCGGCGGTTCAATGCGACGGCTACCACCTCACACCTGGCGTATGTCGGCGGGGATTACCAAGTCAATAAAGACCTCAGCCTGCGCGTCTATCACTCCCAAGTGGCGGACCTTTACCAGCAGGACACCCTGGCGTTGCTGCACAACCTGCCGTTGGGCGATGGGGTATTCACCAGCGACCTGCGCAGTTTCTTCAGCCGCGAGGACGGCAGTGCCAAGGCTGGGGACGTGGATAACCGTAACCTCTCGGCGCTGTTTGCCTACCGCTTGGGTGGGCACCGCGTCAGCCTGGGTTACATGCATTCCAGCGGCGACACTGCCACGCCCTATATCTCCGGTACGGAGCTGATGGGCATGAGCGAACTGACCATGAGTTCGGATTTTCTCAACGCCAAGGAGCGCACCTGGCAGGCCATTTACGACTATGACTTTGCCGCATCCGGCATGCCGGGCCTGAAGGGCCGGCTGCGTTATGTGCGCGGCGATAACATCGAGTTGGCGGCGTTCAATGCCGAGGACCGCAAGGAACGTGAGTTCCAGATGGAGTTGGGTTACGTGATCCAAAGCGGCCCGCTGAAAAACGTCGGGCTGATGGCACGCAAGTCGATCTACCGCAACGACTTCCCAGGCGGCGCGGCCTTTCGCGATGAAAACCAGACCCGCTTCCTGGTGCTCTACACCGTGGCGCTGTGGTAGATCGCGGGATCAGTCCTGATACACCTTCTTGAGCAAGCGCAGCAGCTCTGCACGTTCCTCGACGTCCAGGGCTGCGGTGGCGTCCAGGTCGCTCTGCGCGGCAATGTCCTTGAGGGACTTGAGCAGGATTTCGCCCGGTTTGCTCAGGAAAATCCCATAAGAGCGCTTGTCGGGTTTGCAGCGCACGCGCACGGCGAGGGCGCGGCTTTCCAGCTTGTTCAGCAACGGCACGACCTGGGGCGGTTCGATTGCCAGGGCGCGGGCGAGGTCGGCCTGCATCAGGCCGGGGTTTTGCTCGATGATCGCCAGGGCCGAGAACTGTGCGGGGCGCAGGTCGTGGTCGGACAGTCGGCCGATCAGGTTCTGGAACAGCTTGAGCTGGGCGCGGCGCATGGCATAACCGATCAGATCGTCCAGGGCTGAATCCAGCGGCGGCTGTACCTCGTCATGGTCGGGCAGGGCCTGGCTGGTGGCGATGTTGGAAGGCTTGGCCATTAGCAGTGCAATCCTCAGAAGGTAGCGGTTAACAAGGCTATCTAGTTTGCCGGGGTTGGCGCGCTGTGGCTACGACGGTTTTTCACAGTCGTTAAATATTGGTTATTCAGATTAATAGTTAATTGACATAACTATATTTGCGGTTTAATTTCGAATCATCTTCAAACCCAGAACAAGAGCACACCGCCATGAGCAATTACGAAGGCCGCTGGACCACCGTCAAGGTTGAGATTGAGGAAGGTATCGCGTGGGTCATTCTCAATCGCCCCGAAAAGCGCAACGCCATGAGCCCGACCCTGAACCGGGAAATGATCGACGTGCTGGAAACCCTGGAACAGGATCCCGCCGCCGGTGTGCTGGTACTGACCGGAGCCGGTGAGGCCTGGACCGCCGGCATGGACCTCAAGGAATACTTCCGCGAAGTGGATGCCGGCCCGGAAATCCTCCAGGAAAAAATCCGCCGCGAAGCCTCCCAATGGCAATGGAAACTGCTGCGCATGTACGCCAAGCCGACCATCGCCATGGTCAACGGCTGGTGCTTCGGCGGCGGCTTCAGCCCTCTGGTAGCGTGCGACTTGGCGATCTGCGCCGACGAAGCCACCTTCGGCCTCTCGGAAATCAACTGGGGCATCCCGCCTGGAAACCTGGTCAGCAAGGCCATGGCCGACACCGTGGGCCATCGCCAATCGCTGTACTACATCATGACCGGCAAGACCTTCGGCGGGCAGAAAGCCGCTGAAATGGGCCTGGTTAACGAAAGCGTGCCGCTGGCGCAACTGCGTGAAGTCACCATTGACCTGGCGCGCAACCTGCTGGAGAAAAACCCGGTGGTGCTGCGTGCCGCCAAGCATGGCTTCAAGCGTTGCCGCGAGCTGACCTGGGAGCAGAACGAAGATTACCTTTACGCCAAGCTCGACCAATCGCGCCTGCTCGACACCGAAGGCGGTCGCGAGCAGGGCATGAAGCAATTCCTCGACGACAAGAGCATCAAGCCTGGTCTGCAGGCGTATAAACGCTGAAGGATGCGGCCTGCGGGCCGCACCGTTTTACCCTGCTTGAACGTATTCCCGATAAAGACAATAAAGAGGAATCACCATGCTGGACGTGCCCCTGTTGATCGGCGGCCAGTCGTGCCCCGCGCGCGACGGTCGAACCTTTGAGCGTCGCAACCCGGTGACCGGTGAAGTGGTCTCGCGGGTCGCCGCTGCCACTCTGGAAGATGCTGACGCCGCCGTGGCCGCTGCCCAAACTGCGTTCCCCGCGTGGGCGGCGCTGGCGCCCAACGAACGCCGTACCCGGCTGCTCAAGGCTGCCGAGCAGTTGCAGGCGCGCAGCGACGAATTTATCGCGGCCGCCGGCGAGACCGGCGCCATGGCCAACTGGTATGGCTTTAACGTGCGCCTGGCGGCCAATATCCTGCGCGAAGCGGCTTCGATGACTACCCAGATCACCGGCGACGTGATCCCTTCCGATGTGCCTGGCAGCTTCGCCATGGCCCTGCGTCAGCCCTGCGGCGTGGTGCTGGGCATCGCGCCGTGGAATGCTCCGGTGATCCTCGCTACCCGCGCCATTGCCATGCCGCTCGCCTGCGGCAATACCGTGGTGCTCAAAGCCTCGGAACTGAGCCCGGCAGTGCACCGCCTGATTGGCCAGGTGCTGCAGGACGCCGGCCTGGGCGATGGCGTGGTCAACGTCATCAGCAACGCCCCGGCGGATGCGGCGGCAATTGTCGAACGGCTGATCGCCAACCCGGCGGTGCGTCGGGTCAACTTCACCGGCTCGACCCATGTCGGGCGGATTGTCGGTGAACTCTCGGCCCGTCACCTCAAGCCGGCCTTGCTGGAACTGGGCGGCAAGGCGCCGTTGCTGGTGCTGGACGACGCCGACCTGGACGCCGCCGTATCGGCAGCAGCCTTTGGCGCTTACTTCAACCAAGGGCAGATCTGCATGTCCACCGAGCGCCTGATTGTCGACGCCAAGGTCGCCGATGCCTTTGTCGCCAAGCTGGCGGCCAAGGTCGCGACCCTGCGCGCCGGTGATCCCACGGCGGCGGACTCGGTACTGGGTTCCCTGGTGGACGCCAGCGCCGGTACGCGCATTAAGGCCCTGATCGACGATGCGCTGGGCAAAGGCGCGCGGCTGGTGGCCGGAGGGCAACTGGACGGCAGCATCCTGCAACCGACGCTGATCGATGGCGTTACCGAAGACATGCGTTTGTACCGCGAAGAGTCCTTCGGTCCGGTGGCGGTGCTGTTGCGCGGTGACGGCGATGAAGCCTTGCTGCGCCTGGCCAACGATTCGGAGTTCGGCCTGTCGGCGGCGATTTTCAGCCGGGACACCGGCCGTGCCCTGGCCCTGGCACAGCGGGTCGAATCGGGCATTTGCCATATCAACGGCCCGACCGTGCACGACGAAGCGCAGATGCCCTTCGGTGGGGTCAAGTCCAGCGGCTACGGCAGTTTTGGCGGCAAGGCCTCCATTGAACACTTCACGCAACTGCGCTGGGTGACCTTGCAGAACGGGCCACGGCACTACCCGATCTGAGCAGGCGCTGCGACATAACAATAACAAGGCGGCGTTGATTCGCCTTGATGGAGGACGTCCTTGTGAGTTCCGAATTCAGACCGCAACCCCAGTCCGCGTCGCGATACCGCGAAGTGTCCATCGGCCACGCACCGGTGCAGGTCACCGAAGAGCAGGGCGTGCTGCATATGCGTTCCCTGGAGCCGTTGGCCGAGTTGCCTGCGCGCTTGCTCGATCGCCTTGTGCATTGGGCCCGGGTGCGCCCCGAGCAGACGTTTATCGCCGCACGCCAGGGCGGTGGTGACTGGCGCCGCGTGAGCTACAGGGAGATGCTCGACAGCGTGCGCTCTATTGCCCAAGGCCTGTTGAGTTACGGACTGTCGGCGGACAAGCCGCTGGCATTGTTGTCGGGCAACGATATCGAGCATTTGCAGGTGGCGCTGGGCGCCATGTATGCCGGTATTCCGTATTGCCCGGTATCGCCCGCGTATTCGCTGCTGTCCCAGGATTTCGCCAAGCTGCGGCATGTGTGTGGCCTGCTGCAACCGGGGCTGGTGTTCGTCAGCGATGCGGCCGCCTACCAGCGCGCAATCGAGGCGGTGTTGCCCGCCGAAACGCCGTTGATCAGTGTGCGCGGTGAAGTGCCTGGGCGCACTCGGGTGAGCTTCGACAGCCTGCTTCAAACGCCGAGTGGCGCCGAGGCTGAAGCGGCGTTTGACGCCACCGGCCCGGACAGCATTGCCAAGTTCCTCTTCACTTCGGGCTCGACCAAACTGCCCAAGGCGGTGATCACCACTCAACGCATGCTCTGCGCCAACCAGCAAATGCTGTTGCAGACCTTTCCGGTGTTCGGCGAGGAACCGCCGGTGCTGGTGGACTGGCTACCTTGGAATCACACCTTTGGCGGCAGCCACAACGTCGGCATCGTGCTCTATAACGGCGGCACTTTTTACCTCGACGACGGCAAACCCACGGTCCAGGGCTTTGCCGAGACCCTGCGCAACCTCAAGGAAATTTCGCCAACGGCCTACCTGACCGTTCCCAAAGGCTGGGAAGAGCTGGTCAGCGCCCTGGAGCAGGATGCCGAGTTGCGCGAGCGCTTTTTTGCGCGGATGACACTGTTCTTCTTTGCCGCTGCGGGCCTGTCACAGAGCATCTGGGATCGCCTCGACCGCGTGGCCGAGCTGCACTGCGGTGAGCGCATCCGCATGATGGCCGGGCTGGGCATGACCGAAGCCGCGCCGTCCTGCACGTTCACCACTGGGCCGTTGTCCATGGCCGGTTATATCGGCTTGCCCGCGCCGGGATGCGAAGTGCGACTGGTGCCGGTGGATGGCAAGTTCGAAGGGCGCTTTCGCGGGCCGCACATCATGCCGGGTTACTGGCGCGCTCCCGAGCAAACCGCCGAGGTGTTCGATGACCAGGGTTTCTACTGTTCCGGAGACGCGATCAAACTCGCCGATCCCCACCAGCCGCAATTGGGGCTGATGTTCGACGGGCGCATTGCCGAAGACTTCAAGCTGTCTTCCGGGGTGTTTGTCAGCGTTGGCCCGTTGCGCAATCGCGCGGTACTGGAAGGCTCGCCCTACGTGCAAGACCTGGTCATTGCCGCGCCGGACCGCGAATGCCTGGGGGCGCTGGTGTTCCCCAGAACCTACGAATGCCGCCGTTTGGCGGGTTTGAGCGGCGACGCCAGCGACGCCCAGGTATTGGCCAGCGAGCCGGTGCGCCAATGGTTCGGCGATTGGTTGCAACGCCTTAATCGCGACGCCACCGGTAATGCCAGTCGCCTGGAATGGATTGCCGTGCTCGACGAACCCGCGTCCATCGACCGTGGGGAAATCACCGATAAAGGTTCGATCAACCAGCGGGCGGTACTGCAGTGGCGCGCGGCCAAGGTCGAGGCGTTGTATCGCGGTGAAGACCCGACCATCCTGCGCGCCGGGCCCAAGCCTTGAGCGGCGCAGGGCAGTATTCAGCGTTTGCCGACGCGGCGATTTTCGAGGCGGTGCGCACGCCGTGGGTCGACCTCGGTGGTGCGCTGTCCCAGGTCTCGCCCATCGACCTGGGGATCAAGGTCGGCCGTGAAGTGCTGGCGCGGGCCGGTATCGATCCGCAGGCGGTGGACAGCGTGTTGGCGGGTTCCATGGCCCAGGCCAGCTTCGATGCCTACTTGCTGCCACGGCATATCGGGTTGTACAGCGGTGTGGCGCAATCAGTCCCGGCGCTGGGGGTGCAGCGCATCTGCGCCACCGGTTTCGAGCTGTTGCGCCAGGCCGCTGAACAACTGCGCGACGAGGTGCAACTGGCCCTGTGCGTGGCGGCTGAATCCATGTCGCGCAATCCGATTGCTGCTTACACCCACCGGGGCGGGTTTCGCCTGGGAGGCGAGGTGCAATTCAAGGATTTTCTGTGGGAGGCACTGTACGACCCGGCTCCCGGCCTGGACATGATCGCCACCGCCGATAACCTGGCGCGCCGTTATGGCCTGAGCCGCGAGGCGGTGGACCGGTATGCCTGTGACAGCCATCAGCGTGCGTTGCAGGCGCAGCGTGAGGGGGCCTGGGCGCAAGAGATCGTCAGCGTCGATAACCAGGTGTTCGAACTTGACGGTTATCAACCCCGACGCCTCACCCTGGCACGTCGCGCCGCTGCGGTGACCGAGGACAGTCACCCACGGCCCACTGACCTTGAGGCACTCGCGCGTTTGCGCGCCGTGCATGCGGATGGGGTGCAGACCGCCGGTAATAGTTGTGCGGTGGTCGATGGTGCGGCGGCCGCGTTGGTGGGACGCGCTTCAGACTGCACGCGCCCGGCCCTGGCCCGGTTGGTGGCCAGCGCGGTGGTCGGCGTGGCCCCCGAATTCATGGGCATCGGCCCGGCACCGGCGATCCGTCTGTTGCTGCACCGCAGCGGGTTGAACCTGAGCGATATCGGCCGTTTCGAGATCAACGAAGCGCAGTCGGCCCAGGTACTCGCTGTGGCCCAGGAGCTGGAGCTGGACAGCACCCGGCTCAACGTCCAGGGCGGCTCCCTTGCGCTGGGGCACCCTTTGGCTGCCAGCGGTCTGCGCCTGGTCATGAGCCTGGCCCGGCAACTGCGTCAGCACAATCTGCGCTACGGCATTGCTGCTGCGTGCGTGGGCGGCGGGCAGGGCATGGTGCTGCTGATCGAGAACCCTGACTGGCGCGCTTGAACACACACGTTTTATTCGATGATGAGGTGTCCCGATGTGGAGCTATGAGGCGCCCCTGCGCGATATGCAATTTGTCCTGGAGCATTGGCTGCAGGCGCCCTCTGCATGGCAGGCCTTGGACCTGTCCCTGGCGATGCAGGTGCTGGAGGAGGCTGCACGCTTCAGTCAGGGCGTGCTGGCGCCGCTGAACAGTCAAGGTGATCGTCAGGGCTGCCGTTGGCAGGCGGGGCAGGTCAGCACCCCGGATGGTTTTGTCGAGGCTTACCAGGCCTATGTGGACGGTGGCTGGCCAGGGCTGGCGTGCGCCGAGGCAGTGGGCGGGCAGGGCTTGCCGCAATTGCTCGACGCGGCGTTGCAAGAAATGCTCTACGCCAGCAACCACGCCTGGGCCATGTACACCGGCATCGCCCATGGCGCCTACCTGTGCCTCAAGACCCACGCCGAGCAGTGGTTGCAGGCGCGCTACTTGCCTGAAATCGTCAGCGGCCAGGCCTTGCCCACCATGTGCCTGACCGAGCCCCAGGCCGGCAGCGACGTCGGCTTGCTGCGCTGTCGCGCCGAACCCCAGTCGGATGGCAGTTATCGCCTGAGCGGCAGCAAGCTGTTTATCTCCGGTGGCGAGCACGACCTCACGGCCAACATCCTGCACCTGGTGCTGGCGCGCCTGCCCGATGCGCCGCCCGGCAGTCGCGGTATTTCCCTGTTTCTGGTGCCCAAGCGATTGGACGACGGCCACGTCAATGGCGTGCGCTGTGACGGTCTTGAGCACAAGATGGGCATCAAGGGCAGCGCCACCTGTTCGCTGACGTTCGAAGCTGCCCAGGGCTGGCTGATCGGCGAGGCCAATCGCGGCCTGGCGGCGATGTTTGTGATGATGAATTCGGCGCGCCTGCACGTGGGCCTGCAAGGCCTGGGGCATGCCGAGGCGGCGTGGCAGAACGCCCGCCAATACGCCGCCGAACGTGTGCAGATGCGCGCACCGATCAGGCCTGAAGAAGTGGCGGCCCAGGCGGCCGATCCGATCCGCAATCACCCGGCCATGCGGCGTGTATTGCTGGAGCTGCGCACCACCAGCGAGGGCATGCGCGCTATCGGTTACTGGGCGGCGCACCTGCTGGATCGGGACGACCCATTGGCGCCGTTGCTGACCCCTATCATCAAGGCGTTTTTCACTGAACAGGGCTTCCGCCAGGCCAGCAATGCCTTGCAGGTCTTCGGCGGTTACGGTTACGTCGCCGAGTTCGCCATCGAGCAAACCCTGCGCGACAGTCGCATCGCGATGATCTACGAGGGCAGCAATGAGATCCAGGCCAATGACCTATTGCTGCGCAAGGTGCTTGGGGATGACGGTCGGGTGTTCGGCCTGCTGCTGGGCGAGTTGCGTGCAGAGGCCGGGCAGGGCAGCGAGTTCGTCGAATGCGCGGCCTTCTCCCGGGCACTTGGCAGCCTATGCGATACCTTGGACACGGTGGTGAGTGCCATCCGCGAACGCTCCCTGGAAGACAGCGAATACCCGTATCGCGCTGCGCCGGATTTCCTCCAGCTGTGTGGCGTTGCGCTGCTGGCCTTTGCCTGGGCGCGGGCGGCACGGGTGTCCAGGGCATTGCCCGAAGGGGATCCGTTGCGCGCCGCCAAGCTGCAAAGCGCCGGTTTCTTTTTTGATTACCTGCCATCAAGACTGGCCCAGCACTTGGGCGCGATAGACGGGGCGCGGGCGGCACTGGCATTCGTCTGACGGCGGCAGAGGCTTGCGGTACTATGGCGACCCACGTTTTCTGGAAGTTGCCTGGATGAGTAAGCCCGGTCAATTGGTGCTGGTTGCACTGCGCAAGATGATTGCCAGCGGGGAGTTGGCGGCGGGCGAGCGGCTGATGGAAATTCCCACGGCGCAGTTGTTCGGCGTGTCGCGCATGCCCGTGCGCATGGCTTTTCGTACCCTTGAACAAGAAGGACTGCTGGTGCCGTTTGGCGGGCGCGGTTATCAGGTGCGTTCGGTCAGCCCCAGCGACATTGCCGGCGCGGTTGAAGTGCGCGGCGTGCTCGAAGGCCTGGCCGCGCGTCAAACCGCGGAGCTTGGGTTATCCAACGAGGCCCGCGCCGCGCTGGAGCGCTGCCTGGTCGAGGGCGATCAACTGTTCGAAAAGGGTTACGTGACCGAAGACGACCTTGAGGTCTATCACGACCTGAACATGCGCTTTCACCAGGTCATCGTCGAAGGCAGCCACAACCCGGCGATCGCCGACGCGCTTGCGCGCAATGATCACTTGCCGTTCGCCTCGGTGACCGCGCTGGCGGTGGATCGCGAGGACATGGCCCGCGAGTACCGACGCTTCAACTATGCCCATATGCAGCATCACTCGGTCTTCGACGCCCTGGTCAATCGCCAGGGCGCACGGGCCGAAGCCATCATGCGCGAGCATGCCAACGCGACCCTGCGCTATGCCGAGATTTTCAGTTCAGCCACCGCCGACGCGCGCATGAAGGTGATCCTGCCCGCGTCGTAACCCGGTTAGATATCGAGTACCAGCAAGGGCGTTTTCGCCCGCGAACAGCAGGGCGTGAACTGATCATTCAGCGCCTGCTCCTGCTCGGTGAGAAACAGATCGCGATGCTCCGGTATGCCTTCCAGTACGCGGGTCAGGCAGGTGCCGCAAATCCCCTGTTCGCAGGACACCGCAATCTCGATACCGTGGCTTTCCAGGACCTGGACCACGGTCTTGTCGGCGGGAATTTCGAAGACCTGGCCGCTGCTGCCGAGCTTCACCGAAAAGCCGCCGTCGAGGCTGCTGTCCACCGGTGCCGCACTAAAGTATTCGCGGTGCAGGCGGTCTTCCTGCCAACCCTGTGCGCGTGCGCTGTCAAGTACATGCTGCATGAACCCGCCAGGGCCGCAGACATACAGGTGTACGTCGTCGGCGGGCGCCGCCAGCACCTCGGCAGCATTCAAGGCCGTGTGCGGCTGCTCATCGAAATGCAGGAACACTCGCTCGGCAAACGGCGACGCCTTGAGTCGCTGCACAAACGCCGCACGCTCGCTGGCGCGGGCGCAGTAATGCAGTTCGAAGTCGGCCCCCGCATGGGCCAGGCGTTCGGCCATGCACAGGATCGGAGTGATGCCGATGCCACCGGCAAACAGCAGGCTGCGACGCGCGTAGTGGACTAAGGGAAATAGGTTGCGGGGTTCGCTGATGGTCAGGTGTGCGCCCTCATGAACCTGCTCGTGCAAGCTGCGCGAGCCACCCCGGGAGGCCGGGTCCTTGAGCACGCCGATCAGGTAGCGATGACGTTCTTCGGGGTGATTGCACAGGGAATATTGCCGGATCACCCCATCGGGCAGGTGCACGTCAATATGCGCGCCGGCACTGAAGGCCGGCAGCGGCTGGCCATCGACACTGGCCAGTTCATAGCTGCAAATGTCCTGGGCTTCGTTGTTACGGGATACCACCACCACATCGATCATGTTCAGTCCTCGCAAAGTTGTCGTGCTGTTCAGGCGGTGGTGGTGGCGATCAGTTGCGGTTCGAGGGCGCGTTCCTTGGCAATCAGTCGCTCCAGGATCTTGCGTGACTGCACGCCACCCGCGTCGATATTCAACTTGAGCAGGTTGCGCTGCGGATGGGCCAGCAGGTTCTGTTGCTGGCGTTCGAGCATTTCCAGGTCTTCGCTGAAAATCTTGCCCTGGCCCTCGCGAATGCTTGCGGTCAGTGCCTCATCGTGGGGGTTGAAGTTGCGCGCCATGCCCCAGAAGTACCAGATCGAGGTCTCGGTTTGCGGGGTGATGAAGTCGACCACAATGCTCGCAGCCTTATGCTCGGGGGCGGCGTTATAGCCACCCTTGCCGGCGTGGGCCACGCCGACCTCGATCAGCACATGGCTGGGCGGGGTGAAGCGGCAGATCTGCCAGCGGTCTACCGGCACATCGTCGGCCAGGTTGTTGCCACGCAAGGCCATGCGCCAGAACGGCGGGGCCATGATGTTTTCCATGTGCCGGGCAGTGACGACCTCATCGCCGTCCACCGTGGTCACGGGCGGCGCTTCGTCGATTTCCTTCTGGCCGATGCTGGAGGCGTGCACGTAGGTTTCGTGGGTCAGGTCCATCAGGTTGTCGATCATCAGACGGTAGTCGCACTGGATGTCAAACAGCCCGCCGCCATAGGCCCATTGGTCACTCACGGCCCATTCCAAGTGGTGGATCAGCGCCGGGTCGGCCTGGGCCTGATCGCCGGGCCACACCCAAATGAAGCCGTAGCGTTCAACCGCGGCAAAGATTTTGTTGCACGGAAAGCCGCGTACCCGCTGACCGGGCATTTCCACGGTCTTGCCGTCGCCGCCCATGACAAGGCCGTGGTAGCCGCAGACCAGGTTGCCGTTCTCGACATAACCCAGCGACAGCGGCGCACCGCGATGGGGGCAGAAGTCCTCGACCGCCACCACGGCGCCTTCCTGGCCACGATAAAACACCATTTTTTCGCCGCAGATCTGACGACCCAGGGGTTTGTGCGCGATTTCATCGGGGGTGCAGGCGACATACCACGTGTTCTTGGGGTACATGATGACTCTCCAGGCAACGGATTATTTTTATTTAATGGATCCATTAAATGGGCCGTAGGATGGAGAGTCAATCTTGTATTGATATTTTGTTGGGCGATTATCGGTCGATATGCTCTAGTGGATCCAATAAAGTGTTTTCAGTAGCGAATCATCACCGACTTCAGCTCGGTGTAGTCATCGATGAACGCACTGCCGAACTCCCGACCTATCCCCGAGGATTTGTTGCCGCCAAACGGCACCGCCGGGTCGAGCATCGTGTGCATGTTCACCCACACCGTGCCAGCCTCGATGGCGGGCACCATGCGCAGGGCCTTGCCCAAGTCGTTTGTCCAGAGGCTGGCGCTCAAGCCGTAGGGCGTGTTGTTCATCAAGGCCAGCAGTTCTTCTTCGCTGTCGTACGGCAAGAACGTGGCAATGGGGCCGAAGGTCTCTTCGTTGAGCAGGGTGTCGTTGACGTTGTTGGCGAGGATGATCGTCGGTTCGACGTAACAGCCAGGACGGTCGATCAGGTTTCCCCCGTGAATGATGCTGTTGTTTTCGGCGCGGGCTTTGGCGAAGAACTCGCCGAGTTTGAGTTGGTGCTGGCGGTTGGTGACCGGGCCGAATTCGGTGCGCTCATCCAGGGGCGAGCCGATGTTCAGCGCGCTCAGGCGCTGGGCCAGTTTGTCCATGACCGCTTCGATCTGCGAACGGTGCACAAAGAAGCGTTCGGCGGCGGCGCAGATTTGCCCGGAGTGCAAAAAGCCCGCTTCGATGATGCCGTTGACGGCCTTGTCCAGGTCCACATCGCACAGGAACCCGGCCGAGTTTTTCCCGCCCAGCTCAAGGGTGGCCCGGGTCAGTCCGGCGCCCATGGCACTCTGGCCCACCGCAATCCCGGTCGGCACGGAGCCGGTGAACGACACCTTGTCGGTGCCGGGGTGTTCGATCAGGCCTTTGCCTACGCTGCCGCCGCCGGTCAATACGTTCAGCGCACCGGCGGGAAGGCCGGCGTCAATCGCCAGCTCGGCGATGCGCAGGATGGTCAGCGGCGTGAACTCGCTGGGCTTGATGATGATGCTGCAACCGGTCACCAGCGCCGAGGCGAGTTTCCAGATGGCGATCATGGTCGAGAAATTCCACGGCACGATGCCGACCACCACCCCGACCGGCTCGCGCAGGGTGAACGCGGTGTAGCGCTCGCCGGCGAAGGAGGGCAGCGACGGGGTGATGGTCTGGCCGCTGATCTTGGTAGCCCATCCAGCGTAATAACGCAAAAAATGCGCGGCCTGGTCGACTTCGAAAGCACGGGAAATCTGGATGATCTTCCCCGACTGGCAGGTTTCGATCTGTGCCAGTTCTTCGCGGTGTTGCTCCAGCAGGTCGGCCAGCTTGAGCAGTACATTGCCGCGCACCGCCGGTGCGACCTGCGACCACTGCTTGAAGCCTCGGCTCGCCGACGCCACGGCTGCGTCGATGTCGGCCTGGTCGGCGTCGACGACATCGGCGATGACCTGGCCGGTCGCCGGGTTGATTACCTCCAACCGCTGGCTCGAATGGCTCTCGACGTAGCCACCGTCGATGAACAACGTATGGTTTCGACCGAGGAAGGCTTCAACCTGGGGCAGCAGTGGAATATCGCTCATGGGGTTTTTCCTGGTGGCAGACATTGAAAAGCCCGAGGTTAATTGCAGTGGCCGGAACGGGCTTGACTCTGGCTGCCGAGTGGCATGTCTGTGGCTGCCAACACCTGTGCGCGACGGATCACTCTGAGCCTTTGAAAAGTACAATCTTGACTCTGGAAGGTGCATGTTCGGCCGGCAAACTGCGCTCCATACTGGCCCTGCATCCGGCGCCACGCCTCGCTTTTTGGGGTTGCCCGGACATCCAATAATAAGCAGGGCCATCCATGAAAAAGCCAAACCCGCTCCTCGAAGACCTCAAGTCTGTCTTGCCGACCATTGCCGCCAATGCCTTCCAAGCCGAGCAGGATCGCAAGGTGCCCGCCGAGAATATTGCGCTGCTCAAAGGCATCGGCCTGCACCGTGCGTTCCAGCCCAAAGCGTTCGGTGGCATGGAGTTGTCGCTGCCACAGTTTGCCGACTGCATCGCGTTGCTCGCCGGAGCCTGCGCCAGCACGGCCTGGGCCATGAGCCTGCTGTGTACGCACAGCCATCAACTGGCACTGTTTTCTGCCCAGTTGCAGCAGGAAGTCTGGGGACTGGACCCGAATGCCACGGCCAGCAGCAGTATCGCGCCGTTCGGTCGCACCGAAGAGGTCGAGGGTGGCGTGCTGTTCAGCGGTGAGATGGGTTGGAGCAGCGGCTGCGATCACGCCGAATGGGCGATTGTCGGATTCCGTCGGCCCAATGCCGAGGGCACTCAGGATTACTGCTTTGCGGTGCTGCCGCGCAGTGACTATCAGATCCGCGATGACTGGTTTGCGGCGGGCATGAAAGGCAGCGGCACCAAGACCTTGATCATCGACAAGGCCAGGGTGCCGGAGCACCGCATCCAGAAGGCCAAGGACATGATGGAAGGCAAGTCCGCAGGCTTCGGCTTGTACCCCGACAGCAAGGTGTTCTACTCGCCGTATCGACCCTATTTCGCCAGCGGTTTTTCAACCGTGAGCCTGGGCGTCGCCGAGCGGATGCTGGAAGTGTTCCGCGAGAAGACCAAAACGCGAGTACGCGCCTACACCGGTGCCGCAGTCGGTGCCGCCACCCCGGCGCTGATGCGGCTGGCCGAGTCGACGCACCAGGTGGGTGCCGCGCGAGCGTTCCTGGAAAAGACCTGGGCCGAACACGCCGAGCACAGTGAGCAGCAACGCTACCCAAGCCGCGAAACCCTGGCGTTCTGGCGCACCAACCAAGCCTACGCCACCAAGATGTGCATCCAGGCGGTGGACCGCCTGTTCGAAGCCGCTGGCGGCAATGCCTGGTTTGAACATAACGAGATGCAGCGCCTGTTCCGCGATTCGCACATGACCGGCGCCCATGCCTACACCGACTACGACGTCTGTGCACAGATCCTCGGGCGTGAGCTGATGGGCCTGGAGCCCGATCCGAGCATGATCTGAACCCGCTTTTGAAAACAACAATAGGGGCTGCGCATGACGCAGTCCGGGAGTTTTGCATGTCTGAATCGACCTTCGATCCACGGGCCTTTCGCCGCGCCCTGGGCAACTTCGCCACGGGCGTCACCGTGGTCACCGCCGCTGACGCCTCCGGGCGCAAGGTGGGCGTTACCGCCAACAGCTTTAATTCGGTGTCCCTTGACCCACCGCTGGTGCTGTGGAGCATCGACAAACGCTCCAACAGCCATGAGGTGTTCGAGCAGGCCAGCCATTTCGCCGTCAACGTGCTGGCGGCGGACCAGATCGACCTGTCGAACAATTTTGCGCGGCCCAAGGACGATCGCTTCGCTGAGATCGAATACGAACCGGGAGAGGGTGGCGCGCCAGTATTTGCCGATTGTGCGGCGCGCTTTCACTGCGAGAACTACCAACAAGTGGACGGCGGCGATCACTGGATCATGATCGGCAAGGTGGTGGCCTTCGACGATTTTGGCCGTGCGCCGCTGCTCTACCATCAGGGCGCCTATTCCATGGTCTTGCCCCATACCCGCATGACCAAGCGTGACGAAAACCAGCCGCCGAGCAGCCATTTCCAAGGGCGCCTGCGCCACAACCTCTACTACTTGATGACCCAGGCGGTGCGCGCCTATCAATCCAGCTACCAACCCCGACAGCTGTCAACCGGCCTGCGCACCAACGAGGCGCGGATGTTGATGGTGCTGGAGAACGACGCCCGCCTGAGCCCCGGCGACCTGCTGCGGGAAGTCGCGATGCCGGTGCGGGAGATCGATGACGCGGTGGCCAACCTCAAGCGCAAGGGGTTGGTGGATGATGATGAGCAGGGCGTGCATCTGACCGCTGCCGGTGTCGAGCAAACCGAAGATCTGTGGGCGATTGCACGGGAGCAGCAGGAAAAGGTGTTTGCCGAGTTCAGCCAAGCTCAGGTCGAAACGTTCAAGGCCGTGCTTAAGCAGTTGATCAGCCAATGCTGATGGGCGGGTGAGTGTAAGCCGATCTGAAATGTTGCACGGCTGGCGCTATAGGTGGTGAGCCGTTCACCGAGCGCGCAGACGCAGTCGGTCAAATGTGGGAGGGGGCTTGCCCCCGATGGCAGTGTGTCAGTCACTGATGTGATGGCTGATCCACCGCTATCGGGGGCAAGCTCCCTCCCACATTTTATGGGTGTTACACCTGATCAATTTGAGTTATCTGTTTACTTTGCCCGTGGCAGGCAGCAACAAAAGTGACGGCAGACATGGGCAAGACGCTCGATAGGTCATGGGCGCACAGTGATTTCGCTCGATGCCGTTTTGATCAGGGACTGGTTGGGGAGGGCGTTATCGCCGGCTCCCTGTAGGGCTCGATGCATCCACTAAGAAATCCGCTTTCGAGGATCCGCACCATGTCGATCAATGACCGGCTCACGCAGCATTTGAAACGAGGCAGCGTCGGCTTTCCAACCGCGCTGGCCAGCACCATTGGCCTGATCATGGCCAGCCCGGTGATTCTTACCGCGACCATGGGTTTCGGGATCGGCGGCAGCGCCTTTGCGGTGGCCATGCTGATCGCAGTGGTAATGATGCTGGCCCAGGCGACTACCTTTGCCGAGGCGGCTTCGATCCTGCCGACCACCGGTTCGGTCTACGACTACATCAATTGCGGCATGGGTCGATTCTTCGCTATCACCGGCACTTTGTCGGCGTACCTGATCGTGCACGTGTTCGCGGGCACGGCCGAGACCATTCTGTCCGGGGTCATGGCCCTGGTGAACTTCGAGCACCTCAATACCCTGGCGGAGTCGGCCGGCGGTTCCTGGTTGCTGGGGGTCGGGTTCGTGGTGGTGTTCGGCATTCTCAATGCTTTCGGCGTCAGTGCCTTTGGCCGGGCCGAGATCATCCTGACCTTCGGCATGTGGACCACGTTGATGGTGTTTGGCGCGATGGGCCTGATCGCCGCACCGGCGGTGCAGCTGGAGGGCTGGTTTGGTGTGTCGCTGGTGGGTACCGACCTGATCACCATTCTGTCGCTGGTGGGCATGGCCATGTTCATGTTCGTCGGTTGCGAGTTCGTTACACCGTTGGCCCCGGACCTTCGCAATTCGGCCAAGGTCATGCCCAAGGCGATGATTCTTGGATTGCTGAGCGTGGCAACCTGCATGTTTATCTATGGCGCGGCGATGAAGCGCCAGGTCGAAAACGTGCTGCTGGACGCCGCGTCGGGCGTGCACCTGCTCGACACGCCGATGGCGATTCCCAAGTTTGCCGAGCAGGTCATGGGCCAGGTAGGCCCGCTGTGGCTGGGGATCGGTTTTCTGTTCGCGGGCGCCGCCACCATCAACACGTTAATGGCCGGTGTACCGCGGATTCTCTATGGCATGGCGGTGGACGGTGCGTTGCCCAAGGTGTTCACCTACTTGCACCCGCGCTTCAAGACGCCGCTGCTGTGCATCCTCGTGGCGATGCTGATCCCGTGCCTGTATGCCCTGTGGCTGGGTGGCAACACCGATAACATCATGCACCTGGTGCTGGCGGCGGTGTGTGCGTGGAGTTTCTCCTACCTGCTGGTGACGCTGTCGGTGGTGATCCTGCGGATTCGTCGCCCTGATCTGCCACGGGCCTATCGCTCGCCGTTTTTCCCGTTGCCGCAGATCCTGTCCAGCGTCGGCATCTTGCTGGGCATGTGGTTCATCACCCCACCGGGCATGAACCCCGCCGACATTTATGTGCCGTTTGGCGTGATGCTTGGGATCACCGCGAGCTATGCGCTGTTCTGGACACTGGTGGTGCAGAAGGTCAATCCATTCAAGCCCGCGTCGGTAGAAGACGTGCTGGCCAAGGAGTTTTCCCATGAGCCTGGCAACCCTCACCCTGGGTATATCGAGCATGCTGCAAAAGCTGTCTGAGCTGTTCAGTGCCAAACGTGCCCCGGCCGGTTATCGTCCCGGCGTCACGCTTGAGTACCTGCGACGCAACCTTGGCCTGGCGAGTTTTACCTCGACGGGGCCGACAAGCGCAGTGTTCGGTCTGGGCGATAGCGACGTGCAGGTGGCGGTTGGCGAGCGCACCGAATCGCAGTTGCTGATGCACTTGGTCATGACCGAATTCATGGTCAACGTGCCCGCCTCAGAGCAGGGCAATGCACGCTTCGAGCTGCACCACCGCGGGTCAATTCGGCGCACGGGGCTGGCATGTCGGCAACGCGCTGGTACGCCGAGCTTGCTGTCCAGGCTTGAGGCTGCGTTGACGCAGGATCAAGCCCTGCATCAAGCGTTGATGGCGCTGGACTTCAAGCGCCTGTGCATCGCACTGGACGGCCAGCAGTGGCACGTTCGGCTTGAACATATGGGCGGCAGCGAAGTGGTCAACCGCATGCCAGCGTTTCGTCGCTACATCGCCTTGAGCGGCGCGCAGCGAGGGGCTTTGTTCGATGTTCTGGCGGGGTTACACCGGGTGCTGGGCGCGCTCTGATTTTTGGCGACTTGGCATCATTACTGCTTCCACAGTCAGCACTACGTACTTGTTGCGCCTATATAGATAACATGTTAACTATTGGCCAACAAAAACAAGAAGCCACTGTGGAGTTGCCATGAGCACCTATCAATCTGCGCACACTGGATTGGACACCTGGACTCAGGATTTGCGAGCGGCCTGTGGCCATTTCGACACTGAACTGGCCTTCAACCGTTCGCTGTTCATCGGTGAAGTCTCCACGCTCTCCCGTGGCTGCCTCTCACTGGCCTCCCTGCGGACCAATGCCGGCCTGATCAAGCGCCCACGGCCCAACGCCGATCACGACATGGACCAGCATTGCTTCCTCGTCAGCCAGCGCAGCGGCTATTGCCAGATCACCCAGAACGACGAGGTCATCCAGTTGGCCCCCGGTGACATGCTGCTGATGGATTCCACCGGTTCAATCGAGATCAGCCCCTTCGGCCTGATTGAACATGCATCCCTGTCTCTTTCGCGCAACGCAGTGTGCAAACAGCTGGGCAACGCCTCGAAAACCTTCGGCAAGATCTCGTCGAGTAAAGCCTGTGGGCGGATGCTCCATGTGTTGATGGACCAACTGTGCAGGGAAGGGCTGGAAGGCCAGGATTCAGAGGAAGAGGCGCAGGCACTGCAGGCGGCTTTTGTCTCCTTGCTGGGCTCGGCGTTTGACGCGCATGACACCCAAGGTGACAGCACCGCCTCGTTGCACGGCAGCAACCTGCGCAGCTATGTGCAGAAAGTTATTGATGAGTCCCTGACCCAGCCGGGCCTGAGCCCCTTGGGCCTGGCCAATCGGCTGAACATCTCGGTGCGACACTTGTACCGCCTGTTTGAAGAACAGGACGACAGCGTCTGCCGCTACATCCAGCGGGCGCGGCTCAAGCGTAGCGCGGATGACCTGACCAACCCGTTCCTCAAGAGTGAGTCGATCACCTCGATTGCCTATAAGTGGGGCTTCACCGATTCGGCTCACTTCAGTCGCTCGTTCAAGAAGCAATTCGAGCTGTCGCCCAAGGACTTTCGTTCGACCCATCTGCAGCAAGCGGTCGGTGCGGCGTAGGTTGTCCATCGATCAATGAAAGCGCTCAGCCTGTCGGCCAGTAACATTTGTGCGGTGGCGGTCGAACACTTTGCCGATCATGGGTATGACGCCTCGTCGCTGAACGATATCGCGGTGGGGGCGGGTATGCGCAAGGCGTCGTTGTATGCGCACTTTGTGAGCAAGGATGCGCTGTTTCAGACGGTCTTCCAGATTGCCCTGGACCATGAACACCACTCTATCGCTGGGTGCTTTCAGGACGAGGCCGGGTACACGGGGATGCCGGGTTATTTGCACCTTGAGCGCTTGATCGGCCGCTATGAAGGCTCTGCGCATCTGCGCTTTCTGTTGCGTACGGCGTACTTTCCACCGGCGCGGATTCGCAGCGTGATTACGGCGGGATTCGAGGGGTATCTGGCCTGCATACGCGAGGGTTTTCAGCATGCAGCGCGGAGGCGATACAGCCGGGTAGAGCCCGAGGCGCTTGAGGTGTTTTGTGATGCCTATCTGGGGATTGTCGACAGCTTGCATGTGGAGTTGATTTATTCGACGGCTCAGGGGTACGTCAAACGCCTAGCGGCGTTGTCGCGGGTGTTCGGTGACTCACTGTCGATGCTCGAAAGGGCCGAGCGCTAGATCAACCTGTGGGAGGGGGTAAGCCCCTCCCGCAGTTGATTCGGTTTACAGAGACACAGAGGTTATTTCACCTCAGGTAACGTCGATCCGCCATCCACCACGAGGGTTTGGCCAGTGATGTAGGCGGCCAGGTCAGACGCCAGAAACAACATGGCTGCGGCAATATCTTCCGGGGCGCCGAGTCGACCCAGAGGAACGCGGCTGGCGATGTCTGCGTTGACTTGTTCGTCGCCCAGATTGCCCATGGCCGGCGTGGCGATCATCCCTGGCTCGACGCCATTGACCCGCACTCCGTCGCAGGCCAACTCCAGCGCTGTGTTGCGGATAAAACCGTTGACCCCGGCTTTGGACGCCGCGTAGTGACTGAGGCCCGGATAGGCAACCCGTGGCCCGGTGACCGATGACGTGACCAACACACAGCCACCGCCCTGGCGCTGAAACATGGGCAAGGCGGCCTGGGTCAGCCAGAACAATGCGCAGAGGTTGACCGCCAGGGTGCGTTCCAGGACGGCGGGGGTGATCTGCGCGAAGGGTGTCAGCGGGAAATAGCCGGCGTTGTGCACCAGGACATCCAGGCGGCCCCAGTCCAGGTCTATGGCCTTGATACCGTCGAACACGGCGGCGGCGTCAGCCAGATCAAGTTCCATGGCTTCGACCTGACAGCCTCGCACGCGCAGCGCTTCGGCCAGCGCTTGGGCTTGCGCCAGGCGCAGGTCGGCGATCATCACGCGCGCGCCGCGCCAGGCAAACGCCTCGACAATGGCCTGGCCGATGCCTTGGGCGCCGCCGGTGACCAGCACGGTTTTGCCGCTGAAATTTAAATCTTCAGGCATGGGCGTTCTCCATATGGGCATAGGCCAGCGTCGGCACATCCACGATGCTCGAACCGCCGTCGGCGACCACGCTTGCGCCGGTGATGATTGAGGCGTCAGGGCTGGCGAGGAAGCGGCACACCTTGGCGATTTCGTCGGCGCTGGCGGGGCGGCGCAACGGTACGTCGGCGCATACGCGGACATAGGCTTGCTGCAACGTGTCGCCGTAAGCCTCCATCAACGGCTGCATTTCCTGATCGGCCATCGGCGTGGTAACCCAGCCGGGGCACACCGCGTTTACCCGTACCCCACGCGGCCCATAGTCCCGTGCCAGCGAGCGGTTAAGCCCGAGCAGCGCATGCTTGGCGGTGGTGTAGCCGCAGACTTCAGGCCCGGCGGCCAGGGAGGCGATGGAGCCGAGCAGCACGATATTGCCGGCGCTTTCGATCAGCAGCGGCAGGCAAGCCCGGGCGCTGTAAAACGCGCTGTCCAGGTTACTGCGCAACGCGGCTTCCCAACTGGCCGGGCTGGTTTGGCTGGCACTGCCCACGCCATGCCCACCGGCACACGCCAGCAATACATCAAGGCGGCCATGGCGCGCGCGAATCTGCGCGATAAAGCCTTCCCAGGTGTCCGGGCAGGCCGCATCGCCGACCAGGATCAGGCCACCGGTTTGGGCCGCTACCTGCTCCAACGGCTCACGACGCCGGCCGATCAGGACCAGATTGGCCCCTTCGGCGGCGTACAGCCTGGCGCAGGCAGCGCCGATGCCGGTGCCGGCGCCCGTGATGACGACGGTGCGTGGATCAGGCATCGGGATACTCCGTGCGGTTGAGTACCTGGCAGTAGGAACTGACCGGAAAGTTCGACAGCTCAGCAAAGGACGCGTCGGCATAGCCGAAGATCTTGCCGTCGCTTCGGTGCTGTTGCAGGTCGATCAATACCAGGCCCAAGGTCGGGATGATCTTTTCGCGCCAGACAAACAGGTACAACTGGTCGGCGATCTTGTAGTAGTGGCAGCGGTCGGTATCGCACAGGCCTTGCTCCACGCCCTTGATGCATTGCCAGGCGTAGAACTGATCGTTCAGGTAGATGTGCTCGTAGACTTCGCTCGGGCTGTAGCGGTACAGGTTGCGCAAGCCGGTCAGCTCCTGGGTCGGCGCGTGGGGGCAATGGCCGGGTTGCCAGGGTTGGTCCAGGCTGCCGTGGAGGAAATCCACCTCAACCGAGGTCAACGCTTTGCCGGCCAGGGCGCGGCTGTAGAGGCCTTCTTCGGTGTGCTCGCGGCGCGGCATGCGGCCGATCACGGCGGTGAACGACGAGGTGGCGGTGTCCAGCACCAGGCTGATCGACCACGCCTGGCTGGCTTCGTGTTTGATGAAATCGACCAGGTACAGCCCCGGTCGCACCGATGTAGCACGGTACGCGGCCGAACCGCTGGAGTGGCCGTCGGCGGCGTGCCAGTGCAGCGCGTCGGCTTCAAAGCGATGCTCGATCTGCCAGCCGTTGGCAAAGTGCAGGGTGAAGGTTTTGCCGTTGAGGTCGGCGAGGTTGGGCAGGATGAACGCTGCGGGGGCGAAACCGTCGGCGAGGGCGCCTACGGTGATCCAGTCGGATGGGGTGGTCATTGCATGGCTCCGGTGGGTTGAATGGACAACCCGGAGCATGAGGTGGAGCAGGGCGCGCGCCTATCAACCGAAGGGTTGAGCCCGCTACAGAAACAGCGCCGCCACCAGTTCGGTGCGGCTGCTCACGCCCGCCTTGCGGAACAGGTGGATCAGGTGGGTCTTGATGGTGGGCAGGCCCACGTCCAGTTCCAGGGCCAGTTGCTTGTTGCTCGCGCCTTGACGCAATAACCACGCGATCTGGCGCTCCTTGGGCGTGAAGGCGGCGAATGCATCCTCACAGGGCTGCATATTGGCCACTGCCATTTGCAGCAGGGCCTGCAAGGCAGTGAGCTGCGCCAATTGGTCGGGGGTGAAGGCGCCTTGTTCGGCAGTGCGCAGTAACGAGATGGCCGCCTGGGGTTGGTCGGCGCGATGGGCAACGATCTCCACCACATCGATTACACCGTAGCGCTGCAGGAAGTCGCGATAGCGGCGGCTGTCACGCTGGGGTTGGCGGGCCATGGCCAAACCCAGCGGCACCACGGCCAGCCCGGTGG
The DNA here is from genome assembly GCF_900187495.1 of Pseudomonas sp. Irchel 3H9. NCBI lineage: Bacteria > Pseudomonadati > Pseudomonadota > Gammaproteobacteria > Pseudomonadales > Pseudomonadaceae > Pseudomonas > Pseudomonas sp. Irchel 3H9. The sequence continues at coordinate 1,027,921 of NZ_FYDK01000002.1, read as the reverse complement.
ACAGGCAATTGCGCGGCTGCAACGGGTCGAATTGCCGGTAGTTGTCCAGGTAGTCGCGGTGCATCTCGCCACTCATGCCTTGCAGTTGGAAATCGCGGGCTTGGAGTTGGCGATCGACACAATAAAACGCGGCCTGGCTGGCGGGGACGAGCTGGGTGAAAGCCTGCAGGCAATGGCCGGCGACTTCCTGAGCGGGGATGGCGTGCATGGTCGGTCACCTGCGCCGGAGAAAATGCTGCCGACCGAAGCCGGCAGGCAGAGCCATCAAACAACCGCGAAATAGTGCTTCACAAAGCTCTCGCTCACAATCTCCCACAGCACCGGCGTGCCCTTGGTCACGAACCAGCTGTCGCCGGCTTTGTAACGGCTGCTCTGGCCGGTGCTTTCATCGGTCAATACCACTTCGCCGGTGACCACGGTGGCCTGTTCGGCGAACGGATAGACCATGCGGAACTTGCCTTGGGTGGTGCCGAAATAGGCACTGCTGACCGGGTCGGTCGGTGCGCCAAAGGTCATTTTGCCGAAGGCGTTGACTTCACCTTCGAGGATCTCGGAACCAAGGTCGGCGACGGTGCCCCAGGCATCGAGGTCCGATAATTGGATGTCTTTCTTGAGCGTCGTAACGGGCATGGCAGTTCTCCTGAGAATGAAACGGTGGGCATCAACGGCGACCGTTGAAGTAACCCGACAGTTGATGAAGGCTTTTACCGGCGGTCAGCAGCAGTGGGCGGATATGGTCCTTGCCCAGGATCTGCGCATGCTTGACCGAGCTGATCAGGTCATAGCGCGATGAACCCTCGCTCATGCCTTCGGCCAGGACCTTGCAGATGATGTGGCTGGGCGTGACGCCAAAGCCGGCGTAACCCTGCACATAGAAGGCGTTGGGGCGACCACTGAGGGTGCCGATCTGCGGAAACAGGTTGGCCCCGGTCGCCATCGGCCCGCCCCACGCCAGGTCGATCTTCACGTCCTTGAGGTACGGGAAAATCTTCAGCATCAGGTTGCGGTTCCAGGCTTTGAGGTCCAGCGGGATGTGCTCGACAAACGGCGTGGCGGCACCGAACAGCAGGCGGTTTTCATTGGTGACGCGGTAGTAGTCGATCACCGGCCGAATATCGCTGTAGGCGCCGCGTATCGGGCTGATGCGATGGATCATCTCGTCCGACAACGGTTCGGTCATCAACTGAAAGGCGTAGGTGTTAACGGTCGTCTTGTGCAGTTCCGGTTCCAGCTTGTTGAGGAAACTGTCGCAGGCCCACAGCAACTTGGACGCCTTGACCGAGCCGCGGCCGGTGCGCACCGTGATGCGCTCGCCATGACTGACGTCCAGGGCCGGGCTGTGCTCAAAGATGCGCACGCCATGGCCGGCCAGTGCCTTGGCTTCGCCCAGCAGCAGATTGAGCGAGTGCACGTGGCCGCCGCCCATGTGCAGCAGCGCGCTGGTATAGGCGTCGGAACCGATGATCTGCTTGACCTCGGACCCTGCCATAAAGCGGATTTCGTCTTTGGTATTGATCGACTTGAAGTCTTTCTCCCAGGCGCGCAGGGTTTTTTCCTGGCGGGCGTTGAAGCCCATGTAGCCGTAGCCGTGGCAGAAGTCGGCGTCAATCGAGTATTTGGCGATGCGGTCCTTGATGATCCCGGCGCCCAGCTCGCTGATTTCAAAAATCTGGCGCAGGCCTTCGTCGCCGACTTGTTGCTTGATCTTCTCCAAGTCATGGCCGATCCCCGCCATGATCTGCCCGCCGTTGCGACCCGTGCCACCAAAGCCCAGGTAGCGCGCTTCGAGCACCACAATGTTGGTGATGCCTTTTTCAGCGAGTTCCAGCGCGGTGTTGATGCCGGAGAAACCGCCGCCAATCACTACCACATCCGCTTCCACGTCCTGTTCGAGGGTTGGGAAACTGAGGTTGTATTTTTTGGTTGCCGAGTAGTAGGTCGGCGTTTCGATATTGATCATGGCGCAGCCTGGAAAAGTGAAGGGGAACTCACTGCAGAGCCGACAAGATGCTCTGTGCCTGTTGGGGTCTATTAACTGCCTTCCGAGCGGTAGGTGTCTTGATTCTGTGTGCCGTCGGTCTTGACCCTGGCTGCCACTGTCCACCCTGGAGCCGGCCAGGCGGTAAAGCGGCACACGGTGATCAGTCGCGGGTGCTAGAATGTTGTTAATCTGTTAACTAATTGCGACGCCTGCACCCATGCCCAAACCGCGCCAATCCCTGACCCTTACTTTGCTCCAAGCGCGTGAAGCCGCCATGGGGTTTTTTCGTCCTTCGCTTAACCAACACGGTTTGACCGAGCAGCAATGGCGGGTCATTCGCATCCTGAGCCAGCACGATGAGCTGGAGATTAATCGTCTGGCGGAGCTTGCGTGCATCCTCAAACCGAGCATGACCGGTGTGCTGGTTCGTATGGAGGCCGCTGGCATGGTTGAACGGCGCAAGGCGCAGCAGGACCAGCGGCGTGTGCTGGTGCGGTTGGCCGACAAAGGTCAGGCGTGTTTTGCCTCGATGAGTCAGTGCATGGAGGCGAATTATCAGCGCTTGCAGGCGGGCTTTGGTGAGGAGAAGTTGCAGACGTTGCTGGCGTTGCTCAATGAGCTGAAGACGCTCAAGCGTTGATAGGGCTAACCCGGCGTCCTGCCGGGTTGCCCACGGATTCAAGCCTGTGTTCGGCCAGCGTGTTTGACGGCGTAGCCAAAGCAAACGCGAATACCGCAGCGTCAGTAGATAGCACCGGCAGTGCTTGTGGGCGCCGGTGCATCTTTGAAGGCCGCCGCGAGGCTTTGCAATCCGCGCATCAGCACGGTGGTGTCGACGCCCGCTGCGACGAACGCCGCGCCCAGTTCGATGTAACGCCGCGCCAAAGTCTGGTCGGCGCTGAGGATGCCGGCGGCCTTGCCGGCGCTGCGGATACGGGCGATGGCGTGTTCAATCGCCGCCTGCACGTCAGGATGGCCGGGGTTGCCGCGAAAACCCATCGAGGCGCTCAGGTCCGCCGGGCCGATAAACACACCATCCACGCCCTCTACCGCCGCAATCGCATCCAGGTTGTCCAGGCCTTCACGGCTTTCGATCTGCACCAGCAAGCACATCTGCTCGTCGGCTTTGTCGAGGTAATCGGGGATGCTGTTCCAGCGCGATGCCCGTGCCAGAGCGCTGCCGACGCCGCGCACGCCGTTGGGCGGGTAGTGGATCGCCTTGACCAGTTCCCGTGCCTGCGCTGCGCTTTCCACCATGGGCACCAGCAAGGTTTGTACGCCGATATCGAGCACTTGTTTGATCAGCGCGGTGTCACCGATGACCGGGCGGATCACCGGGTGGCTGGGGTAGGGCGCCACGGCCTGGAGCTGGCCGAGCATGCCGCGCAGGTCGTTGGGCGCGTGTTCGCCGTCGATCAGCAGCCAGTCAAACCCGGCGTTGGCGGCCAGTTCTGCGCAATAGGCATCGGATAAACCCAACCACAGGCCGATCTGGGCCTCACCGCTGTGCAGGCGTTGCTTGAAGGTGTTGATAGGCATGTCCATCGAGCGATCTCCTGTTAAACGAAGCGGCAGGCAATCGAGCCAAGCATGTCGTAGTCGACATGAAAGGTATCGCCAGGGTTGGCCGCCACCGGCCGGGTGAAGGAACCGCCGAGGATGATTTGCCCAGGTTGCAGGGTCACGTCATACGCGGCGAGTTTATTGGCGAGCCAGGCCACGCCCTTGGCCGGGTGATTGAGCACGGCGGCCGATACGCCGGATTCTTCGATCACACCATTGCGGTAGAGCACTGCCGGCACTTTGCGCAGGTCGATTTCAGTGGGGCGCACGGCGCGTCCGCCCATGACCACGCCCGCGTTGGCGGCATTGTCGGAGATGGTGTCAAACACCTTGCGGGTGGCGTTGGTGTGCGGGTCGACCTGTTGGATACGCGCATCGATGATCTCCAGCGCCGGGATCACCCACTCGGTGGCGTCCAGCACATCGAACACCGTCACATTCGGGCCTTTAAGCGGTTTGCCCAGGATGAACGCCAACTCCACCTCGACCCTCGGCACGATAAAGCGCTCGAAGGGGATGTCGGTGCCTTCATCGAAGAACATGTCATCGAGCAGCGCGCCGTAATCCGGCTCGGTGATGTTGGACGACACTTGCATGGCGCGGGAGGTCAGGCCGATCTTGTGGCCGACCAGCTTGCGCCCGTCCTTGATCTTTTGGGCGACCCAGGCGCGCTGGATGGCGTAGGCGTCTTCGATCGTGATCGTCGGGTGCTCCAGGGAAAACTGGCGCACCTGTTCCCGTGACCTTTCGGCCTGGTCAAGACGGGCGGCGGCTTGCTGGATGAGCTGTTGATCAAGCATGACAAAGGTCTCTCAGTGAGGGTTGACGATGGCGGCCTGTGTGCGCAGCACCAGCAGGCCACCGAGTGCAATAAGCAGCGCCAGGGCGTAAAGGGCCAGGCTGGCGCTGTGGGTGGTGTCGCGCATCCAGCCAATCAGATAGGGCGCAAAGAAAGACGCGATGCTGCCGAAGGAACTGATCAAGGCGATGCCGGCGGCCTGAGTGGTGTTGGAGAGAAACGCCGGAGGTAACTGCCAGAACATCGGCAATGCCGCGCTGGCGCCCATGCCGGCGAGGATCAGGCCGCTCAGCACCAGGGTCGGGTTGGCCGGAGCGAGCCCGGCGATGGCAATACCGGCGGCCGCCATCAGCAACGGCACGCACAGGTGCCAGCGGCGTTCACGCTGGCGATCCGACGAACGCCCGCAGCCGATCATGAAAAAGCAACCCGCCAGATACGGCACTGCACTGAGTAGTCCGACCTTGCCGTCGCTGCCGACCCCGGCGCCGTGGATCAGTGTTGGCATCCAGAACGCCAGGGTGTTGACCGCCAGCATCACCGCGAAATACACCGCCACCAACAGCCAGACTTGCGGGTTACGCAGAATCGCGGAGAACGAGGTGATCGATTTGCGCTGTTCTTCCTTCGTCAGTTGTTCGCGCAGTTGTTGCTTCTGCGCGGGCGTCAGCCAGGTAACGGTCTCGAAACTGTCCGGCAGGCACTTGAGCACCACCAGCCCGAGCAGGATGACCGGCGCGCCCTCGATGACAAACATCCACTGCCAGCCGCGCAGGCTGCCCAGGTCATGGAAGTGCTCAAGAATGCCGCCCGACAGTGGCCCTCCAATCACCCCGGCCATGGGCACCGCAATCGCAAACAAGGCGGTGACTTGCGCACGCCGACCAGCCGGGTACCAACGGTTGAGGAAGACCAGGATGCCTGGGAAGAAACCCGCCTCGGCCACTCCGAGCAAAAAGCGCAGCACATAGAAGCCCGTGGCGCTGTCGACCATGAACATGCAGGTCGACAGCGCGCCCCACACCACCATCAACGTGGCGATCCAGCGCCTGGGACCCACACGGTCCAGGGCCATGTTGCTCGGTACGCCGAACAGCGCGTAAGCGACAAAGAACAGACCGGCGCCGAAGCCGTAGACCGTGTCGCTGAAATTCAGGTCGGCGCTCATCTGCATCTTGGCGAAGCCGATGTTGATGCGGTCGAGGTGGGCAAAGAGGTAGCAGATCAACAACAGCGGCATCAGCCGCCAGGTGATGGTGCTGTGGGTGCGGTCGCGGGCGACGCTGCCGAGGCTGTCGGCGAGATTGGCTGTGCTCATGGTTTTATACTTTTTGTCTGAGAAGGCCGATGGAGTGAACGGGCAGGGCGTGCTAGCCCAGCTGGGCCTTGAGGAAGGCGTGCACGTTGTTCTGCTTGAAGTTGAGCTGCTCGTGCAGCTCGATCATTTCAAACGACAGGGCCAGCAGGCGTTGGGCCTGAAGCTCGGCAAAGTGCGCGGTGATCACCTCAAAGAGGTGTTCGGCGACTTGCTGACGGGTCGCCAGGTCGCGGCCATGGCCGACCTTGAGCGTCATGTGCACGAAGGCGTAGTCGTGCTTGCCGTCGGCCATGCGCCAGGTATCCAGGCGCACGCCTCTGCTGCGGATGCCGCCCAGCGGGAACACACCGCTGTCGCCCAGGGTGGCATGGACTTTTTCAAACAGGGCAGGCAAATCCGCCTGCTGCTCGATGTTGTCGGTGTATTCAGCGATGAAGTGGGGCATGGACGGCTCCTTCAGACCGCGCGGGGACACCGTGCGGCCATACGGTCAAACGGGGAAAATGGCGTTGATCTGCCCGGTGCCGGAGCTGCCGAACGGGGCGGTGATGATTTCGGCAGGCTTGTCGTAATCCGGCCCGCCGAGTAACCCGAGAAGCATCGCGGTGTCGTGCATCTTGCCTTCGCCGAAGCAGTGTTCGGCGTAGTCCGGAAGCATCGCGCAGAACTCTTTCCAGCGGCCTTGGCGCCAGAGCTCCACCACATGCAGGTCGACCTGTTTGTCGAACTCGCGCGTCCAGTTATGGATATTGGCTTCGGCATTACGGTCGTCGGAGAACCGGTGCGACAGTGAGCCGGAAGCCAGCACCACGACTTTGCGGTCGCTCTTCTCGATGGCCCGGCGCACGGCGGCGCCGAACGTGAAGCTGTCTTGCAGGCGATGCCAGGCACACCAGGCGGCAATCGATACCACATTGAATTTCTGCGCGTCCGGTACGCCCATGTGCATGTAGCGCATCGGTACCAGGGTGCCGTATTCCAGCTCCAGGCTGGGGATGTTGTGGGCCAGGGTACGCACGTCGGCCGCATTGGCCTCGGCGGCGATCAACTCGCCAAGTTCCGGGCAGCCTGGGTATTCGTAGTCCATGTTCTTGATGAAGTGCGGCAGCTCGTTACTGGTGTAGGTGCCCTTGAAGTGCTCACCGCTGTTGACGTGATAGGCGCTGTTGACCAGCCAGTGCACGTCAAACACTACGGCGGTATCGGCGCCCAGTTCGCGGGCGCGGCGGCCGATCTCTTTGTGACCGGCAATCGCTGCTTCACGGCAGCCATGGTGCTTGCCGGGCAGCTCCGATAAATACATCGAGGGAACGTGGCAGATTTTCGCCGCCAGGACGACTTCGCCCATGATGATTCTCCTGAAATTATTGTTGTTGTCTTAGGGGGCTGATGTGACTCAAACGCCCCAGCGTGGAATGTGATGGCTGCCCATCGAGATGCACACATTCTTGATCTCGGCGAACACTTCGAAGCTGTACTGGCCGCCTTCACGGCCGGTGCCGGAGCCTTTCACGCCGCCGAACGGCTGACGCAGGTCGCGCACGTTCTGGCTGTTGATGAACACCATCCCGGCTTCGATGCCATAGGCCAGACGATGCGCCTTGCCGATGTCCTGGGTCCAGATGTACGACGCCAGGCCATAGTCGGTTTCGTTGGCCAGTTTGAGGGCTTCGGCTTCGTCCTTGAAGGGAATGAGGCACACCACCGGGCCGAAGATTTCTTCCTGGGCAATACGCATGTTGTTGTTCACGTCAGCGAACACCGTCGGTTGGATGAACTGGCCTTTGCTCAAGTGCGCCGGCAAGTTGGCCGGACGTTCGAGGCCGCCGGCGAGGAGGGTGGCGCCTTCTTCGAGGCCGATCTTGATGTAGCCGGTGACCTTGTCGTAGTGGGCCTGGGTGATCATCGAGCCGACCTGGGTTTTCGGGTCTTGCGGGTCGCCGACGATCAAGCGTTTGGCGCGCGCAGCAAACTCGGCGACGAACTGCGGATAGACGCTTTCCTGGATAAAGATGCGGCTGCCGGCGGTGCAGCGCTCGCCATTGAGGGAGAAGATCGTGAACAGGGCGGCATCGAGGGCGCGTTCCAGGTCGGCATCTTCAAAGATCAGCACCGGCGACTTGCCGCCCAGTTCCATGGAGTACTTTTTCAGGCCGGCGGTCTGCATGATTTTCTTGCCGGTGGCGGTGCCGCCGGTGAAGGAAATCGCGCGCACGTCCGGGTGACGCACCAACGCATCACCCGCCGTTGCGCCATAGCCTTGGATCACGTTCAAGACGCCGTTGGGGATGCCGGCTTCGACGGCCAGGCGCCCCAGTTCGTTAGCGGTCAATGGCGACAATTCAGACATTTTCAGCACGGCAGTATTACCCAGCGCCAGGCACGGCGCGGTCTTCCAGGTAGCCGTCATGAACGGCACGTTCCACGGCGAGACCAGCGCGCATACACCCACTGGCTGGTACAGGGTGTAATTGAGCATCTGGTCATCGACCGGGTAGCTGTGCCCGTCCATGCGGGTGCAGACTTCGGCGAAGAAATCGAAGTTGTGCGAGGCGCGGGGGATCAGCACGTTTTTGGTCTGGTGAATCGGCAGGCCGGTGTCGAGGGTTTCCAGTTCGGCCAGGTGCGGCACGTTCTGTTCGATCAGTTCGCCCAGCTTGCGCATCAAGCGCGCACGCTCTTTGGCCGGTGTGCCAGCCCATTTGGGAAAGGCTTCCTTGGCGGCGGCCACAGCTTGCGCGACTTCCTCGGCACCGCCGCTGGCGACTTCGCCGATGGCTTCACCGGTGGCTGGGTTGTAGTTGACGAACACGTCTTTACTTTCGACCTCACGGCCGTTTATCCAATGTTTGATCATGCTGCTCAAGCCTCTTTACGGGCGTTGAAGAACGCCGCTTCGCTGACAATTCGATTGACCAGGCGGCCGACGCCTTCGACTTCCACGATCACTTCATCACCGGGCACCACGTCGGCCAGGCCTTCCGGCGTGCCGGTGGCGATCATGTCGCCGGGCTGCAAGGTCATGAAGCTGGACAGGTATTCGATCAGGTAGGGGATGTCGAAAATCATGTCTCTGGTACTGCCTTCCTGGCGCAGTTCACCGTTGATCCACGTGCGAAGGGTCAGGTTGCTTGGGTCCGGCACATCGGCCACATCGACGATCCACGGGCCGACAGGCGTGGTGGCGTCGCGGTTTTTTACCCGCAGGTTGGGGCGGTAGTAGTTTTCCAGGTAGTCGCGAATCGCGTAGTCGTTGCACACCGTGTAGCCCGCCACGTAGTCCAGGGCGTCTTCGCGCTTGACGTTGCGCGCGGGCTTGCCGATGACGGCCACCAGCTCGCACTCGTAGTGCATGTAGGCGACGTTGTCCGGGCGCCATGTCACTTGGTTGTGACCGGTGTAAGTGCCTGGAGATTTAATGAAGGCCAGCGGCTCGGTCGGCGGCGTGAACGCCAGCTCGGCGGCGTGATCGGCATAGTTCAGGCCCAGGGCAAACATGCTGCCTGTGGCCGGTGGCAGCCATTGCACTTGATGTTCGGCCAGCAGGCGGCCATCGGCCAGGCGCACGGCGTTGTGGTCTTCGACATGGGCGAGGTGCACTTCGCCTTCAAACTGGATACGGGCGTGTTTCATGGAAGCTCCTGTTACTCGGCCACGACGTGGTTGACGAGGCGGCCCAAACCGCTGATTTCGACTTCGACGGTGTCACCCGGCAGCACATCCACGCGACCTTCCGGAGTGCCAGTGATCAGCACATCGCCAGCGTGCAGGGTCATGAACTCGCTGATTTCGGCGATGAGCAAAGGAATGTTGCGCACGAAGTTGGCCGTGGTGTTTTGCTGGCGAATCTCGCCGTTGACGTACAGCGTGATCGCCAGGCTGTGCGGGTCAGTGACTTGGGCCGTAGGGATCAATTCGGGCCCGACGGAACAGAAGCCATCCCGGCATTTGGCTTTGACGGCGGGGCGGTAGTAGCTGTCTTCCGGCAGGCTGAATTCATTGATGACGGTGAATCCGGCAACGTAATCGAGTGCGTCGCCCTGGCTGACGCGGCTGGCGCTCTTGCCCATCACCACGCCCAGGGCGGGGCCGGGTTGCAGACGCTCGCCCTGGCCTGGATGCACCACCGCTGCACCGTGCTGATTGCGCGTATTGGGCGTCTTGATAAACAGCACCGGTTTGACCGGCGGCTTCTGATATGGCGGCTGTTCGAATTCGGCGAGGCGCTGTTTCAGCAGCCCTTGGTAGTTGAGCGCCACACCAAAAAGAGTGCCGGTCGCGACGTCATGCAAGGCATGGCTCATGCTTTCTCCTGGCAGAGCCATGGGAAGGCTCTGAATATTGTTAATGTGTTAACAGTTATAATTAAGATGTTAACTATCGTCAAGCGTGGCAGACTGTTCTCGCGGTGGTTGCGCTGCCCAAATCGGTGCAGGATGAGCGTTGCAGCACCCCGGCAATCAGAATAAAAATGAGTAGCGTGCGATGACCGACCGACAACCCATTCCCAACATCAACATTGGCCAGGTGTACGACCAGCGCTACAGCGACGCGCAGGTCCACTACGACCGGCTGGCCAATCTTGCGGGTTTCTTCGGGCGCAATATGCCGATCCACCGGCACGACCGGTTCTTCCAGGTTCACTACGTGAAAAGCGGTACGGTGCGGGTGTATCTGGACGACCAGCAATACGTCGAGTCGGGGCCGATGTTCTTTCTCACGCCGCCCACGGTGCCGCACTCCTTTGTGACCGAGGCCGACAGTGACGGGCATGTGTTGACGGTGCGCCAGCAACTGGTCTGGCAACTGATCGATGCTGATCCCAGCCTGGCGCCGGCGGGCGCGCAACTCCCGGCCGCGTGCGTGGCGCTGGCGCAGTTGGGCCTGCATGACGCGAGTGAGGTCCGTCGATTGGATTTTCTGTTCGAGGAACTCAGTGCAGAGGTCGAGGCCCAGCGCCCAGGGCACAGTGCGGCCCTGGACAGCCTGACGCGCTTGATCATGATCAGCCTGCTGCGGCTGTGCTCCCACTCGCTGAAAGCCACGCCTGCGCGGCACGAAGACTTGAGGATTTTCCACCGTTTCAACGAGCTGATCGAAGCGCACTACCAGCAACACTGGCCCTTGTCCCGTTATGCGCAAGGCATCGGGGTGACCGAGGCGCGACTCAACGATGTGTGCCGGCGCATCGCCGACCTGCCGTCCAAGCGCCTGATCCTGGAGCGACTCATGCAGGAGGCCAAGCGGCTGCTGATGTTCACGGGCAGCTCCGCCAACGAGATCTGCTACCAGCTCGGCTTCAAGGACCCGGCCTACTTCAGTCGGTTTTTCCAGCGCTACGCACAGCTCACTCCGGGGGAGTACCGCCAGCGACAATTGGGGCTGCGTTGAGACAGGCATGGAGACTGCGCCTGGATCTTGTTGATCTTGTACGGATCAGCATGACCAGCGCAGCGGTGCGACAGAATGGCTTTTACACGGAACCGATTGCACTTTTCACAGGCTTGCGCGCGGCTTGCACGGACAGGCCGGCGACACTAAGCTGCCGACTCGCCCCCTCAAGTGGTGCCGATATGGCCAACCCCCGACCTTCGCTGACCCTGACCTTGCTGCAAGCCCGTGAAGCCGCAATGGCTTTTTTCCGACCCGCCCTGAACCAGCACGAACTGACTGAACAACAGTGGCGCGTCATTCGCATACTGCGCCAGCAGGGGGAACTTGAAAGCCATCAACTCGCCCAGCAGGCATGCATTCTCAAACCGAGCATGACTGGCGTGCTGAGTCGCCTGGAGCGTGACGGCCTGGTGCGTCGGCAGAAGTCCAGCCAGGATCAGCGCCGCGTGTTCGTCGCCCTCACCGAACGCGGCCAGCAGTGCTTCGTTTCCATGAGTGAAGGCATGGAAAGCAACTACCAGAAAATCGAGGAACAGTTTGGCGCGGAAAAAATGGAGCAACTGCTGGGTTTGCTCAACGAGCTGAAAAACATAAAGCCTTGATGGGCTAAATTTAGTTAATAAGTGAATGTGTTTGCCCCGCGCAGCACCGATCGCTATCCGTTTTCGGCACAAATGTGCCGCATCACCTGAGTTCGGAATGGAACTTGCCTTGTACCTGACCGGTAAGCCTTGCAACTGAAAAAGGTTGGGTCAATGAACAACAATAATGTGCTGACGCCTGAGGCCGCGGTGGTTGCCCGAGGGGCGCCAGCGCTCCAACGTTTTCTGACCCGCGATATCGACGAGCACGCTCGCAATATGCACGGCTGGCAGGTTCGCTACGATCAAGTGTCTGCGGGGGCCTTTGAAGGGGAGTTGGTGGCGTTCCGGTCGGACTGGATGCAATTGGCCCGCGACCGCTCTAATCAGGCCATGATCAAAAGTGGCATGGCGTGGAAAGGCGCGATCACGTTCAGCATCCCCTTGAGTGCCGATGGCCCGGTGTATTGCTCGGGGCATCCGATCCATGAGCCAAGCCTGTTGGTCGCCCACGGTGAGCATCTTCCTGAGTTGCACACTCCCCAACACCTGGATTTGCTCAGTGTGGCCATTGACGAGCACGTCCTTGAGCATGTGCTGGAGCGTCAGGGCAGCCACTTTCGAATTACCGATCTTCCCAAGTGTTACCGCTTGGGTGACTCGTCTGTGCAGGCTGAACTCGCGGCGCTGTTCGAGGCACTGTCCGGCTCCGAGCAAGCGCGGGATGCGTTGCTTGGCCACGATTCGATCCGCCGTGGCCTGCGGGATTCGGTGATGCTGCACGTGCTGGAGCTGATTGCGCCGGATCACGCGCCACCGCTCAACCCCACCGCGCGCAAAAGGATGGTCGACCGCGCACGGGAATACGCGCTGAGTCACCTCGACGAGCCGTTGTCGATCCTCGACCTGTGTAACCACATCGGCGCCAGCCGGCGCAAACTCCAATATTGTTTCCAGGAAACCCTGGGGATCAATCCGGTGGCGTATTTGCGTGCGTTGCGCCTCAATGCAGTGCGTCGTGAACTGCGAATGAGCACCCAATCCCTGAACGTACAGGACGTCGCGGCACGTTGGGGGTTCTGGCATTTGAGCCGGTTCTCCGGTGACTATCGCACCCTGTTTGGTGAAAGCCCTTCACAGACCCTGCGCCGTACGCAACTCTGCTGAAAACGGATAACCCGCCCACGGCGCTGCTGCCTAGGATGACCCACACCACTTGCTGGGAGGGGCATTCGATGAGCAATAACAATAACGCAAGCGCTGCACGCAAGACGTTGTTCACCCTGGGGCTGCTCGGTTGCTGCGCCGGCGTCCAGGCGACCGAGAACGGCGCGCCGACCACAGCGGTCGGCGTGTATGACTTCGGCGCGGGGATGATGCCACCGGCCACGCCGTTCGGCACCATCGGGCTGCGTACGGCGTTCTACTCGGCCAATGTGCAGAAGGACCGCAACGGCCGTTCGATCGACAACCACTTCTCGTTGGACGTCTTGTCGATTGGCGTCGCCTATATGCGCATGACTGATCACACTGTACTGGGCGCCCACTATGGGTTTGGCGTGGTGGTGCCGTTTTTCAAGATGGACGCTTCCGTCAAGGTGCCGACCCCCATTGGGCCGCTGAGCCTGGAGGCTGATCCGTTTCGACTGGCCGATGTGCAATTCCTGCCGGTGATCCTGCAATGGAACCCATCGCCGAATCTGTTCATCAACACCCAATTGCAGATCCAGGCGCCTACCGGTGACTACGACAAGAACCGTCTGGTTTCCCCCGGTCTCAATCACTGGACGTTCTCACCGATCGTCAACGCCACCTACCTCACCGACAGTGGCTTCGAGGTTTCCTCAAGCTTTGAAGTCGACGTCAACACCCGCAACCCCGCAACCGATTACAAAAACGGTGTCGAGTACCGCCACGAGTTTGCCGTGGGCCAGCACATCGGCCCGTGGACGTTGGGCCTGGGCGGTTATTACTACCGTCAGTTCAGCGATGACGATGCGCCAGGGTTGCAGACTGGCAACCGGGCACGGGTGCTGGCAGTGGGGCCGGCGGTGAGTTACTTCAAGCCGGGCCTGCCACCGGTCTGGCTGCATGCCTACAAGGAAACCGACGCGCGCAACCGTGCCGAGGGTTACACCGTGGCGCTGCGTATTTCTCAAAGCTTTTAAGGGGCTGGCCATGAATCCATCACGTTCTGAATACGCACCACCCCGGCAAGCCAGCGGTCGTCGTGAAGGGTTGGTGCTGATGCTCGGCAGCAGCCTGACGATCATGGGCGCGGTCATGGTTGCGCCGATCCTGCCCAAGCTTGGCGCCACGTTTGGTCCGCTGGAGCCGCGCGCCGACTTGCTGGTGCCCTTGGCGGTCACCGGGCCGGCGCTGGCGATTGCACTGTGCGCGCCGTTGGCCGGCTGGTTGGCCGACCGGGTCGGGCGCAAGGCGTTGCTGGTTATCGCGACCTTGTTATACGCCGTGCTCGGCGCCTTGCCGGCACTGCTGGATAACTTGCAGGCCATCGTGGGCGTGCGCCTGTTGTTCGGCTGCGCCGAAGCCGCCGTGATGACCTGTTGCGCCACCTTGATTGCCGACTATTGGCACGGTGAGGAACGGCTGCGCTACATCAATCGGCAGGTAGTAACCATCGGCCTGGTGGGCTCGCTGTTCTTTGTGGTGGGCGGCGCGCTGGGCGAGCATTCCTGGCGCCTGCCGTTCCTGCTGTACCTGCTGCCATTGCTGTTGGTGCCGCTGATGATGAAGGTGCTGTGGGAACCGGCTAGCCGCCCGCAGTCCCTCGACGAACCCGAGCCGGGCAGGGTAGCCGTGGTGCCGTTGGTACTGGGTTATCTGCTGACTCTCAGCGGGATGGTCCTGAGTTTTATCGTGCCGATCCAGGCCCCGATTCTGCTGGTCGGCCTGGGAGTGACCTCTAGCACGCTGATCGGGCTGTCGGCGGGCCTGGGTTTGCTCGCGACCCTGGGCGGTTCGCTGGCCTGGCCATTGCTGCGTCGACGCTTCGGCATCGTCGGTTGCAACGCGCTGTTGCTGGCTCTGCTGGGGTTGGGGCTGTGGCTGCTGATGCGCGGGCAAAGCTACATCGCGGTGCTGGTGGCGGTGCTGATTCACGGCCTGGGCGCCGGGCTGCTGGTGCCCAACGTGATGGCGCCGGTGATGAATGCCCTGAGTGCCCGGACGCGCGGGCGCGGCCTGGGCGGGTTCACGGCTTGCCTGTATTTCGGCCAATTTGTCAGCCCACTGGTGGTGGCGCTGCTCAGTGTCTACGCCGGTGACCTGCGCACCTCCATCCAGTGGCTGGCGCTGGCCAGCTTTGCCTCGGCGGCGATCTGGGCGCTGGCAGGCCTGCACGCCCGACGTAAAGGGGCTCCGGGTGCCTTCCGGTCAAGTCATTCGTAACTAAAAGGAGATAAACATGAACATCCAGAATCTGTTGGACAGCGAGGATGCCACCGGCCTGGCCGAGTGGGTCCGCCGTGGCGAAGTGCACCCCGGCGAGTTGCTTGAAGCGGTGATTGACCGGATTGAGTGGGTCGAGCCGCAGCTCAATGCCGTGGCCGAACGGCTGTACACGTCGGCCCGTGAAGCTGCACGCACCGTGCAGCCCGGCCACGGTGTATTCGCGGGCGTACCGACCTTGATCAAAGACTTGTTTTCGCCGGTCAACGGCGCGGCGATGACCAACGGTTCCCAGGCACTGGGAGGGTTTCGCGCAGATTTTGAAGCCGAACTGGTGACCCGTTTGCGCCGTGCCGGTTGCGTGATTGCCGGCACCAGCACCTCGCCCGAATTCGGCACGTCGTACTCCACCGAGTCCACGCGCTTTGGCGCCACACGCAACCCCTGGAACACCGGCCACAGTGCGGGCGGCTCCAGCGGTGGCGCGGCCGCCTTGGTGGCGGCGCGTGTCGTCCCGTTTGCCCATGGCAACGACGGCGGCGGCTCCTTGCGCGTGCCGGCGTCCTGCTGCGGGGTGTTTGGCCTCAAGCCCAGTCGCGGGTTGTTGCCATCAGGGCCGATGGTCGGCGAAGGCTGGGCCGGCATGGGCACGCCCCATGGGATCACCTTGTCGGTACGTGACAGCGCCGCCTTGCTGGATGCAACGGCCGGGATCGACCTCGGCGCACCCTATGCCGCACCGGTGCAGGTGCAGCCCTATGTTTCGGCGTTACAGCGCGACCCAAGGCCGCTGCGCATCGCACTGGTGGAGCAACTCGGGCCTTGGCCCACGTCCAGCGAAGCGCTGGCATCGGTGCAGGAGGCCGCCAGATTGTGCCAATCCCTGGGCCATCGGGTTGAGCCGGTGAAGTTGCCGGTGTCACTGCCGGAATTTCTCGATCAGGTCTTCACCATCATTGGCGCCAGTACCCGTCACTATCTCGACGTGCTGGGACAGATGCGCGGCTTTGCGGTGCAGCCCGAGGAGCTTGAGGCGCGCACCCGGATCATTTTGCGCAGCAAGGGCGATGTCAGCGGGGCCCATTACGCGGGCGCGGTGGAGTGGATTCATGGCTTGGGCCGGCAGTTGGCGATGTTCATGCAGGAATACGACCTGATCCTCACGCCGACCCTGGCCCGTGAGCCGGCACCGATTGGCGAGCTGGATGTGCAGGACGACCGCTTGAGCCTGGATGAACTGATTGAGCAGTTTCACAGCTACTCACCGTTTACCGCGTTGTTCAACGCCAGCGGGCAACCGGCGATGTCGGTGCCGCTGTACTGGAGCGCCGCCGGCCTGCCGATGGGCGCCCACTTCGCGGGCCGTTTTGGCGAGGAAAGTACGCTGTTCGCCCTTGCTGCGCAGTTGGAGCGTGCGCAACCCTGGCGTCGGCGAGTGCCGCCGATCAATGCCTGTCAGCGGTGAGTGCCTGGGACGGTTGGCAATGGGAGGCAGCCGCTCCCACTGCTGACTACCTTGGATCGATCAAGCCCGGATATTCAGGCACACCACCTTGGGTTGGGTCATCTCCTCGTAGGCGAAACGCACGCCCTCACGGCCGAGGCTGCCGTATTTGGAACCGCCAAAGGGCATTGCATCAAAGCGATAGTCGGACGAGTCGTTGATCATCACACCTCCCGCCTCAATCCTGCGGGCAGCGCTCAAGGCCGTCGCCAGGTCGCTCGTAAAGATACCGGCGTGCAGGCTGTAGTCAGGCTCGTTGGCCAGCGCGATGGCCTCATCGAAGGATTCAACCCGTTGCAATACCACCACGGGCGCAAAGACCTCGTTGCGCCAGAGTGCGCTGGCGTGATCGACGTTTTCCAATACGGTGGCGGCGTAACACGAATCCTGTCGTGTGTGCCCGCACAGCAAGGTTGCGCCTTGGGCCAACGCGTCGGCTACCACGCGCTCGGCATTCTGCGCCGCTTGCCGGGTAATCATCGGGCCGATATCGGTGCTGGCAAGCAACGGGTCGCCGACCAACAGGGCCTGGGCCTGGCTGACAAAACGTTCGCGGAACGCTGCATAAACGGACCCATGAACCAGCAGTCGCTGAGTGCCGATGCAATTTTGTCCTGCCGCCCAGAAGGCGCCGGACACGCAACACGCCACTGCGGCCTCAAGGTCGCAGTCGTCCATGACGATTACGGGCGCATTGCCGCCCAAGTCCATTGCCAGTTTCTTCAAGCCTGCGGTGCGGGAGATCTGCTCACCGGTGACAAAGCCTCCGGTGAAGGAAATCATGCGCACGTCACGCGCCGCGACCAGGGCTTTGCCCAGTTCGGCACCACCGGTGGCAACCGTGACCACCGATTCGGGCAAGCCAGCGTCGATCAGGTACGCCACCAGTTTCATGGCTGACAACGGCGCCAATTGCGACGGTTTGAGAATCACCGCGTTGCCGCCGGCGATGGCTGGGCCGAGCTTGTGCGCCACCAGGTTCAAGGGATCGTTGTATGGCGTGATGGCGACGATCAAGCCAAGGGGCTCGCGGGAGAACCAACCCTGGCGAGACTCTGAACCTTCATAGGCATCAAAAGGGATCACCTCGCCGGCATTGCGCCGGGCTTCTTCGGCCGACAGCTTGAGGGTGTTGACGCAGCGCTTGACCTCTTTTTGCGCCTGCTTGAGGGTCTTGCCGGCTTCGTCGACGATCAGTCGGGCAAATGCCGATGCATCGCGTTCGATGTTCAAGGCCGTCTGTTCGAGAATCTGTGCCCTGCGATAACGCGGCAAGCCCGCACTGGCCCGAACGCCCTGGCGCCCCTGTTCCAGCAAGTGCGGAACCTGGGACGCACACACGTCGGCTACGGTGCCGACAAGCGCACCGTCAAAGGGATTGAACACCTGTATTTGTGCTGTCCCAACCGTACGGGCCAAATTCGATACGTTCATGGCTTACTCCCGACCCTGTGCAGCGGATTGATGAAGGCTGATGATGTCCGACAGCAGCGCAAAGGCTGTTTCTGTACGACCGGCACCCGGTCCCGAAACCGTCACCGTGCCAATCAGGTCGCTGCTGAACGACACTGCATTCGTGGCGCCGCCGATGCTGGAGAGCGGATGATCGTTGCCCAACAGGCGCGGTTCGACGCTGGCACTGACCGAGCCATCGGCATGCCGTGTGGCGGCGCCAATGAGTTTCCAGCGTGCATTGTTCTGGCGGGCCTGATCGATGTCCTCAAGGATGAGGGCGCTGATACCGTTGCAGCGCACATCGCTGACGGTGAGTGATGCATCCAGCAGCTCGTTGGCCAGGATCACCACCTTGAGACGTACATCATGGCCTTCGACATCCGCCGTCGGGTCGGCTTCGGCGTACCCCAGGGCCTGCGCCTGCTCGACGGCTTCGGTAAAGCCCAGGCCATTTTCCATGCGGGTCAGGACGAAATTGGAGGTGCCGTTGAGAATGCCTTCGAAGCTGTTGATGCTGCTGCCGGCCAGCAATTGCCTGGCCAGGCGGATCACAGGCGTGCCACTCATCACCGACCCTTCGTATTCAAACGCCACGTGGTTGCGCTGAGCCAGGGCCTTCAACGCCGCGCCGTGCAGGGCAATCGGTCCTTTGTTGGTGGTCACCACGTGCTGGCCGTTTTCCAGGGCCCAGCGACAGAACGTGGTCGCAGGTTCGCCGTCCACCGGGTTGGTGAAGGTCGCTTCGGCAATGATGTCTGCGCCGGAGTCTTTGATCACGGCTTCAGTGCGCGCGACCGCGTCGCCGCCCGGTAGGTTTGCCAGGGCGCCCTTGGTCACCGGCAGCGCGGCCAGTGAGGCGGCATCCAGCCCTTGGCGGTCGATCAGTGAGCCGAGGAAGAGGTCGGTGACACCGACGATTTTCAGGGTAAAACCCAGTGCGTTTTTCCAGTCTTCGTTGCGTTCGGCAATCAACTGGGCCAACGCTCGGTTGACGCCACCGAAGCCCACCAGCGCAATTTTATATTCAGTCATTTTTTTATGCCCTTGATCTGTGTGATGAGTGGTCTGGCATAAGATTAGGGGCGCGGCCATGGCAGTGAAATATGCCAATTTGCTCTATTTCATGGGCGTTTTGACCAAGGGGTAGGTGCTGCGTGGGGAACAAAAAAAGCCAACGATCGTTGGCTTTTTTTTACCGCGAAACCGGTTTAGACAACGGACGATAGAACGAATGACGTCACGGTATTTTCCACCCCCGCCAGGGCCGAGATTTGAGTCCAGACCTGATGCACCCGCTGCGGGCTTGATGCGCCGACGCGCAGCATCAGGTCGAATTCGCCGCTCATGACGTCGCACTGGATCACTTCAGGAATTGCCCGCAAGGCCTGCAAGACATCCTCGCCGCGCATGCGGTCATAGCGATAGACGAAAATCACCGCGTTGATCTGGGATGAGGCTTGGCGCCCGTCGCCGGTCAGTACCGTATAGCCCAGGATTGCACCGTCACGCTCCAGCCGTTCGATCCGTTGGCGCACGGCGTTGCGGGACAGGTTGACCTTGGCCGCCAGCTCAGCGTGGGCGGCCCGGGCATTGAGCCGCAACTCGGCGATGATGCGCTCATCGAGCGGATCCAGAATGCGCTTCATGTGGCCCCCTGTCTCCCGTCGTTCACAGCGTATCGAGCAGTTGATAAAGGAGGCCGGCGTCGTCGGGCGTTATCCGGTAACGCTGCGCGTGTAAGTGCGCTGTCGCCTGGCAGTGTTGCCCCGGCACATTGATGCCCAGTGCGTTGAGCAGCGCAGCGGATTTGGCCGGTGAAGTTTCCCCGAGGGTGACCATTGGCGCGACCAGGCTGCGCCGATAAAGCCTTGCGGCGAGTACTCCGGTGGCCGTGTGGGGGTCAATCAGGTAGCCCGTGTCACGGTAGAGCGAGGCGATTTCGGCCAGGGTTTCTTCATCGCTGACCGCATAGGAGTCGATGATCATCCGGGCCTGCAACCAGCAGTCGTTGGCGATGGTCATCTCGCCGCTGGCTTCGAATTCAGCCATCAGCGCACTGACTGCCGCAGCGTCGTGTCCATACAACTCCCAGAGAAAACGTTCCAGGTTGGAGAAAATCGACAAGTCCATGGCCGGTGACAGGGTCTTGTCAGCGCGCTGGCGGCTGTAATGGTTTTTGAGGAACAACTGATGCAGCGCGTCATTTTTGTTGGTCGCGACGATGATTTGGGTAATCGGCAGGCCCATTTTTTGCGCGATGTAGCCTGCGTAGACTTCGGCGAAGCTCGCCGCCGGCACGCTGAAGCCGACAGATCGTTGACCTGCGCCCAATTGCAGCACGGCGTAGAAATAAAACACGAGCTGCGCCAGCACGTTGACCCAGTTGCTGGAATTGAAGCTGATCGCCTCATGGCGCGGGTTGGGCCAATGCCTGAACAAGCGGTTCGCGAGCTGCTGGCAGTCGTCAAAGCTACCGGCGACTGCGAACGTATGCACATTGGGATGCGCAACCCCTTGCAACTCGTGCAGTTGATGCTGTGCGACCGCGGACTCCGGGTATAGCAGCACCACGTGGGTGTCGTTACTGTGTTTGAACGCATCGATCGCCGCGAGCCCAGTGTCTCCGTTGGTGGCGCCGAGCACCACTGCGCGTCGCGGGTGCTTATGCAGAAAGTACTGCACCAGTTGCGCCTGCAACTGCGCGGCGAAATCCTTCGAGGAGCGGGTCGGACCGTGGAACAGCTCAAGCACCCATTCGTTGCGATCGACCTGATGCAGCGGCGCCACCGCACGGTGCTTGAACTGACTGCTGGCTTCTTTGAGCAGGCGCTTGAGGTCCGCTTCGGGGATGGTCCCGCCAACAAACGGACGTATGATCCGATACGCCAGTTCGTCGTAGGGCAAGGTTGACCAGTTGGCGATATCCTGGGGCTCGAACAGCGGCAGGTCGGTGGGTACGAACAGTCCGCCGTCGTCGGCCAGGCCGGACAACACGACCTTTTCAAAGTCGGCCTGCACGGTCGAACTTCGAGTGCTTATGTAGTGCATGGTTTGGCTCCGGCCATTTATTTGTAGCGATGGGCCTGCTCGACCAGCCAGGTAGAAAACATCATGGCGTCGGGGTGCTGGTCTGCCCCGGAGCCGCGTACCAGGTAGAACGACTCGCTGGCTTCGATGCGCTGGTCGAAGGGCTCGATCAAACGCCCGTCCTGGAGCATCTCGTCAACCATTGAGGAGCGTGCCAGCGCAATCCCTTGCCCAAGTTCGGCCATGCGCAACGTCGAGATCAATGTGTCGAACTGCATGCCACGGGACGAATCGACGTCGTCCGCGCCGACCATCTTCAGCCAGTATCCCCAACCCTCTTCGTAACCCAGCACATGCAACAACGTATGCCGCGCAACGTCGCTCGCCACCGTCAGCGGTGATCGCGCCATCAGGGCGGGTGAGCAGACCGGGAACAAGGTGTCCCAGGTCAGCCGCTGGGACACGAGGCCAGGCCATTGACCATGGCCCCAGCGAATTTCCATATCGTCTTCGCCGTCCAGTTCCTTGATCCAGATATTGCTGATGTAGCGGATATCGACGTGGGGGTGAGCCTGACGAAAGTCCACCAGCTTGGGCGCCAGCCAGTGGACGAAAAACGCCAGGCTGCCGCGCACCTTGATCGGCCGCCGTTTGTGCTGGCCAAAAATCTCGTTGGTGCCCACCGCCAGCCGTGTAATTGCATCCTGCACCACCGGCAGATAAGCCTGGCCTTCTTCGGTCAGCCCCAGTCCACGGGGCAGGCGCTTGAACAGCGCCACGCCCAGATGACTTTCCAGTTGGCGGATCTGCTGGCTGACCGCGCCCTGGGTCAGGCACAGTTCGTCGGCGGCGTGAGTAAAGTTCAGGCTCCGGGCGGACACCTCGAACGCGCGCAGCCAGTTCAACGGAGGGAGCGGCTTTTGCTTCATGGTCTGGACCTTATTGACGCGGTACTCAGCACGCTTGCCCATACCGTCTAGGGGGACGGCTGAACCGTGGTGGCGAGCGACAAGCGTCGTTCGCGGCTGTTACGGGTAATGTAATACACGAAGTAGCACCAGGCGATGAAGGGCAAACCGAAGTACAACGCGACGCGCTGTTCCGGGTCGAACGCGATCCCCACACAAGCAAGGCTGCAGCACACCAGTGCGCCCAAAGGCACCCACGGGTAACCCCGGACCCTGAATTTGAGGTCGCGCACGTCGCCGCCATTGGCCACGAAGTGACGGCGGAATGCAATTTGACTCGCGGCGATGCTCATCCACACCACCACCACCGCCAACCCGGAAATCGACACCAGCGCCAGGTACACCGTGTCGGCGGCAAACACGCTGCTGAGCAGGGATGCGCCGCCACCGACCATGCTCAGTACGATGGCGTTCAATGGGGTGCCCATGCGGGTCAAGTGGGAGAACTGCTTGGGCAGGTGCCCTTGGTCGCTCAGGGTCCAGAGCATCCGTGAGGCGGCGTACAGCCCGGAGTTGGCCGCCGACAACAGCGCGGTGATGATCACGAAGTTCATGATGTCGGCGGAGTAGGG
The DNA here is from genome assembly GCF_900187495.1 of Pseudomonas sp. Irchel 3H9. Lineage (NCBI taxonomy): Bacteria > Pseudomonadati > Pseudomonadota > Gammaproteobacteria > Pseudomonadales > Pseudomonadaceae > Pseudomonas > Pseudomonas sp. Irchel 3H9. The sequence goes on along the minus strand of NZ_FYDK01000002.1, from coordinate 1,005,348 downwards.
GATACCGATGTAGGTGAACACGGTGACGAAGGGGCTTTCGACCAGACCGGCCTGCTCACGCGGCAGCAACGTCGCCAGCACGAAAATGGTCCCGACGAAAAAGATAGCCAGGCGCAGCACGGTGGTGCGGATGGCCCGTGGCACATTGCGTTGCGGGTCCTTGGTTTCACCGGCGGCGATACCGATCAGTTCGGTGCCTGAAAACGCGAACGACACCGCCAGCAAGGTCATGGCAATCGACATGAAACCGGTGGGGAACAAGCCTTCGCGTGTGAAGTTACCGAGGCCGATACTGTGGGCCTGATCGATATTGAGCAGGCCGAGAATGGCGCCGCCGCCGATGATCAGGAACACCACGACCGTCACCACTTTGATCAGGGACAGCCAGAACTCAGTCTCGGCGAACAAACGGACCGAGACCACGTTGGTAAAAAATACCGCCCCGGCAAACAATGCACTCCAGATCCACACGGGCGTGTCAGGAAACCAGCGCGTCATCAGGATGCCGGCGGCGGTGAACTCCGAACCAATCGCCACCGTCCACGTCAGCCAATACAGCCAGGCCACGGTGTAGCCGGTGCCTGGGCCGAGAAAACGGGTCGCGTACGTGCTGAACGAGCCGGTTTCCGGCATCTGCACTGCGAGCTCGCCGAGGCACATCATCACCATGTACACCATGAGTGCGCCGATGATGTAGGCGATCACCGCACCCAGCGGGCCTGCCTGGTTAACGGTATAGCCGGAGGTTAGAAAGAGTCCGGTGCCAATCACGCCACCCAAGGCCAGCATGACAATGTGGCGCGTCTGCATTTCCTGTTTGAAGCCGGCACGCGTGTTGGTTTTTTCTTCTGTTATGGACATGGTTGTTCTCATGAAAGTAGTGAGGGCAGATAGAAGCGTCGCCACACAGTTTTATTATTATTCCTCTTCATGAAACGCCTCACAGACGGCCCTGTCGTGAGGTTTGAAAGGTCAGTTCACGCCCTCGCTGAAGGCGGGCTGCTGACTTTTTTCATCGCGCAAACCCCTGACAAATGCGAATGCCTGCTTTAAATCGTCGAGCAGATCGTCGGTGTCTTCGATACCCACCGAAACCCGCACTAATCCTTCCGAAATGCCCAGCGCCTGGCGCTCCTCCAGCGTGTTTTCCACATGACTGGTAGTGCGCGCAGGGCCGTAAATGGTTTCCACCGCACCGAGATTGCCCGCACAGTGGGCAAATCGCAGGCGTGGCAGCAGCAGCTTGACCGAGTCCATGCCGCCAACAAGTACGAAGCTGACAATGGCGCCAAAACCGCCCATCTGCGCACACGCCACCGCGTGGTTCGGGTGGTCGGCCAGGCCGGGATAATTGACCGAAGCCACCAGCGGCTCTGTGCAGAGAAATTCTGCCAGGGCACGGGCGCTGTGTTGCTGCTGACGCATGCGCAGCACCAGGGTTTTCATGCCGCGAATGATCATGTAAGCCGAGAGTGGATCAAGGGTGGCACCGTTGATTTCACGGTAATGCCGAACCTTGGCCATCAGGGCTTCACTGCCGCAGACCAGGCCGCCCAATACGTCACCATGACCACTGAGGAATTTGGTCGCGCTGTGAATGACCACATCGACCCCCAGGGCCAAGGGGTTCTGATTGAGTGGTGTGGCAAACGTGTTGTCGGCTACCACTAGCGCGCCCACGCGTTTGGCCGCCGCAACCAGGCGTTGGATATCAAGGATCTTCAGGGTCGGATTGGTCGGCGTTTCCAGGTACACCACCTGACAGCCCCTGGCGATTTCCCGTTCGATCGCCTCGTGATCGAACGTCTCGCACAAGGTCACCTCCACCCCCGTGCGCGGCAGGAACTCCTCGAAAATCTTGTTGGTGCCGCCGTAACTGTCCTTGGTCGACACCACGCGGTCACCCTGGGCCAGGAAGGTATAAAGCACACTGCTGATGGCCGCCATGCCACTGCTGAATGCGACTGCGGATTCGGCTTTCTCCAACTCACCAATCTTGGCTTCGAGGGTCTCGACCGTCGGGTTGCTCATGCGGCTATAGATAAAGCCCGGGGCTTTACCCATGGCGACGTCGTACCAGACGTCGATATCGTCGTAACCATACGCCGCACTGAGCACAATAGGCGCCTGCGTGGCGTTATAGGGATGCCTGACTTGCTCTCCACCCCAGACCGCCCGTGTCCCGGCGCCCGCATTATCAAGCCCTGCGCTGTCAGGTTTTTTGTTCATTGAGACTACTCGCACTGAGGGGTGAACGTTGAGTCGTTCACACAGATAGTGCGGATCAATATAGGGATAAGCGGTGCCCCCGAGAAACGATGTTATCGGTGCCAAAGGGCTGCTTTTTTTAATGGTTGGCGGGGGGATATGCTGGTTTTGTTTTTGCTGAAACCGGGGGGACAAGATCCTGGGCCTGGACCTCAAGTCAGGTGGGCATTTGTCCCATGGCGCTGCGTTCAACTTGTCCAGGCCCTCAACTATGGCGTGCATCCGGTGACGCACAGGGTCGACTGGATCAGGTCGAGCAGATCGCCCGACAGGAACGTCCACGCCTGATCATCCCAGGCGCTTGCCACGGCGCGCGGATGGCCGCACAAGCCCGGCAACTGCTGCTGAACTGCGCGCTGGGCCATTAGATTTTCAGGGCGCTGGCCAGGCGCAACATGGCGGCTTCTATTTCATGCGCGGTCAGGGAGGAGTAGCCCAGCAGCCAGCCTTGTTGCTTCGGTTCGCCCGCGTACAAGCCGCTGAGGCCGGACAGTTGCACGCCGGCAGTAGCCGCCTGGCGGATGGTTTTCTCCTCGGACCATCCGGCTTTCAGCAGGCAGGGGATCTGCAACCCGCCCGGCGGCAATTCGGCGGTGACCACGGTGCTCAGGTACTTGCCGATCGCGTCGTGCATGATCGAGCGGCGTCCGGCATACAGCTTGCGCATGGCCCGCACATGGGCGTTGTAATGACCGTCTTCCATAAAACGCGCCAGGGTCAGTTGCAGTGTTTGCGGTGTGTGGCCGTCCATCATGCTGCGGGCATAGGCAAAGGGCTTCACCAGCTCAGAGGGCAGCACCATGTACCCCATGCGCAGGCCGGGGTAGAGGGTCTTGCTGAAGGTGCCGATGTAGAGCGTGCGCTGATACTTGTCCAGGCCCTGCACGCAGGCCGTGGGTTGCCCGTCGTAATGGAACTCGCTGTCGTAGTCATCCTCGATGATCCACTTGCCTTTTTGCGCCGCCCAATTGATCAACTCAAGTCGCCGCTCCAGGGGCAAGGTCGCGCCGGTGGGGTACTGGTGAGAGGGCGTGACATACACACAGTTGGCGCCGCTGCGGTCGGCATAAAGCATGTCGGTGCGGATGCCGTGTTCATCGACATCAATGGGCATCACCTTGGTTTCGGCAATTTGGAAGGCCTTGCGGGCGCCGTAATAGCCGGGGTTTTCCAGCAGGATCGGCTTGCCGGCGTCCACCAGCAATTGCGCGCACAGGTACAACGCCTGACGTGTGCTGCTCAACACCAGCACCTGGTCGGGTGAGCATTTGGCGCCGCGTTCGAGGTTCAGGTAGGTGGCAATCGCTTTGCGCAGGGGCTCGGCGCCTTGTGGGTCGCCATGCAGCAGCACGCTGGCGCGATAGTCCTTCATGACCTGGCGCTGCAAACGCTCCCACACATCCGTCGGGAAGCTGCGGGTTTCCGGCAGGCCGGTGGCGAATGCCTTGATGACTTGCTGATCGCGCACGCCGCCGGTGTCGAAGATCATCCGCCCGCGCTGGCTGAGTTCGGCGCCCGGTGCGGCGACGCTGCTCCTGGTTTCCTGAGCCTTGAGGCGTCGGCGGCCGGCACCGCGCAATTCGACGCCCACCGTGTCGCAGACGTAACTGCCGGCGCCTTCGCGGCGCACGATAAACCCGTCCCGATGCAGCTGCACATAGGCGTTCTCAACGGTGTCGCGTGCGCACCCCAATGACTTGGACAGCACCCGCGTGGCGGGCAGTTTCAAGCCGGGGCCGAGGGCGCCGTCGAGGATCAGCGCACGTAATGCACGTTGGATCCGCTGGTGCAGATCCAGCAGCTGAAACTCGGCGTCGTTGAGGCGCATCTTCAGGGTTTCAAGCTCGAAGGTCTTTGCCATGTGGTCTGCTCTCATTCCATGAAATGGCAGGTAGTGGCAGGCCAGTTTATCCGTAGACTCTGGCCCTCGCCATCCCACGGTTTCAACGCCGTTTCAGTGCCGGCGTTCGAGGCGTTATGGGGGTTCATGAGCGCGTTTGCGCGAGAGCATGCTTGACGGACCACGCCAAGTGGTCTGGTCGGCTGCGCTAAAGCGTAGGGGTTAAACCTGCCATTCAAACGCTATAAATGACCGCTTAACAGCGACCGGATGGATACATCGTCCAGCAAGGAGCCAAGACCTATGTCATCTACTCAATCCCCCTCGTCCGTGCATCTGCGGGACCTGCTGCACCCGGTGGTTGCCGGGTTGATTTCAGTGATCGTCAATTACGGCGGCACGTTCATCCTGGTGTTTCAGGCCGCCAAGGTTGCCGGGCTCAGCCCTGAGTTGACGGCGTCGTGGGTTTGGTCTGTGTCGATCGGGGTAGGGGTGACCGGGATGTTTCTCAGTGGGGTGAGCCGCGAGCCGATCATCACCGCCTGGTCGACGCCTGCGGCGGCGTTTTTGATCGTCGCCCTGGGGACCACGCCCTACGCCGAGGCCATCGGCGCCTACATGATTTCGGCGGCAGCGTTCGTGCTGTTGGGCGTGTCCGGTTACTTTGAGAAAGCCGTGCGGCTGATCCCGCCAGGTGTGGCAGCGGGCTTGTTGGGCGGCATTCTGCTGCAGTTCGGCATCGGTGCGTTCGCCAGCATGAGCGTCGACCCGCTATTGGTCGGCGTGTTGATCGGCGCCTACATCCTGTTCAAGCGCTTGAGTGCGCGCTACGCAGTGGTCGGCATTCTGGTGCTGGGGCTTGGCTTTTTGCTGATGCAGGAGCGCGTGGACTTCACGGGATTGGCGCTGGAGTTCGCGACTCCGGTGTTCACACGCCCCGAGTTCTCGGTCAATGCGTTGTTGAGCGTCGCGCTGCCGCTGTTTCTGATCACCCTCACGGGGCAGTACATGCCGGGCATGCTGGTGCTGCGCAGTGACGGCTTCAACACCAGTGCCAACCCGATCCTCAGCGTGACCGGGCTAGGTTCTCTGCTGATGGCGCCGTTCGGTTCCCATGCCTTCAACATCGCCGCCATCACGGCCGCCATCTGCACGGGCAAGGAAGCCTCCGAAGACCCGTCCAAGCGCTGGGTCGCAGGCGTTGCCGCGGGCATCTTCTACATCCTGGTGGGGATCTTCGGCGTGACCCTGGCCGCGGTGTTCATGGCCTTCCCGGCGACCTTCATCACCACCCTGGCCGGGCTGGCGCTGTTGGGCACACTCGGCGCGAGCCTGGCCAATGCCATGGCGGACGTGAAATCCCGGGAAGCGTCGCTGATCACCTTTCTGGCCTGCGCGGCCAATATCACCGTGCTGGGCATCGGCGGCGCGTTCTGGGGCCTGGTCATCGGCCTGGCAGCCTACGCCGTGCTCAATAGGCAGTTGCCGCGCCGTGAAAGGACGGCGACCCCACAGGCCGAAACGGTTGCGACAACGTCTGCTGATCACCGTCAGACGGGCCACCACCGTGCGCCTGATGCCGCCGCTGACCTGCAATGACGCACAGATCGACGACATCGCCGTACGCATCACGCGCCTGCTGTCACCGACCGTTTGAATTCTTGACCAAGGACACTTTGCACATGTACGACTCGACGCTGACCCTGAACGCTTTCGACCCTGAGCTGTATGAATCCATTCAGAACGAAGAACATCGTCAGGAAGACCATATCGAGCTGATAGCCTCGGAAAACTATGCCAGCCCGCTGGTGATGAAAACCCAGAGCTCGGTGCTCACCAACAAGTACGCCGAAGGCTACCCCGGCAAGCGCTATTACAGCGGCTGCGAGTGCGTCGACGTCGCCGAGCGGCTGGCCATCAAGCGGGTCAAGGCGCTGTTCAACTGCGACTACGCCAACGTGCAACCCCATGCGGGCGCCCAGGCCAACGCGGCGGTCTTCCTCGCACTGATCAACCCCGGCGATACGGTGATGGGCATGAACCTGGCCCAGGGCGGTCATTTGACCCACGGCAACCCCGCCAATTTCTCGGGGCGTCACTACACCATCGTGCCTTACGGACTGAACCCGGAAACCGGCTTTCTCGACTATGACGAGATGGAGCGAATCGCGCTGCAAGCGCGCCCCAAAATGTTGATCGGTGGTTTTTCCGCGTATTCGCGCTACAAGGACTGGGCACGCATGCGCAGCATTGCCGACAAGGTCGGGGCGATTTTCTGGGTCGATATGGCCCATGTCGCCGGGCTGGTCGCTGCGGGCGAATACCCGGACCCACTTCCCCATGCGCATGTGGTCACCAGCACCACGCACAAAACCCTGCGCGGGCCACGGGGCGGTTTGATTTTGTCCAAAGGTCAGGATGAAGCCTTCTACAAAAAGCTCGACTCCGCGGTGTTTCCCGGCGTGCAGGGCGGCCCGCTGATGCACCAGATCGCGGCCAAGGCCGTGGCATTCAAGGAGGCGCTTACGCCGGAGTTCAGCGTCTACCAGACCCGCGTGGTGATCAACGCCAGGGCCATGGCCGGAGTGTTGCAACAGCGCGGGTACAAAATCGTGTCGGGCGGCACCGACAACCACATGATGCTGATCGACCTGTCCGACAAACCCTACACCGGCAAGGACGCCGACGCGGCGCTGAGCCGTGCCTACATCACCACCAACAAAAACTCGGTGCCCAATGACCCGCGCTCACCGTTTGTGACCTCCGGCCTTCGCATCGGCACCCCGGCGGTGACCACCCGCGGGTTTGACGTGGAGACTTGCAAGCAAGTGGCTGGCTGGTTGTGCGACGTGCTGGACGCACTGGAAAACGGCGACAGCGACAAGGTCGGGCGGCGTGTGCGCGAACACGTGGTCGCGCTGTGCCGTCGTTTTCCGGTCTATCGCTGAGTCAGTAAGGGGGAGGGTGTCCGCGTGTTTTCAGCGGGCGCGATCACCCATGTGAACGCTGGATTTTTAGTGAATTCAGCGCCGCTCAATGTGGCGCCATGCATTAAAACTCGGTGATGACGGTGACGCCCGCCGTCTCAAACCGGTCCATATGGATCAATGCGTCGATCGACTGCTCCAGGCTGATGGTCTTGCCCACGAGTTTTTCAGGCGCCAGCTTGCCGGAGGTGATCATTTCGATCATGGCGTCATAGCGGTGCGCTTGCATGCCGTGGCTCCCGTAGATCTCAAGTTCGTGGGCGATGACCTTGCTCATGGGGATTGCCGGCGTGGCGTGATCAGCGAGCATCAGCCCCACCTGAACGTGCTTGCCGCGACGGCGCAGGTTGTTGATGGAGTTGAAGCAGGTGGTTGGGTGGCCCAATGCGTCCAGCGATACGTGGGCACCGCCCTGAGTGATTTCCAGCACGGCTTCGGCGACGTCCGCCACGCACTGGGCATTGATCGTGGCGACAGCGCCGAGCGCGCGTGCCAGGTCGAGTTTGTCCTGGGAAATATCGATGGCGATCACGTTCGCGCCAATGGCTTGGGCGATCATCACGGCAGACAGGCCTACGCCTCCGCAACCGTGAACCGCGACCCATTGACCGGCACTGACTTTTCCTTGGTCAACGACTGCGCGGAACGAGGTGGCGAACCGACAACCCAGGCTTGCAGCGGTAGCGAAATCCATGCTCTCAGGCAGCGCGACCAGGTTCAGATCGGCCTGATGGATACCGACGTATTCGGCAAAAGAACCCCAATGAGTAAAGCCTGGCTGGAACTGCGTGTGGCATACCTGCTGATTGCCGCTATTGCACTCGGCGCAGGCACCACACCCGCCCACGAACGGCACGGTCACACGGTCGCCGACCTTCCATTGCGTGACGTCGTTGCCCACCTCGGCCACGATGCCCGCCAGCTCATGACCCGGTACATGGGGCAGCTCAATGTCGGGGTCATGACCTTTCCAACCATGCCAGTCGCTGCGACATACCCCTGTGCCAAGCACCTGGATAACCACACCATGACGTTCCGGGGACGGGTCTGCCACGTTCATCAGGCGCGGCGGCTTGGAAAAGGCTTCGTAGACGACTGCTTTCATTCAAATGACCTATGTTTGGATGGGCGATGTGACGTTGAAGTGTCACGATCCAGGCATTTCCATTATGGATGAACCCCTTGAAATTACCCTTCAAGTTGCAATTGACGTCACCCGGAAATTGAAATTAACCTTCATTTTTAAGTCTTAATTTGAGGAGTTATTTCATGCTTGAGCAGCTTGATAAGGCGGACATTGCAATATCGGAACGTTTGCAGCGCGACGGCAAGCTGTCGAACGTCAAGCTGGCTGAGCAGCTGTCCCTCAGCGAAGCGTCCTGCTGGCGCAAGCAACGCCGGCTTGAAGAGTGCGGGGTTATCGAGGGATACCAAGCCATTCTCAATCGAAAGAAACTAGGGCTGGGCCTGAAGGCGTTTGTCCAGATCTCTTGCACCGATCACAGCGAAGAAGCCACGGCAACGTTTGAAAAGATTATTCAGGCGGCACCTCAGGTTTTGAGTTGCCATAACACAACAGGCGAGGCGGACTTTCTACTTGAGGTGGTTGCACGGGACTTGGACAGCTACAGCCGCTTTGTCGAAAAAGTACTCAGGAAGCTTCCTGGCGTTTCGAGTATTCGCTCGAACCTGTCCCTGCGAGAAATGAAGACTACCAATCGACTGCCCGTAGCCGAGCTCTTGAGTATCTAAGCGCTGCCCTGACAGGCGCGAAGACAATGCTGCAGATGGCCGACAGACTGACAGCCTACTCAACTAAACTGCACCAGAGCTGCTCCTGACAGCGCCTGGTGAGACGTCATGATTGCCCATACCCCCACGCTTTTTGCCTGCGTCGCCTTAGTGGCGACGATCATGGCGTTTTGTCTGATATTGGTCGGCCAGTTCAACCAGCGCGACGGCTTGCTGACCATTGGCTTTGGTTTGGCGGCACATGCCCTGGCTTACATTGGATACACCTTGTTCGGCCACGCCCCGTTGTGGTTGACCTATGGGGCTGCCAACACATTGCTGGCGGTGGCGCTGGCTTTTTATGGGGCCAGCATCTTTCGGATCGTTGAGTTGCGCGTCTCCTGGTGGCGGATATTTGCGCCTGCTGCCTTGATGCTTGCCTTGATGGCAAGCCTGATCGACACCTTGGAACCGCGCATGCTCGCCGCCACGCTGGTGTTGATGGTGCAATGCGCCTTGATCATCTATTGGACGCGCCGCTACATACCCGCTCAGGGGCGCGCGCGCATGTTGTTGATCATCGGATCAAGTATCAGCCTGATCGGCCTTGGCATGCGGGTGGTCGCCATCATCGGCGGGGGAGCCGCCGAGATGCGCTATGACGTCAGCAACCTCAAGCAAACCATCTCCGTCAGTATCGGCACGTTCACCGCGATGATGATCTCTCTCGGACTGGTGCTGCTGGCCAAAGAACGCAGCGAGTCGTTATTCCAGCGCCTGGCGTTACGCGACGTGCTGACCGGTATTCTCAATCGCAGAGCCGTGCTGGAACAGTTTTCCAAAGAGTTGGAGCGCGCGCGCCGAGACGCTGCCTACCTGGCCGTGGCGATGGTCGACATCGACCATTTCAAGCAGATCAATGATGTGTATGGACACCTGGCGGGCGATGAGGTGATTTGCCATTGCGTCAATCATCTCACCCAGCGAATTCGTGAGTCCGACAGTATTGGTCGCTATGGGGGTGAGGAATTCCTGGTGTTACTTCCCCGCACCAGCCCCGAAGACGCGGTGAAGGTTCTGGACGAATTGCGCGCATCGGTCGCTGATTCACCGGCTCGGTTTGGCGAGGCAGCCATCTCGGCGCGCATCAGTATCGGAGTCTGCTGCGTGGTGCCAAACCCGGATGACACCACGGCCAGCCTGCTTGCGCGGGCAGATGCCGCTCTGTATGAAGCCAAGGGCCTGGGGCGCAATACCTTGTGTTTGGCAGCGCCGCAGGTGCATCGCGGTGAAACTGCCGCCATGGATATCATTGAGTATTGAACGGCAGGCCAAGGCGGAAATGATCAGATGAACAGCGTGCCTGAGGGAGCCTGGAGACTGTCCGGATCGCCGGACATCACCTGCATTCGCACGTATGAGCGCTGCCTATATTTGGCTGTGGTGCTGGATCTGTTTTCTCGTTAAGTCGTTGGCTGGTCAATGACGTCGCAGATGACCAGCGATTTGGTCATTGATGGGTTACTGATGGCGGTTTGGAGACGTAAAGCGAAGCAGGAGGTAGCTTTGAGGCGCCGCCCTTAATGAAAACACGGCTGCGACTACTTTAGCGTCGTCGACTTCTGCGGCTTATGCAAGTTGAGCCAATATGCAAAGCTTGATGATCCATGGCTTATTTCTGATATTGCCGATATCACTCCAAGTTTAATGCAGCCCGCATTCTGTCGAGAAAAATAGCCTCGGCTTCAGTGTGTACTTGATGGGGGCTCCACATCATTACAATCAAGACCTCACAAACGCTCGTTTCTGGTAGGAGCTTTCGCAGAAGCCCTCGCTCCTCATACTCCCTACCTAGGTGCTCGGGGAGAGAACCTATCCCTATCCCCGCCAGTACAAGCCGCAACATCTCTGCCGTATTCGCTGATGAGGCAGATATCTGCTGGTGTATATAATGACTGCCATAGTGCTCAGACAACTTAGATAGGGTGCCTCCCAAGGACTCCCCTGAAAAACTGACCAGTTTTGTGGCTTTGATTTGATTAAGTGTCACCGACTCTTCGTTGAAAAGTGGGTGATAGTTACTGCAGTAGAAGAATGTCTCCTCGCGGGTAAGTATGGATTGTTTTATGTCAACCTCCCCGGGCTGACTGATTCCAATGCCAAACGGAACTACGTTGCGTTGTATTGCGCTGATTATTTCCTGAGTGGTTGCAACTTCAATGTTGAATGTGACCTCTGGAAAGTCCGAATGCATTTCTCGTAAAACTTTGTCGTACAGTGGGGAATTTACACCGCTGACCGTGAGTATGCGTATGGCGCCTTTAATGTTGCCTCGTTTTTCATTCAGGACTGCATCAACTTCCTGAATATTTTTTCTGGCCGCTAGAGCGATCTTTAAAAGCGAAATTCCTACTTCGGTAATTTCAAATCTGTGACTATCCCTCTCGATCAACGTAGCTCCAAGCTGTTCCTCCAGGCGTTTGATCGCCTGACTCACGGCGGGCTGAGACAAATTTAGCCGTGCTGCTCCCTTGCTTATGCTTTTCTCGATCGCCACGACACAAAATGTTTTCAGCAGATTCCAGTCCATTCGTTCGCTCACAGAACGCAATTCGCCGGAATTTATCGCGGTGGTCGGTCGGAAACCCATGAAATAGTACTCGTATTGGTTTGCCCAATACCCAATATAACAAAATGCGAATAGGCACTGAAAAGTTAATTTCATATGGTGTCAGCCAATAACAACACTGTGAGAGCGCCCAATAAATGAACACACTCGAAGGTATCAGCGCGCAGGAGTGGTCAACTCGTTGTGACCTTGCGGCTCTTTTCCGTCTACTGGCCTACTACCGCATGACAGACCTCGTCGACTCCCATGCCTCGGCATGCATTCCTGGAGAACCGGGAGTCTTTCTCATCAATCGCTACGGTGTGCCGTTTGAAAAGATGCAGGCGAGTGATCTTGTGAAAGTTGGATTCGATGGACTGTGTGTTGGTACCAATGGTACGTCCGAAGCGATGAACATCGCAGGTGCCTTGATCCACTCTTCGATTCATAATGCCCGGCCCGATATGGCCTGCGTAATACATACCCACACTGCGGCAGGAATTACAGTTTCGGCACTTGAAGAAGGGTTGCCGCCATTGTCTCAGCATGCAATGAAGTTTTACGAGCAACTCAAATACCACACCTACGGCTCTTTCATAGATACCAAATTGGAACAGCAAAATATGATTAATAGCCTTGGTGATTCCAACGCCATGCTCTTGCGAAATCACGGAATCATCGTCGGCGGGCGGACTATTGGCGAAGCTTTTCACAGTATTTATATGTTAGAGCGCGCCTGCCAGATACATGTGCAAATCCGCAGTATGAATAAAAATATTGTTACTCCGGATCCGCATATGTGTAAAAAAACTTATGATACGTTTGCAGGCGATTATGATCACGGGATCGTGGAACTGGCCTGGCAGGGTGGGTTGCACATAATTTCCTCTCAAAAAGATTACTACTGTCGTTGATTGCGTAGTGATAGGTTTAAAAATAGGCTTCTGCTATATCCGTTATTGCGCATAACAAGAAAAATATAAGAGCCCTTTTCGTTCCTGCCCTCTCAATAATGGAAACGCCATGAACAAGCACGCCCTCGTGAAAAGCTTTTCTTTAGTTGCAGTCATTGGATTTGGAGTGCCGCTAGTCCACGCTGAAGAACAATCTCCTTTGAAGTTTGGCATGGAGATCACCTACCCACCGTTTGAATACTACGACGCCGAGAACAATATTGTGGGGGCGGACCCTGAGCTTGCCGCTTCGATAGGAAAGTCTTTGGACAGGAAAGTGGAGTTCATCGACACAAAGTTTCTGAGCCTGATCAACGGACTCAACGCGGGAAAATACGACGCGATTATCTCAGGTATGTACATCACAGCCGAGCGTCAGACCCAGGCGCTGGTCATTCCCTACGCCAAAACAGGATCAGCCATTTTAGTGGCACGGGACAGCGTATTTCAGCCTCAATCTCCGGAAGATCTATGTGGCAAAAAGATTGGATTGGAGCAAGGGAACTCGTGGCTTCCGAAACTGCAAATACTGTCTGAGGCATACTGCATACCCAATAATAAAGCCGCAGTGATGGTGAGCGAGTATCCATCTGCGCCAGAGGCGACCCAAGCGTTGCTTTCCGGCAACGTGCAGGCTCAAGTAGAGATCGCAGGTGCGGCTCACATCATTTCCGAGCGAACCAAAGGTCGAGTAGTCATCAGCTCTAAAGAACTCATTTACCCTGAAACTCTGGGGATCTTCGTCAAGAAAGGCAACAGCGCCACGCACGCAGCTCTGATGAAAGCATTGTCGCTAAGCAGAGCAAGCGGCGAATACGAGATCATCCTCAAAAAGTACAGCCTTGAACCCATCTCAGAATAACAAGCATAGCCCACCGCTGTTTATAGCGGTGGCGTTATCAAGGGGCAACTATGTCATTTGATTGGAGTTACTTCGTCTCCCTCTTCGCGGTGGATTCGTTTTGGGTAGCCTGTCTTCAGGTCATCAAGCTCAGTACTGCGGCATGGCTGCTGGGCGGTCTTCTGGGGTTTCTTCTGGCATTGGCCAAGATGTCGAGTTCCCCATTACTTCGCGGCTCAGCTTCGGTGTACATATGGTTTTTCCGCAGCGTTCCCCTGTTGGTCTTGATCGTTTTTACCTACAACCTACCGCAACTGATTCCTTCTTCCGGTGGACTGCTTTCGAATCCGTTTTATTCGGGCCTCATTGCCCTGGTGATCACCGAAGCGGCGTACATGGCTGAGATTCATCGAGGGGGACTGATTTCTGTTGCCAAGGGGCAAAAGGAGGCCGGAAAGGCGCTGGCCATCGGTACGGTCGGCGCGCAATGGCTTATTGTCATCCCTCAGGCCATTCGTATATCGCTGCCGACGATGATCAACGAATACGTCACCATCGTAAAACTGACATCGCTGGCATCCGTCATCTCCCTCACAGAGATTCTCACGGTCGGTCAGCGCTTGTACTCCCAGAATTTTTTGGTGATGGAGACGTTGGCAGCTGTTGCGGTGTATTACGTGTTAATCGTTACGGTGTTCGGATACATGCTTGAGCGTTTCGAGCGCTCACTGGATCTTAGCCTGCGTAAGCCGCATACCCTGGGTAGTGACCAGGCCAACGCTTTAAGAAAATCCACGGAGAACTTTAAACAGGAAAGCCTGCGCCGTTCATACGAGGGCGATACAGTGCTGCATCTTCAGGATTTGCATAAGAGCTATGGGAGTCATGAGGTTCTGAAAGGAATCGACTTGTCGATCAGGAAGGGCGAGGTTCTTTCCATCATTGGCCCATCTGGTTCAGGCAAAACCTCTCTCATCAGAACCATTAACGGGCTGGAAAAAATTGATAAGGGAAGCATCAAGCTCTTTGGCGCCGACTTCATCGAAAAGGACACACTGGATGGCGGTAACCTGCGTGCCTTTCGGCGACGCGTAAAACACATAGGAATGGTTTTCCAAAGCTTCAACTTGTTCCCCCATCGAACGCTGGTCGATAACGTAACGCTCGCACCGTTGCATCACGGCGGCTCGAAGAATGAATGTCAGCTTAACGCCTATTCCCTCCTTGATCGCATTGGACTGCTTGAGCATGCCCACAAGTACCCGCATCAGCTTTCAGGAGGTCAGCAGCAAAGAGTGGCAATTGCACGTGCGCTGGCGATGTCGCCAGACATCATGCTGTTCGATGAGCCCACTTCAGCACTGGATCCAGAGCTGGTTGGAGAAGTGCTGGAGGTGATCAAGGGATTGGCTGATGACGGCATGACATTGCTGATCGTCACCCACGAAATGGAGTTCGCGATGTCAATTTCTCACCGAGTCATTTTCATGGAAAATGGAAAAGTCCAGCTTGATGCTTCTCCCCAAGAGATTCGAGAAGCGGACTCTGCTGAGAGAGTCAGAAGGTTCATGGGGATACCCGAACCGACCGTCTTAACCAAGAATGCAATTGCCTAATCGCTCACAGGTAAGTTCAGCGGGACAGAGTTTTTGGCGTTCAAGCATCACAGGGCTTCGAAGTCTGTGTGCGTCGTACCTTGGGCAAGATCGGCTCAGGCAGAGCATGAGCGATAAAGGGGAGTGTTGGGTGCAACGCTCCGATGAGGCACTACTGTGGTCGTTTGAATTCAGAGTGGGTACCCAAACTGGCTACAGATCGGAGTATGAGGCCCGAGCGGATGTGTGGCGCTGCGTATCGCGCTACAAATCGCCAGGCCTCAAAGCTTCAACGACTCTCGGTCACCCGACGTCAGGGAAAAGCTTGCGGCGTGAAACCTTAGCCGGCTTACAAGATCACTTGCCCCGTTCGAACTGACTTCTTTGCATCGATACTCGATCCAAGTTTAAAAGGATGTGAACAAGTAGCTTGCGATCAAGCGTGTCTCGTCAATATCTCTGGCAGCGTCACTTCGATAGGTTGCATTCCGTAATCGCACAGAGAACCCCTTTAACGATCCCTGGAAGGCGTAGTTTACGTCCACATCACGTTCCCACTCTTTCTCGGCACCGACCGTCTTCAGGCCGTCTCCCCGGATATAGGCCGTGAAAAAGCTCAACCCTGGGATACCCATGGCTGCGAAGTCGTAGCCATAGCGCAGCTGCCAGCTACGTTCGCCTGCGCTTCCGAAGTCGTGGTATTGAACGTAGTTGGGCAGGTAGGGGTTATTGATGTAAGGAAAGCCCGTAGCACCGCCCATGACTTGGTAGGACGCCATGACGCTATGCCCATTGTCTAAGGCGTAGCCGAGCGCGGCAGCATATGCGCGGTTATCAACCTCTCCCGCTTTGGCTGCGCCAACATCACGACTTGAGAAGGCACGCAGGTCAGTGGTCAACATGCCTTTGCCGAGGCGCGTGTTGTGTATCAATCCAGCGAACTGCTGACGGTAAACGTCATCAAGTTCGCCATAAAAGTACGTTGCACTCAGTTCTGGCGTCAGCTTGTAGGTCCCGCCGCCATATCGATAGTTGTCGCCGATACCGGTTGCACGATAGCGACCATCTTTCACTGCGAGGGTTATGTCCTGAAGGTCGGTAGAGTCGGGTGTGATTGTCTTATCGAATTGCGCCAGGTTCAGGGTCAGGCGATCTACGTCGGTAGAGTTGATCTGCCAGCCCTGGAACGTCTGAGGAAGCAGTCGGCTGTTGTTGTACTGAAGCACTGGAACCTTTGGCAATGACATGCCGTAGCGCAGTGATGTTTGAGATACTTTGAGTTTGACGCCATAGCCTGCTTTTGAGTATTCATCAACGGCCTCACCGGAAGCCCGTTTGGGGAGCAGGCCGCTACCGGAACGGTCTGGGCTCGAATCCAGTTTGTAACCTGCAAACACCAGTGCGTCGGCGCCAAAGCCGATTATTCCCGGTGTGTATCCCGACTCATAGTTGAGCAAAAAACCTTGGGCCCATTCTTCTCTTTTGGATACGCCCGTTCCCTGACGAAAATCCCCGTTGTAGTAGAAGTTTCGTGCTTCCAGGCGAATCTTGCTGTCCGCGATAAAATCATCGGCCATTGAGGTGTCGATGGAGATAAGTGCAGGTGTGAGCAAAGCAACATATAAGGCGCGGTTCATTTTTATTATTTTCCTGACGCAGGGAGTCGCTGCTCGGTGCTGGACCGAACAGTGACTGTTTAGAAATGGTGTGATCGATAGAGCAGAAGGTTTACGGCTTGGTGCCAAGTTCCTGGGCGAGCTTGTCGCGATCCAGTTCTTTTTCCCACGCTGAGACAACCAGCGCGGCGACACCGTTTCCCACCAGGTTAGTCATGGCGAGTCCGGTGCCCATGAAGCGGTGGATACCCAGAATCAACACCATGCCTGCCACCGGTACAAGCGGCACCACCATCAAGGTGCTGGTCAGCATGACAAAGGCGGCGCCTGACACACCGCTGGCACCCTTGGAAGTGAGCATGGCCACGATGACTAACGTCAGTTGTTGAGAAAGTGACAGGTCGATGTTCAGCGCTTGAGCGATGAAGAGCACCGACATCGTCAAATAGATGTTGGTACCGTCGAGGTTGAAGGAGTAGCCGGTGGGAATGACCAGCCCGACGACGGGCTTAGAGCACCCGAGTCGCTCCATCTTTTCCATGATCTGCGGCAGCACCACTTCCGATGAACTGGTGCCAAGCACGACCAGCAACTCCTCTTTGATGTAAGCGATAAAGCGCAGGATGCTGAACCCGCAAACTTTCGCCACGCCACCCAACACCACGATGACAAACAATGCACACAGGATATAAAAGCTGCCGACCAGTTTCATCAGCGGCAGGAGCGCACCGACACCGTAAGTACCGACGGTGAAAGCGATGGCGCCGAACGCGCCGATGGCGGAAAGCTTGGCGATGATGTGAACAATGCGAAAGAACACGCCGGACAGCCCTTCGATCATGTCGTAGACCGGTTTGCCTTTCTCACCCATGGCTGACAGCGCGCACCCGAAGAGCACGGAGACCAGCAATATGCAAAGCACGTTACCTTCGGCAAAGGCCTGCACAAACGTCGAGGGAATGATCCCCATCAGAAATTCGACCATGTGCATGTGCTGAGCTTTCTCGGCGAACCCGGTGACTGCCGACGCGTCCAGGGTATTCACATCGACATTGAAGCCTGCCCCTGGATTGAAAAGGTGCCCACCGATAAGGCCTATCAGCAGCGATACCGTCGAAATGACTTCGAAGTAGAGCAGTGCTTTCCCGCCGACCCGACCGACCTTTTTCAGGTCGCGCATACCGGCGATGCCGGTGACGACTGTGCAGAAAACTACAGGGCCGATGATCATCTTGATCAGCTTGATGAATGCATCGCCCAGCGGCTTGAGATCGGCCGCAAAGGTTGGCCAGAAATGGCCGACGGCGACTCCCGCGAGAATACCCAGCAGGACTTGAAAGTACATCGCGCGATAGAACGGCGGCTTGGTTTTCACCTTGGCGGGAAGGGTTACTTCTGCCTGAGCAGATGCAGGGCTGGGGTTCATGGCTTTCACTCACTGTAAGTCTTATTTTTGGAGGTGCAGCAAAGCTGGGTGCACTTAACGGCCGTAGAGCTTCATCGGGTTATCGATCAGCAGTTTTTGACGCAGCAGAGGATCGGCACAGAAATTGAACATCAGATCCACCAACCCGCCGTCGTTGGGCATGTCTTTACTGATGTTTGGATGCGGCCAATCAGTGCCCCACAGGACGCGTTCCGGCGCTAGCTCAATCAGCTTCTGCGCGAACGGAACGGCATCTTCGAATGGTCGCCGCCCGACCGATACACGCTCTGCGCCACATACCTTGACCCACGCAAGCGGATTTTCCATCAGTTGCTGCAATGCCAGGAAGGACTGCTGCTCAATACCATCCTGCGCTTTGACGCGACCCATGTGGTCGATGATGAAAGGTACGGGTATCCGCGCCAATCTTTCGGCATAAGTCAGGATGTCTTGTGCATCCAGGTGCAGGACGACATGCCACCCCAAATCCGCAAGGCGATCCACAGTGCTATCAAAGACGTCCAGGTCTGGCGCGCCACCCAGATGTGCAACGAAGTTGAACCGCACGCCACGAACACCGCCGGCGTCCATCTCGGCAAGCTGTTCATCGGTTTCGCTGCCGTCAACGATTGCTACGCCTCGATACCGTCCTTCACTCCGTGCAATAGCGTCGAGCATTGCGCGATTGTCACTGCCGTGACAGCTGGCCTGGACAATTACACCGCGCGTGAATCCCAAGTGGTTGTGCAATGCCTGCAATGTTTCAAATGGGGCGTCTGGTGGGGTATAGCTACGATCATCGGCATAAGGGAAATCAGCCGCAGGACCGAATACATGGCAGTGCGCATCCCACGCACCGACAGGAAGCGGCTGCTTTGGTTTTGTTGGGTTGGCGTCAGGGGCGAGGCAGCTTTTCATCTCGTGTCCTTTATTATCGTTAGCGGAAGCGATAGCCGATGGTGGCCGCCTCGACGCCTTACAACAACAAGACACAGGCTCTAGCAGTTATGCGGATTTTGCATGCGTCTATTCAGTCTATGCAGATCTCACGAACCAATGACATGGTCTGTTGTGCCAGGCGAGACAGCGGGCGCTGCTCAAACGTTGCGATAAATAAGTGCGTCTGGATTGATGGATCAACGATCTGTGCAGCTTTGAGTCCTTCGAGTTTTCCGTCGCCGTTGGCCAAGGCCGAGCGAAACAGTACGCCGTAGCCCATGTTGAGATTGATCAATTCCAATAGCGACGGGATGCTATCGACCTCCAGGCAAACGTTCAGATGCACCTCATGCCTCGACGCTTCATTCTCGATGAGGCGGCGTATGGAGTGAGGTTCGCTGGGAGTGATTAAAGGGTATTGGCCCAAGTCTTTCATCGCTACCTGGGAAGGGAGGTTCGAGTGCTGGCTACCTATGAGCATCAATGGTTCTGAGTGTATGTGCTCATACTGCAGTTGTGCACTGTGGCCAGGATTGAAGAGCAGTGCGAAATCGAGGCGACCCAGGAGCAGCCACTCGCGCATCGAATGAGTCAGGCCTTCTTTGATCCCCAATATGCAGTCAGGAAAGCGCTCTCGGAAGGCAGAGACCACTGCCACAGTGTGGCGTCGGGAAATACTGGGAGGAAGCCCGACGACGACCTTGCCAGACAACGTATCGCGTTGTTCGCGCAGGTCTTCACGCGCCACCTGCACCTGCCGCAAGATGCCTTTGCCGTGATCGAACAAGCGTTGCCCGGAAGCGGTCAGTAAGACGCCTCGACCATTTCGCAAGAGCAGATGCTCCTGCAGCTCGACTTCAAGCTGCCTGACCTGACGGCTAACGACCGACTGAGAAATGTTCAGTACGGCGGCGGCCTTGGTGAAGCTGCCGAACTCGGCCACCCGTACGAAACATTCGAGCTGTTTTAGATCCATGAGTGCGACTCTGGGAAAAAAGCTATGTTACCGCTTTTCCCGGACAGTGCTTTCATGAGCGATTGGGCTGCCATACACCGTGTCGATCAGGTTTATCCAGTCGAATGGCTCAAGGTGTGAGTAATCAATATCGGCATCAAGCATGGCATCGACGAGCCCGAGCTGAGCGCTGACGATGGCTTGGCTCATGTTCGGAACCACGTCGACGTCGCGAGCGGTTTTTGCGACCTCTTTCATTTCCTCTGCGCGACGCCGACCGTGCTCGGCCACGCGACTGATCAAGTAGTGGGGTAGGGCGCTGTCCCAACCCATCTGCGGAAAACTCTGGTGCAATGACGCCAGCACCTCACCCTCGGCATGGTACTGGCGAGCGGTACTCAGGCATTCGGTGGTGAGCGCTTCCAGGCCTTTGATCATGATGCTTCGACACATCTTTATCGCTGACGCTACGCCAATCACATTAGCCACTACCCGCACGTTCATGCCTAGCCCGCTTAATCGTTCAGCGACCAGGGTGGCGTGTTGGCCGCCTAACAGGATGGGTGTTTTCAAGCGTTGTGGCGGTACCGGCGCCATGACTGCGGCATCAATGTAATCGACGCCATGCAGCTCCATCGCTTTGGCTGCTGCCCGCTTCGTAGAGGGCGCCACCGAGTTGATGTCGATAAACAGTTGTCCGGGCTTCATCAGTGGCGCCGCGTTCAGTGCGACTTCGAGTGCGTTATCCGCTGTGACGGCTGAAATGATCCACTCGCCAAGCGCTATCGCTTGAGCCGCACCCTCGCACAGTTGAACGCCACACCGCTGGGCTTTTTCATGCAGCGCGGCTCGTTTGGCCGGGTTTTCAAGGAGTCGATCATAGGCGTAGATCTTCACGCCCTGTGCTGCAAGATCCTCGCCCAGAATGGCACCGGCTTCGCCGAAGCCGATCATAGATACGGTCGTGGTCATTACGATTTCACCGGTTTTTGCCAGACGTCGCCAGGAATGAGCACGTTGCCTTCGAACAACAGCCGTGCCGTGCGCACCAACCCGCAACCGGCTAACTGACCGTCAATTACACGCAGCTCCACCGAGAACTCGCCGGTTGGATGCTCGACAGACAATTGGACTCGATCACCTGTTTCTACTTGGGCCAAACTGCTCGCGACTGTCCCTTGAATCAGGCAGGCAGAGGCGACACTGACAGCGCCGAACACCCCTATTGATGTGTGACAGCGGTGAGGAATGAAGGTACGGCTGCCAATAGCGCCTCCGTTGCGGGGGGCTGCTATCAGGGACATTTTCGGTACTGTGCGCTCGCGCACATCTCCCAGATTCATCAACGGGCCCGCCTGCAGCCGGATCGATTCCAGCAACGCTTTGAGCGCCATGTTGGCGTCCAGTTGCTCGGGGTTTTCATCGCCCGTGCACCCCACATCAGTCGCCCTGATCAGCACAACAGGCATTCCATTGTCGATACACGTCACTTCAATGCCATCGAAGCGGTCAATGGCATTTCCGGTAGGCAAGAGCGCTCCGCAACTGGAGCCGGCAATGTCTTCGAACTCGACAATCAGAGAAGCACTGGTGCCAGGAACACCGTCGATGCGGGTATCACCTGCGTACTCGACGATGCGGCCTGGAGTGGGGACTTTAGCCACCGCGATCTGCCCGGTGTTCACCATGAAAATCCGCACGGTCGTCAACAACTCGTCTGCGCTGATCAGCTCACGCTCGATTGAAAAGGGGCCGACGCCGGCAAGGATGTTTCCGCAGTTCTGACCGTAATCAACTTGAGCCTGTTCGACTGAAACCTGAGCAAACAGATAATCGACATCAGCATCCGGGCGATCCGAGCGGCGGATGATGGCGACCTTGCTGGTCAGCGAATTTGCGCCGCCGATGCCATCTATCTGGCGTGCATCGGGTGAGCCCATGACGGACAGCAATACTTGATCACGCAGCTTACCTTCCGGCGGTAGATCGTCAGCCAGGAAGTAAGCGCCCTTGGAGGTGCCTCCACGCATCATGAGGCATGGAATTCGGGTCTGGCGCATGAAGGTCATCCTTGTACGTCAGTGAGGCTGTCGTAATAAGTCAGGCCCCGATCGATGAGCTTCTGACGCATCGCGTAAATATCCAGGCCCAACTCGCCAGCCGCCAGGCGCACGCGTTTCTGCTCTTCGATTTGGGCGCGTTTTCGGCTGGTTTCAAACACGTCGGGCAATTCTTCGCGGCGCACAATGACCACGCCGTCATCGTCTGCCACTACGACGTCCCCGGGCTCGACCAATTGGCCGGCGCAGATGATGGGCACGTTGACCGAACCCAGGGTTTCCTTGACCGTGCCTTGGGCATGCACAGCCCGCGACCATACCTTGAAGCCCATTTCCCGAAGCGTTCGGGTATCGCGCACCCCGGCGTCAATAATCAGGGCACGTACCCCTCGGGCCATCAACGAGGTGGCGAGCAAGTCGCCGAAGTATCCATCGGTGCAGGGAGACGATGTCGCGACCACCAGGATATCGTCGGGTTGGCATTGTTCGACCGCCACGTGAAACATCCAGTTGTCACCCGGCGCAACCAACACGGTCACCGCCGTTCCGCTGATGCTCTGGTTCTGCTGGATGGGACGAATGGCCGATTCCAACAAACCTTTACGTCCTTGGGCTTCATGCACGGTAGCAACACCAAAGCGATCCAGTTCGTCGATCAGCGCCGAATCGCCACGGGGAATGTTGCGCACGACAACTCCAGTTTTTCCGATCAGTGTGCTCATGCCAGGTTCTCCGTCACCCTTGGGAAGATGCTTTGATAGCCCTCGGCGTAAACGATGTTACGGGTAGAGGCGATACCCACGTTGCGTTTGGCCTGCACACCGCGTTGCAGGGCGACACGGGTGTAGTACTCCCAGAGATGTTCCTGACCAGCCATGCACTGGATGGCGGCGTATTTCTTGTCCCAGACTTCGGTGATGTCCAACAGCACATCCGGGCGCCATTCGCATTGCTCCGGCTGGTGGGGTTCGAAGCTGTAAACGGGTGGGGCACCCACAATTTTTTCGCCAGGCTTGTAGCCTTCGGCCTGAGCGATGATGCGCGCTTCCTGCGTCAGGTTCATCGCCAGCGGGTGATCGTAGTTGTAGGGGTCTTTGATCGAGTGACTGAGGACGAACTCCGGTTGCACGCGACGAAACACATCGGCCAAACGAAACAGCGTCTCTTTATCGGCGCGCATCGGGTAGTCGCCGATGTCGAAGAATTCCACGCTCGCGCCAAGTATCTCCGCTGCGGCTTCAGCCTCGCTGCGACGCGCGGTTTTGACCTTGTCTTCAGACATCTCCCCTTTGCGCCAGAGCTTGGCCGACTCACCTCTTTCGCCATAGGACAAGCACACGATGTGTACGGCATAACCTTGTTGGGCGTGCAGAGCGATGGCGCCACCTGCGCGCCAAACGAAATCGGCAGAGTGGGCGCTGACGACTAATGCAGTTTTTGTTTTATTGATCATCGAAGTGCTCTTCTTGCGGCTGTTTGATAGCACCCACAGTCGCATTTGAGGGGGAGGTTGAATAATGCGTTCGGCGGCAATAGGTATGCGTTTTACTTATCGGGATGAGTTATGCATGCTGTGCACCCGCTTTCTCAAAAACTCGGCAGGTAGGCATGCACAGTCCTGAGTTGCCCAATTTGATGCAGGTTCGCGCGTTCCTTCGCGTTGTCGAATACGGCAGCGTATCCAAGGCATCTGCCGTGCTATTTCGTGCACAGCCTGTCGTGACACGCGCCATCCTGGCGCTGGAGAAGCGCCTCGGCGCCTTGCTGTTCGAACGCACCGTCAATGGTATGCGTCTGACCGATTACGGAGACCGTGTCATTCCTCGGGCTCGCCGGGCCTTGGAAGAATTGCTGGCCGTTCCGTCTTTGCTGGGGCAGGTATTGGGCCACTCGGCCGAGCCGCTTTACCTGTTCCAGACCCGCCGCCTGGAAATGTTCGCGAAACTCTGTGAAACCCACCATATGCAAACCACGGCGAGTGCGCTTGGCGTTTCGCAGCCCGCGATCAGTGCCGCCATCAAAGTGCTGGAGCAGGGCAGTGGTGCTGGCTTGTTTGAACGCACGCCTCACGGTTTGCTGCCGACCCGCGCGTGCCTTGAAATGTTGCTGCGAGTTCGGCGAGCACTGAATGAACTGCGTCACATCGATGCGGATATCGCTGCGTTGAGTGGTTCTCTTCAAGGTGCCGTGCACGTAGGGGCCTTGCCGCTCGGGCGCACGGGAATACTGCCAGAAGCCATCGTGCGCCTGACCCTGCAACACCCCCACGTACGAGTCGTCACAAACGAAAGCCCGTTTGACCTGCTAGCCAGTGAAATGCGCGCTGGCGATGTGGATTTTGTACTCGGCGCTCTGCGCCCGTCGGCCTACGCCAGCGATCTGCATAGCGAAGCCTTGCTGCGGGAGGAAATGGTGATCCTGGTACGCCGCGACCACCCTTGGCTGGAGCGGACGCCTTCCTATGAGGACTTGAGTGCCGCCCGCTGGATCTTGCCTCGCGCCGGCTCTCCGGCACGGCAACTGCTAGACGCGTTTTTTGCCCACATCGGCATCGCCGCACCCAGCCCAGTGATTGAAACGGGCGATCTGGCGATTTTGCGCGGTGTGTTGCTGCGCTCAGACATGCTCGCTGCCGTTTCGGCGCATCAACTGGAACACGAAATGGTCAGCGGTGAGCTGGTGCGACTGCCGCTTTCCCTTAGCCACACCACGCGACCTATTGGCCTGATCTCCAGAGCGGGGGCGCTTCAATCGCCTGCGGCGCAGGCGTTGATGGATAAGATTCGGGAGGTGGTAGGGGAGGCGGCGATGAAAAAGGCAGAGGTATCCTGACACAGGTTCAACGTAGTTATTCGTCAGCAAGGTGTCTTGACCCCTACGCTGGCGTGAAACAGTAGGCAGCCAGCTTGTTGCCGTCGAGGTCACGCGCGTAAGCAGCGTACGCGTTGGGTGCCCAGTCTCGTGGCCCCGGCGTACCTTCGTCAGTTCCCCCACTGGCCAGCGCTGCGGCGTGGAAGGAGTCGATGGCTGCGCGGTCGGGTGCTGCGAAGCTAATAGTGACACCGTTACCCACGGTTGCAGGAGCACCGTTGGCTGGTTTCAGAACGTAGAACGATGGGGTGCTCTCCCCCCAGGCCGAGCCATCATCTTCTAAATCGATGATGCGTTTTTGTCCCAGCGCACCCAATACATGGTCGTAAAAATCGCGGGCTTTTTGCATATTATTGGTGCCGACGGTGATGTGCGTGAAGATAGACATTTAAGTATCCTTTTTGGTGAAAAGCGGCAGGTGGATATTGCTGTTTGTCCCGTTGCGAGATGAGCCCTGGCCTCCGTCGACAAGCCTGTTGGGTCCGAGATTTCTTCGCACAATCCGAGCCTTTGCAAAAAATGTGGTGAAGGAAGTTGTCTTGGCATCGGCACGAATGTAAACGGGGTTATCGACGCCAGCGCTGTGAAAGAGCAAGAGGCCAGCAATCCAGTCGAGATGCATGGAAGCTGAAAGCGTCGTGACCGCAAATTACGCGTCCATGCAGTTTTGGTCCCTTCGTAGTCTCAAAAGCGTTACTTGTCACTAATGGTGATACCAGTGCGCACGCGCCGATCAATTGAAAGTTCAAAGATGTCAGGTCTTGAATAGTTGCCTGCCAAATCTAAGTCGTGAAGTTGCGCGTCCAGGCCCAAACTCAGCGAAACAAACGACACAAACGACACCCATTGAAACGCCTTGGTGGTCTCCATGGTGGTGGAGAACACCATTGGCACAAACGTCAGCGGATTTACCACTCCACCGAACATCACCAGTGCAGCGACCCAGTCGGGAAGCTGCGGATTGGAAAACGCGGTGACCGCCACCGCCGTCCCCATGATGATTCAGTCCAGATGCGCCTGCCGCACGCGTATCGGATTGGCCATGCCCAGGGCGCGAAGCTGGGCCGGGTAGTCGACAGAAGCCAGAACGGCGAAACCGCAGAGCGCCCCCGGCGCGATGGATAACAGAGCGGTAGCCAGAAGCGCATGAACCATCAATTAGCGTTACTGATTCCGGGTCGACCTATGCACGGCCGCCCGGAACATATGGTTGAGGCGAGAGTTCAGGCGTCGCGCAGCGTTAACCCGGTGCGTACGCGTCGATCAATCGAGAGCTCGAAAACATCCGGACGCAAGTAATGCCCGGCCACATCGAGGTCATGGTGCTGGGCATCGATCTGCGCTAGGTCGATGGTTGCCAGTATAATTCCAGGCTCTCCGAAGAGCGGTGCCGTCACCCAGGAACCATCAGGGGCGATCACACCAGATCCGCCATTGAACAGTACGTCTTCCTCCAGTGCCTTGCCGCCAACCCCACGCCGGTAAGCCGCCAACAACTCGGCCGGCACATCCCCAGCGGCCAGGTACTGGCCGGCGCAGAGCACAAAGCAGCGCCCTTCGAACGCGTAGGAACGGGCAGCGACATGGTGCATTTCCGGCATGTCCGGCCAGGCCGCCACATGAATCTGTTCGTCCTGTGCATGCAGAGCCTGGCGCGCCAGCGGGTGCCAGTGTTCCCAGCACACCAATCCGCCTACGCGACCAACCACGGTGTCGACCACCCTTAGCCCTGCGGCATCACCATTGGCCCATACCGTCCGTTCGGTGTGGGTGGGCGTCAGTTTGCGGTGCACATTCAAAATGGCGCCATCGGGGCCAATAGTGACCAGTGAGTTGTACAGCGAGCCGCCATGGTGTCGGGAGCGCTCGTTCATCCCCATAACCACGGTGACTGCGTTAACGCGCGCAGCCTCGCGAAGCTCCGCCAGGTCATCGTGCATGTCTTCAGGCTGGCCAATGACCGGGCTGTCTGCTAGTAGCTTGGCGTACCAGGACTTTGCTTGCGCATCGTCCCAGTCCGCCATTCCAAATACCCATGCTGGGTAGCAGCTCAGCCAGGTTTCCGGAAATATCACAAGTTGAGCCTCCTGGAGTGCTGCCTTTTTGATATGTTCGGCTGCCCGACGCATCGACTCGGCTCGATCAAGGAGAGCCGCAGGCATTTGCACAATGGCGACTGTTTTTTCGCGTTTGCTGGTCATTTAAAAACCTTTTTCTTTTGGTCGTTTATCGGTGAGTGCTCAGCCGGCAATACCTTCAAGCGCCAGTTGACTTTTGCGTTGCGCGGCAATCTCCGAGGAGCGTTCGAGGTTGCGCGTCAGCACGAAATACAGGCCACCGGAAATCAGCAGGCCGGGGATGAATGCGATATCCGCACCGCCCATTACTTCAGCTACCGGGCCAACGAAAAACGGGATAGAGAAGAACGGCACCATCGCGACAAACCCGACCAGATAGGCAAGCACGCCGCGCCAGGCCCAACGGCCATATACGCCGTGCGGATTGAATATTTCGGCGATGGCGTATTCACCTTTGCGAATCGCATAAAAGTCGACAAGGTTGACCGCCGTCCATGGGATCAAGAAGTACAGCATAAGCAGCACAAAGCCGTTGAAGCTGGCCATATAGGCATCCGGTAACGTCAACGCGATCACCAGCGACAACAGGCCAACTGTGCTCAGGCCGATCACTCTCACGCGGACACCTGGGCGCACTGGTCGGAAACCGTCCACTGCGCTGATGCCGGTTAGCATGGCGCCATAGCAGTTGATGCCGGTGACCGATAACTGTGCGACGGCGCCTACCAGCGCGGCGAATATGCCAAAGCCAGGGAATAAATAATTGCCGGTTTGCACCAGCGAAACGATGCCATCGGCGCCCGGTATATAGCTGGACAACACCGCCCCCAGAGACATCAGCCAGGCCGCCGAAGCAGCCGCGCCCAGGTACGTCCAGAAGATCAGCCTGGAGCTGGACGAGTCTTGGGGCAGGTAGCGCGA
Organism: Pseudomonas sp. Irchel 3H9; assembly: GCF_900187495.1. NCBI lineage: Bacteria > Pseudomonadati > Pseudomonadota > Gammaproteobacteria > Pseudomonadales > Pseudomonadaceae > Pseudomonas > Pseudomonas sp. Irchel 3H9. The sequence goes on along the minus strand of NZ_FYDK01000002.1, from coordinate 977,659 downwards.
ATAATCTGAGACATAAACCGAGTAGCTGATGTTATAGCCCGCTGCGAGTGACAACTGCACTAGAAACGCAGTGGTGTTCCAGCCCGAGCCAACCGGTGTTGGGGCCGCCGCTGGCAGTGCAGTAACAGCCATCAATGTCACGATGCCAAACACCGCAATTAGCAGGTATGTGAGCCAACGCTGCACAAAGTGCAATAGGTCATAGCCCACCACTGAAATCACAATGCTGATCGTAATCAACGTGGGGTACCAAAACCACGTAGAGCCCGGTAGAACCAACTGTATGGCTTGGGTTACCAAAAGACGCCGAACACTATAAAACCGATGTAAACAAAGATGGTCGCCGCAAACGGCACAATGGCCCCACGGCTGCCGAATTGCGCGCGTGACTGGATCATCTGCGGCATGCCCATCTTCGGGCCCTGGTTGGCGTGCAAGGCCATGAACACGGTGCCGAAGCCAGCACCTATGATAACCGCCAGTACACTCCACAGAATGCTGAGCCCCATGCTCGGCCCAACGAAACCGACCATCATGGTGAGAAACACAAAGTTTCCGGTAAACCAGAACGGGCCTTGGTGCCAGACCTTACCGTGTCGCTCTGTACTAGGCACATAATCGATTGAGCGAGTTTCAATGGTGGGTCTGCCCGACCCTCTACGTCGTTGAGTTGTCATACCGCACTCCGTAAACATTATTTTTCTTCTGGGGGAAGTCGTGCTCGCGTGGGCCGCAGTTGCTCCCCTTCCTGCAGGACTTCTGCCCAGCAGCACTGCGAGTATCGAAAGAAAGAAATGGCCGGTAAATCCTCCAGTACAGAACCTGACTTGCTTGAAATCGCAACTAAAGCACGGCCTCTTTCGGTACCGTTCAGGCGCATTGATTCGCAAGGCAAATTTACTGGTATAAGGGCTGTGCCTATGGCATTTGTGAATCTGCACCGGAGGTCTTGATGCTTACCAATTTCTCAGACGTGGATCTGCGCAAACTGCGCATCTTTTGCACTATCGTCGAGGCCGGAGGCTTCACCTCCGCGCAGGTACGCCTAAATACCAGCCTGCCCCGCTTGAGCACATTGGTGCGAGATCTGGAAGTTCGCCTTGGCTTCACCCTCTGCCGTCGCGGCAAGAGCGGTTTTCAACTTACTGAGCAAGGCGCCCAAACTTATGCTGCGGCGCAGGAGCTGTATGCTGATATCGACCGCTTTCATCAGCGGGTAGTCATGCTTAACCAGAAGTATCCAGAGTTCTTGCAGATAGGCAGCGTCGATAACCTGCTTTCGCTCGACCAGGCACCGCTACCGCGGGCCCTCGCTTCCTTTCGACTAGTCTCGCCTCGTACACGCATCGACCTGCAGGTAATGCGCGCCGACGAGCTTGAGCAAGCCGTGCTCGAAGGACGTCTGCACCTCGCGATTGGTTGTTTTAACCACCAGCTTTCGGGCCTGCACTACCAAGAGCTATTCGAGTAAGAACAAAATCTGTATTGCGGGCGCGGACACCCTTTCTTCGAGCGTCCCGACGAGCACTTTACGGACGAGGAAATCGGTGCTGCAGATTACGTCGACCGTGGCTATATGCTCGAAAGCCGCCGGCCACACAAATTGCGTTTCGGTAACTCGGTAAGCGCTTTTTCCATGGAAGCCATCGCCACGCTGATTGCATCCGGTACCTGCATCGGCTTCCTGCCAACCCACTATGCCGATATCTGGGTCGCGCGTGGGATGCTGCGTGTAATTGCACCGCAGCGGTTAAGGTATAGCGCATCATTTCACTGCATCACCCGGCAAGGGCAAGTGCCGACGGAGTCACTGGCCAAGCTGCTGCAGGCGTTGCAGACGGCATAGTCATTGGTGACATTGAAGCCGAGCACGCAAGTTCGAAAATCAGACAAACAAACCCGTTCGTACGGCAAGCGCGATGCCGGATAGGAGGAGGTTGAAATTGCTACGAGTCGAGAAAGCGAAGTTAGCCAAATGGCGGCCATCTGATACTGTTTTTTATGTTGGATCTGAGTCTTTATTTAACTTGGCTACGCTCTATAGAGTGTATATCCGACGCACAAGTGGACAGTGATCGGCCGCCACTATTTCTGGCTCTCTGAAGACCGGACGACCTCGAGAGTCTTCAGGAATTACCATGAACATCCGTCCGAGCTTTCACTGCAAGACCTTCCCCGAGTCGCAACGTGACATTCTTGGCATGATCGCGACCGATCAGCATCTGGGCGACGTACTTTGTGCCATCTGCCAGATGCTCGACACACAGTCCCCCGAAAGCCTCTGCTCTATCCTGCTGACAGATGCTGAGGGTAAGCACTTGCTCAACGGCGCGGCACCCGGCCTACCGGCCGAGTACACCGAGGCGATTGATGGTATGGCCATTGGTCCACAAGAAGGGACATGCGGCACCGCAGCGTTTCGGCGCGAGCTTGTGGTCACCGAAGACATCGCCCATGACCCGAACTGGGAGCGCTTCCGCAGCCTGGCTCTGGGACATAACCTGCGTTCCTGCTGGTCAGTCCCTTTGCTTTCCCATCAAGGTACCGTGTTGGGTACATTTGCCCTGTACCAAAAGCGTACCCATGCGCCGGACGAGGCGCAGATTCAACAATTGGTCTTTGCCGCCCAACTTGCAGTCATTGCAATCCGCCACGAGCGTGACGGACGGCGACTGGAGGAAAGCGAACAACATTTTCGTTCATTGTTCACCTATAACCCCAACCCAGTGTTCGCCCTCGATCTGGCCGGCAACATCCAGAGCGTGAATCCTGCAGGCCTGAAGCTGAAACCGCACACTGCAATCAATTTCATTGGCCATCATTTTTCCCAGCTGGTGCTCGATGAGGATCTGCAACGGGTCAGTCAGCATTTTTGCGCTGCCCGTGCCGGAGTGCCTCAGCGCTTCGAGGCACAGCTTCGCGACGAAAGTGAGCGACTGTTGACCATGGATATCTCCAACCTGCCCATCATGGTCAACGGAGAGATCGTCGGAGTATTCGGCATTGCCCGAGATATCAGCGAACAGAAACATTTCGAGCGCCAATTGCGCTTCAATGCCAGCCATGACCGGCTAACCGGTTTGCTTAACCGTGTTTCGCTTGAAGAACGGCTTGCTCTGGATTGCCACATCAGTCGTCGGCATAAGCGTTGTCTGGCGGTGATGTGCATTGATCTGGATGGATTCAAATCCATCAACGATTCGATCGGGCATTACTTCGGCGATCAGGTACTGATCGAAGTGGCGCAACGTATGACCCAGCAAGTTCGTCCCGGTGACACCATCTTGCGTATGGGCGGTGACGAATTCATCGTGCTGCTGCCCGACCTGCTTCGTGATGAGGACGTTGTACCGGTGGCCGAGCGGCTGATGGCCGGCATTGCCAGACCCTACTGCATCCAGGGTATTGACCTGCATGTGACTGCAAGTGTCGGAATCACCCTGAGCGATGGTCACATCGAGCAGCCGATGCAACTGATCCAGCAAGCTGACATGGCTATGTACAAAGCCAAGCAGCAAGGGCGCAATAACTTTCAGTGGTACACCAGCGACCTCAATCAGCGTGTTTGCGAGCACGCGAGCCTGCGCAATGACCTGCAAAAGGCTATCGAAACTCAGTCATTCCAGCTTCATTACCAACCGCAGATAGACGCGCGCACTGGGCGGGTGGTCGGGATCGAAGCGTTGCTGCGCTGGGAGCACCCTGAAAAAGGATTTATTTCACCTGCAGTGTTTGTGCCGGTGGCAGAGGACAGTGGGCAGATCATCCCGCTGAGCCTCTGGGTGCTCGATACGGCCTGCGCGCAATTACGCCTGCTGGGTGAGCAGGGCATAAAGGACATTTCGATGGCCGTGAATATTTCGCCGATGCATTTCCAGCGTGGCCAGTTCGTCGAGTCTATCCAGGCAGTGCTGAGCAAATACGGCCTCAGCACCGGACAGTTGGAACTGGAGATTACCGAGTCGCTTCTGCTGCATAACGTTGAACAGGCGATCGACACGTTGCATCGGCTCAAGGCGTTGGGGGTGCGCATTGCGTTGGATGATTTCGGCACTGGCTTTTCCAGCCTCAGTTACCTAAAGCGTTTGCCGATCGACAAGATCAAGATCGACCGCTCGTTCATCCAGGAAATTGCTACCGATCGTCACGATGCGGCGATCACCCAAGGCATTATTTCCATGGCCCATCACCTTAGCCTGACGGTGGTCGCCGAAGGTGTGGAAACCACGTCTCAAGTGGATTTCCTTAAAGGCAGTCGCTGCGATATTTTTCAGGGGTATTACTTTGCCAAACCGATGCCCTTTGCAGACCTCGAAGCTTTCCTGAGTCATCGCGCGTGCCGGACCCTGACGCCCGATCCTGTCTTGTCCCAGGCATGAAAATCAAACGCCAAAGCGAATTTTCAGATTTAGACGACGCCGGTTGTCCTGAACTACACTTCAACGGATTCTGATCGAGGTCAGTGTAATGCGACTGAGTGAAGGGCCTCTAGACGGAACTACATTGCTTCATGACGTCCAGCCGCCAAACTTCCACGACCAGCCGCTGTATGTTCGGTATGCGTGGGTAATTGACCCATCCGGTGCTCGCGCGCGCGATCCAATCCAGTGACTGGCGACTATCGCCGGTCACGAGCATTGGAAGGCGTTAGGTGGTGGGTTTAGGAATCAGGTCTGCGCCGCGCATTTCAACAGCGCTCCAGTGGATGGGCTCAAAACTTGTGCTGTGGGGTCGGCAAATCACCTCGTAGTGCTCTCGAAAGATTTCTCCGCGTCTTTCGGGATCGACGCCAAAAGCCGAAAACTCTATCGGACGATCGCCGGAAGCCTCCCCCAGAATCATGCGACCTGAGCTCAACTGATCGACGCTTGCTGAACCCTCGATGCCGCTGATAAGGAATCGTGCTCGGCCGAGCTTACAAGTAGCGGGGCAGGCCTCAAGGATTGTTATTGCACTCGGATCAAGGCTCGCAATAGGGCAATCGCCAGTTTCGTCAACGGCTTTGGCGTTACCGCATGCGCCAAAGCATGAGTCGTCGTGGAAACTGTTGGGACAATGCGCCGATGCAGAAGCGGCTTTCCACGCCATGATGGGCATCAGGTTTGAAATCCAGAGCAGGGCAGGGGCACTCAAGGTAGGGCGTTTATTGCGTGAATTACCGCATCGGCGATGGTCTTTGTAATAAGCCGACGCTGGCTGTTATCAACCTTCGGGCTCAGCCATATGGGTAGGCTGTTGAGCATGGGCAAAATCGCAGTAAGCGCCCCCTCGCGCAACGGGCCGCCGGGTTGATGGCCCAACTGGCCGACCAACTTCATGATTTCTGACTCATAGGCTAGCCTCAATCGCTCAACGCGTGCCTGCATCGGAGCGCCCAGGCAATTGGCATCCATGACCGCTAACTTGAAGTGCCCGGTCATCTGTTCATGCAATTTAAGATGGCCTTCGATCAGTTTTGTCAGGCGCTGCGCGGGCGTCAATCTTCGGATTTTGATCAGGTCGACGTGCGACAACAGCGCCTGATAGAGCTCTGTCAGCCATTCAAACAGCATTGCTTCCTTGCTCTCTACATGGTGATAAATCGCTCCCGGGCTGATTCCAACATGCGCCGCCAATTCCCGCATGCTGACCTGGCTGAAACTACGTTCCTTGAACAGCTCCAGGGCTCTGCGCTGAAACTCCGAGCGGCTCAGCGTGGGAACCATACGCCCGTGAGTCATGTGTCGAGTGCCTGCTGTTTGGCAATTTCCTGGTTGCGCAGAATGAACCGCTGCAACTTGCCACTCGGGGTCTTGGGCAGTTGTTCGACGAACTCGATTTCCCGTGGGTACGCATGCGCGGCCAAGCGCTGTTTGACATGCAGACGCAGGGCTTCCGCCAACTCGGCACTGGGCAGGTACTGACGGTTCAGCACCACAAACGCCTTGATCAGCTCGGTGCGTTGCGGGTCGGGCTTGCCGATCACCGCGGCTTCGACGACTGCCGGATGCTCGATCAGCGCGCTCTCGACATCGAAAGGCCCCACGCGGTAGCCGGACGTGGTGATCACATCGTCGTTACGGCCTACAAAGCTGATACTGCCGTCCTCATTGAGCTCAACGATATCGCCGCTCAAGTAGTAACGGTCGACAAACGCCTTGGTGGGCATGTGAAAGTAGCCATTGAACCAGCACAGGGGCGAGCGCGCGCGATCCACCGCCAGTACGCCCGGCTGAGCCGTCGGTAGTTCCCGATGCGCATCATCCAGCACGACAATCCGGTACCCGGGCACCGCATAACCGGCAGAACCCTCACGTACCGGATGGCGTAGCCCATGGTGATTGCACAGCACCATGCCAATTTCGGTTTGGCCGTAGTGGTCGTGAATGACCACCCCGAGCTGTTCGGCGAACCAACGGATGACTTGCGGGTTGAGCGGTTCCCCGGCGCTGCTGACGATACGCAACTGGCCACGCACGGCGTCGGCGAACTCGGCCCCGGCAGCAATCAGCAGGCGATAGGCCGTGGGCGAGCCGGCCAGGTTGCTGATCGCATACTTGGCGATAATCCGGCAGGTGCTTTCCACGGTGAAAGGGCCGTCATGGAACAGCGTGGCTCGGCCGCACGCCAGTGGCCCGGTCACTGCGTAATACAAGCCATAGGCCCAGCCGGGGTCGGCGAGGTTCCAGAAATGGTCGTCTTCGCGCAAGTCGATTGAATCGCGCATATAACTTTTGAAGGCCAGAATGGCGCTCAAAGGCACCTCAAGCGGCTTGGCAGGTCCTGTAGTGCCCGAGGTACACATCAGCAGGAAAGGCGCACTCGCGTCCAGCAGCTCAGGCGTGCAGTCGGCCTGTTGGCGACCGAGGGCGTCCCAGAAACCGTAATCGCTCGGGTGCTGTGGGGTGCCGTCTGTCACGATGACGCGAGGGCAGTCGGGGATGTCATCCAGTTTGGGACGATTGTGGGCATCGGTCACGATCCAGCGTGCCCCGGAGCAATCCAATCGCTGCTCGATCGCCTTGGGCCCGAATGCGGTAAAGAGAGGTTGGTAGACCGCACCGATGCGCCAGGTCCCGAGGATAGTAATCACCAGTTCAACCGTGCGTGGCATGAGTCCGGCGACACGATCTCCCGGCTGTACCCCTTGCGCTCGCAGAAAGTTGGCAAAGCGCGCAGCGTGCACCTGCAGTTCGCTGAACGTGTAGTGCGTGGCGCGACCATCCCGCGTTTCGCAGTACAGCGCCACGGCATTGCCATGAGCGTGCCGGTCGCAGCACTCGATGCAGGCGTTCAAGGCTCCCGGTTCGCCGTGCAAGTCTTGAGCAGCCAGTTGTAGATAGTCGAAGGTTGACACTGCTGAGTCGTAATCGCGCATAACGTACCTGATTATTATTGTTGGAATTTGCCCTACGCCCACGCAAGCCGCGCAGGCGCAAGGATGTTGCTAGTTGTCCATCATCTCGGCCGCTTGCTGGGTCGCCTGGCTGGTCCGCGTGGCTAGCTTGCGCACTTCATCGGCGACCACTGCAAACCCGCGACCGGCTTCGCCTGCTCGCGCCGCCTCAATGGCGGCATTCAACGCCAGCAGGTTGGTCTGGCTGGCAATGCCCTGAATGGTGGCAACAATCTGCGTCAGCTTGGTGAGGGTTTCCTGCATCACCCGATGTTGTTGCGCCTGCGCCTCGCGCATCGTGCTTTCTTCATGGTGGGCATGTATGTCGGTGATGGCACCCACCACCCGTTGCGGGGAGCCGTCCTGCGCGCGGCGCGTTTGCCCACGACCGCGAAACCAGCGGTAAGTACCGTTTTTATGTTTGAGTCGATAATCCACATCGAACGGCGTCTTGCCGCTGCGGTCGTCCACATGGGCGACGAATGCGCCGATGGCCCGCGCGCTATCGTCGGGATGCAAGCGCGAGGTCCAGCTTTCCAGGGTGTTGGGGAACTCCTCAACGGTGTTGCACCCCAGCAGTCGGCGCATTTGCGAAGACCACCAAATGGTATTTTTCGGGTTCGCTGGGTCGCCTGCTACCACCTCGATATCCCAAAGCCCGTCATGCAGCATTTCCCGGGAAATGTCGAAACGTGTGGCCGCCAGTTCGAGCGCCTCGTTGTGCAGGTACTGGTCATGAATGTCACGAACGGTCCCAGCGATGCAGAGCGCTGCGCCTTGCGCATCGCGACGCGAGGCACCACTTATGCTGCACCAGCGATAGTCGTCGCCGGGTGCAGGTTTCATCCGCACCTGGAGCGCAAATGCCGTCCGCCCGCTGCGATCAGCAAGGTGCCTGGCGAGCGCTGCCAGATGCACTTGCCGGTCATCCGGGTGCAACTGTTCACTCCACGCGCCGAGCTGATTCATAGCCTGGGCCTGGTTCGACGCTGGCCCCGTCCACGTCATTGAACATTCCGGCCCAGGTGCAGCGGTTCCATCCAGCTCCAGTTCCCAAAACAGTTCATCTGCGCCCTGTGTGATCAGTACCCAGCGCGCCTCCCATTGCCGCAACAGCGTGTCACGGCAGGCCAGGTGCTGTTCCAGTTGGCTGACGCGAAACGCCAGTGCGCAGGCCTGCTCCTTAACGGCTTGCCGCTCTTGCAGCAGTCGCTCGACGCTTGCCAGGATGCGGCGCACCAACCGGTTGTTCGACGACAATGGCGTGCTCGCCTGATCAGGCTGCTCCAGTCGGTCGGCGAGCTGCGCCAATACCCGGCGTGTGGTTCGGCTGAAAAAGAGCATGGGGCACCTCTACCTCGGTCAAATGGGAACCGCCTGCAAGGACTGCATCGGGGCCGATAAGGCCTGGGCGTCAAAGACTTTCGCTCCCGGCAGCGTTTGCCAGGCTGATGGGCCGGCGGCTATTTCCTGGGCACTCAGCAGGCAGTCGTCGAGGGCGCGCTGTAACACGTGGGTATCCAGATCCTGGCCGATAAAGACCAATTCCTGCCGGCAATCACCGACAATGCTGTCCCACTTGGTCATGATGCTTCGCAACCGATATTCATCCCGCGGCCATTGCGACTGCTCGATGAAGTTCCACCAGTGCCCGACATAGTCCCACTGGAACTGCCTGCCGCTGTGCACCAGCAGGCCGGTTTCCAGGTGCCGGCTGGCGAGCCAGAAGTAACCCTTGCTACGCAACAGCCGCCCGTTGCGCCAGGGGCGTTGCAGAAAATCGAGTAATCGCTGTGGGTGAAAGGGGGCACGCTCGCGGTACACCCATGACGTCACGCCATAGGTGTCCGACTCGGAGGCCGGTGTGTCGTCGGCCTGCATCTTTTTCATCCAGCCGGGTGATGCAGCCAGGCTGGGTAAATCAAACAGATGGGTACCGAGAATGCCTGATAGCTCAACGTTGCCGTGTGTCATCGGTATGATCCGCGCGGTCGGGTTAAGGCCGGTGAGGACCGCGTGCACGGCGTGATAACCGGGCTCGTCGATCAGGTCCAGTTTGTTGACGAGAATGACGTTGGCGTACTCCACCTGCTCAATCAGCAGATCTGCCAGATGGCGTTTGGGTGTGTCCGCTTGTGCGTCGTCGCGCGCCACGATATCCGGCGATTCGAGCAACGTCTGAAAACGACTGCCATCGACCACCGTCACCAAGGTATCGAGCCGCGCCAGTTCGCTGAGGCTGAAGCCTTCTGCGTCAAGAAATGCGAACGTCTCGGCAACCGGCATCGGCTCGGAGATTCCCGTGGACTCAATGAGCAGGTAGTCAAAACGTTGCTGGCGTGCCAGGGCACTGATCTGTTCGAGCAAATCGGCGCGCAGCGTGCAGCAGATACAGCCATTGCTCATCTCGATCAACTCATCTCGACCACGGTGCAGCGCCACGTCGCGCTGCACCTCTTCGGCATCAATGTTGACGTCGCTCATATCATTGACGATGACTGCCACTCTCAGGCCGTCGCGATTGCGCAAGATATGATTGAGCAGGGTGGTTTTGCCGGCGCCGAGGAAACCAGAAAGCACGGTCACCGGCAGTCGGCTCGCCTGGGCGCCGTCAATCATACGTTCACCGCATGTGAGCTGGCGGCCTTGTCCAAGTAGCTTTCGAACAGGTCGACCACCACAAAACCTTCATCGGCCGCATCCCCCCACAGGTCTTTCACGAGAAACTCGACGTGGTAGGTTGGCTGATGCGCAGCGTTCAAGTCGCCATGACCAATGGCGTCCGGAAAGGGCCATTTTTCTGAAGTCCGGTGGAGGACCACACCTTCCTTGCCGCGAACATAGGCCGGCATGCGGGTATGCCCGGCTACATACTCGTTGCGCACTACTACCCGGTCGCCGACTTCAAAAGGCGCTCGGCCAGTGACCGCCGGGCGGCCCTGCGCATGCGCGGGATTCGCCAGCTTGAAGTGAGAACCCAGGGCCTGATCGAGCTCCGCCTGGGTGATGACGCCGGTTTCGACCAGCAGGGTGGCGGTGGCGATGACATAGCGTTCGTAGTACTGGGTGCCGACATGCTGACGCACGTCCAGTTGCTCGACGGCGTGGCGCACTTCGTCCACGCTGAACTTCTTCAAGTGATCGGCACCGATAAACATCAAGCTGTACGCCAGGTGCTCCCAGTCCTGCTTGAACACGGGTTGGTAGCTCAGACTGTTGATGGTGTGAGGGACTTTGCCAAAGCCTTGGAAACCGCCGAGATCGTGAAAGCCATCCATCGTGGATACCTCTTAATAGAGAATGAATAGAGAATGAAAATTGAAAGAAACAAAGCACCCCGGTTACGCGACGTACGGTAGCGCCACGCCAATAAGGACATCCTTGGTAATCAATTTTCGAAGCGCCTCTTCATCCATGGATTCGCTGCCCTTTGGCCGCAGAGGCAGCACCAGATAGCGGCTTTCGGCGCTGGTGTCCCACACCTTGATGGAGACCCCGTCCGGCAGCTCCGTGCCCAGCTCCCGCAGCACGGTGCGCCCTTCGCGAACCAGTCGGGCGCGGAACTCGAAGCCCTTGTACCACTCCGGCGGCAAGCCCAGGACGGGCCAGTTGGTGCAGGAGCACAGGCTGCACACAATCACGTTTTTCACGCTGGGCGTGTCTTCCAGCGCAACAATGTATTCACCCTGCGGGCCGGTATAGCCAAATTGAGCGCACGCAGCGGTACCGTCCTTGAGCAGCAGTTCGCGAAACTGTGGGTCCACCCATGCCTTGGCCACTACCCGAGCACCGTTCTGCGGGCTCCATTCGTGTGCCATGAGCTGTGTCATGTGCTCGATGTAACCGTCGGGGATCAGGTCTTTTTGTTTGAGCACTTGCAGTAACGCCTGTGCTCGCTCACCCGGGGTTGATGGTTTTATTTCAGGTGTGGTCATCAGTTGGTTCCTCATCGTTGAGCTTCTAGGCAGCGCCCGGCGGCTTATTCTTTTGCGCTGCATGGGACGCATCGGCTACTAGCTGTTTTTCCAGTCAACCGATGCCTCGAAAGCCGCCGCAGCCTGGTAAATCGTGCCTTCGGCATAGTGTTTGCCCACTAGCATCAGCCCGACAGGTAAACCGTCTACCAGGCCGCAGGGAATCGACATGGCCGGATGGCCAGTGATGTCCTGTGCGGAGGCATTGCCGATCATTTCCAGCGCTCGGGCCACGTACTCGGTGATCGAGCAACCGGGCTCCGGGTGGGGTTGGGCAATGATCGGCACGGTGGGCATCACCAGCAGGTCATAGCGCGCCAATGCGGCGTCATACCCGGAGCGTGCCAGGCGCCTGAGGTTTTGTGCCTTGGCGTAGAAGCGACCGTTGTAGCGCTCCAGACCGTATTGCCCGACGAACATGCACAGCTTGAGAGAGGCGGACAGGTCATTCGCCTGATCGCGCCATCCGGCTTGTTTGTCCAGCAACCCGAGGTCATATAGCCCTTGCCAGTTAAAGCCGGCCCCATTGCCGTGCATCATCTGCATCATCAGGCCCTCACAGCCGATGGGGTGCCACAGCGAACCGGCAATCTTGTGCTCAGGCACTGACACCTCTTCGACGTGCGCGCCCATCCGTGCAAATGCGTCGATGGCATTGCGCACAGACGAGGCGACACGCGGATCCTGGTTGGGCAGTTCAAAGCCTTCGCGCAGGACGCCGATCCTCAGCCCGCTTACACCGCGCTCCAGGTAATCACTGTAAGCGTCGACCTGGGGCGCGGCTTGTCGCGGGTCGAGCCCATCCGCTCCCGCCATGACCTCCAGCATCAAGGCGTTGTCCCGTACGTTTGCCGTGATGGGGCCGGCATGATCGATAGTCGCCTCAATGGCCATGATCCCGGTGTAAGGCACCAGTCCGTGGGTCGGCTTCATTCCGTAAGTGCCGCAGAATGCGGAAGGAATCCGGATTGACCCGCCCTGGTCACCGCCGACTGCCAGGTCGACCTCGCCCGCGGCAACCAGTGCTGCGCTGCCGGAAGACGACCCACCCGAGGCAAATCCGTGGCGATAGGGGTTGTGCACCGGCGCCGGATCGGAGGTGTGACTACCACCGGATAGGCAGTAATGCTCGCATGTTGCCTTGCCGAGGATGGTTGCGCCGGCATCCAGCAAGCGGGAGACAACGGTGGCATCGAATGAGGGAACGAAGCCTTCAAGGGGCTTTGCACCATTCATCATCGGTACGCCAGCGAGTGAAATATTGTCCTTGAGTGCGACGGTTTTATTCGCCAACTTGCCTTCGCGGGCGCCGCTGACTTCCGTCCGGTAGTACCAGGCGTTGAGTGGGTTGTGTGCAGTCGAGGGTCGATAGCCCGAGCTGCGTTCGTAACGTACCGGCGGAATGAAGTCAGGCAGCTCGTCAATCAGGTCATAAGCGTCGAAGCTTGACTGCATAAGAGCCAGGTATTCATGGGCTTGCTCCGCACTTATCTGCATGTGCAGGCTGGTCGATACATCCAATAGCTGTTCAAGGGTGGGGCGAACAATTGGCATGGTTGGGCTGTCCTTATCGTAAGTGGCCGAAGAGCGCTGCGGCTCATCAAATTCAGTGGGCCTGGCGCTCACGATAGTCCGCGCCTCAAGTCGCAGGCTTGGTTGAGAAAGACATCGACTTGGCTGAGCCGGACACCGCTGTGCAAAGGCGCAAAGCGCACGCGGTCGCAGATCCTTGGGTTAAAAAATGCGCGCATAACGCAGGTTCATGCGGAAGTCTTCCTTGGTGCCGTTGTCCACCGAAAGGTCCTTGCCCAACTGCAGTTGAATCTGGTCTTGGGGGGTGACGAATTTGGTCGCGGTGAGACGAAAGTTGGTGGTGCCCAACTCGTTATCCTGATTGACGTGCTCAATGTTCGTCTCGCCCCCCCAGGTACGCCCGAAGCCGATACCAAATGCGGTGCTGGCGTCTGGCATGTAACGCCCCATGATCTGTGCTGCGTAGGAAACGTCCTGCTTCATACGGTCTGCATTTGCGCCGTAATCAGTGTTGTCGCCATACCAGGTAGCACCGCCAACCAGGTCCATCGCCCATTTTTCTGTGAAGTGTTTGACGTACGCACTCTGCAGTTCGAATTTCCAGCGGTTCTCTCCGAGATTGAGCGCGTCCTCCTTGTCATACGTACCAGTAGGCACATACAGGTAGGGGGCGATGCTGAGGGTGTCGCGGGCTTCGTTGAACCGCCATTTGACCGGTGCGGTGAGGATCAAGTCGCCAACGCCGCGAGTACTGCCCAGCGCTGAGGCGTCACCTGCGCTGGAGACGTGTCCGAAAGGCAAAAGAAATTGCGGGTCGATGGTGACGGTGTCAGAGAGTGCGTAGACATGCAGTAGACGCAGGATGCCGACGTCAGAGCTCACGTTGAAGTCAGAGCTGACCTTGTGTCCGTTGCTATAAGCCGAGTCCGTGGTGGCGTGCTGGTAGTAAATCGCCCCGATCGTAGCGCCGACCGGATATTGCTCATAATCGCCGGGCGCTACTTCACCGGCGTTGGCGTGAAGCACGGGCAACAGAGTAGAGAGCGTCAACAGGCGGATCTTATTCATCATTTATTCCTCGCACAGGGAGACCGGCCACCCGAGGAGGGTGGCAAGGCGGCAAAAGTTGGGGAGGTAAACGCCGATGGCGCTCAGGTCGTTGGTGGCAGCGCGTCGCGCAACATACCGGTCTGCGAGTGACAGTTGATGTACTCGAATACCTGGCTCTTGGCGTCCGACACGGACACTTCGTGGTACAGCCTTAACTTCTTCAAACCTGCGGCCACGCGGAAAAACGTCACGAAAATACGCAGGTGAGTCGGGTGAGACTCAGCCCAGCGTTCGAGTTTCTCAACCGAGCGCCAGTGACCGATGTTGTAGCTCAGGTCGAGAAAGTTGCCGTCCAGGTCGATATTGCGCACGAACCTGTTGCTGTAGCAGCCCAACGCCTGGCCGTTGTCACGCAGGAAGTCCATGCCGTCCTGCAACGTCGGCAAGATTTCGTCGATGTAGAGTGAGCGCTCCTCTGCCTCGGCATCCGCCCAGTCCTGGCCGGAGCGAATCAGTGTGAGGTTGTCATGCCCCAGGACCAGGACCCGTCCGCCCTGGGTCGGGTCACCCGCGATCACCTGTAGCTCGCTCGTGGGATTCATCCAATCCGTCTGGGAGATCGGGAAACGGTCGCGCATTGAACCCCAGTAACCGTGCTCTTCGATCTCTCCGCTGGTCGTATCCATTACCGCGCCGACACCGGGCAGGTTCTCCTGGAACGCGTACAACGTCTCGAACTGCTCGGTGCGCGGCGCGGTGATTTCGCGGAAATAACCAAGGCTTTCACCGAGCCGATCCGCCGAACTCCACCAGTCATTCACTGGGGGTGAGCGCAACCAGCGACAGTGGGCGCCCGGGTCTTTCCAGTACCCGACCACAATCAAATTATCAAAGCCGCTGCTGTCGGTGTGGTGGGTCAAATCGTAAGTCTGCGGGCCATCTGGCAGGCTGAAACTGCTGACGATGTGACGCATTGCCTGCAATGCAGGCTCGCGCTGGGCATCGCCGCGATATTGCACGCCAAGATAGGCCATCACCACTTGTTCCAGTTGCTCGTCAGCGCGTGCGACCCACATAGGGAACGGCGGTTGATACTCGTCCGGTACACGGCGGGACAGGGTGCGCGGGCATTTGAGATGTGTGTCGATTGCAGATTCCATCTTGAGCTCCTCGTTATTTTCGTTCAGGCCTACGGTTGGGCGTCAGCGCGTCGGTGGCGGGTCGCGCTTGGCGATCTGCCGTCGCTGCAGCAGCTGCATAGCACTCCATTCAATCAACCAATAAGCCGACTCTTCAGGCGCAAGGTCGCGCCTCTGCAGAAGCCAGGAGGAATCAGCCAATCGTTTTGAGTCGTGTCGATGCATGGCGTGCCTCATCAGCGGATGAATGAGCTGCTGTGAGGTGGAAATTAGGCTGGGCGAGGAGGGGGCGCTTTGTTCGGCGAGACAACCATTTGGTTGGAAAAGACAAGGCTGAGGCTGACGTTCACCCGTGATCCGCGCTGGTGCGCGTGAGCCGACCGAGTGACGTGCGATGCCCTTAAATGGTGATGGCTGCACCGTGCGACAGCCTCCGAAGGCTGCCGAAAGTCGCGAGGGACATCACATGGCAGCGTACTCAAGCAGGCCTGCTACTGCGCTTGGCCTGTTAATTGCCTTTCATAGCTGAAAATTGGTCGCACGTTACAACGTCTCCAGCGCCTCTTGCATCGTTGTCGAGGTCAGTGTCATGAACCCAAACTCTCAGTATTCGACCCTTGCTGTTCCGGCACCACGTCGGTTTGATTATTGGAAAGAAGTGGTCTGTCGCCACTGCCTGGCCGCCGATAGCAAACCCTTGTCCCAGAGCAGCTTTGATGGCTCGCTCACCGTTAATACAGTCGGCGAATTGGACATCTGCTCGCTGTCTTCGCCGCTGCACTACTGGGAGCGTTCCGAGCAGCACCTGCGCAGCGGTCCGGCCGAAGATTTATGGTTGGGTTTCGCTCGAAATGGTCATGGGCAAATAGAACAAGGCTCAAGAAAAGCCAGCCTGGCAACTGGCAATTTGTTTCTTTATGACGCAACTCAGGCGTTTCGCTTCAGCCTGGGTGGTACCGAAAACCACTTGATCCGTATTCCCAGAGCGTTGCTCACCGAGCGCCTGCCGCGTATTGCCGAGTACACCGCGATGGTCCTCGACGACCGGCGTCCCGGCGTAGTTCCCTTACGCGAAATGCTGCATCAGGCCGCGAGCACGCCTGCGTCGCTGCAGGATGAGCGCATCTCGAATCGTTACTCAAGTACGTTGCTTGATCTGCTTGTGATCAGCCTGGAACTCCAGGACCTGAAAACAAGCCACCAGGAAATGGACCTCTACGGCCGCATCATGAAGTACATCCAACGACACTTGACCGAGCCGGACCTGTCGATTGAAGCCATCGCCAAAGCCCACAATGTGTCCACCCGCACCGTTACACGGGCCTTCGCACGCTACCAGAAAACCCCCGTTGCAGAGATTTGGAAAGAGCGCCTGATTGCCAGTCGAGAAGCGATTGAACGCGGCCAGGTACGCAGCGTGTCCGAGGCGGCGCTGGACTTCGGGTTTTCTGACTTTTCCCATTTCAGCCATGCGTTTCGCAAGGCATTTGGTGTGGCGCCGAATACGCTGTTACGCCGCAATTGAAATTGCCGGGGTAGCAAATCGTTGAGAAAAGGGGTGCTTACTCGGTGACGTCCTGTTGCTCGAACCACACCCACCCGCAGCTGGGGTTTTCCAGGCCGAGGGCGATGCGCAGCGCAGTGCTTTTGCCTGAGCCTGACTCGCCGACAATCGCCAGGGTCTGCCCGGGGTAGACCTGCAGGCTCAGGTCCTCCAGCGCCACAAAGGTCGCGTCTTCGCCCTGACCTTGGGCAGCGCGAACGTCTTGCCAACGTTTTGCAGTTGCAGGATCGGCGGCTGCGTCGGGTCCGGCCGGGCCAGTGGCTGGCGGCGCTTGGCGAACGCCGGCGCGGCGGCGATCAAGGCGCGGGTGGAGTCATGCTGCGGCGCGCCGAGAATCTGCCGTGGTTGCCCCTTGCTCCACCACTTGCCCCTGTCGCCTCGCCGTTGGATGTGCGCAACGTCATCGCCTGTCATAATCCGCCCATCTCACCCCAGCCCCCACACGGAGTCCATGCCATTCATGGTGCTGTTCAATCGATTGAGCGCGTTTTCCATCCAGGCGCGCAGGGCACTGAAGCTGGTGTGGGAGACGTCGCGTCCCTTATTCATAGGCCTGCTGCTGGCCACCATCGTTGCCGGTCTATTACCTGCGCTGGCTGCCTGGATCGGCCAGCGTATTGTCGATGGCGTGGTGCACGCGATGCAGATTCATGCAGCCGGCAGCCAGGCGCCCGTGTGGCCAGTGATGCAGTACGTGCTGGCCGAGGCGGGCGTGTTGGCGCTGCTGGCCGCCGCCCAGCGCGCGTTGTCAATGCAGCAATCGTTGCTGCGGGTGCAGTTGGGGGTGAAGGTCAACCTGATGATTCTGGAGAAAGCCCAGACCCTCTCACTCCTGCAATTTGAAGACGCCGAGTTCCACGACAAGCTGGTGCGCGTGCGTCAGGGCGCCTCGACACGGCCGCTGAGCCTGGTCACCAAGGGCCTGGGGCTCGTGCAGAACCTGATCGCGCTGATCAGCTTTGCCGTGCTGTTAGTGCACTTTTCGCCGTGGGCGCTGGTGATTCTGGTGGTCGGCGCCTTACCGGTGTTCTTCGCCGAGACGCATTTCTCGGGCAATGCATTTCGCCTGTTCCACCGGCGCGCGCCCGAGACCCGTCAGCAGAATTACTTGGAATCGCTGCTGTCCCACGAGACCCATGCCAAAGAGGTCAAGCTGTTCGGCCTGGCGCCGCTGTTCCTCAAGCGCTACCGCGACAACGCCCGGCGCTTGTACACCGAGGACCGCCAGTTGACGGTGCGTCGGGATGCCTGGGGCTTTGCCCTGGGACTGCTGGGCACCGCGGCGTTTTATGTGGCTTACGCCTGGGTGGTGCTGGACACCGTGCGCGGCCAGACCACCCTGGGACAGATGACCATGTACATCGTGCTGTTCAAGCAGGGGCAAAGCGCAATCACCGCCAGCCTCAGCGCGATTGCCGGCCTGTATGACGACAGTCTGTTTCTGTCGGACCTTTATGAGTACCTGCTAACCCCTGTGGTCGTGCCGAGTGGCCGCCTTACCCAGGGCGCGCGTCCCGGCGACGGTCTGCGCTGCGAGCACGTGGGGTTCAGTTACCCCGGCGCTGAGCGGCAGGCATTGACTGACATCAACCTGCATTTGGCGCCTGGGCAAAGCCTGGCCCTGGTGGGCGAGAATGGCTCGGGCAAAACCAGCCTGATCAAACTGCTCACGCGCCTGTATACCCCGCACGAGGGGCGCATTCTGCTGGATGGCAGCGACTTGCAAGACTGGGATGAACAGACACTGCGCCAGCGCATTGGGGTGATTTTCCAGGATTACATCCGCTACCAGATGACCGTCGGCGAGAACCTTGGAGTGGGTGACGTCGATGCGCTGAATGATGAGGCGCGCTGGCGCACGGCCGCCACCCAGGGGGTGGCCGCCGAATTCATCGAGCGCCTGAGCAGGGCCTACGGCACACAGTTAGGGCGCTGGCTTGGTGGCCAGGAGTTGTCGGGTGGGCAATGGCAGAAAGTCGCCTTGTCACGCGCGTATATGCGCCAGGAGGCAGATCTGCTGATTCTTGACGAGCCGACGGCTGCGCTGGACGCCGGCGCAGAGGCAGCGGTGTTCGAGCACTTTCGCGAGCACGCCAAGGGCCGCATGACGTTGTTGATTTCCCATCGATTCTCCAGCGTGCGCAATGCCGATCACATCATCGTGCTGGACGGCGGGCGAATCCTGGAGGAGGGCAGCCATCAACAGCTGATGGTAGCGGGTGGGCGCTATGCCGAGTTGTTCGATGTTCAGGCGCGGGGGTATCGCTAGGTCCCCGTCCAATCCGGCCAAGCGTATTGTTTCAAAGTTTTAGGCCAACATTCTCACCTCAAGCCCTGTGCGCCCCGACGCAGCGCTGAAAGCCTGGCGCAGAACGCCCGACAATACCTCCAGGGTATCCCTTCAGACTTTATCCATATTGGACGCCCCCCTACCCAGGCGTCAGCCTGAGCCCAATAACTATAAAAGAGCCGCAACCATGACCGTGCTATTGAGTGAGCGCAGCCAGATTTTCCAGGGCGCCGATGCCTACGCGGTGTCGGACTACGTCAACCAGCACGTGGGCAGCCACTGCATTCGCCTGCCTCCCAAGGGCCGGCCCCGGGCGAGTATCAGCCATCGCACCTTCGCCAGCCTGGACCTGTGCCGCATCAGCTACGGCGCACCCGTGCGGGTCACATCGGTGGCGCTGGAGACCATCTATCACCTGCAGATCCTGTTGAGCGGGCATTGCCGCTCCAGCTCCCGTGGCGAGAATGACGTGTTCGGGCCGGGGGAAATCCTGCTGATCAACCCGGACGACCCGGTAGACCTGACCTATTCCGCCGACTGCGAGAAATTCATCATCAAACTGCCGGTGCGCCTGCTGGAAAACGCCTGCCTGGAGCAGCACTGGAGCCTGCCGCAGGTGGGTATCCGCTTCGCGACGGCCCGCCACGCGCTCAGTGAAATGGGCGGCTTCCTGCCGTTGCTCGGGCTGATCTGTCATGAGGCGGAAAACGCTGCCGAGCCCCACATGCAGGGCCTGTACGAACGCATCTTGGCCAACAAGCTGCTGGCATTGCTGGGCAGCAACGTGTTGCGGGTGATCCCCCAGGCTGCCCACGGCGGTGGGTTTGAAGCGGTGCGCGAATTTATCCAGCAGCACCTGGGCGATGACATCAGCGTCGAGCAGTTGATGGCCGTGGCCAACGTCAGCGAACGTTCGCTGTACAGCCTGTTTGCGCGCCAGGTGGGGCTGTCACCGCGCGACTATGTACGCCGCTGCAAGCTCGAACGGGTGCACGCACGCTTGCAACTGAGCAGCACGCGCAGCGTGACCGAGGTGGCTTTGGACCATGGCTTCATGCACCTGGGGCGGTTTTCCGAGGCCTATCGCAAACGCTTCGGCGAACTGCCGTCGCAGACCTGGAAACGCCATCGTTAAGCGACATGCGCCTGGCGGATAGCGATGTGCAGGCAGCGGATATTGACGCGCAGGGCGAACACGTACGGTGAGGGTGCCTGATACAAGAACAACGGAGGGCCCGCCCCATGATCAGTACACTCGACCGACTCGCCTGCCAATTGCGCGAGTCCGTACAGGAAGACCCCGCCACTGGGGTGTTCCGCTGCCGCCGCGACATCTTTACCGATCCCGACCTGTTTGCCCTGGAGATGAAACACATCTTCGAAGGCGGCTGGATCTACCTGGCCCATGAAAGCCAGGTGCCGGAGATCAACGATTACTTCACCACCTGGATCGGCCGCCAGCCGGTGGTCATCACCCGTGACAAACACGGCGCGCTGCATGGTCTGGTCAACGCCTGCGCGCATCGCGGCGCCATGCTGTGCCGGCGCAAACAAGGCAATAAGGGCTCATTCACTTGCCCCTTCCATGGCTGGACGTTCAGCAACGCCGGCAAGCTGCTCAAGGTAAAGGACGCGAAGACCGGCGCCTACCCGGACAGTTTCGACTGCGACGGCTCCCATGACCTCAAGCGCCTGGCGCGCTTTGCAAACTACCGCGGTTTCCTGTTCGGCAGCCTCAGCGATGCGGTGCCGGAACTCAGCGATTACCTGGGCGAAACCCGCGTCATCATCGATCAGATGGTCGACCAGGCTCCTTTGGGCCTGGAGGTGCTGCGCGGCAGCTCATCCTATGTCTATGACGGCAACTGGAAGCTGCAAATCGAAAATGGCGCCGACGGTTACCACGTCAGCTCCGTGCACTGGAACTACTCGGCGACCATGGGCCGGCGCAATTACGAAGCCGAAGGCACGCGCACCGTCGACGCCAATGGCTGGTCGAAAAGCCTGGGCGGCGTCTACGCCTTCGACCACGGGCATATCCTGCTGTGGACGCGCCTGCTCAACCCCGAAGTTCGCCCGGTGCACGCTCACCGCGAGGCCTTGGCCGAACGCCTGGGCCAGGCGCGCGCCGACTTTATCGTCGACCAGACCCGCAACCTCTGCCTCTACCCCAATGTGTACCTGATGGACCAGTTCTCGACCCAGATCCGCGTGGTGCGCCCCCTCGCCGTGGATAAAACCGAAGTGACAATCTATTGCATGGCGCCCATCGGCGAAAACGCCCAGGAGCGCGCCACGCGGATTCGCCAGTACGAAGACTTCTTCAACGTCAGCGGCATGGGCACCCCGGATGACCTCGAGGAATTCCGCGCCTGCCAGACCGGTTACCAGGGCGCGAGCACCCTGTGGAATGACTTGAGCCGTGGCGCCAGGCAGTGGGTCGAAGGCGCGGACGAAAATGCCTTGGCCATGGGCATGCAACCGCAGCTCAGCGGGGTCAAGACCGAGGACGAGGGCTTGTTTGTGCGCCAGCATGCGCACTGGGCCCAAAGCCTGCAGCGTGCGATCGAGCGCGAACAGCAAGGGCTGATTGCCAGCGACCGCGAGGTGCAGCCATGAGCCTTGCCCGTGACCACCTGCTGGATTTTCTCTACCGTGAAGCGCGCCTGCTCGACGACCGACAATGGGATGACTGGCTGGCCTGCTATTCGCCCAAGGCCGAGTTCTGGATGCCCGCCTGGGACGATCACGACACCCTCACCGAAGACCCGCAGCGCGAAATCTCGCTGATCTACTACCCCAACCGTGACGGCCTGGAAGACCGTATCTTCCGCATCAAGACCGAGCGCTCCAGCGCCAGCACGCCCGAGCCGCGCACCGTGCACATGCTGTGCAACCTCGAAGTGCTGGCCGACGACGGCGTGCAGGTGGACCTGCGTTTCAACTGGCACACCCTCAGCCACCGCTACAAAACCACCGACAGTTATTTCGGTACCTCCTTCTATCGCCTCGACATCCGTGCCGAGCAGCCGCTGATCACGCGCAAGAAGGTAGTGCTGAAAAACGACTACATCCACCAGGTCATCGACATCTACCACATCTGAGGACACCGCCATGACGTATGCCATTGCCCTGAACTTCGAGGATGGGGTGACCCGCTTCATCGACTGCAAGGTGGGGGAAAAGGTGCTCGATGCCGCCTTCCGCCAACGCATCAACCTGCCCATGGACTGCTCGGACGGTGTATGCGGCACCTGCAAATGCCGCTGTGAAACCGGCGCCTACGACTTGGGCGACGACTATATCGACGACGCCCTGAGCGCCGACGAAGCGCAGGCGCGCCAGGTACTGACCTGCCAGATGGTGCCGCAGTCCGACTGCGTGATCGCTGTGCCGGTGCCGTCCAGCGCGTGCAAGACCGGCACTACGCACTTTACCGCGACGCTGGCCGGCATCACCCGACATGCCGATGCCGCGCTGGAGGCGAGTTTCGAGCTGGACCAGGCGCCGGTATTCCTGCCCGGCCAGTACGTGAATATCAGCGTGCCCGACAGTGGGCAGACACGCGCTTACTCCTTCAGCAGTCGCCCGGGCGACACGCGCGCCAGCTTCCTGATCAAGCACGTGCCCGGCGGGTTGATGAGCAGCTGGCTCGAGCGCGCCCAGCCGGGCGACAGCGTGGCGATCACCGGCCCGCTGGGGAGTTTCTACCTGCGTGAGGTGGTGCGGCCGCTGCTGTTACTGGCCGGTGGTACCGGCCTGGCGCCGTTCCTGTCGATGCTTGAAGTGCTCGCGCAGCGCCAGGAAACCCGCCCGATCCGGTTGATCTACGGCGTAACGCGGGATCAGGACCTGGTGATGGTCGAAGCGTTGCAAGCTTTTACCGCGCGTTTGCCTGACTTCAACCTGGTGACCTGCGTGGCTGATCCGCACACCACTCACCCGCGCCAGGGCTATGTGACTCAGCACATGGCTGACGAAGCCCTCAATGGCGGCGATGTCGACGTGTACCTGTGCGGCCCGCCGCCGATGGTCGATGCGGTGCGCGAGCACTTCAAGCAGCAGGGCGTGACCCCGGCCAGCTTCCATTACGAGAAATTCACCCCTAACGCCGTCGCCACGTGCGATGCCGCCTGAGGACTGCCCCATGACTCAACGGTTTAACAACAAGGTCGCGCTGGTCACCGGCGCTGCCCAAGGGATCGGTCGGCGTGTCGCCGAGCGCTTGCTGGAGGAGGGCGCCTGGCTGGTCGCGGTGGATCGCTCCGAGCTTGTGCATGAATTGCAGCATGAGCGAGCGCTGCTGCTGACCGCCGACCTGGAACAATACAGCGAGTGCGCGCGGGTGATGGCCGCCGCCACGGCCCGTTTCGGGCGCATCGACGTGCTGGTCAATAACGTCGGCGGGACCATCTGGGCCAAGCCTTTCGAGCATTACGCCGAGGCCGAAATCGAGGCCGAAGTGCGCCGCTCGCTGTTCCCTACGTTGTGGTGCTGCCATTGCGTGCTGCCCTACATGCTGGAGCAGGGCGAAGGCGCCATCGTCAACGTGTCTTCCGTGGCTACGCGTGGGGTCAATCGCGTGCCGTACGGCGCGGCCAAGGGCGGCGTGAATGCCTTGACGGCCTGCCTGGCCCTGGAGACTGCCGGCAGCGGGATTCGGGTCAACGCCACCGCGCCCGGCGGGACCGAGGCACCGCCACGGCGCATCCCGCGCAACAGCCAGCCGCAGAGCGAGCAGGAGCGCGTGTGGTACCAGCAGATCGTCGACCAGACCCTCGACAGCAGCCCGATGAAACGCTACGGCAGCATCGACGAACAAGCTGGCGCGATTCTGTTCCTGGCCTGCGACGAGGCTTCCTACATCACCGGCGTGACCTTGCCGGTGGGCGGCGGCGACCTCGGCTAAGGCTTTTTCCATCTGCTGACACTGACTCACAACAACAATAAAGAGAGCACTGCCATGCGTAGCCATGATGTCCATTCGATTATCGATAATGCCCCATTCAACCGCTTCCACTGGTTGATCGTGAGCCTGTGTGCCTTGCTGTTGATCTTTGACGGCTATGACTTGTTTATCTACGGCGTGGTCCTGCCGTCAATCATGCGCGAGTGGGGGCTGACGCCGTTGCAGGCTGGCGCCCTGGGCAGCTATGCGCTGTTCGGCATGATGTTCGGTGCGCTGATTTTCGGCACCCTGGCGGACCGTTTCGGGCGCAAGAAAGGCATCGTGTTCTGTTTCACCCTGTTCAGTCTCGCCACCGTGACCAATGGCTTTGCCAGCAGCCCAACCGAGTTCGGTATCTGCCGTTTTATCGCCGGGCTCGGCTGCGGCGGGTTGATGCCCAACGCGGCGGCGCTGATCAACGAATACGCGCCGAAGAAATTCCGCAGCACCCTGATGGCCTTCATGTTCAGCGGCTATTCCCTGGGCGGCATGCTCTCCGCCAGCGTTGGGATTTTCATGCTGCCGGCCTATGGTTGGCAGTCGATGTTTTTTGTGGCGGTGATTCCGCTGCTGCTGTTGCCACTGATTGTTTACTGGCTGCCTGAATCCATCGGCTTCCTGATCCGCCAGGGCCAACAAGACAGGGCTCGCGCGCTGCTTAATCGGTTGTCGCCAGGCACCAGGATCGAGGTCGAAGATGCGCTGGTGATCGCCGACAGCAAAGGTAAAGGCGCCACGGTGGTGGAGCTGTTCCGCCATGGCCTGGCGGTGCGTACGGCGATGATCTGGGTCGCGTTTTTCTGTTGCCTGCTGATGGTCTATGCATTGAGTTCGTGGCTGCCCAAGCTGATGGCCGGCGCCGGTTACAGCCTGGGGTCGAGCCTGTCGTTCCTGATCGCGCTGAACCTGGGCGGCATGGCCGGGGCGCTGCTGGGCGGCCGTTTGGGCGACCGCTTGAACCTGGTGAAAGTTGTGATCTGCTTCTTCGCCGCCGCCATGGTCTCGATCAGCCTGCTGGGCATCAACAGCCCGATGCCGGTCCTGTACCTGCTGATCTTCGTAGCGGGTGCTACCACCATTGGTACGCAGATCCTGCTGTACGCGGGGGCTGCGCAGCTCTACGGCTTGTCGATTCGCGCCACAGGCCTGGGCTGGGCGTCCGGCATCGGTCGAAATGGCGCGATTGTCGGCCCGCTGTTAGGCGGCGCGCTGATGGCGATCGAACTGCCTCTGCAACTGAATTTCATGGCCTTCGCCATCCCCGGCGCGATTGCGGCGCTGGCAATGACGGTATTTGCCCTGAATGAGCGGCGCACCCGTATTGCCATGCCCGACGCAGTGGCGCTGTGACTGCCAAATGCTCATGGGCAATGGTCCAGTGCGCAGCGCGAACTCGGTGGAGTGTGGTGTCGTACTTTGGCCACATGCACTGAAAGGACGTGAGCATGGAGGTGGGGTTGATCGGCCGGACAGCCTGTCAGGCGAACCCTAAAGACTGTCAGGGTCGCCAAAAAACATCTGAATCCGCGACCGCAACCACCGCTCCCCCGGATCATTGTCCTGCGACCCACGCCACGCCATGTGCAGTTCAAACGAGCGCACCGGCAACGGTGGGTCTTCGGCGCGCAAGCCGCCGGCGGATGTCAGCGCTTCAGCCGCATAATCCGGTACGGTCGCGAGGATATCGGTGCCCGCCAGCAGGGTGCCCAGACCGTTGAACTGCGGCACGGCAAGCACCACATGGCGCTTGCGGTCGAGCTTTTCCAGTTCTTCATCGATAAACCCGCTCAAGTCACCGGCAAACGATACCAAGGCATGGGGGCGGGCGCAGAAGTCGTCCAGGCTCAGGGAGCCGGGCACGCTGTCGGCGCGCAGTAGTTTGGGCAGGCTGCGGCGCAACACTTTGCGTTTGGCGTTGGCCGGCAGGTCGGCGGTGTAGCTGACGCCGATGGAGATTTCGCCAGAGGCCAGCAGGCCCGGCATCAGGATGTAGTTGACGCGACGCACCACCAGCACGATGCCTGGCGCTTCAGCTCGCAGGCGTTTGAGCAGTTGAGGCAGTAGGGCGAATTCGACATCGTCGGACAGGCCGATGCGGAACACGGCGGTGCTGGTTGCCGGGTCGAACTCGGCGGCGCGGCTGACGGCGGTTGAGATTGAGTCGAGGGCCGGCGAGAGCAGGGCGAAGATTTCCACCGCTCGGGCCGATGGCTCCATGCTGCGCCCGGTGCGTACAAACAGCGGGTCGTCAAACAGACCACGCAGCCGCGACAATGCCGCGCTGATGGCTGGCTGGCCGAGAAAGAGTTTCTCGGCGGCACGGGTCACACTGCGCTCATGCATCAAGGTTTCGAATACGATCAAGAGGTTAAGGTCGACACGACGCAGGTCGTTACGGTTCATCTTGTGTCCTGGAAGAGTCAGCTAGCTTGACGTGAGCGGCCACATGGAAACGATGACCAGCATTAATCTTACGGGGAAAGGCTGGTACTCTGCACAGGATAATTGAGTTTTCCTACGATAGTTGGGGTCTATTCCTCAGGCGTGGAATCGATGACAGGCATGTCGACTATTAATGGCGACCTGTGGTCTTACCCGCAAAGCCCAGATAAAGTTCATGGCATTAGAGGTTACTTTGACGAGGTTTGCGATGTCCCGCACGATCCGTTTTCACAAGTTTGGTCCGGCCGAGGTGCTCAAATGCGAAGAGCATGCAGCCGCGCAGCCTGCACCGGGCGAAGTGCAGGTGCGTGTCGAGGCGATTGGCATCAGTTGGTATGACATTTTGTGGCGCCAGAACCTGGCGTCTTCCCACGCCCGTCTTCCATCTGGCCTTGGCCACGAGATGGCTGGGGTGGTCGTCGCCCTTGGCGAGGGCGTGGACGACTTGGTTGTGGGCGATAAGGTGGCCAGTTTTCCGGCCGAGAGCCCCAATGATTACCCGGTGTATGGCGAACAAATCGTCATGCCCCGTTCAGCCCTGACTCGCTACCCGGACGTGCTGAGCCCTATTGAAGCGAGCGTGCATTACACGCCGCTGTTGATTGCTTACTTTGCTTATATGGATCTGGCTCGGGTCAAACCGGGGCAATTTGCCCTGGTCACCGATGCGAGCCATTGCGCCGGCCCTTCCTTTGTCCAGCTGGGTAAGGCCCTGGGTGTGCGGGTAATTGCCGCAACCAAGGACAGCGCTGAGCGTGAGTACCTGCTGTCCCTCGGGGCCGAGAAGGTGATCGTCACCGAAGAGCAGGACCTGCTGATGCAAATCAACAAGTTCACCGACAACCGTGGCGTTGACGTGGTGTTCGATGGCTTGGGTGGCCCGCAGATGTCATTGCTCGGCGATGTGCTGGCGCCCCGTGGCAGTTTGGTGCTGTATGGCTTGCAGGGCGGCAACCAGACGCCATTCCCCGCGTGTGCGGCGTTCCAGAAGAACATTCAGTTCTTCGTGCACTGCATCGGTAATTTCACCGGTAAACCGGAGCTGGGCATCATTCAGGACCAGGTGGCATTGCAACGTGCGTTGCGTGATATCAACCAACTCACCGCCGACCGCGTGCTGCTTCCACTGAAAACCACGGTGTTTCCGTTCAACCAGTTCGTGGAAGCGCACCGTTATATGGACGAATGCCCGTGCCGCGAGCGAGTTGCTTTGCAGGTTGCGGCTGTTTGAGCTGTAGGAGTATTCGTAAATGAGTGTTCCGGTGCCTGAGTGAATGGGGCAAATACGCCATTTGACAGGGCTTAACCCGCTCGCCCCAGAAGGTGCCGATTCGGCACTTTAGCCCCCAAATCCTGCTCTTCCTCCCTGACGCCGCGCTGAATCCCAGTGCGGCGTTGTTGTTTGTGCGTCCCTTACGCGACATCCCGCGCTCATCTGAACTGGTTTTAGGCGGGCTTCTGTATCTATTAATCATTATTCCAGCCTTGATAATTGCGTCTTCACTTTCATCTCAAGGATTGAGCAATGATTGAATCTATGAAAACTCTGCAGATACTTATTCGAACTATGAGTGTGGCGCGCACACGGGCTCGTGACGGAAGGAGCCTTCATAAGTCGTACCTGCCCTGCAAAAGGGAAAGTTGTTTGAGTCTATTTGTCGGACGCCTCTTTAAAAGGCTGATTAAAAATGTGTAGGAACTTGTCGGAAGAGTCCTAAGTCTAGTTAGTTTTTCTGGATTTCCCTTTAAATTCATTTGGTTATGGGTTTTTAAGGGTGAGGGATAAACCCCTGGCGATCCCTGTCGTTTTGTTGCGCGGTGCTAGTGTTTAATCATCGGCGCACAATGCGGTGCGCGATTTTCCTACACGCAAAATAGGTCGAGCAAACACTGTCAGCAGTTGCTTGAAACTGATATTTCAACTCAGGTAGTAGAACTATGAGCACTATTCACGAACAGGCTATGAATCATGTCTACCAGCAAGTTCTGCAACGTTTGATTGGGCACTTTACTCGCGCAGGCCGTACCGCCCTGCAGTTATTGGTGCAGCGAATCGTTGTCGCAGCAGGGGGCATGGAGCAGGTTGGGGATTTCAAAGTGCTGGTGGCCCATGGTGGCGGTGAAGTCAGCAGTTACTCCCTGGCATTGCTGCGCGCCGCCCAGTTGACCATTGCCGGTCGGGCACCCCGTACCTTTCACCTCAGGGTCGCGACGTTACGGCACGCAGGCATGACCGAGGGCCAACTCGATACCCTCAATCGCGGCTACGGCCGGCTGTTTCTCCACGACGACCCGCGCGTGGAGTTATTGATGGTGGAAAATCGGGAAGTGCAGCCCTTCAACCATCTGCGCCCCGCGTCAGCGATCGGGCGGGAGGTCAGCCAGCGCAATATGTTGATGGTGGGCCACGTGAGTGCCGGGGACTGTCGCGCTACGTTGTGCAACGACACCTACTTGGCGGTCGGTGATTTTTACCAGCGCGTCACCACTTACAACGGAGGCGTCCATGCGCTGGTCAGCGGTGATTCACCCCGTAAGCAGAGTCAGTTTTTAGCCTGGTTCAAGCAAACTGCTCAACGTGCGGGTATCGCTGTTCCCAAGAGCAGCTCGCTGTCGCTCAACGCGCTGTTTGCGCGCATGGACGAGTGCAGCACCGGTTACTACCGTGATGTATTCGGTGAGGAATACACCGCCAACGATAATCCCAGCAAGGCCGGGCACCGTCACTTGGCCTACATCGGCATCGCCGATCTGCTGGAAGATGTCGATATGGCGTCGGCCCCCTTGTTGACTGAGTTCATGGCTTACGTTCCAGACCCGCTGGGCTTTCACTTCAGCCATCCGGCCTATTCCAATCCGTTGCTGATGGCTCATCTGCGCGGGCTGCAGGCCGAGTTTCTGCATGAACTGGATTATGAAGACGGTGTCGACGGTTTTATCCAGCAGGCCGATGCCTACATGCGTCGCCTGCGTATGCCTGAAGACGTGCTGGCTCAGGCTGGGACCCCTGAAGGGCGGATGCTGTCGAGCACCTACGCCCAGCAATTTTTTGGCCTGGATGAAACTCAGCTGATCTGCATGCTGTTCTCTCCCTTTCTTGATCACGGCCAGCGCTTGGAGGGTTACTTGCGCCAATGCCATCCGGGCATGCTGGTGGCACTGCCCGAATTGCACAAAGTCCTGCAAGGCAAGCCCTGCGCCGAGATGCTGCAGCAGTGGGTAATGGACACCAGCGGCTTGCCCTTGCCCTTGTTGCAGCATCTGTACCGCAAACGGCAGGTGGTCAGTGCGAAAGACGTACGCCAAGACGGTGCCGTCCAAATTGCGGCTCAGGCCGTGCCATTGTTCGGTCGATGACGCTGCGTGGCGAGCGTCAGGCGGATTTCGCGTATCAGGCGGTCTATCGCTACATGATCAGTCTGATCAACGAAGTCAGCACCGACACCCGGGTAAAACTGCCGTCCCTGCGGCAGTTGGCCGGGCGCCTGAATGTGTCGATTTCGACGATTCAGTATGCCTATGCGCTGCTGGAGAAGGAGGGCAGGGTCTATTCGGTGGCCAAGTCCGGTTATTACGCCTGGCCAATGTCCGCAAACCCGATGCCGTGGGCGGGAGGGGATTTGCTCGACCGCTTGTACGCTGCCGCTCGGCGCCCTGGTATGGCGGTCTTCAGTGGTGACGAGCCGGCCTTGCTGGGGGCGCTGGATGAAACGCTGCTGCGACTGGAGCGGGAGTTGGTGCGCCAGTATCCGCCGCAGTTGCAGCCATGGTCCCAGCCATGTGGTGTGTGGGAGTTACGTGCGGCGCTGGCGGCACGTTATACCTCTTCAGCTACGCGCTGCTGGCATGCCGACGATGTGTATATCGGTGCCGACCTTCGCGGTGTGCTGGATATTCTGATCGAAGTGCTGGGCCTGCGGGGCACTACCGTCATCGTGGAGTCACCCTGTGATTGGGTGATCCTGCGGTTGTTGCAGGGTGCTGGGGTGCGCATTATCGAGTTGCCCTGGACGAAGGAGGGCGGTATTGACCGGAACACGTTGGCCAGACTGCTACGCGATGAGTCGGTGCAGTTGGTGTTGCTCTCGTCTTCGGTAAGCCTGCCGTCAGGGGTGGCTATGTCCATTGACGAGCGTCTTTACGTTGCACAACTGCTGGAACAACACGGTTGCTGGTTGCTGGAAAACGACACCTTCGGTGAGCTGGGTTTCGAAGCGCCGCACACGGCATTGCGCGAATTAGTGAACCCTGAGCGGCTGATTGTATTTTCTTCGTTCGAGAAGGTGCTTGGTTCTGAAGCTCCTTATGGGTATCTGCTGTCCCGACGCATTAGCAACGAGCTACAGCGTCAATTCTTGTTGCGCTCATTCCGCTTATCGTCGATCCGTCAGCGAGCGATTGCCCGCCTGTACCAAAGCGGGCGACTGGACCAGCACCTGCGCGTACTGCGCCAGCAGCTGAGCGAGCAGGCCGTGCAAATGAGTCAGCGCCTGGAGCAGCACTTGGGCGACCAGGTGACCTATCGAATGCCTGCCGCCGGTGCCGCCTTTTGGCTGGCCTCCAGCCGTGCGGTGGACATGCGTCAGGCATTCCAGCGGTTGCTGGGACGGCAGGTAGTGATCTCGCCCGGCGAGTTGTTCAGTGTCAGCGGGCTGCATCAACAAAACCTGCGCTTGAGTCACACCTTTCACGGGCAGCCTAATCTGGATATTGCACTGGTAGCGTTGAGTGACGCACTGCGGCAGGCGCAGACTGGGTGAAATTTCTCTTACGGTTGTAGGATCGATACCGTCGCGCCGTAGTCGAACTCTCAGTAAACTGCCATTTTTCCAGATCCTTCTATCCGAGGTTTATGCATGACAATCAGTCCTTTTGCGGGCAAACCGGCGCCGGCCCAGTTGCTGGTGGATATCCCGCGACTGGTTACGGCCTATTACACCGGCCAGCCTGATGCAGCGATCTCCACCCAACGTGTGGCCTTCGGTACTTCGGGGCACCGTGGTAGCTCCTTCGAGCTGAGCTTTAACGAATGGCACGTACTCGCCATCAGCCAGGCCATCTGCCTGTACCGCGAAGCCCAAGGCATCAACGGTCCACTGTTTGTCGGGCTAGACACCCATGCGCTGTCGACGCCTGCCGGCGCGAGCGCTTTGGAAGTCCTGGCGGCCAACGGCGTCCATGTAATGCTGGCGGAGGGTGATGAATACACGCCGACCCCGGCGATTTCCCACGCCATCATCTGCTACAACCGTGGCCGTACCAGCGGGCTGGCGGACGGCATCGTCATTACGCCGTCCCACAACCCGCCGCAAAGTGGTGGTTACAAGTACAACCCGCCCAATGGTGGCCCGGCTGATACCCACGTCACCAAGTGGATCGAAGCCAAAGCCAACGAGTTGCTGGCCAATAAGCTGGCCGGGGTCAAACGCATCACCCACGCCCAGGCACTCAAGGCTGACACCACCCATCGTCACGACTACCTCAACAGCTACGTGGCCGACTTGGTCAATGTGATCGACATGGACGCTATCCGCAGCGCTGATCTGCGCCTGGGCGTGGATCCATTGGGCGGAGCAGGAGTGCGCTATTGGTCGGCGATTGCCGAGCACTACCGCCTGAACCTGGACGTGGTGAACACTGAAGTCGATTCCACCTTCCGCTTCATGAGCGTCGACTGGGACGGCCAGATCCGCATGGATCCGTCCTCCAGCTACGCCATGCAGGGCTTGATCGGGCTAAAGGAGCGTTTCGACGTCGCTTTCGCCTGCGACCCGGACCACGACCGCCACGGTATTGTTACCCCGTCCGGCGGCCTGTTGGCGCCGAATAACTACCTGGCCGTGTCCATCGATTATCTGTTCCAGAACCGTCCCGACTGGCGCGCGGATGCAGCCGTGGGCAAGACCGTGGTCAGCAGCGGCCTGATTGATCGTGTGGCCGCGCGCATTGGTCGTCGGCTGTATGAAGTTCCGGTAGGCTTCAAGTGGTTTGCCGATGGCTTGTTCGAAGGGTCGCTGGGTTTTGGCGGCGAAGAAAGCGCCGGTGCGTCGTTCCTGCGCAAAGACGGTACGGTGTGGAGCACCGACAAAGACGGTCTGATCCCAGCGCTACTGGCTGCGGAAATGACCTCGCGCAAAGGCCAGGACCCGAGCCAGATCTACCGTGGCTTGACTGACGCCCTTGGCGAGCCGTTCGCCATTCGCGTCGACGCCAAGGCCACCCCGGCGCAGAAGGCCTTGCTGGGCAAGCTGTCCCCACAGCAGGTGACCTCCACCGAACTGGCTGGGGAAAGCATCCAGCAGATCCTCAGCCACGCGCCGGGCAACGATCAAGCCATTGGCGGTCTGAAAGTAATGACCGAAAACGGCTGGTTCGCCGCACGGCCATCGGGTACCGAAGACATCTACAAGATCTACGCAGAGAGCTTTATCGGCGAAGATCACCTCAAACAGCTGGTAGAAGAGGCCCAGGTACTGGTAGACGGCGCCATTTCCCAGTAACACCGAAAAACCATGTGGGAGGGGACATTCCACCTCCCACATTTATCGGGATGAAGACTCAGCTCAGGCCAGATCGACCAGTACGATCTCGCTGTCTTCAATCGCCGTGACCCGCAACACCCGCTCATCTTCAATCGCAACACCGTCCCGCGCTTGCGCACGCAAGCCATTGACTTCAATCACTCCCGTGGCTGGCACCAGATAGGCACGGCGGCCACTGTCCAAGCGATACTCTGCCGTTTCCCCAGCTTTCAGGTTGGCTGCCACCAAGCGTGCATCAGCCCGAATGCGCAGGCTTTCGCTGTCACCGGCTTTGCCACTGGCCAGGGTGACAAACCCTTCGCGGTCACCTTTCGGAAATGGCTTTGCGCCCCAGGAGGGCGGCAAACCGGCCTCGTTCGGGATGATCCAGATTTGAAAAATCTTTGTCGGCGTCGCTTCCAGGTTGTATTCGCTATGGGCGATCCCAGTGCCTGCGCTCATAACCTGCACGTCGCCGGCTTCAGTCCGGCCCTTATTGCCCAGGTTGTCGGCGTGACTGATGGCGCCTTCGCGCACATAGGTGATGATTTCCATGTCACGGTGCGGATGCTGTGGAAAGCCCGTACCTGGCGCGATAATGTCGTCGTTCCACACGCGAAGGTTGCCCCAGTGCATGCGCTTGGGGTCGTGGTACTCGGCGAACGAGAAGTGGTGATGGGCATCAAGCCAGCCATGGTGGGCGCCGCCCAGCGAGTTGAAAGGTCGAAGTTCAAGCATGATCGTCTCCTGTTGATGGCGCTTATGATCCCGTAGGCCATGATCGATAAAAAGCGTAAAAAATGCCTGATTCCTATCAGGTAAAGCGATTGATTAGCGGTGTTTTGACTTTCACTTCATTGGCTAACTGCATGACAGCAAAGCAATTGCCTGGAACTGAGCGCCGATTCCGGCGACCATGGCGCACTTGTCACAAACCAGCTCACCGCAGGAGTCCGCGTGCCGCAACAAAAGCCTGATCTGCCCCCCGAACTGCTCCCATTGGCGCAAATGCCTCTGTTGAAACGCCTGGCTGCACGCCTGTTTGGCCATGGCTTGACCCGTTTGCGCGCACAGCACCGGTTTTCCTGGTTGCACGGTCAGGCCGATGGTTTTCGCAGCGGTCACGAAGCGGGTGTGGAGTATGGCTATCGTGAGGGCAAGGCCGATGGTATCGAGGAAGGTCGACAAGTCCTGTTGATACGCGACTTTCGTCCCGAAGAGCATCGTGCGCCCGGTGTCGATGACAGTTTGTTCGATGATTGGCGATTGCCCTTGACGGCGGACGTGAAGAAACGCATCAAGGCCGACGTGGCTCGCTTGCTGCCGGCCCATGCCCAGCCCAGTGCGGCGCAATGGAAGATGATCTTCAGTGATACGCCGTCCACCTCAGTGATCGCCGGGGCCGGTGCAGGTAAGTCCACCTCGCTGGTCCTGCGCATATTGTTGCTTACCCATTACCTGGGCTTTGAATTGAGTTCGATGACCGTGGTGACCTTCACCCGCGAGTCGCGCAAGGATTTCATCAACAAGCTTATGGACATTCTCAGCTTGTGGGGTCGACCGCTTGGCATGAAAGAAGCCCAGGCGGTGGTGCGCACCTTTCACTCGCGCATCCTGCCGATGGTCCGCAGCCTGCCGGGTTTTGAGCGCCTGCAAGCATTTGAGAACCTGAGCTCAGGTTTCGAGGATGCCGACAGTAATCCGTTCGACCTGCGCATCAACGACGCCCAGCGCCAACAAATGAATGCCTGCTATCACCGACTTTACGGGCTGCACCCGCGCTTTCAAGCGTTGATCGCGCCCCTGGCTCGGCATGGCTTGCAGCTCAAGGAGCTGGAACGTGACCACCCGGATGTGCAAAAGCGCGTGGCGGTGACCGAACTGGCAGCTAAACGAGATGAAGAACTGTGCGATGCAATCGAAGATCTATGGTTTCGCGCAGGTGCCTGGCCGATCAAAGGCATTGAGCCTAGTCGCCAGACCATTGAGATCAATGGCGCGCAGTTCCATTGCCATGGCTATATCCCTGAGCTGGACGCGTGGGTAGTACTGGGTTTCGATTCGCGGGAAAACGCCCAGCTCAGTCGGCCCAACGCCAAGCTGTCACTGCGTGCGGAGTGGGCAGTGAAGCGAACCTTGTTTCAAGCTTTCTGTCGTAAGCCTCTAATTTGGTTGGATAATTATGAATCATCCAAGCGCCTTTTAAGCAGCTTGGCTGGGGATGCGTCCTCCGGCCCCGGGTTTGATTACAAGGTTAAAGGTGAACTGGCTGGTGCCCCGTTGCTCGACAGTTTTGTCATGGCGGCCGGCTTTATCGAAAACCTTGGGTTGGACGTTCCGACCGCCGTGGGTCAGATGACTTTCGCCAAGG
The DNA here is from genome assembly GCF_900187495.1 of Pseudomonas sp. Irchel 3H9. Classification (NCBI taxonomy): domain Bacteria; kingdom Pseudomonadati; phylum Pseudomonadota; class Gammaproteobacteria; order Pseudomonadales; family Pseudomonadaceae; genus Pseudomonas; species Pseudomonas sp. Irchel 3H9. The sequence goes on along the minus strand of NZ_FYDK01000002.1, from coordinate 942,452 downwards.
ACGATCCGGACCGCTTCTTCTTCGAGGCGCTGAGCATTTTCTGGAAGGCCCTGGAAGACCATCTGCTTGACCAGTCACCGCCGATCATGACCTACAACCGCATGTTCTCGCTGTTCGGTGAAAACACTCCCGAAAACCTCAAGCTGCTTAGCGACCCGCTGTTACGGCCGCTGTCGCATCTGATGATCGATGAGTTCCAGGACGTGTCGCCGCAGATTGTCTCGTGGATCCGCGCCAGCCTGCGAGAAATCCGTAGCCGTGGCCCCGCGATGCACGTGGGCCGTGGCGCCCAGCATTCTTCGCTGTTGTGTGTGGGCGATGACTGGCAATCGATCTATGGCTGGCGGGGCAGTTCACCCAAGTATTTCATGGAGTTCAATCAGGAATTCCCGTCGCCGAGCACCACGCGGGTGATGCTGGGCGAGAATTACCGCAGCCACCAACACATTATCGATGCGGCCGAGCACATCGTGCGCACCGCGCCGGCGATTCCCGGCAAGAAGGCCAAAGCCAGCGGCGCGCCCAAGGCGTTGCAGCCGGTCAAGGTGCTGGAGCGTGACGACGCGGCGCTGGGCCGTCAGTTGCTGGAGCATTATCAGAAGGGCGAGTCGGTATTAATTCTGTATCGAAAAAGTAGCGATAAGTTACTGATTCAAGAGCATATTCAGTCTGTAGTTAATGTGGATTCTAGCTTACCGATTCAAGCACGCAGGCTGAAACAGTTGACCTATCACAGTGCCAAAGGCTTACAGGCGGACGCCGTGTTCCTGCTTGGGGATTGCCAACACCTCACCCGTTCCCCCTACAAAAACCAGGTCTATCGCATGGCCGGTCTGGGCAAGTCTGGCGACAGCGAACCCTATGACACGGCACAAAAAGACGAAGCGCTGCGCCTGGCTTACGTCGGCATTACCCGGGCGGTCAGCCATTGCTATTGGTATGTGGAGAAGCCCGAAGGCCAGGCCGTGAATATGCCGAAGGCCTCGGAGCATGTAGATGGAAAGAAAGCGTTTTTTGACGATCATCGCGGCTGATGGCTGATGGCTGATCGCTCAGGCCCGCAGTGACAGCGGTGGCACAAACGACGCCAGTTCATCCTCCACCGCCTCGATAATCCGCTCTACGTCAGCGGCATTCATGACCGTGGCACAAGGGATGCCGGCGATGGCAATCAGGGTTTCGCCGCTGACGCGGTCAAACAGGCGGGCGATCATGCTGCCGGGCGCGTCCATGCTGCCCTCGAAGCCCATTGGATGAAAATGCCAGCGCATCAGCTGGCAGGCGTTGGGGAACGTCACTTTATTCATGTTGCCCACCTTGTTCATTGAGCGCTTCCTTTAGCTCGCGGCAGGGGGCCATGACCGTCACTGGTCTTGGCGTTGTAGAGCTTAAAAATAGCATTCGCTCTTAACCGGAGGTGACTTTTTTCATCCCGTTCGGCGGTTGTTTTCCTAACGGTTGATGTGGGTCATGTCCTGCTCAGAAATGGGCAAGTGGCCATTAGTCCGAAGTTGCACCTGGCCATTGAACGCACCACCGAATTTCGGCAATCTCCACGGTTTTCCCGCTGCAGAGCTCACCATGCCTGACATCGCTCCCGACGATGATTGCCTGCATACCCAAGCCACGGGCGACCTGGTATTACGCCATCACCTGTGCTGGCGCCATCGCGATCTGGACGGGGTGATGTCCTACTACCACCCGGACATCCAGTACCACGACTTTTTCCAGAACCGCGTAGTCGGTTACGCCGAACTGCGCGATTACCTGCAAGCCAGCATGCCACGCGAAGCTGACGAAGCGATTGAACACACCGACCGCATCCGCGCTGACGGCGATACCGCCTTTATCCAGTACCGCATCACCCTGCGTGGTGGCCATGGGCTGGTGTCATTCCGTACCAGCGAGGCCATCACCGTGCGCGATGGGTTGATCTGGCGCGTCAATGAATACGCGTCACTGGTGCACGAACAACCGTCCCAGGCCCAACGCCCCAGCGTCAGCCGCCTGGGCCTGTCGCCCCAGCAATTGGGGCATATGGCCAATGACCTGCAGCAGTATTTCGAGCACAAGCAGCCTTATCTGGACCCGGAACTGGACCTGCAGCGAGTCGCCAAGGAGTGCGGTTACAGCCGCAATCAGATTTCCTACCTGCTCAACCAAGTGTTGGGTCAAAGCTTCTATCGCTACGTCAACCAGGCGCGCCTGCAGCATTTGCTCGCCGCGCTGGATAACGCGCGCCCGCCGATCAAGGTAGACGACCTGGCCTTTGCCGCCGGTTTCAATTCGTTGTCGGCGTTCTACAGTGCCTTCCGCCAGCACACCGGCCAGTCGCCCAAGGCCTACGTCAAACAAATTTCCCTGCGTGCACGCGCGCAAGACAACGAATAACCGCCGGCCCTAGGATCAGCCCCATCGAAACGTGGTTGGGGAGCTTGGCATGCCGGCATGGCGCAACATCAGTTTATGGATGGACCAACTGGACGACCCGCTGGTGGCGCGGCCGACCCTGGAACACGACTTGGACGTCGATGTGGCGATTATCGGCGCTGGCTACACCGGGCTTTGGACCGCCTACTACCTCAAACGCCAGGCGCCCGAGCTGAAAATTGCGATTATCGAGGCTCAAACTGCCGGCTTCGGTGCATCGGGCCGCAACGGCGGCTGGCTGATGGGCAACCTGCTGGGCGAAGATCGCCTGCTGGCCGGCCTGGCACCTGAACAACGCCGGGCCTCATTCGACCTGCTGCACAGCATTCCGGATGAAGTCGCCCAGGTATTGGCCCGCGAAGGCATCGACTGCGACTACCGCAAGGGCGGCGCGCTGTACTGCGCGGCCCGTTACCCCGAGCAGGAGGGCAGCCTGCGTGCCTACCTGGACAAGCTCTACGCCCAAGGCCTCACCGAAGCGGATTATCGCTGGCTGAGCCCACAGCAGTTGGCCGAACAGATCCGCATTGCCAAACCCTATGGCGGTATCTATGCACCTCACGTCGCCACGATCCACCCGGCCAAGCTAGTGCGCGGCCTGGCGCGGGCAGTGGAGCGCATGGGCGTTACGATTTACGAAAAAAGTCCGGTCACCCAGTGGCAGTCCGGCAGCCTGTGCACTGATAAGGCCAGTGTCCGCGCCGCTTGGGTAGTGCCCGCCGTCGAGGGTTACGCGAACACTTTGCCGCCGTTGGGCCGCTACCAGTTGCCGGTGCAAAGCCTGATCGTCGCCACCGAGCCGCTGCCCGCCAGCACCTGGGACGAGATTGGCCTGCGCCACGGCCAGGCATTTGGCGAAAGTAGCCGTCAGGTCACTTATGGTCAGCGCACGGCGGACAACCGCCTGGTGTTCGGGGCCCGCGGCGGTTACCAGTTCGCCGGCAAACTTCGCCACAACTTCGATTTGACCGATAGCGAAGTGGAGCTACGTCGCTATCTGTTCGGCGAACTCTTCCCACAGCTCAAGAACGTGCGGATTACCCATTCGTGGGGCGGCAACCTTGGTATGTCGCGCAATTTTCGACCGCACATGCTCTGTGATCACACCACCGGCATCGCGCTGTCCGGCGGTTATGGCGGGGAGGGCGTTGGAGCCACCAACCTGGGTGGCCGCACTCTGGCGGATTTGATCCTCCGTCGCGACACGCCACTGACCTATCAACCTTGGGTGATCCGCGAGCGCGGCCTTGATGCGCTCAAGGCCTGGGAACCGGAACCCTGCCGTTGGCTGGGTTACAACGCGATCATTCGCAGTTTTGTCCATGAAGACCAAGTCCTGGCGAACCCCAACACCGCCCCTTGGCGCCGCAAGCTGGCGACCGGCTTGGCCGGATTCATGGAAGGGTTCATGCACTGAGTCGTTTCACTTACACGGGAAAAACCCATGAGCATCACGCACTTCAAAGACACGCTGAATGCCCACCTGCCGGACTCGTCACCCGTGGCCGTGCCCCTGGGCGAGCCGATTGCGGTGGCCTCGACCTTGAGCGTAGAGCGCAGCGACGGCGTCGAAACCGGCATCTGGGCATGCACGCCGGGTCGTTGGCGTCGCCAGATCAAATCCCAGGAGTTTTGTCACTTTATCCAGGGCCGCTGCACCTTCACCCCCGACAACGGTGAAATCGTCCACATACAAGCCGGCGACGCACTGATGTTGCCGGCCAACAGCACCGGGATCTGGGATATCCAGGAAACCGTTCGCAAGACCTACGTACTGATTCTGTAACGCTTTGATCCTTGATCGCCTGCCATAAAAACAGCCCTAAAACCGCCAGGAAATCGAACCATGAAAGCCATTGCCCTGTTGCCCTTGATGTTGGTGGCCTCTATCAGCCAGGCCGCCGAGACGGTGAAAATATACAACTGGTCCAGCTACATCGCGCCAGACACCACGAAGAACTTCCAGAAGCAGACCGGGATCGGTTTCAGCTACGACGTGTACGACAGCAACGAAACCCTCGACGGCAAGCTCATGACCGGCAACTCGGGTTACGACGTGGTGTTTCCGTCCAACCATTTCATGGCCCGGCAGATCCAGGGCGGCGCCCTCAAAAAGCTCGACAAGAGCCAGTTGCCCAACTGGAAAAACCTCAACCCGGTGCTGCTCAAAACTCTGGAAAACAACGATCCGGGTAATGCCCATGGCTTCCCGTACCTGTGGGGCAGCACCGGCATCGGCTACAACATCGACAAGGTCAAGGCCGTGCTGGGGGATAACGCCCCGGTGGACTCCTGGGACTTGATCTTCAAGCCCGAATACATGGAAAAACTCAGCAAGTGCGGCGTAGCCATCCTCGACAATGGCCCGGAGCTGTTGCCTATCGCCCTCAATTACCTGGGTTTGCCGCACCACAGCAAGAAGCCCGAAGACTACAAAAAGGCTGAGGCCTTGCTGATGAAAGTGCGGCCTTACGTGGCGTATTTCCATTCCTCGAAATACACCGGCGACCTGGCCAACGGCGACATCTGCGTGGCCGTCGGCTTCTCCGGCGATGTGCTGCAAGCCGAGAGTCGCGCCAAGGAAGCCAAGAACGGCGTGAAAATCGGTTACCAGATCCCCAAGGAAGGCGCCGCTATCTGGTTCGACATGGTGGCCATGCCTGCGGATGCCCCCGATGAAAAGGCCGGCTACGCGTTCATGAACTACCTGCTTGAGCCCCAAGTGATGGCGGACATTACTAACTCCGTGCATTACGCCAATGGCAACAGCGCGGCGGACAACCTGGTCGATCCTGAGATCAAGGCAGACACCAAGATCTACCCAAGCGAAGCCATGATGGGCAAGTTATTCGCGCTGGAATCAATGCCGCTGAATATCGACCGGATTCGCACGCGGGTGTGGAATACGATTCGTATGGGCCGCTGATCAAACGCTGTCGAGTACTGCAAAATATATTTGAAAGTGTTGCTGGTCTACGAAGCGTGGCCAGCAACGTTCAGTTGAATTCTTAGACTAAGGGATGTTTTGCTGTTTTCCGGAAACGACAGGAAAAACAGTTCGAGTTGGAAGGGAGGTATCAGTGTGAGAAGTTATCGTCCGCAATTCACGAAGCTTCTTTATTGATCATTACATGAAAAGGTACCTCATATGTCTTCAGTACAAAGTTTGCCAAATGGCGGAACGTGGACTCGTCCCGAAAACAGCCTTCCTGTATTGCGTGGCACAGACGCCCGTGAACGCCTGAACGCCAGGCCCGACGAGGCTTCGGTGCTTGTCGGTGGCGGTGGCAGTGACCAGTTGGTGGGCGCGCGAGGTGCGAATACCTTCAAGTACGAACACTTCACAGACTCTACGAGCAATGATCCGGATACTATTTTCAACTTCAATCCAAGGGAAGATAAAGTTGATTTGTCTGACATGGTAAAGAATAACAAGATAAAGATAATTCATATTCGGCCTCGCGCACCCACTGAAGTAGGCGATGTACAGTTAAAGCACAGCCCTTTTGGTTGGAGTACGCTGGATATGAAAGTCAATGCGCAGGGGCCTAACTTCTCCATCCGTATTGATAATGTAAAGTTGTTGGCCGATCACGTTAAATTCTTTAGTTAAATCCACTCACCGCAAAATGGTCAGGCAGCGTGTGCTGCCCGGCCGTTTTACGTCGATATCGCTCTACGGATTTTCCAGATCATGCCCCAGCGACTGGATAAATAACGAAAACAGCTCCGGCTGCGATGAGATATCCAGCTTTGCGTACAAATGCCGACGGTGCACTTTCACCGTGTCCGGCGAGATATTCAGGCGCTCAGCCATGGCCTTGGAGGAAAACCCGCGCAGCACCAGGCGGGCGATTTCCAGCTCTCGGTCCGACAGCACGCCACAGCCGAACTGGCTTAAGGCATCCCTGATCTGGCTGTCCATGGCCGGGGCGCGCTGGGTGCTTTGCTGCCAATGCTGCTGCATCAGCGGCAGTACCCAGGCCGCCATCATCGTCATCAGCCCAGTGTCTTCTGCACTGAACCGCCGCTGCATCCCCAACGACAGTGACAATGTCCCCATCCCCGGCAGTTGCAGGATCAATTGCACCTCGTCTTCCAGCACGTTGTCATGGAAGTAATTGAGGAAGTATTCACTCTGTCGGAAATGGTCCGGCGCCACTTCTTCCAGGCGGTATACACCGCTGGAGTACCCTTCGCGACACGCCTGGAAAAACGGATCGAGCAAATACAGGCCATTGAGGTACGTCAGCATCGACGCCGGTTTGCTGCTGGGCTGAGCGTCGTATTCCTCAAGGGCTTGGGGCGCGCCCTCCAACGGGTAGAAAATCGCCAACGCGTTATCGAAGGGCAGGCATTGGTGCAACAACAGCACCAACTGTTTCCAGAAACCCTGGGTACCGATGTGCGCGACGGTACGGCCCAAGCCAGCGTGCATGCCGACCTCACGGAACAGGCTCATATCACAGGCTCCCGCCAGCAAAAGATCGCTCAAGGGTTCGGCTTTTGCCGGGAACCGTCAAGGGGAGTACGCCAATAGGGGAATTGGCTGACAAGCTCCTGGGCGATAACGTCTTCATCATCCAACGGGAAACATATCCCGAAAAACATCATTTTTCGTTTCTGCCTCACACCAAGAACAACGACAGAGGATAACGATATGAGCACTTCCCCCACGCCCGACGGCGTGTTGAAACCTACCCTTAGCGTTTTCGATGTAGTGGCCATCACCGTTTCCGCAGTGACGCCGGCCAGTTCCGTGTTTGTGATCGCGCCCTTTGCCATCCAGCAGGCGGGCAGTGGTGTGTTCCTGGCGTTTGTGATGGCCGGCCTGCTCGCGCTGATGTTCGCGTTTTGTTATGCCGAACTGGGTCGCGCCCACAACAGTGCTGGTGGTGAATATGTGTACGCCAAGCGTGTGTTCGGTGGCATGGCTGGCTATGCGACCTTTCTCACAGTGCTGGTGATGTTGCTATTCATCCCGCCGGTATTGGCCACCGGGGCCGCGACCTATCTCAACAACGCTTTGGGTACGACGTTCGACTCGCAAACCGTCGCCCTGGTGATTGTGGTGTGCAGCTACGCCCTGGGCATTCTCAATATCAAGCTCAATGCCTGGATTACCGGCACCTGTTTGCTGCTGGAAGTGGCGGCGCTACTGGTGATCGTATTTATCGGGTTTGGTAACCCGGTGCAGCCGGCGAGTGTGTTGTTCCAGCCCCAGATCGTCGAAAACGGCGTGCTGCATCTCGCGCCGTGGGCCTTGGTGATCGGTGCAGTGGGCATAGGTTTGTTTTCCTACAATGGCTACGGCCCCGCAGTGCTGCTGGCCGAAGACATGAAGTGCGGCGGCAAAGGCGTGCACAAGGCCGTGTTGTGGTCCCTGGGCTTGGTGGTGGTGATCGAACTGGTACCGATCACCGCACTGCTGATCGGCGCGCCGTCCCTGAGCGCAATGATCAGCAGCCCAGACCCCATCGGCTACTTGCTCACCAGCCACGGCAATGAAACCTTGTCGCGCTTGGTCAGTGCCGGGATCTTCCTCTCTGTATTCAACGCGATTGTCGCCATCGTGATTCAGATCGGCCGCGTGGTATTCAGCAGCGGGCGCGATGCGCTGTGGACGCCGACCATCAACACGCTATTCACCCGCATTCACCCGCGCTGGGATTCGCCCTGGTTGGCGACGCTTTTCCTGGCGATCCCGTCGGCGCTGCTCAGCTTCAGTTCCAACCTGGCGGACCTCACCTCATTCAGCGTGTTGCTGATCATGCTGGTGTACCTGGTAGTGGCGTTGAGCGCGTTGATGAGCCGCGTGTTGCTGCGCGACCGCGAACACCCGTATCGCATGCCGCTGTGGCCGTTGCCGGCTCTGTTGGCTGTCATCGGTGCAGGTTACTTGCTGGGGACCTTGATCTATGCGGCGTCTGTGCGCGACATCATGATCATCCTCGGCTTGCTGGCCTTGTCGGTGATTTTCTATTGCATCAGCGGCCGGTCGAGTCCGGTCTTCCAGAAATTGTAAGGAGCGGTTATGCGCGCACGTCAATTGGGCATCACTTTGGGGCTGGGCACACCCGGTGAGTTGAATGCCATCACCGATGTACCGGGCGTGCGGGTGGGCCACAGTACCCTCAACACCCGTATCGACGGCAAGCAAGTGCGCACCGGTGTGACGGTGATCCAGCCGCGCGCCGGGGAAGCGCGCCAGCAACCCTGCTTCGCCGGCTACCACGTGCTCAATGGCAATGGCGATGCCACGGGCCTGGAGTGGATCAGTGAAGCAGGGCTGCTGACCACACCGCTGGCCATCACCAACACCCACAGCATCGGCATTGTGCGCGACACCTTGATCGCCCTGGAGCGCGAGCGCCTCGCGGACCCGGCGGTGTACTGGTGCATGCCGGTGGTGATGGAGACCTATGACGGCCTGCTCAACGATATCTGGGGCCAACATGTGCAACCCGAACATGTGCGCGAAGCCGTCGTCAACGCCGAAGCCGGTCCGGTACAAGAGGGCGCGGTAGGTGGCGGCACCGGAATGATCTGCCATGAGTTCAAGGGCGGTATCGGCACGGCGTCGCGGCGTTTGCCGGCGGAGCAGGGCGGTTGGACCGTCGGCGTGCTGGTCCAGGCCAACCATGGCAAGCGCCAGGAGCTGCGGGTGGATGGCTATCCGGTGGGACGCCGGTTGATGGACATCCCATCGCCCTTCGCCGAGCGCGGTACGCCGGGCATGGGCTCCATTGTGGTGATCCTGGCCACCGACGCGCCGTTGCTGCCGCATCAATGCCAGCGTCTGGCGCAACGCGCCTCCATCGGCATCGCCCGTACCGGCGGCGGCACCGAAGATTCCAGTGGCGATCTGTTCCTGGCTTTCGCCACCGGGAACCAGGACCTGCCTGCCGCGGATTACGGCCGCAAGGGCCTGCCGTTCAGCAGTGCGTTGCAGATGGTCAATAACGACCACATTTCGCCGCTGTTCAGCGCCGCAGCAGAGGCGGTGGAAGAGGCAATCATCAACGCCATTCTGGCGGGTGAAACCATGAACACCGACGATGGCGTGCAAGTTCCGGGTTTGATGGGCGAGACGCTGTTACAGGCGTTACACGATACGGGGTGGAGTGTGTCCCGGTAATGGGGGACAACGCCTATTATTAGTTGAAGTAATGGCTGTTTAATGTTGCCAATGACACCGTGGCAATATAGTGAATCCAATTATTAACTGTGCCGCTCAACTTGGGCGGCATTGGTGCTATTTAATATTTAAATACGTGCCCGCTGCTTTTTGTCGGACAAAACCAAGTTGCCCCAATAAACCCGGCACAAAAGTTTCACTAGTTGGCAGTTTGCTACTTTTTTGCGGCGGAAATAGATGTAGACGAAAGATTTCAAGTTGTGTCAGTTTTCTTACGCCTTCAAAAGAGGCGAGTGATAGGACGATCTCGCCCGCGGGGTTCCTATCGATCAAAGACTGATGCACTTGCAAACAAGGAAGTACGTTTATGTCCAAAGTAAAAGACAAGGCTATCGTGTCGGCGGCGCAAGCCAGCACCGCTTACTCGCAAATCGATAGCTTCAGCCATCTGTATGACCGTGGCGGCAACCTCACGATCAACGGCAAACCGTCCTACACCGTCGACCAGGCCGCCACCCAGCTGCTGCGCGACGGCGCCGCGTACCGGGACTTTGACGGCAACGGCAAGATCGACCTGACCTACACCTTCCTGACCTCGGCGTCGTCGAGCACCATGAACAAACATGGCATCTCGGGCTTCAGCCAGTTCAACGCCCAGCAGAAAGCACAGGCCGCACTGGCCATGCAATCCTGGTCTGACGTGGCCAACGTCACCTTCACCGAGAAAGCCACCGGCGGTGACGGCCACATGACATTCGGCAACTACAGCAGCGGCCAGGATGGCGCAGCGGCCTTCGCCTACCTGCCCGGCACCGGTGCAGGCTACGACGGCACCTCGTGGTACCTGACCAACAACAGCTACACGCCTAACAAGACTCCGGACCTGAACAACTACGGCCGGCAGACCCTGACCCACGAAATCGGCCACACCCTCGGCCTGGCTCACCCTGGCGACTACAACGCAGGCGAAGGCGCGCCGACTTACAAAGACGCGACCTATGGACAGGACACGCGCGGCTACAGCCTCATGAGTTACTGGAGCGAGAGCAACACCAACCAGAACTTCAGCAAAGGCGGCGTCGAGGCCTACGCTTCCGGCCCGCTGATCGACGACATCGCAGCAATCCAGAAGCTATACGGCGCCAACTACAACACACGCGCCGGCGACACCACCTACGGCTTCAATTCCAACACCGGGCGTGATTTCCTCAGCGCTACCTCCAACGCCGACAAGCTGGTGTTCTCGGTGTGGGACGGTGGCGGAAACGACACCCTGGACTTCTCCGGTTTCACTCAGAACCAGAAGATCAACCTCAATGAAGCCTCGTTCTCCGACGTAGGCGGCCTGGTGGGCAACGTGTCCATCGCCAAGGGCGTGACGGTCGAAAACGCCTTCGGTGGTGCGGGTAATGACCTGATCATCGGCAACAACGCCGCCAACATTATCAAGGGTGGGGCCGGCAACGACCTGATCTACGGTGCTGGCGGTGCGGACCAACTGTGGGGCGGCGCCGGCAATGACACCTTTGTGTTCGGTGCCAGTTCCGACTCCAAGCCTGGGGCGGCGGACAAGATCTTTGACTTCACCTCGGGTTCGGACAAGATCGACCTCAGCGGCATCACCAAAGGTGCTGGCCTGACCTTCGTCAACGCGTTCACCGGGCATGCCGGCGACGCGGTATTGACCTACGCAGCCGGTACCAATCTGGGTACGTTGGCCGTCGACTTCTCCGGGCACGGCGTGGCGGATTTCCTCGTCACCACCGTAGGCCAGGCAGCCGTCAGCGACATCGTGGCGTGATACAAAGGCGCGGCGTTTCGGCGTCGCGCCTCCAGGATGGAGCGTGAAGATGCAGCGTTTTTTCAACTTTATCGCCTGCGTATTGCAGGTGATGTTCGTGTCGGCAGGAGCCCACGCAATGGCGAGCAGTCTTGTTTTACCTTCCAGCGCTCAATTGGCCGGGCATTGGCAACTGCACCAGCAGGATCAGGTGTGCGCCCTCGACCTGCTCGAACAGGCCAACGCGTTGAGCGGTGATGTGGCCTGTGCCGCCCAATGGCTGGGCGACACCCCTCTGACCTGGTCGCCCACTCCGGACGGTATCTGGCTATTCAATGCCGAAGGCAGCGGCATCACTCATTTGAATCGCCAGAAAGAAGGGGAGTATCAAGCCCGGACCCAGGCGGGCGTCGTGGTTGAATTAAAACGAATGCCTTAGTTATCGCTATAACTTTATAACTCGATTTTATTAGTTGGCCGGCCTTTATCAGGGTTCGGGCAACTTATGCGCGAAATTTGGCTCAAGGAAGATCAGAACATATGGCCAAGCCCTTTGCGGTAGCGCCCTTATTCAAGGCGCTGGGTGAATACAAGAGCATCTTGATCAGCGTTGGCTGCTTCACGGCATTAATTAACCTGCTGATGCTGGTGCCGTCGATTTACATGTTGCAAGTGTACGACCGCGTGCTGTCCTCCCAGAACGAAACTACCCTGGTGATGTTGACGCTGATGGTCGTGGGCTTCTTTGCGTTTATTGGCACCCTGGAAGTGATCCGTAGTTTCATCGTGATCCGTATCGGCAGTCAGTTGGAACGGCGTTTCAACTTACGCGTGTACAAGGCCGCATTCGAACGCAATCTGCAACGCGGCCAGGGGCACGCCGGGCAATCCCTGGGCGACCTGACCCATATCCGCCAATTCATCACGGGGCCGGCGCTGTTCGCGTTTTTTGATGCGCCGTGGTTTCCGATCTACCTGTTTGTGATTTTCCTGTTCAACGTCTGGCTTGGGGTGCTGGCCACCGCCGGTGCTGTGCTGTTGATCGGCCTCGCGTGCCTCAACGAATACCTGACGAAGAAGCCATTGGGTGAGGCCAGTGGTTTCTCCCAACAGTCGACGCAACTGGCGACCAGCCATTTGCACAACGCCGAAACCATCCAGGCCATGGGCATGCTCGGCGCGCTGCGCAAGCGCTGGTTTGCGGTGCATGCGCAGTTCCTCGGCCTGCAGAACAAGGCCAGTGACACGGGTTCGGTGATCACCTCGTTGAGCAAATCCTTGCGGCTATGCCTGCAGTCACTGGTACTCGGCCTGGGCGCATTGCTGGTGATCCGGGGCGATATGACGGCAGGCATGATGATCGCCGGTTCGATCCTGATGGGCCGTGTGCTCAGCCCCATCGACCAGTTGATTGCGGTGTGGAAGCAATGGAGTTCGGCCAAGCTGGCCTACCAGCGGCTGGACGAATTACTGCGCGAGTTCCCTCCGGAAGTGGAGCAGATGAAACTGCCCGCACCCAAGGGCCAAGTCAGCTTCGAGCAGGTCAGTGCCGGCCCGCCGGGTAAGCGCGTGGCGACGTTGCATCAAGTCAGCTTCGCCTTGGGAGCGGGCGAAGTGCTTGGCGTGCTCGGTGCCTCGGGCTCCGGAAAATCCACCCTGGCCCGTGTGCTGGTGGGCGTGTGGCCGACCCTGGCCGGCACCGTGCGCCTGGATGGCGCGGACATACACCGCTGGGACCGCGACGACCTCGGCCCGCACATTGGCTATCTGCCCCAGGACATCGAACTGTTCAGCGGCAGCATCGCCGACAACATTGCGCGCTTTCGCGAGGCGGACCCTGAGCTTGTGGTCAAGGCCGCACAACAAGCCGGCGTGCATGAACTGATCCTGCGCCTGCCCCAAGGCTACGACACGGTGCTGGGGGATAACGGCGGCGGCCTGTCCGGCGGCCAGAAGCAGCGCGTGGCCCTGGCCCGTGCGCTGTATGGCGGGCCACGGTTGATTGTGCTGGATGAACCCAACTCCAATCTCGACACCGTGGGCGAAGCGGCCTTGGCCAGTGCCATCGTGCAGATGAAAGCCCAGGGCAGCAGCGTGGTGCTGGTCACTCACAGGTCTTCTGCGTTGGCCCAGGCCGACAAGTTGCTGGTGCTCAACGAAGGCCGTTTGCAGGCGTTCGGGCCAAGCCAGGACGTGCTTAGGGCGTTGTCCGGCCAGCAGGAAGCGCCGAAGGACAAACCGGGTGTGAGTTTCAGTCGTCAGTATCAAGCCGGAAGGAATCCAGGCGCATGAGCAGCATCACTTTCGAACAACGCGACGCGGGTTTTTTCGCCCGCATGGGCTGGCTGCTGACAGTGGTCGGTGCCGGTGGTTTCTTCCTGTGGGCCAGCCTCGCGCCGCTGGATCAAGGGATTCCCGTGCAAGGCACGGTGGTGGTGTCCGGCAAGCGCAAGGCTGTGCAAACCCTCAGCCCCGGCGTGGTCAGCCGTATTCTGGTGCGTGAAGGCGAGCTGGTGAAACAAGGCCAGCCGTTGTTCCGTCTCGACCAGACCCAGAACCAGGCCGACGTGCAATCGCTGCAAGCCCAGTACCGCATGGCCTGGGCCAGTGTGGCGCGTTGGCAGAGCGAGCGCGACAATCAATCCTCCATCACCTTTCCCGCCGAGCTGAGCAGCAATCCCGAGCCGGCCTTGGCCTTGGTGCTCGAAGGCCAGCGTCAGCTGTTCAGCAGCCGCCGCGAGGCCTTCGCCCGCGAGCAAGCCGGCATTCGCGCGAATATCGACGGCGCCACCGCGCAACTCGGCGGCATGCGTCGTGCCCGCAGCGACTTGACCGCCCAGGCCCAATCCCTGCGTGATCAACTGAGCAACCTGCAACCCTTGGCCGACAACGGCTACATCCCGCGCAATCGGCTGATGGAGTACCAGCGCCAATTGTCCCAAGTGCAACAAGACCTGGCGCAAAACACCGGGGAAAGCGGCCGGGTAGAGCAGGGCATCGTCGAGTCGCGTCTCAAGTTGCAGCAGCACAGCGAGGAGTATCAGAAGGAAGTGCGCAGCCAATTGGCCGACGCGCAACTGCGCAGCCTGACCCTGGAGCAACAACTGACCTCTGCCGGGTTCGACCTGCAACACAGCGAAATCAACGCGCCGGCCGACGGCATCGCGGTCAACCTCAGCGTACACACCGAAGGCGCTGTGGTGCGTGCCGGTGAAACCCTGCTGGAGATCGTGCCCCAAGGCACACGTCTGGAGGTGGAAGGGCATCTACCGGTGCATCTGGTGGACAAAGTCGGCACGCACTTGCCGGTGGATATTCTCTTCACCGCGTTCAACCAGAGCCGTACGCCGCGCGTGCCGGGGGAGGTCAGCCTGATTTCTGCCGACCAAATGCTTGATGAGAAAACCGGTGCGCCCTATTACGTGCTGCGTACCACGGTGAGCGAGGCAGCGTTGGAAAAACTCCAGGGTCTGGTGATCAAGCCGGGGATGCCCGCCGAGATGTTCGTGCGTACGGGCGAGCGCTCGCTGCTCAATTACCTGTTCAAACCGCTGCTGGATCGCGCCGGCTCAGCGTTGACCGAGGAATGAACATGAAACCTGTGTTTATTGCCTTGTTGGTCTGCTGCGCCAGTGCCCAGGCTGCCATGGGTCCGTTTGATGTCTACGAGCAAGCCTTGCGCAACGACCCAGTGTTTCTTGGCGCGATCAAGGAGCGCGACGCCGGCCTGGAAAACCGCACCATCGGCCGTGCTGGCTTGCTGCCCAAGCTGTCGTACAACTACAACAAGGGCCGCAACAACTCTCAGGCCACCTTGCCCGACGGGCGCGGCGGCAATTATCACGACGACCGCAACTACAACAGCTACGGTTCCACCTTCAGCCTGCAACAACCGCTGTTTGACTACGAGGCTTATGCCAACTACCGCAAAGGCGTGGCCCAGGCGTTGTTTGCCGACGAAAGTTTTCGTGACAAGAGCCAGGCGCTGCTGGTGCGGGTGTTGACCTACTACACCCAAGCGCTGTTCGCCCAGGACCAGATCGACATCGCCCGAGCCAAGAAAAAGGCCTTCGAGCAGCAGTTTCAGCAGAACCAGCATCTATTCCAGCAGGGTGAGGGCACCCGTACCGACATTCTCGAAGCCGAGTCGCGCTACGAGCTGGCCACCGCCGAAGAGATCGAAGCGCTGGACGAACAAGACGCGTCGTTAAGGGAATTGGGCGCCTTGATCGGCGTGCAGAGCGTCAACATCCACGACTTGGCGCCGCTGAACCAGGATTTCGCCGCATTCGCCCTGAGCCCGGCCAATTACGACACTTGGCATGAACTGGCAATCAGTAATAACCCTACCCTCGCGTCTCAACGCCAGGCCCTGGAGGTTGCGCGCTACGAAGTGGAGCGCAATCGCGCCGGGCATCTGCCCAAGGTCACGGCGTACGCGAGTTCACGCCAGCAGGAGTCCGACAGCGGCAACACCTACAACCAGCGCTATGACACCAACACCATAGGCGTGGAAGTCAGCCTGCCGCTGTACGCGGGTGGCGGCATATCGGCCTCTACTCGCCAGGCCAGTCGCGCCATGGAGCAGGCAGAGTACGAGCTGGAGGGCAAGACCCGGGAAACCCTGATCGAACTGCGTCGGCAGTTCAGTGCCTGTTTGTCGGGCGTGAGCAAGCTGCGTGCGTACCATAAGGCGCTGGCGTCGGCCGAGGCGCTGGTGGTGTCGACCAAGCAGAGCATCCTCGGTGGTGAACGGGTCAATCTCGATGCATTGAATGCCGAACAGCAGCTGTACAGCACCCGACGCGACCTCGCCCAGGCTCGCTACGACTATTTGATGGCCTGGACCAAATTGCATTACTACGCCGGCAACTTGCGCGACACCGATCTGGCCAAGGTGGACGAAGCGTTCGGGCCCGCACAGCGTTAACCAGCTTTCTCGACAACTCCAACAAAAGAGAGGCAGTACCATGGGTGTATTCGACTATAAAAACCTGGGCGCCGAAGGCTCCAAAGCGTTGTTCGCCGATGCCATGGCGATCACGCTGTACACCTACCACAACCTGGATAACGGCTTTGCCGTGGGTTATCAGCACAACGGTCTGGGCTTTGGCTTGCCGGCTACCCTGGTCGGCGCGCTGTTGGGCAGCAGTGATTCCCAGGGCGTGATCCCCGGCATTCCCTGGAACCCCGACTCGGAAAAAGCCGCCCTGGAGGCCGTGCAACAAGCCGGCTGGACACCTATCAGCGCCAGCGCCCTGGGCTATACCGGCAAGGTCGACGCCAGGGGCACCTTCTTTGGCGAAAAACCGGGCTACACCACGGCCCAGGTCGAAGTGCTCGGCAAGTACGATGACGCCGGCAAACTGCTGGAAATCGGCATCGGTTTTCGTGGTACTTCAGGCCCACGGGAAAGCCTGATCAGCGACTCCATCGGCGATCTGGTCAGCGATCTGCTCGCGGCCCTGGGGCCCAAGGATTACGCGAAAAACTACGCCGGCGAAGCCTTCGGCGGTTTGCTCAAGAACATCGCCGACTACGCCAGTGCCCACGGCCTCAGCGGCCACGACGTGGTAGTCAGCGGCCACAGCCTGGGCGGCCTGGCGGTGAACAGCATGGCTGACTTGAGCAACGGCAAATGGGCGGGCTTCTTCAAGGACGCCAACTATGTGGCCTACGCCTCGCCGACCCAGAGCAGCGGCGACAAGGTGCTCAATGTCGGCTATGAAAACGATCCGGTTTTCCGTGCGCTGGACGGCTCATCCGTCAACTGGTCGTCGTTGGGCGTGCATGACAAGCCCCATGAATCGACCACCGACAATATCGTCAGCTTCAACGACCATTACGCCTCGACGCTGTGGAATGTGCTGCCGTTTTCCATCACCAACCTGCCGACCTGGATCTCCCATTTGCCCACCGGATATGGCGACGGCATGACGCGTGTTCTGGAGTCCGGGTTCTATGAGGTGATGACTCGCGACTCGACGATTATTGTCGCCAACCTGTCGGACCCTGCGCGGGCCAACACGTGGGTGCAGGACCTCAATCGCAACGCCGAGCCCCACAAAGGCGACACCTTCATCATTGGCAGCGCTGGCAATGACTTGATCCAGGGCGGCAAGGGCGCGGACTTTATCGAGGCCGGCAAGGGTAACGACACGATCCGTGACAGCAGCGGGCACAACACGTTTTTATTCAGCGGGCAGTTTGGCCAGGACCGGATTATTGGTTATCAGCCAACGGACAAATTGGTGTTTACGGACGTGCAGAGCAGTGGCGATTATCGTGATCACGCCAAGGTGGTGGGCGGAGATACCGTGATCAGTTTTGGCGGGGATTCAGTGACGCTGGTGGGAGTGGTTGGGTTGTCGGGGGAGGGGATTGTCATCAGTTAAAACGGTGGGAGGGGGTTTGCTCCCGATAGCGGTGGTTCAGTCAATGGAGATGTTGACTGGAAGATCGCCATCGGGAGCAAGCCCCCTCCCACATTTGGGCAGTGTTGGCAGCGGAGAATCAGTCTTCCTTGCGCATGAGTGGGCAGCGGACGCTATTGGCCAAATTGGAACGCGGTCAACCCTGTGGGAGGGGGCTTGCCCCGATGGCGTTGGCTCAGTCAATGGAGATGTTGACTGGAAGATCGCCATCGGGGGCAAGCCCCCTCCCACAATTGATCAATGTTGGCAGCGGAGAATCAGTCTTCCTTGCGCATCAGTGGGCAGCGGACGCTATTGGTCAAATTGGAACGCGGTCAACCCTGTGGGAGGGGGCTTGCCCCCGATGGCGGTGGCTCAGTCAATAAAGATATCGACTGAAGAACCACTTCACTTTTCCTTGCGCACCGTCGCCACATCGGCGGCTTTCACACGAACGCGTTTGCCAGCGATGTCGGTGAACTCATAAAAGCCATCGGCGGTCTTGGCGTTTGGGGTGTCTTTGGTCAAATACTGCGTGCCATTTTGCAGTGTCACTACGGTTTGCGTCGCGCAACCGGCCAATACCAGAAATGTGAGTGCAACCAGTGGAAGACCCAAATTCTTCATGTTCATAACCCTTACCTTAACCCTGAAAAGTCCCGCAGCGTGCGGCTGCGGGCCGCAAATGTTACGCCATCGACTCCACCATCTGATCACTTTTATACAAAAAGTTGCGTGAGCCATTTATCTATTACCGATTGCAACAGAGCATCGGGATCGGCACTCTGTATGCATAACCAGTATCTGACTCGCTTGCGCCATGACCAACCCCCTCGACGACCCGCTCTATTACCTGCACAACTTCCGCCAGGTCCTGCAATGGCTGGGGCAGCGCTATGCCGATCTGCTGGACCCTGACGAACAGCATTTCATTCAGCAATTCGACAGCTTGCCGCAGCCGTCCCAGGCGTTGTTGGTGCGCATGGTAATGCGCAAGGGCGTGCACTTTCGCGCGGGGAAACTCAGCTATCAGGAGGTCGGTTGTACCCACGCGGCTGCAACGCCTTTGCGGCAATTGGGTTGGGTTGACGATCAATGCCTGTTGGCCTTTGAAGAGGTGTTCGCCTTGCTGCAAAAAGGCGAAATCCTCAGCACGTTCAAGCCGTGGATCGACCAACCCAAAGGCAAGAAGGCCGACTGGCTTGAGGGGCTGGCAGCGCAGTTCAGCGAAACCCGCAGCTTTGCCCAGTGGTGCCCGCAGCTTGCCGAACCGCTGTACAGCCTCACCGTGATGGGCCTGTGTGATCGGCTGCGCTTGATGTTCTTCGGCAATCTGCACCAGGACTGGTCGGAATTCGTGCTGGCGGACCTCGGCATCTACACCTACGAAAAAGTGGCGTTCTGCGCTGAATCCCGGGGTTTGCGCAGCCGTGACGACGTGCACGGCGTGCTGTTCCTGCACCAATGCCAGCACGCGTTTGAAACCGGCACCGCGCTGCACGACGTGCTGGCGCAGGTGGCCACGCTGACGACCGACAACCCCTGGCTGGAAAAACGCCGGGCCAAGCTGCTGTTCCAGATGGGGCAGTATTGTGAGCGCAGCGGCGAGTTGGCCTTGGCCGAGCAAATCTACCGTACCTGCGCCTACCCCGGCGCCCGTGCGCGATTGATCCGCGTGCTGGAGCGCCAGGAGGACTACGCCCAGGCCTTGGTTCTGGCGAGTGCCGCGCAACAGGCACCGGAAAGTGCCGCCGAACAGCAACACCTGCTGCGCGTCATGCCGCGCCTGCGTCGCAAGCTGGGTGAGCCCAAACTGCCCAGGCTCAGACCACGGGAAGTCATGCGCCTGGACCTGGAACTGGCACTGCCGGAACCCTTGATGTCGGTGGAGTACTGCGTCCAGGCTCATTTGAGCGCGCCCGATGCACCGGTGCATTACGTGGAAAACGGCCTGATCAATTCGCTGTTCGGGTTGCTGTGCTGGGACGCGATCTTCGCACCGCTGCCGGGAGCGTTTTTCCACCCGTTCCAGCGTGGCCCGGCCGACTTGCACAGCGAAGACTTCCACCAGCGCCGCGCCCCATTGTTCGCCGCGTGTTTCGAGCAACTGCAGGATGATCGGTACAAGGCCCTCATTCGCCAGCGCTACGCCGCCAAGTGGGGCATCCAATCGCCCTTCGTATTCTGGAATCTGCTCAGTGAAGACCTGTTAGAGCAGGCCCTGGAATGCTTGCCCGCCGAACACCTGCGCTACTGGTTTGAACGCCTGCTCCTGGACATCCGCGCCAACCGCGCGGGCATGCCGGACCTGATCCAGTTCTGGCCTGCGCAAAAGTCCTACCGCATGATCGAAGTCAAAGGTCCGGGCGACCGTCTGCAGGACAACCAACTGCGCTGGCTGGAGTTCTGTGGCGAGAACCAGATGCCGGTCACCGTCTGCTACGTGCGCTGGGCGGAGCAACCGGCTTGAGCTACAACGTGGCCGTGCGCGCATTGTGTGAGTTCACGGCCAAGGTCGGCGACCTGGACCTGCGCTTTACCCCGTCGCCCAGCGCCCAGGAAGGTATCGTGGGCCACCGCACAGTCGCGTCGCGCCGCAGTGCGCACTACCAAAACGAAGTAGCACTGGAAGGCGAGTACCAACAACTCAAGGTACGGGGCAGGGCAGACGGCTACGACCCCGATGCCAATCGCCTGGAAGAAGTCAAAACCTACCGCGGCGACCTTGATGCCCAGCCCGCCAACCACCGGCAATTGCACTGGGCCCAGGTCAAGGTGTACGGCTGGCTGATGTGCCAGAAGCTAGGGTTGACGGAAATCGACCTGGCGCTGGTGTACTTCGATATCGTCGGCGAGGGCGAGACCCTGCTCAATCAACGCTTCCACGCGCCTGATCTGGAGAGGTTCTTCAACCAGCAATGCACGCTGTTCCTCGGCTGGGCTCAACAGGAAATGCAGCACCGCGAAGCGCGTAACACCGCCGCGCAAGCCTTGAGTTTCCCCCATGCTGACTTTCGCCCCGGCCAACGCACGTTAGCCGAGACGGTATACAAAGCCGCCAGCACCGGGCGCTGCCTGATGGCCCAGGCGCCCACTGGCATCGGCAAGACCATCGGCACGATCTTCCCGCTGCTCAAGGCCTTTGCGCCGCAGCAACTGGACAAGGTGTACTTCCTCACCGCCAAGACCCCGGGCCGCAAACTTGCCCTCGACGCATCGCAGGTGCTGTTCACCAGCAGCCCCGGCTTGCAACTGCGTGTGCTCGAATTGGTGGCGCGGGACAAAGCCTGCGAACACCTGGACAAAGCCTGCCATGGCGACTCATGCCCCTTGGCCAAGGGGTTCTACGACCGTTTGCCCGCCGCGCGCATTGCCGCCTCCAAGGTAAGCCTGCTCGACCAGCGCAACCTGCGCGCGGTCGCCCTGGCCCATGACGTATGCCCTTATTACCTCAGCCAGGAAATGGCACGCTGGGCCGACTTGATCGTCGCCGACTACAACTACTATTTCGACTTCGGCGCCATGCTCTTCGGCCTGGCCCAACTCAACCAATGGCGTGTCGCGGTGCTGGTGGACGAAGCCCATAACCTGGTAGAGCGCGCACGCTCCATGTACAGCGCAAGCCTCGACCAGTACAGCCTCAAGGGCCTGCGCGACACAGCGCCCGAGCCCCTGAAGAAACCCTTGCAGCGCCTCAATCGCGAATGGAATGCCCTTCACAAAGACCAGCTCGCGCCGTACCAGGCCTACGCCGCGCGTCCGGAAAAGCTGCTCCAGGCCTTGAGTCTGTGCACCAGCGCCCTGGGCGATTACTTCAACGACCACCCCGAAGCCCTCAGCGGTGACCTGCAAGCTTTCTACTTTGAAGCGCTGCAATTTGCCAAAGTCGCCGAGCTGTTCAATGAACACTTCATCTTCGATATCCACAAACGTCAGCTCGGCGGCAAACGCAGCAGTTCCACCCTGTGCCTGCGCAACGTGGTGCCCGCCGAATTCATCCGCCCCCGGCTCACCGCCGCCCGCAGCAGCGTGCTGTTTTCGGCGACCCTTAGCCCTCGGCACTATTACGCCGACCTGCTCGGCCTGCCGACGGACACTGCCTGGATCGATGTGGAATCACCGTTCAAGGCCGAGCAATTGCAGGTGCGGATTATCGATGAAATTTCTACCCGCTATGTGCATCGCCACGCCTCGCTGGCCCCCATTGTCGAGCTGATAGCCCGCCAGTTCGGACAGCAACCGGGTAACTACCTGGCGTTTTTTTCAAGCTTCGATTACCTGCAGCAGGTGGCTCAACTGCTCGCCGAACGACACCCGCACATCACCCTGTGGCAGCAATCGCGGGGTATGGCCGAAACCGAGCGACAGGCGTTTCTCGACCAGTTCACCGAACACAGCCAGGGGATCGGCTTTGCCGTACTCGGTGGTGCGTTCGGAGAAGGCATCGACTTACCCGGTGCACGCTTGATCGGCGCGTTTATCGCCACCCTGGGGCTGCCGCAACTCAACCCGGTGAACGAGCAGATGAAGCTGCGGATGGCCGCGATTTTTGGCGCGGGGTACGACTACACGTACCTGTATCCCGGTATTCAAAAGGTGGTGCAGGCGGCGGGCAGGGTGATCCGCAGCCAGCACGATCGGGGAGTGGTGATGTTGATGGATGATCGGTTTGGGGAAGGGCGGGTGCGTCAGTTGTTGCCGAAATGGTGGGTAGTCGGCTGATGGTTAGACCCGGCGTATGGTTGGCGCCAAGCATAGTAAGGAGCGCTCACAACTACGTGCTCATTCAGAATTAACAGGTGCTGATAGCGAGCGCACTGTTCAATCATCGGGTCATTACCACCCGTCGCGACCTGTTAGTTCTGACAGTAGGCAACCCAGGGTTTGAAGCGTTTGATGCAGGTAAGCCTCCCTCACGGCGCCCTGCGAGTACTTTTGCCATGACCCGGAAAAAAAACCCTAAAGCCCTCTTACCCCCCATTGAAGTGTCGCTTTTGGAGTCTCCTTTCGAAGGCGATCCTGATGGCGCCCACGGTGGTATCGGCCTTCGGCATACGGAGGTTGATTTCATTGTTTACCTCAGAAACCCCAAAGACGGTGTCAACCCCGGTAGCGTTGCGTATCTCTATTGGGGCAACCGCAATGTTCCCGTAGCCTCTACCCAGATTCGCGAGGGTGAGGAACACCTGGACCGTATCCCTTTGACCGTCCCTGCCCATAAAGTCGTCCAATATTGGGCCAACCCGGTATTCGGCAAATTAAGACGTGCCAGTGGCAATGAGTCGTTTACCGAAGAGCGCAAGTACCGGGTTAGCCTGACGCGCCCCGGGGACCGTGACCCCAATAGCATATTGCCCGGCCACCAGGGGCTGGTGTATGTGGTTCCACCCTCCATATTGTTGAATGGCGTCAGCGAAGTCGATGCATTGGCAGGGGTCAATATCATCATCCGCCATTGGATTCACATGCATGCCTACGATCTGATCATTCTGGTCTGGGGGTCTCAGCGGGTACTCCATCGTGTGCAGCCTAACGAAGTAGGCCGTGATATTACGTTGACCGTTGACTACGCCACTATCAGTGCCGCAGGCAACAGCCGGGACACAAGAGTGGGTTATCAGGTCCGCGACGCCGGGGGTAACCAGCCGGATGAATGGGCACGTTGGTCGGCGACAACGTTGGTTGAAGTGCACCTGAATCAGATCCGCCCGGAAGCGCCGTGGCTGGCATTTCCAGGCACCGGCACCGACACAGTGATTGACCTGGCCGAACTGGGCAGTTGGGATGCACAAATCCAAGCGTGGATCACCAGCGCAGAGGTCGTCGCCTATTCAATACTGACGCTGATCTGGGCGGGTGTGGACCGCGAAGGGAACTCAATTCCTTATACAGAAACCAGGCCGCTGAATGCGCCGGGTGTCTACACATTCAATGTGCCTAATGCGCTGGTGGCTGCGATTGCCGACGGCTCCGTCAGCGTGCATATCTTGTTTCAACAAGGGACGATTGAGCAGCCTTCTAAAAAGCTTTACCTGGATGTGGTCGGCGAAATCGTCAGATGGCCAGCGCCGCAGATCAAGGAGGACCTGGGCGGCCACATCGAGCCTGATTTCGCTGCAACCGTGTATTTCCCCTTGCAACCCATTTGGCCGGCAAACGGCTATCTGGAAGTGATTTTCCGGGTCAGCAGCCCCGATATCACCATCGAGCATCGGGTGGGTCGCGAAGTCGACGATATTCCACCCAATCCCGACGGGGACATGGAGTTCATCGTATACCCTGACGAGCTTTCGCGTTTTGACGGACACCTGGTGGAAGTGTTCTACGCCCACACACGCCCTGGTAGTCGCCCGCAGGAATCCTTGCGGTTGCAAGTTGTTGTGGGCCAGCTTCAACGCACGATGCCTGCACCTATCATTGAGAAGGCGATCAGTGGTCAGTTGAATCCGGATGATATTGGCGCCTATGCCAAAGTGTTTGCACCATTTGCAGAAACAAAACGCGATTACTGGATCAGGATGCACTGGGTCGGGCCGAAGGCGCGTATCGAGGTGCCGGTGCAGGTGCCCGTAGACGGTGCCACCACCGAGCATTACATCGAAAGCTACTACGTCACCAGCAACCTGAATGAAACGGTGACGGTGTTCTACACGCTCAAGCGCGGCGATGAAGTTCCGCGTTACTCACAAACTACCGAGGTTCTGGTGAGCCAGGGTGTGGGCGAGCTGCCGTCGCCGACCTTGCTGGAAGCACAGGTGACCGGCCCAGGGACCGCTACGCTGGAACCGCTCAAGGTACAGAACGGCACGAAACTGGTGGTGACCTACCTTGGCATGCGGGGTACCGACTCCATCCAGGTCACCATGATCGGTGCAGGCAATGCTGGCTCGCCGACCATTCCGGCCAAACCCGGTAATGAAGCGCTGCAGAAGGTGGAGTTCGATATCACCAAAGCGGCAATACACGCCAATCTTCGTGACCAAGACACTACTGTCACATTCAAGTACGTGGTGACGCGCCTGGGCGCGGCATATCCATCAGACACCTTGACGGTAACGGTCAGGCCGGTACCGCTGGCCGAACTGGCCAAAACGGTACTTAAAATCAACGAAGCCAATGCTGGCACCCAGGTACTGGACCTGAGCAGCTTTTCAGGAGATGCCAGCGTCGCTGTCGGCATCTGGCCATTTATTACTGCATCTTACCCAGTGTGGTTGAGGTTGCTGGGTAAAACAGCCGGCAACGTTGACCATGATTGCTTGGTGTACAACGGGGCAGAAAGTTCGGCGGTTGACGCGACCTGGATCGCTGATGGGAAAGTCGAATCCAGTATCCTGCGGTCCTACCTGGATGGGTTGGGTAATGGCTCTTTGCTTAAGATGGAACTCAAGGCGGCGGTCAGTACTAGTAAGGTTGAAGCTGAGGCCCTGACTTTTCCGATAATGGAGTACAGGGTCAATACCTTGTCGGCCGAATTTCCTTTGCCCAGGCTGACCCAGGCAACCGGTACAGGGGTGGTAGTGTCTCTGGCGCCCTTGAATGCACAAAGCGGCGGCACGGTCTCGGTGGAGTACATGCCGATGTACACGACCGACAGCATCAAGGTCACGATGTTGGGGACTGCCGGTGCGGGTTCGCCAGTTATCGCAGCCAAGTTTGGGTTGACAGGTGGCGTGGTGACATTTGATATTCCCGTGACAGCAATTGCCGCGAACATTGGCAATACCAACAAAAGTTTCGCGCTTAAATATGAAGTAACGCGTGGGGGAGTAGTGCAGTCGTCGCAGGTGTTGACAGTGACAGTGACGCCAATACCAACAAGTGAACTGGCAAAAACGCTAATCCGAATTAATGAGGCGAACCAAACTACCAAGGTATTGGATCTATCGAGCGGTACGGCTAATAGGACGCTGCGGGTCGGCTCCTGGCCGTTCATTGCGACTAATTCTCCGGTTTGGATTGAATTCAGAGGCTTCAAGAGTGGAGGGGCAGCGCACAATCTCAAACACTGGAATGGTGGTGCTTCATATGTCAATGGTACCTGGTTCAGTCAGGGGTGGTGGCAAAGTGGAGTTAGCTATGCGTCGTACTTGAAAGAGTTGGGGCACAACACTGCACTGACACTGCATTTCAAAGCCGCTTTAGGCCCTGGCATAACAGAAGCGGACGCTATTGTCTTTCCTGTCGTGAGCTATACCGTCAACGCATCTTATGTGGGCGACCCACCCTGCAGCGCTAATGGCTACTTCCGAAGTGTGGTGCCAGGAAAGTACTATTATTGTTATTGGGATCCTTTCTCTTATCGCTGGTCGAAGACGATATTGAGCTGTGCTGCGGGTAAGGAGTTTGATAACGCGCAGCAGAAATGTATATAGCGTCGTACGGATGGGTGCTGAAAATGAAACAGGTACTTAACCTTAGTTCATTCCTCAGCACCCGCACCGTAAGAGGCTTATCCGACTCCGTGAACTGGCGTCCTTAAGGCACTCAGGCCATCAGCCGTTGAACGCTGGGAAGACCAGTCATCGCTTCAAAATAAAAGCGGCACGCAAGTAGGGCAATTATCTGAGTAAACAGACAAGTGGCTAAAGCCTCCTCAAACAACTTCCAAATAAGAACTATGAACCGCCCCCGCCAACTCCCTAACCGTCTCAATAAACTCCGTCAGCCGACTATGCAGCCCATCCTCCAGAATCTCATCAATCCCCGTATACCTCAGCCGCGCTTCAAACTCGGCGGCCAGGCGTTGCGCCGTACGCCCATAACTACCGGGCAAGTCCGCGAGGATATGACTCAACTCCTCGATACACGCATGCAGTGAACGCGGCACATCACTGCGCAACAGCAGTAACTCAGACACCGACCGAGCATTCAGCGCATTCGGGTACAGCTCGGTGTACGCCTCGAATGACGACAATGCGCGGAGCAGGGCGCTCCACTGGTAATAGCCGCGTGCCGAGAGGTCGCTGACTTCTTCGGACTCTTCGCCGAACATTTCGTAGCGTGCATCCAGCAGGCGCAGGGTGTTGTCCGCACGTTCGATGAAGGTGCCGAGTCGGATGAACCGATAGGCGTCGTTGCGCATGATGGTGCCGGAGGTCGCGCCGCGGAACAGGTGGGAACGCTGCTTGACCCAGTCACAGAAGTGGCTGATGCCGTGCCGCGCCAGGCCGCCGGCGGCGATGCTGCGCATTTCCAGCCAGGTGGCGTTGAGGTTTTCCCACATGTCGGCGGTGATGCGTCCGCGCACGGCGTGGGCGTTGCCCCGTGCGGCGCGCAGGCAGTTGTAGATACTGGCGGGGTTTTCTTCGTCGAGGGCGAAGAAGTGCAGCATGCGCTCGGCGTCCAGTTGCTTATGGCGCTCCAGATAACTCTCCAGCGTGCCGCTGCTGAGCAGCGACATGGCCAGTTCGTCTAGGCCATCGCTGCGTCCGGCCTGGGGCATCAACGACAGCGAATAACTGACTTCCAGCATGCGCGCCAGGTTCTCGGCGCGCTCCAGGTAGCGGGACATCCAGTACAGATCTGCGGCGGTTCTACTCAACATGATTCAGCCCTCCACCACCCAGGTGTCCTTGGTTCCGCCGCCTTGCGACGAGTTGACGATCAACGAGCCTTCACGCAGTGCCACCCGCGTGAGGCCACCGGGCACCAGGCGGGTTTCCTTACCCGAGAGCACGAACGGCCGCAGATCGATATGCCGGGGCGCAATGCCGTTTTCGACAAAGGTCGGGCAGGTGGACAGGCTTAGGGTCGGTTGGGCGATGTAGGCGTGAGGCCGCGCTTTGATGCGTTGACGGAAGTCCTCGATCTCGGCGGCAGTAGAAGCGGGGCCGACCAGCATGCCGTAGCCGCCGGAGCCTTGGGTTTCCTTGACCACCAGTTCCGGCAGGTGGGCCAGCACGTGGGACAACTCATCGGGTTTGCGGCACTGGAAGGTCGGTACGTTCTGCAGGATCGGTTCCTCGTCCAGGTAGAAACGGATCATTTCCGGCACGTACGGGTAGATCGACTTATCGTCCGCCACGCCGGTGCCGATGGCGTTGGCCAGCACCACGTTGCCGGCGCAGTAGGCGGCCACCAGGCCGGGCACGCCGAGCATCGAGTCCGGATTGAAGGCCTGTGGATCGAGGAAGGCGTCGTCAATGCGCCGGTAGATTACGTCCACGGCTTTCGGGCCGTCGGTGGTGCGCATGAACACCTTGAGGTCGTGCACGAACAGGTCGGCGCCTTCCACGAGTTCCACGCCCATTTCCCGGGCGAGGAAGGCATGTTCGAAGAATGCGCTGTTGAAGCGGCCGGGGGTCAGCACCACCACGTTGGGGTTGTCCAGGCGGCTTGAGCTTTTGAGGGTTTTGAGCAACAGGTTGGGGTAGTGGTCCACCGGTGCGATTCGCTGCTTGGCGAACACCTCGGGGAACAGGCGCATCATCATCTTGCGGTCTTCGAGCATGTAGCTCACGCCGCTGGGGGTACGCAGGTTGTCTTCGAGCACGTAGTAAGTGCCGTCGCCGTCGCGCACCAGGTCGACGCCGGAAATATGCGAGTAAATATCGCGGTGCAGGTCCAGCCCAACCATGGCCTTCTGATAACCCTCGTTGCCCAGCACCTGGTCGGCGGGAATGATCCCGGCCTTGATGATGCGTTGGTCGTGGTAGATATCGGCGAGGAACATGTTCAGCGCATTGACCCGCTGGATACAGCCGCGTTCGATCACGCTCCACTCACTGGCGGGGATGCTGCGGGGGATGATGTCGAAGGGAATCAGGCGCTCGGTGTCCTGCTCGTCACCATAGAGGGTAAAGGTGATCCCGGCGCGGTGAAACAGCAGGTCGGCTTCGCGGCGACGCTGGGCCAGCAGTTCCGGCGGCGTGTTGGCCAGCCAGCGGGAGAAATCCTGATAGTGCGCACGGCATACGCCATTTGCGTCATTCATTTCGTCAAAGAAAGATAGAGCCATTCCAGTACCTTGTCAGTGCCCAGGGTTGCGTGGGGGTGGCACTGCCGCTTCAAAAAACGCATGTTTTTATGAGCCTGTGGCGCAGAGTGCCAGCAGGCCTGGTCCTTACTTTCTTATGGGGTCGGCTCTGGGTCGGGCGGTAACGATTGCTCCTGTATCCGGGCAGATGAATGGGTTAAGCAATGCGTGTGCCGGAATGCCCTTGAGGTGACTGGGTTTGCTGTGGCGAGGGGGCAAACCTGCTCGCCACAGCGCGCCCAAACGCCATAAAGCCTGCTGGCCGAGTCAGCGCTTCCCAGCAGCAAGCCCTTCCTGACGCAGCCCATTCACCATAAAGAGGCAATGGGCGCCCTGGTGTGGTGCATGAACAAACTTGAACTTCATTCGCGCCCGGTTCTTCTAACGAAACTCGAATCCTTGTGGAGCACGCCCGTGCCCAGAATCATTTCACCCGATACACCCGAATCGAGCCTGGACGATCACAGCGAGCACACCGCCAAGATTTTCGGCTCGCCCAAGGACCGCCTGGACTTTTACCGTCGAGAAATTCAGTACGAAACCTCAATCCTGGCCAACCGTACCGACGCCTATCTGACAGCGCAGTCGTTTCTGGTGATTGCCTTTGTCTCCGGCATGGGCAACCTCAACCCCGAGTGGGGCAAGTTGTTTACCCTGGTGGTGCCGGTTTTCCTCGCTGCGCTCGGGATTCTCAGTTCCTTGAACGCCTGGCCGGGCATCCGCGCTGCGTATGACATCATCGATCACTGGCACTTCAAGCAGAGTGAGTTGCTGCGCAGCGAACCGATAATGGGCATGGCCTATGACGAATCACCACTGTTTTCCGAGATGGAGTCTTCCCATAAGGGCTACCGCAAGTCGCTGCTGTTCTCCATGCGCGCTCCGTGGCTGTTCATGGTGTTCTGGTTGCTGCTGGGCATCTATGCGTTTTACATCCAGGTCGACAATCCGATCCGCTAGGCAATTGGACGGAACTTCAACGCGCAGCGCGGCGCCTTAACCTTACAGATCCCAGTGAGAGGTGACCCATGAGCACATCCAACGATCCACAAGTCAGTAACCGTAACGATCCGGCGATTGACGGCGGCGAACCGGCCCCCGGCACCAGCGCTGACGCCCCCAAGGATCCCAAGGCCAAGAGCGATCCCAAGGCGAAGGACAACGACTACAGCCCTGATTTCAAGCCCGAGCGCGAGCCCAAGCCTGAAACGGATGCAGATATCGACACCCAAGGCGGTTAGAGGAGAAGGTCATGTCTAAAGAACTCGACGAAGAACTTAACGACCCAGGCAATGAAGATCCCGGGTCACTGATGGATGATGCCGAAGTCCCGCTTAATGATCTGGATGAAGCAGCCGATCTGGGCAACACCGAAGATCAGGAATGAGCCCGTTACTTAAGGCGCTCCAGCAATAGCCGCTCCAGCGCTACCACCGGCAACGGCCGGCTGAACAGATACCCTTGAATCTGATCACAGCCGGCCTCCTTCAAAAACGCCAGTTGCGCCTGGGTTTCCACGCCCTCGGCCACTACGCGCAATTTCAGACTGTGCGCCAGTTCAATGATGGTGCGGGTGATCGCCGCATCCTGCGGGTTGGTAGTGACCTCGCGGATGAACGCGATGTCGATTTTCAGCGTATCGATGGGAAACCTGCGCAGGTACGCCAGGCTTGAATAGCCGGTGCCGAAGTCATCAATGGAGATCTTCACGCCCATGGCGCGCAAGCGTTGCAGGCTGGCGATGGTGTGCTGGGTGTTTTCCATCAGCGAGCCTTCGGTCAGTTCCACTTCCAGCCAGTGCGCCTCAACCCCGGTGCTCTCCAGGCTATGGGCAATATCGGCAATCAGGTCGCCCTCGATTAACTGATGGCCGGACACGTTGACCGACACTTCTACCGCGCCGATGTCACTGCGTTGCCACTCGGCAATCTGCTGGCACACCTGCTCGATCACCCAACGCCCCACTGGTACGATCAGGCCCAGGCTTTCCAGGATCGGCACGAAGACCGCCGGGGACACCGCGCCATAATCGGGCCGGTCCCAGCGAAGCAAGGCTTCCAGTGCGCAGATATTGCCGTTGGCCAACTCGACCTTGGGCTGGTAGTGCAGGGCGAATTCGCCCCGCTCAATGGCCTCACGCAAGGCCTTCTCCATGTCTACGCGGACCAGATCATGCACATTGCCCTGGGTGGTATGCACGGTGTGCTGGTGCAACCGTTGCTCCAACTGCTCGCTGCGTTGTTTGAACTGGTCACCATGGGCCTTGAGCCGCAGCAGGTTGCGCACCCGCAGCCAGAGTTCCAAGTGCTCCACTGGCTTACTGAGGAACTCTTCGGCGCCGGTTTCCAAACCGCTGACCCGAGCGCTGATGTCGCTCAAGGCCGAAAGCATGATGATCGGGATGTTCGCCGTGGCCGGGTTGCCCTTGAGCTGGGTGGCGACTTCATAGCCGTCCATGCCCGGCATCATGATGTCCAACAGGATCAGATCCGGTGGTTGCTGCGCCACCAACTGCAACGCTTCTTCACCGCTGCAGGCGCTCAGGGTCAGGTAGCCCTCGTGTTGCAGCAGGGTTTCCAATAGCTTGCGAACCTGGGGTTCGTCGTCAACGATCAACAGCGTTGCGGGTGAGCTGGCCATGGAGAGGACTCATTCAGGAGGTGTGAGGGTTGGGTTCAGCAGGGTGTCGATCTCCTGGTACAGCTCCTTGTAGCGCAGGGGTTTGCTCACGTAGGCGTCGCATCCGGCGAGTCGGGCTTTTTCCCGGTCTTCCTTCATCGCCATGGCGGTGAGGGCGATCACCGGGATGTGAGCGGTGTGAGGGTCTTGCTTGAGCAGGCGAGTGGCTGCCAGGCCATCCATGCCTGGCAATTGAATGTCCATCAAAATCAGAGCCGGCTGGTGTTCGCGGGCCATGGTCAGGCCGCTCTCGGCGTCGGCGGCCCACAGCACAATGTGGCCGGCGTTGACCAGCAGTAAGCGCGCAAGACGCATGTTGGCTTCGTTGTCTTCGACAATCAGGATGTTGGCCATGTGGCCTCCACAGTAGCGGCGGCGCGATGCAGCGGCAGCCACACCACAAAGCGTGCGCCCAGGCCTTCGCGGCTGGCCACGGCAACGCTGCCGCCCTGCAGATCGGTGAGCTGCTTGACCATCGCCAGGCCCAGGCCGGTGCCTTCGAATTTGCGTGCCAGGCTGCTGTCGATCTGGCTGAACGCCTTGAACAGCTTGCCAATGTCATCCGGGGCAATCCCGATACCGCTGTCGCTGACGCTCAACTCAAGAAAGCGGCGGTGCGCGCTGGGTTGCAGGGCAAAGCCATGCACCGGCCAATCGCCGGCGACCAGCCCCACCTCATCGCGGCTGACCTCACGCACCGCCAGGGTCACGTCGCTGCCGTGGGCGCTGAACTTCACCGCATTGGCCAGCAGGTTGTAGACGATTTGCTTGGTCTTGCGCAGGTCCAGGATCAGCGTGCCCAGGTCGTCCTGGCTATCGAGTTTGAGTTGGATACGCTGCAGGGCGGCTTTTTCGCGCACGATCAACAGGCTGTTGGCCAATAAACCCGCCAGCTCCACCGGCTCCAGTTCCAGGTCCATCATCCCGGCCTCGACCTTGGACAGGTCAAGGATGTCGTTGATCAGCGACAGCAAGTGCTGCCCACTGGTGAAAATGTCACCGATGTACTCGCGCTGGACATCAGTCATGTCGCCCACCAGCCCGTCCTTCAGCGCCTCGGAAAAGCCGATCACCGCGTTCAACGGCGTACGCAATTCGTGGGACATGGTCGCGAGGAACTCGGACTTCATGTGGTTGGCGTGTTCCAGCTCCAGATTCTTTTCTTCCAGGGCGCGCTCAAAGCCTTTGCGCTCGGCTTCTTCCTGTTTGCGCGCAGTGTTGTCGGTACCGATCAGCAGGTAGCCGATGATCGTGTCATTGCGATTGCGCAATGCCGTCACCGAGACCATCGCCGATAGCCGACTGCCGTCCTTGCGGATATAGGTCAGCTCGTAGATGTCCTCGATGCCGCGCGAGGCCTTGAACACCAGCGCTTCGAACCCCGGGGTGATCGGCGTATCCAGTTCCTCGCTGAGGGCCGCCGCGCGGGTGATCAGCTCGGCAGGGTCGGAAATGTCAGCGGGGGTGATGCGGTTGACCACATCGACAGCGGCATAACCGAGCATGCGTTCGGCGCCGACATTGAAGATCTGGATCACGCCTTTTTCATCGGTAGCGATGCTGGAGAAATAAGCGCTATTGAAGATGGCGTCTTGCAGCGCGCCCGTCTTGAGCAGGGTTTTCTGGCGTTTGAATTCGACGATTTTTTCAGCGCGTGACTGCGGTTCGCTGGGGTGGTCGGTTGAGCTTTTATCCATCGTGGTGGGGTTCCGTGAACGTAAGGCCCGCCATCGTCAGTGGGCGAGGGCGCAGAGCATGCTCACAGAAGATCGCGATGAAGCGACGAGGAGGAGATGAGGTCCTTGGACAATAGCAGACATTATGGCGATTTGATGTCTTGGTCTATCTCTTCGGATTGGAAGGCACTCATATGAGTGCCTTTGAGGCTTGTCGCTAATGAATCGTTTCACTCATGGATAAACGACCTGCGCCAGCGCTGGTTTACCTCAGCGCAGACCGAACATGAATTCTCTTTGTGGGCAATTGCTGCTTCTGGCCTTAACGGCCATGTTGAGATTGCGCAGTTCGTTGCAAATCTGCGCGATGTTTTTCGGCGTGACGTAAAGGTTGTTGGAAAACCATAGGTGCTTGGCAGTGGGTAAGTTTTTCAGGGCTCCGCCCGCCGTGAGTATTCGCAAAACGATGGTGGAGCAGTTTTTGCGGAACAAATCGTAATGGGCGTTGGTTTTGTTGCGTATTTTGAACCACTCGGCCCGCATGTTCGCCACGTCCAGCCCGGAAATTGTATAGACCAGATGGGGAGGGCTGCCTTCGGCGCTTATGTCCGACTCCAGGAACAGGTTGCGTCCTTGCGGCTGCTTGCCTAACCACTGCGCGTCACTTTCCGGCCACCAACTCACGTAGTTGGTATTGACATGCTCGATCGCCCCCCTGTCGACATGCCGTGCCTCTCTATTTGCATACGCGTAGTAATTGCGCTCTATATTTTTTCCGATATGTGGGTCGCCGATGTACAGGGCGGCGTGGCCGACGTTTGTCTCTTGCTTAGCAAATACGGGAAACCAGATATAAACGACGGCGCTGGAAAGGGGCATGGTCTTCGATTTTTTCCGCGTGAATGAGGGGCGCGCATTCTAGTCAGGTCATCTGTCTTTGCCCCTTACCCTACGGGCATAGGGTTGTAACCAAATCCATCCTGCTACCCGCAAAATTTCACCAAACAGCTTGGTGAAACGTTTCTTCAATGACAAAAATGCCTAAGCAAGCGCTTGCGTACGAAAATGTATCTGGATTAGAGTCGGCCTCGCTTAACCACAAAAATAATAAAACCAGGAGCTCAGCCATGAGCCTTGAACCCTTGCTTGAGATGCAGGGCATCAGTAAAACCTTCAGCGGTTTGCGCGTGCTCAAAAGTGTCGGCCTGAAGGTCTACCCCGGCGAAATCCACGCCTTGATGGGGGAGAACGGCGCCGGCAAATCGACGCTGATGAAAATCCTTTCCGGCGCCTACCAGGCCGACCCCGGCGGCGAAATTCGCATCAGCGGCCAAGCCATCGCCACTTACAACCCCGCCACCGCCAAAGCCCTCGGCATCGCCGTGATCTATCAAGAGCTGAGCCTGTGCCCGAACCTGAGTGTGGCCGAGAACATCTACCTGGGTCGTGAGCTGCGCCGAGGCTGGACCATCGACCGCAAAGGCATGCAGGCCGGCTGCGTCGAAGTGCTGCAACGCCTGGGAGCGGAGTTCACGCCGGCAACTCAGGTCAGCAGCCTGTCGATTGCCGAGCGCCAACTGGTGGAAATCGCCCGCGCCTTGCACGCCCACGCCAAAATCCTGGTGATGGACGAACCCACTACGCCACTCTCGTCCCGCGAGACCGACCGGCTGTTCGCGCTGATCAAGCAACTGCGCAGCCAAGGGTTGGCGATCATCTATATCAGCCACCGTATGGCCGAGATCTATGAACTGTCGGACCGCGTCTCGGTGTTGCGCGATGGCCAGTACATCGGCGAACTCACCCGCGATGCGCTGTCGGCCGAGGTGCTGGTGAAGATGATGGTGGGCCGTGACCTGTCCGGTTTCTATAAGAAAGAACACGCCGCCTACAACCCCGGCAACGTGGTGATGCGCGTGCGCGACATGGCCGATGGCAAACGCGTGCGCAACTGCAGTTTCGATTTACACGCCGGTGAAGTGCTGGGCATCGCCGGACTGGTGGGGGCAGGGCGCACCGAGCTGGCGCGGCTGATCTTCGCTGCCGACCCTCGCACCAGCGGCACCCTGGAAGTGGTGGGCAAGACCGTCACCCAACTGCGCACCCCGGCGGACGCGATTCGCGCCGGCGTGGTGTACCTCACCGAAGACCGCAAGGCCCAGGGCCTTTTCCTGGATATGAGCGTGGCCGACAACATCAACGTCTGCGCCTGTGTGCCGGATGCCCATGCCGGCGGCTTGCTGGATCGCGGTCATGCGGCGCAGCGCTCGAATGACGCTATCAAGTCCCTGTCGATTCGCGTCGCGTCGGGCAAGGTCAATGTCGGCGCGCTGTCCGGCGGCAACCAGCAAAAGGTGTTGCTGGCACGGCTGTTGGAGGTCAAGCCCCATGTGCTCATCCTCGACGAACCGACGCGGGGCGTAGACATCGGCTCCAAGTCCGAGATTTACCGCATCATCAATCAACTGGCCCAGGCCGGCGTGGGCATTGTGGTGATTTCCAGCGAACTGCCGGAAATCATCGGCACCTGCGACCGGGTGCTGATCATGCGCGAAGGCCAGTTGGTGGCCGAAGTCGGCGGGGCTTCCGGCCACGCTATTTCCCAGGAACGTATTATTGACCTCGCCACCGGTGGCGATCAGGTGGTTGCCCATGGCTGATTCGATGATTGCAACAACAGGCAAGGCAGAGCGCGTGCGCGAACTAATGCGCACGGTCGGCATGTTGCCGGTGCTGATATTGCTGCTGGTGGGCTTCGCCCTGGCCAGCGAGAACTTCCTGACGGTGCAAAACCTGTCGATCATCACCCAGCAGGCCTCGGTCAACGTGGTGCTCGCGGCGGGCATGACCTTCGTGATCCTCACGGCGGGCATCGACCTGTCGGTGGGGGCGATTCTAGCGGCGTCCGCCGTGGTGGCATTGCAGGCGTCAATGTCGCCGCAGTTCGGTATGTTCGGGATTGCCGCCGGGATTGGCTTTGGCCTGTTGCTGGGGCTGGTCAACGGCGGGCTGATCGCCTTTATGCGCCTGCCGCCGTTTATCGTCACACTCGGTGCACTCACCGCGATGCGCGGCCTCGCACGGTTGCTGGCGGATGACAAAACCGTGTTCAACCCCGACCTGCCCTTTGCGTTTATCGGTAACGATTCGATCCTTGGCGTGCCGTGGCTGGTGGTGATCGCCGTGGCAGTGGTGGCGTTGTCGTGGTTCATCCTGCGCCGCACCGTGATGGGCGTGCAGATCTACTCGGTGGGCGGCAACCCAGAAGCCGCGCGGCTGTCCGGGATCAAGGTGTGGAAAGTGCTGCTGTTTGTCTACGCCATGTCCGGTGCGTTGGCCGGGCTTGGCGCGGTGATGAGCGCCTCGCGCCTGTTTGCCGCCAATGGCCTGCAACTCGGGCAATCCTATGAGCTGGATGCGATTGCGGCGGTGATCCTCGGCGGCACCAGTTTTACCGGCGGCGTGGGCACCATTGGAGGCACGCTGATCGGCGCGCTGATTATCGCGGTGCTCACCAATGGCCTGGTGCTGCTGGGCGTGTCGGATATCTGGCAGTACATCATCAAGGGCATCGTGATCATTGGCGCCGTGGCGCTGGATCGTTATCGCCAGTCCGGTGCGCGGACCTGATTTCACTCATACAACAATCACAAGAGAGACTCCCATGAAGCTTAAACACCTGTTTCCTGTCATTGCCTTGGCCGCCCTGATGTCGCAAGCCGTGGAGGCTCGGGAGCTCAAAGCCCTCGGCATCAGCATGGGCTCGTTGGGTAACCCGTATTTCGTGACCCTGGCCGACGGCGCAACCGCCCGCGCCAAGGAGTTGAATCCCAACGTCAAGGTCACCTCGGTGTCGGCCGACTATGACCTGAGCAAGCAGTTTTCGCAGATCGATAACTTCATTTCGTCCAAGGTCGACCTCATCCTGATCAACGCCGTCGACCCCTCCGCCATGGCCTCGGCGATCAAGAAAGCCCGCGACGCCGGTATTGTCGTGGTCGCGGTGGATGTGGACGCCAAAGGCGTGAATGCCACCGTGCAGACCGACAACGTCGAAGCCGGCAAGCTCGCTTGCCAGTACCTGGTGGACAAGCTCTCGGGCAAAGGCAATGTGATTATCCAGAACGGCCCGCAAGTGACCGCTGTGACCGATCGCGTCAAAGGCTGTAAGGCTGCACTGGCCGGGGCGCCAGAGATCAAGGTGCTCTCCGACGACCAGGACGGCAAAGGCTCCCGCGAGGGCGGCTTGAACGTGATGCAGGGTTATCTGACACGCT
Source organism: Pseudomonas sp. Irchel 3H9 (assembly GCF_900187495.1). NCBI lineage: Bacteria > Pseudomonadati > Pseudomonadota > Gammaproteobacteria > Pseudomonadales > Pseudomonadaceae > Pseudomonas > Pseudomonas sp. Irchel 3H9. Next base: position 905,081 of record NZ_FYDK01000002.1, on the reverse strand, counting down.
TCGCCAAAATTGACGGCCTGTTCGCAATCAACGACCCGCAAGCCATCGGCAGCGACCTGGCGGCCAAACAGCTCAAGCGCAGCGGCATCATCATTACCTCGGTGGACGGCGCGCCGGATATCGAGAACGCCCTGAAGACCGACACCCAGATCCAGGCGTCCGCCAGCCAGGACCCATGGGCCATGGCCCAGACTGCCGTGAACGTAGGCAATGACATTCTCAATGACAAAGCCCCGGCCGAAGCGGTTACCCTGCTGACCCCCAAACTAATCACCCGCGACAACATCGGTACGTACAGCGGTTGGTCCAGTAAACATTGATCTATTGAGAGGAACGGCGCCGTGGTCACCATGGATGACGTGGCAAGCAGGGCGGGGGTGTCGACGTCGACCGTGTCCCACGTGTTGAACGGCACCCGCAAAGTCAGCCCGGCCACGGTGCAGGCGGTGCAGCGGGCGATCCAGGCGTTGGGGTATATCCCTAATACCCTGGCGCGCTCGCTGGCCCGCTCCAGTACCAACACCCTTGGCGTGGCGATCTCGGCGTTGTCCAACCATTACTTCAGCGAAACCGTGCACGCGATTGAAACCGAGTGCGCCAAACACGGCTACATGATGCTGTTTGTCGATACCCATGATGACCCGGAGCAGGAATTGCGGGTGGTCACGGCGCTGCATCATCGACGGGTCGATGGGATTGTCCTGGCGCCGTCCAACGGCTCGATGGCCCTGGCGTATTTGCAGGCCAACGAGATTCCAGCGGTGTTGGTGGATCGCATGATGAGTGAGCACTTCGATCAAGTCGGGGTGGAGAATGCCCAACCGACCCAGGCCCTGATTGAACACCTGATTGCCCATGGGCATCGCCGTATCGGTTTCATCGCCGGACGTGCCGGATTCAGCACCACGGATGAGCGAGTGGCGGGGTACAAAGCCGCTTTGCAAGCGGCGGGGTTGGTGTTTGATCCGCAACTGCTGGTCGACGGCGGCTCCAACACTGAGCCGGCACGCCAGGCCACCGTTCAGTTGCTGGGCTTGGCTGCGCCGCCCACGGCGATCATGGCCGGCAATAACCTGATGACCCTCGGTGCCATGCAGGCACTGCGGGAGGCGCAGATCGATGTGCCGGGGCAAATGGCCCTGGTGGGGTTCGATGATTTCGATTGGGCGGATTTGTTTGTGCCGCGTCTGAGCCTGATCGCGCAACCGGTCAAGGCCCTCGGCGCACGCGCGGTCGAGTTGCTGCTGCAGCGCATGGCTGCGCCCGGCGCGCCACCCCAGAGCGTACGACTGGCACCCACCCTGCAATTACGTAACTCCTGCGGCTGTGATTGATTGGAATAACGCACGTATGAACAGTCCTGTTTCCCTCGGAATCGACCTCGGCACTTCGGAACTCAAGGCCATCCTCATGGATACCGGCGGTGCTGTACTGGCCCATGCCGGCGTGCGCTTGAGCGTGTCACGGCGCCACAGCGGTTGGTCCGAACAGGCTCCGGAAGATTGGTGGCAGGCGTGCCTGCAGGCCTTGGACCAATTGCGCCAGCATGAAGCGTTTGCCCGAGTGGCCTGTATCGGGCTGTCCGGGCAGATGCACGGTGCGGTTTTACTTGGCGATGACGACCGTGTGCTGTACCCGGCAATCCTGTGGGACGACTCCCGCGCCGTGGCCGAAGCCGAACAGTTGGGGCCGACCTTTGCCGAAGTCACGGGCAGTTTGCCCATGGCCGGGCTGACTGCACCCAAGTTGCTGTGGCTGCAACAGCACGAACCTGAGGTATTCAACGCGATTGACTGTGTGCTGTCGCCCAAGGACTACCTGCGTTTGCGGCTCAGTGGCGAGCGGATCAGCGAAATGTCCGATGCGGCGGGTACGCTGTGGCTGGACGTGGCGCAACGTGAGTGGTTCGCCCCGATGCTGCATGCAACGGGCCTCACGCCTGCGCAGATGCCCCGGTTGGTGGAAGGTGGCGCCGCGAGTGCGTGCGTGACGCTCAGTGGACTGGGCTTGCCGACAAACGTGGTGATCGCCGGTGGTGGCGGCGATAACCCGGTGGCCGCAGTGGGTATGGGGGCGATCAATGCCGGTGATGCGTTTATCACCCTTGGTACCAGCGCGGCCCTGGTCGCGATCACCGATCGCGCTGCCGGTAACCCGGCCAGCGCTGTGCACAGTTTCTGCCACGCGCTGCCCAACCGCTGGTACACCATGGGCGCCATGCTCGCCGGCGCCAGTTGCCTGCGCTGGATCACTCGGCTCACCGGGACGGCGGATGAGCAAACGCTGTTGAATCAGGTGCAGGCGCAATTCCCGATCGGACAGCCGGTGCCGTTGGATACGCCGCTGTTTCTGCCTTACCTGGCCGGTGAGCGTACGCCCCATAACGATCCATTGTTGCGGGGTGGGTTTATGAACCTCGGTCACGACTGCAACCCCGCCATGCTCGGTTATGCAGTGATGGAGGGCGTGGGCTTTGGCCTGCTGGATGCGTTGCGCGCGGTGCAATCCGCCGGCGCCAGTGTTGGCGCCTGTGCGCTGGTGGGCGGTGGTGCGCGCAGCGAGTACTGGGCCCAACTGCTGGCCAACATCCTCCAGCGGGAAGTCCATACCCTGCACGGCAGCGAACTGAGTGCGTGTATTGGGGCGGCGAAGCTGGGGTTTCTGGCGATGGGGCAGGGCGCGGAGTTGTTGCAGGCGGGTATGCCGGTGAAGGCGCGGTACCTGCCAAATGCAACGCACGATCTGATACTCCAGGCGCGCTATAGGAAATTCACAGGGTTATTGACGGCGGCAAAAGCGCTGAACAAGTAAAAACTATGAGCTAGAGTTAATTCTGTCGTCAGTTGCGAGTTAGATGTACCACGTGTATTTCGCTGTGCAGTAGGGACGCGAGTGGGTCCAGAAGTGCAACTGAGTAATCACTACTCAGGAGACACACGATGCGCACCCCTCTGATAAAAAATGTTTGTGTCTGGCACGTTTGGTTTTTTGTGATTCCTGTTCTGATTCTTGTGTGTTCTCGATCTGCCTTTCCTGCGAACGAGAGCACTCAGTCACTGTTTTCGCTTATGCAGCCCGCCTCCAAAGCATCCCAGTCCGACCGCGCCAGCCCCTACTTGGGTACGCAGTTGAAGGACCCTCAGGTTCAGGGAACTATCCTGGCGCGTGGCGACGGGAATTTGTTGACCGATTCGCACCCATTGGTTGATCTCGCGCTTGAACAGGGCGTGACGGTACGCGTGAGGAAGCTTCGCTTCGCCGAACAGTCAGGCATTAAAATATGGACCGGTGAAGTGCAATCCCTTGGCGCACGGCAAACAAGGGCTGACACCTCACTGGACCTGTCCCGAGAAGCACCGCTCGACCCGCAAAATCTGGCGATCCTGATTGTTCATGACGGCGCGATCACTGGGACTGTGACGGTGGACGGTCAAGCCTACGAAATTGTGCCGGTTGAGGGCGGCCGAGTTGCAATCAGTAAAATGGCGAAATCGACTACCGCAGGCGCGCTGGACGATAGCCCGCCGCACGCAATAACCGCATCAGCTGGTAGTAAATCGCTCAATGACGGCGCGGAACGTGCCCGCAGTGGTAGCGTCAGGATCCTCACGGTCTACAGCAATGATGTGAAACGAGCTTACGCCGACCCGGTCGCTCTGGGCATCGCTCGTTTTGAAAACTTCAAGGCCATTGCGATGGCCAGCGGGGTAACGGTTAATTATGAAAACGCTGGGGTCGAGCACCTCAATTACGATGAATCACCCCAATCTGGCTGCTCCGATATGGATTGCCTGGCGCTGCAATTAAGTGAGGTCCGTCGACGCAGCCAATCGATACAAATCGAACGTAAGGCGCATGTCGTTGTAGGGTTGGTTGCTCTCAGAGTGACCCTTCGCGGCTGTGGACTTGCCGGTTCAATTGGCGCTCGGCACGTACGCGACAGTATTGCCTATGCCTGCGCCGGTGAGGCAGTGACTTATGCGCATGAACTGGGGCATGTGTTGGCAGCACACCATGGCGAAAATAAACCGTACCCCTATGCGAGTCCTTATTGCCAAAACAGTGTTCAGCCTTTTTGGCAAACCATCATGGCCTATTGCGAATCTGGCGGGACCGTAGTCAGTTTGTTCTCCAACCCTGCGCGCACTTATCAAGGACTACCCACCGGCATAGCCGGGCAAAGCGATAACGCTCGCGCCATTAGTACATGGTCCCCGACCATAAGCGCGCTGTTCCCACCTCCCGATCCAACAGGGGCGCCCATCGCCAGTGGCTTCGTGGAGTTGGGGCAAAAAGACCTGCCGTTTTCCGGTGAGCGCGCCACGCTCAATGCCAAGGCGTCACGCAATCCTGGCGTGGACGCGCTGCAATTCGAATGGTCGCAGCTTGAAGGTGCCCCGGCGGCTGTGATCGACAACAGCCAGTCGGACATGGCCGTTGCACATTTCCCTGAAGTCCAGGTGCCCACCGACTATCGCTTTCGCCTCACCGTCAAGAACGCCACAGGGGCCGTGGACACCACCGTGGCCAGCGTACGGGTGTATCCGCGCACCCTCGGGGACGCTTGCGAAAACGTAGCGCCATGGGACCCCGCGCAGGTGTATTCCGTGCCCGGCCAGCCGGTGAGTTACCAAGGCAATCTGTACCGTCTCATCGTGCCTGCGAGCGGTAGTTCTGCGCGACGTGCACCGGCCGTCTGGAGCGGATTGGTGGCGCCGATGAACTGGCGGCTGATCAAGACCTGTGACGACGCAAGGACTTTGCAGCAGCGTCTGGCGGCGGTGGACCACTGGGCACGGGTCAACCGCGACGCGCCGGTGACTGTCGGCTTGCAGCAACAGCTGCACAATTTGCTGGCGCAACTACGCATGGACTGGCCTGTGCCAGCGGCGGCGGGGCGCCTGCGCCCGATCGAGTTCGAATCCAAAAACTGCGTGGTCAAGGACGTGGCCAACCCCCTACACCGACGGTGCGCGGCTGCAATTCAACGCGCCGACGGTGACCACGCCGACGCCGTACACCTTGGCTCTTCGGGTCGATGACGGGCAGGTCCAGGCTCGTGAAGAGCATGTGGTCGTGGTGCGCAGCCAGGGACAAGGCGGGCCCGAAGGCGAGCTGAACGCTCCGGCGGAGGTGGTGGAAAAAACCACCGCGACCTTTACGGCCTTGGTCAACTCCCCCGGCAACTTGCCCTTGATGTATGACTGGCGCATCCCACCTGGGTTTACGGGCCAGGTGGGCAATACCGCGAGCGTGACCCTCACGGCACCGCCGGTTGCGGCTGACACGACGCTTGAGTTGGCCCTGGACGTACGCGACAGTAACGGCGCAACGCTGAATTTGCACAAAAACGTAATCGTCAAAAAAGATACCCAGTTGGTCGGGGGAACCATCGTCGGCGAAACGCAAGTTCCGAGCGATCAGGCCTTCACCCAGCACGTCGAAATCGGCAACCCGCACAATCGTGAACTGACCTACGTATGGACCGTAACATCGCCGCCCGAAGGCGCCTTGACGGTAATAGGCCCTAGCGATCAGCGGGAGATCACCCTCAAGGCGCCTAAGTTGATGGCTAACAAGAATGGTTACGTCAGGGTGTTGGTCCGAGATGGTGTGGGCTTCGCATCGCTGCCGAACAAAACCATCCAGATCAAGGCGTATGAATATCCCCCTTTGATCGGGCGCATGATCTTGCCTAACCATGTCAACGTGGGGGATATCTTTGAGCCCCGGGTGATCATTGATAACCCTGAAGACCGGGATCTGAGCTATCGCTGGTGGGTGAACACCGCCAGCTTCGAATTGTTGGATGCCGACCCCAAGCAGCCCACAGCCCGAGTCAAGGCGGTCAAGTCGAGTAATAACGGTGGGTTGGTGGTTCAGGCCACGGTCAGCGACGGCGGCCCTCGAACGGTGATTTACAACGAGCCTCGCGTGGTTGTTGGAGAGCCGTCCGGCGCCAATCCACCCCAAGGTCAACTGAACGGCCCTCTGGAAGTCGTAAGTGGCCAAAGCATTCGTTACCAGGCCGCGTTTACCTCGCCCGTTGGCAATCCCTTGAACTACGCGTGGGTCAAAGGCTCATTGATCGGCGCCACGCCCAACAGCGCCGATCAGACCTGGACCGCGCCGCAAGTGACCACCGATCAAGTGGTCACCGTGGCGGTGACGGTTTCTGACGCGGCCCGCAACAGTGTCAAAAAAGCCGTCGCGGTGTTGGTCAAGGCCAGCGGCTCTGAGCCAGATCCAGAGCCTGATCCACTACCGCCGGTGGGTAAAATCCTCAGCGCGGACGACGTAGAAGCCGGTGCATCCATCCTGTTCACTACCGACGCAGCCTCGAACCCGCCGGGCGGCGAACTGAAGTACGCGTGGTCCATTTCGCCGCCACTGGAGGGTACGCTGGTCGATGGCCCGTCGCTGACACTGCGTGCGGCCCAGGTCAGCGTGGTGACCCCGGCCACGGTGTCATTGACCGTCACAGACAGCAAGAATGCCAGCCTGAACCTGCGCAAGACGGTGAGCGTCGTACCGTCCGCCAGGCCCGTCGCCCAGATCAGTGGGCCCACCACGGTCGAGGCGGGCAAACCCCTGGCGTTGTCGGCGACCGGCTCAAGTGGGCTCTCGTTACGCTACGCATGGCAGGCAGAGGGCTTTACACCGGCTGCTTCGGTCATGGTCAGCCCAACGTTCACTGCGCCCACCACTGCGGGCGCGCGAAGCATCGGGCTGACTGTCACCGACGCCGCCAACCGCACGGCCAGCGCCAGTCATTCGGTGATTATCAGCCCACCGGAGCAAGCCGGGGATTGCGCGCCGCCGTGGGTGGCGAGCAAAGCCTATTCGGTCAACAACGAGAAAGTCTCGTATGACCGCTACAACTATGAGGTGGCGCACTGGACGCAAAACCAACGGCCGGATTTGAACTGGGTCATCACAGGCAGCGCCAAACCTTGGCGACGGCTGGCGCCCTGCGCACCCTAGAGGGGCGGTAAACGCCGCTTTACCGGGGTTTTCTTGACGATGGCCGTGTTGGTTTCGGCATAGGCGTTGAGGCGGTCAAGCAGGGTGTCGAGATGGTCCATGGTGCGTACATGCAGGCGGGCGATAAAGCAGTCTTCGCCCGTCACCTTGTCGCACTCGGTGAACTCGGGGATCGCCTGGATCTGGCGTTCCACTTCCTGCAACTGGCCGGGCAGAGGACGGATGCGCACGATGGCTTGTAGCAAATAGCCAAAATGCTTGGGGTCAATGTCCACGGTGTAGTGGGTCAGCACGCCGCGTTCTTCCAGGCGACGCAAGCGTTCGCCAACGCTGGGCGAGGACAGCCCGGTAATACCCGCCAGGGCCTTGAGCGACAAGCGCGAGTCGTCCATCAAGGCGGCGATCAGTTGCTGGTCGATGGTGTCAATCATGGTGTTCGCCTAATAAGAAAAGGTGATTTCCGGTGTTTGCCTTTTTTAGTCACTGGAGCCGATCACGCGCAGATTGCCATAATTGAGCCTCACTTGAGGAGCTCCAATCATGGATACATCGATCCGTCGCGGTTCTTGGGAAATGGTCGCCGCCATGCTCATCTCGGGCACCATTGGCTGGTTTGTGCTGGTGTCGGGTGTGTCAGTGATTGAGGTGGTGTTCTGGCGCTGTGTGATCGGTGGGCTCACGTTACTGCTGGTCTGCGCGGTGCTGGGTTATCTGCGCCTGGACCTGCTCAGTTGGGCCCGGCTCGGGCTGGCGATGCTCAGCGGCGTGGCCATCGTCGGTAATTGGTTACTGTTATTTGAATCCTATTCCCGCGCATCCATCGCCATCAGTACGGCGGTGTACAACGTTCAGCCGTTCCTGTTGGTCATGCTGGCGGCGCTGTTTCTCGGTGAAAAAATCACCCTACAGAAACTGGCTTGGCTGAGTGTGGCGTTTATGGGGATGCTGGCGATTGTCACTGCCCATGGTGAGCAGCAGAGCGGTGGTGGGGACTATTTGACGGGAATCGTCCTGGCGTTGGGCGCAGCGTTTTTGTATGCCGTAGCGGCATTGATCATTAAGCGCTTGAAGGACGTGCCGCCGCATTTGATGGCGTTGATCCAAGTGATTACCGGTGCGCTGCTACTGGCACCGCTGGTGCCTTGGAATAGCCTGCCGCAGGCGAGTAATGCCTGGTCGGCATTGGTGGCCCTGGGCGTTGTGCATACCGGGTTGATGTATGTGTTGCTGTACGGGGCGATCCAGAAACTGCCGACGGCCATCACCGGCGCGCTGTCGTTTATCTACCCGATAGCGGCGATCGTCGTCGATTGGATTGCCTTTGGCCACCGCCTGGGTTGGCTGCAATGGCTGGGGGTGGCGGCTATTCTGCTGGCGGCTGCCGGGTTGCAGCGGGGCTGGTGGTGGCCCCGCTCCCGCAGGGTTAGTGCGTGCCCTGAAAGATAATCTTATCCGGGTTGAAATGCTCCACCACGCTGCCCGGCTGCGGCAAGCCAAGGATATGCCCCTTGATCTTGCCCACCACATGCATCTCGCACGGCTTGCAGTCGAACTTCAGCGTCAGCACTTCGTCGCCATGGATCAATTGCATCGGCGCGACCTTGGTTTTCACGCCCGTCACACCCTTGGCCTGTTTAGGGCAGAGGTTGAACGAGAAGCGCAGGCAGTGCTTGGTGATCATCACCGGTACTTCGCCGGTTTCTTCATGGGCTTCAAAGGCAGCGTCGATCATCTGGACGCCGTGACGATGATAGAAGTCGCGGGCCTTTTGGTTGTAGACGTTAGCCAGGAACGACAGGTGCGCTTCCGGGTAAACCGGCGGCGGCGTGGTCTCGGCCTTGCGTCCACCACGGGGGTGAGCCGCGACACGGGCCGCAGTCAGCGTTTCGATCACTTCGCGGCGCAATGCCTTGAGCTGCGAGTTGGGGACGAAGAACGCCTGTGGCGCGTCCAGCTCGATATTCGTCGCGTGATATTCGGTAGTCCCGAGTTGGCCAAGCAGGTCGCGCAGGGTATCCAGCGCCTGCTCCGGCTTGTTGGCCGCGCCGAACGGGCCGGGCAGGGTGACGCTGGCGCTGATGCCTTCTTCACTGGTAGCGATAATTTCCAGCTGGTCTTCACGCAGGCGCGCGACCCACGACAGGCCGATACGGCGCTCCGCCGAGGTCTTGAGCAGCGCTTGTTGCCAGTTATGGTCCAGGTTGCGGTTCAGCGGATGGTGCGGGCGCAACTGGTGCAGACCGGCCGGCATTTCGTTCGGCTCGACGCGGTAGCGATAGCGCTTCTGGCCGTCTTCCTCGAACTCGCCCTTGGGTTCGGCGATGTTGGCGCGAAAACCCACCACTTCGCGTTTGACCAGCACGTTCAGCCCGTCACCGTTGGACAACGGCTCATGGGTGACCACTTGCAGATCGCGCTTGCCGGCTTTTTCCACCGTACCGACCGGCAGGCCGGTGAAGGTCGGCGTGTCGAAGGCGCCGATGTCGATCTTGCGGTCGCTGACGAAATAGTCGGTGCTGCCACGGTGGAAGGTTTTTTCCGGGTCAGGCAGGAAAAAGTGCACGGTGCGGCCGCTGGAAGCGCGGGCCAGGTCTGTGCGGTCTTCAAGCACGTCGTCGAGGCGCTGGCGGTAATAGGCGGTGATGTTCTTCACATAGCCCATGTCCTTGTAGCGGCCTTCGATCTTGAACGAACGCACACCGGCTTCGACGAGGGCGCGGATGTTGGCGCTCTGGTTGTTGTCTTTCATCGACAGCAGGTGCTTTTCAAAGGCCACGACGCGGCCCTGATCGTCTTTCAAGGTGTACGGCAGGCGGCAAGCCTGGGAGCAATCGCCACGGTTGGCGCTGCGGCCATTTTGCGCGTGGGAGATGTTGCACTGCCCGGAGAACGCCACGCACAGGGCGCCGTGGATAAAGAACTCGATGGCGGCATCGGTCTCGTCGGCGATGGCGCGGATTTCCTGCAGGTTCAGCTCACGGGCCAAGACCAACTGCGAGAAACCGGCCTGGTCGAGAAACTTCGCGCGGGCCAGGGTGCGGATATCGGTTTGGGTGCTGGCGTGCAGCTCGATGGGCGGAATATCCAGCTCCATCACACCCAGGTCTTGCACGATCAACGCGTCAACACCGGCGTCGTAGAGCTGATGGATCAGCTTGCGCGCGGGTTCCAGTTCGTTGTCATGCAAGATCGTGTTGATCGTGGTGAAGACGCGTGCATGGTAACGGTGGGCGAATTCTACCAACTGAGCGATATCGCTCACGTCATTACACGCGTTATGGCGGGCGCCGAAACTTGGGCCGCCGATGTAGATGGCGTCGGCGCCATGCAGGATCGCCTCCCGCGCGATGGCGACATCGCGGGCAGGGCTGAGCAATTCCAGGTGATGCTTGGGCATGGACATAGTTTTTTTAGTCAGGCTTGTCACGGTTGAGGCGCGCATTGTAGCTGTGAAATGCCTGACCGGCATCAACTCAGGCCTGGGCGGCCATCGCGGTCACTTCCACGCGCATGCCTTCTACCGCCAATGCAGCAACGCCAACCGCCGCACGCACGGGCCAGGGCTTGGCAAAGAATCGTTTGTAGACTTCATTAAAGGCCGCACGATCGGCCATATCCGTCAGATAAATGGTCAGGTGCATTACCCGATCCATGGAGCTGCCGGCCTTTTCCAGCGCGACTTTCAGCGCTTGCAGGGTGCATTCGCATTGCAGGGAGATATCGCCCAGCTCCAGGCTGCCGTCGGCGCGGGTCGGGATCTGGGTGGAGACCAGGATACCGTTGAAGCCAATTACGTCGGATGAGATGGAGTCAGCATCAGGATCGGGGGTGTAGGACAGGTCGTGGTTGGCCATGGGCGCCTCTCGTTGGCAGGTTGCAAAGGCGCCCATGGTCCCCGAAAACAGCCGCGCGGGCAAACCGCAATGCGCGGCTTTTTGACGCCAGAAAATAAACATTAAAACCGCGTAAAGTCGCGTATTCAGCCGCCGATAGCCAGTTACAGACAGCTTCTTCGCACGGTTGAGGGTACGTCATGTTCAATAAAGCAGTTAAAACAGAACTGGCGGCCAGGACGGCCGAAGTCACCGAATACAAAGGACTGTTTACTGCACTCGAGCGCTCCATGGCCGTGGTCGAATTTGACCTCAATGGCAAGGTGTTGAGTGCTAACGACAACTTCCTGAGGACGCTGGGTTACAGCCGTGAGCAACTGCTCGGTAAATCCCATCGTGATTTCTGCTTGCCAGCGCTGACCAGCAGCTCGGCCTATGGCCAGTTCTGGGCTGACCTCAAGGCCGGAAAGTTCGTGTCAGGTACGTTTAAGCGGGTGGACTCCCAAGGCAGGACTATCTGGCTTGAGGCCAGCTACAACCCGGTGCTGGATGAGCGTGGCCAGGTGTTGAAAGTGGTCAAGTACGCGTTGGACGTCACTGCCAAGGTTGAACAGGAAGCCGCTACGCGCAGCAAACTGACGGCGTTGGACCGGGCGATGGCCGTTATCGAGTTCGATTTGAACGGGCAGGTACTGGACGCCAACGACAACTTCCAGAACGTCATGGGGTATTCGTTGGCCGAGCTCAAAGGCAAACACCACCGCCTGTTTTGCGAACCGGCCCTGATCAACAGCCATGAGTACGCGGACTTTTGGCGGCGCTTGAACAATGGCGAATTCTTCACCGGGCAATTCAAACGCCTTGGCAAACATGGCCGGGTCGTGTGGCTCGAAGCGAGTTACAACCCGGTCTACGACGGCGACGGCAAGCTGATCAAGATCGTCAAGTTCGCCAGCGACATCACCGAACGTGTAGAGAAGTTCGAAGAAGACTCCCGTGGCGCCTCCCGTGCTTACCACATCTCGTCCGAGACCGAACGGTTTGCCGAGCACGGCACCCAGGTTATCCAGGAAACCGCCACGGAGATGCGCCGGATTGCCGAAAACATCGGCTCATCCGCGCGCCTGGTCGGGCAGTTGGGCGATCGTTCCGAGCAAATTACCGCCATCGTCAACACCATTCGTGGCATCGCCGACCAGACCAACCTGCTGGCGCTCAACGCCGCCATCGAGGCCGCAAGGGCCGGCGACCAAGGCCGTGGCTTTGCGGTGGTGGCCGATGAGGTCAGGCAACTGGCCGGGCGTACCAGTCGCTCCACAGCGGAAATCGCCGAGATGATCGGCATGATCCTCTCGGAAACCCGCGACGCAGTGACCAGCATGAACGCCACGCAGGAAGGCGCACAACGCGGCGTCCAGTTGGCGGACCAGGCGGGTTCGGTGATCTTGCAGATTCGCACCAGCACCAGCGATGCGGTGCAGGCGGTGAGTATGTTTGCGTCGAAGCTGGATGAGTCGGAGGTGATTCCCAAGACTGCCATAGGCTGGGTTGGCTAATCGCTGGCTCGCTGTTGATGTTGGTCTCAGGCTTGCTTTTGGGGCTCTTTTCCAAAAGTGAGCCGCCGTTACCTAGATAGTGGATAGGTACACCGAACGGCCGCTGTCGCGGGCAAGCCAGCGCTCACGTTTTACGGCGAATTTTTGTGTGGGGGCGTCCTTGAGCGCTGGGCTTAGCTGAACTCAATGCGCCAAACCCTGCAGCGCGATGCCCATCGGAAACGGTGCCTCGCGGGTTGCTGCCTTCATTTGGTTGCGATAACCCAGCGGGCTGGTGCCCAGTTGTTTTTGGAAGGCACGCCGCATGCGCTCTTCACGGCCGAAACCAACCGTTTGCGCGATCCGCTTGATGGGTTCACTCGTGGTGGCCAACACCCGGCAGGCGGCTTCCAAGCGCAAACTCTCCACCGCCTGTGCGGGCGTATCGCCCGTGGCGGCGACATAGGCTCGCGCAAAGTGACGCGGGCTCATGCCGAATTGCTCGGCCAAGCGCTCCACGCGTAGATCACCGTTCAAGTTGCCCGCAATCCACGCATGCAAGCGCGCCAGGCGTACATCGGGATCAGTGCGCAGAGCGGTGGACTGGGCTTTGAGCGAAGCGCTCAACTGCGGTTGCTCGGCCGAGCGCCACAGGAATACGGTGAAATAGCGCGCCAATGACAGCGCCGCGTCGGCCCCCAGATCCTGCTCGACCAGTCCCAACGCCAAGTCGATGCCTGCGGTGGCGCCGCCGCACGTCCACAGGTTGCGGTCATGCAGGTACAACGCGTCGGTCTGGCAGATGACCTTGGGGTAACGCGCCTGCAATGCTTCGGCGAACTTCCAGTGGGTCACTACGTTGCGCCCATCGAGCAAACCGGCGGCGGCCAATGCAAAGGCGCCGGTGCCGATTGAACAGAGGCGACGGATCGCCGGGGCGCGGCCGCGTAGCCAGGCGCAGGCATGCTCGTTGGCTTCCAGGGCGTCCATGCCGGGGCCGCCCGCGACGATCAGCGTATCAATGTCGGGCGCTTGTTGATCAATTTGTTCCAGTGACTGGGTGCTGGCGCTGATCCCCGACACCGAGCTGACCTGGCCTCCAAACGGTGAGGCAAGCAGCAACCGATACGGCGCCTGTGTGGCAAACGCGCCGCCCAGCAGGCGTGGAATCGCGGCAAACACCTCCAGCGGTCCAGCGGCGTTGAGCAGCAGCAAGTCATCGAACGCTAGCACCACCACCGTGCGCACAGCGATGTCCGACGTGGCAGTAAAGGAGGGGTGTTTGGCATGGAGCGGCACGGCGAGCCTCGACATACTGGATTCAACGCAAAAATGAGGGAAAGACAATGACGTTAAAACCGGGTGCTGCCAAGTACGCTGTACGACAACGCTTGGCCGGGCTGGTGTACTGGGCTGCGTTGTTGATCGTGCAACCGGTGTCGGCTGCGCTGCATGTGGGTGACCAAAGCGGTTTGACCCAAGCCATGCTGCACGCGGCGGGGGAGGATGCGGGGCTGTCGGGAACGTTGGTGTGGCATCCATTCACCGCAGGTACCACGCTGCTGGAAGCCCTGAGCGCCGGAGCCATCGACCTGGGTGTGGTCGGCAACGCGCCGCCGGTTTTTGCCCAGGCTGGCGGTTTTGATATCCGCATCATTGGCGTGGCGAGCGGGGCGCAGAACAATAACGCGCTGGTGTTACCTGAGGGGACCACCGTCCAGCGAGTCGCCGATCTCAAGGGCAAACGGGTCGCCGTCGCCAAAGGCACCAGCGGGCATTACCTGCTCCTGGCAGCGCTGCATCAGGCCGGGCTCACAACGCGGGACCTGAACATGATCTATGCCAGCCCCGTCGATGCACAAAACGCCTTTGCCAGTGGCCGGCTCGATGCCTGGGCAGTGTGGTATCCCTTTGTTGGCCAAGCCACTTCGCGAGGCGCGCGGGTACTGCTGGACGGCAGCGAATGGCCGGAAACCGGGCAGAATTTTACGGTGGCGAGCCTCAAGGCTCTGGCCGACCCTGAGCGTACGGCGCAGGCCGGTGACTTGCTGGCCAGGCTCGCCCGCGCCCAAGCCTGGGCCACGGCGCATCCGGATGCCTGGGCCGAGGTGTTTGCCCAGACCACGCGGCTGCCAATCGCTCTGGTGCGCGACATGCTCGCCCATCAAACCTTGCAGTACGTGCCGATTGATCCTGCCGTCATCGCCTTGCAACAGCGTCTGGCGGACCTGTTCGCCGCTGAGCGGGTGATCCCCCGTGCGCTGGACGTCGGGCAAATCTTCGACCCGCGCTTCAACGGCCTTTTACCGACCCCCCACTGATTCGCTTATTTCTGACCTTGTCGACGTAGCCTCGGCAGGGATTCCTGCACCCGGAGAAATCTCATGCACAGCACCACCCTCAAACGCCAGAAGACCGGCCTTATCACCGTCGACCACGCCCGCAGCGCGGGTGGCTACACTTTGTTCGCACCGCAAACCGCCGAGGGCAATGTGTTCCTGATCGACATCGACGGCGAGGTCGTGCACCGCTGGAAGCTCCCTCAGCGCCCCGGCCGCGACGCTGTGATCCTGGGCAACGGCAACCTGGGCTACAACGGCAATCACCCGGATTCCCCGGAGCTGTTTCCCGGTTGGTCGGTGTGGCACGGCGGTGCCTTCAGCGAGGTCACCCCCCAAGGCGAGGTGGTGTGGGAATACACCGATTTGCTGCACCATCACGACGCTCAATGGCTGGACAACGGCCACCTGCTGTACACCACGGTGGAACCCTTGAGTGCGGAGTTGGCCAGCCGCGTGGTCGGCGGCATTCCCGGCAGCGAGGCGGCGGGTGGCGTGATTTATGCGGACGTGGTCAAGGAGGTTGACCGCCAAGGGCTGGTGGTCTGGGAGTGGCGCAGTTGGGAGCATTTGCGGCCCGAGGATTACCCGCTGCACGACACATTCGAGCGTTACCACTGGCCGATGACCAACGCGGTCTCGCCGGGCAGTGACGGTAAGGTCATTCTCAGTTTGCGCAGTGTCTCTTCGGTGATTGCTATCCAGCGTGGCAGTGGCGAAGTGTTGTGGCGCCTGGGCCACGATCTGGTCGCGCAGCAGCATTGCCCGACTGAGCTGGAAAACGGCAATGTGCTGGTGTTCGACAACGGCATTTCGCGCCCACATGTGAGCATGCCGCACTCGCGCATCCTGGAGATCGACCCGCACACGCAGCGTATCGAATGGCAGTACGCGGACACGCCGGGTTATGCCTTCTTCACGCCATTCATGGGCGGCGCCCAGCGTCTGCACAATGGCAACACGCTGGTGACCGAAGCCAACTTTGGCCGTCTGTTCGAAGTCACGCCAGCCGGCGAAGTGGTGTGGGAGTACATCAATCCGCACTTCGCCGCCTATCCCGATGCAGCCTCCCGGCGTTACCTGCCGGGAGAAAACAACGCGATCTTCCGTGCGCACCGTTACCAGCGCGAGGACATTGCCTGGCTGTGAGGGGAGAGGATTACTCTTTGACGTCCATGAACTCTTCAGCCCACGCCACGTAGTTTTCCGGGAGCGTGTAAGTGTGCGTCAGTTCGGTCGCGCTGAGATTAGAGGTGCTATGGGTTAATTGGCGCTGGGCACGCAAGCTGTCGTAAGTGGCTTTGATCGCCGCGAAATAGGCGCCATGCCCGGCAACCACCACGCGCACGCCCAGGCTCGCGAGGCGCTGAGCGTCGTTGAGCTTGGGATTGCCGTAGGTCACCAGCATCAGTGGAACGGTGAGGTTTTCTGCGATTTTTTCCAGATGCTCGAAGTCACTCACGCCCACCATGCAGATCCCATCCGCACCGGCTTTTTGATAGGCCAGGGTGCGCTCGATCACCGCTTCGGTGGGCAACACACCCGCATTGGTCCGAGCGATGATTGAGAGTTCAGGATCGACACGGGCTTCCAGGGCGGCGCGGACTTTGCCAATGCCTTCCTCGATGGAAATCAGGTCGGTGGATTTGCGCCCGAATTGCGCCGGCAGCAGGGTGTCTTCAATCGTTAATGCGGCCACGCCGGCGCGCTCAAGCTCTTCGACGGTGCGCATCACGTTGAGGGCATTGCCGTAGCCGTGGTCGGCGTCGGCGATAAACGGCAGTTGAGCGACACGCCCAATGCGCGTGGCCTGCTCAACGAACTCACTCAGCGTGATCAACGCAAAATCGGGCGCCGCCAATACCTGCAACGACGCGACTGACCCTCCCAGGATACCCACCTCAAACCCCAGGTCCGCCGCGATACGGGCGGACATGGGGTCAAATACGGAAGCAGTTTCAACGCAGCTCGGCTTGGCAAGCAATTCGCGGAAGTCACGGCGCAGCGTCGAGTGAGATTTTTTGGGCATGTTCTTTCCTGGCTCTGATCGTCATGTGACGACATATGTCTATTCGTGGTCGCGCGAGATTACCATGCAGGCAGGCCGGGGATTATGACGTTTGAGCATGGGGTATGCGCCAAACAGATGTTGAACGCCTGCGTTAAAATGCGTAGGTGGCATTATTATAGAATTACGTTATGCGTTATCAGTATTTTACAGGTGGCTGGATGGGCCTCATCGTATGAGGCAGATTATTCCTGTGAACACTACCGAGACCGCACGCGCGGATCGACTTGATCTGCCTGACAAGGCATCTGGAGACGAACGTGCGTTACCTTTCAAAACTGGCGGCCGGGTTAGCCGCCGCATTGCTGAGCCTGACCGCGAACGCGCAAACGCTGGTGGTCGGCGACCAAAGCTACAACGCCCAAGCCGTCATGGAAGCGGCGGGGGTGCTGGACGATCTTCCCTATACCCTTGAATGGAAGCAATTCACCGCCGGCTCGCCAGTTGCCGAAGCGCTCAACGTCGGCAGCCTCGACATCGGCCTGCTGGGGGATGCGCCTGTGCTGTTCCTGGGCGCATTGGGCGCGCCGATCAAGGTGATTGCCGTCAGTCGGCAAAATCTCGACGGCGTGGCGATTCTGGTTGCGAAGGATTCGCCGATCAAGAGTCTCGCGGACCTTGCAGGCAAGCGCGCGGCCATCTGGAAAGGCTCCTGGAGTCAGCAGTTGTTGCTGACGGCGCTGGACAAAGCCGGCGTGCAGCGCGACGCCCTGGAGTTGCGTTACCTGAGCGCGTTGGATGCCTCCCATGCGCTGGAAGGCGGCTCGGTTGACGTCATCGCGACCTGGGAACCCTATGTGACACAGCAGGAACGTCAAGGCGCTCGGGTGCTGGCCACGGCGCAAGGGCTGATTCCAGCCCAGAGTTTCATTGCCGCCAACGCCAGTGCTGTGGACGCCAAACGGGCGCCCATCAGTGACTTTCTCCAGCGCCTGAAGAAAGCACGCGACTGGGCTCGCCAAGCGCCGGCCAACACAGACGCCTATGCCGACGCGTGGGCCAAACGCACCCGCGCGGATGCTGAAATCGCCCGTGCCTGGTTTGCCCGCGCGCGCACCACCGTCGAGCCCGTAACGGCCCAATCTCCCGTCGAAGCGCAAAAGACCGTGGACTTTTTTGCCGGCCAGGGGCTGGTCAAGTCTTTTCCGGCTGCCAGCTTGTTTGATGACTCGTTCGCGGCGTCTTTGCAGCCCGCCGTCGCTACTAAACAGCCGTGAACGCCTCAAGGAATCCTCTGCAAATGACCAAACGACAGCTCAAACTGGGTGCCTTGACCATGGGCAGCGGCGGTCCAGGCCGACACAACCTGTGGCTCGACCCTCAATTGCCGGTCGATGCGAGCGTCAACGTCGACTGGTATATCGACATTGCGCGCCAAGCCGAGGCGGCGCTGTTCGACTTGATATTTATCGTCGACAGCCAGTTCATTACGCCGAGCTCACCGTCCCATTACCTGAATCGACTGGAACCGCTGACGCTGTTATCGGCGCTCGCCGTGAGCACTCGACACATTGGCCTGGTGGGCACGCTCACTACCTCTTATAACTCGCCGTATAACGTCGCGCGGCGCCTGGCGTCACTGGACCTGATCAGCAAAGGCCGTGCGGGTTGGAATGTGGTCACCAGCGGCGACGCCGGCACGGCGGGCAATTACAGCCGCGACGAACATTACGACTACGACACACGCTACGGCCGCGCGGCGGAACACGTCCAGGTGGTGCAGGGGTTATGGAACTCCTACGAGGACGATGCATTCGTGCGGGACCGGGCGACCGGCCAGTTTCTCGATCCGAGCAAACTGCATAGCCTGAATCACCAGGGCGAACACTTTTCGGTGGTCGGCCCGTTGAATATCCAACGTTCAGCGCAAGGCCAACCGGTGATCTTCCAGGCTGGTGATTCGCAGCAGGGGCGCGACCTGGGGGCTGCGACGGCGGATGTGATCTTCACCCATGCCGCCAGTATCGAGCAGGGCCAGGCTTTTTATCAGGATATAAAGGGCAGGGCGGTGCAACAGGGGCGCGACCCGGAGCAATTGCTGGTCATGCCGGGCGCTGAAATTTATGTTGGCGACACTGACGAGCACGCTCGGGAAATCGAGCAGCACTATCATCAGACCGATCACAGCTTTGAGCTCGCCCTGAAGGAGTTCGGGCGCAATTTCGGCTGGCATGATTTCAGCCAGTACGACCTCGATGCACCGTTTCCCCAGCAAAGCCTGGAGGCTGCGCGCAGCAGCTTCTTTACCGCTGCCAAACGCATTGCAGACCAAGCGCGCGAGAAAGGCTTCACGCTGCGCCAGGCCGTAGAGTTCGGCCGACAACTGCGTCCCGGTGCATTCGTGGGTACGGCTGAAACCGTCGCGCAGAAAATGGCCGAATGGTTCGAGGCGCGAGCCGTGGATGGGTTCAATATCTACATCGGGCACCCCGAGCAATTCCATCGTTTCACCCAGGAAGTCATACCGTTGTTGCAGGCGCGTGGTATCTACCGCACCGCGTATGAAGGGACAACCTTGCGTGAAAGCCTGGGATTGGAGATCCCCCGGTTTGAGCGTCGCGGGTCGACGTTTACGGTGGACCCAGCAACCGGGTTAGAGTGGTCATCCGTTACCCGTTGATATGTGAAAAATGAAGCGTGCGTTGTTTGTTTCTCTGGATGGTCCCAAGGGCGTCGGCAAGACCACACTGTTGGAGGCCGTGACGAAAGCCCTGAGGGTCGACACTCACACAGTGATCCGACTGAGCGAGAAAAAAAGCGATCCCTACAGGGCTGAAACCATGGCCCTGGTTAATCAATTCGTCAGAAACCCCAGCAGGGAGTTGGAGCTGACGGTGTGCGAGCGCTTTGCTGATAGTCGCCGGTGGATTTCCCAACAGGTGCTGCCGGAACAGCCGCCGGGCAGCATCATCCTGATGGATCGCTGGTACCCGTCAGAAGCGGCGTTTCGCCGGCTGGTGCCGTTTGCAGAGATTCTCCAGCTGAACCGTGACCGCAACGTGCAAGTGCCAGACCTGCACGTTGGGGTTGTCACCGCGCCTGAGATTTCATGGGCGCGAGCGGCAGCACGAACGCGCGGGTTGAGCAGTACGGTCATGCATGCGCTGGAAGAACATGTTGCTAGCACCGAGGCGTTTGAGCAGGCGGCTGCCGATCATGGCTGGGTGCTCTGCCGCAATGAAGGAACGATCGAAGAGGCAACCATGCAGGTGGTTGCTCATATCCAAAGAGTCCTTCGTGATGTTTCGCCTCTAACCAATCAGGGTTAAGGCACTCGCTATCGGATATCAGCCAGACAGTGACGATTCCCTCAGGCATCCAGCAATAGCCTTTAAAAAATGCGCTGTCCGGCTACTTCGAATGCCATGGATTTTTAGAACCTCAAGATCTCGAATGTTGCGCGCAATCCTCCGCATTCACGGTTTTCTAAACGCACGCTCCCTCCCAAACGACTTGCGATGGACCGGACGATGGTCAGCCCCAGCCCAGCGCCTTGATCATTTCCACGACTGTAGAACCGCTCAAAAAGTCGATCACATTCTGCTTCATCGATGCCTGGCCCCTCGTCCTCAACACATAATTCGTAGTGATCCTGGTTTTTCATCAATCGCACGGTAATCACTCCCTGGGGAGGGGAAAAGTTGGCGGCATTGGTGACCAAGTTGTTCAAGGCAATATGTATGACGGCTGCGTCGACCTTAACAAGGCAGACCTCTTCCATGGGTTCGAACACGAGTTCAAGCCCCTTGCTCAGCAGCCAGGGTGTCATTTGCACCAGACCGCCCCGAATCGTCGCCACTAGATCGATGCTCTGTGCCTCATGGGTTTGGGGTTGCGGTTCGATACGGGCCATGGTCAAGAGTTGATTGACCAGGCGAGTGGTACGGTCCACACCTACGATCAGGTAATTGAGGGATTCGCGCCGATCTTCCTCACTGACGGCCTCCACGAGGTTTTCTGCGTGGACCTTGAGCACGGCGAGCGGTGTGCGCATTTCATGGGCGGCATCCGCGATAAAGCGTCGCTCACGGCCCATCACCTCCTGGATCTGTGCCAACACACGATTCAGGGCGGCCTGCATGGGCTCCAGCTCAGTAGGCAGCGGATTCAACTGCAAGGGTTCGAGAGAACCTGAATGCCTCGCTCGCAAGGTTTCAGCCATATTGCTCAATGGTTTGAGCCCCCAGCCAATGGCCAACCAGATCACTGCGGCAAGCAGCAGGCTACCTATCAAGTTAGGTAAAACCGTATGGCGGACGATGCGATCCACGAGGTCGGCACGCACATCGTCACGCTCTCCCACCCAAATTTTCAGATTGTATTGGGCATCATCCAAGACAAATGCGCGCCAGGTTCGGTTGTTGATATCCGTGATGTCACTGAAACCCGGTTTGACCGGAGGCGAACTAAAGGACGGCGCACTGGAGGTGTGCACCAGCAACGTGCCATCCGCGTTCCACACCTGAAAAGCGATTTTGCTTTCATACGGGTGGCCATCCACTCTGGGCGCGGCGAGCCCCAATGCCTGGTTGAACGCCTCATACAGCTTTGCGTGCTCGTTGCTCGCCATTGGCATGCGCATCACGCCCTGCAGCAGACGTGCGTTCTGCGCCAACTGAGCGTCGTATACCTCGTCGATTTCATGATTGCTGTCGTGGAGATTGACAACGGTCATGAGCAACAGCCCGAGGAACAACAGACCCAGAATCAACCTGAGCGTGCGTCGCCGAATAGACGTCATGGGCGCTCTTCCACCAGGTAACCGACCCCACGGATCGTGCGGATCAGCTGGCTCGAAAACTTCTTGCGCAAGTGATGGATATGCACCTCCAGCGTGTTGCTTTCTGCCTCTTCGTTCCAGCCGTAAAGTAACTGCATCAGTTGGTCGCGCGTCATCACCCGACCCGGAGGGGAAAGCAACTCATGGAGTAACTGATACTCCTTGGGTGTCAGGGCGACCGCTTCGCCCTGATAGCTGACTTGTTGAGTTCCCGGGTTCAGGCTGATGCCTGCGTGCTCAATCAACACCTGGGCGCGGCCCGCACTGCGTCGCAGCAACGCCCTGAGGCGTGCCTTGAGTTCTGCCAGGTCGAACGGTTTGATCAAATAGTCGTCGGCACCGGCGTCGAGCCCTGCGATGCGGTCCTCTGTGGCGTCCCGAGCGGTCAGGATCAACACCGGCAGATTGGAGCCACTGTCACGCAAGCGGCGCAGCACTTCGAGTCCATCCATGCGCGGCAAGCCAAGGTCGAGTACGGCCAGATCAAACGTTTCACTGAGCAGAGCATGCAAGGCGCTACTGCCATCTTGTAACCAGTCGACGGTATAGCTTTCTCGTACCAGCGCCTGGTGAATACCCTCGCCCAGAGCGACGTCATCCTCGATCAATAATATGCGCACACGGACTCCTGTCAGCCGAGTTTCTTGGTTATATCCTGCAGCAACGCTTCGATTTCCTTGCGCCGTCCAGCGTCAGCGGTTTCGCGGCCTGGCCTTGGGGCGGCCAGCAGTGCTTTTTGCAGTGCCGCGTGGGCGTCGGTATAGCGCTTTTGACGGTAGAGGTGATCACCCCAGAAGTACAGACTATCGATGCCGTTCGGGTTCAGTTGCAAGGCTTGCTTGAGTAACACCTCTGCTTTGTCCGAGTCGCCGAACCCAATGGGCCAGCCCGGCACGCGATCGTACAACGCAGCAAGGCTGGTATAAGCCGAGCCTTGCAAGGCTTTGGGGTCCAGGGCGATGGCTTTTTCAAGATCGGCCTTTGCCAGCTTGACCTTGCTCAGGGCACCGAGCCCACCCTGGGCGCCGGCCCAACTGCTGGTGACAATGCCGGACCATATCCATGCCTCGGCGACTGACTGGCGTTCCTGAGTAAAGGCGTCGGCCTGCGTGGCGAGCTGTTCAAACGCAGCAGTACGCTGGTCTGCGGGCAGTTCGTATTGGATATGTGCCCAACTTTGCTGAATATTAGCGAGGCGCTGCTGGTCAGCAGCGTCAAGGGCCCAGACGTTATGGCTCATAGCGCCGAGCAACAGGCCACAGAGAATTTTTTTCATGGTTTAGGGTGCTCACTGTCGTTTTTTTCACTGAGGCGACGGACCAGAGGTAACTGTTTGCGCAAGCCTCGGTCCACCAAGTTGGGCAGCAGGCTGTTGAGGCGCACAAAAAATCGCTCTTGCCATCCGAGGTACAAGTCGCGGTGGTCGCCGGCAATTGCGCGGATCACTGCGGATGCGACGGTTTCCGGGTCGTCGACATTGGATTTGAGGGCATCATTCAACGCCTGCGCAGCCGGACTATTCATGGGGGTGCGGGTGGCCCGGGGCGCGACGTATAAAACGCCAACACGGGTGTCTGCCAGTTCTCGGCGCAAGGCTTCGGAAAATCCGCGCAACGCAAACTTGCTCGCGCAATAGCTGGCATATCCGGGATAGCCGATAGAGCCGTACGTGGAGCCAACGTTGACGACCATCGCGCTTGGGGCTTGCTTGAGCAGCGGCAGCAGGATTTTGGTCAGGCAGATCGGTGCGCTAATGTTTACCGCCAGCATTGCATTGATGTCGCTGTCCGCCAGTTGCTCAAGCATGGCGAAGTGGTTGATCCCGGCAGCGTTTATCAGCAACTTGACCCCGCCCATGGCCTCGGCCGCCGCCAGCACCTTACGACGATCTGCCAGAAACGTGAGGTCGGCCCCCACCCACAACACCTGGTTCGGATACTGATCAAGCAACGGCACCAATGACTCTCGGTTCCTCGATACCACCAACACAGAGGCGCCGCTGGCGCACAGGGCATGAGCGATCGCCAGACCGATACCGCCGCTGGCGCCGGTCAATACCGCACGGGCCTCAGACAGGCGCATGCAAACGCTCCCCGTCACGCGGCAAGCCACGAAACATGTCGGTGTAGAGGGTGTAGACGACCTTGGAGGCGTGTATGACCGCAGCCTGATCGCTCGGGTCGTCCAGTGTGTCCATCAATCGGCGATAAGTTTGCATATGTTCAATATCGAGCGAGCCATGGGAACTGAGGTAGCTGAACGCCGTTTCCGGTAACTCAAGGCGTTCGCGAATAGCGCCTGCAGCATGGGTCGCCAAGGCGATGCTGGTACCTTCAAGCACGTTGACCATGCCGAACAGGCCTACTGGGTTATCCCGGGCGATGAGGTCATAGAGGAAGCTGATCATCAGCTCAATGGGCAAGGACGGACGCCCGTCACGCACTGCGTCCTTGTCGCCGCCGCAGGCATGGATGTCGTTGAGTACCCATTGTTCATGGCCGTATTCGTCTTCGATGTATTCGCAGACCGCTTTGCGCAGCCACTCCAGGCGCGACGGGAGGCGTGCACCACAGGCCATCATCAACGGTACGGTGTGGCGTACGTGGTAGTAAGCCTGAGTCAGAAAGGCCCGATAGCTTTCCAGGCTGACCCTTCCCTCAAGGGCATCACGAATGACCGGAAGGTTGAACAATTCCGCCCGTTCTTTTTGCGTGGCCAGTTGCAGCGTGTCAAAAAAACTCATGATTCAGATTCCTCGGTGCGTAGGGGAGCAGTCAGTTGTGTCTGGTAAAGCTCGACAATGGCGTCGCGGCGGGGTCTGCCGTTGGCGGTCAGCAGGCCATTGGCGGGCGTGAATGGGTGGGGCAGGCGGGTCCAGTGATGGACTTGGGCGTAATGGGGCAACGCCTCGTTGGCCTCGGCAACTGCCGCCGCCAACGCCTCATCGGTGCAATCGGGTCGATGAGGCCACAACAATGCATGGTTGCTTGGCATGGCTTCGCCATACACGAAGGCTTGGGCGATGTGGCGGCGCTGTGTCAGTTCGGCCTCAACCCATTCAGGGTTCACGTTGCGCCCGAAACTGGTCACGAATTGATGTTTCTTGCGCCCCTTCAGGTAGAGGAAACCTTCATCGTCAAATTCGCCGATGTCGCCACTGGACCACCATTCATGGGCGTGAGGCGGCTCGCCCAGATAACCCAGCAAAGTAGCGCCCTTAATCAGCACTTCGCCGTCCTCGGCCAGACGCACCTCAACGTGCGGCAGCGGCTTTCCGACACTGCCTGCGCGGCGCGCCTCTGGGCGATTGAGGCACACCACCGATGCGCATTCCGACAGCCCGTAACCTTCGTAAACCGGCATGCCAACGCGTTGCGCACGGTCCAGAAGTTCGTGTGAAACGCGCGCGCCGCCCACGGCTGCAAAATGCAGCGTCTTTGGATTGAAGGCGTTCTGTTCGGCAGCACTCACCAGCAGTAACAGCAGCTGTGGCACGAGAATCAGGCTGTCGGGGGCGCGAGAGGCCAGGCAGCCGAGCAGTCGCGGTACATCAACGCCGCTGGCGCCCTGAATACCCAAGGTTGCCTGACTGGGCAGGCTCAGGGTTGCGCCCGAGTACAGCGCGGCATAACAGCCGATGTTTTCCAACAGGATCGCAAGGGGTAGAACCGCAAGGTGGTGCTGCGGATCGTTGGGCCGGCTCGCCTCATACAACTCACGCGCGACGCACACAATGCTCTCGGCGCTGAGGCACACGCCTTTGGGGGTGCCGGTAGTGCCCGACGTAAACGTCAGTTTCGCGGTGCCCTCAGGCATCAGCGATGGGCCGTGAACAGTCTTACGCCAGAATTCGCCGGTTTTCTCGAAACCCGCTGTTTGCAGTTCAGACTCCAACTCGACTTCTGCGATCAACAGTTCTGCTTGGCTTTGGTCCAGGCAATGCTTGCGCTGGGAGGGCGTGAAGAACGGTGGCAGCGTTAGGCACGTCAGCCCTTCGAACAGCGCGGCCAGATCCCATATCAGCGCCTCGACGCCGTTATCCAAAGCCAGCGCGACCACCTTGACGCTCTCGTCACGCAGGCGTTCCTGGCGATACACGATCTCGGCATACAACGTGGCGTAGTCCAGCTTCAGCTCATCGCCCCATAAAGAAATGGTGTTTGTGTTGCGCTCAGCATGGCTGCGCAGGGTTCTCTTGAAATGCTCGACTTCAGGCGACATGAGTGGCCTCCAGGAGTGACGTGGGCAAGCCCAGGCGATTGAATAACCCGATGTTGCACAAATGGATAAAGCCCGCGCGGATATTGCCGACATGCACCCAGGGCTTGCTCTCGTAATAACTGCCCCAGCTGTGGCGGTCATCGCCGAGCCGCGCCGGGTCGGCGGCGCACAGCGTCACGGGTTTTAAACCGAGGCGATGGAAGCTGTTGACCAACCCGATATTCCCCGTGAACGCCACCCACTCAAGCCCCCCCAGGGCCAGCATGTAAGTGAGGGTGATGATGCTCAGACGCGCGCTGCCGTTGTCACTGGCAGCCAGGTTGCCCACCTCGACGATGCAGGCGCGGTCAACCGGCCGGCCGGCAGCGGCGGCGATCAGTGGATCAATCGAATCGTCTAGATAGCGTTCGAGAAAGAGGGGTTCTTCGCTGGCCAGGCGTACGCCGGCGACTGCGCACAATTCTCCGGCCGCATCGCTCATGCCAAACAGTTGCGGCATGAAATGACGAATGTCAGCACCGTGTGCCTGACGAAAGCGTTGCTGCACAAAGGTTTCGAAGTGAGGCCTTGCCGCATCGCTGGGCAGGGCCCGAGCCATACTCAGCGGTGGAGAGCCGGCTTGGCCGAAGTGGAGTGGTAATGCGATGTGCCAGTCGAAATCGGCCATTGGACAACGTCTCCCCAGTAGGTTTGGGAAGAGTATCGAGGGCATTTCTTAACGAAGTCTGAATGTGGCAAAAGCCGATGCAAACGCACCTTCAGATTACCTTAAGGCTTGATGGGCACTGTGCTGGCATTCGATTAGGTGACACGTCGGATCGTGGCCGGGCGAATGACTTGCCCGCGTTAATTATTCAAGAGGCGCATCATGACCCCAGACTCAACTGACCATCGTTACGGAAAACTGTCGATCACCTTGCACTGGTTGATGCTGGGACTGTTTGTCGGCGTGTATGCCTGTATCGAAATCAAAGGGCTTTTGCCACGGGGTAATCCGTGGAAAGCGATGTTCCTTGGGTTGCATGGAGTCTTCGGATTGAGCATTTTTGCTCTGGTCTGGATACGCCTGCTGGGTCGCCTGACTCCTCGTCCACCGATAACGCCAAACTTACCAGCGTGGCAGACTGGGATATCGCACCTGATGCATCTGGCCCTGTATGGCCTGATGATCGCTACGCCCGTGCTTGCCTGGTTAATGTTGTCTGCAGCAGGTAAACCGATGCCTTACTTCGGGTTCTTTTTACCCGCGCTGGTCCAGCCCGATCCAGACTTGGCCAGGCAGTTCAAACATTGGCATGAGCTGCTCGGTAGCAGCGGCTATTGGCTGATCGGTTTGCATGCGGCTGCAGGGCTGTTTCATCACTACTGGGTGCGGGACAACACCCTGACGCGGATGCTACCGAAACGTTAGTGTTCTGGGGCTTGAGCGCTTATCGACTTAAAGGTTGCCGCACTACTCAATAAAGGGTTGAGTCAGTCTTTAATTTCCGTCGTGGGCGCTGAGGTCCGTTTCAGGGATTGGCTTGCACAGCGGCATGAACCAGCGCGTTCGTCTTGCCAAAGAGCGCGTTGCCATTCTGTGATGGGTTCACTTGACGATAGTTGCCATAAACGATGCGCACGCCCTTAAGTAGGGTGATCGCTGATACAGCGATTACGCGGCGGTGCTCACCATTGTCGGCGAGTATTTCACTTCCCAGAATGAAATAGATGGCTTCGTCGTCCGCCTTTAGAACCTGGGTGCCCATCATCCTGAAGTCCGCTCCGGTTACTAAGCTATTGAGTCGAATCTGGGCGTCAGCATTCGTGCGCGAGAAGAGGGTTGGATCTTTAGACATTGCACTTCCAAGTGTGCGGACAAACTCCTTACGGCTCACGCCCTCCATGGGCCGCAGTTGACCATCACGGTCCAGGATGACGCCCAACACCACCCAGTCGGATGAGCTCACTAACTCGGACGGTGCGTTTTTTCTCCACTCTGCCACCTCTTCGCACCTCAAAAACAACGCCAAAGTGCGGCTCGACGGCCCAGTGGCCTTGGCTGTCAGTTCAACGAACTTTTGCTCTCCGGGCGTTTCGCCAATCTTGCAGTAGCCTTGAGGCGAAGGCAGCTCAATCGATCTGCCGCCCACTGTGTATTGCTCAGAGTGGGCATCAGTCGCTGCAGTGAGCGCGATTGCGATGCTCGCGAATCGCACGAATAAAAGAAGGCGAACGTTTAGGCGAATGGTCACTTGTTTCTATCCCTGATTGTGGCCTCCGATGAATGTAGCAGAGCGTGACAAGAAGAAATCATTCTCCCAAGTCACGCACATTCCCGTTATTGAGGCTCTGCTAGAAGCGCCACTCTTCGGCCCGAACCAGCCGGCAGAACGGCCCATCTAGGGTTGCATTGTGATGAGCAACGATGTCCTTAGCGCTCATCACTGGCGTGTCTGAACAGGTATGACCTTCGGCAACGAGTACCGCATCGAAGCCAAGATCACGAGCAGCACGGCAGGTGCTGTCGACGCAGTATTGAGTTTTCATGCCGGTGATGACCACACCAGTAACTCCGCGAGACCGCAAATTGTCTGCCAGCTCGGTCATTTCAAAGGCGTTGGGCCGCCGCTTTTCGAATACCACCTCTGTACCCACCAGGTTGAGTTCCTGCGCAAGCATCGTCAACGGACTGTCGGGGCCGATGGGCGATCCAGCGGGCCCGACGTGGCGCGCGAGAAAAATCGGAGCACCAGCGCTGCGGGCGTTGTCCATCAGGCTATTCACTGTTTCCAATAACGCTTCGCAGCGCCATGGTTTTTCCGGGCCGTGAACAAGCCCGACTTGGATATCGAGTATCAATAGGGCGTACATGGGTGCATCTCCTTGCGTTTGAACCAGCGACACAAGGGCATAAAAAAAGGCCCTGTCCATCGCTGGCGGGCCTTTGAAGTTCGTAGGCTATTGGCTCACGACACCTCGCACGCTCCGCATACAGCGGTCGTGGTGGTGGTAGTCGAGGTGAGGCAATAGTGAGTCATGGATCGACACTAACAATCTCGCGGCGAGCTGACAAGCCAGGATCCCAGGCTGAGTGCGTTTGGCCAACTAGACAGTGCAAGTCTGCGGCCATCTGATGCCTGACGTGCCATGGTCGTTACCCACAGGCCGACAACCACGTGCAGGAAGCACGGTTCAGTTCAAAGCCGGAAATTGGAGCTAAAGAGGAGGGCAGTCATTTGCCATTAAAGGAACGCGAAATTGCAGCAGCTGCTCTGATTCGCATACGTCCATGTGCGCGGCCCTGTCGGTCGGCCCCTGGAGATTCAAGGTTCACTTCCTGTCTACCAAGGAAGGCGTTCTCCGTTATAGGCAAAGAAATTACCGCTGTCAGCAGGCCCTAAGCGGTCAATCAGAGATAACAGCTCATGCGCAGCAATGTTTGCCGGCCTGGCTTCAGAGGCACCTCGAAAGGGGTGTGACAGGCCTGAAATAACCGTGCCGGGATGAAGACTTAACAAGCGCGTCTGAGGCCGGGTTCGTGCCAGCTCGATGGCGGCCGTTTTAATCATCATGTTCAGTGCCGCCTTGGAAGCGCGATAGGCGTACCAGCCGCCCAAACGGTTATCACCGATGCTACCCACCTTGGCAGAGAGCATCGCCATCGCGCCTCGTGGGTCAAGCAAGGGCAAAAAGTGACGCAAAACCAGCGCAGGCCCGATGGTGTTGACCTGGAATATCGCCTGGAGCGTATCCGCTTCAATAGCGGAGTAGCTCTTTTCAGGTTTAATTTCGTCGCGATGGAGCAAACCGGCAGCATGCAAAATTAATTGGTAGGGGGCTTCTTGAGCTAATTCGGAGGCCGCGCTGGCAATACTGTCGGCCTCTTCCAGATCGAGGCATGGAACACTGTTACGCCCCAGCTCACGCACATACGCGCAACTTGGATCCTGATTGAGCAACTCACAAAAAGCCGAGCCGATCGCTCCACTGGCACCTATCACGAGGGCACGATAGCCCTCACCAAGCGAGTTCATCTTGAAGGGACTGTTCATCTAGGCGCTCCCGCGGTCTGGTTCGCTTTGTTGGTGTTAACCCATTCGTCCAATCAGCTGCAGAAACTCCTGACGCGACGCGGACGACTCGCGAAAGGCTCCCAGCATCACCGAAGATGTCATCACCGAGTTTTGCTTCTCCACGCCTCGCATCATCATGCACATGTGCTTAGCCTCAATGACCACTGCCACGCCGGCCGCATCGGTGATGTGCTGAATGGCGTCAGCAATTTGTTTTGTGAGGTTTTCCTGGATCTGTAAGCGGCGGGCGAACATATCGACCACTCGGGCTACCTTCGACAGGCCCAATACCCTTCCAGTAGGGATGTATGCCACATGAGCCTTGCCGATGAAGGGCAGCATGTGATGCTCACACAATGAATACAGTTCGATGTCGCGCACGATGACCATTTCATCGTTTTGCGATTCGAACAATGCGCCATTGATCACTTCTTCCAGGCTCATTGTGTAGCCATTGCACAGGTACTGCATTGCTTTGGCTGCGCGCTTGGGGGTGTCCAGCAGTCCTTCACGCTCAGGGTTCTCGCCTACGCCGACGAGAATTTCACGGTAGTGTTCGGCTAATGATGGGCTCATCTTGATTCCTCGCAGCCATGCTGCGGTTTAAGTGTCGGCAATCCATGGCGGTAGGAACGTATCTGCTGCGCACGATCTGACGCAGATGGCACGGGGTTCGACAGATCAGATCAGCCATGCCCCACCTTCTTCGTCGGGACCATGACAACGCAAAGCGTTCTAGGTCTGCTTTTTTTTCAAAATGGCCTGCTTGTCTGATGCGGGTTTTGACGCCGGCACCGCGCACTGCTGATCGACACAGCGGCGGCCACCCTCTGGATGAGGCAACCACGCCAAATGGGGGCGTAAACGGCAGAAAAGGCGATAACCGAATTCAAACAGCGGGCGCAATGCACGCCACGTCAGTGGCGTGGCCCAAAAACCTAAGCCAGCCGCTCGCCAACTCCACAGAGTCGCATCCAGGCCGGTAACCCAGCGGCCATCAGCGAAACGAGCGTGCAGTGAGGACTGCATGTGCGCGAACGTCAACCCAAGTGCCTTGGCATCGAATGCACCGCTGCTGATGTCCACAAAAAGCAGTCGGTCCGTTACGGCGCGTCCTCGCAGGAACTTGATTTCTCGCGCACACAGAGGGCATTCACCGTCAAAATACAGCGTCAACGGCCACTTCATTTTCTTGTACATCGTAATTGACCTTGTATAGGTTTATACAAGATAGGCTGAAAGAAACGGGCTGACAATGGGCACTGTGTTGTAGCTGCGTGATGGGCACGCCCAGTGTTGTGAAGGGATCGTCCGCCCCTTCGACATCAAGCTTCCAGAGGGAGGGCCACAGCTAAGTGTCGTTGCGCAGAAGGGAGGAGGGGGCAGGCGTAAATTGTTTCATGTAGCTTGAGTACAAGAGGGCCTGTGACGGTCCTTTTTTGGTCAACGTTTGCTGCGCCGGCAACGCTCCGAGCAATAACGGACTTCGTCCCAGCAGCGCGCCCATTTCTTCCTCCAAGTGAAGGGAAGACCACAGATCACGCAGGTTTTTACGGGAAGCTCACTCTTTTTCACGGATATTACTACCGGCTGGTGCGATCAATAGATTTCGTGGATAACCCGCCAAGATCGTGGCCCTGGTGCAAGTAAGGCTCCCCATGGCCGTGAGACTTCCGTTTCTCATCAATCCTTGCTCGGTACTCCCGGCACATCCATGTTGATCTTGCGCCAATAGGCTTCAGAGAAGCTGTAAACCGAGAAGGCAATTAGCCCCAAGGCCATCACCATCAAAATCAACCAACCAGCAGGTAGATTTTGGAGTGCATCCAGCGATTCCTTCATACCAGGTGGATCCATGGCTTGATAAGTGGAACCACTGAT
Source organism: Pseudomonas sp. Irchel 3H9 (assembly GCF_900187495.1). Lineage (NCBI taxonomy): Bacteria > Pseudomonadati > Pseudomonadota > Gammaproteobacteria > Pseudomonadales > Pseudomonadaceae > Pseudomonas > Pseudomonas sp. Irchel 3H9. Next base: position 873,385 of record NZ_FYDK01000002.1, on the reverse strand, counting down.
GGCCAGTAACAACGCAATTTCTAAAAACACGACTCCACGGGCGATTAGTCCGAATCGTGATACCGGTCGGACGTATCGCATGACGTCTTCATCGGCCTCAAAATATCTCTCGAATGACGCTTTCCATCCCTTGATGATGTGAGCAATACCAACCCCAAGCGGAACGAGTGCGATCAGGTATACCAACACATTCGAGTGATCCCAGGATAAGAGATGCGCTAACCAGTCTTTGGTTTGCCCTCCAGAATCGCCCGAGCTTTTAATACCGCTAATGAGTAGGCCCAACGCAAAAAACGCTAGAGCGCCGTTGAACATACCTCCCGCGAACAGACCAGCTCGAATCACCAACCCTTTGAATTTCTTGCCATGATGATCGACATCGCGTGTAGCTTGCAGGATGCGCCACGCCGCAAATGCGAGGAGGCCAGCCACCACAAGGCCAACTAGAAAATAGCCAAAGGGTTGGCTTAGCAGTGCTTCCAGGCTTTTGTGGCTGTCCTTCGGTTTCGTCGAATCTTGTGCTGCCAGCAGTGCGAAGATACCGATGATCAAATAAAGCAATCCCCGAGCGGCGTAGCCTCCCCGAGCGAGTATTACCAGGCTATGTTGCGCCGACATTCGATGTATTCCTGAGATCTGATACAAGAGCAGACCCCTATCGCTGGGTGGGGTTCTATTACCAAGTCGAAGGGTGAAGTGATTTAAAAATCCCCAACGCCGGCCGCAGTCGAGATTGCCTCGCCCAAGCGGGTCTTTTGGGCCTACAGTTTTGAGAGGCACTCGCTGTAAGGAATATATACGTCCGGCATTTGCTGTTGACTTCCGGCAATGTGCATCCCTCAACGAAAGCTGGGGCAAGGGATGGGAAGGGTGCTTCGATCGGTTTTCCTTCACGCCATTGGCGGCAGCGTCCATCGGCCAGGCTACCTTGTTGCGCATGTCCGGGATTCTTCGTAATCGCATGGCCGTTGCCCCATTGATATAAGAGCCCAAGCGTCAGTTGCAGAATTAAAAGGAACCGAGCACTTACGGCGCTTTGATCAACTGTTGGCCGACAGCCCTGACTTTCTGGTTCCTTGTGCGTGTGCCCAGTTCAGAACGCCGAATACTCTGGTGAGTTTAGAAGGCGCCCGAGGTGTGTGGTTTCGACGTAGCAAGCCCCAGAAGCTTTGCTCAGGATTCTAGCTACGTGCCAACCAGGCAAAATATCGTTGGCAGTACCAGACGCTGACAAATGGACGGCTGGAAGCGGTGACAGCCTGCAGCTTGGCGATCGCATCGGCATTTTTTGGAAATTGACTGATGCCTGATGGACGCCATTCAACAATTGGGAAAGGGACAGTAGACGTTGAGGGATATATGGCCGATGAGCATCTCTACGTAATATCCTGTTTAACATAATATACATTATGCGTAACCATATGTTTCTGGATGCCAGCCGTAGGCCTGCAGAATTCACACACCACCCCAGCATTTTCCGCCTAGCTGATGGCAACCCCCTTAAGCGTCATCTTTACTCGTTCCAACGGATGTCAGTGCCTTGGAGGTTTTGCATGAAGTCGCTTGCAGTCATGGTGTTCATACTCACGATGCTCGGTGGCTGCGACGTCAGCTTCAACAACAACACGCCTAACGTCACTGTCACTGCAACCGATCCTGGAACGCCGCAACAGCAACAGCGTGTTTTCGATACAGCTGTGGGATTTTTGGGGTTACTTGATGCGGGCACAGCCGAAATGACTTGGCCCGCAGTCAGTCCCGTGCTGCAAGCCAAAACCTCTAAGTTGATGTGGGCCAGTAGCCTCAAAGGCCTGCGACTGGGGCTGGGTTCATTCCAGAAGCGAGAACCTATTGCGATTGGTTTTATCGATCAGCTACCTGACGCGCCTGCCGGAAATTATGCGGTGATCGAGTTTGCCTGGATGTTTTCCACGACCTCTGTTCAAGAGAAAGTGATCATGCGCGACGACGACAAGCACTGGGGAATCGTCGGGTATTTCGTCCATAAGAGCATTGTTTTCGGTGACGGTATTAAGAAATCCCCCTAGCCCGGCCCTGCCCCAATTATTCGATAATGATATAACTCAACTAAATATCTATTTAGTTGAGTTATATATGAGTCATTCCTACGCTACCCCTGTTAGAGCTGAAAACGGTCCACAGATTGCGACAGTTTGCCTGCTAGATCGGCCAGTTCATCCGTAGTTGAGGCAGTTTGCCCGATCACGCGGCTGTTGTTTTCCGACATGCCAGCGATCATCTCCACCTGATGGGAGATTTCATTGCTGGCCAGGCTTTGTTCCCCGATGGTGCGCGAAATGTCGTTCACCAACTCCGTAGTGTTCAACGTGGCCTGCAGAATCTCGCGGATTGCCCGTTCTACTTCTGCGGTCACCGCCATGCCTTTATCCACTTGAGTGACGCCCTCCTCCATGCTGGTCACCGCCTCCCGAGTATTTTGCTGGATGCGTCCGACCATGCTGGCAATTTCCTGGGTCGAAGCGCTGGTGCGACCCGCCAGGCTGCGCACTTCATCGGCGACCACCGCAAATCCCCTGCCTTGTTCTCCCGCGCGGGCAGCCTCAATCGCGGCGTTGAGGGCCAATAAGTTGGTCTGGTCGGCGATGCCTTTGATGACTTGGATAATGCTGAAAATCGCCTCGGACTCCTTGTCCAGCGTACGGATCACCTGAGCCGATTGCTGGGCTGAACGGGCAATACCGTCCATGTCCTTGACCACTTGGTGAATGACGCGACCGCCGTCCTTGGCCAAGGCTTCAGCCTGATTGGCCATGTCCAGGGCGCGGCCGGCGTGCCGGGTGATTTCTTCGATGCTCGCCGTCATTTCACTCGCAGCAGCGGCCATGGTGCTGGCGGCCGCGCTTTGCTGCTGGCTGCTGCCGGCGACTTCATGGCAGCCGTGGCTCAGTTGCTCGCTCATGCCATTGACGCCATGAGCGTTGCTGCGCACCACTTCGATCATGCCGCGCAAGTCGCGCTGCATGGTGGCAAGGCTGAGAATCAGCGCGCCTGCTTCATCATTGCGCTTAGGTTCGACAATCGGCTCGCTCAAGTTGCCCCTGGCGATACTCGCCGCAATGCGGCTGGCGGTCTGCAGCGGCCCCATGATGCTCAGGATGACCCAGCGGCCCTGAGCCAACAGCAGCAATACGCTGGCAATCAACACCGTGCCCAGGGTGAAGTTCGCATTACTGATTGCGTGCTGAGTGCTTGCGCCGGTCTGCTGGGTATTGGTTTCGATCAGCTCACTCAGCGCCGCCATTTGGTCTTCCAGACGGCTGAACGCAGTGTTGAAACTCTCCAGTTCTGCGCGAGCGGCTTCGGGATTTTCCAACGCCAGCGCGACGATACGTTCGCCGGCGCTTATATAGGTATCGAGGCTGGGTTTGATTTTTTCCAGACTGGCTTTAAGGCTGTCATCCAGGGGCAACTTGAGGTTGTCCCCCAGCACCTCCCGGAAGTGCTCTGAATGTTCCTTGATCGAACTCGTCACCTCGGCCTTGGTACTGGCGCTTTTCCCCAGGCCCACCAACATGGCCGACAACACGTCGGCGCGCAGGGCGTCGTGCATCATGTCGGCTTCCATGTGGTTGCGCAGTACCGTCATGGCGACCTCGTTGGCCTGCACAGCCTCGCCCATCCGCGTGTTGCCCAGGTAACTGGCCAGGCTCATGACCAGGGCGGTAAGCAACCCGGTCGCTATCAACAGCATCAAGCGTAGTTTGATCGTCATGCGGGTATCCCCATACCTTGGCCGCGGGTTGGGAACCCAACCTCTATTAACGTTATCGGCAGCAGTCACTGGTTAGTGAAGCCTAAGTTTGCGGATCTGCGAGGATCCCTTAAGCTGGCCATCCTTTGCTCCGCCCGGAAATGCCCATGTCTCGAAGTATTGCCCACTTGGCCCTGCTCCTGGGGTTGATCACGGCCGTTGGCCCGTTCGCCATCGACATTTATCTGCCTGCGCTGCCAACCCTTGGCGCGAGCCTGCACGCCTCGCCGGCCGCCGTACAGATGAGCCTGACCGTGTTCTTTGTGATCGTGGGGGTATGCCAGCTGTTCTACGGCCCCATCAGCGATGTATTCGGACGCAAACCGCCGATTTATGCCGGGCTGCTGATTTTTGCCATCGGCAGTATCGGCTGCGCCCTGGCGCCGACCATTGAAGTGCTGATTGGCTTTCGTGCCCTGCAAGCATTTGGTGCGTGCGCCGGCATGGTGATCCCTCGGGCTATCGTTCGCGATCTGTACACCGGCCATGAAGCCGCGCGGCTGATGTCATTGCTGATGCTGGTGATGAGTGTCTCGCCAATTCTTGCCCCGCTGGCTGGCAGTGTGGTGATTGCGCTCTGGAGTTGGCGCGAAGTGTTCGCCGTGCTGGCGGTGGTGGCCGTGTTGTGCCTGGTGATGACGGCCGTGCAATTGCCCGAAACCCACCCGCCCGAGCGTCGTATGGGTAAAACCCTGGGCACTGCATTCAGCAGTTATGGGGCTCTGCTGCGCGATCCTGTGTTTATCGGATTGTCGGTGGTCTGCGGCTTTGGGTTGGCAACGTTCTTTGTTTTTATTGGTAGCGCGCCCTTTGTGTACATCGAGTATTTCGGCCTGACACCCACGCAATTCAGCCTGTGTTTTGCCCTGAATGCGGCGTCATTTTTCGCTATGAGCCAGCTGACGGCGCGACTGAGCGCACGCTTCGGTCTGGTGCCGTTGATACTTTGGTCAGTTACGGCGGTGGCTGCAGTGATGCTCCTGCTGGCGGTCACCTCGCTGTGGGTTGATAGCCTGGTCCTGATGATGACGTTGCTGTTTATCGGCTTCGGCTTCCTTGGCTTGCTGTTGCCTGCCTCGGGGGTGTTGGCCCTGGAGGACCATGGCGCGGTGGCGGGTTCTGCATCCGCTTTGCTTGGCGCGATTCAGATGATCACAGGGGCAGTGTCCATGACCCTTGTTGGAGTCTTTGCCGACCACACCCCGGCGCCAATGATCATCGGTATTGCGATGTGTGCCGTTGCGGCGATGCTCACGGTGATCTGGACATTGCGCCGTTTGCCCGCCCACTTGGCGAGTGCCCCGCCCTCCTCCTGAGGGGTAACAACAGGGCTCGGCGTTAACCACTCGTCGGCCCTGGGCAGGATCCAGCACAACTATCGCCGGCCAAGGAATTACTAACTCCATAGCACCCTTAGGAACCTATGGAGATTGAGATGACTGACTACCCACGCCCGCCTTTCGCCCCTCAAGCCCAATCGGTCCCAGGCTCCCAGAGAAAAATGGACCCGTATCCCGATTGTGGCGAGCAAAGCTATAAAGGCTCTGGTCGGCTGGCCAACAAAATCGCGCTGATCACGGGGGCCGACAGCGGCATCGGTCGCGCGGTTGCCATTGCGTTTGCCCGTGAAGGTGCAGACGTTGCCATCGCCTACCTGGACGAGCACGAAGACGCCAAGGAAACCGCACGTTGGGTGGAAGAAGCCGGTCGCCAATGCCTGTTACTGCCCGGCGACCTTGCGCAGAAAGCCCAGTGCCAGGCACTGGTCGACAGCACCGTCGAACAGTTCGGTCGCATCGATGTGCTGGTCAATAACGCTGCGTTCCAGATGACCCACGAAACCCTCGAAGAGATCGAGGACGAGGAATGGGTGAAGACCTTCGATATCAACATCACGGCGATGTTTCGCATCTGCAAGGCCGCCCTGCCCCATATGAAGGCTGGGAGTTCGATCATCAACACCAGTTCGGTCAACTCTGACATGCCCAAACCGACCCTGCTGGCCTACGCCGCCACCAAGGGCGCGATTGCCAACTTCACCGGCGGTTTGGCGCAGTTGCTGGGCAGCAAGGGCATTCGCGTCAACAGTGTGGCCCCCGGACCGATCTGGACGCCGCTGATCGTGGCGACCATGACCGATGAAGACGTCAAGAGTTTCGGCAGCGAAACACCACTGGGCCGACCTGGCCAGCCGGTGGAAGTGGCGCCGATTTATGTGCTGCTCGCCTCGGATGAAGCCAGCTACATCTCCGGTTCACGCTATGCGGTTACCGGGGGGAAACCCATCCTCTAGCCTTGAAGGCGCTCGAAGGCTGAACATCCTCCCTGTGGCGAGCGCCTTGATGAACTGAGCGCCTGTGGTGACCTCTCTTTTCGCGGTGACCGGGCTTTTTGTGGTGATCAGGCTTTTGTGATCATCAGGCTTTTGTGGTGAGCGGGCTTGCCCCGCGCTGGGCTGCGAAGCAGACCCAATAACCTTGGGGGCTGCTATGCAAGCCGGCGCGGGGCAGCCCGCGAACTACAGGTCGAATCGATCTACGGCTCGGCGGCGTTCGTTGTCGTCACGCACGTCATAGCTGGCGGTGGTCTGGATGTTGGTGTGATGCGCCAGCTTCTGCGCGATCGATAGGTCATGCTCCTCGATCACCCGCGTGATAAACGAGCGACGGAAGTCATGGGGCATGATCTTCACCCCAACCTGTTCCCCTCGCTGCCGGGCAATGTAGTAAATCGCGTGTTTAGTAATGCGTTCCCGGGTGATATGGCTACCCCGGCGGATGCGATTGAACAGGAAGCTGTCGTCCTGCTCGCCCTCTTTTAACTGCTCGCGCCGAAACGCCAACCAGGCCTGCAACTTGGCAAATGCCCATTGCGGCGCGTACTTGATCAACTCTTTGTTGCCTTTGCCAATGACCCGCAAGCTGCGCTCCTCAACGTTGATCTGCGCGAGATCCAGGTTGACCGACTCCGACTTGCGCATGCCCGAGCCGTAGAGGATGCCGATGACCGCTGCATCACGCAGGCCTTGTGGCCTGGGGTCGGCGGCACAGACTTCCATCATTTCGCGGATCAGCGTGCGCCGCAGGTTACGGCCCTGGCCAAGACGCGTACCGGGCGCTGGCTTGACCGTGCGCATTCTCAACAAGTGTTCCTGACTGATCAGGCTCAGGCGCCACGCTTCATTCATCACCCCGCGCACCGCATTTACATATAACGATGAGGTGTTGGGCGCGTAGCCGTCTTCGCGCAGGGCGGCTACCAGGGCGATGACGTGTTCGGGTTGCAGCAGGTGCCAGTCGATGTCTTCAAGGTTGATATCCTCGAAGCCCAGGCGGTCGGCGGCGTCCTGCAGCACGTAGCGCATGGTGAGTTGGCTGGAGGGGGCCAGGCGGGTGAGGTAGAGGGTCAGCGGGTTGCGGATATGCTCAGTCAAAATAGATCAGCCTTTGGATTAAATACCTCGAACAAGCCATTGTTAAATCAAGGTATTTAGTGAATTGGCGAGGGCCGAGTCTAGCGCAGCACAGGCCCTCTTACCAAATCATGGGGCGGTTTCTTCGTCCTCCGTGGGTTCCTGGGGCTGGGTCTGGGCCTGGCTCCATTCGGCGTCCTGCTTTTGCATCAGTGCGAACCAATGCTGACGCATGAACGTGAGATACGCCTCGGGCGCATTGGCGAAATCCTTCTCATCGCCATAGCAGCCGGGTAACGGCAATTCGGTGCCCTGCTCCTTGTACTGGCTGACGAGCGCCTGTTGCCCGGCGGTGCTGCAATCCTTGGGCAGCGGCATCCCGCGCAACGCCCCGGCCTCTTCATCCCACCAGGCGGCGCCGTAGCGGTCGACACCGCGCAAACGGTACTTCTGCGACTTGCCCACATGCATGATCAGCTTGAACTCATTGGGGCTGACGTCGCTGGTGCAGGTGCGCGAATAGCCCACAGTGGCCTGGGTGATGCCATCGCCAGACAGGTCGGTGACCTTGGTCGCGGCTTGGTCAAAACGCAACGCCGCGTCAAATTCGCAATGCTGCACATCGTCGTAGAGCATCCACACGCGCTTGGGGCGGTTACCGTCGATCAGGTACTGAGCGGCATACACAAAGGACGACTGGGTGCCGTCGTCATCCCGCTCGCTGACTTGTTCAGCCAGCACCAGCAGATTCTTGCCCTGGCGGTCGTCCCAGGTGTAAGCGGCGATCTGCTTGCCACGTACTTCCACGCCATCCGGCACCTGATCGAGGCTGGTCAGCGCCACGCTTTCATCGGCGCGAACGGTCGTGACACACGCCACGCTCATCAACAACCCCATCAATACTGGCCGCAACTGGCCGCGTAAAAGCTGCACGCTATTCATCCGATTACCCTGCCAAGAGACGCGTTACTTTACCGGCACTTGAGAGGCATTGCAGAGAAGATTCTTCAATCGTGGTCGAAGCCTGTTTGTGTTCGCCCACGCTGTAGTAAATGCGTTGCTTGCCGTTCCTGTTTCACCGCGATCCAGCCCCCCCCCTTAGCGCCCTCATGTTTAGCTGAACCCTGGCTGTCTGGCTGTCAAATAAACGAATTTTCGACTTCCACTTCATACCTTTCCTACATTTTTGAGCTTAATCTTAAATACGGAAGCTCAAGGCGATATTCACATTTTTGAACTAACCTCTTGATTAGAATTCGATTTTTAGCGGTTCCTAACCGCTGCACGGCGTTTGTATCCAATGATTGCGGGCGTTTTAACGCGCCACGCTGCTCTAACCCCGAGGTCATAAATCTTTGAAACCCTACCCTATTCATCGCGTGTCGATCGTTATCCCGGTCTACAACGAAGAAGAAAGCCTGCCTGAATTGCTGCGTCGCACCACCGCGGCGTGCAGGCAACTGGCCTACGAATACGAAATCATCCTGGTGGATGACGGTAGCCGTGACAACTCGGCCCAACTGCTGGAAGACGCTGCCGCAGAAGACGGAAGCAACGTGGTGGCTGTGATCCTCAACCGCAACTACGGCCAGCATGCCGCGATCATGGCGGGTTTCGAACAGTGCCAGGGCGAAGTGGTGATTACCCTCGATGCCGACCTGCAGAACCCACCCGAAGAAATCCCGCGCCTGGTGGAGCAAGCCGCCCTCGGCTACGACGTCGTCGCCACCGTGCGCAACAATCGCCAGGACTCGGCGTTTCGCCGCTGGCCGTCACGCCTGATCAACCTTGCCGTGCAGCGCTCTACCGGCGTGGCCATGACCGACTACGGCTGCATGCTGCGCGCTTACCGCCGCACCATCGTCGACGCCATGCTCGCCTGCCGCGAGCGCAGCACCTTTATCCCGATCCTCGCCAACGGCTTCGCCCGCCACACCACGGAAATCCTGGTGCACCACGCCGAGCGCGAACACGGCGAGTCCAAATACAGCGCCATGCGCCTGATCAGCCTGATGTTCGACCTGCTGACCTGCATGACCACCACGCCGCTGCGCCTGCTGTCTATTGTCGGCTTCAGCCTGGCAGCCCTGGGCATGCTGTTTGCCTTCGCGCTGATCGTTCTGCGCCTGGCCTTCGGTGCCGACTGGGCGGGCGACGGCCTGTTCGTGCTGTTCGCGGTGCTGTTTGTCTTCACCGGTGGCCAGTTCATCGGCATGGGCCTCTTGGGTGAATACCTGGGCCGCATGTACAGCGATGTGCGCGCCCGCCCACGCTTCTTTATCGAAAAAGTGCTGCGCAACCAACCGGCAGCACCGGCTCCTGTGGTCGTCGTTGACGGCCTGGTGTCTTCCCATACTTCCACTTCCGCCGATCAGGTTCAGTCATGAGTTCAAAAGCTGTTGTATTCGCGTACCACGATATTGGTTGTGCAGGCATTGAAGCGCTGCTCAATACCGGCTACGAAATTGCTGCTGTGTTTACCCATGCCGACGACCCCAAGGAAAACAACTTCTACGGCTCTGTTGCCCAACTGTGCGCCCGCAACGGTATCCCGGTGCATGCGCCAGAGGACGCCAACCACCCTCTGTGGATTGAGCGCATCGCCAAGCTGAACCCGGATTACATTTTCTCTTTCTACTACCGCAACCTGCTGAGCGAGCCGCTGCTGGCCACCGCCCGTAAAGGTGCGTTCAACCTGCACGGTTCGTTGCTGCCCAAGTACCGTGGCCGCGCCCCGGCCAACTGGGTGCTGGTCAACGGCGAAACCGAAACCGGCGTGACCCTGCACCGCATGGTCAAGCGTGCGGATGCCGGCGCGATCCTCGCCCAGCAAAAAGTCACCATCGAGCGTAGCGACACCGGCCTGACGCTGCATGCCAAGCTGCGTGAAGCCGCCAGCAACCTGCTGCGTGATGTCCTGCCGCAACTGGCCGAAGGCAAGCTGACTGAAACCGCACAAGACGAGAGCCAAGCCACTTACTTCGGTCGCCGCACGGCCGCAGACGGCAAGCTGGACTGGAAACACCCGGCTGAAACCCTGTTCAACCTGGTTCGCGCCGTGACTCAACCGTATCCAGGTGCTTTCTGTGCCGTGGGCGAACACAAGCTGATCGTGTGGCAAGCCGAAGTGGTCAAGGGCAACGAAGGCCTGGCACCGGGCCGGGTGATCAGCGTCAACCCGCTGCGCGTCGCCTGCGGCGAAGACTCCCTGGTGGTCAAGTTCGGCCAGCGCAACGACAACGGCCTGTACCTGGCCGGCCCTTCCCTGGCCAACGAACTGGGCCTGGTCGACGGCTCCGTGCTGCGCGGTGCCGAGTCCGGCCGCAAGCCACGTCGTACCCGCGTGCTGATCCTGGGCGTGAACGGTTTTATCGGTAACCATCTGTCCGAGCGCCTGCTGCGGGACGACCGTTATGAAGTCTACGGCCTGGACATTGGCTCCGATGCCATTGAGCGCCTGCGCAGCCACCCGAACTTCCATTACGTCGAAGGCGATATCAGCATCCACACCGAGTGGATCGAGTACCACATCAAGAAGTGCGACGTGGTCCTGCCGCTGGTGGCCATCGCCACGCCGATCGAATACACCCGCAACCCACTGCGCGTGTTCGAGTTGGACTTCGAAGAAAACCTCAAGCTGGTGCGCTACTGCGTCAAGTACAACAAGCGCGTGATCTTCCCGTCGACCTCTGAAGTCTATGGCATGTGCCAAGACCAGTATTTCGACGAAGACACTTCCAACCTGGTGGTTGGCCCGGTCAACAAACAGCGCTGGATCTACTCGGTCTCCAAGCAACTGCTGGACCGCGTGATCTGGGCCTACGGCGCCAAGGGCCTGAACTTCACGCTGTTCCGTCCGTTCAACTGGATGGGCCCACGCCTCGACCGCCTGGATTCGGCCCGTATCGGCAGCTCCCGTGCGATCACCCAACTGATCCTGAACCTGGTGGAAGGCACGCCGATCCGCCTGTTCGATGGTGGCGAGCAGAAACGCTGCTTCACCGACATCGCCGACGGTATCGAAGCCCTGGCCCGCATCATTGATAACGACAACGATGCCTGCAACGGCCAGATCATCAACATCGGTAACCCGGAAAACGAAGCCAGCATCCGCCAGTTGGGCGAAGAGCTGCTGCGTCAGTTCGAAGCGCACCCGCTGCGCAGCAACTTCCCGCCGTTCGCCGGTTTCCGCGATGTGGAGAGCAAGGCGTTCTACGGCACCGGTTACCAAGACGTGGCACACCGCAAGCCAAGCATCGAAAACGCCAAGCGCCTGCTGAGCTGGGAGCCAACCGTGGAGATGAGCGAAACCATCGGCAACACGCTGGACTTCTTCCTGCGCGAGGCCATGCTCGAAATCGCGGATAAGCGCTAATGCAGGCAGGTCTTCGCATTGACGTCGATACCTATCGGGGCACCCGTGAAGGTGTGCCACGGTTGCTCGAATCCCTGGACGAGGCCGGGGTAAAAGCGACGTTCTTCTTCAGTGTCGGGCCGGACAACATGGGGCGCCACTTGTGGCGCCTGATCCGCCCGCAATTCCTGTGGAAGATGCTGCGTTCCAACGCCGCCGGCCTGTACGGCTGGGACATCCTGCTCGCCGGCACTGCCTGGCCGGGCAAGCCGATCGGCCGTGACTTGGGGCACTTGATGCGCCAGGCCAAGGCCGCCGGTCACGAAGTCGGCCTGCACGCCTGGGATCACCATGGCTGGCAGGCCAACACCGGACGGTGGAGCGATGCACAACTGGTCGAGCAAATTCGGCGCGGCGTGGAGACCCTGAGCGACATCCTGGGCGAACGCATCGACTGTTCGGCGGCCGCCGGTTGGCGTGCCGATGAGCGAGTGGTGCAAGCCAAGCAAGGTTTCAACTTTCGCTACAACAGCGATTGCCGGGGTACCAGCCTGTTTCGGCCGACATTGGCCGATGGCAGCGCAGGTACGCCACAAATTCCGGTGGACCTGCCGACCTTCGACGAAGTCGTCGGGCCGGTGGTGGCCGCCAAAGACTTCAATAGCTTCATTCTTGACCGGTTTGCCGAGTCGAAGCTCAACGTCTACACGATCCACGCAGAAGTAGAAGGGATTCTGATGGCCAACGATTTTCGCCAGTTGCTTGCCCAGGCAGGGCAGCGCGGCATCGATTTCAAACCGCTGGGTGACTTGTTGCCTGCGGACCTGACCACCCTGCCCCAGCAACAGTTGGTGCGCGGCGCATTGAGCGGCCGTGAGGGTTGGCTTGGAGTGCAGCAGGCATGATTCGGCGTTGGGCCTTGCCCCTGCTCCTGTTAGCGTTTGGCGTGTTTTACCTGCTGCCGCTGGCCACCCATGGCCTGTGGATTCCTGATGAAACCCGCTACGCACAGATCAGCCAGGAAATGCTGCTGACCGGCAAGTGGGCTTCGCCGCACTTCATGGGGATTCGCTATTTCGAAAAGCCGGCTGCCGGTTACTGGATGATCGCGCTCGGCCAGGCGATCTTCGGGCAAAACCTGTTTGGTGTGCGCTTCGCCTCGGCGTTGAGCACCGGTTTGAGCATCCTGCTGGTGTACCTGGTGTCACGCCGGCTGTGGAATGACCCGCAAAAGAGCCTGGTCAGCACCGTGCTGTACATGAGTTTTGTCAGCGTCGCGGCCTTGGGCGGTTATGCCAACCTCGATCCGCAGTTCACCTTCTGGGTCAACCTGACCGGCGTTGCCCTGTGGTTCTGCTTCGACAGCACCTCCCGCAACGGCCGCCTGGGATCCTGGGCGCTGCTGGGTTTCGCCTGTGGCATGGGCTTTATGACCAAGGGATTCCTGGCGTGGCTGTTGCCGGTGTTGATCGCCCTGCCCTACGCGATCTGGCAGAAGCGCTTTCGCGAACTGCTCGGTTATGGGCTGGTGGCCGTGGTTGTCGCCATTGCAGTGAGCCTGCCGTGGGCACTGGCCGTGCATCTGCAAGAACCGGACTATTGGAATTTCTTCTTCTGGCACGAGCATATCCAGCGTTTTGCCGGCGAGGATGCCCAGCACGCCGAGCCTTTCTGGTATTACCTACCGCTGCTGGTCGCGTTCAGCCTGCCGTGGGTCGCACTGCTGCCGTCCACCCTGAAACAGGCGTGGCAGGAAAAACGTGCAGCGAAAACTGCCTTCCTGCTGCTGTGGCTGCTGATGCCGCTGGCGTTTTTCAGCCTGGCCAAGGGCAAGTTGCCCTCCTACATCATGCCGTGCCTGTTGCCGCTGGCGCTGCTGATGGGCTCGACACTGGCGGACAAACTCGCCGCAGGCCGCGGCCGTGTCGTGCGTATCAACGGTTGGCTGAACCTGGTGATTGGCGTCGCGGCGTTACTGGCGCTGACGTGGTTTCAACTGAAGAAGCCCGTCTACGAACACGGTCAGGAAACCCTCAGCCTGGTGCTGGTGTTTGTCTTCCTGTTCGGCTGGATCATCGTCAACCTGCTGCAAGCGTCACGCCCGCTGCGCCTGTGGGCAGCGCCGGTAGTCGGCAGTTGGTTGCTGGTGGCGTTGGTACCGGCCGCACTGCCCCATTCGGTGGTTTACAACAAGACTCCGGACCAGTTCATCATCGATCACCTCCAGGAGCTGAGCCAGACCAGCGCGTTGCTGAGCAATGACCTGGGTGCAGCCTCCGCCTTGGCCTGGCGCGTCAAGCGCCCGGACGTGACCCTCTATAACACCGTCGGCGAAGTGAAATATGGCTTGGCCTTTGACGATGCGGCCCATCACAAGGTCGGCACCACACAGGTCCAGCAGTGGATGAGCGACGCACGTAAACACGGCGCCGTCGGGGTGGTCATGCGCGTGAAGGGTGACGACGAAATCGCCGAGGTGGACTTGCTGCCCAAAGACGGCAAGCGCTACGAGCAAGGCAATATCGTGATCCTGGTGTTCCCGCAGGTTGCGCCATGATCACGCTATGCCTGTTATTGGCCGCCTGCCTGCTGACATGCATGGGCCAGATTTCGCAAAAATTCGCCGTGGAAAGCTGGCGCGACCAGCCCGACGGTTGGGCGCTGAAGCTGCGCTCGCCGTGGCTGTGGTCGGCCCTGCTGTGCCTGGGTTTTGGTTTGCTGGTGTGGTTGCTGGTGTTGCAGCGCCTGGAAGTCGGTATCGCCTACCCGATGCTCAGCCTCAATTTTGTCCTGGTCACGCTGGTGGCGCGCTTTGTGTTCAAGGAACACATCGACACACGGCATTGGCTGGGTGTCGTGCTGGTGATTGCCGGTGTGGTGCTGTTGGGGCGCCAGGTATGAGCCGCGTGCGTGGTTTTGCCCTGGCCCTGAGCAGCGTTGGCCTGGTCAGCGCCGCCCAATTGGGCATGCGCTGGAGCATGACGCGCCTGCCCTTGCCCACCGAATGGCTGGCGGCGTTGAACAGCAACGCCATCGACTTCGCTGCGTTGGGCGTGGTGAGCCTGGCGATCTTCGCCTACGCGCTGTCGATGCTCTGCTGGCTCGGCGCGCTCAAGCACCTGCCCCTTGGCCGCGCCTATTCATTGCTCAGCATCAGCTATGCGCTGGTGTACCTGTTGGCCGCCAGCCTCCCGGTGTTCAACGAACATTTTTCCGTTTCAAAAACCCTGGGGGTGGCGCTTGTCATCCTCGGTGTGCTGATCATCAACTCTCGTCGTGCCAGTGCTACTCGTCCCAGGAATGCCCCATGAAAATCAGTGTATTTGGTAGTGGTTACGTCGGCCTGGTACAGGCCACCGTATTAGCCGAAGTCGGTCACGATGTGATCTGCATGGACGTCGATCAAAACAAGGTCAAGCTGCTGCAGCAAGGCCACGTGAGTATCTTCGAACCGGGACTGGCCGCCATGGTCAAGGAGAACCTGGAAAGCGGCCGCCTGAATTTCACTTTCGATGAGAAGCTCGCCGTCGAACACGGTGAAGTGCTGTTTATCGCCGTCGGCACGCCGTCGGACGAAGATGGCTCGGCCGACTTGAAGTACGTGCTGTCGGTGGGCGACGCCGTGGCCCGTCATCGAGTGGCCCCGGTAATCCTGGTGGAAAAGTCCACGGTACCCGTGGGCACCGGCGACACCCTGCGCGCCCATATCGAAAAAGCCCTGCACGTCGCTGGCCGGCACCTGGAGTTCGATATCGTCTCCAACCCGGAATTCCTCAAGGAAGGCTCGGCGGTTGCCGACTGTCGCCGTCCGGATCGCATCATCATCGGCTGTGAGCGCGAAGAAGTGCGCGAGGTGATGCGCGATCTGTACGCGCCGTTCAACCGCAACCACGACCGCATCATCTTCATGGACCTGCGCAGCGCCGAGCTGACCAAGTACGCCGCCAACTGCATGCTGGCCACCAAGATCAGCTTTATCAACCAGATCGCCGAGCTGGCCGAGCACCTGGGGGCGGATATCGAAGCCGTGCGCCTGGGCATCGGTGCCGACTCGCGCATCGGCTATCACTTTATCTACCCCGGTTGCGGTTACGGCGGTTCATGTTTTCCCAAAGACATGCGCGCCTTGATCCACAGCGCCAAACAGGCCAACTGCTCCAGCGACCTGTTGGAAGCCGTAGAAGCGATCAACCAACGCCAGAAGAGCAAGCTGTTCGAGCGCGTCAATGCGTTCTTCCAAGGCAATCTGCGCGGCAAGACCTTCGCCCTGTGGGGCCTTGCGTTCAAGCCCAACACCGACGACATGCGCGATGCACCCAGCCGCGTGCTGATGGAAGCGCTGTGGGCTGCCGGCGCCAACGTGCGCGCGTTCGACCCGGAAGCCATGCAGGAAACCCAGCGCCTCTACGGCGACGAAGAACGGCTGATGCTGATGGGCACGCCGGAGTCCACTCTGGTTGGCGCCGATGCGCTGATCGTGTGCACCGAGTGGCAGCAGTTCAAAGCCCCCGATTTCGACCTGATCCACCAGCGCCTGAAAACCCCGGTGATCTTCGATGGCCGCAACCTGTATGACGGCGAGCGCCTGTCGCGCAAGGGCTTCCAGTACTTCCCGATAGGGCGAGGCGACTCATGTCAGTTGCCGATTCCGCAGCAGCAGTGGGTGCCACAGGTCGTGGAAGCCTGATACGTGAACACAGCCCGACCGCCTTTGCTGAGTGCCACGATCCGCCGCCAATCCCTCTGCCTGGGATTGCTGGCGCTGTTGCTGTTTATCGCCGGCAGTTGGCACCAGGCGATTATCGGCTTCGACTCACGTTTCGTGCTGTTCGCCCAGGAAATGCTGCGCCATGGGCCGGGCTTTTTTCCCACCACTTACGGCCAGCCGTATGCTGATTATCTGGCCACCTCGACCCTGATGACCTGGCTGTTGTCGCTGCCCCTGGGCCAGGTCACCAGCCTCACGGCCTGGCTGCCCACTTCGATGGCCTCGGCACTGATCGTCATCCTGGTGTATCGCCTCACGGCGCCCTACTCCCAGCGCTGGGGCTTGTTGAGCATTGCGGTGCTGCTGTTGAGCACCACCTTTATCAGCGAAACCCGCGCCGTGTCCCTGGACCAGATGCTCGCCGCGATCACCTTGACGGTGTTTTATCTGGGTTACGCCCATGATCATTTCTCTGCGGGTAAACGCCTGCACTGGCTGTTTGTGCTCTTGATCCTGGGGTTTGCGATACGCGGGCCAATTGGCCTGGTCGTGCCCACCGGTGTGCTGTGCAGCTATTACCTGATCAACCGGCAATGGCGCCAACTGCTCAGCTTCGGCCTCCTGGCGCTGGCGCTGCTGCTGGCCTGTGTCGGCCTGCTCTTGCTGATGGCCAAACTCAGTGGCGGTGAGCGTTTCATGCAGGACGTGATCCGCATGCAGTTCCTCGGGCGCATGGATGGCAGCGAAGGCAGCAGCGGTGTGCTGTATTACTTCACCAGCTCCCTGGGTAATTACGCCTTGGCCTATCCCCTGGCGTTGCTGGTGCTGCTGGCAGTAGCAACCGGTGGGCGGCGCACGCCGGAGCCGGCCTTGCAATTGGTGCTGTACTGCGCCGCTGCAGGCTTGCTGGTGATGGTTGGCCTGTCGATTCCCCAGGCGAAAAAGGCACGCTATGTACTGCCGATGCTGCCCATGGCGGCGATTATTGCGGCGTATCCCTTTTACGGTGCACGCGGGCGGCTTTTCGCCTGGCTGCGCGGCCTGATGCTGGGTTTATGGACGCTGCTGCCTACGCTGCTGATCGCCGGGCTGCTGTTCGTGCGCCCACGTTATCCGGAACAACTGAGCCATCTGGGCTTGGTGCTAGGTGTGCTTGGTGCGCTGCAGGCATTGGCGCTGTTGTCGTTGTTCGTCTCTCGTCTACGGCCGGTCGGGCCGGCCTTCACTGCGGCGTTGGCGGTGTGGGCTACCTATATCCTGGTGGTGGAACCGCTGGAGCGCAGTGTCTATGACACCCGCACATTTACCTTGAACGTTCATGAGCAGGTGATGCAGCAGCGTGCCCCCGTGGTCTTGCACGGTTTGGGCAAAGACGCCAAGGCCATCAAATACATGGTCAACCTCGACTGCGATCAGGTGCCGTTGTTTACCCAGCAAGCTGCTGACCTGACGCCGCTGCAAGGGCCAGCCTGGCTGGTGATGAGCGAAGAGGATTTCCGCGCGCTTAAAGATCCGCGCTTTGCCACGCTCACGCCGACCTTAACGGGTGAGTTCGATCGCAACACCTTTGTCCTGCTGTACCTGGCCAAACCCCCACAGCCTTGAGTCGACCCGGAAGAATCCTACGCAGCTATGCGTAATGGCTGGTGTCATTTCACTTTCCGGGGGTTGAAACCCAACTGTAAACTCGATGGCCATGTGGGGTAGGTCTTTACCGCCACAGGCCATGGAACACAACAAGGACGTTAAGAGCGGCAGCCATCACTGCGGCTCACTTCGCGAGAGGACAATGCCGTGCCAAATGATCGTTTACCTGATACTCCTGCTGCCTTGAACCGGGATGAAGTGCATATCGGCTACCTGCCCATTCCGCCGTTGGATCGACTGATGTCGCTACGCAACGCTCTGGTGGCACTCAAAGGTCCCCTCTCTGGCGAGCCAGGGCTCCTGGAAAACCTGCAAAAGCATATGTTCAACGAAGAAACCGATATCCGCGTATTGGGCAAACTGAACACCGCGTACATTCCCCTCTAGTGAAATGGGTTTTAATTCAATATTTATGCATTAAAACCTCATTAATATGCATTGGCGCCGATAATCGAGGCGCGGCACACTGCGCAGGTTCCTCCCCCAAATGCAGGAACGTTCAAAGGGCTTTTCCGGGAAACCAGACAAGCCTTTTTTTTGCCCGCCGTTTATGGATTTCTTTTCAATGCTCGCTCGCTGGTTTCCCGCTGCAATCAATACTCGTCCTACCGAATGGAGCCGGGCCGCCATTGGCATGGCACTGGGTACATTGTTCAGTGTCTGGCTCTGTGCCCAGGTATTTGGCATGGAAGTGGCGCTGCACCTGCTCGGCCCGCTAGGGGCCTCGGCGGTGTTGTTGTTTGCCGTCTCCTCCGGTGCGCTGGCGCAACCCTGGTCGATCATCGGCAGCTACCTGTGCGCCGGTGTCGTAGCATTGCTGGTCGCGCGGGTTCTCGGACGCACCTTGGGCGGCGCTTGCCTGGCGGCCGGCATGGCAGTGGTGTTGATGTGCTGGCTGCGTTGCCTGCACCCGCCCGCAGGTGGCCTGGCCATGACCCTGGTGCTGGCCGACCCGGCTTCCGCCGCACTGGGCTGGCATGAGTTGGGCGCTGTGCTGCTCGGCGCCAGCGCCCTGCTGGCATGTGCGCTGGCCTACAACAACGCCACTCGCACGCGTTATCCCAAGGGTGCTGTCGAGTCCCCTTCGGCCGTATTGAATACCCCCGATGCAGCGCGAAACCCTGCCGTGACCGCCGCCGATTTGAAGCTGGCGCTTGCCGAGATGGAGCAGTTCTACGACGTGGCGCCCGCAGAGCTTGAACAACTGATTCACGCGGCCGAAACCCACGCGCGCCGTCGCAGCATCGGCGAAGTACTGGCCAACCGCATGCCCTGAGCAGAGGCCCGGGCGCCCTGCATAAATGCAACAACCACCTGCATGATTCCGGGTTGTACTGCGCAAATTTGCACTGGTACGATCGCGAGATGGTTCGTCCGCGAACATCTTGATAAAGAACAATAAAAGCAGGGAGTTAGAGATGACTGCTCAGGTTTCATCCGAAGCAAGCCGCGCCGATTCGCCTCAGGAAGAGGTACTGGCCGACGTCCGCAACCATATCGGCCACCTCACGCTTAACCGCCCTGCGGGTTTAAACGCAATCACCCTCGACATGGTTCGCAGCCTGACCCGGCACCTGGAGGCCTGGTCCGACGATCCATCGGTCTACGCCGTGGTCCTGCGCGGCACCGGCGACAAAGCCTTCTGTGCCGGCGGCGATATTCGTTCCCTGTACGACAGCTTCAAGAATGGCGACACCCTTCACGAAGATTTCTTCGTCGAGGAATACGCCCTCGACCTCGCCATCCACCACTACCGTAAGCCCGTGCTGGCGTTGATGGACGGGTTTGTCCTCGGCGGTGGCATGGGCCTGGTGCAAGGTGCCGATTTACGCGTCGTTACCGAGCGCAGCCGCCTGGGCATGCCGGAAGTGGCCATTGGTTATTTTCCAGACGTGGGTGGCAGCTATTTCCTGCCGCGCATTCCGGGCGAACTGGGGATTTACCTCGGCGTCACCGGCGTGCAGATCCGCGCCGCCGATGCACTGTATTGCGGTTTGGCGGACTGGTACCTCGACAGCAACAAGCTCGCCGACCTGGACCAGAAACTCGACCACCTGCAATGGCACGACTCTGCGCTCAAAGACTTGCAAGGTGTGTTGGCAAAGCTTGCGGTGCAGCAGCTGCCCGATGCGCCTTTGGCAGCCTTGCGCCCGGCGATCGACCATTTCTTCGGGTTGCCGGATGTGCCGAGCATCGTTGAGCAATTACAGGCCGTCACCGTTGCCGACAGCCATGAATGGGCGCTCAACACGGCCCACCTGATGCAGACCCGCTCGCCCCTGGCCATGGCCGTGACTTTGCAAATGTTGCGCAAAGGCCGCCGCCTGTCGTTGGAACAGTGTTTCGCCTTGGAACTGCACTTGGACCGGCAATGGTTCAAGCGCGGCGACCTGATCGAAGGCGTGCGCGCCCTGATCATCGACAAGGACAAAACCCCGCGCTGGAACCCGCCAACGTTGCATGGGCTATCAGTTGCCCACGTCGAAAGCTTCTTCCAACAGTTCGAGCAAATTGCGAGATAAGCCATGCAAGACATTGAATACACTGAAGAACAAGTGATGATCCGCGACATGGCGCGTGACTTCGCCCGACGTGAAATCGCCCCATCTGCCCAAGCCTGGGAAAAAGCCGGCTGGATTGACGACAACCTGGTAGCCAAGATGGGCGAACTCGGCCTGCTGGGCATGGTGGTCCCGGAAGAATGGGGCGGCACCTACGTCGACTACGTGGCTTATGCCCTGGCGGTGGAAGAGATTTCCGCCGGCGATGGCGCCACCGGCGCACTGATGAGTATCCACAATTCAGTGGGTTGCGGGCCGATCCTCAACTACGGCACAACGGCGCAGAAAGAAACCTGGTTGGCAGAACTTGCCAGTGGCCAAGCGATTGGCTGCTTCTGCCTGACCGAACCCCAGGCCGGTTCCGAAGCCCACAATCTGCGCACTCGCGCTGAGCTGCGTGACGGCCAGTGGGTGATCAACGGCGCCAAGCAATTCGTCAGCAACGGCAAGCGCGCCAAGTTGGCTATCGTGTTTGCCGTGACTGATCCGAACTTGGGCAAGAAAGGCATTTCCGCTTTCCTAGTGCCCACCGACACCCCTGGCTTTGTGGTGGACCGCACCGAACACAAGATGGGCATTCGCGCTTCTGACACCTGTGCCGTCACCCTCAACCAATGCACAGTTCCCGAAGCCAACTTACTGGGCGAGCGCGGCAAAGGCCTGGCGATTGCGCTGTCGAACCTGGAAGGTGGCCGCATCGGTATCGCCGCCCAGGCCCTGGGTATCGCGCGAGCAGCGTTTGAAGCGGCGCTGGCCTACGCCCGGGACCGGGTGCAGTTCGACAAGGCGATCATCGAGCATCAGAGCGTGGCTAATTTGCTGGCGGACATGCAGACCCGCTTGAACGCGGCCCGCCTGCTGATCCTGCACGCAGCGCGCCTGCGCAGTGCCGGCAAGCCGTGCCTGTCGGAAGCGTCACAAGCCAAACTGTTTGCCTCGGAAATGGCGGAGAAGGTCTGCTCGTCAGCGATGCAGATACATGGCGGCTACGGCTACCTGGAGGATTACCCGGTGGAGCGTTACTACCGGGATGCGCGGATCACGCAGATTTACGAGGGGACCAGCGAGATTCAGCGGATGGTGATTGCTAGGGAACTCAAGAACTACCAGCTCTGACAGACACCAACGAACTACTGTGGGAGGAGGCAAGCCCCCTCCCACATGTGCACTTCAGTACATGAAGATTGGCTTACTTATCCTTGAACTCTGGCGCGCGCTTGGCCACAAACGCCGCCATACCTTCCTTCTGATCCAGCGTCGCAAACGCCGCATGGAACACACGGCGCTCAAAGCGCACGCCTTCGGACAGGCTCACTTCAAACGCACGGTTCACGCTTTCCTTAACCATCATGCTGATTGGCACCGACTTGCCAGCAATCAGCGTGGCGACCTTCAGCGCTTCATCCAGCAGCTCATCGGCCGGCACGATGCGCGCGACAATCCCACAACGCTCCGCTTCCACCGCATCGATAAAGCGCCCGGTCAGGCACATTTCCATGGCCTTGGCCTTGCCTACCGCGCGGGTCAGGCGCTGGGTGCCGCCCATGCCGGGCAGGACGCCGAGGTTGATCTCTGGCTGGCCGAATTTGGCGCCATCACCCGCCAGGATGAAGTCGCACATCAGCGCCAGTTCGCAGCCGCCGCCCAAAGCAAAACCGTTGACGGCGGCAATGATCGGCTTGCGGCGGTTGGCCACGCGGTCGCTGTCGCTGAACAGGTCATCGAGGTAAATCTGCGGGTAGGTCAGCTCGGCCATTTCCTTGATATCGGCGCCGGCCGCAAAGGCTTTCTTCGAACCGGTCAGCACGATGCAGCCGATGTGCGGATTGGCTTCCAGATCATCCAGTGCATGGTTCAACTCACTGACCAGCTGCGCATTCAGCGCATTCAGGGCTTGCGGACGATTCAGGGTAATCAGCCCGACGCGGCCCTGGACGTCGAGCAAAATGGTTTCGTAACTCATGTATCGGCTCCTTAGAGATTGCGTGAGATGACCATGCGTTGAATATCGCTGGTGCCTTCGTAGATCTGGCAGACCCGCACATCGCGGTAGATCCGCTCCAGAGGAAAGTCGCTCAGGTAACCGTAACCGCCCAAGGTTTGCAAGGCGGCCGAACAGACTTTTTCGGCCATTTCCGAGGCAAACAGCTTGGCCATCGACGCTTCCACCAGCGCCGGCTTGCCACTGTCGCGCAAGGCGGCGGCGTAATGCACCATCTGCCGCGCCACGGCGATTTGCGTGGCCATGTCGGCGAGTCGGAAGGCTACCGCCTGGTGTTCGATCAGTGGTTTGCCGAAACTCTCGCGCTCGCGGGCGTAGTCGCGCGCCGCTTCAAACGCGGCACGGGCCATGCCCACTGCTTGCGAGGCGATGCCCACGCGGCCGCCTTCGAGGTTGGCCAGGGCGATCTTGTAGCCTTCACCCTCCTCACCCAAACGGTTGGCCACCGGGACCTTCACGTCTTCAAACAGAATCTGGCACGTGTCGGACGCATGCTGCCCCAACTTGTCCTCGACCCGCGCGACGCTGTAGCCCGGCGAATCGGTGGGCACGATAAACGCGCTGATCCCGCGTTTGCCTGCCGCCGGATCGGTAACGGCAAACACAATCACCACCCCAGCGTTTTGCCCGGAGGTGATGAACTGTTTACAACCGTTGAGCACGTAGTGGTCACCGTCCAGGCGCGCGCGGGTTTTCAGGCTGCTGGCGTCGGAACCGGCCTGCGGTTCGGTCAGGGCAAAGGCCCCCAGCATGGCGCCGCTGGCCAGAGGCGTGAGGAACTGCGTTTTTTGCTGGTCGTTGCCGAACTTGAGGATGGGCACGCAACCCACCGAGTTGTGCACGCTCATGATGGTGGAGCAGGCTCCATCACCGGCGGCAATTTCTTCCAGGGCCATGGCGTAAGCCAGGTAGCCGGTATCGCAACCGCCCCATTGTTCCGGCACCAGCATGCCGAAAAACCCCAGTTCGGCCATCTCGCCGATGGCTTCCTTGGGAAAGCGGTGCTCGCGATCCCATTCGGCGGCGAAAGGTTTGAGACGTTCCTGGGCAAATTGCCGGGCCGCGTCGCTGATTTGCAGTTGTTCGTCATTGGGCAGCATCGTGGCTCCTTAATACAGGCATTCGACGGCCATGGCTGTGGCTTCACCACCGCCGATGCAGATCGCGGCAACGCCACGCTTGAGGCCCTTCTGGCGCAGGGCCGAGAGCAAGGTCACCAGGATGCGGGCACCCGAGGCACCAATCGGGTGGCCGAGGGCGCAGGCACCGCCGTGCACGTTGACCTTGGAATGGGGGATTTGCAGCTTGCTCATGGTCACCAGGCTGACCACCGCGAAGGCTTCGTTGATCTCGAACAGATCCACTTCATCAAGGTTCCAGCCGGTCTTGCTCATCAATTTGCGAATCGCACCCACTGGCGCCACGGGAAACAGCCCCGGCTCATCGGCAAATGCAGCATGCCCATGGATCACCGCCAACGGCTTGAGCCCACGTTTGTGCGCCTCGGACTCGCGCATCAGCAGCAGCGCCGCAGCACCGTCGGAAATCGAGCTGGAGTTGGCCGCTGTCACCGTGCCGCCTTCGCGGAACGCCGGTTTGAGGCTGGCAATCTTGTCCAGCTTGGCTTTGGGGGGCTGCTCATCGTGCAGAATGGTTTTTTGCTCTTTGCCGACAGTGACCTGTACCGGGACGATTTCGGCAGCGAAGTTGCCGTGGGTGATCGCCTCCTGAGCGCGGGTCAGGGAGGCAATGGCGAAGGCATCCTGGGCTTCACGGGTGAAGCCGTTATGCAGGGCGCAGTCTTCGGCGAAGGTGCCCATCAGGCGGCCCTTGTCGTAAGCGTCTTCCAGCCCGTCGAGGAACATGTGGTCGAGGACGCGGCCATGACCCATGCGGTAGCCACTGCGGGCGCGGTCCAGCAAATACGGCGCGTTGGACATGCTCTCCATACCGCCAGCAATCACCACATCGACACTGCCCGCCAGCAGTGAATCATGGGCCAGGATGGCGGCTTCCATACCTGAGCCGCACATCTTGTTGAGGGTGGTGCAACGGGTGGACTTGTCCAACCCGGCGCCCAATGCCGCTTGCCGCGCTGGCGCCTGGCCCAGGCCAGCAGGGAGTACGCAGCCAAACAGCACTTCATCCACGGCGTCGGTGGCGATACCGGCGCGCTCAACCGCTGCACGAATAGCGGCGGCACCGAGTTGAGGCGCGGTCAGTCCCTTGAGGTCACCCTGGAACCCGCCCATGGGCGTGCGCACGGCGCTGACAATCACGATGGGATCAGTCATGGGTCACTCTCCTTACTTGGCTGCCATGCGCAAGGCGCCGTCAAGACGGATCACCTCGCCATTGAGCATGCTGTTTTCAATGATGTGCCGCACCAGTGCGGCGTATTCGGCAGGCTTGCCCAGGCGTGGCGGGAATGGCACGCCGGCGGCCAGGGAGTCGCGCACTTGCGGCGTCATGCCGGCCATCATGGGCGTCTCGAAGATACCGGGAGCGATGGTCATTACGCGAATACCGAAACGCGCCAATTCACGAGCCGCGGGCAGTGTGAGGCTGGCGATGGCACCTTTGGAGGCCGCATACGCAGCCTGACCGATTTGCCCATCGAAGGCGGCCACGGAAGCGGTATTGATGATCACGCCGCGTTCACCGTCGGCATTCGCTTCGGTTTCCGCAATGGCCGCAGCGGCCAGGCGTAACAGGTTGAAGCTGCCGATCAGGTTGACGTTGATCACCTGGGCGAAGTTCGCCAGCACGTGAGGGCCGTTCTTGCCGAGAATTTTCTCGCCGCGCACCACGCCTGCGCAATTGACCAACCCGTGCAAGCCGCCAAAGGCCGAAACCGTGGCTTGAACGGCGGTTTCAGCAGCAGCTTCCTGGCTGATGTCGGCCACCGCACTGCGGGCGTTTTCACCCAATTGCTTGGCCTTGGCGGCGACCGCTTCGGCGTTCAAATCCACCAGCATCACCTTGGCACCAGCGGCGATCAGCATCTCAGCGGTGGCCGCGCCGAGGCCCGAAGCGCCGCCGCTGACCAGAAAAACCTTGTTTTCAATCTGCATCATTGTTTCCTTGAACGATGGACCGGGTAACGAGCGTAGGGCCCTGATAGTCGCTTGGGTGCTGCACAGCGACAATGGTCAAAGCTTTCAACATGGCTGACTGGTTTGGCCAAGGGGGCAAGGCACTGGTGGTGAGCGGACTTGCTCCGCCCACCACAGAGGCCTGCTTGACACAGAAGCTGGCGCACCTCCGATCATAGACCCCACCGATCAGCCGGTAGGCCCAAGCGATTGGACGCCCTCCCTATCAGCTTCTAACCTGATGGTCTGCGCCACCAAAGAAGCCCCCCATGATCGTGCGTCCTAAACCCAATCTCCTGGGTATCCTGTTTTCCCTCAAAGGTTCGATTGCCAAGCGCATCGCCTTGCGCAGCCTACTGGTCACGTTGCTGGCGTCAGTGATCGTGCTCGTGGAAACCCTGCACCCCGCGTACTTCTCCAAGGTCAACGCCACGCCCTTCACCTTGCTCGGGCTCTCGTTGTCGATCTTCATGAGCTTTCGCAACAATGCCTGCTATGACCGTTGGTGGGAGGGCCGCAAGCAGTTGGGGCAGATGATCATCGAGGTGCGCTCGCTGATCCGTGAAACACAAGTACTCGCCGATGCCGCTGAACGTGCGCGCGTGTTGCGCGGGCTGGGGGGCTTTGCCCATGGGTTGATCGCACGACTGCGCCATGAAAATGAAGCTCAGGCGATAGAGCCCTGGGCCAGTGTGGAAGCGGACCATCCCAACCTGCCGGACCGTGTGCTGCAACAGCTCGGCGGGCGGTTTTCGGTACTGGCTCAGCAGGGCGTCATCAGCGAGTGGCGCTACACCCAGCTGGAAACCCGCTTGGTCAGCCTGAGTCAGGTTCAGGCCTCGTGCGAGCGGATAAAGACCACGCCACTGCCCTTCCCTTACACGCTGCTTTTGCACCGCACCATCTACCTGTTCTGTATTCTGCTGCCCTTCGCCATGGCCGAACCTCTGGGCTGGCTGACACCGGTGTTCACCGCCATTGTCAGCTACACCTTTTTTGGCCTGGATGAAATCGGCGATGACCTGGAAGACCCGTTCGGCTTTGATGAAAACGACCTGCCCTGCAATGCGCTCCTACGCACCTTGGAGCGCGAGATTCTCGCGGCGCTGGGCGAAACCGAACTGCCAGCGCCCTTGGAGCCAGTGGAGTACGTGCTCACCTGACGCCGGTTTGACACCTGCCCTGGTCTGACCGAAGCTGACGGCCTTTGTAATAGCTACTCAAGCTTTCGGACGCCTGCATGTCAAAGTCACGCCGTTACGCCATCGTCGGCCTGTGCGCCCTGTTCTTCATTGTGCTGCTCACCTGGTATTTCTCCCGCTCCGCCCCGGTGGCTGTGGCTCCCGCGATTGCCCATGGCTACGCCAAAGCGCTGAAACAGGCGCGTAACGGCGAGCCTGGCGCCGCCCGAGTGCTGTATCAGCAATTGGGCCGCCCGGACCTGACCGATGAGCGCCGCGCCGCCCTGCATGCCGAACTGCACAACTATCCAAGCCCCCAGGCCCTGAAGCTGGCGGATAAAGACCTGATCAATGAATCGCCGGTGGTGCGCGAAGCGGCGATCCACAGCATTGTCGGCCTGGTGCCCACGGGCCAGCGCACCCTGCTGCTGGGCCCGGCGCTGGATGACCCCGAGCAAAGCGTGCGCTTTGCCGCCGCCAATGCCTTGCTCGGCCTTTCGCCGGACACCCTTGGCCTGTATTTCGGGCCGCTGCAGCAGGTGTTGGACGAATTCGTGAAATACCTCAAGGCCCAGCCCGAAACCGCCGAGGGGTGGATCCAGCTGGCACGCCTCTACATCCACAGCGCGCTGTTGCCGGAGGCGCAACAGGCCCTGGAACAGGCGATGCGTTTGCAACCGGACAACCTGCAAGCAGTGGTCGCGCAGATCGAGCTGTTGGATAAGCAAGGCAAGACCGACGAGTCCCGCCAATTGCTGGCGCGGCAGTTGGCGTCTCACCCCGAATCCGCCTACTTGCAACACGCCCTCGGCATGTGGCTGCTGCACCATGGCGAGCGGCCTTATGCCCTCCTCGGCCTGTCCAAAGCGGTAGAGCTTGAGCCGGATAATCAGGATTACCGCTACGACCTGGCCACCACCCTGCACGACCAGCAGGAGCTGGAGGCAGCGCAGCGCCAATTGGAAGAAATCGTCCAGCGCCACCCGGCCAATCGCAAGGCTCGGGTGCTGCTGGTCAACTACTGGAAAGAGAGTGGGCAGTTGCAGAATGTCCAAGTGCTGCTGGCTCAGCTTGAGCAACAGAATCCGGACGATCCGGCCTTGCAGCAAGGGCTCTAAGACACGCCACGACACCTCGCGGACGGCTCGCCTGTACCGATAAATTGAGCCGTTTGTTGAACGGTTGCATAGTGCCACGGTCAAGTAAACATGGCGTGTTGTGACGAACATGCCCTTCCACTTGTACGTGACCCGAGGGCACTTCTTGTCTACATCCAAAGAGCTGTTCAGTGAAAAGGCGGCCACCGGCATCGAAGGTCTTGATGACATTCTTGCCGGGGGGCTATCGCGCAGCCACCTGTTTTTGCTGGAAGGTGAACCTGGTACCGGTAAAACCACCGTGGCCCTGCATTTCCTTCAGGCCGGGGCAAAAAACGGCGAGCGATCCTTGTACATCACCTTGTCGGAGACTGAGCGCGAGTTGCGCCAGGGCGCCAAATCCCACGGTTGGGACCTGGATGACAACATCCATATTTTTGAGCTGACCCCACCGGAAAGCTTGCTAAATGCCGAGCACCAACAGAGCCTGCTGTATTCCTCTGACCTTGAGCTGGGTGAAGCTACGCGGCAGATCTTTGAGGTGGTGGAACGGGTCAAGCCGACCCGCGTGGTCGTCGACAGCCTCTCTGAGATCCGCCTGCTGGCGCAGAGTTCGTTGCGTTATCGCCGGCAGATCCTCGCCATCAAGCACTACTTCGTGCGTTATGACGCCACCGTACTGCTGTTGGACGACCTGACCACTGAATCCCTGGATAAAACCGTGCACAGCGTGGCTCACGGCGTGATCCGTCTGGAAGAGTTGACGCCGAACTACGGTGCCGAACGCCGCCGGGTTCGTGTGGTGAAGTACCGTGGACAGAAGTATCGCGGCGGTTTCCACGACTTCACCATCATGCAGGACGGGGTGCATGTATTCCCTCGCCTGGTGGCCGCCGAACACCGCGGTGGTTACAACCGCCAGACGCTCACCAGCGGCATCAGCGAGATGGACTCATTGTTGGGCGGCGGTATCGAGACGGGCTCCAGCAGCCTGATTCTCGGCCCGGCCGGTACCGGCAAATCGTTGATCTCGATGATCTTCGCTGCCGCCGCCGTGTTACGCGGCGAAAAGGCAGCGCTGTTTATCTTCGACGAAGAGCTGGGGTTGTTGTTTGAACGCATGAAAAACATGGGTATCGACCTTGAAGCGCTGCAGGCCACCGGCAACTTGATGATCGAACAAGTGGACGCTGCCGAACTGTCCCCTGGCGAGTTCTCCCACCGGGTGCGCCGCGCTATCGACGAAGGGGGTATCAAAACCGTGGTGATCGACAGCATCAACGGTTACCAGGCGGCGATGCCTGAAGAAAATGCGCTGATCCTGCACATGCACGAGTTGCTGCTGTACCTCAACCGTCGCGGTGCGGCGACCTTCATGACAGTCGCTCAACACGGGTTGGTGGGTGACATGCAAGCACCGGTCGACATCACCTACCTGGCCGACACAGTGATTCTGCTGCGTTACTTCGAAGCGCTGGGCAAAGTCCGCCGGGCGATTTCGATCATCAAGAAACGTACCGGCGCCCACGAGTCGACCATTCGTGAATACCGCATCAGCAACCGTGGCTTGACCGTCGGCGAGCCCTTGGACAACTTCCAGGGCGTACTGCGCGGCATCCCGACCTACATGGGCGCAGGCTCCCCTTTGCTCAAGGATGAGCAATAGTGCCGAATCTACTTGGCGTTTCCGAACGCGCGATCATCCTGGCGCCAGTGGGGCGCGACAGTTCACTGGCGTTGATGATGCTCAACGAAGCCGGTTACTCCGGCATCGTCGCGACCCACCTGCCGATGCTGTGCGACGCGATGGAAGAAGGTGCAGGTCTGTTGATCATTGCCGCCGAAGCCTTGCGCGGTATCGATCTGGAGCCTCTGCTGGAAAAACTGCACCAGCAGCCCGCTTGGTCGGATATGCCCATCGTGCTGATGACCCATCACGGCGGCAGCGAACAGAACGGTTCGTCCCACCTCAGTGGCCTGCTCGGCAATGTGACCTTCCTGGAGCGGCCCTTCCACCCGGTGACCCTGATCAGCCTGGTCAGCGCTGCTCTGCGCGGCCGTCGTCGCCAGTACGAGGCGCGTGACCGCCTGATCGACTTGAGCGAAAGCGAACTGCGCCTGCAACGCACACTTGAAACCCTTGAACAACAAGTCGAAGAGCGCACCGCGCAACTGCGCCACAACGAAGAGGCGCTGCGCCAATCACAGAAAATGGAAGCCGTCGGCCAATTGACGGGCGGTATCGCCCACGACTTCAACAATATGCTCACCGGGATTATCGGCAGCCTCGAGTTACTGCGCAGGCGCGTGTCCCGTGGCAAGTTGGACGACCTCGATAGCCTCATCGATCTTGGCGTCACGTCAGCTAACCGCGCAGCCGGATTGACCCATCGGTTGCTAGCGTTTTCCCGCCGGCAATCCTTGGACTCCAAACCGGTCAATATCAATGAACTGGTCAGCTCCATGGGTGAACTGCTGGAACGCAGCATCAATGAAAGCATTACCCTTGAGATGCAACTCACCGACCAGCCTTGGACAGCTGAAGCCGACCCCAATCAGCTGGAAAGCGCCCTGCTCAACCTGGTGCTCAATGCCCGCGATGCAATGCCCAACGGCGGCAAGCTGACGGTGGAAACGTCGAATCGGCACCTGGACAGCGTTTTCACCGCTGCTTTTGGCACCCTGCCTCCAGGCGATTACGTTGAGCTGAGCATCAGTGATAACGGCTGCGGCATCCCACAAAGCGTGATTGGCCGTGTGTTCGATCCCTTCTTTACCACCAAGCCGATCGGCCAAGGCACCGGCCTTGGTTTATCGATGATCTACGGCTTCGCCCGTCAGTCCCGCGGACACGTCACCCTGCACAGCGAGGTGGGCCTTGGGACGACCGTCAGCTTGTTCCTGCCACGTTTTCTGGGTGAGACCGTCGTGCCCGCACCCGTCGACCCTGCGTTGCTGCCATTTGCCAATTCCGGGGAGACCGTGCTGATCGTCGAAGACGATCCCGCCGTACGCGTGCTGGTCAGCGCAGTACTTAAAGAGCTGGGTTATGGGTTTGTTGAGGCAGAGGACGCCAATACGGCATTGCCGATCATTGAATCTGAACAGCGGATCGACCTGTTGATCAGCGATGTCGGCTTGCCCGGCATGAACGGCAGACAAATGGCAGAGATCGGCCGGCAGATGCGGCCGGATCTGAAGGTATTGTTTATTACCGGCTATGCCGAACATGCCGCCGTGCGCGGGGGTTTTCTCGACCCTGGCATGCAGTTGATTACCAAGCCATTTACCTTTGATTTGTTGACGGCGAAGGTGCGGGAGATGATCCGGGCGTGATGTGATGCATTTATTGCTTGCGGCACAGCCAGGTCAAGAGGGAAAAGTTCGGAAATCATTGGCGTCGGGATAAGCGGAATCGCCAGAACGGTTTTGGGTAC
Source organism: Pseudomonas sp. Irchel 3H9 (assembly GCF_900187495.1). Lineage (NCBI taxonomy): Bacteria > Pseudomonadati > Pseudomonadota > Gammaproteobacteria > Pseudomonadales > Pseudomonadaceae > Pseudomonas > Pseudomonas sp. Irchel 3H9. Next base: position 842,098 of record NZ_FYDK01000002.1, on the reverse strand, counting down.
TGACAGTGACACCTAGGGTGTTCCTCCCTGCCGACCTGACGAGCTAGCCAATGATCCCATCCCGTAATGATGTAGTGCTCAGTCATCACCTCCCGATGAACGTCAACGCGCCACTGACGTCCGTAGATCAACCCCAGTTCAATAAGCCTGGGCTCAGGACTGAAGGTCCCGTCCCCTCCCATGACACCGCCCGTTCCGAGGGCGACAGCCTTCTGGCCGAGATTTATGGCAAGGCACTCCTTCGCTTGACTGATGTTGAAAGTCAGGATCGGGAGGTGATGATAGAAAACATTCCTCCCAACTCCACATTCGGTCAGTGGTGGGCGCAATTAGGGCGAGCGATGCAGTCCGATGATGTCAAGGAGTGGATGAGACACATCGGGGTGGATAGCCGCACAGTGAAAATCACGCCCGAATCGGGTCAAGTATCTTTCAAAGTTCAGCGCTATATCACCGCATCACCAGTGACACAGACGCATGGCCAGGAAGACAAGCAGTGGTCCGGGGTAAGCGGCCCTGTCGTTGAGGCGGCGAAGGTCATAGCGGCCGGCAACGGACTTTCCACTTTCTCCCCGCCGTTGTCCGAACACAGCAACAGCGCGCCGTTATGGCTGGTGAAGCGCTTCTATCGGGAGCCCGAAAAATCGTCAGTCGCAGAGCGCCAGGACAGAGCGGCGCAATTGGCGCAGGATAAATCCTTTGCGCAGCTACCCGCCGGCCTTCAAGAGGCGCGCAGTGAGGAGGCACTCACAGGGCAAAAGAAGGCCCTGGGAGATAAGAATACCCGCCGTGATGCCGCGTTTGCGTTCACGCATCTCGCCATGCTTTTAAAGCGTGGCGATCTTCCCTCCGAGCTGATTCTTGATCACCTGCAGAAAAACAACGTCCAGATCGCCCCCGACAGCAGCTATCCAGAAGCTGCGATGAACACATGGGGCGAAGCCACACTTGAGCACTACCTGCAGGCAAACGGTTGGGATATTCCCACCAATCACCAGGAAGCGGAGAATCTCGCCGCGGCCCTCCTCCGACCAGAACCCCAACACCCGCCCCATGGCAACTATGGTGGTGCACTGGCATGGCCGATACCACTCGACACCCGCAGCCAGTGGCAACTGAGGGCAAACCTACGTCACGGCAAGATCAGCGACATTGACCTGAAGCCTTTCAAGAGCGTGCTGGAGTACCTGGCGCAAGACGCGACATTCGAGCCTTCCGAGTTACGTCATCCTCAACGGGTCATCGACAGGTTGATCCAGTCGCCCAGGGGGCAGGCACTTGGCGAAGCACTGCAGAGCAGTTTCGATGCAAAGTCTGTGAAAGGCAGTCCCAACGACTGGCTGCTGGCTGCGCTGAGTATTGACCGTAAGGTTCAACCAGGCGCTCCCAGAGGCTACGTAGCGGGCATTTCTACCTTGGGCCCTAATGTTTTCGGGAAGCCCGTAGCGGGCATCGTCAAGGACCTGAGCGACTACCTGGTGTCCTCAGGCCAAGCATCGTCGCCCGAGAAAGCCTCGCTGCAAGCCCACCTGCTGTTGGCAAGTCGTACGCCGGAGTTGCTGGTCAAGGACATCCCCGAAAGCCTGACCTTCGGCTCTCACAGTTGGGTCAGTTTTGTTACCGCCGTCGGGCGCCTTGAGGCCAAGGCAGCGGGATCAACGGCGGCGATGACCTACGGCGAAGTGATGCTGCAAGCGGCGATCGCACCGATCTCTGAAGAGGAGCGCCGTACTGAGTTCCTTGTCCAGCAGGAAGCGCTCAAGGACTGGGGGCGTGCCAATGGCTTGCCTTACCCTGAAAACGAAACGCAGATGAACGCAGTGCGCAACGCGTTTCATGTTCGGATCGCTGAATTGAAAACTGCCAGCGACGCGCAACGTGCACCGATGCCGATAGCCAGGGACATGGCGCGGGAACAGTTACAGAAGGCGCTGCCGCACATGGCTGCGGCACTGTTTGATGAAAAGTGCATCACGCTGGAGCCTTCTGTTGCGGATTTCCCCGGACCTTATTCGGTCCTGGATTTGTACATGGATGGAAGAAGTGCACATGGCGCACCCACCGCCCAACCCGATGCTTTTTATAGAGCGCTCTTCACCGACGGATCCCCCTACTCGCCCAGCAGGTTTGTTTCGTCAGCCTCTGGCGTCAATATCAGCGAGGTCCTGAAAACGATAAAACAACTCCCTCATCTTTCCTCGGCCTTCAAAAGTGCGTTTTCGGCGTACTGCTCAGGCATGGAAAAAAGCCTGGGCACGCAAGTCAAACACTTGATATCGCAACAACCCATTTCCACGCGAAATAATCTTGAACTCGGAAAATTAACTATTGTTAAAGAGCAATACATTGACTATTCACCCTTCTCTCTCATGCCGAAAATACGCGAGCGTGACGATCACAACCTGTTGGTCAAAACTGAACGCATGGGTCAGGTTCATACCTACGAGATAGATCTAAAACACGCAAAAATTACCGAACGTACCGACCTGGGCGATTTTCGACCTGGAAGATTCCCAACCGGTCACACCCATCCTGATAGAAAACTTGTCCAGGTGATTCCCGACACACCGTCCGCGTCAGGCCTCACGGATGAAAAAACTGGCGCAGCCGCCACGCCCGATAGCTTTAACAGTGAACGTACCTCTTATATTGCCGATGCGTTTATCAAACACATCAATATCAAAGCACTCACAATGGAGGCCCAACAACAAACGACCTTTGACACTGAGGAGCCTTTTCACAAAAAGGTGCGTGAGTTCATGTTGAATCTGATCCCATTAAGGTCGGCGATTTTCAACTTTCAAAACGGTGATTACGCTGAAGGCGTTTTGGATCTGACATTGGATGTGTTTGGTTTTATCGTCGGGGCCGGTGCGGCGGCAAAGGGCGCCAAAGCAATGATGTCCGGCGCTTCCGCACTCAGCAAGCTGCTCCACGGCGCTAAGATTGTCGGGCGTACAGCCATAGGAAGTCTTAATCCCTTCGACGGCGCAACGGACCTCGCCAAGGGGGCCTTTTACCTCGCGAAAACTGGTTCCACATCAGTACTAAAGGGTTTTAGAACACTGACTCATTCTGCTGGCAGTTATGACCTGGTGTCCGCCAGTAAACGTTTCGACGCGGCCTCGGTGGGAACATTCAAGGTCAACAACGAGTTCATTGAAGCACCGGCAACCCTTCTCGATGGAAAGTGGTACGCCTTCAACCCGGCAACCGGGCAACCCTACGGCCCTGCCATAAAAGACTTCCTGCCTTCGGTACACAGCAATGATTTGGGAAGTTTTGCGACAGCAACGGACCCTGCAAAAAGAATAAGTGGCGCGGTGGTCGGCGACTGGAAGAAATCCGTTAGAACCCATCGAGAAGGGCCAGATAAAGAGGCGTTTGACCGCGGCTATATTTACGGAGACCCGCGGAAGATCAGTGGCTACTCCAATAAGATGTCATTGGCTGACTTAATGAAGCTTGGCGCCAGTAAAACCCTGACATCAGAACAGGTCGGCATGTTGGTCAAAAAATATGACGACATGGCCTATCAGTTCGGTAAAAACACATCGGCGCGATTTATAGGCAACATTGAGCCGCGCTTCGGCGACGTTACGCCTATGCCCCAAATCATTTACCTCACCCAAACAGGGCAATTGTCTGATGGTCAGTGCGCGGCTCTCGCACGTGCCATGGCAACGGCGATGGCGCAAGGCAAGGAGCAAGTGTTAATCAAGAATATGTACACCGCCGCGGCCTTTGCTTTAGATCCGGCCTCCAGGGATTTTGTCGCCAAGCTCAGTAAAGTCCAAAGCAAAACGGGTGGCCAAAGTGCCTTCCACGCAGGACAGCCCACCCGCCAGGTTTCCATTCAAGACATGGTCAGAGAGCTGTCCAATTCGACGGTTTCGAAATCATTAATGATCGACTCTCCAGGCCATGCGATGGCCGCAGGAGTAAAAGTCGATGGCGGGTATAAAACGTATTACTTTTATGATCCCAACCATGGTCTCGCCAACTTCTCAAGCGCAGAGGCGATGCAAAAAGGCTTAGAAAAACTGACGCGTGACAAGAAACTTCAGCCCCCCTATAAAACCCATAGCACCGACCCAACAAAGTTGGAATTCAAGGTCTTTGATCACACGGATGACTGGCAGCAAAAAAACAGCGTTTTCAATCTGGACGTCAACAGCTTGTACAGCGCCCCCCTCACTCCGTCCGGCCCCCAAAAACTGTCTAACACTCAGTTGAGACAGAACTTGGAAATACTGCACAAAGCGCCGGGTAATCAGGGCCTGGTTTGTTACGAGGCGTCTATGCGGGTGGGGCAGGCTGAAAAAAGCCTTTCATCTGAAGTGTACGATGCTGTCATAAAGGCTACAGACCGCAGCGGCGGCACAAACTATTCGCCGCATTACCTGGACCTGATGGGAATCAAAACAGATAACCTCCAAACGGTGTTCAACAGCGCTGACATTACAGAGTCCGGGCTATTGAATTTCAAGCATACCAATGAGGGCGAAGCGTTCGCGCACACCGTCTACATCCAAAAAACCAAAGACAATCAGTTGTACCTTTTCAACACTAATAGTCCGGATCTGGATATGGCCATGATCAAAAATGGCAACCTCCCGGTAATTAGCGGCGGTATGACGGTCTATCCACTGAGCAACGACAAAGGTCTGCAGGCCTTCCTCAATGGTATTGACGGAAAACGCGGTTGGCAGTTCGCGTACACGCCAGCCAGTACGCTCAACGCCAATGTTCAAAGGTTAAAACGTTAACGATTGAATTGAGTGGCGCCCACGCGCCACTTTTTCACGCCAGCAAGCGTTGGATATGCTCGTGCAGGGTATCCAGGTCAAACGGCTTGGCCAGGATCGGCGCATTGCGCGTGATCGGGCTGTTGCATTCGAGAATTTCCTGCGGGTAACCGCTGATAAAAATGACCTTCAATTCCGGTCGCAACTGGATCGCCGGTTCTGCGATCTGTACCCCGGAAATCCCGCCCGGCAGACGGTAGTCGGTGACCATCAGGTCCAAGTGCGGCTTGGTCGCCAGAATCTCGAACGCTTGCTTGCCGTCGATCGCCTTCAGGACCCGATAACCCAGGCCTGCCAGGTATTCACCCAGCACAAACATAATGGATTCGTCGTCCTCGACGATCAGTACGACATCTTGTGCATCTTCACTCATGGGAAGCCTTCGTTCGGTCAATTGCTGCAAGTACGACCATGGGGTCACGCAGAGGTTGCGTCGAAGTGACGATTGATTTCACGCTGACGTTTCAAGGGGCAGACACACCCGAAACAGCGCGCCCTCGCCTATCTGGCTTTCGACCTCGATGGTGCCGCCATGGGCCGCAACGATCTGCTCGGAAATAAACAGCCCAAGGCCCAGGCCCGCCGCCACTTGGCTGGCAGACACGCGCTCGAACTGCTGGAAAATACGCTTCTGGTTCTCTGCACTGATGCCGATACCGTGGTCGCGCACTTCGACCCGAGCTTCGCCATGCTCGCTGTACACCTGCACCTCCACCGGGCTTTTGGCCCCGTAGCGCAAGGCGTTGGTCAGCAGGTTGGTGACTACCTGCTCAATGCGGAACTCATCCCAGTTCCCTTCGACGGGCCCTTGCACAACCAGTTGCATCGACGAGTCGGCGGCTGCCACTTGTGGCGCGAAGTTCTCCACCAGGTTGCTGACCAGTTGCGCGAGGTCAAACCTTGCGGGGCGGATCGACAGTTTGCCGGTGCGAATGCGCGACACATCAAGCATGTCTTCAATCAGGCGAATCAAGCTTTTGATCTGCCGCTCATCGCGGTCAACCATCGCGTGCATCTTGTCCAGGGTGAACGCGGCGGCGTTATCCCGTGCCAGGTGCATCTTGCGTAGCTGTGTCTCCAGGATCAGCCCGTTAAGGGGCGTACGCACCTCATGGGCGACAATCGACATAAAGTCATCACGCATGCGCACAGCCTGTTCCAACTCGGCCTGGGTGGCCTGCAGGCGGTTCAGCAACTGCTCCTGCTCGCGGCGGCTGCGCTCCAACGCTTCAACCTGTTGCTTCATGGCCTTGCTTTGGCGGTACAAGTCGACGAAGACATTGACCTTGCTCTTCACCGCGTGGATATCCAGCGGTTTATGCAGGAAGTCCACCGCGCCGCTCTCGTAGCCCTTGAAGGCGTAGTTGAGTTCGCGGCCGGCGGCACTGACGAACACGATCGGGATGTTCTTGGTTTTTTCGGTGCCTCGCATCAGTTCGGCCAATTCAAAACCGTTCATGCCGGGCATCTGCACGTCGAGAATCGCCATGGCGAATTCGTGTTCCAGTAACAGGGACAAGGCCTCGTCGGCGCTCAACGCTTTGAAGACCTGGCGATCCTCGCGTTTGATCAGCGCTTCGAGAGCCAGCAGGTTCTCCGGCAGATCGTCGACGATCAGCAGTTTGGCCTGGAAGGTACTTAACATGGGGAGGATTCCAGCAAAGCCAGCAACGAGCCAATTTGGCTCAGCGTGAGAATATGGTCAGGTGTATGCAAGGCCAGGGCCGCTAGCGGCATCACCGAAATACGCGCCTCGGCGGGGTCTTGCACGACGGTGATCCCCCCCGAGCGCTTGACATGGGCTAACCCTTTCGCGCCGTCCTGGTTGGCGCCGGTCAGCAGAATAGCCAGCAAGTTTTTGCCATAGGCATCAGCGGCGGACGCGAACAGGTAATCGATGGCGGGCCGGGAATGATGCACGCGATCCTCCTGGCTCAGGGACAGACTGCGGTCATGCTCCACCGACAGGTGATAGCCGGGACCGGCGAAATACAGGGAGCCCGCTGCAATAATTTCTTTGTCACGAGCTTCAAGGACCGGGATACGCAAGCGCCGCGCAAATACCTCGGCCAGCTGGCTGCGGCGCTCATCTGGCAGGTGCAGCACGGCAATGATCGGCAATCCAAAGCCCGCAGGCAGCTCGCCAAAAATATGCAGCAACGCCTCCACACCGCCGGCAGACGCGCCGACGACGATGGCTTCAATCCCGCGAATCGGGCTGGCTTGCGCGTCGTTCATGATTTCCGGTAGATCCGCTCTTGCTTGACCAAGGCTTCGAACTGCTTGCTGTAGGCAGAAAAATCCAGGGTTTCCTTACTGCCCAGCACCAGGAAGCCGCGATGGCACAGCGACTCATGAAACAACCCAAACGCCCTGTCTTGCAACTTTTTATTGAAGTATATCAGTACGTTACGGCATGAAATTAATTGAGTTTCTGAGAACACGCTATCGGTCGCCAGGCTGTGATCAGCAAAGGTCACGTTCTCGCGCAGCGTCTTGTCGAAGATCGCGTAATCGTAAGCCGCCGTGTAGTAGTCGGCAAATGAACGCTGCCCACCCGCCTGCTGATAGTTGGCGGTGTAGGCGCGCACGTTCTCCAGGGAAAAGATGCCCTGCTTGGCTTTATCGAGCGAGGCAGGATTGATGTCCGTCGCATAGATGATCGTGCGCTCCAGCAGCCCTTCTTCGCGCAGGAGGATCGCCATGGAGTACACCTCCTCCCCTGTGCTGCAGCCGGCGATCCAGATCTTGATCGACGGATAGGTTTTGAGCAGCGGCACGACTTCCTGGCGGATCGCCAGGAAGTGCGACGGGTCGCGAAACATCTCGCTCACCGGGATCGTGAGAAATTGCAGCAATTGCATGAATGCCGCTGGATCATGCAGCACCCGTTCCTGCAACGCCGAAATGGTCGCGCAGTCGAACTGGCGCAGGGCGTGAGCCACACGGCGTTTGACCGACGCACCCGAGTAGTCGCGAAAGTCATAGCTGTACTTGAGGTATATCGCCTCAATCAGCAGGCGCAGCTCAATGTCGCTGCTCTTGTCCAAAAAAACGTGCTCCACTTAAATGCGTTCCATCTTGGGTAGCCATACGCGAATCAGTGAGAACAGACGGTCCAGATCGATCGGCTTTGCCAAGTAATCGTTGGAACCCGCCGCGAGGCAGCGCTCCTGATCGTCCTTCATGGCCTTGGCCGTCACCGCAATAATCGGCAGCTTCTTCCAACGCGGGTCCTGGCGGATCAGGGCGGTGGCTTCGTAACCGTCCATCTCCGGCATCATCACGTCCATCAGCACCAGGTCGATATCGTCGACTTCATTGAGTTTCTCGATGGCTTCACGGCCGTTACGCCCGATCACCACCACGGCACCTTTATGCTCCAGGGCGCTGGTGAGGGCGAAGATGTTGCGCACATCGTCGTCCACCAACAGGATCTTGCGCCCCTCGAAGACCTTGTCGCGGCTGCGGGCAGTCTTGAGCATCTTCTGGCGGTCATGGGACAGCTGGGATTCGACTTTGTGCAGAAAGAGTGTGACTTCGTCCAGCAGGCGCTCAGGCGAACGGGCGCCCTTGATGATGATTGAGCGCGAGTACTTGCGCAGCTCGGCCTCTTCATCACGGGTGAGGTTACGCCCGGTGTAGACAATCACTGGCGGGAACGAGCAAATGTCCTCGGTGGCCATGCGCTTGAGCAGCTCGTTGCCGAGCATGTCAGGCAGCTTGAGGTCGATGATCATGCAGTCGTAGACGTTGGTGCGCAGCAGCTCCAACGCGGCCTGGGCGTAACCGACATCGGTAATTTCGATGTCATCGTCGCCGATCAGGCGGGCAATGCTATCGCGTTGCAGGTCGTCGTCTTCAACCAGCAATACGCGCTTGACCTTTTGGGTCAGCTTGGCTTCCAGGCGCGCAAATACGTCCTTGAGCTCCTCGCGGGTGGTGGGTTTCACCGCATACCCGATGGCGCCCATGTGCATGGCAGCTTCGACTCGGTCTTCGACGGATATCACATGCACCGGGATATGACGGGTACTGGCGTGCTCCTTGAGGCGTTGCAACACGGTCAACCCGGAATGGTCCGGCAGGCGCATGTCCAGCAGGATTGCATCGGGGATGTATTCCTCGGCCAGGCTATAACCCTCATCCGCACCGTGGGCGACCAGGCATTGGTAGCCCAGCTCGTGGGCCAGGTCGAACAGGATGCGCGCGAAGTTAGGCTCGTCTTCTACCACCAGGATGCAGCGCGTGGTGAACGGTGCCTTGTCGCGGTCGTCGGCAAAGCGCGGGATGAGTTTAGTGTCGGTCACCGGTAACGGCGACACTTTGATCGGCGTTGGTGCCGGCACTACGACGGCCTGGCGCGGCTGCTCGATCGGCGGCGCGTCTTCGGCGCGCTCCACGTACTGCTCCGGCAATACCAGCGTGAAAACGCTGCCCTTGCCCGGTTCACTGGTTACGCTGATGTAGCCACCCAGCAAGGCCGCCAGGTCCCGGGAGATCGACAGGCCCAGGCCGGTACCGCCGTAACGCCGGTTGGTGGTGCCATCGGCCTGGCGGAAGGCTTCGAAGATGCTTTCCTGCTGGTCCGGAGCAATGCCGATCCCGGAATCTCGCACGGTAAAGGCAATGCCCCCTTCCGATGCGCTTGATACCGACAGGCTGACCTGGCCCTGTTCAGTGAACTTGACTGCGTTAGACAGCAGGTTCTTGAGGATCTGCTCCAGGCGCTGGCGGTCGGTGTACAGCATGATCGGCGCACCTGGCTGGATCTCCACCTGGAACCCCAACTTGCGGTCGGCGGCCAGCGGCTCGAACATCCCGCGCAGACCGTCCACAAGACGCGTCACGCTGGAGTTTTCCGGGCGCACTTCCAGTTTGCCGGCTTCCACCTTGGAAATATCCAGGATGTCGTTGATCAGGTTGAGCAGGTCATTACCGGCCGAATAGATCGATTCGGCGAACTTGACCTGTTCGGCACTGAGGTTGTCCTGGGGGTTTTCCGCCAGCAATTTGGCCAGAATCAACGAGCTGTTCAGCGGCGTGCGCAGTTCGTGGGACATGTTGGCGAGGAATTCAGACTTGTATTTGCTGGACCGCTGCAACTCTTCGGCGCGGTCTTCCAGTTCTACCTGAGCCTGATTGAGCTGGATGTTCTTGCGGTCCATGGCGTCGCGCTGTTCGGCCAGGGTCTGGGCCTGCTCGGCCAATTGTTCGTTAGTCTGCTCCAGCTCTGCTTGTTGGGTCTCCAGGTGGGCCTGGGATTCCTTGAGGATGCGTGACTGCTCTTCCAACTCTTCGTTGGCGGTCTTGAGCTCTTCCTGCTGCACTTGCAGCTCTTCGTTGAGCTGCTGGGTTTCGGCCAGCACTTCCTGCAGGCGCTGGCGATAACGCGCGGCTTCGATGGAGGTGCCGATGTTGCCGCCGATGAGTTCCAGCAACTCAACGTCACGGTCCTCCAGCGGGCGCAGGAAGCCGAGTTCGACTACCCCGTTGACGCGGTCATCATCGCTGGTCGGCATCACCAGCACGCTGCGGGTGGCGCCTTCGCCGAGGCCGGAACTGACTTTAAAGTAGTCCACCGGCACGTCGTCCAGACGAATCAGGCGATCCAGCTGGGCAGCCTGCCCAACGATGCCTTCGTCACTGTAGATCGATTGTTCCAGTTGCTCCTGGTCACGGGAGAAGCCATAAGTGGCGACCCGCTTGAGGCCGCCGTGCTCTTCGCGTACATACAGCGCCGCAACCGCCGAGCCCATGTACTGGGCGAAAAATTGCAGGATATTGCGCCCCAGCATGTTCAGGGTCAGTTGACCCAGCACTTGTTCGGCCAGCTCGGTTTGCCCGTTGCGCAACCAAGCCTGCTGTTCGAGGCGCCGTGCAATCTTCTGCTGAGACGCGAGGGTTGCGGCGTAACTCTGTGATAGAGCAAGTAAATTCTTCCGGCCGATATACGCCAGAAAGCCACTCAAACCGAGTACGAATACCAGGTACAAGGTGACACTGATCACCGTGGTGCGCGTCACGTCCTCATTGCGAGTGAGGCGAAGCTGTTGCTCCATCGCCACCGCATCGTCGTACTCCTTGCGAATCTCATCGGTGAGGCGCTTGCCGCGGCCAGCCTTGACCGCGCCGCGGTAATCACCGCTTTGGCGCTGCATATCGATCATCGACTGGGCGTATTTATTCCACTCGTCCTGCATGGCCTCAAGGCGTTTGAGGCGGTCGACCTGTTGCGGGTTATCGGCCACCAGTTCCTGCAAATTGCGCAGGTCGGCAATGATGCGCGGCTTAGCCACTTCGTATGGGTCGAGGAAATGCTCGTCGCCGGTAATCAGGAAACCACGCATGCCGGTTTCCAAGTCCACGGTGAGCTTGGACGACTCGTTAAGGTTATTGATTACCCGATCGGTGTGCTCAACCCACTTGATCACCGTTAGCAAATAGGTAATCAGGCAGACGAAAAACACGGCGCTCAGCACACCCACACCCAGGGGCAATGCCACGTTCCGGCTCAGGAGGTTACGAAAGCTCTTTTCATCGACGGACGACGCAGGAGTCATGGGCATGCCTTGGCCAAATACGGAAAAACCGGGAGTTTGCCCCAAACTGGCGGGCAAGACCATTTTTCTAAAGCTGTTTTGTACAGATTCCTACAGCGGAACAAGCTATTCTCCCTAGCCTTTTGTATTGCATTGTTTTTACCGCTTGCGGGAACTTGTCTACAGGCCGCGCTTACTCAAGGAAGAGGCCTGTCAGAACGGCAGCCGGTAAACCTCGCCTTTTTTGGGAATTCCATATTATGTCCACAGTCATCTCCACCATCCTTGTCGTTGAAGACGACGCCATCGTGCGCATGCTGATCGTCGATGTGCTTGAGGAGTTGGAGTTCAAGGTGCTTGAAGCAGGCGACGCTGAAAAGGCCTTGGAACAGGTTAAAGATACTGACCAGGTGATTGACCTGATGATGACCGACGTTGGCTTGCCCGATATGGACGGCAAGCAACTGGCAACCAAAGTGCGTGAGCTGCGCCCCTCCCTGCCCATCCTGTTCGCCAGCGGCTATGCCGAAAACATCGATGTGCCTGACGGCATGCAGGTGATTGCCAAGCCGTTTTCCATCGATCAACTGCGTGACAAAGTCAAAGCGATGCTGCCCCACGTTTGACACTCGTCGCCGCCCTGCCCCGTTACTCATTCAATAGGACGCTAGCGCGATCGTGTCCCTCAACGCACGCGCCAAAAGACTTCGAGCGCAACTGGGTGCAAACTTCGTCCGGCAAACACGGGTTCAGCTTTTTACGGTTGTATGCGCCGACCGAGGCCAACGTCGATAAAAGCTGAAAACTGGAAGACATCACCCCTGCTCATTAAGAGACGCAACAACATGATCAAACAACCGACGCGCCTGCTGTTGGCGAGCCTCTCGATACTCATGAGTACCGGCGCCTTGGCCGATTTCACCGCGACCCCGAGCGAAGCTCGGGCTATCGCCAAGGAAGCGTATCTGTATGGCTACCCGGTCGTGCAGATGTACAAGACGCTTTACACCCAGGCCGTTGATAAAGGCGGTGCCAACTTCAAGGCGCCGTTCAACCGGATAGGCAACACCGCCCAAGTGTTTACGCCCAAAGACACGGCGTCCGTGACCCCGAGCTCCGACACGGCCTACTCGTTTGTATGGATGGACCTGCGCAGCGAGCCGCTGGTGCTGACGTTGCCGAAGATCGAAGACAACCGTTACTACTCGGTGCAGTTGATCGACCTCTACACGCAAAACTTCGCCTACCTGGGCACCCGCAGCACCGGCAACAACGGCGGCCACTACATGATCGCCGGCCCGGACTGGAAAGGTCAGCAGCCGGTGGACGTTGACCGCGTGGTGTACAGCGAAAGCAATATCGCCTACGCCCTGTACCGCACGCAGCTGTTCGATGAAAAAGACCTGAACAAGGTCAAGCAGATCCAGAGCGGCTACAAAGTGCAGTCCCTGAGCAGCTATGTGAAACAAGCCGCGCCGGCCAAGGCGCCGAAGGTCGAATGGCCCAAGCCTACGGCGACCATGGTCGAAGGCCCGCAGCTGTTCCGCTACCTGAACTTCATGCTCTCCTTCGCCGCCCCTCAGGACAGTGAAAAAGAGCTGCTCGCGCGTTTTGCCAGGATCGGCATCGCCCCCGGCGCACCCTTCGCGCTCAACCAGTTGACCGCCGAGCAGCGCAAAGCCCTGGAAGATGGCATCAGCGATGCCCGCGCTGAATTTGCAGCGTTCAAAAAAGACAGGATCGACACGCATCAAGTGTCCAGCGGTGATTTGTTCGGCAGTCGCGACCATCTGCAAAACAACTACCTGTACCGCTACGCCGCTGCGGACATGGGGATCTTCGGCAACTCCAGCGACGAGGCCGCTTACCTCGAGTACGTCGTCGACAGCGAAGGCAAACCTGCCAACGGTGCGCGCCACAGTTACACCGTGCATTTCGCCAAGGACCAACTGCCGCCAGCCGATGCGTTCTGGTCCCTGACCCTGTACGACGCAAAGACCAAGTTGCTGGTGCCCAACCACAAGAAACGCTACCTGATCAACTCGCACATGTTGCCTGATCTCAAGCGCGACGCCGATGGCGGCGTGACCCTGGCGCTACAGCACCATGAGCCACCGAAAGCCGAACAGAGCAACTGGTTGCCGGCTCCACCCGGCCCATTCTTCGCTGTGCTGCGCATCTACCTGCCCAAGCCTGAGGTAGGTTCCGGTCAATGGAAGCTACCGCCACTGGCACCGCTTAAGTGACACCTCGCGCCCGGTCGCAACAGCGCTGGACCGGGCGCGCCCTGCCCCATACCGTTGGAATATCACGCCGTAAAACAGGCATGGCGCCTGCGATTGTCTAGGGAGCTGTACCGCACATGACTTGCTGGAATGTCCTCGGACTGACACCGGATGCCGATAGCCGTACGATCAAGCGCCAATACGCCGCCTTGCTGAAACAGACCCGCCCGGACGATGACCCGCAGGGCTTTCAGCGCCTGCGCGAAGCCTATGAGGCTGCACTGGCGTGGAACCCGGACGAGCAGGTCGCTGATGACGTGCTGGTCGAGACGCCCGACCAAACCCTCGCTCAGCATTACGAAGCGGCCATGGCCGATGGCACCGCGCTGTTGCTGGAAGTCCACCTGTTACAGCGCTGCATCGAAGGCGATCTGAATGCCGAAGACACCCGGTGGGCCTTCGAAACCTTCAACTGGCTGACTGCCTGGCAACGCCTGGAACTGCCCAGCGCGTTAATCAGCGCCCTGGAGTTCCAGCAACGGACCCAATTGCAGACCCCCTTGCACCAAGCCCTTGGCCAGCAAGACGACGCTGCGTTCCTGGCGGCCTACGCCGCTACACCCAACGCGCATGCCTGGGTGAACAATCATCCCCATGCCGAGTGGTTCAACGAATGGTTGGCCAGACTGCTTGCCAACCATCATTACTGGTCGAGCACTGTATTCGAAGCGGTTTGCGCCGGACAAAACTGGCACGGTGGCGCAGATCATGGGTGCCCCGCTGGAGACTGGGCGCAGATGTTGAAGCGCCAAGAAGGTCCTGCTTTTATGGCGCACCAACGTGCATTGGCCGCACAACCGCCCGACAGCCCGCAACAGCGTGCCGCGCGCTTGCTACTGGCACCCATGAGCCTTGGCCAGCGCCGTGCCTTTGCCCAGCGCTTCGACGAAGACGACTGGAAGGCCTGCAAGACGTTGAGTGCCGATATTTATGCCGACCACGTCAGCGTTGCCGAAGGCATGCCCGGTGGCACGGTGTATTTCTGGCAGGGCTGGGAGGCCTCCATGGACAGCTGGCCGTGGATCGTTGCGCTGGTGCTCAGTTGCCTGGTGGGTGTGCTGGTAAAGGCCGAAGCCTTGGCCGGCAAAGTAATACCGACCCTGGGCCAGGGCATTCTGTGGTCGATCAGCGCCGTGGTGTGTGCGGGCATAGCCTGGCAGGCCTGGCGACCGCTGGCCCACCATTACCGCGTGCTGGATGAACAGCTCAGCCAACGCTTGCCCCGCTGGCTCAGCCCGACCCACTTGCCGTTGCTGCCGATACGTGACCTGGTACCGGGTCTCATTCTGGCCGCAGCGTTGGGTTATGTGTTCAGCCCGTTCGCCAGTTTGACCCTGGCGGTCGCACTGGCGCTGGTGGGTTTGATCAAGCGGCCGTTCATGAATCACCACACCCCGTGGACCGCCCGGCATCCACGCTGGGCCGTCCTGGGCGGCGCGCTTTGTCTTGTTGGCGCGGTCGCGCTCTATGCCGGGCTGAAGATGCTCGACAACCAGCACCTGGTTACCCGCAACCAAGGTCTGCAGCAGTGGACCGAACGCCTGTGCAGCCGCATGCCACGTAGCGTGGTTGAGTGCCAGGCGCCTGCCACCCAAGTACAGTGGTACGGCCAGGAGGGCAAGCCATGAATCCAAAATGGTTGTTACCCATAAGCATCGCATTGGGCCTTGGCCTGCTCGGGGTGGCCAGCGCCACCAGACCGTTGCAAAAAGTGCAACTGTGGCTGGACCAGCGCGACAGTCCCTACACTGCCAGAGCCAGTGCCCTGGCACCGATCATTGATTGCGTGAACCGCGTCGACCGGGACACGCGCCTCGCGTATTACCCCATTCCCGAAGTGGAGCCCGACAAGCCCACCCTCGATACCTATGGCGACCGCAACGAGCCCGAGCCGTACCTTATCCAGCGGTCGGTATGTTCGCAGCAGTACACGGTGAAGCTGGAACGCCAGGCGCCCGACAGCAACTTGCTCGCCGCCGCCGGTGCCTACGCGCAAGCGTTGTACAACGTCACGGCACTGGCCGATGGGGTTACTCGCGTGCAGGCGCGCAGCCTGGCGCCGACAACGCAGGAAATAGCGTCAGAGGCCGCTGGCAAGCAATTGCTGCTGGCCTACGATCAGGTCGTCGAAAAGTACCTGACGGCGTCCACTTCTCTGCGCCAACAGTTGGCGGATGAAGACCTGAGTGTGCGTCCCGCGCAACTGGCGTTGCTGGAAGCGCGCTTTGGCCGAGACATGCAGTGGCACTTGCTCAACTACATGATCGCGGCGCGCCAGGCGGTGAACCAGATCGAGCAAGGCGTGCGCGACGCCAACCTGACCCCGCAGCGCGTGGCTGACTTGACAGAGGGGGTACGCAAGGCCGCCGAGGACAGCAGAGTCTTTCTCAATGCCATGCCCAGCAGAAGGCTGGACGATGAGGCGATTTACCTCTGGTACAACATCAAGGCGCCTGCCGATGAATACCTCAAGGCGTTGACCACCCTGCACCAGGACTGGCAGGACCACGCCGCGCCGCAGCAGTTGAGTGACGACTATTACCGCGTCACCCGCCGCTACGACGCCCTGCTCAGCTATTACAACCGCCTGGCCAGAAATGCGTTCTAGTGGTTTCTGAGCTTTACATAGGACTGATGCAGGTCCGACGCCCAGCCATCGATCACGCTTTTGACGTCATCGGCCTTCATTACCTGGGCAGCATTGTCCAACGGCTTGCCGGTGCCTTTGCGCACCACCTGGGCGATCACCTTGCCAGTGGCCCCGTCGAGGAACTGCGCTTCGGTCCCCAAAGTGGTTTCCTGGTCACGGATGCCGGTACCGGTACTCACCGCCGCTGCCACCAAGGCCACCGGGACGAATTCATAGGGTTTCAGGCCCTCGGTCTTGCTGCTGACGGCGGTGATTGCCGCGCGCACCACGATCACGCCAGGGCCGGGCGCGCTGGCCAGGGGCAGTGACTTGGCCAGCTCACGCTTGAGCGCTTGGTTGTAGTAGGCGTTGATACCGTTGAGGGTGCTCTCGGGGATTTTCGCGGTGGCGTGGGGTTTGGGGTAGAACTGAGTCGGTTCGATGTACGCCGCGTTGTAGCGGCTCAGGTCCAGCTTGGGATCGACCCAGCGCATCACCACGGCGCCCGACGGCGACTGGGCTTGTTTGAGTTGGCTGTAGTCGGACAGAAAGCCCGAATACTCATCCGGTTGCGTGACCTTGCTGGCGCAACCGGTCATCCCCAGCGTGGCGATACACAGCGCGCCGATCATTAGCCTTAGTTTCATCATCGAACTCCTTGGCGGTCATCATCGAAACAGTGAGCTGTAGGTATAGCCAATCCTGGGGAATACGCCTTATTTAGCCTCGGGCATTTGCCAGGCCTGGGATCGGCGTCAAAGCTGACGACTCAAGCGCGATCGCGCGGGATCAGGCTTTGTAATTGCGAAGCCAGGAAGTTGGCGTCGAAGCCGAAGGTGTCGGGGTCTTT
This sequence comes from Pseudomonas sp. Irchel 3H9, assembly GCF_900187495.1. Lineage (NCBI taxonomy): Bacteria > Pseudomonadati > Pseudomonadota > Gammaproteobacteria > Pseudomonadales > Pseudomonadaceae > Pseudomonas > Pseudomonas sp. Irchel 3H9. Next base: position 824,984 of record NZ_FYDK01000002.1, on the reverse strand, counting down.
CAGACCATTGGTTTTCTTCCACTGCCAGTCGTTCTTGTCGGCCGCCAGCACCAGCGAGACGCTGCCGTGGCGGGCTGCGGTCAAGCCCATCACCGCGACGGAAATCGAACCGCCCGCCCCCATCACATCCGGCACGAACTCCACGGTTTTGCCGGTGATCTGCACAATGAGCTTCTCAGTCTTGAAGGTGGACGTCTCCACCGGCACGCTCGGGCCGCTGGCCACATAGGCTTCACGATTGACTTCCAGCAGCCCGACGGTTTTGACCGGTTCCAGCCACAGCTCAATCTGCCCGAACAACTCGCCGAGCTTTTGCGCCCAGCGGGCTGACTGCACGTCGAATTGCTGTTTTTTGTGGGCTTCGCTGTCGGCGTAATGACGAAGCATCTCGCCCAGTTGTTGTACATCGTCCATTGCGGATTTCCTTGGGTGAGCCAGGTTGCGAAGACTGATCATGGCAGATGCGGCGGTTCGCCGTACGCCTTAAAACTGCACCGGTCATTTGGCTGGCAACTGCGTATGACTATTGGTTGGCCAGTGGGTAAGGTGAAGTCACATCCCTTGTCAGGAACATCACATGCGCACCATCGGCCTTATCGGCGGCATGAGCTGGGAGTCCAGCGCCGAGTATTACCGCATCATCAACCAGCGTGTGCGCGACCAGCTGGGCCCGCTGCGCTCGGCGCAACTGTTGATGTACAGCGTGGATTTCGGCCCAGTGGAACAGGCCCAGCATGCGGGGCGTTGGGATGACACCGCGCAGATCCTCGAAGATGCTGCACGCCGCCTGCAGGCTGGCGGCGCCGAGTGTGTGGTGCTGTGTACCAACACGATGCATAAAGTGGCGCCGCGCATCGAAGCGGCGGTGTCGATTCCGTTCCTGCACATCGCCGATGCAGCCGGTTTGGCCGCAGTGGAGGCCGGCACGCTGACGGTCGGTTTGTTGGGCACCGCATTCACCATGGAGCAGGACTTTCTCAAGTCCCGCCTGACCGATCACGGCCTGACGGTGTTGGTGCCGGACACGGATGAGCGTAAGGATGTGCACCGCATCATCTACGAAGAGTTGTGTGTGGGCGTGATCAGCGACACTTCACGCCAGATCTATCAACGGGTGATCAAATCCCTGGCCGCCCGTGGCGCCCAGGCAATCATTCTTGGTTGCACGGAAATAGGCCTGTTGATCAAGCCCGAACACAGCGACCTGCCGCTGCTGGACACCACCGAGCTGCATGCGCAGGCTGCGGTGGCGTTTGCTCTGGGTTAACCCCGCTGGCGCAGACGGGCCATGCTGACGGTGTCGACAAACACACCGTCACGCAGGGCGTAATCGCGCAGCAGCCCTTCCACCTCGAAACCGAATTTACGGTACAGGTGTTGCGCGGCTTCGTTGTCGGCGTACACCGTTAACTCCACGCGGTGAAGATTCATCCAGTTGTCAGCCACGTCCAGCGCAGCGCTCAACAGACGCGACCCCACCCCCTTGCCCTGCCAGGCCGGCGCAACGCCCATGCCGAACGAACCCACATGGGCCTGGCGCACGCGCAGGTACTGTTCCAAGCCGAGTTGGCCGATCACCTCGCCGCCGTGCACGGCCACTAGTTGCAGCCGACGCTCGTTGTCCATCACCAGCTTGTTGCGCCAGGCCTCCACCGATTGGTAAGGCATTTGCAGCACCTGTCGACACACCGCCGGTTCGTTATAGAGCGCTGCGACGCCCTCAAGATGGGCCTCGGTAAAGCGCTGGATCACGATATGGGGTTCAGGTGTGTGCATGGCGTTTCATCCTTTGAAAGACACGTGGCCAGCCAGTGTAGAGGCCCTGCCCGCCCGATGGCTAGGGCGCTGGCGCCGTCGACCACAACGCCGGCCAATCACCGTAACCCACCCCAGTGCAGCGCGGCATGGACAGCAGTTCACTGAGCTGGAAACCCTTGCCGTCAAACACCCAGACGGCGCCCGCACCACAATCGCCAATTCCCCGGAGCTTGTAGAAATAACTCAAGGTGCCACTGGCTGCGTCATATCCCACAGAGCCTTGCAGTGGCTCGATCCCTAATGGCAAGGGCTCAAGCTGCATCGGGGTTTCGGCATACGGCGCCTGGCGCTGGCGGCTGACCACATCGTATTCACAGTTGTAGGCCGCGCAGTCATAACGCACCACGGTCATCGCCTGCTGCGCCGTAAGGGCACCAGCGTTCGCCTCGGGTGCGCTGCCGGTGCCGTTGTCCTCGGGCGTGACGGTGTGCAACGCGGCCGCTATCAGGCCGGCCTGCTCCTGCGCAGTCAACATCGGTGCTCCTGGGAATTTGCGCAGCGCCGGTGTCGGCAAACGTGCAGGCACGGCGCTGGCCGCGCCCTTACCTGGGCGGGCCAAGGCCGTGACGTTATCCACCCGCCCCTGCACCGCATCCATCAAAAGCAGTGAAGCGCTCAGCCCACTCAGCGACACATGCGCCTGTTCATCCCCCGGCAATTGCAGGCGCTGGCCGTTACGCAAACGCTGCAACCAACGCCGCGCCACTGCCTCCTCGATCACGCCATAGGACTGCACCTCGGGATCACCGCCCTGATCGTCCAGTTCAACGTGCAGACCCTGCGTCAACTCCAGCCCCAGCGGCTGGCCGTCCAACAGCAGGGTCGACAGGTCGAGCGCCTCACCGCGGTGGTCGAAGCGCAAACGCAGGTAACCTTCAGGCCCGGCCTGATGCCAGATATGCAAAGTCAGCGAGCTGTAGTCCTCCTCGTCGACGCCACTGGGTGCGCTGAGGGCATGGCAATTACGCAGGTTGTCGCAACCCGTGACCCAATTCTTGATTTCCCGGAGCAAGGGAACGGTTTCAGTGTTGGTTTGAGCGAAGGTGGCAGTGCTAGTCAACAGCAAGGCCAGGAGTGCGGGGCGCAGCATGGGGACTCTCCGTGTCGAAAAAAGGCGCGGATTGTCCCATGTTCGAGAGGTGGCGTCAGTGCTTGGCCGCCACGCGCCACACCCGCGCAATGTCCGCCGCCCGCTCGCGCAATAAGCGCGGGGCCTCACTGCACGCCTGTTCCAGGCTCATCGGCCCGTTCGGCAAGGCGAAGGCGGCGTCGACGCCGTGGGCGTACATTTGCTCGTAGCCGTCGCCCAGGGTGCCTGCGATGACGATCACGGGCACGCCGTGCTGCTGGGCGATACGAGCGACGCCAAAAGGGGTTTTGCCGCGCAGGGTCTGGGCGTCGAAGCGGCCCTCGCCGGTGATGACCAGGTCAGCGTCGCGTACGACGGCGTCCAGGCCAACCAATTCGGCGACGACTTCCACACCGGCTCGAAACTGCGCACCGAGAAAGGCCTTGGCGGCGAAGCCCAGGCCGCCGGCGGCGCCGCTGCCGGGTTCGTCGCGCACGTCCTTGGGCAAGACCTTGGCGCAGTGATCGGCGAAGTGGCTGAGGGCCGCGTCCAGTTGTTGGACGTGTGCGGGACTGGCGCCTTTCTGTGGGCCAAAAATGGCTGAGGCACCGTGGGGGCCACACAGGGGATTGTTGACGTCGGCCGCGATTTCAAAGCGCACCTCAGACAGGCGCGGATCAAGCCGCTCAAGGCTGATATGGGCCAGGCCAGCTAAGGCCAAACCGCCCGGCGCCAGCACTTGGGAGTGGGCATCAAACAAGTGCACGCCAAGCGCCTGCATCGCCCCCGCGCCTCCATCGTTGGTGGCACTGCCACCAATTGCCAGGATGATGCGCTCTGCGCCGGCATCCAGGGCGGCGCGGATCAGCTCGCCGGTACCGTAAGTGCTGCTGATACACGCATCGCGCTGTCCTGGTGGGACCAATTGCAAGCCGCTGGCTTCGGCCATTTCGATGATCGCCGTGTGGCTGTCGGCCAACCAGCCCCAGCGCGCGTCAACCGTCGCGCCCAACGGTCCGCGAACCGCCTGGCGGCGCAGCTCGCCGTTGCAGGCGGCGAGTACCGAGTCCACCGTTCCTTCACCGCCGTCCGCCATCGGGCACTGGATCAACTGCGCGTCCGGCCAGACCTCCGCCAAGCCTTGGGCAATGGCCTGGGCAACGCCTTCGGCACTCAGGCTGTCCTTGAACGAGTCGGGGGCGATGATGATTTTCATGGGCTTTCTCCGGTTTTTATGACGCCCATGCTGCCAGTTGGCACCGGGAATGACGCCGGTCCGATGCACAAGTGCGGGTGAGGTTTGTTGTTCATTCCGACAAAGCCTGGGGCAACAGCTGGACGCCCAGGTACAGGGCGAGCATGCCGTCCAGAGTCAGCGGGTCGACGCCACTGAGTTCAGCGATGCGCTCCATGCGGTAACGCAGACTGTTGCGGTGGATACCCAGCGCGTCGGCGCAGGCCTGGCTTTGGCCATCGTGCTCGCACCAACTGCGCAGCGTGGCCAGCAATTGGCCGTTGTTGTCCTTGGCGAGCACTTTGCGCAGGGGGTTGAGCAGTTCGTCGAGGGCGTCGTCGTTGCGATGGCGCCAGAGCATCACCGGCAGGCGATAACGGTTGAGGGTCAGCAGCCGTGAGTGCGGCAGTACATCGCGACCGTAGGCCAGTAAGTCACCCACGCGCCGATAGCAACGGCGCAGCCCGGCCAGTCCTTCCGCTTGCCCGCCGACGGCTACGCGCAGCACATTCCAACCTTGGCCTTCGAGCTTTTCCAGCAGGCGCGGATTATCCACTTGCACCGCCGCGGGCCGGCACCATAACAACGAGAACTGCGCCGAGCTGACGCACCAACTGTCCGGATAGCGCGACGTCAGCCACGCGCTCAATGCCTCCGCCGACTGGCCCGGCCCCAGTTCGAAAAGGTACGGCGTGCGCGCCAGCTGCGGCTTGAGTCCCAGTTGCTGAGCTTCGTCGACCAGGCGCGGCGAATCACCGGTTTCGGCGAGGAGCAACGCCAATAGATCGTCGCAACGCTGGCGTCGCCATTGCTGCTCGGCTTGCTGATGGCGATGGCTGACCAACATTTCTGCGGTCATACGCACCAGTTCCGCGTAGGTGCGCAGCAGTTCAGGTTCGCCGGTGATACCCAGCACGCCGATCAGACGCTGATCGTGCATCAGCGGCAGGTTGATACCCGGCTGTACGCCCTTGAGGTGTTTGGCGGTCTGGCCGTCGATTTCCACCACGCGACCATTGGCCAGCACCAGTTGCGCACCTTCATGGCGGGTGTTGATGCGCTCGGACTCACCACTCCCGAGAATCAGGCCCTGGCTGTCCATGACATTGACGTTGTAGGGCAAAATCGCCATGGTCCGATCGACGATGTCCTGTGCCAAGTCATGATCCAACTCGAACATGAGTCTAAATTCCTAAAAAAGCATGGTTGTTCATCGGCACAGCGCAAAGTTTCCATCACTGTGCGCGAGCACAAAGACAGCACCCCGCCCCGTGGCCGAGACTCGTTGAGCGATCAACGTTACCCTCGCATCGCGAAAAATCATAATAAAGAGAGAACGCCATGTCACAGAGCGCCGCTGCCACACTGGCCACCGATGACGATAAAAACGCCATCTACAAGCGCATTACCCTGCGCCTGATCCCCTTCATTTTCATCTGCTATCTGTTCAACTACCTTGACCGGGTCAACGTTGGCTTTGCCAAGTTGCAGATGCTTGATGCGCTGAAATTCAGTGAAACCGTGTACGGCCTGGGGGCCGGGATTTTCTTCATTGGCTACGTGCTGTGCGGCGTACCGAGCAACCTGGCGCTGACCAAGTTCGGTCCACGGCGCTGGATCGCGTTGATGATGATCGTGTGGGGCACCTTGTCCACGTGCCTGCTGTTCGTCACCACGCCGACGCATTTCTACACCTTGCGCCTGTTCACGGGCGCCGCCGAAGCCGGCTTCTTCCCTGGTGTGGTGCTTTACCTGTCGCAGTGGTTCCCAACGTTCCGCCGTGGACGGATCATGGCGCTGTTCATGTCGGCGATTCCGGTGTCCGGCTTACTCGGCAGCCCGTTCTCCGGCTGGATCCTCAACCACTTCGCCGCCGGCCAAGGCGGTTTGGCGGGTTGGCAGTGGATGTTTCTGCTGCAAGGCATCCCCACCGTAATCCTCGGCGCCCTCGCCTACTTCCTGCTCAGTGACACGTTTGCCCACGCCAAGTGGCTCAAACCCCACGAGCGTGCGGTACTGGAAGCCGACCAGGCGACGGACCTGGCCAACAAGCCGAAAACCACCACCGATTCCCTCGCCGAAGTGTTCAAGAACCCAGCGATCTGGGCATTCGGCCTGATCTACTTTTGCATCCAGAGTGGTGTGTACGCGATCAACTTCTGGCTGCCGTCGATCATCAAGAACCTGGGGTTCAGCGATAACTTGGTGATCGGCTGGCTCAGTGCGATTCCGTATTTGCTGGCGGCGGTCTTTATGCTGCTGGTGGGCCGCTCCGCAGACTTGCGCAAAGAGCGCCGCTGGCACTTAGTGGTGCCCATGTTGATGGGCGCGATTGGTCTGGTGATTGCGGTGAACTTCGCCACGACCCCGGCGATTGCGATTCTGGGCCTGACGATCGCCACCATGGGTGCCCTCACCGGTCTGCCGATGTTCTGGCCAGTGCCGACTGCGATGCTCAGCGCGGGCGCGGCGGCGGGTGGTTTGGCGTTGATCAACTCCATGGGCCAGATGGCGGGCTTTCTCAGCCCGTACATCGTGGGCTTTGTAAAGGATGCGACGGGGTCCACCGATATTGCGTTGTACCTACTGGCGGCGGTGATTGTGGCCGGTAGTGTGTTGGCGTTGCGGATGACGCGCACCCTCAAGGCTTGACGGCGTCCATGTGGGAGGGGGCAAGCCCCTCCCACATCTCGTCCGCGCTTACAGCAGCCCGCCGCCGTCGATATCAATGACAGCACCGGTCATGTAGCCATTTTCCATGGCCAGCACATACCCCGCCGCCACTTCCTCTGCCTGCCCCACGCGCCCCACCGGCAACGCGCCACCGGCCTTGGCAAACATCGCCAGGCGCTGGTCCTCGGCCAACCCTGCATACGCCGGGGTATCAATCACACCGGGACTCACCACGTTGACGCGTCGCGGCGCCAACTCCTTTGCCAACTGCTTGCCCAGGGCTTCAGTGGCCGCGTTGATACCAACTTTGATGAACTGGCCCGGCGCCAACTTACGGCCAAGTTGCCCGGAGGTCAGACTGATACTCCCGCGCTCATCTAGGAAAGGCAGCGCCTGCTGGATCGCCCGCAACGCGCCCCAGAGTTTCACGTTGAAGTTGTCCTGGGCCTCGTCCAGATCGGTTTCGATCAAGGTCTTGGCGCGTACCGAAGGGCCGGAGGTGTACACCAGATGGTCAAAACGCCCGACGGTTTCGAACAAACGCTGCAGGGAGTCGGGGTCGGTGACATCCACTGGCTCGCTGCGTAGGCCGTTGTCGCGGCCCGACGATAGGCGCCGTCCCGCCAACACCACCTGAGCACCGCGTGCAGCGGCGGCCTTGGCCACCGCCGCGCCAATGCCACTGCTGCCGCCGATCACGACGACCGTTTTACCGTTGAGGGAAGATGCCATGGGGAGATGTCCTGGGTCAGAAAGTGAGCGTTCATCTTCCCAGCTTGGCAATCGACGAAAAATCCCGGTAAAACGACAAGATCTTTAAAGGATTTTTACAAATGAGCTCAATCCTGGACCTTGAAGTTTTTGTGCGCACCGCCGACACGGGCAGTTTGTCCGCCGCCGCGCGCGGCCTGGGGTTGACCCCTGCTGCGGCCAGCATCGCCCTCAAGCGTCTGGAAACACGGCTGGGCATTCGCCTGCTCGCGCGCTCTACCCGCAGCATGCGCCTGACCGAGGAAGGCAAGCGCTACCTGGACAGCGTGCGCGAAGCCCTGGCCGCATTGGCCGAAGGTGAACAAGCCCTCAAGCAGCACAGCCAGGGGTTGACCGGATTGCTGCAATTGGCCGCGCCGTCGGATTTTGGACGCAATGTCGTCTTGGGCTGGCTGGACGAATTCAAGGCGGAACACCCGAATATCCGTCTGCAATTGCTGCTCAACGACAGCAATGCTGACCTTTTCCGCGACACCGTCGATATCGCCCTGCGCTTCGGCGTACCCCGTGACTCCAGTCTGGTGGCACTGCCTGTCGTGCCCGGTCACCAGCGCATTGCATGTGCCAGCCCCGAGTACCTCGCGCGTCACGGCACACCCACGACGCCCGCGCAGTTGGCGCAACACAACACACTGCGGTACATGCGTCAGGGGCGCGCCAACAGTACGTGGTTCTTTCGCCAGGGCAGCGAGCTGCAGGAAGTCCACGTAACAGGCGATTACCTGAGCGACGACGGTGAAATTGTGCGGCGCTGGGCGTTGGCCGGTCACGGCATCGCCTATAAAGCCAACCTGGATATCGCCCGGGATCTGAAGGCCGGCCGCCTGGTGCACTTGTTGCCGGATTGGCAAGGCGAACCGACGCCATTCAACCTGATGTGCCCGCACCGCCTGCAAGTGTCGGAGCGGGTAAAAGTGCTGCATCGGTTTCTCCACGTGCGCTGCCACGCGTTGCTGAGCGAATGAAGAAACACGCTCAGGGCTTGTTCCAGAGCCTCTGAGTCTGGTATTGCATGGATGACGTCTCACAGCCGCAAGGAGCTTTGCATGATTTACCGCACATTGGGCCAGTCCGGTTTGAAGGTCAGCGCCTTGACGCTGGGCACCATGATGTTTGGCGAGCAGACCAATACCGAGGACTCGCTGCGCATCATCGATAAGGCCTGGGATCAGGGCATCAATTTTATCGACACGGCCGACGTATACACCGGCGGACGCTCCGAGGAACTCGTCGGCGAAGCCATTGCCCGACACCGCCAGGATTGGGTGGTGGCGAGCAAAGTCGGTTTCGGTCCGCCGGACGGTTTGCCCAACCGCAGTGGCTTGAGTCGCAAACGGATTTTCAATGCGCTCGACGCCAGCCTGACCCGACTCGACACCGATTACGTCGACATCTACTACCTGCACCGCGAAGACCACGCTACCCCTCTGGAGGTCACGATTTCTGCGATTGGCGACTTGATCCGCCAGGGCAAGATCCGCTACTGGGGCTTATCCAACTACCGCGGTTGGCGCATTGCCGAGGTGATCCGCGTGGCCGAGCGTTTGGGCGTGGACAGGCCGGTGATCAGCCAACCGCTGTACAACATCGTCAACCGTCAGGCTGAAGCGGAGCAGATTACCGCCGCTGCCGCCTATGGCCTGGGCGTGGTGCCTTACAGCCCGCTGGCCCGAGGCGTGCTCAGCGGTAAATACGCGCCGGATGTCACGCCAGAACCGGGCAGCCGCGCCGCACGCCAGGATAAACGTATCCTGGAAACCGAATGGCGCGTGGAGTCGCTGCGCATTGCCCAGCAAATTCAGCAATATACCCAGGGACGTGGTGTGGGGATCGTCGAGTTTGCCATCGCCTGGGTATTGAACAACTCAGCGGTGAGTTCGGCGATTGTCGGACCGCGTACCGAGGCCCAGTGGGATGCCTACACCGGCGCGCTGGACGTCAAGATCACGGCTGAGGATGAAGCGTTTATCGATTCATTGGTGACATCGGGGCACTCGTCCACCCCAGGGTTCAATGATGTTAGCCACTATGTCTCGGGGCGCGTCGCTCGCTCGTAGTCGAGTGCTGTTGGGGCGAGCGGCAGCGGGTGTTGACCGAAAGAGGTTGCGGGGCTGCATCGCAGCCCAACACGGGCAAGCCCGCTCGCCACCGGGATAGGAGAAATTTTATGGCGTGAGAAAATTTCCCACCAATCGCCCCAAAACAGAGCAGCCGTTTCACGCCGCAAGCACCATAATGCCCGCCTCTCTTGTACAAATCGGTTTTCGCGAGGACAGCGTGTCTAAAGGTGTTGTGTTATCGGTCTCGGCCTCGGTGTTGTTTGCCGTGATGTATTACTTCACATCGTTGCTCACGCCGTTGAGCGGTCTGGAGATTTTCGGCTGGCGCATGCTGCTGACTGTGCCGTGCATGACGGTGTTCATGATCGTCAGCGGCGAATGGCGGCGTGTTTGGGAATTGCTGCAGGTTCTGGCGGCAAAGCCTCGATTGATCGCAGGCGTCGTGTTGTCTTCGGCCTTGCTGGGCGTGCAGCTGTGGTTGTTCATGTGGGCACCGCTGAACGGGCGCAGCCTGGATGTTTCGGTGGGTTACTTTCTGCTGCCATTGACCATGGTGCTCACCGGACGGCTGGTATGGGGTGAGCAGCTGTCCTATCTGCAAAAGATCGCAGTGTTCTTTGCAGGTCTTGGGGTACTCAACGAGTTGTACCAAGCCGGTGGGTTTTCGTGGGCAACGCTGGTGGTGATCATTGGCTATCCGCTTTACTTCATCGTGCGCAAATACCTTAAGACCGATAACTTGGGTGGGCTCTGGCTGGATATGGCGCTGATGCTGCCGGTGGCTTGGTGGTTCGTGCAAAGCGGCGAGCAAGGTTTTGCGGTGATGGATGTGCACCCAAAGCTTTACGCATTGATTCCCATGCTGGGTCTGATCAGCGCCTCTGCATTGGTGAGCTACATCATTGCCAGCCGATTACTGTCGTTCAGCCTGTTCGGGCTGCTCAGCTATGTCGAGCCGGTGCTCTTGCTGTTCGTAGCCTTGCTGCTGGGTGAAGGCATCAAGGCCGGCGAATGGCTGACCTATATCCCGATTTGGATCGCAGTCATGGTGCTGGTGTTCGAAGGGTTCAAGCACCTGGTACGCCAGCGCAGGGCTTGAACCGTCTTTACTTGGTATTGCCCAACAGCGCCGAATGCGTTTGGGTTGCACCTTGATCGTCAAGTGTAGTGAAGCGCACTGTTGCACTGCCCGCCGCGCCGTGCGGCAGCCTTGGCATCGTCACGACGGCGGTGGATCGTGGTGCGATCATCGGCGGGTCTTCGCTGTGGTATTCAACGCCCTCGCGTGTCACAACGATGCCGGACAGCGTGACGTGGTAATCGCCGGGGTTATTCACGTGTAGCGTCGACTCATCCCCGGTAACTAATTGCCATTTCAAGTCATTAATCGAGCTTGCCGCCGTCCCCGCTAGTTGATTCGGCCGCAAGAACAATTTAACCCGCGTACGAAATGCCAGATTCACTTGGTTATTTTGCACAGCGGGCTCGCCTGTCGGCCTGATCGCAAGCACGTTGAGCCAATACACTGATTCCCGGTCCTCGTTCGTGTGTGAAGACGATTGATAGAGCACGCGCAGCGCTCGTCCACTGCCGGCCTCCATGCGGAAAATCGGTTGAGTGACAGTGAACGGCACATCACTGTTTTCAGGTGACGCCTCGCTATCGTTGGCGTCGATCCATACCTGGACCAGCCGCGGGCCATCCGTTTCATTGGTAAGGTTGACCGTTACTTCGCGGGCTTGAGCCGGATAGATCACACGGGTACGGTCGATGACGATTTCGCCTTGGACCAGAGGTGCCTGCAGCGCCATCAGCAGCCCTATCACGTTGAGCCTTCGCAGGAACGTCCGGCTCATCGGTAACTCATCGTGAACGTCGCCACACCATTTGCGCTGCCAGGAGCGATCGTCTGTTGTGTCTGGATATAGCGCGCAGTCAGCGGAATTTGCACCGTGCCATTGCCCGTCGTCCCCACCAGCCATTGATTAGGGTTGCCCACGCTTGAGGAGTCCGCACCGTAACGAACCAGAATATTGCCGCCGCGTACCAACTGCAGGGCCACGCCCTTGGCCTGGGAACTTGCAGTCAGGGACAGCACATCGCTGCGATTCGAGCGGGTGGTATGGTCAGTGACGGTGATAAACACATCACGCGTGCCGCCGGTGCCGCCTTCGCACAAGAGCGTGATATTGCGGGTTACGCTGCCGGCATGACTGCCGACGCCACGGAACGCCGTAACCGGTACGCTTCCCAAAGACATCGCAATGGAGGGCGTCGAAACCCGGCATGTCGGCTTTAGGGGTGGGCTAATGACCAGCGCCTGCATATTGACCGGATGATACCCAGGGGCTGAGGTATTGGTATTTTGCACCCTGTAATGCGCGACAGTGCGTGTGGGCACAGTCCCCGGAGAAATCGCCCCTCCCGTGGCCACCAGGTAAAGCCGTCCCTGCAGGCCCCAGACAACTGGCTTGGGATACTTCACCCTGAGCAGTGATGCTGCCGATTGACCGACAGCGGCGAAGCCATGATTCGGGTCGCGGGCCATCATTGCAAACCCAACCCCGGGCACGCCTGTGGCGAACACTGGCATGGACACACCGTTGGCGTTGAATGTCCTGCCAGTGGAGCTGGAGTTGACCGCGTTGATCGTCGCAGTTACCCAGTGGAAATCGCTCCAGAAGTCGTAACGGCACTGCATGACACTTGCCGGTGCATTGAAGGGATAGCCTCCCGCCAAACCGATCACTTGCCCGACCTGAGGGTTGGTCGGGGGGATGATGGGGGCAATGTGGATCGCCGTTGCCCCTTGCGGATAACAATCCCCACCTGAAAAAGCATGCGCTTGCATCGCTAGCATCCAGCCGCCCAACGTCGAGGCAGCAAGCCAAGATAAGTTCATACAAAAGTCCTCTGCTGGTGCCCCACAGATGTGGCACCGAATATTCACGGGTGCCGTTCAATACTGCCGGCTACTTGGCGAACCGAGCTGGGTACGCACAACCCTTGGAGATAGTCGACGTCTTGCTGGCGGCTGTTCGCGGCATGCGCAGCCATCTGGTAGTGGACGTCGCATCGTTCAGAAATTTTTTCACCCCATTTGACGATCAACGTGCCGGCAGCCGGGATATCGCGCACAAAAGCTTTGCTGGCTTGGCCCACTACGCCGACTTCCCGGCCTTGCTGGTCCAGAACCTGAGCCGCAAATGGCAGCGGCGTGCCATTCTGCTTTTTGGCCTGGACGATCACCGCCCGCCCGCTGACGGTCTTGAACTCCACCAATTGCACTGCACCGAGGGTTGGAACGATATCCAGGCTCGACTCTTGAAGCTCCACGTCCATGGACATGCCTTGTGGATCAACACTCACCGTATTGTTTTGGAATGCCCTGAGTGACGGAACCACGGCATACCCGCTGCTATTGATGCGTGTAACACCGTCGTGGCCCAACACTGCGCCTTCGGCATCCGGCACATGAACCAGCGCAGAGGCCTCTCCCAGGCTTTGCGAAAACGTCACGCCGCCAGCGTGAGCGACGATGCCGCCATCGGCGCCAAATGAAAGCTGGGATCTATCGCGGCTCTGACCATAGCCTGCACGCACGCTGGCGGAACCGGTGCGGTACCCTGCGTGGGTGTTAAGTTGCCTGGAACTCGATTGATCACTGGTCGCGCGGCTGGCGGAAAAACCGTAGTCGAACTCGGCGTTCTCGCCCAGGAAGCCGTTGATGCCCACCTGCTGCTGGCTGCCCCGTGTATCGCCACTGTCCCGAGACAGCGAAGTATTGATGGTCGGCGACCTCGGCTCGCTCCCCAGCGGCATCGATAAAGTCAGCATGTAGCGGTTATCAATGCGCCCGGGTTGGCCGATACGCCCGAAAAACACATCGTCACTGAGCTCGCTTTGAGTCAGTTGTCGCGTGTCCTGGACCCTTGAGCGCTGCGCCGAGAGGTTCCAGTTGACCTTGTTCCAGGTCGAGCCGTAACTGGCGGTGAATGAAACCTGGCGCCCTTCCTGCCCGCCCCAATAGTCGACAGAGCTGCCGTACAGGCTCAAGGTGCCTATGCCCAAATGCTGGCTGATGGTCAGGTCGAGCCGACTTTTTTGCCGGGCATAACCGTTGACATCACCGGACTGGCGAGCGATTTCACGCACATTCAGTGCATCCGGAAGGTTCAGGTAACCCTCTGTAGAGAACCGGTATGCACCCAGCGCAAAATGCGTACCCGAGGCGGGCAGACTTTTGTTGTAGCCCACGCCCAGGCTTTGGCCGGACAGGCGTCCATGATCAGCTACCTTGGTATGCGAGGTGGCGCCGTCCAGCGAGAAAGCACCGATGGACGTATTCAATGCAATACCGACCTTGCCCTGCTCATAACCGTTGGAAAGACTGCCGCCGCCATACACCGTCAAGTCATCGGTCAAGCCGTGTTGGAGAGTGCCTTGAAAGACGTTTGCGCCCTTGGCATCAATGCCCTTTTGCTGCACCTCACCCAAGGTGGCGCTGTATTTTGTCGTGTCGGCCCGCAGTAATTCCGGGGCCACCGAGTACGGCACGACGAAGGTGTTTCGACGCCCGTCGACTTCCGTCACGCTGACGATCAAATCACCGCCATAACCCGTGGCATGCAAATCACTGATGACAAAAGGGCCAGGCGCGACTGTCGTCTCATAAATGGTGTACCCGTTCTGGCTGACGGTGACCGTTGCATTACTGTCGGCGACACCGCGTACCTGCGGTGCATAACCTTGCTGCGTCTGCGGACGCATGCGGTCGTCGGTTGCCAGGCTTACGCCTCGCACGCGTACCCCGTCGACAATCTGTCCGTTGCTGAAGGTGTCTCCAATAGTGAGTTGTGATTGCCAGGGGATGATGCTGCGCTGCACATAAGTGGACGTGTTCTGATAAGTCTCAAACCCTGTGCGGTTGCTCCAGGCTTGGGCACCTTGGTGCCGCAAGCGCCAGGCGCCCAGATTAATCCCCGCATTGAGGCCCAGGTAAGTGCGACCGTCGCCTTCACCAGCGGTGACCGCATTGGTACTGAAGTTGTAATTGAGCAGCCCGGCGGTAATGCCCTCATCCAACAACTCGGGGTCAATGTAGCCGCGCATCGACCGGTTCATGTAGGCCTGCGGCACGCTGGCGGCTAACTCAAGGGCGCCCGGATCGAACGAGCTGGACGCCATCGGAATCCACTGCCCCAGGTCGCCGCAATACTGGCCGGCTGCGGCAGGGTTCGCGAGCTCGCGCCCACGGGTATCGGTATCGACTTTATCCATCGCGATACCGATTTTTTCCAATACTTCGCGACTCAAACACGGCTGCGCACCGGTCTTTGCGTGGGCCGCGACGAACTCCACCTCCCTGCGCCCCAAAGCCTGGCCGTTGACCACGATATCTATGCGATATAGGCCAGGACTCATCTGGTTGCCGGTATTGAACCGTGACATGTCAACCGACGATGCCAGGCCGCTGGAGAATGCGTTCAGATCAAAGCTCAACTCAGACGCAAGCGCGGAATCGCTTGCGATTACGGCCGCACTCATCAAACCGCCCAACATCATCTTTCGATGCTGGAATGGCAAAATCGGGGCGCAACGATGCACCCGTACTTGGATGTGACTAGGCATAGTTATGACTTCAGTGGACGCTGAGAAATGTACGTTTGCTTGCGATCAGCAACGTTCCGGGGACGCGTTCAGCGATGCAATACAGCAGGCTGCGCCGATGAAAAGCTGCCGAAATCGTTGATGTAGGTGAAATTCACCCGCGCATCGGCGGGTATTACCTTCGCGGCGTTCGGCACCGGCAACTTCAACGTGCCTCCCGGTTCCACCATCGCTTCGGGCAGTGACAATTTTTTCGCGTCGGGATGGGAGCCCATAAGCAGGTAAATGTCGTTGAAGGTGACGTGATAAGCCGAAGGGTTGTGCACCTGTATCACGGTGTCTTGGGCGACCTGCTCCAGGGACCAGCGCAACAGCCCTGGCGCCTCCTCGGGTGTTCCAGATAACTGCGCCGGGCGAAAAAACACCTTGGTGCGGATACGGAACGCAAACTTGAAGTGATTCCGCTGGCTGTCTTCGAGGGTGGGATCAAACTCATTGGTGGCGCCCGGCACTTCAAGTACGTTCAACCAAAACAGCGACTCTCTATCCGCAGGTAGCGGTGCCTTGGTGTAGGACAAGCGCATGAACTGGCTTTTGCCGGCGTCCAGGCGAAATACCGGGGGAGACAGCACGAAAGGCACATCGCTCAGTGTCGGCGCTGCCTCGGCATCACCTGCGTCCAGCCACGCCTGGACCAGACGGGGTGCGTGTTTGTCATCATTGGTCACTCGTATGGTGACCTCGCGTCGCTGCTCGGGGTAAATCTGTCGCGTACCGTCGATAACTACCCCCGCGTGCGCCGCATGCGAGGCTATGCACAAGGCCAGACTCAGCGCGACGGACACCACGCGATGACTTAAGAACATCATTAAATCCTGCATCGGGTAATCCTTGAAAACAGTTGTCCTGCGCCCGACCGCAGGGTCGAGCGAGGATCTCAGGCAACAAACGCAATGGTTATCAGCGCGGCTGCATCAAGGAAAGGTGACCGAGTACTGCACGCTGCTGGTGACATTGCCCGCGCCTGCCGCTCCGCCATTGGCGATGTAGCGTGCGTAGAACGGTAAGGTCGCCAGACCATTGGTCACGGTGGCAACGGTTGAGTTATTACCTACGCGCAAGTCCATTGGCGTGTTGGAAGCGCCATCGAGAATTTGTACCTCCACCCGCGAGGCGGGTGTTGCAGTGGCGGTATTACGCAGGTTGCCGGTTGCCGGGTTGATGCCAGGGCTGGTCGGCTCGTAACGTACGGCGACCTTGGTACCGTTCGGGCATCCGCCCGAGCCGCCCACATAGACAAAGTAGCGCTTGCTGCCGGCCGTATCGCCTGCGGCCTTGAGGGCCGAGGTTTGCACGCGATCAAGAACGACCGGGAAGTTGGCACCTGAACCTGGCGAGGCTCCGGTGCCGCCGCTGATGGTGCAGGTAGTGCCACTGACCGAGCCGGTGATCGTGATGGTACCGTCTGCTGCATAAGCGGAGCTGGCAGCGAAGCCGCACAAAGCCAGCACTGCAGCCGCCAGAGTGTGTTTTGTCATAATCAGTCTTTCCTTAAAATTAGGGGTCGCGAAACGCACACTTATGACGCAGGAGAGGATCAGCTCTTGCGACGTCCATGGGTGGAGTCTCGTAAAATTTTGTTCCACAGCCCCAAGGAGTTGTCTGTTGCAAAACCTTTCTGACGTGTTTGGCAGGCAAAAAAAAAGCTCCGTACCTTTCGATACGGAGCATGTTCTTGAATTGCCCGAAAAGCCTGACAGGCTTTGGATGGCTAGTCGGCGGTCAATACGCCACGGCGGACTTGATCGCGCTCAATCGACTCAAACAACGCCTTGAAGTTGCCCTCGCCAAACCCATCATCGCCTTTGCGCTGGATGAACTCGAAAAACACCGGGCCCATCAGGGTTTCCGAGAAGATTTGCAGCAGCAGGCGCTTGTCACCTTCGATGGATGAGCCGTCCAGCAGGATGCCACGAGCCTGCAACTGATCCACCGGTTCACCGTGATTCGGCAGGCGGCCTTCGAGCATTTCATAGTAGGTGTCCGGCGGCGCGGTCATGAAGCGCATGCCGATCTTCTTCAGCGCGTCCCAGGTTTTGACCAGGTCGTCGGTGAGGAACGCAACGTGCTGGATGCCTTCGCCGTTGAACTGCATCAGGAACTCTTCGATCTGCCCGGCGCCCTTGGACGACTCCTCGTTCAGCGGGATGCGGATCATGCCGTCCGGCGCGCTCATGGCCTTGGAGGTCAAGCCGGTGTATTCGCCCTTGATATCGAAGTAACGCGCCTCACGGAAGTTGAACAGCTTCTCGTAGAAGTTCGCCCAGTAAGCCATGCGCCCGCGATAGACGTTATGAGTCAGATGGTCGATGACCTTCAGGCCTGCGCCTTGTGGGTTGCGCTCCACGCCGTCGAGGTAGACGAAGTCGATGTCATAGATCGAGCTGCCTTCACCAAACCGGTCGATCAAGTACAACGGCGCGCCGCCGATGCCTTTGATTGCCGGCAGGTTCAGCTCCATCGGCCCGGTTTCGATATGGATTGGTTGAGCGCCCAACTCCAGTGCGCGGGTATAGGCTTGTTGCGAGTCCTTGACGCGGAATGCCATGCCGCAGACTGACGGGCCATGCTCGGCCGCGAAATACGAGGCGATGCTGTTGGGTTCGTTGTTGAGGATCAGATTGATCTCGCCCTGGCGGTACAGGTGCACGTTCTTGGAGCGGTGGGTCGCGACTTTGCTGAAGCCCATGATCTCGAAGATCGGCTCCAGGGTGCCCGGGGTCGGCGATGCGAATTCAATAAATTCAAAGCCCATCAGGCCCATTGGGTTTTCGTGTTGGACGGTCATGGTCGGTGCCTCATCATTCTTGTAAGTAGCAAGGGGTTATTTGCAAGCAAGGATGAGGTAGGAGGGAGGCGCGCAGGACAGGCCTCGCACGCTGCGGGCGAGGAAGTCACCAAAGATGAGGGGGGAGCCGAGTCGCTTCATGGTTACATCAGTCTCTGACGGCTGAGGCTTGCGTGAGCGCAAGTCCATATTCTTGTATGCGTAAATCGATTCTACACAGCGTAAAGATGTTTGTCCGTACTCTTCATCAAATCCCTATTGCCCTTGCCCGTGCAAGGGGTTTGTTACACAGGTAAATGCCAGCCAAAATGAAGGCACCGCCTATCAGCATGGGCAAGGTCAACGCTTCACCCAGCAATAAGGCGCCGCAGATCACTGCGGTCAGCGGGTTAAGCGCGATAAATACACCGGAACGTGTCGTGCCAATCCGCCGGATGCCGTCGTAGTAACCGATATAAGCCAGCGCCGAGCCGAGCACACCCAAATACAACAGGCTCAGCAGCTGTGAAAGCCCAAGGCTTGCGACCTCTTTGACCGTGAAGTTTCCTGACAGCGCTGTGGTTGTGGTCAACATCAGGGTTCCCAGCAATACCGACCACGTCACGGTCTGCAATGGCCCCAGGCGTGCGTTCAGCCCGCGGGAAGCCAGCGAATAAACGCCCCACGCCGCCACACAACCAAGGATCAGCAAGTCACCCCGCCAACTATGGGCGCCTGCCTGCATCAGCTGAGGGTTGCGACTGACAATCACAGCGACTGCGCCAGCCACGCACAATGCAATCCCCATCACCTTGGTGTGATTCAGGTGCTCTTTGAACAACAACCACGACGCCAGGCCAATCACCGCCGGGTTCAACGCTACGATCAATGACGCCCGCGACGCATTGATGTACTGCAGCCCATAAAAGAAGCACAGGTTGTAGATGAAAATCCCGAAGAACCCCAGCGCCGCCAATTGCGCAAGTTGCCGAAGACTCGGGCGAGCCAGTGGGATGCGTGCGAAGGCCATGAACAGCAACAACGCCAGGCTTGCCAGGATAAAACGCAGGCTCGCGGCCAGCAGCGGATTGAGCTGATCGGCCAGGTAACGACCAGCGATAAAGGTGCCGCCCCAGATCATGGTGACGGCGGCGAGTTTGCAATAGGTTAGGCGATCCGAAGCGGGGCTCATTGGGTTGGCTCAAGTGACAGAAGATCTGGAGTATTCTTCTGCTAATGATCAATCATCGTAAAATGAGTATTCGCTCATGACCTTGACCCAACTGGAAATTTTCTCATTGGTGGCCGAACTACAAGGCTTTACCAGCGCAGCGCACCGGCTCGGCATCAGCCAGTCGGCGGTGTCCCATGCGATCAAAGCGTTGGAGCAAGAGCTCGGTGTCGAGCTGTTCCGGCGCCATCAAAACCTGGTGGAGCCGAGCGAGATCGGCCAGCAAGTGCTTGGACGCGCCCGTGCCATGCTCGGCCTGGCCAACACGCTGCAACAGGAAGCAGCAGATGCCCGTGGCATGAAGCGCGGCACCCTGCGCGTCGGCTCGTTTGGGCCAACTGCGTCGATTCGCCTGCTGCCCGGTATCCTCAGCCATTTTCGTGCAGCCTACCCGGGCATTGAGGTCCACGTGGATGAAGGCCCTGACCGGCAAGTGTTGCAGTGGCTGGATGAGCGGCGGATCGATGTAGGCTTTGTGGTCTTGGAGCAGGAGCGCTTCGACACCTTCGCCTTGTTTGAGGACCAAATGGTCGCGTTGTTGCCCATGGAGCACCCACTGGCCGCTCGCGATGCCCTGACTCTTCAGGAGCTGTGTGACGACCCTTTTATTCTCACCGAGGCAGGATCGTCGGAACTGGTGTCCCGACTGTTCGGTGCGGCCCAATTACGGCCCAAGGTGCGGTATCGCTGCGCCCAACTGCTGAGCACTTTGGAAGCCGTCAGTCGCGGGGACGGGTTGAGCATCGTGGCCGAGGCGTCGTTGCCACCGCTGGACGACCCGCGCTATGTGAAACGCCCCCTATCCCCTCGTGTACCGCGCCAGATTGGCTTGGCGGTGCTTGATCGGCGCCAGTCATCACCCGCGACGCTGGCGTTCATCGAGATTGCGCAACGCGATGGTAGGGCAAGCAATTGTCCACCGAGCCATCTATTATCGAAATAATACTGACCGGCCTGCCGGCGCATCCCCTACTCCGCAACAGGCCGCACAACTCATGCCCCTCACCGTCAAAGGCCCGCGAGAGCCAATCGTCCGCTACTCGATCAGCGCCCTCTGCGGTCTGCTGCCGATCCTGCTCGGCTTGGCCATCCTGTATTGGCAAGCAGAAAGAACCCTTGAGCAAAGCACAGCGCAAACCGCCGAGGAAGCGGTGCGCCAGTTCGACCTGATGCTCGATAACACCGCCCTCGCCGCCCAGGCCCTGCTGCCGCTGGCAGGCCAGCCCTGCGATAACGGCACCCAATTGGCGTTGCGCGAGCAGGTCACAAGGCGCCCGTTCGTGCGCGCCACGACCTTGTCCTGGCAGAAGAATATCTATTGCAGCTCACTGTTCGGCAGCAACTATGAGTCGCCCGTAAACCCCGACGACTATGTGGACGGTCGGCTTTGGTTGATGAATGGCAACCCGGTGACGCCGGACACTGCACTGCTGGTGTACCGACTGGTCGACGGAGACCAAGGCGCGTTTGCTTCAATTGACGGTTATCACCTGACCAACGCCTTGCGCCTGATCAGCCGCTATGCACAGTTGGTCCTGCAAGTGGGGCCCAACTGGCTAGCTGCCGACGGCAGTGTTCATAACACGGAAGTGCCGAAATTTGCCGTAGCCCATCATCACTTGGCCTCGCAACGCTATGGTTACAGCGTCGACGCCGGCATGCCGGACGGCGAGGTCTGGCGTTACATGCAGGCGCGCTATCGTGCAATGTTCAGCCTGGTGGTGTTCTTTGGCGCAATGACAGGCCTGCTCGCGCATTGGCTGCAAAAACGCTCCTCGGCACCGACCCATGAACTGCGACGGGCGTTGGGCGCCGATGAGTTCATTCCGTATTTTCAGCCGGTGGTGCGCGGCGACACCCGCGAATGGGCCGGCTGTGAAGTGCTCATGCGCTGGCAGCATCCCAAGGAAGGCTTGGTACGGCCTGATCTATTTATCCCGCTGGCCGAACATTCCGGCCTGATCGTGCCGATGACCCGCGCCCTGCTGCGCCAGACCGCCGTACAACTGGCTCCCCATGCGGCACGGTTTTGCCCGGGGTTCCACATCGGCGTGAATATCACCGCCCGCCATTGCCTCGACCTGACGCTGGTGGACGATTGCCGTGAGTTTCTCGCCGCCTTCATACCGGGCCAGGTGACCTTGGTGCTGGAGTTGACCGAGCGCGAGCTGATCGAGCCCACCGATATCACCCGTCAGCTGTTCGACGCCTTGCACCAACTGGGCGTCATGATTGCCATCGATGACTTTGGTACCGGCCACTCAAGCTTGGGTTACTTGCGCAACTTCAATGTGGACTACTTGAAGATCGACCAGAGTTTTGTCGCCATGATCGGTGCAGACGCACTGTCGAGGCATATCCTGGACAGCATCATAGAGTTGTCCGGCAAACTGGACCTGGGTGTCGTTGCTGAAGGTGTGGAAACGGCCGAACAATGCGAATACCTGGCTGCTCACGGCGTGGATTTCCTGCAAGGCTATCTGTTTGGAAAGCCACTACCCAGCGATGAATTCATTAAAAACCTGACCAGCCATTGATTAGCCACGTATTAGCGGCGTTGAAATAATGTTAGTAAGACAAAAGACATGATTTACTCGTAGCGGATTAACTACTACAATTTTTCTTGCCTGTGCAGAACTCGCAGGACGACGTCCTCTTTGAGTCGCCTTAACGCTATTGGCTAATAGCTTTGTCTGCAGTTGATATCAGCCAACAACACTATTGGAGTACAGATTTTGTCCAGACTCGCCGAATTTCGCGCAGCAGAAAAAGCCCTTCAAGAGCAGCTTGCCCAGCTGGAATCCCTGAAGAATGATGCTGGCCTGAAGAAAGAAATCGAATTCGAAGAAAAACTTCAAGGGCTGATGAAAACCTACGGCAAAGGCCTGCGTGACATCATCCTGATCCTTGATCCAAACCCGGGCAAGACCAGCGCTGCTGCTGCCAACGCACCAAAACAACGCCGTGCACGCGTGGTCAAGGTCTACCACAACCCGCACACCGGCGAGCTTATCGAAACCAAAGGCGGCAACCACCGCGGCCTCAAAGCATGGAAAGAACAGTATGGCGCCGCCACTGTAGATTCCTGGCTTCGCGGCTGATTACACCGCACTAATAAAGAGCCCCGCGTCAGCGGGGCTTTTTTATTCAAGGGTTCGAAACCGAACTTAAATAACATTTCATTTTGTTCAAATTCGACGCGCAACACGCACTTAAAGTTTTAGGCTGTCACGCACCGAACGGACTTCATCCTTACTCGCCTCGTAAGCATCGGCTTGACCCGCGTATGAGAAAACATACGCTTTATCGGTATCAACAGCTCCCACCAATGTTTGTGAAAGCACGTGCCGTCCATTCTCGGTAATCACACAGGTAGTTTCCATGGCCTCAAGCCGACTCAATGTTGTCGAGTGCATTTTGCTGCAGACACTTTGGTAACCGCTCTGGGCAAAATCTTTCTGGATGGACTTGCGCATTTCCAGCAATACACCCTGAAGATTAACGTTATGGCCCGCCTCAGTCGGCGTTGCCGTCAACTCCATCACCATCAGTGTGATGCCGTTTTCATCGTTCTTGATTGCACGCTGACGCGAAACCGGCTGTGGCGTTGCCGGCGTTTCACCATCACGCACCACCTCCTCGACTTGCCAGCCGCTGGGCCAGTGGATTTCCGGATCCGCCGCCGAAACGAAAGGACTGGCCAACAGCAGGCATACAGCACTCAACAGCGGTTTACGACGTTCGGTCATGCGAAAGATACCCAAGGTTCAAGCGACAAAGTGTGAGGCCCGCTACCCGCTGATCGCAAGACCCACGTGACCTTTTTCATTTGGCGCAGCAGGCGGGCCTTGCGTATCATGGCCCGGCTGCACGGATGCCAGCCGCAAGCCAAGGGAACGCTCCTCTCACCTGGAGCCGCGTTTGCCCCATTTTTTTCTGGAGGGCCCATGAGCCTGCACGAACTGAACACTTTCCCGGGCGTCACCGCCCAACCTGACACCGCCACCACGAACTTCGTGTTCAACCACACCATGTTGCGGGTCAAGGACATCACCAAGTCCCTGGACTTCTACACCCGCGTACTGGGTTTTTCGCTGGTTGAAAAGCGTGATTTCCCCGAGGCTGAATTCAGCCTCTATTTCCTGGCCCTGGTGGACAAATCCCAGATCCCGGCCGACGCCGCCGCGCGCACCCAGTGGATGAAGTCGATCCCTGGCATCCTGGAACTGACCCACAACCACGGCACCGAAAACGACGCCGAATTCGCCTACCACAACGGCAACACCGACCCGCGTGGTTTTGGCCATATCTGCATCGCGGTGCCGGATATCGTCGCGGCGTGTGAACGCTTCGAAGCCCTGGGCTGCGATTTCCAGAAGCGCCTGACCGATGGCCGCATGAAGAGCCTGGCGTTCATCAAGGACCCGGATGCGTACTGGGTTGAGATTATCCAGCCCACGCCGCTGTAACGAAAAAACCCCATGAGTGATCATGGGGTTTTTCATTTGCAGCTGGGTAGTTACGCTGGCGCGGAGGTGCGGATCAGGTGATCAAAAGCACTCAGGGAAGCCTTGGCGCCCTCGCCTACTGCAATCACGATCTGCTTGTACGGCACGGTAGTCACGTCACCCGCGGCAAACACACCGGGCAGTGAAGTTTCGCCACGCGCATCAACGATGATTTCGCCACGCGGGGTCAACTCTACGGTGCCTTTGAGCCAGTCGGTATTAGGCAGCAGGCCGATCTGCACGAAGATACCTTCCAGGTCGATGGTCTTGAACTCGCCGCTGTCACGATCCTTGTATGCCAGGCCCGTGACTTTCTGGCCATCGCCTTTGACTTCACTGGTCAGCGCACTGGTGATCACGTCAACATTCGGCAGGCTGTACAGCTTGCGCTGCAACACCGCATCGGCGCGCAGCTTGCTATCGAACTCCAGCAAGGTTACGTGGCTCACGATGCCCGCCAAGTCGATGGCTGCTTCCACGCCGGAGTTACCGCCGCCGATCACTGCCACACGCTTGCCTTTGAACAACGGACCATCGCAATGCGGGCAGAAGCATACGCCTTTGGCTTTGTATTCCTGCTCGCCCGGCACGCCCATTTCACGCCAGCGGGCGCCGGTGGCCAAAATCACGGTCTTGGACTTGAGCGTCGCGCCGCTTTCAAAACGAATCTCGTGCAAGTCACCAGGGTTTTTCGCCGGGACCAGGCTGCTGGCACGTTGTAGGTTCATGATATCCACGTCGTACTGACGCACATGAGCCTCCAGTGCGCTGGCCAGTTTCGGCCCCTCGGTTTCCTGTACCGAGATGAAGTTCTCGATGGACATGGTGTCCAGCACCTGACCACCAAAACGCTCGGCGGCAACACCGGTGCGGATGCCTTTACGCGCAGCATAGATCGCGGCCGCTGAACCGGCTGGACCACCGCCGACGACGAGTACGTCAAAGGCGTCTTTGGCGCTGATTTTTTCGGCGGCTTTTTCAATACCGCTGGTGTCGAGCTTGGCGAGAATTTCTTCCAGGCCCATGCGGCCCTGGCCGAAGTTCACGCCATTGAGGTACACACTTGGCACCGCCATGATCTGGCGTTCGTCGACTTCAGCCTGGAACAGCGCACCGTCGATGGCGACGTGACGGATGTTCGGGTTGAGAACGGCCATCAGGTTCAGCGCCTGGACCACGTCCGGGCAGTTCTGGCATGACAGCGAGAAGTAAGTCTCGAAGCTGAACTCACCTTTAAGGGCGCCAATCTGTTCAATCACTTCGACACTGGCCTTCGACGGGTGGCCACCGACTTGCAGCAGGGCCAACACCAGCGAAGTAAATTCATGGCCCATAGGGATGCCGGCGAAACGCAGGCTGATATCGGCACCTGGGCGGTTGATGGAGAACGACGGTTTGCGCGCGTCATCGCCATCGTTTTTCAGGGCGATCAGCGTGGTGAGGCTGGTTACGTCCTGCAGAAGGGCAAGCATTTCCTGGGATTTCGCGCCGTCATCGAGGGAGGCGACGATCTCGATCGGCTGGGTGACCCGTTCCAGGTATGACTTCAACTGAGCTTTAAGATTGGCGTCCAACATACGGGCGATTTCCTTTAATTCTGGGTATAAAAAAACGCCCGAGCGAATCTCGCCCGGGCGTTTTTGAGGGCGGTTGCAGCTTACTTGGTAGGTGCGGAAACCCGCCCTTGATGCTTCATAGACTTAGATCTTGCCGACCAGGTCCAGGGACGGAGCCAAGGTGGCCTCGCCTTCTTTCCACTTGGCTGGGCACACTTCGCCTGGGTGGGCAGCGACGTACTGGGCAGCTTTGATTTTGCGCAGCAGCTCGGAAGCGTCACGGCCAACACCGCCGTCGTTCAGTTCAACGATCTTGATCTGACCTTCTGGGTTGATCACGAACGTACCGCGATCTGCCAGGCCAGCTTCTTCGATCAGCACGTCGAAGTTGCGGGAGATGGTCAGGGTTGGGTCGCCGATCATGGTGTACTGGATCTTGCCGATGGCTGGCGAGGTGTTGTGCCAGGCAGCGTGGGCAAAATGGGTGTCGGTGGAAACGCTGTAGATTTCGACGCCCAGTTTCTGGAATTCGGCGTGGTTGTCAGCCAGGTCTTCCAGCTCGGTTGGGCAAACGAAGGTGAAGTCGGCTGGGTAGAAGAAGAACACCGACCACTTACCTTTCAGGTCAGCATCAGACACGTCTACGAAGTTGCCGTTTTTGAACGCGGTAGCTTTGAACGGTTTTACTTGGCTGTTGATGATAGGCATCGTTGACTCTCCGTCAGGGGTTAAGAAGTTGATGGGGTGAATCCTACCCACTCTTTCCGACGCTGGCTCATTGGCAAACCTGATGCTGACGATTGGTTTTCCCTATCAGGAGACTGTATTAATAGAAGAAATCTCAAAGCAGCGGTTGAGTCGCCAATGTCATGCCGAGAAAGGGCGTCGCTTCAACATAGCGCATGGCGGATTTCATGTCGTTCCAGCCGACATAACTCATCAACGACTTCAAATCCCAGCCGCTGCGATGGGCCCAGGTGGCAAAGCCCCGACGCAAGGAATGGCTGGTGTACTGCTCGGCGGCGATGCCTGCGCGCTCCAGCGCCTGACGCAACAACGGGATCACGCTATTGGGGTGCAAGCCCTCCTCGCCCAGGTTGCCCCAACGGTCGATGCCCCGGAATACCGGACCACGCACCAGCGCCGCTGCGCTGAGCCATTCGCTGTAGGCCTGAACGGGGCACAGGCGCAGCAGCGCAGGCGTGTGATAGGTCTTGCCGAGGTTGTCGCGGTCACTTTTGCTGCGCGGAAGGTACAGGCTGATGCCGGTTCCGGGTGTGGCCTGAACATGTTCAATGCTCAGTCGACACAATTCATCGCTACGAAAGCCACGCCAGAAGCCGAGCAGGATTAACGCGGTGTCGCGCTTGGCACGGAGCAGGCGCGGCTGATCGTGTGCGTGGGCTGCCTCTTGCGCTTCAGCGTCAAGCGATGCAACCACCTGCTCCAAATGCTTGAGCTGCAATGGCTCGGCCTGCTTCTCCTGCGCAGGGTGCACGGCGCGAATCCCCTTGAGCACCTTGCGCACCACGGGAGCTTTGGTCGGGTCGGGGAACCCCTGGCTGGTGTGCCATTGCGCAAGCGCCGACAGCCTCAGCTTCAGGGTGTTAACCGCAAGCACGCCCGCATGGGCCGCCAGATAGCGCGCCACGCTGTCACTGGTGGCCGGCAGAAACCCGCCCCAGCTGACTTCAAAGTGCTCAATCGCCGCGCGGTAGCTACGGCGTGTGTTGTCGCGGGTGGCAGCGTTGAGATAACGATCAAGATCGCTCATGGGAGGCCTATTCGTACTGCGGGCATGCGTTTCTGCGCGTGAAGCGCTTATGACGCGGGATAATACGCCAATATCCCATCTGAGAAAGCTTGATTTTTTAGGACTTTATATTCGTAATATAGTACGTATATACATACCATGTACCACAATACTAAATCGACGGAGACCCCATGGCTCGCGGCGGCATAAACAAAGCAGTAGTTCAAACGGCACGCCTGGCGATCCTTGCCCGCGGCGAGAACCCAAGCATCGACGCAGTACGCATCGAAATGGGCAATACCGGTTCGAAAACCACTATCCATCGCTACCTGAAGGAGCTGGACGACAGCGAAAGTCGCCTAACCATCACCGAAGCGCCGATTGACGACGAACTGGGTGAACTGGTTTCGCGACTGGCTCAGCGCTTAAAAGAGAAGGCTCAAGAGCCGATTGACCTGGCCTTGGCGCAGTTCGAACAGCAGAAAGCTGCCCTGCTTGCCGAGCTAGACGCGCTTCAAGAGGCCCACGGCCAACTCAAGCAGCAATTCGATATTCAGGCCGCGGCGCTGGCAGAAGAAAGCGCTGCGCTGCAAACAGCCAGTACCAGTCTTCAGACCGAGCAAACCCGTAATGCAGGGCTTAGCCAGGCGTGCAGTGATTACGAGCTGAGGATTAGCGATAAGGACGAACAGATTCGCTCACTGGAAGAAAAGCACCTTCACGCCCGCGACGCGCTGGAGCACTACCGCAATGCGATCAAGGAGCAACGCGAGCAGGAGCAGCGGCGCCATGAAGGCCAGCTGCAGCAGGTACAGGCGGAACTGCGCCAGGCCCAACAAAGCGCTATGGTGCGCCAGGATGAGATCACTCAACTGCATCGCGACAACGAGCGCCTACTGATCGAGCATCGGGTGACGGCGAAGGAATTGACGACGCTGCAGGAGCAAACCCGCAAAGATCAAGCGCAGCAGGCGAAGCTGAGCGAACAGATGAGCCAGATAGATAGCGAGCGCGCCCTGCTTCAAGAGCGTCTGCGGGTAGCCGTGCTGGAAAGCCAGTCGCGCCAGGAAGCGCTGACCGAACACCAGCACGCCAACAAGACCCTGGAACTGGACCTTATCAAGGCTCAGGCCAGTATCGAGGCATTGCGACTGGCGGCCGTCGTTGCAACGGCGCCAGAGGCAACGCCTAAAGCCTGATCAGTCCGCCACAGGCGTGCGCATGGTGACGAACTCTTCCGCCGCCGTAGGGTGCACGCCGATGGTTTCATCGAAGTGACGCTTGGTGGCGCCGGCCTTGAGCGCAATCGCAAGGCCCTGGACGATCTCACCGGCGTCCGGGCCGACCATATGGCAACCCAGCACCTTGTCGGTGTCGGCATCAACCACCAATTTCATCAGGGTTTTCTCCTGGCAATCCGTCAGGGTCAACTTCATTGGCCGGAAACGGCTTTCGAAGATCTGCACCTTATGGCCGTTCTTTTTCGCCTCTTCTTCCGTCAAGCCGACAGTGCCGATATTCGGCAAGCTGAATACCGCCGTCGGGATCATTGAGTAATCCACCGGGCGATATTGCTCAGGCTTGAAGAGGCGACGCGCCACAGCCATGCCTTCAGCCAGCGCCACCGGCGTCAGCTGCACGCGACCGATCACATCACCGATAGCCAGAATTGATGCTTCGGTAGTTTCGTACAGGTCATTGACCTGAACAAAGCCACGCTCATCCAACGTGACGCCTGTGTTTTCCAGCCCCAGGTTATCCAGCATCGGACGCCGGCCCGTGGCGTAGAAGACGCAATCGGCTTCCAGTACACGACCATCCTTCAGGGTGGCCTTAAGGCTACCGTCGGCTTGTTTTTCAATGCGTTCGATATCGGCATTGAATTGCAGGTCCAGGCCACGCTTGGTCAGCTCTTCCTGCAGGTGCTTGCGCACCGCACCATCAAAACCACGCAGGAACAGATCGCCGCGATACAGCAGCGACGTCTTAGCACCCAGCCCATGGAAAATACCCGCGAACTCAACGGCGATATAACCACCACCCACGACCAGCACGCGCTTGGGCAGCTCTTTAAGGAAGAACGCCTCGTTGGAGCCGATGGCGTGCTCACGCCCTGGAATATCCGGAATCTGCGGCCAGCCGCCAGTTGCGATCAGGATGTGTTTGGCGGTGAAACGCTCGCCATTGATCTCCACTTGATGCGGATCAACCAAGCGCGCATGCCCTTCATGCAGGGTCACGCCACTGTTGACCAGCAAGTTGCGGTAGATGCCATTGAGGCGGTTGATCTCGCGATCCTTGTTGGCGATCAGCGTCGCCCAATCAAAATTCGCCTCCCCAAGGGACCAGCCAAAGCCACTGGCCTGCTCGAAGTCTTCGGCAAAATGCGCGCCGTACACCAACAGTTTCTTAGGTACGCAGCCCACGTTAACGCAGGTTCCGCCCAAATAACGGCTTTCCGCCACGGCTACCTTGGCGCCAAAGCCCGCAGCAAAGCGCGCCGCACGAACACCGCCGGAACCGGCGCCAATTACATACAGATCAAAATCGTAGGCCATTTCACTCTCCTCGGCAGGACATCAGCATACCGACTTACATGGGGCTGAAAAACGAAAAAGCCACCCGAAGGTGGCTTTTTAGCAGCGGGCAAGCGTGAATCAGTAAGCCTTGCCAGTCTTGTAGAAGTGCTCGTAGCAGAAGTTGGTTGCTTCGATGTAGCCTTCGGCGCCACCGCAGTCAAAACGACGACCCTTGAACTTGTACGCGATCACGCAACCGTCTTTGGCCTGCTTCAACAGGGCGTCGGTGATTTGGATTTCACCACCCTTGCCTGGCTCGGTTTCTTCGATCAGCTTGAAGATGTCCGGAGTCAGGATGTAACGACCGATGATCGCCAGATTCGACGGTGCATCTTCAGGCGCCGGCTTCTCAACCATGTCGCGTACGCGGATCAGGCCATCACCAATGTCGTCACCGGCGATCACGCCGTACTTGTTGGTCTCTTGAGGATCAACTTCTTGAACCGCAACGATGGTGCAACGGTATTTCTGGTACAGCTTGACCATTTGGGTCAGTACGCCGTCGCCTTCTAGGTTCACACACAGGTCGTCCGCGAGCACCACGGCGAACGGTTCGTCACCGATCAGCGGGCGACCGGTCAGGATGGCGTGGCCAAGGCCTTTCATCTGGGTCTGACGGGTGTAAGAGAACGAGCACTCGTCCAGCAGCTTGCGGATACCGACCAGGTATTTTTCCTTGTCGGTGCCCTTGATTTGGTTTTCCAGCTCGTAGCTGATGTCGAAGTGGTCTTCCAGGGCGCGTTTACCACGACCGGTAACGATGGAGATTTCGTTCAGACCGGCATCCAATGCCTCTTCGACGCCGTACTGAATCAGTGGCTTGTTTACCACCGGCAGCATCTCTTTAGGCATGGCCTTGGTCGCTGGCAAGAAGCGAGTGCCGTAACCGGCTGCTGGGAACAAGCATTTCTTGATCATATAAGTCCTTACAAAGGGCTGTGCGTACGGAATTCGGCGCAGTCTAATCACGCCGCAGTCACCTTACAATGGGTCCTGCTGGCGTTGCGATGTCAACATAGAGAAAAAATGTCGGCGTAAGTTCCACTTATCTTACGAAGAACGTTTGCACCGCCACGGCAAAAAATGCCCCCGCGCCCCTGTTTAAAAGAGCGTAAACCCTTTTAGCACGCTTTCAAGGCCGGAACACTGCCTTGGAATAACTTGCGCGGCTGCTCGGCATTTGGCGCTATCATGATGACCTTGAACCAGACCACGAGATTGTTAATAGATGTCAGAACCCAAAGGCGTGAACGGCTACCTGATCACCAAGCGAGCAGACGGCTGGCACCTGATCAACTTCCACGGCGACAGCGTCGCGGGCGTTTTCGAGACCGAGAGCATGGCGATTGCCGTAGCCGAAGTGTTTGTGGATGAAGCTGGCCACGCGTCGAGCAAACGACCGAAGACCAAGTAAGCCTGCAGGCCTGCGCAAAAAGCCCCGATCCAAGGGGCTTTTTTGTGTTTTTCTGTACCTAGATGGCAGTTAGCTATAATCTGCCGAAAACGCCCCACGACAGTGTCAGCGCCCTTCCCACACCCTCGACGACGAACACACATGAACAAACTTCTGGCACTGACTGCGGTACTGGCGCTTGCCGGCTGCACCACCACTTCCGATGTCTACCTCAAAAACGGCGAGCAAGGCCTGACTATCGACTGCTCCGGCGAAGCCAACTCTTGGGCCAGTTGCTACGAAAAAGCCGACGCCTCCTGCGCAGGCACCGGCTATCGCATCGTTGGCACAGAGGGCACGCCATCCTTGAAGGAAAGCGACAAGACCTTGGGCCAGGACGTCGGCAATTTTAAAAACCGCAGTGTGGTGGTGGTCTGCAAGTAACTGCAGGCTACAAGTGGATCTCGGCAAATTTGATGCCCAGCTCCCTTAGGATCTCGGTCAGCTCATCAAGGCTGGCAAAGGATTCGACCTCATCCTGATCATCGACCAGGAAATAACTGCGCCCCCCGCTTTTCTTGAAGAACACGATCCATTCGCCAAGGTCGGCAGGATTCTGGATGACATGGGTCGCCGAGATTTGCCCCTCGGCCTGCCGGGCTTGGACGTGTTCACGCTTCATATCTGATTTTTCCACAACGGCATCAGCCAGAAATGCATTCTTCCCCGGCCTTCTTTACGTCGCCCGGGCGGATCGGCACGTTGGACATGCTCTCGTACAGCTTGATGCTGCTACCACTGGAACGCTCGTCAATTTCGAAAATCGCCGAAGGATCGGCCGAGAACTTCTGTGGAACGATCACCTGCACGCCACCGTCCTTATGCGGCTCGATCTGGGGCGGCCGGCGGGTAGTAGATAGTTTCCGAACCACACACGCGGCGTATTCCTGAGGTTTCTTCCCCGAAATGACCGCCAGCGTCGGTGGGGTCTGCTTGATATCTGCAACCGAAGCACACCCACCTATCGCCAAGGCCAGAACCAACACACTCCACTTCATACAAAATCTCCACTTAAAGACCCTACGACAGCCGGGATGGTAATTTTCTCCCGCCCACGTAGGATTTATCCCTGATTACTCGGTAAATAACTGTTTTAAATTGTCGACGACGTTGAAGACAGGCCGATAATAAACGCGCTGGGGCTGATAAACTCCATCTTAACCTACGTATCGTTCTGATTTTTCAGAAAAAGCCCTTCTGGAGACACCCTCATGAAATTCATTCACCAGCGCGAGCACCTCAATGAGGGAGATATCGTCGTCATCGAATGCTCGCAGACTTGCAATATCCGCCTGATGAGCGATGCGAATTTTCGCAGCTTTAAAAATGGCGGCCGTCACACTTACCACGGCGGCGCGTTCGACAAGTTTCCCGCCAAGATCACTGCTCCCAGCACCGGATTTTGGAACATTACCCTGGATGTAGTGACCCGCCGCGCCATCAGCGTTACGCGCAAACCCGCGCTGTCCCACAAGATTCGCATTGTACGTCGCACCAGCACCAAGCTGAGCTGATTCGAACACGCCACAGGAAATCACCGTGACCACCACCAAATACGTAATCAAGTACAAACTCAACGGCGAACGCCGCTTTGAGTTCGCCCAACTGACGACCAACAGCGTGGAAGAGGCCTTGCAGGCTTTGGCGAAAATCCATGATGCCAGTGATGTGATCACCGACATCAACGTGAGCAAGGCGCTGTAAGAACATGCCCGGCCCCACAGCCGACCTTTTCGCCGATGACGCCTTGCAACAACCCGCAGGGCGCGAGCAAATTGGTGAACAGTCCTACGTATTACGGGGCTTCGCCCTGCCGTGGATGGAGCGGCTTCTGCCCGAGTTGCGGCGCGTGCTGGCTCAATCCCCGTTTCGGCAAATGGTCACCCCTGGTGGTTTCACCATGTCCGCGGCGCTGAGCAGTTGCGGCGCCCTGGGTTGGACCACCGACACCAGCGGTTACCGCTACAGCCCGCTTGATCCGCGCAGTCAACAACCGTGGCCGGCACTGCCCGATGCTTTGCGACAACTTGCCGTCCTGGCGGCGGCAGACGCCGGGTTTATCGACTTCGCGCCCGACGCTTGCCTGATCAACCGCTACGTACCAGGCGCCAAAATGTCGCTGCATCAAGACAAGAATGAACGTCAGTACAGCGCGCCCGTGGTGTCGGTTTCGCTGGGGTTACCGGCGATTTTCCTTTTTGGTGGACACCAGCGCAGTGACAAAACCCAAAAGGTCTCGCTGTTCCATGGCGACGTGGTTGTCTGGGGCGGCGTTGATCGCCTGCGTTTTCATGGTGTGATGCCGATCAAGGAAGGCGTGCACCCGATCATGGGCCCGCAACGCATCAACCTGACTTTTCGCACCGCTGGCTAATTTGAGCGCAAGCTTCGGAGTGCCTGACCGGCGCGGCACGGCTAATCTGGCCGGGATCCGTCAAGAGTGCCGAACATGACTACCGAACAAGATCCGCGCTGGGCGGCGATACTCGCCCGTGATTCCAAGGCCGACACGCTGTTCGTCTACGGTGTGAAAACCACCGGCGTGTATTGCCGTCCCAGCAGCGTCTCGCGCTTGCCGCGCCCGGAAAATATCGAATTCTTCGACACACCCGCGCAGGCCGAAGCAGCCGGTTATCGTCCCAGCAAACGCGCCGCCGGTGATCAGACTCAACGGGCCGCGCAAGACGCACAACGGGTGGCCGACGCCTGCCGCCATATCGAGCAGGCAGAAATCCCACCCAACCTCAACACCCTCGCCACCCTCGCCGGGCTGAGCCCTTTCCATTTCCATCGGATCTTCAAAGCCGTCACCGGCTTGACGCCGAAGGGCTACGCCAGCGCACATCGCTCACAAAAAGTGCGCAACGGACTCAAGGCAAAACAGACGGTGACCGATGCCTTGTACGACGCTGGCTTCAACTCTAATAGCCGCTTTTATGAATCAGCCGACCAGTTGCTGGGGATGAAACCCAGTGACTACAAGGCCGGCGGCACCAACAGTGCAATCCTGTTTGCGGTCGGAGAATGTTCACTGGGTTCGATTCTGGTGGCCCAGAGCAGCCGCGGTGTGTGCGCGATCCTGCTGGGGGATGAGCCGGACCAACTGGTGCGTGACCTGCAAGACCAGTTTCCCAACGCTGACCTGGTGGGAGCCGACCACAACTTCGAACAGCTGATCGCACACGTCGTAGGTTTCATCGAGGCACCCGCCCTCGGGCTGGATTTGCCGTTGGACCTGCGCGGCACCGCATTCCAGCAACGGGTCTGGCAGGCGTTGCGCGATATACCGGTAGGCGACACCGCGAGCTATGGGCAAATTGCCGAGCGCATTGGCGCGCCCAAGTCGTTCCGGGCTGTAGCCCAGGCCTGCGGCGCTAACCGTTTGGCGGTCGCGATTCCGTGTCACCGCGTGGTACGCAGCAATGGTGATCTGTCCGGCTATCGCTGGGGCGTTGAGCGCAAGCGGCAATTGCTCGACCGTGAACGCGACCACTAAACCCGCACGAAAACGCAACGTCGTCCAGTGAATAAAACGGACTGGCCGCACGGCGGATGCCCTGCTAAAACAGCGAAAAGTCCGACGATCGCTGGAGACGCACCCCATGAGCAACTGGCCAGACACGCGCATTCTCGACCTATTGGGCATCGACCTGCCCATCATTCAGGCGCCCATGGCCGGTGCTACTACCGCTGCAATGGTCATTGCGGCCTGCCAAGCCGGTGCACTCGGCTCAATGCCTGCGGCGACACTGAGTATCGAGCAACTGCGCGAGGCGCTGACCACTATTCGCCACGCCAGCGCCCGCCCTATCAACGTCAACTTCTTCTGCCACCAGCCGCCCGAAGCAGATGAAGCGCGGGATCGCCGCTGGAAGGCGTTGCTGGAGCCTTACTACCGTGAATTGGGCGCTGACTTTGAGGCGCCTACCCCTGTCAGTGACCGCGCCCCGTTCAACGACACTGCCTGCCGGGTAGTGGAAGAATTCCGACCCGAAGTCGTCAGTTTCCACTTCGGCCTGCCGGAAACATCCTTGTTGGACCGGGTAAAAGCCACCGGCGCCCGGGTGTTGTCGTCGGCCACCACCGTGGAAGAGGCCGTTTGGCTTGAACAGCACGGTTGCGACGCAATTATCGCCATGGGCAGTGAGGCCGGCGGGCATAGAGGATTATTCCTCAGTGATGACCTCAACACGCAGATAGGTCTGTTCGCCCTCTTACCCCAGATCGTCGACGCCGTGAAGGTGCCAGTGATTGCCGCCGGTGGTGTTGGCGATGCACGGGGTATTGTCGCGGCGTTTGCCTTGGGGGCGAGCGCGGTACAAATCGGCACCGCGTATTTATTCACGCCTGAAGCGACGGTCAGCGCGTCCCATCACCGCGCACTGCGTCACGCACAGGCCAGCGAAACTGCGCTGACCAACCTGTTCACCGGCCGTCCGGCGCGAGGCATCGTCAACCGGGTGATGCGTGAACTGGGTGCAATCAACCCGGCAGCACCCGCGTTTCCGCGTGCTGGCGGCGCTTTGATGCCCCTCAAGGCCAAGGATGAAGCGGGTTTCAGCAACCTGTGGTCAGGCCAGGCACTGCGCCTTGGCAAAGACATGACGACCTACGACCTGACCCGCGAACTGGCCGAGCAAACGCTGGCCAAACTTAAATAACCCAGACATCGGTGGCAAGTTTGCGCTGTACCGGCGATGGCTAACCGCTATATATTCCAATACATAGCGATTAGCCCTTCTCCCTAGAACAAGCCGTACATCCCAAGGAGCTGCTTCATGATGATTCACGCCTCACGCCTTGCCTTGCTGGTCGCTGCATTCTCTTTCGGCTCCGCCCACGCTGATGAGGTGCAAGTGGCCGTCGCCGCCAACTTCACCGCGCCGATCCAGGCTATTGCCGCCGACTTCGAAAAAGACACCGGCCACAAGCTGGTTGCTGCCTACGGCGCGACCGGGCAGTTCTACACCCAGATCAAGAACGGTGCCCCGTTTGAAGTGTTCCTCAGCGCCGACGACACCACCCCGCAAAAACTCGAAAGCGAAGGCGACACCGTCAAAGGCACGCGCTTCACCTACGCCGTGGGCACCCTCGCGCTGTGGTCGGCCAAAGACGGCTATGTGGACGCCAAGGGTGAAGTCCTGAAGAAAAACGACTTCAAGCACCTGTCCATCGCCAACCCAAAAGCCGCACCTTACGGCCTGGCCGCGACCCAAGTACTGGCGAAAGAAGGCCTGACCGAGAAGGTCAAGGACAAGCTCGTCGAAGGCCAGAACATCACCCAGGCATTCCAGTTCGTGTCCACCGGCAACGCAGAGCTGGGTTTTGTCGCCTTGTCGCAGATCTATAAAGACGGCAAAGTCACCAGCGGTTCGGCGTGGATTGTCCCCGCAGCCATGCACGACCCGATCAAACAAGACGCGGTGATCCTCAACAAAGGCAAAGACAGCGCCGCTGCCAAAGCGCTGGTCGAGTACCTCAAAGGGCCGAAAGCCGCTGCCGTCATTAAGTCCTACGGTTACGAGCTGGCCAAATAAATGCCCCTATCGAGTGCCGATTTTTCCGCTATCTGGTTGACCATCAAACTGGCGTCACTGACCACCGTGATCCTGCTGGTCATCGGCACTCCAATTGCCCTGTGGCTGTCGCGCACCCGCTCCTGGTGGCGCGGTCCCATCGGCGCGGTAGTGGCCCTGCCGCTGGTGTTGCCACCCACGGTAATCGGCTTTTACCTGCTGCTGACCATGGGCCCCCATGGCTACTTCGGGCAGCTCACCCAATGGCTCGGCCTGGGCACCCTCACCTTCAGTTTCGCCGGGCTCGTCATTGGTTCGGTGATCTATTCCATGCCGTTCGTGGTGCAGCCGTTGCAAAACGCCTTCTCCGCCATCGGCACTCGCCCATTGGAAGTGGCCGCGACCTTGCGCGCCAATCCATGGGATACATTCTTTACGGTCATCCTGCCCCTGGCGCGCCCGGGGTTTATCACTGCCTCGATCCTCGGATTTGCCCACACTGTCGGTGAGTTTGGCGTGGTGCTGATGATCGGCGGCAATATCCCGGACAAGACCCGCGTGGTCTCGGTGCAGATCTACGACCATGTTGAAGCCATGGAATACGCCCAGGCCCATTGGTTGGCCGGCGCCATGGTGGTGTTCGCGTTCCTCGTGTTGCTCGCGCTCTACTCCAGCCGTGAAACCAAGATGGGCTGGAGCTGATGTCGATGATTGATGTACGCCTGCAACTCAACTATTCCGGCTTTGCCCTGGAGGTGGACCTCCATCTTCCAGGGCGTGGTGTCACCGCGCTGTACGGGCATTCCGGCTCCGGCAAGACCACCTGTCTGCGCTGCATCGCCGGGCTGGAGCACGCCGCCGACGGTTTTATCCAGGTCAACGATGACGTCTGGCAAGACAGCCGCAGCGGGTTGTTCGTGCCGCCCCATAAACGCGCGCTGGGTTATGTGTTTCAGGAGGCCAGCCTGTTCCCGCATTTGTCGGTGCGGGCCAACCTGGAGTTCGGCCTCAAGCGCATTCCCCGCCAGCAGCGCCGGGTGGACATGGCCCAGGCCACGGAGCTGTTGGGGATCGGTCACCTACTTGAGCGAAACCCCCAGCACTTGTCCGGCGGTGAACGCCAGCGCATCGGCATCGCCCGCGCCTTGCTCACCAGCCCGAAACTGCTGTTGATGGATGAACCGTTGGCCGCCCTCGACAGCCAGCGAAAAAATGAAATCCTGCCGTACCTGGAACGCTTGCACGACGAACTGGACATCCCGGTGCTGTACGTCAGCCATGCCCAGGATGAAGTCGCGCGCTTGGCGGACCACATCGTCCTGCTCAGTGACGGCAAGGCGTTGGCCAGCGGCCCGATCGGCGAAACCCTGGCGCGGCTCGACCTGCCGTTGGCGCGGGGCGACGAAGCCGGCGTGGTGATCAACGGCACCGTCAGTGCCTATGACGCGGACTATCAGTTGCTGACGCTGCATCTGCCCGACAGCGCCCTGTCCATGCGCGTGGCCCATGCACCGCTGGCCGTGGGCAAAGCGCTGCGGGTCAAGGTGCAGGCGCGAGATGTCAGCCTCAGCCTGCAAGGATCGGAACCGAGCAGCATCCTCAACCGCTTGCCCGTAACGGTCATCCAGGAAATACCCGCAGACAACAGCGCCCACGTGCTTGTACGCCTGGAAGCCGAGGGCACGCCCCTGCTGGCGCGCATCACCCGCTTCTCCCGCGACCAGTTGCACCTGCATCCGGGCCAGACGCTGTGGGCACAAATCAAGGCAGTCGCGGTACTGGCGTAACCATTTGGCACGACCGCAAAACGCTGTGGTCAATCAGACATACCGGCCTGATTTGTTGCCAAGGAACCCGCTATGCCTGACTCCGCGATCCCCGCCGACCTGCCCCGCGACCTGCATTACGTTGACGACACCCAGCCCGGCATTCGCCGCAAACATGTGCGCGGCAAGTTCCAGTATTTCAATGCCAAGGCTGAGCGCATCACAGACAAGGACGAAATCAAACGTCTGAACGCCCTCGCCGTCCCGCCCGCCTACACCGACGTGTGGATCTGCGCCGACCCGCGTGGCCATCTGCAAGCCACCGGACGCGACGCCCGTGGACGCAAGCAATACCGCTACCACCCACGCTGGCGCGAAGTGCGCGACACCGACAAATACTCACGCCTGCAAGCGTTCGGTAGCGCACTGCCCAAGCTGCGCAAGCAGCTGGAAGCGCAACTGGCCGAACCCGGTTTTACCCGAGAAAAAGTGCTGGCCACGGTGGTGATGCTGCTGGACGCCACCTTGATTCGAGTCGGCAATACCCAGTACGCACGCGACAACAAATCCTACGGTTTGACCACGCTGCGTAACCGCCATGTGGACGTCAAGGGCAGCGAGATTCAGTTCCAGTTTCGCGGCAAAAGCGGCGTGGAGCATCAGGTCAGCGTCAAGGATCGACGCTTGGCGAACGTGGTCAAGCGCTGCATGGAATTGCCCGGGCAGGATCTGTTTCAGTATCTGGACGAAGACGGCGAGCGGCGCACCGTCAGTTCCCATGATGTAAATGCGTACCTGCACAGCCTCACCGGCGCCGACTTTACCGCCAAGGACTATCGCACCTGGGCCGGCACCGCCATGGCGCTCGCCGTGTTGCGTGAGTTGGAGTGGCAGCCGGAATCCGACGCCAAACGGCATGTGGTGGCCATGGTCAAGGACGTGGCCCGGCAGTTGGGGAATACACCGGCAGTGTGCCGCAAGTGCTATATCCACCCGGCAGTGCTGGAGCATTTCAGCCTGGGCGAACTGCACACTTTACCCAAGCCTCGGGTGCGCAAAGGGCTCAAGGCTGAGGAAGTCGCACTGGCCATGTTCCTTGAACAGCTCGCCAAGGCGAGTTAGGCTCTGCCTCCTTTCTGCCCTATGGGATGACCGCCGACGTGAACCACTAAGCCTTCCAGAATGTACCTGCAACGAGCCGCCTGGCGTGCTTGTTGGCCTGTTCGACATTGCTTTGGAGGTGCTGATGACTCACGTCAACCGGCTGCCCGCGTTGGTTTCCCTGCAACACCTGTCTTTCCAATTCGCCAACGGCGAAACCCTGCTGGAAGACCTCACGCTGTCCATTGACCTTACGCCCACCGGGATTGTGGGGCGCAATGGCCGGGGCAAAAGTGTTCTCGCCAAGCTGATCGCCGGGTTGCTTTCACCCTCCTCCGGCGCGCTGGATCGCCCGCCAAACGTGGCATATGTGCCACAGGCGGTTGTCGTCGAACCGGGGGATACCGTCGCCCAACTCACGGGAATCGCAGACGCCTTGGCGGCGTTGGAGCGCATGGCCCAAGGCACCGCCAGCGTGGAAGATCTGGCATTGATCAATGAACGCTGGGACCTTACCGACCGCTTACGCAGCGCTTTGGATACAGCGGGGTTGTCACAGCTGAGTGCCAGCACGCCTGCCGAGCAACTCAGCGGTGGCCAACTGGCGCGGGTTGTGGTGATCGGTGCGCTGTTGTCTGCGCCGCAGTTGCTGGTGCTTGATGAGCCCACCAACCACCTCGACAGCGCAGGCCGCACGTGGCTGCTGCGGGTTCTGGCTGATTGGCGTGGCGGCCTGGTGGTGGTCAGCCATGATCGGCAGTTGCTCAATAGCCTGGGGCGCATCATCGAGCTGTCGCCCCTCGGCGTGCGGGTTTATGGCGGTAATTACGATGCCTATCGCGTGCAACGAGACAACCAACAGCAGGCCGCTGTCGCCGCATTGGAGCACGCACGCCTGGAGCGCAGCCGCGAACGCAAGCGCCTGCAAAAGGACCACGACAGCCTCCAACGCAACGCCGCCCACTCCCGCAAGCAGGCGCAAGTCGCCAACGTTGACCGTTTCACCAAGGCACGCTGGAAAGGCGCAGCCACACAAATCGTCAGCACCGTACGCAGCGCCCATCGGCACCGCAAAGAAGATCTGGACAGCCAGGTGCGCCAGGCTTACGAGCGGGTACAGGATGAGTCGACAACGTTGCTCGCGTTACCGGCGTCGACGGTGCCCAGCGGGCGCACAGTCGCGACCTTAATCGATGCCCAACTGCCGTGGCTGCCCGCGAGGTGCGTCAACATGCACCTAACAGGCCCGGTACGTGTCGCGGTGCATGGGCCGAACGGTTGCGGCAAGTCCACGCTGCTCAAGCTGTTGGCTGGCCAATGGCAAACGGTCACGGGGCAATGCAGCGTGCACGTGCCCAGTGCCTACATTGATCAGCATCTCACCCTGCTGGACAACCAGCGCTCGATCATCGAACAGCTCAACCTGCTCGGTACACCGCTAACCGAAGCCGAGTTGCGTGCGCGCCTGGCCTTGCTGCAACTGGACGCCCTGCGCGTGACACAACCCGCGGTGCAACTCAGCGGCGGCGAACGTTTGAAAGCCGCGATGGCGATTGCCCTGTGGCGCCACGTGCCCGCGCAACTGTTGCTGCTCGACGAGCCTACCAATCACTTGGACCTGGAATCAGTGAGGGCTTTTGAGCAGGCGCTGCAAGGGTTTAGCGGAGCGATGGTGGTGGTGTCTCATGATGAGGCGTTTGTGCAGGCGATCGGGCCGACGCACCGCTTGAACTGGACGCAGGAGGGCTGGCGCCTGGAAGCTGTCTGAGGTCATTGCATGCGTGGTCAAAGCGCCCTACCGTAGTGGCCGGATAATCTCACCGTGGAGCCCGGTCCTATGCTGCCTTCGTCCCGAAAGCCTTACGTCAATGCTGCACTTGCCCATCGACAGCGTTGGCGCGGCCGGGTCGGCATGATGCTGGTGGCCAGTCTTTCGGTGCTGGCGGGCATGACCGACGCCATCGGTTTTATGGCCAGCGGCGACTTCGTTTCGTTCATGAGCGGCAACACTACGCGCCTTGCGGTGGCAATCAGTGCCGGGGACTTGGGGCTGACGGCGCGATTGTTATTGCTGGTCGCCACCTTCGTGGTCGGCAACGCATTGGGCGTAGTAGTGAGTCGTTTTGGCAAGCGGCATGCACTGCCTTTGCTGCTGTGTATTGCTGCGTTGTTGTGCGCAGGCGCGCTGTGGCCGTCAGACGATACCTTGCCCGCGTTGCTGGCAGCGATCATTGCAATGGGCATGCTTAATGCGGCCGTCGAAGAGGTCAACGGTTTGCCCGTAGGCCTTACCTACGTCACGGGTGCGTTGTCTCGTTTTGGCCGTGGCCTGGGGCGTTGGATGCTGGGCGAGCGTCGCAATGGCTGGCGGGTGCAGTTGATCCCGTGGGGCGGCATGTTTGTGGGGGCCGTGATCGGCGCGTTGCTGGAGCAGCAGATGGGCCTGAAGGCGTTGCTGGTCAGCACTGTGTTGGCTGGGGTGTTGGGAGTGGTGTCACTGAAGATCCCTCGTCGCTGGCACTTGGGTTTCATGCCGCGATAAGGGGAAAAGATGCTCGCCCGACAATTTGGCCTCGACGTCCTTGTACTGGTAAAGAGCCATCAAGCCGGGCGAGCAGTGAGAATGATAAGCGAATGTCCGGCGGCTGTCCCGCCGGGCGTTTCCTAAACAGACTAAGGCAAGGGACTACAGACAAGTCGCCAGCGCGGCCAAACGACGCTTGGCAGGCATCTCATCCTCGGCGGCGTAGTATTTGACGGACGATCCGGCACCCGCACTTTGCACGTCGACGAAGTAATCGCCACCGGTGGTGTAGACGGTGAAACCACCCGCCCCGTTCGGCTCTTTGAAGCCGCCGGCATCGACGCCAAACACGCTTTCATCCTGCCAGCCAAACTGGATGCACTCGGCAACCACCAGGGTGGCCTTGTCCGATGCCAGAGTCTTGTAGGGGGCTCCCGAACGGGCTTCGTTCATCTTCGAACCTGCGCAGCCGGTCAGTGCTGCCAATACCAATGCGCCCATTACCACCTTGTGCATGCCATCGCCTCCATGAAAAAAACGCGACTGTAGCATTGCCGCGCAGCTGACTGACGCCTGGATGAACTTTGTTTCACTGTGACGCAGGAGCGTGCCATCTATAGTGGCTTGGCTCATTTTTAGAAGTCTCCCTTCTGCCCGCCCTCCCGCGGGCTTTTTTTTTGCCTGCGCGTCAGAGCCACCAACGGAACAGATAGAACAACGCCATGCTCAGCAGCACCGTAAGCAGCACATTGCGCGTCCAGAACATCAACGCGACCGCACTGATACCCGCCAGCAAATAGGGATTGGCCGGACTCAGGTTGAGCTGATGGTCAGCGAGAAAAATAATTGGCCCGCAAATCGCTGTAAGCATACCTGGCACGGCAAACCCGAGAAACTCCCGAGCGCCACGGTTGAGGCGCACCGGCAGGCGCGGTTCGATAAACAGGTAGCGGTTGAGAAATACCACCAGGCCCATGCCCACAATCATCAGGTAAATCATCGCTGCCCTACTCCCAATCGCTTGCAGACAAACCCTGCGCTCATGCCCAGCACGCCGGACA
Source organism: Pseudomonas sp. Irchel 3H9 (assembly GCF_900187495.1). Classification (NCBI taxonomy): domain Bacteria; kingdom Pseudomonadati; phylum Pseudomonadota; class Gammaproteobacteria; order Pseudomonadales; family Pseudomonadaceae; genus Pseudomonas; species Pseudomonas sp. Irchel 3H9. The sequence continues at coordinate 781,874 of NZ_FYDK01000002.1, read as the reverse complement.
CCACCACCGCTGACTCCCAGTGCAGGAAACTCAGCCACACCGAACACAGCAGCGACACCGCAACGCAGACCACGGTCGGCACATCCCGCACAACGGGGGTGATCAGAGCGATAAACGTCGCGGCAATGGAAAATTCCAGGCCCAGTTGATCAAGACCGGGAATGCTTTTGCCCAACACGATGCCGGCCAGGGTGAACAGGTTCCAGGCGATATAAAACGTCAGGCCGACGCCCAAGGCAAACCAGCGATTGAAGGTCTGGCGATCATAGTGGCTGACCAGTGCGAAGAACTCATCGGTCAGTAGAAACCCCAGGCTCATGCGCCAACGGTTATTAAGTGCCGACAACGTGGGGCGCATATGCATGCCGTACAGCAAATGCTGGGACGTCAGCAGCAAGGTGGTCAGCACGATGGAAATCAGGCTGGCGCCACTCTTGACCATCCCGATGGCAACCAGTTGCGCAGCACCGGCGAACACAATGGCGGAAAGGCCTTGGGCCTGCAGCGGGGTGAATTGAGCATCGATGGCCATGGAGCCGGCCAGCAGCCCCCAAGGGGCACACGCCAGGGACAAGGGAATAACGGCGATGGCGCCGCGAGCGAAGGCGTAATGAGGTAAGGCAGTAGGCATGGAGACGGCTCATCGACAGACAGTCGACAAGCATGCCAGCGTAATCAGGGAGTTGTCTTGAACGATCTTGCTCAAGCGAGCTTTACAGAGACCTGCTCCACCGAGTCGCGAGCTTCACGCAATTCGTAGGCGTCCTGGTTCAGACGATGAATCGTATTGAGCAAGCGCTGACGCAGCACTTCATCGCCGAGCTTTTCGACGGCGCGCATCAGGTCAAACGCCGCGGTTTCGTTATTTTCCGCGACGGAATCCAGGGTCTTGCGCAGGTTACGAGTGGCACGGGTCACGCGGGGTCTTCCTTCTTCAGCAATGGGCGGGCACTTTAGGACATTCGTGTTTCATTTTAATTTCAATCACTTGTGGTTGATTTGTCGGTGTTTGATCCACGTCAATTGAAACAAGGTTTGGCTGAAATATCGGGAAATACGTATATTCCCTAACCCCCTTCATACAACCCGCCATGGTTGCAGACCACAACGGGCCAGCACCTGCCGCTGAGCCACCGGAGCGTTAATTCATGCTTGTCGCCGTTGCTATTTTTATCGCCACCATCGTCCTGGTTATCTGGCAGCCCAAGGGGCTTGGCGTCGGCTGGAGCGCCACCTTGGGCGCGATCCTGGCCCTCGCCTGCGGCGCGGTCAGCCTTTCGGACATCCCCGTGGTATGGCACATCATCTGGAACGCCACCGGCACGTTTGTCGCGCTGATCATCATCAGCCTGTTGCTGGATGAAGCCGGTTTCTTCGCCTGGACCGCGCTGCATGTGGCGCGTTGGGGCCGTGGACGCGGCCGTCGCTTGTTTGCCTATATGGTGCTGCTCGGTGCGCTGGTGTCGGCGCTGTTCGCCAATGACGGCGCGGCACTGATCCTTACTCCGATTGTCATGTCGATGCTGCTGGCCCTGCGTTTCTCGCCGGCGGCGACCCTGGCGTTCGTCATGGGTGCAGGCTTTATCGCCGACACTGCAAGCCTGCCACTCGTGGTATCGAACCTGGTGAACATCGTCTCGGCGGACTACTTCAAGATCGGCTTCAACGAATATGCGGCGGTGATGGTTCCGGTCAACTTTGTCAGCGTCGCGGCCACGCTGGCGGTGTTGCTGTGGTTCTTCCGCCGCGACATCCCGCAAACCTACGACCCCGCCGACCTGGCCGACCCCGCCAGTGCCGTCCACGACCGTGCCACCTTCCGCGCTGGCTGGTGGGTGCTGGGCATCCTGCTGGTCGGCTGTTTCGCGCTTGAGCCACTGGGCATTCCCATCAGTGCGATTTCCGCCGTATGTGCCGTGCTCTTACTGGTCATCGCCGCCAAGGGCCATAAGATCTCCACGCGCAAAGTGCTGAAGGAAGCGCCGTGGCAGATCGTGATCTTTTCCTTGGGCATGTACCTGGTGGTCTACGGCCTGCGTAATGCTGGCCTCACGGATTACCTCGCCACCTGGCTCGACACCTTTGCCGAGTACGGCGTGTGGGGCGCGGCCATGGGCACCGGCGTGCTGACAGCCTTGCTGTCGTCAGTCATGAACAACCTGCCCACAGTGCTGATCGGCGCGTTGTCCATTGAGCACAGCCATGCCGTGGGCGTGGTTAAGGATGCGATGATCTACGCCAACGTCATCGGCAGCGACCTGGGCCCGAAAATCACCCCCATCGGCAGCCTCGCCACTTTGCTGTGGTTGCATATCCTGGCGCGCAAAGGCATCACCATCACTTGGGGTTACTACTTCAAGGTCGGGATTGTGCTGACCTTGCCGGTGCTGCTGGTCACCCTCGCTGCCCTCGCCCTGCGTCTGAGTATCTGACGGAGAATGCCGATGAAAGCCCTGCAACACGCCTGGCTTGGCAACTACGAAGTCAGCAGCACGGTTTGCACCGGCCTGACGTTCGCTCGCCATAGCCACGACGAGTGTGTGATCGGCGTGAACCTGGTGGGCGAGGAGAAAGTCTGGCTGGACCGCAGGGAATTCGACGCCGGGCCGGGCAGCATTACGCTGTACAACCCAGGGCAGATTCAAGGCGGCGGTGCGGCGGATGGCGCGCCTTGGCAGTTCGTCAGCCTCTACGTCACGGCGGATCAATTGGCCGCGGACTTGGGCTTGGCGCACCTGGAGTTTGATCGCCCGTTATGTTTTCAACCGCTGCTCGCGCAACGCCTGGCGGCGGCGGTGAAAGGCGCATTGAGCGTCGACGCCTTGGTTCGCGAGCTGAACGAAGACGCCTTGGTGTCGCTGCTGGGAGAGGTGGTCGCGATCAGCGGCGTGCGTCTGCCCAGCACCCCTGCCACGGCCAACCCCATGGTCAGCCGCGCCCAGGAGTTGCTGGCGGCGCACCTGCATCAATCGCTGCCGTTGGACCACCTCGGCGATGAGTTGGGGCTGTCCAAGTTCCACCTGCTGCGCGCCTTTCAGAAAGCCACCGGGCTCAGTCCTCGGCAGTGGGCCATGCAACTGCGCACCCGTCGCGCTAAGGGTTTGTTGCGCATGGGCGCGCCAGCCTCGGACGTCGCCCATGACCTCGGGTTTGCCGACCAGAGCCACCTCAATCGGCATTTTCGCGCGGCTTACGGCATGACCCCGGGTCGTTACCAGAACGTCGTAAAACGTTGAACTGCGCAATCTGGTTCAAGACACCCTCCAACCTGCGCCTCACACTGCCCCCATCAATTGAAGGAACGCGGGCATGTTGACGATCTTTTTCTACGCGCTGGTATTCGGGTTTGTGTTTTGCCTCTCCCCTGGCGCCGTGCTGGCGGAGACCTTACGGCGCGGCTTGCTTCACGGCTTTACTCCCGCGCTGATGGTGCAGATCGGCTCACTGGTCGGTGACGCCGTCTGGGCCGTGATCGGCCTGACCGGCATTGCCCTGCTGATCCAGCACGACGCCGTGCGTGTGCCGCTGACCATTGTCTGCGCGCTGTACCTGGCGTGGCTAGGCGTGCGTAGCCTCATCGACGCCTGGCAGTTGCCCGAAGCCGGCAGCGCACCGGCCAGCTCCGGGCAGAATGCCTTGGCGGTGGGCGCGGCGATCTCGTTGGCCAATCCGAAGAACATTGTTTACTGGGGGGCATTGGGCAGTGCCTTGTCTGGCATTGTCGGCGCCACGCCCAGCCATGGGCAAACCTTGATGTTTTTTGCAGGCTTCATGCTGGCATCGGTGTTGTCCTGCTTTCTGATCGCGGCGCTGGTTAACCTGTTACGCAAAAACGCTTCGCCCCTGTGGCAACGCATCAGTTATGGCGCCTGCGGGCTGGTATTGATATATCTGGCGATTCTCGCCGCGCACGGTATATGAAGTTATATAGCCAACAACTTCCGACGCGTTCTGTCTGAATAAAGTCTGAACACTGATCAGTTTAATTAATCATGCATTGACAATTTGTAACTGTCTGAGTAGATTGCCCCTGCCCGCAACTGGGGCCTTTTTTAAACCTCAAAAAAGAAGCCAATGGACACAGTATCTAGTCGCTGTCCGAGCACCGCATTTGCGGGCGTCGGGCGCCAAACCCAGAATATGACAGGACTCGTCTCCCCGGTCCGGTAAGCTGCGCTAGAGCTTGATGCTCCACCGTAACTGCCTCACCGGATGCCCGTCCGGTCCCGAGGTGTGTTATGACCTTCCAACTCCTTGTTTTACCCGATGTACGCACGCTGGCCGCAGCCCTGCGCGCCAAGCCAGGCCGAGCACCCGCAGGCTTTTGCCCTGCCCGGTCGACCTTTGTTGCACCCTCCCCTCAAGTGCATCCAGCCCGACCGCTGGCGCACTGGCGTATCTGCCCGCAAAGCGGCCAATTGATGCAGCACTGGGAACATGCCGACCCTCAAGACCCGCAGAGACCGAAGGTTTCCAGCCTGGCTCACGCTGGCTTGATGCTCGGTCTGTATGTGAGCGCTCGCGCCGCCTGACCTGGCTGAAAACAGCAACTTTCTTATTTATTCCCTGGAGTTCTTTATGAACGCATCCAGTCGTAGCCCGCTGCACGTTAGTTAACTAACGCGCTGTTGGCGGGCCTTATAGAAGTTATGTGAACACTTTAATAAAACCGATCGCGAAGTCCGCGGCTCGGCATGCTTTTGCTCGCCTGTATTCAGGTAAGTACAGGGTATGTTTTGTCGAGAATTGGCGACAGGAGTACAAACAATGAGCGCCGTAAAAAACACGCCACTGAGCAAGAAAAAGAGCACCTGCGAAGGCACCAAACTGTCGATGCGTGCCGCCCGCGAAGCCCAAAACGGCCTGCAAGCCACCCTGGCCAACGTACGCGCCACCCAGGATGGCCTGACCGAATTGGACGCCTCTGCACGTCTGCAACGGGAAGGCGCTAACGAAGTCGCCCATGACAAGCCGCCGCACGCCCTCATCCAGTTCCTGCACGCACTGAACAACCCGTTCATCTACGTGCTGCTGACCCTGGGCGCCATCAGCTTCTTTACCGATTGCTGGCTGCCGATGCAGGAAGGCGAAGACGCTGACCCGACCAAAGTCATCATCATCATGACCATGGTCCTGCTCAGCAGCCTGTTGCGCTTCTGGCAGGAGCACCGCTCGGCAAAATCCGCCGAGGCCTTGAAGGCCATGGTGCGCACCACCGCCACCGTACTGCGCCGTGAGCAAGTGGGCAGCCAACCGACCCTGCGCGAAGTACCGATGCGCGACCTGGTGGCGGGCGATATCGTGCAACTGTCGGCCGGTGACATGATCCCCGCCGACATCCGCCTGATCGAATCCCGAGACCTGTTTATCAGCCAGGCCGTGCTCACCGGCGAAGCCTTGCCAGTGGAGAAGTACGACACCCTGGGCGACGTTACGCAAAAAACCGCAGGGCCGGTGATCGCCGATCAAGGCAACCTGTTGGACCTGCCCAATATCTGCTTTATGGGCACCAACGTGGTCAGCGGCCGGGCCACGGCCGTGGTGGTGGCCACCGGACCGCGTACCTACTTTGGCTCCCTGGCCAAGGCGATTGTCGGCTCGCGAGTGCAGACCGCGTTCGACCGTGGGGTCAACAGTGTCAGTTGGCTACTGATCCGCTTCATGCTGGTGATGGTGCCCATCGTGTTCTTCCTCAACGGCTTCTCCAAGGGTGACTGGGGCGATGCCTTCCTGTTTGCGCTGGCGGTTGCCGTGGGCCTCACCCCGGAAATGCTGCCGATGATCGTCAGCGCCAACCTGGCCAAGGGCGCCACGGCCATGGCCAAGCGCAAAGTGGTGGTCAAGCGCCTCAACGCGATTCAGAACTTCGGCTCCATGGACGTGTTGTGCACCGACAAGACCGGCACCCTGACCCAGGACAGAATCATCCTCGAACATCACGTCAACGCCTTAGGCCAGCGTGATGATGCCGTGCTGTCCCTGGCTTGGCTCAACAGCTACCACCAGAGCGGCATGAAGAACCTGATGGACCAGGCGGTGGTGCAGTTTTCGCAACAGAACCCGACATTCCAAGTGCCGTTTGCCTACAGCAAGGTCGATGAGTTGCCCTTCGACTTTGTACGCCGCCGCCTGTCCATCGTGGTCAGGGACGCGGCCGACGACCATCTGCTGGTGTGCAAAGGCGCCGTGGAAGAGATGCTGGGTATTTCCACCCATGTAATGGACGCTGGCGCCGCGGTGCCGTTGGATGAGCGCCGTCGCGAGCAACTGCTGTCAATTGCCAACGATTACAACGAAGACGGCTTTCGCGTGCTGGTGGTGGCGACTCGCACGATCCCCAAGGCGTTGGCACGCCAGCAGTACACCACCGTCGATGAGCGCAACCTGGTGATCCACGGTTTTCTGACCTTCCTCGATCCACCGAAGGAAACCGCCGGCCCTGCGATTGCCGCACTGCAACAGATCGGCGTGGCGGTCAAAGTGCTGACCGGCGACAACGCGGTCGTCACCAGCAAGATCTGCCGTCAGGTCGGACTTGAGCCCGGCCAACCGCTGCTGGGCGTTGAAATCGAATTGATGGACGACGTCACCCTCGCGCGCCGAGTGGAGGAACGCACGGTATTCGCCAAACTCACGCCGTTGCAGAAATCCCGTGTGCTCAAGGCCCTGCAAGCCAACGGCCATACGGTGGGCTTCCTCGGGGACGGCATCAACGATGCCCCTGCGCTGCGCGATGCCGACGTGGGCATCTCGGTGGACAGTGGCACCGACATCGCCAAGGAGTCGGCCGACATCATCCTGCTGGAAAAAAGCCTGATGGTGCTGGAGGAAGGCGTGCTCAAGGGCCGCGAAACCTTCGGCAATATCATGAAGTACCTGAACATGACCGCCAGCTCCAATTTCGGCAACGTGTTCTCAGTGCTGGTGGCCAGTGCGTTTATCCCGTTCATGCCGATGCTGGCGATCCACTTGCTGCTGCAAAACCTGATGTATGACATCTCCCAGCTGGCGTTGCCGTGGGACAAGATGGACAAGGAATACCTGGCCAAGCCACGCAAGTGGGACGCGAAAAACATCGGCCGTTTCATGCTGTGGATCGGGCCGACCTCGTCGATTTTCGACATCACTACCTTTGCGCTGATGTGGTACGTGTTTGCCGCCAACAGCGTCGAGATGCAGACGCTGTTCCAGTCCGGCTGGTTTATCGAAGGACTGCTGTCGCAAACCCTGGTGGTGCATATGCTGCGCACCCGCAAGATCCCCTTCTTCCAGAGCACGGCCGCATGGCCTGTGCTGATGATGACCTGCTTGGTGATCGTACTGGGGATCTACGTGCCGTTCTCGCCCCTGGGCACCCTGGTGGGCTTGCAGCCACTGCCACTGGCTTACTTCCCTTGGCTGTTGGGCACCTTGCTCAGCTACTGCTGCGTGGCCCAACTGATGAAAACGATCTACATCCGCCGCTTCAAGCAGTGGTACTGATCACCCCTGCCGTTTAAACGGTGGCGGTCGCTGGGCCGCCACCGTGTCTTACAAGGAATCGGACTATGCGCATCTTGATCTGTGCAGGTCGTCATTACGCCGACACCAAAAAGTCTCGCCAGGTGCTGGACGCCTACCATCGCCTGCGCCCGGTGCAGGTGCTGATCCACGGCGGCAACCAGTTTCTCGGCAGCGACATCGAAGAATGGGCCCGTGAAATCGGTATCGACGTGGTGCGTTACCCACCCAATTGGCAACGCCACGGCAAGCAGGCAGAACGCCAACGCAACCACTTCATGCTGACCGACAGCCACCCCGACGTGGTCATCGCCTTGCCGGGCGGTGAGGACACATCGGAGCTGGTCTGCCAGGCCCGAGCCAGCGGCATTTCGGTACTTACCGTAGAAAACTGAACCCAAGCGAGGTGCGTCATGCACAACCTACACACCCCAAAGCGCCCTGACGGGTTTGCCAAATACCGCGCGCGTCACCGCCGCGATGTGCGCCACAGCCTGCTGCTGTTGCCGCCGGCCAAACGTCGTGCACTGCGGCGCAATCTGATCTTTATCGGCCTGGCCCTGAGCGTTGTTTTGCTTATCGCCGTCGTGTCGAAGGCCAATGCGGCAGGCGCTGCCTACGCTGGGGTTTTAAGCTGCTGCTCAAGTTGCAGCTGCATTTGAGGATCAATGCTCAGCGTAGCCGCCAGCTCATCCAGATAATTGCGCTCTGCGTCCTGCTGATCATCCACCAGCATCACACTGGCCAGGTACACCTCGGCCGCTATCGCCGGGTCATGTGCGAATTCGGCAAAGTCCGCAGCATCCAAGGGCTTGGCGACTTCGGCGTCGAGCCACTGCTGCAGTTGCGGGTCGTCGGTGTGCTTGCCCAGTTCAGTGGAGATCATTTGCTGCTCTGCGTCATCGATCCGACCGTCGGCCTTCGCCGCGGCAATCAAGGCACGCAACACCGCATGGCTGTGGGCCTCGGCTTCAGGGCCACCCAGCTGGTCGACTGTCTGAAAGGACGACTGCGGTTTGGAGGCCTGCTGACTCTGCCATGCCTGATACGCCTTGAACGCCATCATCCCCAACGACGCCAACGCCGCGTAATTCATCCCGCCGGAGCGCCCCGGTGCAGAACGTGTCGCCGCCCCGCCACCGAGCATGCCGCCGAGGCCGCCTAACAATCCACCCAGACCGCCACCGCCCGAGGCATTGCCGGTGCTGGTGCCCTTGAGCAAACCGCCGAGCAGCCCGCCCAGACCGCCGCCAGCAGCGCCACCGCCGGACTGCCCGGCGCGCAGCAGTTGTTCGAGTAGGTCGCTTGTGTTCATGGTGTCACCCTTGCGCGCGTAGAATTGGCGTTCAACAACCATAGTCCGCCGCTGCCGAAACTCCATGACCGCCGAGCGGGCGCGTATTCAAGCAGGGAAACCCGTGAACCGAATCGAGCAGATTGCGCTGATGGCGACCTACAACCAGTGGATGAATCGCAAAGTCTATGACGCCGCCGCCAGGCTTTCGGATGCGCAATTACGCACGGACCGTCAGGCTTTTTTCGGCTCGATACTCGGCACACTCAACCACCTGGCGCAGGGAGACACGGTCTGGCTCAAACGCTTCGCCCAGCACCCGGCAGGCTTTACAGCGCTGGCCCCACTGGAAGCCATTGCCATGCCCGTCGACCTCAAGCATCTGGCCTTTGCCGACCTTAGCGCGCTGGCTGCCCGTCGTGCCTGGCTGGACCAACTGATCATCGATTGGACCAAGACCCTGCGCGAGCCTGATCTCGACCTGCGCTTGCATTACCACAACATGCGTGGCGCCGCCGCCGACAAGCCCTTTTCCAGCCTGCTATTGCACTTTTTCAATCATCAGACCCACCACCGGGGTCAGGCGACCACCTTGCTGACCCAGGCCGGAGTGGATGTCGGCGACACGGACCTGCTGGCACTGATCGACTGACGGCAGCGCGCTTCTGAGCAGGCTAGAGCCATAAACGAACGCCTAGGCAACTGTGAGGTCGTAATGACAGGTGCCGGGATCTTTCTGCGCCCGCCCTCTTCGCACCCGTCGTGGGTTTACCGATGGGTGCACCCCATAAGAAGGAGACGCTTACATGGTCATTCACTTCAAGGTCGCCGGGCATCTGGCTTGCGGCCACCACGGTACCAACCTCCCCTCCAGCGCTGAGCTGAACCGGGTCAAGTGCCGTACCTGCCGCAACACTGAGGCCTACAAGGAAGCCCGCCGCACCCAACGCAATGCCGCTCGGCGTGCTTCGCGCAAAGCCAAGTCACCCACCGCCACTGACTGGCGCAGCGCCTGGACCCAACGTCTCACCGACCTGCCAGGGTTGCAGCGTTTGCCCAGAGGGTTCAGCGGCCAGCCTTTCGTTTAGGCCTGCACACGCAAGCTCCGGCTAAACCGGGGCTTGTTTGCGATCGCTCTGCCTTTCTGCTGAAGATTCATGATGCCCATCTGTGATTCTTGTGTTCGGGTAGCAGAAACCTACTGGACTCTCTTTTAAAACCCCTGTAGCCCACTGATCTTTCGAGCTTTTTCATCTTGCTCGATGCCCAACAAAGGTGCGTTACGGCCTTGCGCATACGCGCCTTGATCTATATATTCCCAACCCTGCTACACCGCGCTACCGCCCGAATGGCGAAACTGGTAGACGCATGGGACTTAAAATCCCCCGCTCGTAAGGGCGTCCCGGTTCGATTCCGGGTTCGGGCACCATAGATATCAAGGGCTTGCATGATTAACGTCATGCAGGCCCTTATCTTTTGCGCTCCGCAATTGTTGACACTGCTTCGCAACTCCCTTCCCTGGCGTTCCGCCGACGCAAATCAAATCGGCATACTTCACCGACTACTTCGCTGTTCTCATGACTGCATAGCAAAAAAGCCCAGCAATCGCGCTGGGCTCAGATAGGGAAACTCAGTAAAAAATATGTGCCGTGCTACTTAACCCTTAAAGCTTCTGTGGCGACTCCGTACCTGCGAGGGGATCCAGCCACCACCAGCATGGCGATAGACGAAGAAACCGAAGCAACCAAGTCTCTGCCCTAACCAGGTCCGCCCATACACTCTGCGGTGCTGGAAAGCATTGCTCCCGCCTGCTGCACTAGCTTTCTCCACTCATCGCTGGTGATGAGTTCGGCAAGCTCCATCGCGTCAGCCCGCCGCAGCAATCCAAAATACTTAACCTCTGCGTCCGTTTGACTTACGGCCTGTGTAAACAGGTCGCGCCAGGCTGTCATGGCTAGTCTTCGCTGTGCCTCTCTCATCGAGGGCCCCTAATGGTGAGATGAGTCAGTATGTATTAGGTTGCCGGGCGCGTTCGGCGTGATCTCGTTATTGCCGACCAATGGCGGCCATAAGCCATTAATCGCGAGGTTTTGGCTCAGTCACGGGAAAGTAGTGGGTCCGTTCGCACTGATCGTTGGCGTTTGCTGGACGATCTTCGCGCTGAGCTTCTTGTATCTGCCCTTCGGAGCGCCATCTATTGAGTCGGGAATCCTGACGATTACAACTTCCCCAGGTGTTACATAGAGCCCGCTACGTGCGTGGCTTTCTGCTTTTGCGACATCCTTTTCACCTGGCATTTACAGGACAGGGTGCTAAATCACCCTACTCCTTTGAAGAATTCCCTTTAGGCCCGCCCACAAGCGGGCTTTTTTTTGCCCGTCAGAAAGGCGCCAGAGCCTCTTCGGGCTCAAGCTCGGCCTCCAAACCGCGCCTGCCGTACGCGCACAACAATCTGACTGCCCGCAACGAACCTTCCTACAAAGCGAATTGTCGAAATGTGGCTTTGGTCACGCGTCTGCGCGCCCACCTATCAGGGAGAACCCAGCAGCCATCACCGGCTAATAGTCGGCGTGGTACCGGTTTTCTCGTGCCCGCTAGATAAAAGCCAACTATTCACGCGACATCTCAAGAGGCAAAGGAATCGTGCCCGAACAAAAAATGCATGCCTGCAACACAATTGATGAGTCCTTGGGAAATGCAAAATTGCCCGTAGAGCGGCTAGAGTCTTTAACATTTCTGCGCTTTGTTGCAGCCATCGTAGTGGTTCTTTTCCATTACGGAAAAGAAACGCAAATTTACGCAAGCTTGCCAACGATACTGAATTGCGGGCCGATCATGGTCACTTTCTTTTTCGTACTGTCAGGCTTTGTGCTCGCCCTATCGAATACAAAAAAGAACATTCCGACCTCACAATTCTATGTAAACAGAGCCGCCAGGATATTGCCCATTTATCTAATAGCGCTACTGGCTTACATGGCAATAACAAGCAGCTCACTAAACGGCAAATTTTTTATATCCGCCGCCCTTATTCAAGCGTGGTTCCCAAAATACGCAACGACTTTAAATTACCCTGGCTGGTCTGTTTCAGTTGAGATGTTTTTCTATTTGATTTGCCCATTGCTGATTTTTGTCAGCAATACAAAAAAAGACGTACGCCTCAAGGTGTGGCTGGCGTCCTCGCTACTCCTTTGGGTTTTCAGCCAAGTCGTGCTCAGCTACTACAGCCGTACAGACCCCTATGGCAATACCAGTCCGCGCCTGCACTCGCTGATCAATTATTTTCCACCTTCACACCTGTGCAGCTTTGTCCTTGGGTTCACTGCCGGGCTCATGTTCAAAGCAGGCGTATTGCGCAACGTCGTCGGGGAGAAGACTGCGCTCGTTCTCAGCATCGTGTCGTTCGCCATTATCGGCAAGATCATTGATTACGGCCCAAGAATAGATGATGCCATCGGCGCGCACTTAGCGTACGGAAGTAGTTTCACAGCTATCCTGTTTGCCCCAGCGATTTACTTTTGCGCCATAGCAAACAACTTACTAAAAAAAGCCCCCTTCATACCCGTGCTTGTCATACTCGGAGAATCCAGCTATTCGCTTTACATACTGCAAGCGCCGGCTCACCTTGCTTTCCAAATGCTGCCGACTCAGTTTCTTTTTGAATCCAGTACGATTAATTTTTCAGTCTTTGTCATCTTTTTAATTTCGCTGTCCATCGCTTCATACTTCCTGATTGAAAAAACCCTTTCAAAAACAATCAAAACTTTTTATGCAAAACGCATGAAGCGTTCACCCGTTAAAACTGAAGCCGTAGCCTGAGAATATCGCCTCGCCGTTCTCCCGTGCTCACGCGACGACAGATTGAACACTGACCGTATTTGCATCATGCAAGCGTGGGCGTGGCTCTTGAGGCGCCGTTTACACGGCGTAAAGCAACCGCGCACCTGTTCCAAACGCACGCACACGGTGCGTCGTTTCTACCCAGGTGACATTTTTCGGAGCGTGGCCAGCGTCGCCATACACCCTGGTTTCCTTTAAAATCATAAACATAGCGTTTATGGCCTGAAGCTTGCTTTTAAGCTATCGCCGCGCCATGCGGCACTCGTTTCCCTCATCCTCTCAGGGTGGGCGACCCAGCCTCAACGATGCGGCTGGTGTCTCCAAGTGAAGCGAATCACATATCCAGCCGACAGCGCCGTCGGTATGTGAAATCAGGCCCTCCTTCCCCGCCTGCATTTCTTCCCAGACCTTCTTTCCTTCATTGCAAACCGTCATGCCCGGCGCTTTTCCTGGCGTGCTTCGGGCTGCAGTGGATAGGGAGTCCGGGTTTCAGGAGTCTTCCGAATGGCTATGAATCGTCGTGCTTTCCTGCGTGCATCTGCGATTTCCGCGGCTGCTGTGTCCACGTTGAGCCTCAAGAGTTTCTCGGCGTTTGCTGCCGACGACGCGATCAATATCGCCTCGCTGTATGACAACTCCGGCGGCCTCGACATCTACGGCAAACCCATCGTCGATGCGCTGACCTTCGCTGTCGAAGAACTCAATAGCTCCGGCGGCTTGCTCGGCCGCCCGCTCAACCTGATCAAGTACGACACCCAGTCGAACATGCAGCTTTACGCGCAATACGCCCAACAGGCCGCGCTCAAGGATCGCGCGGCGGTGGTGCACGCCGGTATCACGTCGGCGTCGCGGGAAGTGGTGCGTCCGGTGCTGGACCGCTACAAGACCCTGTATTTCTACAACAACCAATACGAAGGCGGCGTGTGTGACCGCAACTTCTTCGGCACCGGTGTCACACCCGGCCAGACCGTGGAGAAGCTGGTGTCCCATGTCACCAAGAAGTGGGGCAAGAAGGTCTACATCGTCGCGGCGGACTACAACTACGGGCAGATCGTCACCGCCTGGGTCAAAAAGTACGTCGAGCAAGCGGGCGGCGAAAGCGTCGGCATCGAGTTCTTCCCACTGGACGTGACCAACTTCGGCGCGACGATCTCGAAGATCCAGGAAGCCAAGCCGGACTTTGTCTGGTCGGCGCTGGTGGGCGGCGCGCACATGTCGTTCTATCGCCAGTGGAAAGCCGCAGGCATGACCGGCAAGCTACCGATTGCCTCCACCACCTTCGCCGGCGGTAACGAGCACATCGTGCTGTCGCCGGAAGAATGCAACGGCATCCTGATCTGCCAGAACTATGTGCAGGAACTGGCCACGTCGCAGAACCGGGCGTTCGTCGAGCGCTTCCATAAGCGCTTCGGCGCGGACTATCCGTACATCACCGAACTGGCCATGGGCGCTTACCAGGGCATGATGCTGTGGGCCGAAGGCGTGCGCCAGGCAGGTACGGTGGAGCGCATGGCCGTGACCCAGGCCCTGGAAAAAGGCATCAGCCTGGACCTGCCCAGCGGCAAGGTCAGCATCGACCCGGCGACCCACCACTGTGTGCTCGACGTGCACATCGCCGAAGTCCGCGACCGCCGCCTGGAGGTGGTCGAAAGCTTCGCCCAGCAAGCGCCGTCCGACACCGCCGCGGTGTGCGACCTGGTGAAGAACCCGCGCGACGCCAAACAATACAGCATCGCGCTGTAAGGAGGCCGACATGGATTGGGCTGCCATTTTTTCCCTGCAAATCGTGGGCGCCATCGCCACGCTGGTGCTGCTGAGCATTGGCCTGGCGGTGGTGTTCGGAATGATGAAAATCATCAACCTCGCCCACGGTGAATTCATGATGCTCGGCGGTTACGTCGCCGTGCTCGCCACCCACAACCTGCACGTTCCGATCTGGATTTCGATCCTGGTGCTGGCGCCCTTGAGCGTGGGCCTGTTCGGCATGCTGGTGGAACGCCTGCTGGTGCGACACCTGTATGGCCGCATGATCGACACCATGCTCGCCACTTGGGGCCTGAGCCTGGCACTGACCGGCGCCGCCACCATGCTGTTCGGCAACACGACGGTGGGCATCAGCTCGCCGTTGCCAGGCATCACCGTGGGCGCTTATCAAACCAGCGGCTACGGCCTGTTTGTGATCGCCGTGGCGGTCGCCGTGCTGCTCGGCATGTGGGCGCTGCTGCGGTTTACCCACTTCGGCCTGTGCGCCCGCGCCACCATGCAAAACGCCAAGATGGCCGCTGCACTCGGGGCCAATCCCGGACGGATCTACAGCCTGACCTTTGGCCTGGGCGCAGCGCTCGCGGGCTTAGGCGGTGCCGTGCTGGCGCCGCTCACCGGGGTGATTCCAACCCTCGGCGCCAGCTACATCGCGAAGGCTTTCATCACCGTGATCGGCGGCGGCAGTGCAGTGATCACCGGCACCCTCACCGCCGCCGGTGGCTTCGGCGTGATCAGCCAGGTGGTGACGTTCTTCAGCACTCCGGTGTTTGGTGAAGTGGCGTTGCTGCTGGCGGCCATTGTGCTGATTCGCGTACTGCCCCAGGGCATTACCGGTCGATTCTTTCGGAGGGCGTTCTGATGCCTGTTGATACCCGCACCCTGTTACCGGTGCTCGGCTGCGTCGTGGCTGCGCTGCTGGTGGCGGTCCTGCCACAGTGGCTGGATCTGTTTACCCTGCTGTCCTTAACCATCTACTTGGTCATGGCCCTGCTGGCCCTGAGCCTTGCGTTTATCTGGGGCTTCGGCGGCATCCTGTGCTTTGGCCAGGCGGCGTTTTTTGGCCTGGGCGCCTATGCCTATGCCATCGGTGTGCTGAACATCGGCGACAGCACCTGGCCGGTGCTGCTGGCCATCGCAGTGCCCGCCCTGGTCGCCGCCGCCATGGGTTACTTCATGTTCTACGGCGGCATCAGCGACGTGTACCTGGGGGTGATTACGCTGGCGGTCACGCTGATTCTGTTCAACGTGATGAACTCCACCTCGGGCTCCGAATACCACATCGGCAGCGCACTGCTCGGCGGTTTCAACGGCATTCCGGCCATTCCCACCCTCAACATGCCGTTCAACCCTGAGCGTGTGCTCGAACCGGAAACCCTGTTCCAAGTAATCGGCGCCGCGCTGATCCTCTGTTACCTGGGGCTGCGCGGGCTGCTCGCCAGCCGCTTCGGCAAAGTGGTGGTGGCCATTCGTGAGAACGAACAGCGCGCCGGTTTGCTGGGCTATGACACGCGCCTGCACAAGTTGATCGTGTTCAGCCTGGGTGGCGGCATCGCCGGGCTCGCGGGTTGCCTGTTCGCCAACTGGGGCGCGTTTGTCAGCCCAGGCGTGTTCGGATTGGCGCAATCGGCGCAGATCATCATCTGGGTCATCGTTGGTGGCCGTGGCACCTTATTCGGGCCGATCCTGGCGTGCATCGGCATCCAGGCGCTGATGGCGCGCCTCGGTGAACAGCAGCATGTGGACAGCGGCTTTGTGCTCGGCCTGATTCTGCTGGTGTTCGTCATGTTGCTGCCCCGTGGCTTGCTGCCGACCTTGACCGGTTGGGCAGCGCGTGTTTTCCAACGTCGCCCGCAACCGACACCTGCACAGGAGCGCGCACTATGAGCCTGTTGCAAACCCAAGGCCTGGGCGTCAGCTTCGGCGGCGTTCACGCGGTCAAAGCCGTGGATTTCACCCTCGAAAGCGGCGAACTGCGTTGCCTGATCGGCCCCAATGGCGCCGGCAAAAGCACCTTCTTCAAGATGCTCAGCGGCCAACTCAAACCCACCCGCGGCGTATGCCACTTCAAGGGCCAGCGCATTTCAGGGCTGGCGCCGCACCATGTCGCCCGGCTCGGCATCGGCATCAAAACCCAGGCCCCCAGCGTCTTCGACGGCCTGGATGTGCTGGAAAACCTGCGCTTGGCCGCCAGTCGCCGACAAGCGCCAAACGAAGCCCGCGCCACTGCCGAGCAGACCCTGGAACGCATCGGCCTGGTCGACTTGCGCGCACGCCTGGTGGGCGACCTGGCCCACGGCCAACGCCAATGGGTGGAGCTGGGCATGATCCTCGCCTCGCGCCCGGAGTTGGTATTACTGGACGAACCCGCCGCCGGCATGACCTACCAGGAAGTGCGCAAGACCGCCGCGCTGATCAAAGAAATCAACGCCCACAGCACCGTGGTGGTGGTCGAGCACGACATGGAGTTCATCCGCCTGATCGCAGGCACCGTCACCGTGTTCAACCAAGGCGCAATCCTCGCCCAAGGCAGCTTTGCCGAAGTGACCCAGGACCCGGCCGTGCGCGAAGCGTACTTGGGCAAGCAGGAGATCAAACATGCTTGAAGTCATCGGTCTATCCGCCGGTTATGGGCGTATTCCCGTGTTGCGTGACATCCGCTTGAGCTGTGCCGCCAACACCTGCGTCGGTGTACTGGGTCGCAATGGCATGGGCAAGACCACCCTGTTGCGCGCCTTAATGGGCGAAATCCCCGCCATGGCCGGCAGCCTGCATTTTGCCGGAGAAGACTTAAGCAAAGCCGCCGCCCACCAACGCGCCCGCGCCGGCATCGGCTATGTGCCCCAGGGCCGGCAGATATTCCCGTACCTGAGCGTGCGGGAAAACCTGCGCATGGGCTGCGTGAAGGACTTCGCCGCAGCCGACGCCACCATCGAACGCATCCTCGCGTACTTCCCGCGCCTGCACCGCTTGCTCGACCAGCCCGGTGGCGCGCTGTCCGGCGGAGAGCAACAACTGCTGGCCCTCGCCCGCTGCCTGTGCGGCAACCCGAAAATCATCCTGCTGGACGAGCCCACCGAGGGCATCCAGCCATCGATCTGCGACGAAATCATTGAAACCCTGCAGCGCCTACGTGTGGAACAGAATCTGGCGGTGATCCTGGTGGAACAGGACATCGAATTTCTCAGTGCCCTGTCCGACCGCATACTGATCATCGAGAACGGCCAACTGGTGGACGAGGTCGACCCGGCTCACACCAGCGCCGAAGCCATCGCTGAGCGCTTCATGGGCTTTCATGCATAAGGAACCTGCCATGTCTATTCAACGCCCTACCCTGGCCGATCTCACCGAAGTCGGCCACAGCCTTGGCCTGCAAATGGCCGAGCCGCTGCTGCACGAATACGCGAACATTCTCGACGCCGTGTGGCAGGACTACGACCGTCTTGACGGGATCGCAACCTCGCCATCGCCCCCCCGTTACCCTCGCGGCCCCGGCCAGGTGCCGCAGCACAACCCTTACAACGCCTGGTACGTACGCACCGAGATTCAGGGGGCACCAACGGGCAAGTTGGCCGGCAAGCGCGTGGCGCTCAAGGACAATATCTGCCTGGCCGGCGTGCCGATGATGAACGGTGCATCGACCCTGCAGGGCTACGTGCCGGACATTGACGCCACTGTCGCGACACGTGTGTTGGACGCTGCCGGACAGATTCTGGGCAAGGCCCATTGCGAGTTCTTTTGTGTGTCGGGCAGCAGCCATACCAACGCCACCGGCGCAGTGCACAACCCGCGTAATCCGGGGCATTCCACCGGCGGTTCGTCGTCGGGCTGCGCGGCGCTGATCGCGGCCGGCGAAGTGGACCTGGGCATCGGCACTGACCAGGGCGGTTCGGTCCGCATTCCGGCGGCCTACTCCGGTATCTACGGCATGAAGCCGACCCATGGGTTGATCCCCTACACCGGGATCATGCCCATCGAGATGACCTTGGACCACGCCGGCATCATGAGTGCCAACCTCGCCGACAACGCCCTGCTTCTGGAAGTGCTGGCCGGCGCCGATGGCCTCGACCCCAGGCAGGACCGCGTCGTGCCGACCGAAGCCTATACTCAGGCCCTCGGAAAAGGCTGCAAAGGCCTGCGGATCGGTGTGGTGCGCGAGGGCTTCGGGCATGCCAACTCCGAGGCCGATGTGGACGCGGCGGTACGCCGTGCCGCTGCGGTGTTCGTAGACCTCGGGGCACGGGTGGAGGACATCTCGATACCGCTGCACGCCCTGGGCCACGCCATCTGGACACCCATCGCGGTGGAAGGCACCACCCAATTGCTGCGCGGCTACAATTACGGCTCGAATTGGAAAGGCCTGTACGTAGAGAGCCTGATGAACGCACAGCAAGACTGGCAGACCCAGGCTGGGCAATTCCCCCACGACCTGAAAACCTGCCTGCTGGCCGGTGAATACGCGTACACGCGTTTTGGCGGCCAGTACTACGCCAAGGCTCAGAATGCTGCACGGCAATTACGTGCGGCCTACGACCAGCAATTGCAGGACTTCGATGTGCTGCTGATGCCCACCGTACCGCTCAAGGCGCCAACCTTGCCGACAGCAGACGCCTCACCCAGCGAGTGGGTGCAACGGGCCCTGGAAATGAACGCGAACACCGCGCCCTTCGACGTTACCGGCCACCCTGCCCTGTCACTCCCGTGTGGGCTTGCCAGTGGCCTGCCAGTGGGCATGATGCTGGTGGCGCGGGACTACGACGAAGCCACGCTGTACCAGGTCGCGCACGCCTTTGAACAACATATCGACTGGGAAAGCCTGATTTCATGAGCGCCTCTGACTACAAAGTCGGCCTGCTGTTTTCCGAGAGCAGCCTTACCGCTGCCTCGGAAACCACCCAGGCCAATGCCACCCACCTGGCGATCGCCGAGGTCAACGACGCCGGCGGCATCCACGGACGGCCACTGGTGCCAGTGGACGGCCATCCCGGCGCGGAACCGTCGGACTACCGCGACAGCGCCCTGCGCCTGTGTGACGAACACCAGGTGCAGGTGTTGTTCGGCACCCACATGTCGAGCACCCGCAAAGTAGTGTTGCCGGTGGTCGAGAGCCGCCGCCGACTGCTGTTCTACCCGACCCTCTACGAAGGGTTTGAATACTCGCCCTGGTGTTACTACACCGGTTCCGCACCGAACCAGAACTCAGTCCAACTGGCGCAGTACGTACTGGCGCATTTCGGCAACCGCGTGCTCTTTGTCGGTGGCTCCTACGTGTACCCGTTCGAGTCCAACCGCATCATGCGCGAACTGTTCGAACAGGCCGGTGGCGAAGTGGTGGACGAGATCTACTTGCCGTTCCACGCCACCGCCGAGGACTTCGAACGGGTGATGCAACGGGCGCGGGCCACGGCTCCGGATGCGATCTACTCGACCATCGTCGGCAGCGATATTCCGGCCCTGCACCGCGCGTACCGACAGGCCGGTTTCGACCCGGCGCGCATGCCCATCGTCAGCCTCGCGACCAACGAGGTCGACGTGTTGCACATGAGCGATGAAGAGGCCGAAGGGCATGTGTCGGCGGCGCCGTGGTTCTCCACCCTGGCGACGCCTGCCAGCCAGGCGTTCGTCGCACGTTACCGAACGCGCTTCGGTGACACGGCGCCGCTGACGGCGGGGGGTGAGGCGGCGTACTTCCAGGTGCATCTGTTCGCCGAAGCAGCGCGGCGTGCCGAGGGTTCGTCCATTGAAGCGCTGCGCAAGGCCTTGGCCGGTGCGCAGTTCGACGCGCCCCAGGGCCGCGTGCAGATCGACCCGGACACCCAGCACACTTGGCTGTGGCCTCGTATTGCGCGTCTCGACCACCAACGCCGTTTCGAGCTGGTGGTGCAGAGCGAGCAGCCGGTGAAACCCAGCCCTTACATGGTCGATTACCAGCTGGATGTGCAGCCATGAACAGTGGGAGTGCGAGATGACCCAGGCACCTTCGCTGTTGCGCGAACTCAAGGGCCTGCGCGTGCTGGTGATTCACCCGGTAGATGCCGAGGCCCGCGTGGTGCTGGACCAGTTGCAGCGCATCGGTTGCATCGTTGAGCAATGCTGGCCGGTGCCTGCGCATTTGCCAGAGCACACCGATGTGGTCCTGCTCGCCGTGGAACTCAGCCAGCGCCTGAATACCCAGGCGCTGGTGGAAGGCTTGAGCGAACAGGCGCCGCCGATCATTGCCGTGGTGGGCTATGAAAACCCGTCGATGCTGCAACTGGTGCTGGAAACCCAGCCGGCAGCCGTGATCGAGCGCCCACTGCGACCCTTTGGCTTGTTGACCCAGTTACTGATGGCCCGCGCTGCCTGGCGTGCGCGCATCGACATGCTGGCGCAACTGCGCAAATTACAGACCCGGCAACCGGCGGTGTCGAAGATCTCCATGGCCAAGGCCCTGCTCATGGCCCGCCATCGCATCGGCGAAAACGACGCTCACCGGCGCCTGCAACGCGATGCCATGGCCAGCCGCACCAGCATGGAAGCGGTGGCCCAGACGATCATCGATGCCGGCCTGCCCCCTCAATCAGAATAAGCAGAGGTTATTCATGCAAGCATTCAATTTCAGCACCACCGCGCACCTGATCTGCGCCAGCGGCGCCGCCGCCGCCCAATTGGCCGAACAGTGCGCCGCCCGTGGTGCACGCAACGTATTACTGGTCACCGACGCAGGCATCCTGCGCCACAACCTGCTGGATTCAGTCTTGCCCGGTTTCACCGCTGCGGGGATCAACCTGCAGGTGTACAGCGACGTCCTCGCCGACCCGGCCGAAGAGCTGGTGCTGGCGGCCACTGAACAAGCACGTGCAATCGGTGCCGACCTGATCATCGGCTTCGGCGGCGGCAGCTCCATGGACACCGCCAAGCTGGTCGCCTACCTGGCACACCCCGAGCAACGCCAGGGCTTGAGCGACATCTACGGGGTCAATCAGGCCAACGGCGCGCGTCTGCCGTTGATCCAGGTGCCGACCACGGCCGGGACCGGTTCTGAAGTCACGCCGATTTCCATCGTCACTACCGCCACTGGTAAATCCGGCGTGGTGTCCCAGCAACTGCTGCCGGACCTGGCGATCCTTGACGCACAACTGACCGTCGGCCTGCCCGGCCCGGTCACCGCTGCCACCGGCATCGACGCGATGGTGCACGCCATCGAGGCCTACACCAGCAAGTTGCGTAAAAACCCGATCTCGGACCTGCTGGCCCGCGAAGCCCTGCGCCTGCTCAGCGCCAACCTTGAGCAAGCCGTGCGCGAGCCGCAGGACCTTGAAGCGCGCCAGGCCATGCTGCTGGGCGCTTGCCTGGCCGGCCAGGCTTTCGCCAACGCGCCGGTCGCGGCGGTGCATGCATTGGCTTACCCGCTGGGCATCACATTCCACCTGCCCCACGGGCTGTCCAACGCACTGGTTCTCAACCCGGTGCTGACCTTCAATCTGTCCCACGCCCATGCGCTCTACGCCGAACTGGCGCCGTGCGTACTGGGTGAGCGTCTGCTGCCAGGAGATGGCGCCGCACAACTGATTGAAGAACTGCGCAGGATTCATGAAGCGGTCGGGCTGCCTTTGCGCTTGAGAGACGCCGGAGTCACTTTGGAAAGCCTGCCGGAGCTGGCCCGCAGTGCGATGCAACAACAGCGACTGCTGGTGAACAATCCACGGCCCGTGCTTGAGGAGGACGCGTTGGCGATTTATACCGCAGCCTATTGAAAATCTGGCGTGGCAACTTCGCCAATCTGGACCTCGGGCTGGACTTCAACTTGGGCCGATCGTGGCAAATGGGCGTCTCCTACAAGACCGCCCTGGGTAGCGACGAACGAAACGACACCTTCCGCATCGGCGTGGATGGCAAGTTCTGACGCGCTTACTGGTGATAGCAGTGGGTCAGTCAATGCAACAGTGACTGACCCACTGTAAGGGCGGAGCCCTAGGCCGCCGTTACCGCAGCAACGGATATGTTCCCAACCCGCCTACACCCTCCCCCCAATCAACACAACCATTCCCCCCCACTGCCTGACCCTGATCGGCAAACTCTGTTCCAGCGCCTCCAACGTCTGCTGCGCATCATCCAACGGAAACCGCCCTGTCACCCGCAACCCCGCCACTGCCGAGTCCAGCCGTACGATGCCACTGCGATAGGGCCGAATCGCATCCACCACGCTCGCCAATGTCTGATTACGCACCACCAACCAACCCTCCAACCAAGCGGTCTCACTGGTCGCCATCGGCACCTGAGTGAGAATCCGCTGATGATCAAACACCGTGCTCTGATGCATCGCCACGCGCTGCTGCGTACCGCCTTCGAGATGCAACACCACATCGCTGTCGAGGGTGACCAGACGCAAGGCCGCACCCTGCTCGCTCAGCATCAAGCGACCGCTGGCGCCAGTGATACGTCCGGCACGGCTACTGACCTGCAACGGGCGCGAGGCATTCACTAATATCTCGCCTGCACGCAGCTCCAGGCTGGGCTGCCCGTTGGCGAGCGTCGCGATCACCTGGCTGCGGGCATTGAGTTTGAGCGTCGAGCCGTCGGGCAACTGCCAGGTACGTCGCTCGCCCGTGCCGGTGGCGTATGACTGCCCGCCCGGTTCAAAGCGCGTGACCCAACCCACACCCGCCGCCAGCCCCAGCGCACACAAGCTGGTGCGCAGGAACGCGCGGCGACTGTTGGGCTGTTCCAGGCTGCGCAACAGTTGCGAGCTGGAGCGTCCACGCCACGGCGAAGCCTTGAGTTGATCCAGCCCTGCGATCAGTTGCGCGTAGACCTGACGATGATGGGCCGAAGTGCCACGCCACGCCTCCAGCGCCGCTTGCTGTTCGACACTGAAATCTCCGGACTGGATCTGCACCAGCCAACCAATGGCCTCCTCGGCCACCGGGTCGTTCAACGCTCGTTTGCTCACTCGTTCAACCCTAGGTAACAGGCGCGCAGGGCCTGGGTCATCAATTGGTGGATGCGCCCCAGCGACAGGCCGAGCCGTTCACTGATTTGCGCGTAGGTCATGCCGTCCAACTGGCTGTGCACGAAGACCGCCTTGGCTTGCCCTGAAAGACCATCCAGCAGCCGGTCAATGGCCAGCAGGCTTTCGATCAGGATCAACTGTTCCTGGGGCGACGGGTGCACGTGTTCAGGCACTTCGGCGAGGATTTGCAGGTAGGCTTTTTCCAGATCGCGACGGCGCCAGCCCTCATACATCAGGCGCTGGGCGATGGTGGTGAGCAGCGCGCGCGGTTCGCGAATGGCCGTGGGATCGGGCAGCATCCACACCTTGAGGAAGGTCTCGGCGGCGATGTCCTCGGCGCTGTGGCTGCAACCGGTGCGGTACGACAAGCGTGCGCACAACCAGCTGTAGTGCTGTTGGAAAATCTGGCCGATGAGGCGGCTCTTGAGCAAGGCATTCGGGTCCATAGGTCCATAGTCTTCATGGACTGCACACGCCAGCGGACAAGTGGTGGTGGGCCTGTCGGTTTGAGGTAGACCTGCATCCAGGCAGGTGAGTCCAGTTTGCCCCAGCGGGCATCACCGGATAAAAGAATAAAAACATCCAATAAGCTGCATTTTCTGCATAACCCTTGGCACCCCTGCAGGCACGCAAAAGCACCGCCTGCGAGCGCCGCAGGCGGTGTGGTGGGTCACTCAGTTAGCGGCTAATTGCGCCTCCGTACGCTCCTGTTCACGCAGCGGGCGCACCAGCCAGGCGACCACTGCGGTCAGCACCAGCAGGATCGCGGCCAACGCCCAGAGCACGCCGTGGAACGCACTGTCATAGCCGCCGATAAACAGGCTGTGCACCGTGCCGGCCTGTTCCGTACTCAGGGCTTGCAACGACCCGGTGAGATTGCCGGCGGCCACGTCATCGATCCAGCGTTGCAGGGTCGAGGGATCGGGCGCCAGGCGGCTCAAGGTTGTGCGCAATTGGCTGTCCAGCAAGGTGGCCAGCAACGAACCATACAACGCCACAGCAATCGCCTCGCTGCCCAGGCGGAAGGTGTTAAGCAAACCGGCAGCCATCCCGGCTTTCTGCTCGGGCACGGTCTTGAGCGCCAGGCCATCCACCAACCCGGCCGACAATCCCATGCCAATGCCCACCAGCAGCAACGGCACTGCCAGTTGCCACAACGCCACGCCAACCTGGCTGACCAGCGCCAACGACACGACGCCCACTAGCAACGCAATTAGGCTGACCTTGAGAATGCCGATCGCCGACACCCCACGCGCCGCCCACTTGCCGGCCAGAATCGGGCAGAACAGCATTGGCACCGTCAGCAGCAACATCGCCAGGCCTGCGTGGGTCGCGCTCAATTGCAGTACGCCGAACAGGTAGCTCGGCAAGTACGTCAGCAGCGTCACAAAGCCAAACGATGCCGCCACGGTGACCAACGCCAGGCCGACAAAAGGCCCGCTTGCCAGCAGCGACAGGTCCAGCATCGGCTGGCGATGGCGGCGTTCCTGCCAGGTAAATACCGCCAGCAACACCGCCGCGACCGCGACCAGGCCCAGCACGCCCGGGCTGCTCCAGCCCCACTGCGAGCCCTGCACGATGGCAACCATCAGCGCCAACAAGGCCAACACAAATAACGTCGCGCCCGGCACATCAAAGCGTGCAGTGCGTTCTGCCAGTTCGCCGTCCCGCGTGATCAAAGGGGTGCCCAACAGCACAATGACCAAGGTGACTGCGTGCGCCCAGAAAATCGCGCGCCAGCCGACGCTGTCCAGCAGTAAGCCGGACAAGGTCGGCCCCAGGCTCACACCCAGCCCCGCAACGGTGCCGAACAAGGCAAATGCACGTAACCGTGCCGGCCCACTGAAGTGGGTGGAGAGGATGGCAATGCCGCACGAGAAAATCGCCGCCGCGCCAATCCCCGCCAGCCCCCGTGCCGCGTCCAGCAACCACGCGCTGTCGGCCACCGCAGACAGCACCGAGGCCACCACATACAGCGACGCACCGGCGACAAAACAGCGCTTGCGCCCGAGCCGATCAGCCAGCGCGCCCCAGGCCAGGGTGAAGCAGGCAAACGCCAGGTTGAAGGCGTTGACCACCCATTGCAGGCTGGTCAACGGCGCCTGGATATCGGCGCCGATGGCCGGCAACGCGAGGGCCGTGCCGGAGATGGAGCTGGGCACAACGAAGATCGCCAGCAGGATGATCGAGAGTAGAGCCGTGTCGGCAAACGAGTTTTTCATGGGTCCTTCCAGGGTCAGGTTGAAGTGAAACCGTGCACCGGCAAACGCACCGGTCGGCGCAGGATGATGCCGTCGACCCAGGGCACCTGGTCCGCCGGCACCGCCAGGCGCAAGTTGGGAAAGCGCTGCACCAGAATCTGCAACACCGTGGTGATTTCCAGGCGCGCGAGGGCCGCGCCCATGCAGTTGTGCATGCCGTAGCCGAACTGCAAATGCCGCGCGTCGTTACGGTCCAAGCGAATCGCCAAAGGTTCAGGAAACACCGCTGGGTCACGGTTGGCTGCAAATGCATCGGCGTAGATGATGCTGCCCTCGGGGATCAACCCCCACGGCCCGTCAAGGTCGACACTGGCCAAGCGCGGGAAGGTCGAGATGGTGCCCAGGGGGATCACGCGCAGCAGCTCTTCGACAGCATTCGGGATCAGCGCAGGGTCGTCCACCAACTGCTGCCACAGCTCGGGCGCGGCCAACAGGGTGTACACCGCCTTGGTGAGCACGGTAAGAATGTTCTGGTCGCCGCCGATCAGCACGCCGAGCAGGATGCCCACCAACTCCTTGTCGTTGAGTGGCGGTTCACTGTCGTTGCGGGTGGCGACGAAACGCTGGATCAGCCCATCGGGATAGGTAGGGCGCGCGCCCGTCACCAGGTCGGTGAGGTAGTTGTAGACGCCCCAGAATTGGTTCAGCAGCTCCGGCACATCCGCGTCCGACGCGACCTGCACCGTATGGCTGAGCGGCCGATAGTATTCACGGTCACTCAGGGGAATGCCGAGGAGTTGGCAGTCCACCGTCGCAGGAATGTGATCAAGCACCTGGGCAAACAGGTCTGCACCGGGGGCCTGGCGCTGTAATACATCCAGGCGCTCATGGGTCGCCTGCTGCACTTTTTCCGCCAGCAACGCCACCCCACTGGGGCTGAAATCCCGCGCGACCACTTTACGCAAGCGGCCGTGATCGGGAATGTCGTTGTTAAGCAGTAACTCTGGCGGCGTGATGGTGGGCAGAAAACTCGCACCGTCTTCTTCGTTGCACGGAGCGCGAATGGCGCGGTTGTCCAGCAGCAACGCCTGCACGTGTTCATAGCGGGTTAGGTGATACGCCAAGTGGCCGCTGGGCAAGAGGATCCTGGGCAAGCCATTGGCGGGGCTGGCGGGTTGATAGGCTGGCGGCGCATCCAGGTTGGGGATGCGCGCCACGGTGACTGGCGGGGTGGTGACGACGGCGATATTCATCAGGCAGGCTCCCCGACAGGTTGCACCAGGTTCACACCAGTCAGGCGCTGCAACTGGGTAAGGGCCTGGTGGTTGTCGATAAAGTGCAGCACTTGCCAGCCCAGCGCGGCGGCGGCGTCGATGTTTTCGGCCACGTCATCGATCAACAAACTGTCAGCCGCGCTGACGCCTGAACGTGCGGTGGCGACCTCGAAGAACGCCGCTTCCGGCTTGCGGGTGCCTTCCCGGCTGGAATCGACGATCAGGTCGACCACCTCGTCCAAACCCACCATCGCCCGCCAGTGCTGCTCCCACTCCACCACGTTGTTGGTGAGGATGCCCACACGCAATCCAGCACCCTTGAGCGCACGCACCGCGGCCACCAACGGCGCATTGGCCGGCACTCCGGCGAACCAATGCTCGCCAAAGGTTTGCAGGCGCGCACGGGACAAATCAATCTGCGGGTCGCGGCGCCGCAATGCCAATTCCAGGCGTTGGCCCCACTCCTTTTCGGTGAGCAAAGCGCTCTCCACCGGCGCCAGCATCGGCACGCCCAGTTCCTCGGCCACATCACTCATGGCCTGTTGCAGCACGCGCGGGGCCAAGCCGGTCTTGACCTGATACTGCTCGAACAACGCGGGGATCGGCGGCGACAGCACGCCCCCGAAATCGAACCAGATAAACTTCAAATCGCTCATCGCACACCCCCCGCAACCAAGGCCAACGGCTGGCTGGCCGCCACGGGCAACAACTCAAGCTCGGCTGTAGCAATCACCACGCCGCCCTGCTCCACGTCCAGGGCCAGAGTGATGCGCCCGTGTTCATCGATTGCCAGGGCATTGAGATCGGCACGCACCCGTGTCGGCAAACCGAACTCGCCGAAGCGGGTGAACACCACATGGCAACTGGACAACAGCCACTGATCAGGGGCGGCCTGCAATTGCCGATCCGCCACCACCAAGGCCGCTTGCCGGAAACCTTCGAGCAGCAGCATGCCGGGGATATGGTCGAGGGGATGGTCGAAGATCGCCGGGTTGTTAAGGTCCACAATCAGCGGCGCCACCAGGCGGTCGGCGCCCTGCTCCACGTCCTTGCCCAGCACCACGTTGTTCAGCCAATGGCGCCCTACCGCCGACGGGCTCAACGGTGGCGGCAGTTGCGCCAACGGGTCCGCGTCGGCGGGAATCGCCGCCAGGCCACGGGCGCGCATCTTGTTCCACGAAGCGCCGCTCATCCAACGGATGCTCATGCGTTCGTGCCGTGCGGCGACTTCGCCATTGATGCTCAGGGACATGTTCAGGGTCACGCCACTGCGCTCGCCATGGCGCAGGTATTCGTCCACCACAAACACATCGATCTGTGCCGACGCCGGGCGATCCCCCACCACCAGCAAACTGCGCTCGGTGACGCGAGTGACACTGTCCAGGTAAATAAACTTGTCCTGGGCACTGACATCCAAGAACGCATGAGAGATATAGATCGACGCCTGGCGGAACACTTCCAGCAATAACAACATGTCGTAGTGGGCCGAGCGATGCGTATGTTCACTGAAGTAACTGTGGGTACGCGGTAGTTGGGCGCTGCAGCGGAAGTTCCCCTCTTTTACCAACTCCGCGCCCGTCAGGAAGACTTCGCTGACAGCAGCGCGGTGCACCATGCTACGCGGCACAGTGTTTTCGCAATGGATCGCCGGCGCTGGGCTGGCTGGATTTAGAACGGACAATTCAGACATGGGCATCTGTCTCCTGATGAGCTTTTCCGTAAGCGTGCAGACCGCTGTACAAGTCCATGACTTGTGAGCTTTGCGCGGACAACCCGATCTGGCTGTCAGTACCCTTGTGCAGATACTCCCTTATATTTTCACTGCACACTTAGATCAGTTTGATCGAAGCTTATAAGCGCAACTAAATGATCTAGAGACCGAACTAAGTGTTCTAACTTAGTAGTGAAAAAAAGCCCATGAAGTTGCTCAAGGTCGTAAAGAACATCACGACCCGGAGCAGATTGGCATGTTGAAAACAGGATTCACCCTGGCGCCCCTGGCGTGCGCATTGGCCCTGGGCGGCCTGGCGCTGCCAAGCCTGGTGCTGGCGCAAAACGATGCGGCCGCCGTACACAAGGTCATTGAGTTCAATATTCCCGCCGGGCCCCTGGATGAAGTGCTGCTGAGCATTTCCCAGCAAAGCGGCCATTCCATCGCTTTTGATCCGCCGCTGGTTGAAGGCCGCGCAAGTCATTCGATCCAGGGCCGCTTGAGCCAGGAGCAGGCGCTGGGGATCGCCTTGAGTGGTTCACAACTGGGCTTCAGCCAGACCGCCAGCGGCGCCGTGTTGATCCATCGCCTGACGGACACCAGCACACCCGCAGCCGCGATCAGCAGCGAACCGGCCGCGCCACGCCTTAAGTCGGTTGAAGTGATCGGCACCCGCCGTAGCGATGTCACCGCCCTGCAAAGTGCGGCACCGGTGGATGTGATCAGCAACGAACAACTGGAGCGCAGCGGCACCGATAACCTGGCCAAGGCCCTGGAAACCCTGGTGCCGTCAGTGAACTACCCGCAAGTCAACGGCACCGATGGCGTGTCGTCGCAGCGACCGGTGTCGCTGCGCGGCTTGGCGTCGGATCAAGTGCTGGTGCTGGTCAATGGCAAGCGTCGACACGCTTCGGCATTCGTCAACACCAAAGCCACCTTGGGCCGGGGTTCCCAGGCGGTGGACTTGTCGACGATTCCAGTCAGCGCCGTCGACCATATCGAAGTGCTGCGTGATGGCGCCTCGGCCCAATACGGCTCCGACGCAATTGCCGGGGTGATCAATATCGTGCTCAAGGAGCAGGATCACGGCGGCGCGGTGCAAAGCACCTTTGGCCAATACACCAAGGGCGATGGTTTTCGCCGCTCGGTCGGTGGCTGGACCGGTTTCACCTTGCCCGGCGACGGCTTCCTCACCCTCAGCGGCGAGGGCCTGCGCAGCGAGCGCACGTCCACCGGCGGCACCGATGGCCGGCAGTTCTACCCCACTGCAGATGCCCGCGAAGCGGATGCCGACCGTCATTGGCGCTACGGTTCTCCGGGGCTTGAGGATTGGAACCTGGCGCTCAACACCGGCCTGTCGCTCAACGATGCGGTCGACCTCTATGGTTTCGCCACTTACCAGGACCGCACCGGTGAATCCCAGGCCACCTTTCGCCGGCCTATCGACGCCAACAACCTGGTGGCCGTGTACCCCAACGGATTCCTGCCCCTGCTCGATGTACGTTCGCGGGATGCGTCGGTCACTGGCGGGGTGAAATTGCGCGATGACAGCCTGGGCAGCTTCGATCTCAGCGCCAACTACGGCCGCAATCGCATCGACTACCACCTCAGTGATTCGCTTAACGCCAGCCTCGGACCTGCCAGCCCCACCAGCTTCAACGCCGGCGCGCTGATCAACGAGCAAACCAACGTCGGCCTGGACCATGTGAAGGAATTCAAGGTGGGCTGGGGCGCGGGCCCGCTGGTGTTTTCCAGTGGCCTGGCGTGGCGTAACGAAGCCTATGAAGTGATCGCCGGCGACCTTGCTTCCTGGACACACGGAACTGCTCTGCCCACCCGTGCCGGCGGCGCCCAGGGTTTTCCCGGCACCCAGGACAGTGACGAAGGCCGTTATTCACGCCATGTGTTCGGCGGCTACCTGGGCCTGGAGCAGCAGGTCACCGACAAACTGCAACTGGGCCTGGCCGGGCGCAGCGAGCACTACGATGATTTTGGCACCACGACCACCGGCAAGTTTTCCGTACGCTACGACCTCACCCCGCAGTGGGGCCTGCGCTCGACGGTAAGCAGCGGTTACCGCGCGCCGACGTTGGGCCAGATCGGCACCTCGGCGACCCAGACAGAATTCAAGGCCGGCGACCCCACGGCCTATCAGGTCGGCACCGTCAGCGTGAACACGCCGGTAGCCCGGGCGTTGGGCGCCAGTGACCTGAAGCCGGAAAAATCCACCAGCCTGTCCCTCGGTGTGGTGTGGCAGCCGCTGGAGCGCGCGAGCGTCAGCGTCGACGCGTATCACATACGCATTCAGGACCGTATCGCCCTGTCGGAAACCCTCAGTGGCACCCAGGTCAGCCAGATCCTCGCCAGCCAAGGCTATGGCAACTACTCCGGCGTGAGCTTTTTCACCAACGCCCTGGACACCAAGACCAGCGGCGTCGATGTGGCCGCCCACTATCGTCTGGACCTGGACGACGCCAGCCAACTGACCCTCAACGGCGCGTTCAACTACAGCAAGACCCAGGTCACCGATATCAAGGACAACCCCGGCCCCCTCGCCGGCACCGGCATCACGTTGATCAACCGCGAAGCCCTCAGCTACGTGGAAAGTGCCTCGCCCAATACCAAGCTGATCCTGGGGGCCGACTGGCGTAAAGGCGCGTGGCAGGCGAGTTTCAACACGATCCGCTATGGCACCTACACCCTCGATTCCAACCTCGGCGAAGCCCGCGACCAGACGTTTTCCGCGCAGTGGGTAAGCAATGCCAGCGTGTCCTACGACATCAGCCAGGCCCTCACCCTGACACTGGGCGGCAACAATATTTTTGACAGCTACCCCGACAAGATCGACGTGGCCAACCGCTTTGTCGGTGGGCGCGTGGCCTACCAGAGCATCTCCCCGGCCGGTGCCGAAGGCGCCTTCTACTACGTGAAAGCCGACTACCGCTTCTGACCCTCATTAAGGAGTTCCCATGAGCTTTGATCCTGTGCGTTTTACCCAAGAGTTCGAGCATGACTTTGCACTGGCCAAGCAGTTGCTGATCAAGCATCAGGTGCTGTCGGGCAATGAGGCGGGAAACATCAGCCTGCGTGTTCCCGGCGAAGAGCGGCTGGTGATTGCCTCGTTGAGCGGGGCTGACAGCGGTGTGGCGGCGATTGTGGATTTCGAGTTGCAGCGCAGCCAGGGCAGCCTGACTGACAACCTCAAAGAGGTGGCGGCACTGCATGTGGCGATTTATCGCGAGCGGGGCCAGGTGAATGCGGTGATTCATACGCACTCGCCGTATCTGACGGCGTTTGCGATTGCGGGCCGGCCGTTGCGGGCCCATGCCTCTCAGTTGTTGGGGATTCTGGATGAGGATCAGGAGGTGCCACTGACGGCGTGGGGGCCGCGGTATGCGCCGGAGCCGGTGGTGGCGGCGTTGCGCGAGCATCCGCGGGCGCCGGCGGCGTTGCTGGCTAATCATGGTCCGTTTGCCTGGTCCGAGCGGGGGGTGTTGGCGGTTACGCGGTTGTTGATCAATTTGGAGGAGGCGGCGTATTTGACGTTTTTGGCGCAGCAGCTCGGTACTCCGCAGCCGTTTCCCAGTGGCGCGGCGCAGCGGTCGCGGTTGGGGTGGAGTGCGACATGAGCGGTGTTGCGACTGACACGGCACGGTCTGGGTTTGGGAGGGGTGGTGCGACGATTCGACTGGCTTTCGGTCGTGGGTTATCGGTGTGCATATCCGTTGCTGCGGTAACGGCGGCTTTGGGTTCCGCTCTTACAGCGGCTCACTTTTGGAAGAGCCCAAACGTAAGCAAAAGGCTCTTGCCCCACCACTCGGTGCCTCGCCTAGGCTCGGCATGCCCTCACTCCGGCCAGCGTGGTCGACGGGGCGCTGTAGATCAAAAGCCAGGTCAAAAGCCGGATCAAAAGCATCGCTTTGCGGGCTTCCGGCCGGGTGGGTTGGTTGCGGCGGTGCTTGCTTTCAGTGTGCTTTCGGCTCACGCCGAGGTTTTGCTCGAACGGGCTCAATCCCGTGGCACGCTCAATGTCTGCACCAGTGATGAGTTTCCTCCGTTCAAGATGCTGGATGCCCAGGGCAAGCCCAGTGGGTTGATCATGGATTTGATTGTTGATCTGCAGCAGCAGTTGTCTGCTCGGGTCGGTCAACCGTTGAAGTTGTCGTTGGTGCAGGTCAATCCGCTCAATCGTTTGTTGTTTCTCGATCAGGGACGTTGCGAGGTGTTGGTGACGTCCTTGTTGGACACGCCAGCCCGGCGTCGGGAAGTGGATTTTGCCAGTCCGGGGTTTTATAGCTCGGCGGCCACGGTGTTTGCGCCGAAAAGTACGGCGGTGCCCGATTGGGAAAGTCTGCGCGGCAAGACGCTCTGCGCGCCGGCCACAAGTGTGTGGGTGCGGCCATTCGAAAGCCGCTACGGCGTGCAGTTCGCGTCGTTTAACGGCACCGCCGAGGTGCGCAAGGCGGTGGCTGACAGTCGTTGCCTGGGGGCGATGGGGGATGATGCGTTGTACAGCGCCCTCGCCCGTCAACCTGAGTGGGCCGACTACGAGGTCAAGCTGCCGGGGCAGGCACCGGCGCCGTGGGGGATTGCCCTGCGCAAGGGCCAGCCGGAGTTGTTGGCGGCGGTGTCGAGCATTGTCGAAGGCTGGCATGCCAAGGGTCTGATCATCACGTTGGAGCAGCGTTACGGTCTGGCGCCGAATGCCTGGGTCGCGCAGCAGCATGCGCAGGCACGCCATGAGTGAGGTCAGCCTGCGCCTGTGGCTGGAGCAGCACGGCCTGTCGCTGAGCATCGTCTGGGACCCTATGGACCGTCAGCGTTTTCTGCTGGGCCTGGGCCTGACCTTGCTGTTGTCACTGGCAAGTATCGCGCTGTCGCTGTTGATCGGTGTCGTCGGCGCCGCCGGCCTGGGTTCGCGCCAAGGTCTGTGGCGCGGGATCAGCGGCGCGTACGTGGCGTTGTTTCGCAACACGCCGCTGTTGGTGCAGTTGTTCTTTTTCTACTTCGGCGTCGGTGCGTTACTGCCGCTGGTGGACGGGGTGCGCCTGCTCAACGGCACGCAGTGGGCGATCATTGTGATCGCCCTGCACAGCGGCGCGTTCCAGGCAGTGAACCTGCGTGCCGGGATTGATGGGGTGCCACGCACCACCCTCCAGGCGGCCGCCGCTCTGGGTATGCAGGAGCGCACCGTGCTGCGCCATATCGTGCTGCCGCTGGCGCTGCGCAATAGCCTGCCGGCGATGGGCAATACGGTGGTGCAGACCATCAAGTCCACCTCCATCGCCTATGCGATCGCGGTGCCGGAGTTGCTCTATGCGAGCAACCGAATCTGGTCGGATAACTTCAACGTCGCCGAGATGATGCAAGTGCTGTTGCTGGTCTGGCTGTTGTTGATCGGCCTCAGCAGTTGGCTGTTGCGCCGCCTGGAGTATCACCTGCGCCTGCCGGGCCAGGAGTTGCCGAATGCTGCCTGAACCTTCGCCACTGATGCTGCTGTGGCAGTGGGCCCCGGCGCTGTTGCAAGGCTTTGGCCTGAATATCCTGATGGGCGTCACCGCCATGTTGGTGGCGACGGTCCTCGGCGTCCTGCTTGGCAGCCTGCAAGTCAGTGCTCGCCCGGCTCTGCGCCGTGGTGCCGGACATCTGAGCCGTTTGCTGCGCAACCTGCCCTGGCTGGTGGTGATGTTTTACGTGGCCTACTTGCTGCCCTACGAAGTGCAGTGGGCCGGGCGCTGGTGGCAGTTGCCGGACTGGCTGAAAGTCGCGCTGGGCCTGGCGTTGCCCGCCATCGGCTACGTCTCGGAGATTGTGCGCGGAGGCGTGTACGCGGTGCCGTCGGGCCAGTGGGAGGCCGCCCAGGCCTTGGGGCTACGCCACGGCCAGGCCCTGCGCTACGTGATCATTCCGCAGACCCTGCCAAGCCTGGTAGCGCCGTGGATGAACCTGTATTGCGCGGTGACCATGTCCACTTCCCTGGCCAATCTGCTGGGGGTGGAAGAGCTGATGACCACCCTGCAATCGCACCTCTCCAGCCAATTGCGCAGCGACCTGCTGCTGCCCGCCTATGGCGTGGTGTTTATCGCGTTCTTTCTCTACATCTATCCCCTTTCACGCTGGGCCAAACGGCTGGAACGCCGATGAGCCTTTCGACGAGTACCACGACCATGCGCGACGACACCCTGTTGACCCACCTCGGCCGTGATCCGGCCAACCATGCCGGTACCGTCAACACCCCGGTGTATCGCAGCTCGACCTTTATCTGGCCCGACACCAGCACCCTGACAAACCACCTCCAGCAGGCCGATGACCCGCACTACCGCGGGCATATCTACGGACGCAACGGCAACCCCACCACCGCCGCGTTCGAAGACGCCGTGGCCGAATTGGAGGGTGGTTTTCGGGGGCTGATCATGCCCAGCGGCCTGGCGGCGATTGTCGGTGCGGTGTTGG
The DNA here is from genome assembly GCF_900187495.1 of Pseudomonas sp. Irchel 3H9. Classification (NCBI taxonomy): domain Bacteria; kingdom Pseudomonadati; phylum Pseudomonadota; class Gammaproteobacteria; order Pseudomonadales; family Pseudomonadaceae; genus Pseudomonas; species Pseudomonas sp. Irchel 3H9. Next base: position 746,851 of record NZ_FYDK01000002.1, on the reverse strand, counting down.
CCGTGGCGCGGGCCGGCGACCATATTCTGGTCACCGACAACTGCTACTGGCATGCGCGCCAGGTGTTCGACCAAATCCTGCCGCGCTATGGCATCCAGGCCAGCTATTTCGCGCCGATGCTCGGCGCGGATATCGCCGGTTTTCTGCGCCCGAATACACGCCTGGTGTATGCCGAAGCGCCCGGTTCAAGCACGTTCGAAGTGCAGGATATTCCCGCCCTCGCCCACGCGGCCCACGCCCATGGCGCGCTGCTGATGCTCGATAACACCTGGGCCACGCCGCTGTTTTTCAAGGCGTTTGAACACGGCGTGGATATCTCGATCCATGCCGCCACCAAGTACCTGGTGGGCCACAGCGACGCGATGCTCGGCGTGATCGTCACCACGCAAGCGCTTTACCCCGGCGTGCGCGACACCGTGCGTCAGCTGGGCTATATCGCCAGTGCCGACGACGCCTACCTGGGCCTGCGTGGCCTGCGCACCCTCGGCGTGCGCCTGCGCCAGCACGAGCGCTCGGCACTGACCGTTGCGCAGTGGTTGCTACAGCGTCCGCAAGTCGCCCAAGTGCTGCATCCGGCCTTACCGGGCGCGACGGGACACGACGTGTTCAAACGCGACTTTCTCGGCTCCACCGGCCTGTTCGGCGTGGTGCTCAAACCCATCTCAGAACCGCAAACCAAAAGCTTTCTGGAAAGCCTTCGGCTGTTCGCCATGGGCGCCAGTTGGGGCGGTTTCGAAAGCCTGATCCGCCAGCAGCAACGCCACCCTTCGGCCCAGATTGAACCCGGCGTGTTGCTGCGCCTGCACGTGGGCCTTGAAGCCGTCGAAGACCTGATCGCCGACCTGCAACAAGGCCTTGAACGCCTGACTGTCACCCCACCTGCCCCAAGGAGTCTGCCATGAGCCAAACACTGCCCACCCACTACAGCATTTGCCCGCTGCTGGTCGCGTCCAACATCGCCGTGGAACTCGGCTGGCTGGATGAGGAGTACCAGCGCGTCGGTGCCGAAGCGATCTACCTGCGCTCGCTGCCCGATAACCAGGGTTGGCTGCCGCACTTCACCCATGGCGAGTCGCGGTTGATTCGTGACGGCGGCGCCGTGCCCGCCCTGTGGGCGCGTGCGGATCAGGCCGACACGCTGCTGGTGGCCACCACGGCGAGCCAACGCGCCGGGCAGATTCTGGTACGCGCCGACGGGCGTATCCGCCAGGTCGCGGACCTATTCGGCAAACGCATCGGCGTCCCGGTCAGCCGTAACAAGGCGCGGGTGGATGTGCTCAAGGCGCTGGCCGAGCATGGCCTGTTCAATGCGCTGCAACTGGCCGGACTGGAGCCGTCCCAGGTGCGGCTGATCGAGCTGGAGGATGAAGGCGATCCCCACACTTTGCAGCCGGCCGCGCGGCCATCGGCGTTCTGGGCGCAATTGCACGGCCTGCACGGCAAGCCGGGCCAGGAAGTCCGTGCATTGGCTGAAGGCCGTGTGGAGGCGGTGCATATCGCCGCCGGGCACGTGCCGGCGTTGCTCGCCAGCGGTGAATTTACGGTGATCGAAGACCTGGAGCGCTACCCCGACTGGACCCTGAAAAACCATAACGGCCCCTACGCCACCACCGTCAACCGCGCCTTTGCCGAACAACACCCGCAGGTAGTCGTGGCGTTCCTGCGTGCGGCGATCCGCGCGGGGCGCTGGATCAACCAGCACCGCGAGGCCGCCGCTGAGGTGTTCACCCGCGTGACGTTCCTGCCGGATGCCGGGTTTATCCGCCAGGCCATCGCCGAGCTGGATTTTGTACCGCAACTGGGCCCGCAGAACCTCGCCGCGCTGGATCTGAAAAAGGATTTCCTGGTGCAGCGCGGTTTCTTGCAGAACGACTTCAGCGTGCATGAGTGGGCCCGGCCCGACTTCCTCGCCCAGGCCCACGCCGGGCTCTAACATTCCAACCAAGGACGAACAATGATTGCTCAGTACCGTAAAACCCTGCTCGCCAGCCTGCTGCTGGCCGACTCCACGTGGGCCGCGCAAACCGCCAGCTCCACCGAACCGCAACTGAGCAAGGTCGAGGTGGTCGGCGCACGCGTCACCGAAGCCAGCGCCGCCATCGGCGAAGACAAGATCAGCAACACCCTGAGCATCTCGCACCAGGCGCTGCTGTCGGCGCCGGCGGGCACCTCGGGGCTGAAAATGCTCGAAGCGCTGCCGGGCTTCAACGTGCAGGTCAACGATGCGCTGGGCTTGTATGAGTTCGGCAACTCGGTGTTCGTGCGGGCGTTCAATTTGCAGCAGATCGGTTTTTCCATCGACGGCGTGCCGTTGGGCCGTACCGACCAGTTTGGCGGCAGCCCGATCTATCGCTACGTCGACAACGAAAACACCGAACGGGTCACGGCCTCTACCGGGGCCGGGGATGTGTCGCAATCGGGCTATGCGTCACTGGGTCCGTATGTGGATTACCAGACCAGCAACCCCACGGTGAAGCCTGGCGTGAGCCTGTCCTATACCTTGGGCAGCGACAGTCTGCGGCGCAGTTTCGTCAAGTTGCAAAGCGGCGAATACCAAGGCCTGTCAGCGTATTTCAGCCGTTCAAAAATCGACGGTGACTTGTGGCGCGGCCCCGGCACCATCGATCGCGAACACTTGGAGGCCAAAGTGCGTTATCGCTTCGGTGATCGCGATGAAGTGTGGCTGCGCGCGGTGCACAACTCGTTCTACGACTATGACTCGCCCTACGTCAGCATCGCCCAGTACGACGGCAGCGCCAACGACCCCTTCGGGCGTTCGGGCCGTTACTTCGCCTACCTGGACAGCCTTCCCGATCTACCCGAAAGCGTGCCGGGTGTGCGCTACAGCAACACCGGCTACAACCAGCTCTACAAACAGGCGGTGAACCAGCGGCGCGACACCTTGTACAGCCTCGGCGGCCAGTTCGAGATCCGCCCGGACCTGCTCAACTACACCACCCTGTACTACGAAGCCAAGAAGGGCTTTGGCGTGTCGCCCGAGGCCTACGCCACCTCCCTGGCGCTGCACAATGCCGAAAGCAATGTGGACGGTCTGTTCGCCCCCAAAGGCGTGCAATACGGGCTGTCATCCCTGAGCGGGCACCGGTTCGGGGGGCGTACCGGGCTGCAATGGGAAGTGGGTCATCACCAGATCGACACCGGGCTGTGGGCCGAGACCGATGTGTTCAACCGCCAGCAAGGCCGCTACAACCTCACCGATGGCAGCCCGGCTGGCGAGCCGCTGTTCAATGAACCGGTGCACCTGCAAGGGGATTTCAGCTCCACGCGCAATTCGTTGCAGTACCACCTCAAGGACACCTGGACCCTGCTCGATGATCGCCTGCGCCTGCAATTCGGCTTCAAGAGCTTGAACCTCAAGTACCGCATCGAGGGCTATCGCAACGCCGGTGACTACATCAACAATCGCCAACCGCGCCTCAGTACCCAATGGAACGACGCCTTCCTGCCCCAGGCCGGGCTGGTCTACAACCTCACCGACGACACCCAAGTGTTCGCCTCTTACTCGGAAAACATGGCCCTGCCCCGTGGCGCCGACGACATTTTCCGCGCTGCCAGCCCTAGCGCACCGCCGCCGGATGCCGAACGGGCGAAGAACTACGAGGTGGGTTATCGCATCAACCGTCCGACCTTCAACGCCGCCTGGGCGCTGTACCGCACCGACTTCGACAACCGCCTGCAAGCCTTTGCCTCAGCGGTGCCCGGCAGCAGCCAGGTGGAAACCTACTACCAGAACGTCGGCAAGGTGCAGGCCTACGGCACGGAGCTGAGCGGTCAATGGAAACCACCGATCCTGGCCGACAAGGTGGTGCTCAACGGCAACCTGACCTACAACAAATCCACCTTCCAGAACGATGCCGCCGGCCTGTCGATCCGTGACAATGACGTGCCCGACAGCCCCCGCTGGCTGGCACAGGCCGGGGTTACTTACGAGCTGGCACCGTGGGCGTTGCTTAACTTTTCGGCGCGCTACATCGGCGAGCGCTACAGCAACTTCACCAACAGTGAATCGGTGCCCGGTTACACCCTGTACAACGCCTACCTGGACTTGGGCGGCGAGCGCGTGCATTACGGCCCGCTGAAAAACGTCAAGTTGCGCTTTAACGTCGACAACCTGTTCGACAAGGACTACCTGGGCTACATCCTCACCAGCACCAGCGGCCCCGCCGTGTTCCGACCCGGCTCGCCGCGCACCTTCCAAAGCACCTTGAGCATGGAGTTTTGAACATGACCAAGCGCCTGCTGATCCTCGCCTTGTTGCCGTTTCTGGCCCACGCGCAAGTGAGTCCCTCGACCCTCGCCCTGCACCAGCGCCTGCTGGTGCTGGACAGCCACCTCGACACACCGCTGACCCTGACCCGCCCTGGTTGGAACATCCTGGAGCGCCACGACTACGAACAGGACGGCAGCCAGGTCGACCTGCCGCGCATGCGCGAAGGCGGCCTGGATGGTGGCTTTTTTGCGGTCTACACCCCTCAGGGCCCACGCACCGAGGAAGGCCGCGCCTACGCCAGCGCGTATGGCCTGGCCACCCTCACGCGCATCCGCGACGTCATCGACCGCAACCCCGACAGCTTCGCCCTGGCCCTCACCGCCGACGACGCCCGACACATCGCCGCCCAAGGCAAGCGCGTGGTGTTTATCAGCATGGAAAACGCCGACCCGCTGAGCTCCGATCCCGATTTGCTCAACACCTACTACCGCCAAGGCCTGCGCATGCTCGGCCTGGTGCATTTCATGAACAACGACCTGGCCGACTCGGCCACCGCCCTGCCGGAATGGAAAGGCCTGAGCCCCAAGGGCCGCGACCTGGTGCAGCGAGCCAACCGCCTGGGCATCCTGCTGGACGTGTCCCACGCCAGCGACGCGGTGTTCGACCAGATGCTGGCGTTGTCCAGCGCCCCACTGATCGCCTCCCACTCCAGCAGCCGCGCGGTCAACCCGCACCCGCGCAACCTCGACGACAACCGCGTGCGCCAACTGGCCGCCAAGGGCGGTGTCATCCAGGTCAACGCCTACAGCGACTACCTGATCCCCCTCACGCCCAACCCGGAACGCAACAAAGCCATGGCCGCACTCGGTGCACGCTTTCACAACCTTGCCGCCCTGAGTCCAGAACAGATCAAGACGCTCTACCAAGAACGCGACACCCTCAACCAACGCTTCGCCCAACCCAAGGCGAGCTTCGACGTGTTCATGAAGCACCTGCTGCATTTGCTCGAAGTGGCCGGCCCCGATCACGTCGGCATAGGCGCCGACTGGGATGGCGGCGGTGGCGTGACCGGGCTGGAAGATGTCAGCCAGTTGCCGGTGATTACCCAGCGGTTGTTGGATGCCGGGTATAGCGAGGCGCAGATCGCGAATATCTGGAGTGGGAATTTGTTGCGGGTGTTGCAGGCGGCGCAATCCGCCGCCCTGTAGCCTTAACCTACTGCCACCCTCCCCCCATCACCTTATATAAACTCACCCGATTACTCTGCTCCGCCAGGCGCAGGGTGATCAGGTCCTGCTGGGCGCTGTACAGCGATCGCTGGGAGTCCAGGGCTTCGAGGTAGCTTTGCGACCCGGCGCGGTAGAGCGCGTCGGACAGGTCGTAGCTCTTCTGGCTGGCATCGGTCAGCGCTTGCTGGGCGGTGAGGCGTTGGTCCAGGGTGCTGCGCACGGCCAGGGCATCGGCGACTTCCTTGAATGCGGTTTGCAGAGTTTGCTGGTAGGTCTGCACTTGGATCTCTTTCTCGACCTTGGCCGCATCCAGGGTCGCGCGGTTACTGCCGGCATCGAAGATCGGCACGCTGATGCTCGGGGCGAAGGTCCAGGCGCCGCTGCCGGCCTTGAACAGGCTGGACAGTGACGAACTGGCGGAGCCCGCATTCGCGGTGAGGCTGATGCTGGGGAAAAACGCCGCACGGGCGGCGCCAATGTCGATATTCGCGGACTTGAGGCTGTGCTCCGCCGCGAGTACATCGGGGCGTCGCTGCAACAGGCTCGATGGCAGCTCGGCCGGCACCTGCACCAACGCCGCCGCCGATTGCAGATGGGTGTCGGGCAGCAGGGCGTCGGGAATGTCGCTGCCAACCAGCAGGCGCAAGGCGTTGCGGTCCTGGAGAATCTGGCTCTGATACTCGGCCACATCGACCCGCGCTGACTCGACGGTGGTTTGCGCCTGGGCCACAGCCAACGCCGTGGAACCACCCAGGGCGTGGCTGCGCTGGGTCAGTTCGTAGGTGGATTGCTGGCTGGCCAGGGTTTCCTCGGCCAGGTGCAGGTGCTCGTTGTCGGCGGCCAGGGTCAGCCAGGCAGTGGCCACTTCGGCCACCAGGCTGATTTGCGTGCTGCGCCGGGTTTCGGTCAGCGCCAGGTAGTCTTCCAGCGCTTCGTCCTGCAGGTTCTGCACGCGGCCGAACACGTCGACTTCATAGCTGCTCAGCCCCAGTTGGGCACTGTAGTCGTGGCTGGTGACGGCCGTGCCGCTGCTGGACAGCGAACCCGGCGTGCGGCTGTGAGTACCGCTAACGCTGGCGTCGATGGTCGGGAACGCCGCGGCGCGCTGGATGCGGTATTGCGCCTGGGCCTTCTCGATATTCAGGCTGGCCAGGCGCAGGTCGCGGTTATTGGCCAGCGCCAGGGTTTGCAGGTGTGCCAGGCGGCGGTCGGTAAAGAACTGCTGCCACTGGATGTCGGCCGGCACCTCACCCTGCACGCCCGCTTGCCATTCGCCAGGCACCGGGGCTTCAGGCTGTTGATACTGCGGCGCCAGGTTGATGCAGCCGCTCAGGACCAAGGCGGCCACTAGCGGACAGAGAAAGCGGATCATGCGTCACCTTTTTCGACAATGGGCGTCGTGCTGACACGGCCAAAGCGGCGGCGGATCAACACAAAAAACAGCGGTACAAAGAAGATCCCCAGCACCGTGGCGCTGAACATGCCGCCCAGCACCCCGGTACCGATGGCCCGACGCCCGGCGGAACCCGCGCCACTGCTCACGGCCAGGGGCAGCACGCCGAACATGAAGGCCAGCGAGGTCATCAGGATCGGCCGCAACCGCTGGCGCACGGCGATCAGCGTCGCCTCGCGAAGGCTGTTGCCCTGCTCTTGCAGGTGCTTGGCAAATTCGACGATCAGGATCGCGTTTTTCGCCGCCAGCCCGACGGTGGTCAGCAGGCCGACCTGGAAGTACACGTCATTGCTCAACCCGGTCAATCGCGTGGCCAACACCGCGCCGACGATGCCCAGCGGCACCACCAGAATCACCGAGAACGGCACCGACCAGCTCTCGTACAGCGCGGCCAGGCACAGGAATACAAACAGGATGGACACCGCATACAGCAACGGCGCCTGGGATCCGGAAAGACGCAGTTGGTAGGACTGGCCGGTCCACTCGTAGCCGATGCCATCGGGCAGTTGCCGGGCAATCGCTTCCACCGCGTCCATCGCAGCGCCGGAGCTCACGCCGGGCGCCGGGTCGCCGACCACTTCCAGGGAGGATGTGCCGTTGTAGCGTTCCAGCAAAGGCGAGCCATAGCTCCAGGCACTGCTGGCAAATGACGAAAACGGCACCATTTCACCGTTGCTATTGCGCACGAACCAGTGATCCAGATCCGCCGCTTGCATGCGGGTGCTGGCGTCGCCCTGCACGTAGACCTTCTTCACGCGGCCCTGGTTGAGGAAGTCGTTCACATACGTGCCGCCCAACGCCGTGGACAAGGTGCTGTTGATGTCGCTGGTGCTCAGGCTCAAGGCCCCCGCCTTGCGGTCATCGATGCTGATTTTGAGTTGCGGTGCGTCGTCCAGGCCATTGCTGCGTACGCCCAGCAGGCGCGGGTCTTGCCTGGCCAGCGCAATAAACTGCTCGCGCGCCGCCACCAAAGCATCGTGGCCAAGACCGGCGAGGTCCTTGAGCTGCAAATCAAACCCTGAACTCTGGCCCAGGCCGCGCACGGCGGGCGGTTGCATCACGAAGACATCGGCATCGCCAATGCTTGCCAGTGCCAACGTGGCGCGTTGGGCAATCGTGGCGGCATCGTCTGAGCGCTCACTCCAGTCCTTCAAGCGAATAAACGCGCGCGCGGTGTTCTGGCTGTTGCCGCCCATGCCCAGGCCGCTGATGCTGATCATCGCCTCGACTTCCGGCTGCTTGAGCATGTACTGCTCGAATTGGTGCAACACCGCCTGGGTACGGCTGTCGGTGGCCCCTACCGGCAGCTGGATTTGCGCCATGAGAATGCCCTGATCCTCATCCGGCAGGAACGAGGTGGGCAAGCTGGCGTAACCCGCCGCCATGGCTGCGGCGATCAGCGCGTACACCACCAGGCTGCGCCGTGAGCGTTGCAGGACACCGCCAACCAACGCTTCATACGCGCGGGAGCAACGTTCAAAGGAACGATTGAACCAGCCGAAAAAGCCCCGTTGAACGGCGTGCCCTGGCTTGAGCAGCGTGGCGCACAGTGCTGGCGTGAGGGTCATCGCGACCACCACCGAAAGCACCATGGCCGAGACGATGGTCACCGAAAACTGCCGATAGATAATCCCGGTGGAGCCCCCAAAAAACGCCATGGGAATAAACACCGCACTCAACACCAGGGCGATGCCGACCAGTGCGCTGGTGATTTCATCCATCGATTGCCGCGTGGCCGCCAGGGCCGACAAGCCCTGCTCGGCCATCACCCGTTCGACGTTTTCCACCACCACAATCGCATCGTCGACCAGCAACCCAATGGCCAGGACCATGGCAAACATGGTCAGGGTATTGATCGAGTACCCGAACAACGCCAACACGCCAAACGTGCCCAACAGAACCACCGGCACCGTGATCGCCGGGATCAGCGTAGCGCGCAGGTTTTGCAGGAACAGGAACATGATCAGCACCACCAGCACGATGGCCTCGCCCAGGGACTTGACCACTTCCTCGATGGACAGGCTCACAAAGGGCGTGGTGTCGTAGGCGATCACGTTCTTCAATTGCATTTCAGTGGGGTAAAACGGCGCCAGCTCCTTGAGCTTGGCCTTGACTGCCTCGCCCACGTCCAGCGCATTGGCGCCCGCCGCCAGTTGCACGCCCATGGCGGCGGCCGGCTTGCCGTTGAGGGCCGAGTTGATGTCATAGCTCTCGCTGCCCAACTCCACGGTCGCCACGTCGCCGAGCAGCACTACCGCGCCGTCGCTGCTGGACTTGATCACCACGTTGCGGAACGCTTCGGCCGTTTGCAGTTTGCTGCGCGCGCTGATGGTGGCATTGAGTTGCTGCCCCTTCACCGCCGGCAATGCGCCGAGTTGGCCGGCTGACACTTCGGTGTTTTGCGCCTCCAGCGCAGAGCTCACATCCGACGGCATCAGCGCGTATTTTTCCAGTAGCGCCGGGTCCAGCCAGATGCGCATCGCGTAGCCAGAACCGAGGGTCTGTACGTCGCCCACGCCGTCGATACGGCTGATGGAATCGAGCAAGGTGCTGGAGATGTAGTCACCAATCTGGGTGCCGGTGACGCTGGGATTATCCGACGCCAGGGCGGCAATCATCAAAAAGTCCGAGCCACCCTTGGTCACCGTCAGGCCTTCGCTCTGCACCGACTGCGGCAAGCGCGACTCGGCCTGTTGCAGCTTGTTCTGCACCTGCATCTGCGCCACATCCGGGTCGGTGCCGGCGCCAAAGGTCAGGCTGATACTGGCACTGCCCGCCGAACTGCTGGAGGCGGACATGTAGGTTAGGTTGTCCAGGCCTTTCATTTGCTGCTCGATGACCTGGGTCACCGAGTCTTCGACGGTCTTGGCCGACGCGCCGGTGTAAGTGGCGGAAATACGCACGGTGGGCGGCGCGATGTCCGGGTACTGCTCCAGCGGCAACTGGCTGATGGATAACGCACCGCCGAGCATGATGACGATGGCGATGACCCAGGCGAAAATCGGTCGATCAATAAAGAAACGCGCCATGTTCAACCCTCCTGCGCCAGGGCGCCGGCATCTGCGGCCTGGGTCTGGACCACGGCGCCGATGCGGACTTTTTGCCCACCCTCGACGATCACCTGGTCACCGGCCTTCAAACCGGCGGTCACCCACCACTGGTTGCCCACGGCGCGGTCAACGGTGAGCACGCGTTGCTCGACCTTGCCGTCAACCACCAGCAACACCGAGGTCACGCCGCTGGCGCTGCGACTCACAGCTTTTTGCGGGATCAGGATCGCCTGGTCATCGCGGGCCTGCTCCAACACGCCGCGCACGTACATGCCGGGCATCAGCAAATGCTCCGGGTTGTCGAATACCGCGCGCAAGGTCACGGTGCCGGTGCCCTGGTTGACGCTGACCCCGCTGAACTTGAGGCGGCCATCGTGGTTGTAGGCGCTGCCGTCATCCAGCTTGAGGCTGATGCGGGCCTCGCCGTCACCGTTGGCCTGCAACACGCCACTAGCCAGGTCGCGCTTGAGGGCCAGCAATTCGGTGGTGGACTGGGTCACATCCACATAGATCGGGTCGAGTTGCTGCACGGTCGTGAGTGCGGTGTCCTGGTTGGCCACCACCAGCGCACCGGGTGTCACGGTAGACGTTTCGATGCGCCCCGCGACCGGCGACGTGATGCGGGTATAGGCCAGGTTGATGCGGGCGGTGTCGAGGTCCGCCTGGGCTACCTGCACGTCAGCGGCGGCGGTCAGCAGGGTGGCCTGTGAGTCCTCGTTGGTTTGCTGGCTGATGGCGTCGATCTTCACCAACTGGGCGTTACGCGCGGCGGTGGTCTGTGCCGACTTCAACGTGGCGCGCGCCTTGGCCAGGCTCGCCTGGGCCTCAGCCAGCGCCGCTTTGTACGGTGCCGCATCCAGTTGGTACAGCGCCTGCCCGGCTTTCACCTCGGCGCCTTCGACAAACAGGCGCTGTTGCACGATCCCGCCGACCTGCGGACGAATCTCGGCGACCATAAAGGCCTGGGTACGCCCGGCCAGTTCAGTGGTCCGCACCTGGCTCTTGGGTTCAACGGTGATCACCGAGACTTTGGGGGCAGCGACTTCGGGCGCGGGGTCGCCAGCCGAGCAGCCGCCGAGCAGCACCAGAATGATGAGGGACAGGAGAACCGCGGCGGTTACCAGGTATTTGGCGAAGAATTTGGTCGACATAGTTGCCTCTGCAAGACGGGGTAGTGCAAGCCTTACCCTCATGCTGCAAGGCAAATGTGCAGGAAAATTGAAGATTGCCGACCTGGGTTGAATCTTTCGTCCGTGGGGGCCTAAATGGACGCGTCCCTTTTGTTACGGCCCCCATTCATGAAGTTGAGTATCTCCACCAAGTTGTTTGTCGCGGTGCTGGCCGGTGTGTTGCTGGTCATCCTGAGCATGGGCCTGGCCACCAGTTGGAGTTTTGGTCGGGGGTTCCTGGGCTTTATCAATGAGCAGGCAATGGAGCGCATGGCCCAGGTGGTGCCGCGCCTGGCCACGGCTTACCAACGTGAGGGCAATTGGGACTTTCTGCGCAATCGGCCGGATCGCTGGTTTGACGTCATGCGGCCCGACCCGGATGCCGCGCGTGCGTCGGATGATTTGCGCCCCCCGCTGGCCTCGGACTTGACCGGTGCACTGTTTCGCATCGCCCTCCTCGATAAAGACAAGAAACGCGTCACCGGTTACCCGGCCATTGGCGACGATGCGCTGGTACAGCCCGTGGTGGTGAACAGTGAAACCGTCGGCTGGCTGGCCGTCACGCCATTCCAGAGCGTGACCGAAGCCGGCGGCGAACGCTTCCAGCAGTACCAACTGCGCACCAGCCTGGTGATGGGCGTGTTCTCGTTGCTGCTGGCGATGCTGATAGCCTGGTGGATCGCCCGTACGCTGCTGGAGCCGGTCAAGCGCGTGGCCGCCGCCACCCACCGTCTGGCCAGCGGCGACTACGGCAGTCGCGTGGCCGTGGCCTCCGACGACGAAGTCGGCCAACTGTCCCGCGACTTCAACCAATTGGCCTACACCTTGGAGCGCAACGAGAAAATGCGCCGAGAATTTATGGCCGATGTCTCCCATGAACTGCGCACCCCGCTGTCGGTACTGCGTGGCGAACTGGAGGCGATCGAGGACGGTGTGCGCAGCCTTGACCAAAGCTCAATGAAGTCGCTGCAAGGCGAAGTCAGCATGCTCAGCAAGCTGGTGGATGACCTGTATGAACTGTCGCTGGCGGACGTAGGCGCCCTGACCTACCGCAAGGCCCCGTGCCTGCTGAACGACCTGCTCGAAAACAGCCTGGCGATGTACCGGGACCGCTTCACCGCCCGCCAGTTGCAGGTCGACCTAGAGTTGCCGCGCCAGCCCGTGGAGTTGCTGGCGGATGCCAGTCGCTTGCAGCAATTGTTTTCCAACCTGCTGGAAAATGCCGTGCGCTACACCGACGTCAACGGCACGTTGCGCATCAGTGTCGGTGTCGACCGCGACACGGTGCGTATCGACTTTCTCGACTCCGGGCCGGGCGTGTCCGCAACCCAGTTGCCGCGCTTGTTCGAGCGGTTCTATCGCGGCGAGTCATCGCGCAATCGCGAGCATGGCGGCGCTGGCCTGGGCCTGGCAATCTGCCGCAGCATCGCCAACGCCCACGATGGCAGCCTGGTTGCCGACCACTCGCCCTATGGCGGCCTGTGGCTGATCCTGCGCCTGCCCCGGAGCCTGTGAACCATGAACGATGAACAGCCGATCCTGATCGTCGAAGACGAACCCAAGCTCGCCGCCCTGATGCGGGACTACCTCGAGGCGGCCGGCTACACCACGCTGTGCCTGGACAATGGCCTGCACGTGGTGCCCGCCGTGCGCGCCCACGAACCCAGATTGGTCCTGCTCGACCTGATGCTGCCCGGCCGTGACGGCATGCAGCTGTGCCAGGACCTGCGTGGTTTCAGCGCGGTCCCGATCATCATGATCACCGCCCGCGTCGAAGAAGTGGACCGCCTGCTCGGCCTGGAACTGGGCGCCGACGATTACATCTGCAAGCCCTTCAGCCCCCGTGAAGTGGTGGCCCGGGTCAAGGCCATCCTGCGCCGCAGCTCGCAGTTGCTGGACACCAGCGCGCCACGCCTGCTGATCGACGAGGCTCGCTACCAGGCCTCACTGGACGGCATCACGCTGGATCTCACGCCCCTTGAATTGCGCCTGCTCAACACCTTCGCCCGCGCCGCCGGCCGCGTATTTTCCCGCGACCAATTGTTGGATCACATCTATTCCGACCACCGCGTGGTGACCGACCGCACGGTGGACAGCCATATCCGCAACCTGCGGCGAAAGCTGGAACAGGTGTGCCCAGGGGAAACGCCGATTGAGTCGTTGTATGGGGTGGGGTATCGGTTTCAGTTGGCTGAAAAGCGGCCACATGCCTGAAAACACTGCGGGTTCAAATGTGGGAGGGACGGTGCGACGATTTGACTTGCCCCAGATAGCGGTGTGTCAGTCACTGATTTATTAACTGACCCACTGCCATCGGGGGCAAGTCGAATCGTCGCACCGCCCCTCCCACATTTGGTGCTTCGGTGCTTTGGTGCTTTGGTGCTTTGGTGCTTGGAGGATTGGGGTTACATCGGCGTGCTGCTGATAACCCGCAACGCCAGGCCCTCGTACGCATCCAGGGTAATGGTGAACTCACCCTCCGCCGTCAGATCCCCTTCAACCCGTTCGTTGATGATGTCCACCACCATCCCCGCCGCGATACCCGGCAGGTTGAGGGTTTCGGTGATCGGCGTCGCGCCGAAGTTCAGCGCGGTGATTTGCGTGCCCTTCCCGGCCGGCAAGTCGTGAACCATGATCAGCAGCGCCGGGTTTTCAACGTCTGGCACCAGGATCTGACGGCTGGCGGCAATGTCGTAGGCGCGGCGTACGGCTAAGATTTTTTGCAACTGCGAGGCAAATGATTCGGGGTCCAGCAACTGGCTGTTCAGGCTGCCGTACAGGCTTTTCGAGCGCGGCATCTGGCCGGCCGACAATTCTGCGTCCGGGTTCAGGTCTACCAGGTCGTAGGCGCCGCGATGAATCCAGCGGGTGTCGCCGTCCTGCATCAAGTGCTCAACGTCGTCGGCCGCCAACGGCAGCGCCCCGACCAAATCCCAGCCGGACAAGGCAAACACCCCTGGCTGCATGGCGTTGTACATCACCAGCAGTAAATGGATCTGGCGGATCTGTTCGATATCCGCAGGCGTAATCGCGTCCAGGTCACGAATGCCCAGCGCCGCCGTGATGATGCTCGCCGTGGTGCAGGACACGCCATTGGTGACGAACTTAAGGTTGTACGGCGCATGCTCGCCCGTCAGGCGTTCGTACATCTGTTCGCGAATGTGCTCGCGCAGGATATTGCCGGGGAAGGTCTGGCCCTGGTAGAGGAAGCTGTCGTTGGCGTGCAGGGTCCAGAAGTGCACCAGTTCAAGGGTCAATTCGTCGTGATTCTGCAAGGCATGGATCAGCGAGCCAGGGTCGATGCCCTGTCGGTGCATTTCACGCAGCATCAGGCGCAGGAACTCGGCATCGCCCATCAGCAGTGCATGCTGGTACGCGGGACGGGTGATGAAGTCATAGGACAGGTCGGCGCCGCCGTGGGACATGGAGGCGATATCGTCGACGGTGAGGTTCAGTTCCTGAAAACTGAACCCTCCCGCCTTGCGAATCGCCCCGCCGAGCAGTTGGTTGCCGGTGATCGACAGGGGATGGCTTTCCGACCAGGCCGTGCCATCGAGCTTTCGTTCCACACCAAGGAAGCCGTTGGCGTCCAGGCGCAGGATCTTGGCACCCATCACGTCGATGGCGTGCAGGGCGTCGCCGATGATCATCTGCTGCGCGGCGAAGGTCGGGTCCAGCCAGTTGAGTGACGGCTGACCTTCCTTGAAGTAATGCAGGTACACCCAGCGACGCGGCTTGCCATCCACGCCGATGACCACGGGCGTGGTGCTCCAGTCGGTTTCCTTCACGCCAGGCTCAAAGAAGATCACCCGCTGCAACTGGCCGACGATGTAGTGCTTGTCGCGCAGGGCGTCCACTTGCAGCGGGCTAAGGTTCTGCGCATCGCGGCCCTCGGCCACGTCGGGCAGCAACGGCCAGTCTTCCTCACGAATTTCCACCATGTGGTAGAGGCCGGGGTAATCCTCGTACGCCATTTCGGCCAGACGGAAATCCGCGCCCTTGCCGGTGTGGGACGGGATCACATCGTCAATGATCACCGCGTTGTGCGCCGCCGCCATGCGCGTCAACGCCTGCAACTGCGCCTCAGTGCCCAACTGCGGGTCGATCTCGAAGCTGATGCGGTCGAAGTTGCCGTCGATGGTCGGCGTGTGCCGTGTGCCGCTCAGGCCACCGGACTTTTTCAGCGGGCCGTTATGAATGCCTTGGATGCCGATCTTCGACAAGGTATGCCACAGGGTTTCATCCCCCAGCGCCTCCAGCACCGTACCGCCCTCACGGGTCACGATCGAGGCCGGATAGGCGGTGAACCACACCGACGAGAGGGCCGTGGCGTCCCGCGGCCGTGTCTGTGCAAAGGGCTGCTGCCACAACCGGCCCTGCCCCGAATAGAGCTTGGCGCGCTGGCGGGCCGCATGCAGCATCGATTGTTCTACCAGCCAGTTCACATGGTTGTTTTCAGCAGCGGTCATAAGCTCGGTACCTGTCGTCGTGAAACGTTACTCGTAGACATATGAGGGGTACGGAGCCCATTCGTTGCATTGCAATGGCCGTCATTACGCCGTGGATCGACAGGATCGATTCTGAACAGAGCGACCGCTCCCACAACGGATCGGCGTCGGCTATTTGACCAACCGCTTCTCCTTCGAGGGGCGATAGCCGAAATACGAGCTGTAGCACTTGCTGAAATGGCTCGGCGACACAAATCCGCACGCCACCAGCACTTCCACCTGTGACAACTCGGTGTGCTGTAACAACCGACGCGCTTCCGTCACTCGCAATTCCATGTAGTAGCGCTGCGGCGTGGTGCCCAGCTGTTCCTTGAACAACCGCTCAAGCTGGCGGCGGGAACGACCCGCGTAGACGGCGAGCTGGTCCAGTTCCAAAGGCTCTTCAAGGTTGGCGTCCATCAGCTTTACCACCTCACGCAACGGCGCGCTGACGCTGACGTTTTCAGTGGGTTTGATACGCCGGTAGCGGGACTCCTCGAACGCCAGGATGTCTTCGATACCTTCGACCAGAGCCTTGCCGTGCAGGCTCTTGATCCAGTCCAGGGCCATATGGAACGCGCCTGAAGGGCTGGAGGCGGTCAGGCGGTCGCGGTCGATCACGTAGGGTTCACTGGTGACGTCGGTGGCTTTGGACACTTCCGCCAGCGCCGGACGGTGTTCGGGGTGGATGGCGCAACGGTAGCCCTGCAACAGCCCTGCGCGGCCAAGAAACCAAGCGCCGTTCCACAACCCCGCGAGGTGCACGCCGCGCTCGCCAGCGCTGCGCAGCAGTTGGATGAAATCCTCGCCGGCCTTGAGTTCAGTGCGAAAACCGCCGCAGATCACCAGCAAGTCCAAATCATGCAGCGCAGCAGCATCAAGGCACGCATCGGGGCGGATGACCAGGCCCAGGTCGCTGATCACTTCGCCGTCGCCCCAACCAAACGTGCGCGAAGCGAACAGATCGGGACGCAGCAGGTTAGCGGTGACGAAGGTGTCGAGGGTCTGAGTGAATGCCGGCAGGGAGAAGTGTTCGAGCAACAGGAAGCCGACACGGGTGACCGATGCCGGTTGCGGGGTTTCATTGAGATAGCGCAGGTTCTTGCCTTTCATGCCACCGCTGAATTGACGTCTTTCCATCGAGGGTTGGCCCACTGTTATTGTTGATGCCGTGGGCGCCATCTTAGGGGGAAATGCGTTGGCTGTCTCAGGCGCTGATCTTGTAAAAAGCACAGCCCCCGGAAGCCCGTGGCAGAACAGTACAAGACCCATCTGATACGGTTTTTTCTTTGTTATCTGCGCCTGTATTGAAATGCGCTCAAAGCGGACAATACCCCCAATCCTTATTCCCTTCCCTTCGGAGGCCTTATGACCAAGATGGCGATTTTCCTGTTCGGTTTTTTAGTGCTGACCATCGGCATCGGCCTGCTGGCGACGATCTCACCGGTCTAGCGCTTAACTGGCAAACAACATCGGGTACAGCGACAGCACCAGCAACGCGGCCATGGACCAGTTGAACAGCCTCAGCCAACGCGGCTCACGCAAGACATTGCGCAGGCCGCTACCACAGCCCACCCACACGCACACGCTGGGCAGGTTCACTACCGCAAACACCAACGCAATCACCAGCACGTTGGTGACATAACCCTCGGCCGGCGTGTACGTGGTGATGGCTCCCAGCGCCATGATCCACGCCTTGGGGTTAACCCACTGAAACGCAGCGGCGCCGAGGAATGTCATGGGCTTACCGTGTTCGTCACTGCTGTCGGACATGCCGCCTGCCGTCGCAATCTTCCACGCCAGGTACAACAGGTACGCGGCGCCGACATAGCGCAATACGGTGTAGGCCCAAGGAAACACCTTGAACACTTCGCCCAATCCCAGGCCGACCGAAATCACCAGCAGCATGAAGCCGATACTGATCCCCAGCGCATGGGGCATCGAGCGGCGAAACCCGAAGTTAACCCCCGAGGCGAGCAACATGGTGTTATTGGGCCCAGGGGTGATCGAGGACACGAAAGCGAACAGCACAAAGGCTGAGAGCAGGCTGGTGGACATGAACATGAGGCAGCATCCAAACATGGGTTGTATGCCAGCGACAGTAGTGGGTTATGGCCTCCACTGCCCCATACAGCCATGCGCGGATTGAGGCGTACACTTTTCACAAACCTTTCACAGACGACCGAATAGGGTAGACCCAGCTCCTAATGAACATCCCTTTTAGCCCGCACTCCCCATCGCGGGCTTTTCTTTGTCCGCGATTTATCCCAGGCAAAAAAAAGGCAGGTCATTGTTCATGACCTGCTCTCGTTGACTAACGGTTAACGCTGACCACCACCGCCGCCAGGGCCGCCGCCTTGACCATGACCACCACCGCCATGGCCGCCGCCACCACCACCGCCCGGAGGCATAAACATCCAGCAGCCCGACAAGGTGGACAACAGCGCGACAACAACAGCCGCCTTGGTAAGGTAATTCAACTTCATGACAACGCTCTCTGCTTTACAAGGTTTGGTGTACGTAAAGTAAGACCGCTGTAAATGAAGTCCGTCACGGCTTTCGTGTAACGTCTTGGTAGGGTTTGTGTTGTAGTGGATACACGTATGAGCAATGGGTTTGAGTTAACCGGGGCGATTTAGATGATCAATATTCGTGCAGCGACTGAAGCCGATCTCGATAGCCTACGAGCATTGGGCTGCGAGACCTATCAACAGCATTTCTCGACCTTGTGGTCCCCTGATGGCATGCGGGATTTCCTGGATCAGGATTTCTCACGCGACGCGTTGAGCCGATCACTCGACCTGCCCGAGCGTCAGTCATGGCTTATCGCCTCAGATGAACGGGGCACACCCATTGGGTTTTCCAAGGTCAACTGGTCAACACCAACGCCAATCACTGGTGAGCTTGGCGCAGAACTGCAAAAAATCTATTTCCTCAAAACCGCCGCCGGACATGGCTACGGCAAGCAACTTTTGCAGTTTATCTGCGATCAGGCAGTGCAGCGTGGAGAGCACTTACTGTGGCTGGATGTGCTCAAGAGCAATTCAAACGCCCGACGGTTTTACGAAGCGTTTGGGTTCCGGCAGATCGGTGAAATCCCATTCGATACAGATTTGGCGGAAGTCGGGATGGTTGTCATGGACCTTGAGCTGAATCGGCACCAAACGGAGAAATAAATGGAAGACTTGATACAGGGCCTCGACGGGCCCAGAACCGCCCAGCAGGAATTGTTCTACGACCTTGAAGATGCCGCGGCTGTTATTGGATGGTCAGTCATGGAGTTGACCACCCTGGCGTCCAAAGGCAGAACGCCGGATGAGGCGGCAGCATTGATGAGAATGTGCGCGCTGCTGGCAAATCAACAGGCAAAACTAGCGGCGTATGCGGATGAGGTTAAGGGGCTGCGCATCAACCGGTCGTGAATCAACGCGGCGGGTCTGGCCGGAACACCGTCAGCGCGCCAAGCGTGGCTGCGAACGCGCCGAGGAACGTCGAGGTGTAGCTGGGAATAGCCCAAAGCATCAAACAGTGAACGGCCAGCAGGAATGCAGCCAAGAGGCGGATTTGCAGGTTTGAGAATCTGCTGCCGTATCGCTCAGCGGCGCTGTTGAAGTATCTGATCCATTTCATAAGAAGACTCCTGACTGGGCAAAGAATGATTCTAACCGAGTGAACGACTCCAACTTTTCACCAGACAATAAAAAACCCCGTAGACGTTAATCTACGGGGTTTTCAAGAGTGGAGGCCGAGGTCGGAATCGAACCGGCGTAGGTGGATTTGCAATCCACAAATATATTCATATTTATCATCCACTTACATCGAATTAAATTCCGCATCATCACTATTTAATCGGCGCTGGAGACGTTTAAAATCGGGCGACTCTATTTCCGTTGCGGAATGGATTCCTGCGCTTGGTCGCCTACTGTTAAGTCCTCCGATGATGGATCGTGCGTTGCCCTCCCCAAGGCCCCAGAATGTAGGCCTTGCCCGCT
This sequence comes from Pseudomonas sp. Irchel 3H9, assembly GCF_900187495.1. NCBI lineage: Bacteria > Pseudomonadati > Pseudomonadota > Gammaproteobacteria > Pseudomonadales > Pseudomonadaceae > Pseudomonas > Pseudomonas sp. Irchel 3H9. The sequence continues at coordinate 727,240 of NZ_FYDK01000002.1, read as the reverse complement.
AAAACCTATTCTTTTGGTAGCAATTTCTAAGCAAGCCTTAATAACTGCCTGACAGGGGCACTACCGGCACTATGCTTGCTGAAACCTACAGCGATATTAATGACATGTTCGCTATGGGCCTGCTGCGCATGGCGTGAAGTGCGGCGGCATTTGTGGCGATGCATGGAATTTCAAACACTACTTACAGGATTGTATATGCATATTTTTTAGAAAAGCTTCTCTCCTGTAATCTTATGGATATGCCGATTGACCGCGCCACCAGTTCTTGCGGCGAGCGTAGAAATCAGATCTTTAAAGTCGGTAACGTTTTTCTTCGTAACCGAGCCTTCACCTTTCCCCCTATGGGCTATAGCACCCCGTAATTCAACGAAATTATTAAGTTTCTTTTTGGCGGTGGCAGCTGTTGTTTTATCCCATAGCCAAGAATTTGAAATACCTTTAATCCCTAGAGCTGTTTCAAATAGCTCATCCACTTGAGCGTGCTTTGGGGTATTAAAATTTCGATTGCGCGTGGACTTGTAGTTTTCCAGGCGAGACTTCAGATAAACACGCCAGTTATCGTGCGCCAGTTGCCAAATTGCGAAATCATGCTTATCTTCTTTCAGTTCTTTCACAATAAGCTTTCGAATACTTTCAGGCAGCTCATCGGGAGATTTTATTTTAGAAACCAATAACTCTAGTGCCTCCTCCGCAATGTCTTCGCAGTAGGATTCCCAGTAGGAGGTAAGCAGCACGACTGCTGACTTATTGAGCACCTCCAATCCATATCTCCTGCCTGGACCATTTCCTCCTGCTCCCTCATGAAGAGCGAGAAGCCGCGCCACATCTTCCATATTTTCGTCAAATGCATTCCTAGCTTTGCTAGCCATCCAAGTCTCCACACGAATCAAATGATTGCCCAAGCCGAGCAGATACTGGCCAAGCAGTATCACGAATACACTCGTAGACGAAGCTTTTTTTGCAGACTATTAATCGCCTCCGGCACCTTAGGACTTTAATAAAAACCTAGGCATAGAGCGTTTCGCCCTCCCCATGATCCAGCCGATCACGGAGGGCACACTGACCACACCCCGATTGTGTAGGGGTATGTCGGGGATTTTGAGTGATAGTCCCGTGGTTGCTGGCTGTGAGGCCCGCTCACAGTAATTTGCATAAATGCATAATGGGCATTGAATGGCATAGATTGGCGTACGGTTTGCCCCATTTTTGCCCCATTCGCGCTAGGCAAGCCTAATGATTGCCCATATAACTATGCACTAAAGGCCATCGTCGCCGAAAAGGAGCTAGTCGTAATTGTTAGGGAATAGGAGGTGATTCCAGATCACTGTGGCACAGTGACATAAAGGGATTGAGGTGCATCCAACTCTCTGCAAGACTCGCCCAATGAAACATTGGATGGTAAGGAGCTGTAATGTCTCAAAAAATTTACTTCGACGAGTCCGGTTTTACAGGCAACAACCTATTGCACCCGAGTCAAAATTATTTTGCCTACGCCTCCGTTGCGTCTGATGATGATGAAGCGAAAGCTATCGTTGAGCGATTGATCAAGAAATACAACATTCAGAGTGGTGAGCTTAAAGGCGCCAACCTAGTGAAATTCGCCAAAGGGCGGAAAGCGATTTCTGAAATATTAGAGGCTTTCGAGGGGCGCATAAAAATCTCGATCTCAGACAAAAAATTCGCGCTCGCTGGGAAGGTTCACGAGTATATATTCGAGCCCTGCTACTCAGATGTGAACTCGCTTTTCTACAGGATTGGCTTTCACCGATTCATCGCTAACATCCTGTACACAGAGTTCATGGCCCGGGGTGCAGGTGCCGAAGAACTATTCGCTGAGTTTGAAAGTCTGATGCGCGAGCTGGACGGGAAAGGCCTACAGACGATCTTCTCTTCATCCGATGCTTCTCATTCCGAAACTCTCAGGATGATCAGAGAATTCGCACAAAAGCGTCACTCCGACATTCAAAAGGAGCTGGATTCTCTTGCTGATGGAGAAACAGGCAAATGGGTATTGGATCTCACCGACAGCGCGCTTTTCACCCTCCTAGCAAACTGGGGCACTCAGTACGAGCAGCTTACGGCGATCTGTGATCACTCCAAGCCGCTCCTAGCCAATCAAGAGATGTATAACGGCATGATTTGCAATACTAAAAAGGTTTTTTCAAGGCTTGTGGACGGGCAAGAACATCCCGTGACTTTCAACCTTTCGGGGCCAATTGAGTTTGCAGACTCTCGCACGACGCATGGTATTCAGCTCGCTGACACGATTGCCGCTGCTGCCGTCTTCGTCTTTTCTGGAAAGGTAGATGAGTCGACCGAGCATTGGCGTAGCATCATCGCATGCCAGGCCCACTACGGCAGCGTCATTCCAGACATGGAGGAAGTGAAGTTGGAGAACACCCGCTCGAAACTCAATGCCTTAGTACTACATCAACTGCATGATCGAGCCATGCGGGGTGTTGATCTCATTGAAGGTGCGAGGGAGATGATCATAGACCTAACACTTAGCCTCAGCCCGCCTACTTACCGAATGAATCACCGCTAATTTATTTGCGTCGCAAGCGTCCTCCGCATTCAAACGACGACTCTGATTGGAAAATTCAAGCCAATGATTACATACCTAAAAAAAACAGTCACAGTAAACAGTCCAACAACCAGGCATTTACTTGCAAGGACACAAAAAATGAAACCCATCATTGCAGCATTGCCCTTTTTTTTACTTACCGGATGCACAAGCCCTTCATTTAACCCATCTCATCAAACTACGGCGCCCACTCCTAAAACTATTCTTTATCGTTATACGATGCCAGCCGACGCCATAGTCGCTGCTCACACACTTGTGAGCCATGACCTGAAAGATCCTGACAGCGTAAGATTCAGAGATGCTTTTGTTATCACATCTGACGCCAACGGTGAGAACCGTAACCGAAGTAAAGATTCATGGTGTGTAGAGGTGAACGCTAAAAACAGTTATGGCGGTTACGTTGGATACACCTGGGCACTAGTTCCAGCAGGTAGCAAAACTGTCATCATGGGAGGTAGTGCAACAGGCATAATGGCAACTCAAATATGCGCTTCGGCCATTTACCCACCAGCATGAACAAGGATCATGAAACATGAAACCACCTAACCCTAAAAACATTGCAGCAGCTAATGCATTACAAGAAACTTTGACTTCGCTGCTAGACGAGACCGACCGCGGATCTGTAGTTTTAGCCGTAGCTTGGCTCGACGAAGCACTTTCTAAAGTAATAAATAAAGCGCTAGTCCCAACACCTAACAACAAAGAACTTCTCTTAAAACCAGGCCAGCCAATAGGTGATATGGGCACAAAGATAATTCTTGCATACAGGCTAGGCTTGATACCTAAAAACCTTGTTGAATCACTCAACCTCTGCAGAAAACTCAGAAATGACTTTGCTCACATCGCGAGTAATCTATCTTTCTCTACGCCTAGTATAATTGACAGAGTTAGTGTTCTTTTTCAGCAAAACGAAGATCTTATCACTACCATGGGGAATGTTTTGATTGACAGCAATACATACATCCACCTAAACAACCCAGAGGGAATTACAATAAAAAACATGCTCAAAGAGTTTGGAACAAAAAGATTATTCCAATTTACATGCGGCTTTCTGTGCGCAGCACTTGCCATGCTTGAGTGCGAAACTACACAATTAACTGAGCGTGTCGCCCCAACCCAGCTTCAGCTATAAAATCGTTGACGCATTGCAAATTGGACAGATACAAACAGGGATCAGTGCAACTTTATAAGCAACGAGCTAAAGTAGTATTGATACGTTTTTAATTTAGTAGTATTTCCTGTTCAGTTGTTGATGTTCGAACCCTAAAATTACTTACAACGTATCTTCCATAGCTGATCAAGCCTAGTAGTATAACTCTGGCTCATCATTTCCCGACGCATGACCCAGTCAGGGTGCGCTGGCACACTTGCCGAGCGCAATGTCCCCCTTCCCCACCGATTATTGATCTGATCCAGTACCGTCATCACCCTGGTGGCCTCCTCTGGTTGTGAGAACGCAAACAGATCGTCGGTGTACTCGCCCGGCTGGCACAGGTTGAGCAGCATCACTTCGGCCTTACTATATTTAAAGCCTGGCCGGTAAATACGGTCGACAGCATCAACAGCCGCCTTTATCAGCAGTCGCACGTCATCGGTGGGATATGGCATATCTACCACCACCCCGTTGGCATACTTCGCCTCCTCTGGATTGAACATACCCGTGCGGATGCATACACGCACCTTCTTGCACAACGAACCCTGGCCCCGGAGCTTTTCTGAGGCCCGCATCATGTAGGTGGCCAGCGCTTCCTTAATCGGAGGTAGATCAGTCAAGCGCTTGCCAAACATCCGGCTACAGCAGATCTCCTGCTTTGGCGGATCGGGCTCGTCCAGCTCAAGGCAAGACGTTCCGGCGAGCTCACGGGCGGTCTTCTCGATCACGATGCTGAACTTCTTGCGGAGCGTCCACGGATCGGCCTTAGCCAAGTCCATAGCCGACTTGATACCCATAGCATCAAGAAGGAGTTTCATCTTGCGACCGACACCCCACACCTCGGCCACGTCCGTATTGCGTAGCACCCAGTCACGCTTAACCGGATCGGTGATGTTGACCACCCCACCAGTTTGGGACTGCAGCCGCTTCGCGGTGTGGTTGGCCAGCTTCGCCAGGGTCTTTGTGTGAGCGATACCAACACCCACCGGGATACCAGTGCAACGAAGCACTTGGGCGCGCATCTGCCGGCCTAAAGCATCCAACCCACCGATACCAGTCAGGTCGGCGAATGCCTCGTCGATGCTGTACACCTCAACCGCCGGCACCATCGCCTCAATCAGGCTCATGACGCGCTCGCTCATGTCACCGTACAGCGCATAGTTAGATGAGAACGAGACAATGCCGTGCTGCTTAAGCTTGTGCTTGATCTGAAAATAAGGCTCGCCCATCTTGATGAAGGGCTTCGCGTCGTAACTACGGGCGATGACGCAGCCGTCGTTATTACTCAGCACCACGATAGGCACCTTCGCCAGATCGGGCCGGAACACCCGCTCGCAGCTGGTATAGATGCTGTTGCAATCGATCAGAGCGAAGGTTGGCTGCTGCTTAGACATGGCTGCGCACTGTGCTGGTGATCACACCCCATATCGACAGCTCGTCGCCTTCAAGAACGTAGCGTGCCGGAAACTTGGGGTTTTCGGAAAGCAGGACCACCTCTCGGCCACGTTTACACAAGCGCTTGCAGACGGGTTCATTATTTAGCAGTGCCACCACCACATGCCCGTGGATCGGCTCAATAGCACGATCCACCACGGCCAGATCACCATCGAAGATCCCGACGCCCTGCATGCTCTCACCTGTGATTGCTACCAGGTACACGTGGGGCGCACGAATATTCAGGACCTCATCCAATGAGATGTGCTGCTCAATGTGATCCGCTGCAGGCGACGGAAAGCCGGCAGGAACTTGGAACGAACACAATGGCAACTTCGCGCCTACCTCAGCGATGGGACCTAGAATGGTGAAGCTCATGATGCAGTCTTTTACAATTACTGTATGAATGTACAGTTAACTTTGTAAGGCGCTTGCGGTCAATTTTTCTGTAGGGGATTTCGACAAGCGGAGAGGTGCGTATGTGTGGGCGATTCGTGCAGTACGAAGGAATGGCGATCTTTATAGAAGAACTGAGCCCGCAGATAGACCTGTTTAGCGGATATGACGCTCAGCCTATAGGGCGCTACAACGTCGCTCCGTCGACACGGGTGCAGGTGCTACACGCGGCAGAGGATGGGCTGCATATTGATGCAGTCAAATGGGGATGGGCGCCGTTCTGGGCGAAGAGGAAACGCCCGGATCCGATCAACGCTCGGATCGAGACAGTCACCACGGGGAAGTTTTTCAAGCAGCTATGGCCGAATGGCAGGGCAGTTGTGCCCAGTGAAGGCCGGTACGAATGGGTAAAAGACCCGGATGATCCAAAGAAGAAGCAGCCCTACTTTATCCGTCTGAAAAGCCAGCGTCCGATGTTCTTCGGCGCACTTACCGAGGTCCATCCTGGGCTGGAACCTGACGACCGGGATGGGTTTGTAATCATTACTGCCGACAGCGTCGGCGGCATGGTGGATATTCATGATCGGCGACCGGTGGTTCTAACACCGGACCTAGCCCGAGTATGGTTAGCCCCCTCCACGTCAAAGGAGCGCGCCGAACAGATAGCTTTACATCAGTGCGCCCCGGCCGAGTCCTTCGAGTGGTTCAAGGTAAACCGCGCCGTAGGCAATGTACGAAATCAAGGGCCGGAACTGATCAATCCAATCGGCGAATCAGCTAGCTAAATTCATGTGTTAGATTTTCCACCCACATTTCTATTGAATTTCCAAATCATTTCCTAAGCCAGGTTTGCTACTCACTTTTCTACCAAAGTTTCTAACTCATTTCCCAAGCTAGGTTTGCTACTAGCTTTTCCACCAAAACTTCCAACTCACTTCCCAAGCTAGGTTTGCTACTAACTTTTACACCAAAGTTTCTAACTCATTCCCCAAGCTAGGTTTGCTACTAACTTTTCCACCAAAGTTTCTAACTCATTTCCCAAGCAAGATTTGCTACTAACTTTTTCACCAAAGTTTCTAACTCATTTCCCAAGCTAGGCTTGCAACTCACCTCCCTACCAAAGCTTCCTAACTAAATTCAAAAAAAAGATTTTCAACCTGCACCTCCACCATATCAAAAAACATCAAACCCCATGCAAACCGTGGCCTACAACCACAAGTCGCCACCACAACCAACCCTCAGCCAAGGATAGAGCGAAAAATAATTTAACTAACCACCCCCTAATTTATTGACGCTCACACTCGCAAAGAAGTATGTTTAAAACCGTTACACCCCCCAACCAAAAAAGCCAGCGCCGCACTAATGCGGCACCGTCAACTCGCGAGTAAAAAACATGACAATCACACTAATAGTTGCCTACATCGAAACCATCCGCCTTATAAATCTTATCCTGACGATATATCACAGCGGGGTGCCCTGGTAATCAAAACAGCCCGCCCAATGCCACAGGTTCCCAATTCATGACAATCAACTCCCCGCTCACCTCAGCCTTCCCCTGTCGTTGGTTGGCTGTGGTGTATCGGATGTCCAAGGTCTCGAAGTGAAAGCCATCAAATACCTTCCGGATGTCCGGATGATCGTTGATGCTAACCATCACCTTCCCTTTGCAACGCCGCATGAAATCAGCCATGCGCTCGTAATTATCAAATGGAAAATCCACGCCATAGCCTGCCGTCTGCCAGTAAGGCGGATCCATGTAGTGGAAGGTGTGGGCACAGCTTCTCGACGCTCACTACCTTGAGCGGCTTCGTTTCTTTCTTTTTCTTGCCTTTGGATTTGCCTTGCTTGCCGGCATTGCACTCCACCGTGGTCGACCAGCCAGACTGGGTAAACACCTGCTCGACCGAATCCGCCAGATACTCGCCATCCAGGCCGACTTTGAAGCCCTGGGCGTTGATCAGGCGTTCGGCAAAAATGTCTGCCCGGCCAGGCATCTCAAAACGCACGTCGGCGGTCGAGCGATTGAACGCTGCCAACCGTGCCTTGGCGGCAGCCTCGGCGGCGGTCTTGTTCGGGTAGATATGCCGATCGGTATGCACCGCCGGTAATCCATCCGGGGCGTCGTCGTTATCAACGGTGACCACCGACAGCTTGCCGTCCTTCTTGTTCTGATGCTTGGCCTACCATCAGGAACCCGTTGTTCAAGTCGGCAGTTGATGCTTTGAGCACATCGGCGGGGCGCTGGCCGGTTAGGTAGGCTAGGTCCATTGCGTCTTTCAACTCCGGCGGTGCCTCACCGACTCTCAAGGGCGCCTCCCGTATTGCCGACCTTTTCGCGATGAGCGATCAGCGTTACTACTGCGTTCCGTGCCCACATTGTCAGCACATGCAAGTGCTGGAGTGGGAAAACCTCAAGTACACCGAGGACTACAGCCAAATCCAATATCTTTGGAACGGGCCTGAATGCGGCGCGCTTATTGATGAGCACCATAAGGGTGAAATGCTGGCTCGTGGGGAGTGGCGTTCCCATGCTGAAGGTGATGGTGAAACCGTTGGTTTTCATCTCAACGCCCTATATGCCCACTGGGTTGGACCAGTTGGTTGTCGATGGCAAAGGACTATGACGAGGCGCTGGTAAAACAGGCTAGTGGTGATCTTGAAGCGATGCAGGTGTTTTTCAACACGCGTCTAGCGAAGGTCTGGGACAGTACACAAGAGCAGACAAAGAGCGCATTGCTGTCGCGGCGGTGCGTCAACGGTTGCGCAGTTACCCGGTGTCCGGCGGTGCTTCGAGCGGCAAGCTGTGGTTCGGTTTGAACGCAATCGAGTCCAGCAGGATCGACCGCGCACGGCAGACTGGCAGCGGTGTGTCGGTGGCGGGGCGGCGGTATCAAGGCGCGTTTCTGAAGAAGGTTTACGGCAACAGGGCAAGACTGAGAAACGCCTGCGCATCCGCCTACACGACGGCGCAGACGCATCAGGGCTCAGCACCTTCCTCGATGCCCTGCTCGAGCGCAAAGCCATGGCCGGCATCAGAAGTTCAAGCCTGATCACAAACCAGGCAGGACTCCGCATGAGTTATGCAATGTTACGAAATCGTTGGGACGAAGCACGAGACAGGGCTGCAACTAAGGCCGCGACCGATGGTGATTTGAACTTGTCAGCCACAATCCGCATGTTCCAATTCCGTGACATCCGGCCAAAAGCGGCCAGCGAAATCGAAGACATTGGCCACGCCAGCAGCTTACTTGGACATTCAACGCAGGAAATGACGAGAAAGGTTTATCGAAGTGTCGGGGAAATTGTACGACCCACGAAATAATTAAATGCACGGAAATTGTGCCGACGACAGGGGTAAACAGAGTAACTGTGAGGCCTCCAAGGACAGCATCTTTCGCTCCTCAGAGGCCCTAGCTGAGCGCTTATACCTTCAAAAAGAACCGAACGTAGGCTTGGGTGCGATCCGCCGAGAACGTTGGCTCGCTGTGATCGACGATCACATCCTCTCGTCGATTTGCATCCTCCAACGTGATGGTGCTATCCAGCTTCAAAACTCGCCTGGCCAAATCTTGAACGTAACGCTGTCTTCCCAAGCTATCGTTAAAAGCGTTTTTGTCATGCCGGGTGCCATCCACGTTCCACGAAACTTGCAAATTCTTGGTGCTGGCATGCTTGCCTTTCGCGATATGGACGTGGCGTTGCAGTGGAATTGCCGGATTCTCAGAATCTACGCGAAACATCCAGCCGCTTTTGTCCTGCTGCCAGTGGCTCTCCAGCGCAATACCACTAAGCTCGAGCAGTGCCTGAGGTAATATCACTGAAATCAACTCTATAACATCGTTTTCATCTGTTGGTAAAATATCAGTAACCTTCATGACCATTGTCTCCAAATACTTTTATCTGTAGCGGTAACCAAAATTGACAACCCTAGCAATCAAAATCGGATGATAATTACCGAGAAATAATACTCACCGCAAAGTCGAAATTCAGTGGTAAAGATCTGACTCTCACCAACTATTACGAGGAGCGAGACTGATCAGGCCAATTCTCCGGAACTAGCGCAGGCGGCTTGGTCCAAGGTGACTCAACCAAGGAGTCTTGGAACCACTGGTCACGCAGATTGGCGTGCTCCGTAATAATGAGTTGAAAACCTGGAACTTCGTCTTGTGTGAATTTCAGCAACAACTCAAACAGTCGACGCACAGCGGTGAGATCGGCATCTGCTGCTTCTGTTTTTTGAACTGAACCATCGGCCTCATGGTAGATCTTCTCCGACGGAAAATAGACTTGAGTGGGTTGATCAATAAGCAAAAACTGAGGCATTGGGCGATCATTTTTGGCCGCAAAATAATGCAAGGCAAGTAATGCCGACAAATGATAGGCAAGATGGTTCTCGCCACCACCAGTTCGACTCATTGGCACTGGACGATCAAGACGATCGAATATAAGTGTGAGTTTGTTGAGATCCAATCGGGCTGGAAACGTGCTGAATTCCGCTTTAAACGTTCCAATATATTGAGAGATTTTCGCGGAAATATTGCTCAAAATTGATGCAAGCCGCTCATTGCTATCATCGGAACCAATTTTTTTCTCCAGCTCCTCAACTTTGAATTTGAGGCGACGATGCTCCGCTTCTCTCGAGGCAAGCTCTTCGTTGGGCACCAAGTTTTCCAAAAACAAACTGATACGTCCAACAACACGAGCCGCCGCATTGTTACGCGTGCCAAGCTGGGCAATAACCTCATTTGTAGCAATAGCTGCGGACAATTCTACTTCCTTATCCGTTATTGCATCTATTACCTCCTGCACCTTTCCTCCAAGCTCGGATAGGTATACTTCCAGCTTTGGACGCTGTCCAACGACAATACTCATCTCTTCATCCAGAGTGGCTAGCTCCTTTAGCAAAACTTTCGCAATCGGAGAATCCAACGCTAGATTTTTTTCACAGAAAGGCCATTGCCACTCACCTGTTTGAGTATTTTTAGGGAGGGCTTTGATCGAGGCCAATCGATCCTTCTGTTCTGCTGCCTCGCTTTCAAAGCCACTAGCCTTCTTGGCGAACTGGCGCGCCGCATCGATCCTACCTTGAGCCTCACGCCGATCCTTCCTCAGTTGAATAAGCTCTTCTTCAAGTTTGGATATACGGTGACCATCGTCTTCTGCCATCACCGTCGGAGTCCATTGCAAAGCGATCCCTAAAGACCCGATCACTCCATCAACATTTAACTGCTGATCAGCACTATTGATTATCCCGACCGCCATTGCCTCCGAATAAAGGCTAATACCCTTTTGCTGCGACGTATCAATTGCATCACGAGCCTGATCAATAAGCTTTGCGTTGAGTTTTAGCTCTCTTTGAGCGGCTCGTAGTTTGGCTTCTAGCTCATATCGATCACCTGAGGAAATACCAAGAAGGATCGGCAAACTGTCACGGATCGCTTGTGGCTGAAAGTCCTCATTCTGTCGATAAAAAAGCTGATCTTTATTCGCAATAAGCCCTTGTTTTTGAAACAGATAATAGTACGTATGCTTGATATTTACATCGTAACTTGCCCGACTATGTTCAAGCGCAACATCGGTACGATTTTCTGGAATTCCGAGCAATCGCGATAATAAAGCAGTAACCGACTCATCATCGGTGTTTACCGCAAGTTCTTCGTAGTCCGGAATAGCTAAACTGCCCCCTCGCCGAAGCATAGCGGTACTACAACTCGAAGCGCCCGCCTTTGGAGTAGGTTTCGCAACCAAAACCTGTTCTTGATCGAACTGATAAATAACAACAAACCAAGAAACCTTGTCGCGAATAATACCCTCAGGAACATTGAAAGTTGAACGCCCCATGCAGTATTCAATAATTTCAGAAAGTGCAGATTTACCGGTTGATGAGCGACCAGTAATCACATTAAGACCGGAAGTTTTGAATTCAAGGTCACGACGCTGAGCGTCATGGCTAAAAATATGTATAGATTTAATCTTCATGGCCGTATTCCGAAGGTCGTGTACACGGTTACGCGATCGGCGATGCGCGCAAATTCTTTTCCGATGATTCGAGCAACACGCTGACAGGAAATAGATTCAATTGTGCCGGTAACTGATTTACGCACTTTGTCCGGCACGGTCTTCATACGACCTGATTCAGAAAGGGAGAAACACCCATGCTCCATCAGTAAGCCTAGCGCTTCAAACGCGAAGGGCATCAGATCACTGGTACGGTCGGCAAATCCCACCAGCAAGCTGGGGTTCTTTTCGACAGTCCTCAGTAGATAGCTACGAGAATTGTGTGCAATCACCTCGCGAGAGTCCTTGTGCAGGCAGAGGGGCAGTACAAGCAGCAGGAGCGAAAATGGCATTCCATCAACATTCTCCTCCTCATAGCCCTGCATTGCCCTGAAAAGAATGAGCCCGCAAAAGGCCGGGTTAAATAGATTGCGCACTTCAAAAGGTCGTTGATCCCAGCGTTTCATTTATTGGCTGTTCCTAACAAGGATTCGACACGCGCCAGAAAACGGGGGTGCCAGTAAACTCGAGGAGAGGGACGGGAATTTGCAAGAATATGGAAGCCGCCTCGAACAACATATGGTTCTGTGACACGCTCGCGAATCCGAAGCGAACTAATATTTCCGCTTTCGATGTCGGCCCATTTGTACAACGCCTTACCAGCACTTAAGAGGACGGCGTCTGCGGTTTCTTCATTCAGATCCTCAAATACCACGTCCCGGTAGCGACTCCATTCGTCAAACAGCCTATCTTCATATGCCTCCATTTCATCCAAAGCCAGGAGACTCTGACGCGCCCAGGCTGAACGCTGCTCAAAGGCCCTATAGTAGTCCAAGATGGCATTTCGAATTCTGTTTGAACCCACACCGATTTCACGCAATTGCACAACGAAAAGTCGAGGATCGCTATCCGCATCGATTTCGTTGTCGGGTGCTTTTCCTCGAAAGGTGATAGGTAAATTGTCAGATTTGTATTCTTCTGAAAATTCAGAGAGCTTGTCTGAAATTTCGTAGCCGTAGATCGCCTCTGTACGTTTTCCCGTTAAGAGATTCACAACAATATCGCTCCACCAGCCCTCAAGCCGTTCAAACACGGCCAAGCGAAACTCGCGCCTAACACTTCGCATATGTCGATCTTTTATTATCGAGGGCACATCATCGATTCGTGGACCTTCATCAAATATAACAATACGAGAAAGGAAGTCATCTTTCTCATCACCGCTGAGTAAATTAAACTCTTCGGCGATTGATAATATTAATTTTGATTTAGTTTCTGCAAGAACATAATCAGCAAGCTTCGCCAAAGACTCGACGCTTCTTTCGTTTGGCGTATTCGAGACAAGAAAATTCTGTAGAAAAGAGGATTCCGAGACGGTGCCCGTTGTAAAAAGAAAGAATCGGAGGTTAGCTTCGCTACGTCCATCGCGATTGTAACGAGCCAACCAAATACGAACGGACTTCCAGAAGTCAGTAGAGAGATCGCTTAAACGATCACCCGCGGCCTTATGCTTCAGGGAAGCGAGCGTCTTAATACCACTTTGATCAACAAAATCCAGATCATCATCTTTCTCAATCAAGACAGATGTATTTTCCGGTAATTGCAAAAGTCTCAGCAATGCGAAACGCGGCTGGTAGATGTATCCCAATCCTTGTTCGCCAGCCGAATACTGGTCGGTCGAAGTTGCTGCCATACCCATATCCTTATGTAAATTTTTCGGCAGACTCCCCAAAATACCAGCTTAAGGCGCAATTACTTTCACTGCCATACCCGATCCGGCAAATTAAGGGCGACTCAAAAACCTGACGAATCATGATAATAACAAAATGCCAGCACAGCGCTACCCACATTTTCTATCTTAGCGGGCCCCCTCCAAGCTTCCCAATGACGAACGCTGCAGCGAGCCCCTCCTCCCACCTGCCAAAAAGGTCAGTGTCCTGCATCTGCAACTGATACCTCTTACATCTGGCTGCTTTTGCCGGCCATGAGAAGTCACGTTGCGGAACATCCCCTAAAAATTGCGGAACACTTCACTTTCCTGAGGGCAATAAAAAACCCCGTAGATCATTGATCTACGGGGTTTTCAAGAGTGGAGGCCGAGGTCGGAATCGAACCGGCGTAGGTGGATTTGCAATCCACTGCATAACCATTTTGCTACTCGGCCTCAAACGATCAATGCCCTGGTTGCTGACATTCACCGCATAAAAACTTGAGTGGGCTACAAAGCCATGCCTCTACTCTAACTCATTGAATACATTGAAGTTTTTAATGCTTCGTTGCGTTCGATGGGCGCCATTATGTACTCATTTGCCAATGCCTGCAACCCCTTGATTTCAAAAATATTTCGCATTGGCATCAAGGGGTTGCGTGCCTGCCCTACTCCTTGATGCGCTGCGACTGGTATTGCGGGTCGGCCTTGATCTGGGCGTCGGTGAACGGCAGTGAGCGCAGTTTTTTCTCGGAGAACGCTTGGGTCTGGTCCTTGGCGTATTTCGATGCGGGGTTGCTGGACAGGGAGAACGCCAGTACGCCCTGGGCGTGTGGGCCTTGGTCGTCGAAGGTGACGATTTGCAGGTAGCTGCTGCCGCTGACTACTTCGCGCTTGCCATCGGCACGGGGCACGGTTTGCATGGCGTTGTAGATCCCCAGTTCCTGCGGGCCGCCGTGGATCGGGGTTTGGCCGGAGACTTGGACATCGCCCCATTTACTGCCGGGCTTGAGGCCGAGCTTGGCGACGTCTGCGGCAGAGGCCAGCATGGCTTCGCGCAGGGCCTTGGCGACCGGTGCACGGTCGATGGCCAGGCCGCGCGGTGTGGTCAGGGGTTGGGCCGGGTCGAAGGCAACGCGCCAGGCATCAGGGATTTGCTCCAGCTGTTCCACCAGGTTGATGAAGTGCACCAGACCCAGGCCGCTGTCGAGGTTGGCATGCCGGTCCCAGTCTTTGAGGCTGGTGCACAGCGGCTTCAGTGCAGCCGCATCGGTGCCGAGTTGTTTGGCGCAGAACGCCAGCAAATCTGGCATGACCTGGCCGGCCAGGTACACCTCGTTGTCCATGACCATGTTTTGCAAGTCGGCAACGCTGATCGGTTGCTTATCCAGGGATTGCAGGCGCTGCAGGGCAAACCGCGCTCGCGGGCCCAGGCCGATGTTGTCCTGGCTGATCACCGGTGAGAAACCTGCCAGCGGCGCCTTGGGGTTGACCATCCAGGCCGAATCGTTGGAGTGCTGCACATAGTCAGTGCGCTCCAGTTGCGGCAGTTGGTCAGCCGGAAAGATGCCGGGCTGGGCTGAGCGTGGGTCGACGTCCCAGGCGCAGGCGCTGTGGGCGCCGTCGAGCATGATCATTTGCAGGCCGGCACGTGGATCGCTGCACTGGGCAAGATTGGCCGCGCTGACGTAGGGCACCACCGAGAGGTTCATGTACAGGCTCTGACCCTGATCGTCGGCGGCCAGGGTGTTGACCCATGGGATGCCTTGCAGGGTGTGCACCGAAGTTTGCAGCTCGTTGAGGCTGCCGGCGCGGTTCATCGCGTACCACTGTTGCAGGACGCGATCGTTGCCGAGGTTGGCGTCGCGCAGGCTGAACGCGTAGTGGCTGTCCCAGTCCAGCTTGCCAGGCCATTGCACGACGGGGCCGAACTGCGAGCTATAGACCGGATGAATCACGGGCTTAACACTGCCGTCCGCTTGCTTGACCTGCACCGTCACCGAGGTTTTTTCCAGGGGGACGGACTTGCCATCGAGCATGTAGCGCGTCGAGTCCTTCGGATCCAGGGTGAGGCGGTACAAGGTGAAATGCTTGGACGTGTCGACCGTATGGGTCCATGCCACATGCTGGTTAAAGCCAATGTTGACCACTGGCAAGCCCGGCAACGCGGCGCCCATCACGTCCAATTGGCCTGGAATGGTCAGGTGCATCTCATAGAAGCGCATGCCACCCACCCACGGAAAGTGCGGGTTGGCCAGCAACATCCCACGCCCATTGAACGAGCGCTCACGGCCCACAGCCACCGCGTTGCTGCCACGATCAAGGGTGAAACGCTGCTGGTTGGCCGCAGCCAACTCAAACGCCCTGGCGTTGGGCTGCACGCTGGCAGTGGTTTGAGGCGGCGCCGCGCCAACCAGCGCTTCGGCGAATTGGCCGACACCGCCTTCCACCAGCAGCCTGCGGGTCAATTTCACCAAGTCTTCAGCGACCAACGGGCGTACCCATGCCGCCTGGCACTGCGCGGGAGCGCCCTGCTCTTTCAAGTAACGGTTGTAGCCAGCGACGTAACCTTCGATACGGTCTTTTATCTCGGGGCTCTGGGCTGTCCAAAAGGCCGCCACCGTCTCTGGCGTATTCAGCCAGGAAAAAAACACATCACTGGCCAGATTGTTGCGCTCTTCCAGGGTTGACTGATCGGGGCCGAAAAACTTTGCCCGCTCGCCATTTACCGTGACCACCTCATTGGCCAGCAGGCACAGGTTGTCCTGGGCATAGGCATAACCAATGCCGAACCCGAGGCCACGCTCATCGTTGGCACGAATATGCGGCACCCCATAACTGGTACGGCGGATATCTGCCGATGCCTGCGCCACCTGCTCGCGCGCCGATGCGGCCAGGCTCAACCCCAGCAATAGCCCTGCCACACCCATCCTGGACAACCCGTTGGAAATAATCACGCAGACTCCACAGTCAAATTGAACACCCTCACCGGGGGCAGTTACCCCACCGTAAGAACGCACAAAACCGGGAGAAATTTAGCGACGCGGCCGCTTTATCTGAAGGACGTTGGTTGTGACAAAACCGACACTGACGAAATTTCTACATCCAACACTTCATGATTTCGCTCGCTCGTTCGTCTTATTAGTAAGAGCGCCATCATTTTCCTGATCAGGCTCTGATAAGGAGTTTTTTGCATGTACAACCCGCAAGTGCCCACGGACGGACATTCATCGGTTGCCGACGCCAACTTTGGCGGCGGCACGCAAGTGTTCGGCAAAGCGCCCGAACAGCATGGCAACCAGCGTATTCGCCACTTACTTAAGTGTTTCGGTTTGCGCACCAGCCTGATTCGGCTGAAGGTCATCGACGCGCTGCTCACGGCTGCCGACAGCCAGCGCACTCTCGGGGTGCGCGGCGTGCACAGCCACTTGCTGAACCTTGGCATCCCGCTGTCGTTTCTCAGCGTGCGCGAGGTGCTCAAGCGCCTGTGCAGCGAGGGCGTGATCACCCTCAATGCCGATAAGAGTTACAGCCTCCACGAAGAGGCTGCCAAGGTGCTCGAAGGACGCGCCTGAAGTCAGAGCTTCATGCCCATGCCTTCACGCTCAGAGCTTGACCTTGCGACGCATGACGCCGTTGATCACCACCACGATCACCGCGACGGCAATGGCGATGGTCTGGAACGTTTTCTCACTGATGACCCCGGTGTTCTGCAAGTAGGACAGGCCAAACATCGTCCCCAATACAGCCAGGGCAATCAGAAGTGAATATTTCAAACGTTGCTTTTGGGTCATGACAAGTTCCTGAACTTGAAGAGTGTATCCATTGTTTGAAGCCTTCCCTGCCAACACCGGCCCTGGGGCAGGCATAGGCCGGGCCGACAGGCGCTCATATTACAGGCGATGAAAAGCTTTGGCTCGCCCTGCGCCGGATTGACCTGCAAACGCCTTACGGCGATCTGAGCCGTCACATCTAGAGACAGGGCTGATTTACCGGTTTCATAAAAGACTTTTCACGCCGTTGCCAACACTTAATTTTATAGACCTCGGTATTTCCGCAAGGAACCTCGCAGGGTGTTTTCTACACCCAATCGGGGACGTCTGAGGAAAAGGGAACCTCCTCATGAAAGACGCTTATTACAGCTTGTCTGAAAAGGTGCCCACCCATGTTGAATGTTCACACACCCTCTCAAACCCCATCTCAGCCTCACCTACCGCCCCCGCCTATCAATAATCAATCGCCTGGTTTACACGCCAGCAATCCTTCAGCAAACCTCCAAACCGCTGCGTCCTCCCCCCGCCTCTCACGTGCCAGCACTGGCTTGAAACAGATGATGGCGGACAACCAGAACCTCAGGAGCCTAGGACAAAAACTCAGCGAAACGGCAACACGCTTAGGTGTGAATGCCACACCGCAAGCGATCCTCGCCGCGTTGAAGGCGACGCCGATGGATATTCAACCGGGTTCGTCCTACCCGATAGAAGCAGACGCGGCCGTCACGCTCGACGCCTACATCACGTCCAACAACCTGATGCTCCCCAATAACCATTTCGGCCTGAGTGCCTTGGCAGACGCCGTGTTCAACCGGGCGTTAGAGCATCCACTGGGCAATTTAGGCGGTGGGCTGTCCTGGCCGATACCAATGAGCATGCGCAACGAAGAGGCGCTACTTGGTACGCTGAGGCACTACGTGGCGCAGCATCCGAACCCAGCGCAGATAGGCGTAAGCCTTGGCGTTTTGGAATACCTGAACAGCAACCAGCCACCTTCCGGCGAAGCCGCCACCGATCCGGCGAAAGCCTTGGTCGCTATCCTGACCACCCCACGGGCACAGGCGCTGGGGCAAGCCATTCAGACCAAATTGAACGGCGTTGCAACTGATACCAGCGTCAACGAATACACGCTGACCGCTATCAACCTGGCGCTGGATCCAGAATCGATTGATCACGCCCACCCCAGCGCAATCGCCAGTTTCAACCTCGCACAGGAAGCCCACTGGGGCAAACCCGCCTCGGCCGTGGTGACCAGCCTGAGCCAACACCTGATAAAAAAACGCAAAACATCCGCCGCAATGGCCAGCGTTGGCGCGTACGTGCTTCTGGCAAGGAAAGCCCCCGAATTACTGATCAAGGACCTGCCGGCCAGCGTGACGTATGGCAGCACCGCGTGGCTCAACCTGTCGATCGCCGCCGCGACAATAGAAGCGCAAACACCGGGAAAGGTGCCGAACATGACCTTTGCCCAGGTCATGTCGGCCGCTGAAGGCGCCAGCCTGCAAGACCTGTCCATAACCCAAAAAGCGCAGAGTGCGGCCCTGCGGGTCTGGGGCGTCGTAAACGGCGTTATCAGCCAGGCCGAAGCCGATCGGTACAACGATGCCGACATCGACAAGGTCAAAACCGCTTTCAATCAACAAGCGAATTTACGGCTAGAAGCCACCGGCCAGATCCAAACCGACATGCCCAGCCGTAAAGACATCGCGTTGGCCAAACTAAAAGAACGTTTTGGCGAGGATGTCCCGTTTGAAGAGAAGCTGCTAACGGTCAAGGACACCAGCCAACCCTACGCGCAACCGCTCTACGACCCCAATCGAGCGCCAGCAGGCCACCACTCGCTCTTGGATATCGCCATGAGCGGGCTGGATCAGTTTTCGTGGGAAACCAAAGACCCGCGCATCCTTGATGCACTGGAAGGTAAGTCCCTGGCATTCGATGTAAACGCCGTCTTTAATTCTCAACTTTCCCAAGCAATCAACTCACGCAAACAAGGCATTGGTACGACGGTCAAACACTTGATCGCTCAGCTCCCGCTGGCAGACAGGCAAAACCTGGAATATGGGAAGCTGGAGTTCTATCAAAACAATACGTACCAGTTGGGTATGGGGTTCACTGGCAGAACCCTTGTAGAGAAAAACGAACAACTGCTGGTTAAGGCCACCGGGGGCAGCGGCGAAACGGTTTACGCGATCGACCTTAAGCAGGGTTCCATCACCACGGTCCCAGGCACCGTATTGACCAAAGAGCGTGATCGCGAGTCAAACCTCGTCTATCCAATAGAGCAGTTCCTCCCAACCAACGCCGATGACACCGTTTGGCAGCCAAATAACACTGCGGGGAATCCACTGCCAGTTCCCGACAGCTTTTCAAGCAACCGAACGCAATCCATTGCCGATGCGTTTATCGAACACCTGGATATTGATAACAAGGACGTGGTCAAGCAGGCCAGGGGAACCACCACCTACGATCAACAGATGGACGTCGAGGAGAAACTGGCGGATTTGTTTCTCGACCTGATTCCCTTGAGATCGGCCATCGTCAACTTCAAGAACGGCAACGTCCTGGACGGTGTTGTCGATCTGGGGATGGATATTTTCGGATTCGTCACTGCCGGCGCAGGTGCAGCAGCGAAAATTGGGAACGTTGCGGTCAAGGGCTTCAGCGCGACAACCAAGGCGGTTCGGGTGGCAAAAATTTTGGGAACCACGCTCATCGGTGAGCTCAACCCAGCGAGCGGGCTGGGTGATCTGGTGCAGGGAGGCGCCAAGCTGATCGGCAAAGGCATCGACACCATCAAGAAAACCAGTGGGGCCTTTAATATGGCAAGGGTCATCGCCAACGAGCATGGGCCCATTACTCACGGCACCTTCAAGATCGCCGACCAGACCTTCCGGACCGACACCATCCTGTCCAACGGCCAACGGTATGCCTACGACCCCGCGGCGATGAAGCCCTACGGCACGCCTTTGGAAGACTTCAACCCGCTCGACACCTTGGCACCCGGCTCCCCCCATACCCACTCCCCGTCCCCTGCACAGCACCGTCATCGATACAACCCTATGGCCTCCATCGCGCGCCCAGTGCGAGTCAGAAAGCCGTTGCCCGTCGGCGACTACGCAGAAAGTATGCGCGGGAAACTGGAACCGGATCATTTCAAACCCGACACCAAGATGGCGACCATTCAAAAGTTCAAAGATGAAATGAAGGACTATTTTGACGCCATCCAGCAGGCGGGCCTCCCGACGCGACCGACCATCCCGCACATCGCTGGCAACGTCCCTGTCCCTGACCTGATCGAAACAGCGTTGAAAGCCTCGCAAGGCGTGGTATTTGGAGAGTCCCACAAGCAGATGGCAAGCTTCCGGGCGCTGTTCGATAACGTCGCCACACTAAAAAACGAGGGCGTTAAAAGAGTTTACTTCGAGGGGTTGATAGATATGCCCCAAGGGCTTGTCGACGACGGAATTGGCATCCTTGGTCAAAGCAAGCAGCTTCGAAGCGGCCCGACATTCCAAGAGTTACGCAAAAAGCTGGAGGATAACGGCATAGAGGTCTTGCCTCTTGATCACTACTACCTCACCCGCCACAAAGACCTACGCGGCTTAAAGAAGCCGACCACTACTGGCTCAGCGTCGATCACGCGGCTTGAAGAGTTCAACTATTACGCCGCTGAAACCATCCAGGCCACCTCAGGTGCTGATAAGTGGGCTGCATTGGTTGGGCATTCACATATGAACACCTCCGAAGGTGTGCCCGGCCTCGCTGAGTTGACCGGCAGCATCGGCATTGGTGTTTTTGACAGGCCCAGCGCCACGAACCATTTCGGAACCAGAGTCCTGGGCCATCCACAGGATCCCACCAAACCGGTCGGCAGCGGCGGTATCCCCGGCGATCTCCAGATTTACATCAAGCCGTAAACCCAAATCCCACCCTGCACACTAGCGGTCACAGCGCATGCCCAGCGCTAGCGCTGCAACCCCGCGCCGGGTGGGGCGCGCCGCTCAACCCATTATCGGCACGGTTTACCGAGACAACTGTCCATGGGCTCCCAGTTGAATTGCCAATCCCAACCGTTTAGCCCTTCACTTTATTTGCACGAGCGTACCTAAAGCTAAGCGTTGCCAAGCCGATAGCCCAACGAAGCTCTAAAAAAGCCGCGTCGATAATAAACGCTTCGTAAGGACGACCCCATGCCCCCAATGCGCTCTATCCAAGCCCGCTATACCCTGTTTCTGGTGCTGTTCGTCCTGGTGCTATTCGTGTTGACCGTCGTGGGTATCGGCCAGTTGGTCGCACCCAAGCTGCGACAGACCGAAGAACAGGTGGTGCTCAACCGCATCAGTGAGGTGGCAGAACAAATTCAGGGCGAACTGAATAAGGTTCAGGCCCAGCAACGCACCATCACCCAAACCATTCCACTGCTCGACAGCGATGCCATCGACAAGGTCCTGCCAGGCCTGGTCGATCAATATGGTGAACTGAAAGTGTTCGGCGGTGGTATCTGGCCGCTGCCCAACCAGCGCACGCCGGGCCGCAACAAGCACAGCACGTTCTGGCACCGCGATGCGTCGGGCAAGCTGGCGGTGAACACGTTCTGGAACAGCGATCCCGCGCCCAACTATTACGACCAGAGCTGGTACAAAGGCGGCCTCGCTTCGCCGCGCGGGCAATGCGCCTGGGCGGCTGCCTACAAAGACGACGCCAGCCAGGAGCCGCGCACCAACTGCGCCATGGCGATCCAGCGTGACGGCGCCGCCTATGGCGTGGCCACCATCGACGTGACCCTGGGTTTCTTCAATGACCTGGTGGCCAGCAAGGAAAAAGACATCGGCGGGCAAATGCTGATCGTCGAGGGCGATGGCAAGATCATCAGCAACAGCTCGCGCCTGAGCAGCCCCGTGGTGTTGAAGAACATCAGCGAACTGACCTCCACCTCGGCATTTGCCACCCAGGTCAGCAAAGCCCTGGCCCATCGCGACCAGGCACTGCAACGCAGCGAGTTCGACAATGGCGGCGTGGCCAGCACTTTCTATCTGCGCCCCATCGAAGGCACGCCATGGTTCCTCGCCACCGCCCTGCCCACTTCACTGATCACTGCCCAGCGCGATGACGTGCTCGGCAGTCTGGCGCTGTTGCAGATCCCAATGGTGTTGCTGCTGGTGCTGCTGGCGGCGTATGCGATCCGCCAACTGGTGCAGCGCATGAAGATCCTCAAAACCAATATCGACGCGCTGTCCGCTGGCGATGCCGACCTCACGCGACGTATCACCATCCGCGCCGAAGACGAACTCGGCGCCATCGGTCACTCGGTGAACCACTTCATCGTCTACCTGCAAAACATGATCGGCGAAGTCACCCAGGCCACTGGCGCGATGTCGTCAGGCCTTGAGCAATTGCAACGGACCTCGGCCCACACCAACCAGATCCTGGTGCGTCACGCCTCGGAAACCGACCAGACCGTCACCGCCATCACCGAGATGAGCTCCACCGCCGACAACGTCGCGCAAAACGCGGCCGAAACCGCCTCGTTCACTCAGCGCGCCAATGAGCACGCCGATCGCTCCCGCGTGGTCGTTGGGGAAGCATCCACCAGTGTCAGCGCCTTGATCGGCGAAGTTGCCGCCGCCACCCACACCGTGGAAAACATGCGCCAGGACGCCGCACGCATCACCGAGACCCTCGGGGTGATCGGCGCCATTGCAGGCCAGACCAACCTGTTGGCCCTCAACGCCGCCATTGAAGCGGCGCGGGCCGGTGAGCAAGGTCGAGGCTTTGCAGTGGTTGCCGACGAAGTGCGCGCCTTGGCTGCGCGTACTCAGGCAAGCACCTCGCAGATCAACGAGATGCTGGCACGCCTGACTGCCGGGGTGAGCTCCTCGGTCGCGGCCATGGAAAATACCCAGGCCAGCTGCCAATCGGCAGCGGATGCCACGGCGCGAGTCAACACCGGGCTGGATGAAATGGCGGGTTCCGTGAGCCATATCAACAACCTCAGCACGCAGATCGCCACAGCCGCCGAGCAGCAAAGCGCGGTGACCGAGGAGATCAACCGCAGCATGGTGCAAATCCGACACATGGTCGAAGAGTTGGTACAAAGCGGCCATGCCACCGAAACCAATACCCAGAGCCTGCTGGATGCCAATGGCCGGGTGATCGCCTTGATGGGCCGCTTCAA
Organism: Pseudomonas sp. Irchel 3H9; assembly: GCF_900187495.1. NCBI lineage: Bacteria > Pseudomonadati > Pseudomonadota > Gammaproteobacteria > Pseudomonadales > Pseudomonadaceae > Pseudomonas > Pseudomonas sp. Irchel 3H9. Next base: position 704,020 of record NZ_FYDK01000002.1, on the reverse strand, counting down.
AGTGCGCTGATCAATTCTCTAAAGGCTCCCGTGCAAAGCGCGGGAGTCGGACTATTCTGACAGTTCCAAGTGTTAAGCCCCGCCACACAGGAGGTGTGCCATGCGCGCTGTCGAGCAGTCGTTCCGCTTGGAGCGGATCAATCAGGAACGCTTTATCCAAGCCCCCATTGACGCTGTTTACGACTACGTGACCCAACCGGATCGCTGGCATGAATGGCACCCCACATCCCTCGGGGCCGACACCGGCACCACCGGATCGCTCCCCGCCGGTGCACGCTTTACCGAAATGATCGACCTGCTGGGTGTACGCGTGCCCATGAGCTACCGCGTGCAGATCGCCCGTCGTCCCGACGAGTTCAAGACGGTGTTCACGTCCCTCGCCGTCGATGGTTCCATCCACTATTTCCTCCTGCCCTTTCACGACGGCACGCTGTTCAAGCGTGTGCTGACCTATGAAACCGAATTGCAGTTGGCCAGCCTGCACGAACGCATGATCGAACTATCAGCGATTGCGCTGGACCAGCTCAGGCACCGCCTGGAAAACGCCAACCTTGTATAACTTTGAAACATTACAACGGCGCCCCCTTCAAAAAAGCGCGGAGAATGCCGGGCTTACTGCCTGGTCTTGGACGAAAACCTGATGAAAACCCCATTGCGATTGGCCCTGCTTTCAGCCCTCTTCACCACCACCCTGGCCCAGGCCGCTGACCTCATCCCCATCGACGTGCACCGTGACGCCAACTGCGGCTGCTGCAAAAAGTGGATCAGCCACCTGGAAAGCAACGGCTTCAAGGTCAACGACCATGTCGAAGCTGACATGAGTGCCGTCAAGCAACGCCTGGGCGTGGCCCCGCGCCTGGGCTCATGCCACACCGCCGTGATCGACGGCAAATTCGTCGAGGGCCACGTGCCCGCCGATCAAGTGCTGGCTTTGCGCAAGCGCGACGACCTGCTGGGCATTGCCGCACCCGGCATGCCGATGGGTTCGCCCGGCATGGAAATGGACGGGCGCAGCGAGGCCTATCAAGTCATCGGGCTGACCCGGGACGGCAACGATGTCGTGGTGGCTGAGTACCCGGCGCACTGATCGATGCTGATGGGTTACCTCGGGCTGTTCATCGCCGCCTTTGGTGCGGCGACCTTACTCCCATTGCAATCGGAAGCGGTGCTGGTAGGCCTGCTGGTCAGCGGGCATTACGGGTTGTGGTGGCTGCTGGGTATCGCGACCCTGGGCAATGTTCTCGGGTCGCTGGTCAACTGGTGGCTCGGCCGCTGGGTGGAGCACTTCAAGGGTCGGCGCTGGTTTCCGGTCAGCGACAGGCAACTGGAAAAAGCGCGCACCCATTACCAGCGCTGGGGACACTGGACGCTGCTGCTCAGTTGGGTACCGATCATTGGCGACCCGCTGACGTTGGTGGCCGGGGTAATGCGTGAGCCCTTGTGGCGGTTTCTGCTGCTGGTGACCCTGGCTAAAGGCCTGCGCTATGCCGTGCTGGCCGCCGTGACCTTGCAATGGGTGTTAATCCCCACTTAATCCCTCGCAAAGAGCATCCGGACACCCTTCCTGGAGCCCCGCCCATGCCTCTATTCCGCGCTTTTTGCATCGCCGGCCTGCTGACGGCCAGCACAGCGCCTGCGCTCGCGGCCACCTACGGTCCCGAGCTGCAAGGTTTCCAGTACCCCTACCCCCTTGAACATTTCCAATTCCAATCCCAGGGCGAATCCCTGCAAATGGGCTACATGGACGTGCCGGCCAAAGGCGCCGCCAATGGTCGCGCCGTCGTGCTGATGCACGGCAAAAATTTCTGTGGTGCAACGTGGGAAAGCTCGATCAAGGCCCTGAGTGATGCCGGTTACCGAGTGATCGCACCGGACCAGGTCGGTTTTTGCAGCTCCAGCAAACCCGAGCACTACCAGTACAGCTTCCAGCAGTTGGCCCTCAACACCCACCAACTGCTGGAAAAGCTCGGCATTCAAAAGGTCACCCTGCTCGGCCACTCCACCGGCGGCATGCTCGCCACGCGTTACGCGCTGATGTACCCCGAGCAGACGGAGCAGTTGGCGCTGGTCAACCCCATCGGCCTGGAAGACTGGAAAGCCCTGGGCGTGCCTGCGCTCAGCGTCGACCAGTGGTATGCCCGTGAACTGAAAGTCAGCGCCGATGGGATTCGCCAATACCAGCTCAACACGTACTACGTCGGCCGCTGGAAGCCGGAATACGAGCGGTGGGTGGATATGTATGCCGGCCTGAGCAACGGCCCGGGGCATACGCGGGTCGCATGGAACTCGGCGTTGATTTACGACATGATCTTCACCCAGCCGGTGTACTACGAATTCAAGAACCTGCAGATGCCTACCCTCTTGCTGATCGGCACCTCCGACAACACCGCCATCGGCAAGGACGTCGCGCCGCCCGAGGTCAAAGCTAAGCTCGGCAACTACGCGGTGTTGGGCAAAACCGTGGCCAAGCTGATCCCCCACGCAACGCTGGTGGAGTTTCCCGGCCTGGGCCACGCGCCGCAGATGGAAGAACCGGCGAAGTTTCACCAGGCGCTGTTGCAGGGTTTGAACGCACTTTAATCCAACCTTTTTCGAGGCACTCGTGAATGTCGGTACAGATCGCAGTCATTGATGATTGGCAGAATGTGGCCCGTGACGTGGTGGATTGGTCGGTGCTGGAGTCGGTCGGCCAGGTGCACTTCCTGCACGATTACCCGGCCGATACCGCCGTAATGATCGAACGTCTGCAAGCGTTCGAAGTGATTTGCGTGATGCGTGAACGCACCCCATTCGACGCCGCGCTGTTGCAGGGGCTGCCCAACCTCAAGTTGCTGGTGACCGGCGGCATGCGCAACGCGGCCATCGATATCCCCGCCGCCAAGGCCCTGGGCATTCACGTCTGCGGCACCGACAGCTATAAACAGGCGGCGCCGGAATTGACGTGGGCGTTGATCATGGCCTCCACCCGCAACCTGCTGGCCGAGGCCAACTCCGTGCGCGCCGGGCACTGGCAGGTTGGCCTTGGCGGCGACCTGTACGGGAAGACGCTGGGCATCCTTGGTCTGGGCAGCATCGGCCAGAAGGTCGCGCAATTTGCCCAAGTCTTCGGCATGCGCGTGATTGCCTGGAGTGAAAACCTCACGCCGGAGCGTGCGACGCAAGCCGGTGTGACCTGGGTCAGCAAGGAAGACCTGTTCAAACAGGCCGATATCCTGAGCATCCACCTGGTACTCAGCGACCGCACCCGCGGCCTGGTGGATGCCGAGGCGCTGGGCTGGATGAAACCGACGGCGCGTCTGGTGAATACCGCGCGTGGGCCGATTGTGGATGAGCAGGCATTGGTTGAGGCATTGAGCCGTGGTCGCCTGGCGGGGGCTGCACTGGATGTGTATGCCGAGGAGCCGTTGCCGCTGGATCATCCGTTCCGCCGCTTGCCCAACGTGCTGGCCATGCCCCATGTGGGCTATGTGAGCGAGCAGAATTACCGGCAGTTCTACCAGCAGATGATCGAGGATATCCAAGCCTGGGCGAACAATTCGCCCATCCGCCCGATCGGCTGACGCACCAATACAGGGCGCCTCTCACCGCAGAGGCGCACGCCGCCCCTGTGGTGAGAGGTTTGCTCAGAAAATAAGCTCATAACCTCCTGCCCACAGGCGCCACAACCTCTGTGGTGAGCAGGCTTGCTCAAAAAATAAGCTCACAACCTGCTGCGACAGGCGCCACGACCTCTGTGGTGAGCAGGCTTGCCCTGCGACGGAGTGCGAAGCGCTCCCCAGTGGCTAGCCTTGCTGCATCAGGTACATAGGCGGTGCTCCCAGTGGGGCCGCTTCGCAGCCCAGCGCAGGGCAAGCCTGCTCACTACAAAATGCAGCTCAGCCCCACTCCACAGTCGCAAACAACCCTGTGGTGAGAGGTTTGCTCAGAAATAAGCTCACAACCTCCTGCCCACGGGCGCCACAACCTCTGTGGTGAGCAGGCTTGCCCTGCGACGGAGTGCGAAGCGCTCCCAAATGGCTCGCCTTGCTGCATCAGGTACATAGGCGGTGCTCCCAGTGGGGCTGCTTCGCAGCCCAGCGCAGGGCAAGCCTGCTCACTACAAAATACGGCTCAGCCCTACTCCACAGTTGCAGACAACCCTGTGGTGAGAGGTTTGTTCAGAAATAAGCTCACAACCTCCTGCCACAGGCGCCACAACCTCTGTGGTGAGCAGGCTTGCCCTGCGCCGGAGTGCGAAGCGCTCCCAAATGGCTCGCCTTGCTGTATCAGGTACATAGGCGGTGCTCCCAATGGGGCTGCTTCGCAGCCCAGCGCAGGGCAAGCCTGCTCACTACAAAATACGGCTCAGCCCTACTCCACAGTCGCAAACAATTGTGTGGTGAGAGGTTTGTTCAGAAAATAAGCTCACAGCCTCCTGCCCACGGGCGCCGCAACCCCTGTGGTGAGCAGGCTTGCCCTGCGACGGAGTGCGAAGCGCTCCCAAATGGTTCACCTTGCTGCACCAGGTACATAAGCGGTGCCCCTAATGGGGCTGCTTCGCAGCCCAGCGCAGGGCAAGCCTGCTCACTACAAAACCCAGGTCAAACCGCATTACCTCGAAATACACCACTGCCCCACAGACAATTGGCTAATAACCACTGACTCTCAGGTTAAAAGTTTTTTGTCCTACAAAATCTTCCCAGAAACCCTACAGGCTATGAGGATCTGTCCTAGACTGATGACCGATGGGTCCGTTCCAAAACAAAAACCCCGCAAAAAATCTAAACTTTCCGACTCTGCCATTGGTCCAGTTTTAAGGTAAGGCGAGCACACACGCTTCACAGCACATGCCCGTCCATCCAATCTTTTTTCGCAATCCGTGCAACTGGCATACGCCTTGCCAGTTTGTACAGTGCTTGTGCGCCTGGCCGCAGGATGCGGCCAATCGGAGCTAGTGGCAGCGGGCCATTAGCCGACCAACAAAATGGGAGTGCATTATGATCAGTGCCGCAGTAGATACTCAGGGAGAGCGTTTCAGTCAGCCTGCAGGGGGGCCTACGTCGTTGGCCGACCTGCCAAGCTCTGTGCGGCCGATCGTGAGTCACAACCCGAATCGAAAGAAAGTGCTGTTTGTCACGTCCGAGTTTGCTGACCTGGTGAAAACCGGTGGCCTGGGCGACGTCTCCGCGGCCCTGCCCCGCGCCATGGCTCACCTGCATGATGTGCGCGTGTTGATCCCCGGCTACCCGCAGGTCATGGAAAGCGACAACCCGATCCACATCATCGGTGAACTGGGCGGCCACGCCGCGCTGCCGCCATGCAAGATCGGGCGTATGGACCTCAAGGACGGCCTTGTCATTTATGTGTTGATCTGCCCCGAGCTCTACGAGCGTGAAGGCACGCCTTACGGTGCCAACAACGGCCGCGACTGGCCGGACAACCATATCCGCTTCGCCCGCCTGGGCCTGGCCGCCGCCGACATCGCCGCCAACCTCGCACAGATTCACTGGTGCCCGGACTTGGTGCACGCCCACGACTGGCCTGCTGGCCTGGCCCCGGCGTATATGCACTGGCGTGGATCACGTACGCCGACCCTGTTCACCATTCATAACTTGGCCTATCAAGGTGTGGTCAGCCTGGCCTCGACGCCAGAGCTGGGTATCCCGCCCCACGCCCTGCAGCAGGAAGGCATGGAGTTCTACGGCAAGATGTCGTTCCTCAAGGCCGGCATGGCTTATTCCAGCCATATCACCACGGTGAGCGCCACCTACGCCCAGGAAATCACCACCCCGGAATTTGGCTGCGGCCTCGACGGTTTTCTCGCCGCCAAGACCCAGCAAGGCCTGCTCAGTGGTATCCCCAACGGTATTGATGAAAGCTGGGAAACCTCCACCGACGAGCACCTGACGCACAACTTCAATATCGGCGACTGGGAAGGCAAGGCAATCAATGCCGCCCACGTGCGCGAATTGTTCGGTCTGCACGATTCCACCGGCCCGCTGTTCGCCGTGGTCTCGCGTCTTGTCTACCAAAAAGGCCTGGACCTGACCGAAGCGGTGGCTGGCTTCATCGTTGAGAACGGCGGCCAGATCGCAATCATCGGGCGCGGCGAACCGGAAGAAGAACAGGCCATGCGTGAACTGGCTCTGCGCTTCCCGGGCCAAGTCGGCGTGCGCATCGGCTTCAACGAAACCGACGCGCGCCGTATGTTTGCCGGCAGCGACTTCCTGCTGATGCCATCGCGCTACGAGCCCTGCGGCTTGAGCCAAATGTACGCCCAGCGCTTCGGCTCACTGCCGGTGGCACGCAATACCGGCGGGCTGGCAGACACTATCGAAAATGGCGTCACCGGGTTCCTGTTCAATGAATCCACGGTGGAAAGTTATGAAGAAGCCCTGAGCCGCGCGTTCAAGGTCTTCGCTTTCCCAGGCCTGCTCAACGCCATGCGTTGCCGTGCCATGACCCAACCGTTCAATTGGTGCCAGGCAGTCGAACCCTACGCCGAACTCTACGAACAACTTGTGGCCAAGGCCCTGGGGAAATCAGTCAAGTAATCAAGGGAGGCCTCTATAGATGCCGTTACGGACTCTAGAAACCTGGCCCCACGGCGCAATCATGCTGGACGCGCAACACACGCGTTTTGCCTTGTGGGCGCCAGACGCGTTTTATGTCAGCGTTGAATTGGAAGACGGCAAATCAGTTGCCATGCTGCCGCAGGCAGAGGGCTGGTTTGAAGTAGAAATAAAGTGCCCGGCGGGCACGCGCTACCGCTACAACATCGACGGGGAAAAAGACGTGCCCGACCCCGCATCCCGGGCCCAAGCGTGCGATGTGCACGGTTGGAGCCGGGTGGTTGACCCCCTCGCCTATAAATGGCGGCACAGCCAATGGCAAGGTCGCCCGTGGCATGAGGCGGTGATCTACGAGCTGCATGTCGGCGCAATGGGAGGCTACGCCGGCGTGGAGAAACACCTGCCACGCCTGGCCGAGCTGGGCGTCACGGCCATTGAGTTGATGCCCTTGGCGCAGTTCCCCGGCGAACGCAACTGGGGCTACGACGGGGTTCTACCCTACGCGCCCCATTCCTCGTACGGCACGCCTGAGCAGCTCAAGCACTTGATCGACAGCGCTCACGAGCACGGCCTGGCCGTGATCCTCGACGTGGTCTACAACCACTTCGGTCCTGACGGCAACTACCTGGGCCAATACGCCCAAGGCTTTTTTCGCGAAGACGTGCACACCCCCTGGGGCGCGGGGATCGATTTCGAGCGCCGCGAGGTGCGCCACTTTTTCCTCGACAACGCACTGATGTGGCTGATGGAGTACCGCTTCGACGGCCTGCGCCTGGATGCCGTGCACGCCATCGACAATCCCGGTTTCCTGCAACAACTGGCGCAGCGTGTGCGCCAGCAGGTCGACACCGGTCGCCACGTTTGGCTGGTGCTGGAGAACGAATTCAACCAGGCCAGCCTGCTGGAGCATGATTTCGATGCACAGTGGAATGACGACGGCCATAACGCGCTGCACGTGCTGCTCACCGGTGAAACCGACGCCTATTACAGCGACTTCGCCGCAGACACAACAGCCAAGCTGGCGCGCTGCCTGGGCGAAGGGTTCATCTACCAAGGCGAGACCACACGCCATGGCCACACCCGTGGCGAACCCAGCGCGCACCTTCCACCCAGTGCCTTTGTGCTGTTTTTGCAGAACCACGACCAGATCGGCAACCGCGCCTTGGGCGAACGCCTGCATCAACTGTGCTCGCCTCAGGCACTCAAGGCCGCGACCACGTTGCTGCTGCTGTCGCCGATGATCCCGCTGATGTTCATGGGCGATGAAGTCAACGCCAAAGAGCCCTTCCTATTTTTCACCGACCACCACGGCGACCTGGCCGAAGCGGTACGTGAAGGCCGGCGCAACGAGTTTGCCGACTTCGCCGCGTTCCAGGATCCCGAGCGACGCGAACGCATCCCTGACCCCAACGCCCTGCCTACCTTCCAGCAATCAAACCCGACATTTACCGACAGCGAACAGGCGCAGTTCTACCGCCAACTGCTGAGCCTGCGCCATCGCCACCTCGTGCCGCACTTGCCCGGCAGTGTGGCGCTGGGCGCCCAAGTGCTGGCGGACGGCGCTGTGACAGCCCGCTGGCGATTGGGCAATGGCAGCCTGTTGCAGATCGACCTGAACCTCAGTGCCACGCCCGTGAATCATCCGGCGCCGGAGCACCTACTTTTTGCCACGCCTGCTGAGCAAGGCGCGCAACTGCCGCCGTACAGCGCGCGCGTCAGCCTTTCCCCTGTTGGAGAACACCCTTGAGTGAAGCGAACCTGGAAATCCTCGCCAGCCGCGCAGGCCTGGCCGTCGATTGGATCGACGCCAACGGCCGCCCGCAACGCGTGACACCCGATGCCCTGCGCGCTGTCCTCAAAGGCCTCGGTCATCCGGCCGACAGCGACGCAGAGATCAATACCAGCCTGCTGGAACTGGAGCGGGCGCAACAAGACAAACACCTGCCGCCCTTGATGACGGTCGACAGCGGCGACGGCCTTGACTTGGCGCACTACTTCGAACCCGACACCCTGTGCCGTGTCAGCCTGGAAGACGGCGAAACCCTGGACCTGCGCCTGGACGGCGCCGCCGTGCTGCCGGGCATCATCGCCCTGGGCTACCACCAGGTGCACATCAACGACCAGACCTTCACGCTGGCCGTCGCCCCCACTCACTGCTACAGCGTCGCCGACTCGGTCGACAGCCAGCCCGCCCGCGCCTGGGGCCTGAGTGCGCAGCTGTACTCGCTGCGCCGTCTGGGCGATGGTGGCTTCGGCGACACCCTGGCCCTGGAACACCTGGCCCGTTCTGCCGCCGAGCGCGGCGCCGATGCCCTGGCAATCAGCCCGATGCACGCGATGTTCAGCGCCGACACAGGGCGCTACAGCCCCTATTCGCCGTCCAGCCGTTTGTTCCTCAACAGTTTGTATGCCTCGCCCGGCTGCATCCTTGGCGAACGTGAAGTGCGCAACGCCATCGACGCCCTTGGTCTGGAGGATGAGCTGCACGCTCTGGAGCAACACACCCTGATCGACTGGCCCGCCGCCGCCAAAGCCAAGCAACGCCTGTTGCGCGCGCTGTACGAAGACTTCCGCCACGGCCAGCATCCGCAACATGCCGATTTCCTGAGTTTCCGCCAGGCCGGCGGTGAAGCCCTGGAAAATCACTGTCGCTTTGAAGCGGTGCAAGCTGTGCGCGCGGCTGCCGGCGAAGCGCTCGACTGGCGCCACTGGCCGCAGGAGTGGCGTACCCCGCAGAGCCCGGCGCTGGCGAAGTTTGCCGAGGACAACCGAGAAGAGATCGGCTACTTCGCCTTCACCCAATGGCTGATCGCCCGCTGCCTTGAGCGCGCGCAACAAGCCGCCAAGGGCAGTGGCATGGGCGTTGGCTTGATCGCCGACCTGGCGGTGGGAGCTGACGGCGGTGGCAGCCAGGCCTGGAGCCGCCAGGATGAGCTGCTGGCCAACCTGACCGTGGGCGCGCCGCCGGACATCCTCAACCGTGCGGGCCAGGGCTGGGGCATTTCCGCGTTCTCGCCGGAAGGCCTCCAGCGCAATGGGTTCCGCGCATTTATCGAGATGCTGCGCGCCAACTTTGCCCATGCCGGTGGTTTACGCATCGACCATGTGATGGGCCTGCAACGTCTGTGGGTCATCCCCATGGACGCATCCCCTCGCGAAGGCGCTTACCTGTATTACCCGGTGGACGACCTGTTGCGTCTGTTGGCGCTGGAATCTCACCGCCATCAAGCCATCGTCCTCGGTGAAGACCTCGGCACTGTGCCCGACGGCCTGCGCGAAAAACTCAGTAGCCGCTCTATTCTGGGGATGCGTGTGCTGCTCTTCGAGCAAGGCCACGATGGTCAGTTCACGCCGATTCTCGACTGGCCGAACAACGCCCTGGCCACTACCAGCACCCACGATTTGCCCACGCTCAATGGTTGGTGGCATAGCCGCGACATCGATTGGAACATCCAACTCGGCCTGATCGATGCGCCCACCGTGGAGCAATGGAGCGAACACCGCCTGCGCGAACGCCAGGCCCTGCGCCAGGCCTTGAGCCAGGACCCGCAGAACTTCGTTGACGAGATCCGTAACGAAACCGACCACATGATCGACGCCAGCGTGCGCTACCTCGGCCATACCCGTGCGCCGTTGGTGCTGTTGCCACTGGAAGACGCCCTGGGCGTCGAAGAACAAGCCAACCTGCCCGGCACCACCGATACCCATCCCAATTGGCGCCGACGCCTGGCGGGTGAGGCTTCAAGTTTGCTGGACAATGCCGGAGCCGCGCGCCGCCTTGAACTATTGGCCGTCGCGCGCAACCAGGCCTATGAGCGTGACCGATGAAGACACTGCCCCTGCGCGCCACCCAGCGCCTTCAATTTCATAAAGGCTTTACGTTGGACGATGCGGTGCCGCTGGTGCCGTATTTCGCCGAGTTAGGCATCAGCCATCTTTACGCCTCGCCCCTGCTCAGCGCCCGCGCCGGGTCCATGCACGGTTACGACGTGGTCGACCCGACCCGCGTCAACCCGGAACTGGGCGGTGAACCCGCCTTGCGCCGCCTGGTCGCCGCCCTGCGTGAACACGACATGGGGCTGATCCTCGATATCGTCTCCAACCATATGGCCGTTGGCGGTGCCGATAACCCGTGGTGGCTGGACCTGCTGGAGTGGGGCCGCCTGAGCCCGTACAGCGAGTTCTTCGATATCCAGTGGCACTCGCCCGACCCGCTGCTCAAGGGCCAACTGTTGATGCCGTTTCTGGGCAGCGACTACGGCGAAGCGTTACAGACCGGCACTCTGACATTGCATTTCGATGCGGTCCACGGCGCATTTTATGTCGAGCATTACGAGCATCGCTTCCCGATCTGCCCACGGGATTACGCGTTGATCCTGGGCAGCGATGAAACGCTCAAACCCCTGGCTGACCGTTTCGCCGCCCTCGCCTATCAGGACGACACCTACGCCGAAGCCGCCTGGCTCAAGCAGGCACTGGCCGAGCGGGCGACTGAAGTCCTGGCGGCTATCGAAGACCGCTTGACCCAGTTCGATGGGCGCCAACCCGAGGGTTTCAACCGCCTGCATCAGTTGCTCGAACAACAGGCCTACCGCCTGGCGAGCTGGCGCACGGCGGCAGACGATATCAACTGGCGGCGCTTCTTCGACGTCAATGAGCTGGGTGGCCTGCGCGTCGAACGCACGGCGGTGTTCGAAGCCACCCACGGCAAGATTTTCGAACTGATCAGCGAAGGTTTGGTGGATGGGTTACGTATCGACCATATCGACGGCCTGGCCGACCCCCGGGGTTATTGCCGCAAGCTGCGTCGCCGAGTGGACGCCCTGGCACCTGCGCGGCACTTGCCGATCTTTGTCGAGAAGATCCTCGGTGAAGGCGAAACCCTGCGTGAGGATTGGTGTGTGGACGGCACCACCGGCTATGAATTCATGGACCAACTGTCCTTGCTGCAACACCAGCCGGACGGCTTTGCACCGCTGGCCGAGCTGTGGACACGCCATACCGAACGGCCCTCAGCGTTTATCGAAGAAGCCCGTCTGGCCCGCCAGCAGATCCTCAACGGCTCGTTGGGCGGGGACTTTGAAAGCGTCGCCCAAGCGCTCCTGCAAGTGGCCCGAGACGATGTGATGACCCGCGACCTGACCCTGGGCGCGATTCGCCGCGCCCTGCAGGAACTGATCGTGCACTTCCCGGTGTACCGCACTTACATCAGCGCCTTGGGCCGCAGCGCCGCCGACGACGCGGTGTTCCAGCAGGCCATGGACGGTGCCCGCACCACCTTGAGCGAGGGCGACTGGCCGGTGCTGGATCACCTCGAAAAATCCCTCGGCGGCCAGTCTTGGCGCCAACGTCCGGTGGGCCGTGAGCGCAAGATCCTCAAGCATGCCTGCGTACGCTTCCAGCAACTGACCTCGCCCGCGGCCGCGAAAGCCGTGGAAGACACCGCGTTCTATCGCTCAGCGGTGCTGCTGTCGCGTAATGATGTGGGCTTCAGTACTGAGCAGTTCAGCGCACCGTTGACCGAATTCCATTCGATCAACCAACAGCGCTTGGAAGCCTTCCCGGATAACCTGCTGGCCACCGCCACCCACGACCACAAACGCGGCGAAGACACCCGCGCGCGACTGGCAGTGCTCAGCGAGTGCGCCGACTGGTACGTGGAACAGGTTGAGCAGTGGCGCACCCTGGCAGCACCGTTACGCAGCGATGCCGACACGCCGTCGGCCGGTGATGAGCTGATCCTCTACCAAGTGCTGCTGGGCAGTTGGCCGCTGGACCAGGGCGATGACTTCGAAGGCTATCAACAACGCCTCTGGCAGTGGCAACAAAAGGCCCTGCGCGAAGCCAAATTGAACAGCAGTTGGAGTGCGCCCAACGACGCCTACGAACAAGGCGTGGAAGCGTTTCTGTCGCGTCTATTGCTCAGTGAAGAAGGTCGCACGTTGCGCACCGCGATTGCGGCGGCTGCCCAGGCGATTGCCCCGGCCGGGGCGCTCAACGGGCTGGCGCAATCCTTGCTTCGCATCACTGTGCCGGGTGTACCAGACCTGTACCAGGGCGCTGAGTTCTGGGACTTCAGCCTGGTGGATCCGGACAACCGTCGTCCGGTGGATTTCAGTGCACGACAACGGGCACTCGAGACCCCAACGGACATCGGCGAACTGTTGTTCAACTGGCGTGACGGGCGCATCAAACAGGCGGTGATTGCCCAGGTGCTGGCCTTGCGCAAGGCCCAGCCTGAGCTGTTTCGCAACGGTACCTACACACCGCTGGAAGTGGTCGGCCAGCATGCCGAGCGGGTGGTCGCATTCTGTCGCGAACACCAGGGCAAACGCCTGCTGGTAGTGGTTCCACGCTGGTCACATTACTTGCTGGAGAACGGTGTGTATCCCCAGATCAATGCGCAGGTTTGGGGCGATACGCGGCTGAAATTACCGTTCGCCGCACCAACTCAAAACTGGAAGGGACTTTTTCATACAGGCGCAGTCACACCAGACAAGGAGCTGTTGATCAGCACTGCCCTGGGGGATTTCCCGGTCAATGTCTTTATCAATCCTGATGATCAAGAAAGCTGAAAATTTTCTGTGAGGAGCATTGTGATGAGTACTGAAGACAAACGCATACGCGAACTGGCGCATCAGATCTGGGAGTCTGAAGGTAAGCCCCATGGTGAAGATGCGCGCCACTGGGAGATGGCGCGCAAGCTGGCCGAAGCCGAAGCGCTGACGCCGAGTAAACCCAAGGCTGGCGCCAAGCCGAAGGCCGCGCCCAAGCCGCCCGCCAAAGCCAAACCGCCGGCTCCGGTTGCCAGCAAGCCGACACCTCCTGCGGCGAAAAAGCCCTCGGCTCCGAAAAAGCCAAAGCCTTAATCCTATCAACCGCCTGCCGACGCGTTCGGCAGGCGGTTACTTCATCACACTGATTGTGAGCTGAACGTTCGTCAGCCTGGCGGCGTTCGGCCTGAAAAAAGACCCTTGCAGGAGCAACTTGAATGAGCAAACCCGACAAAAACCAAGCGACGCAGGAACATGAACCGTCGCGGATTCGCGAAGGTTTGCCCTTCCCGCTCGGTGCCACCTGGGACGGCCTGGGTGTCAACTTTGCGCTGTTTTCGGCCAACGCCACCAAGGTGGAACTGTGCCTGTTCGACGACGCTGGCGAAGTAGAGCTGGAGCGCATCGAGCTGCCGGAATACACCGACGAAATCTTCCACGGTTACTTGCCCGATGCCCATCCAGGACTGATTTACGGTTATCGGGTATACGGCGCCTACGATCCGGCCAATGGTCATCGTTTCAACCACCACAAATTGCTGATCGACCCCTACGCCAAACAGCTGGTAGGTGAGCTCAAATGGTCCGAAGCACTGTTCGGCTACACCATCGGCCATCCCGACGACGACCTCAGTTTCGACGAGCGTGACAGCGCGCCGTTCGTGCCTAAGTGCAAGGTCATCGATCCGGCACATACCTGGGGTAACGACCAGCCGGTGCGGGTGCCATGGGACCGTACGATCATTTATGAAACCCACCTGCGCGGCATCAGCATGCGTCACCCCTCGGTGGGTGAATCCGTGCGCGGCACGTGCGCCGGGTTGATGGAAGACGATGTGCTCAAGCACATTCGCCAGTTGGGTATTTCGTCGGTGGAGCTGCTGCCGGTGCACGCCTTCGTCAACGACCAGCACCTGCTGGAAAAAGGCATGACCAACTACTGGGGCTACAACAGCATCGCGTTTTTCGCCCCCGACCCGCGCTACCTGGCCAGCGGCAAGATCGCCGAGTTCAAGGAGATGGTCGCGCACCTGCACGAGCAGAAGCTCGAAGTGATCCTCGACGTGGTCTACAACCACACCGCCGAAGGCAACGAGCGCGGTCCGACCCTGTCCATGCGCGGCATCGACAATGCCTCGTACTACCGCTTGATGCCTGACGACAAGCGCTTCTACATCAACGATTCCGGCACCGGTAACACCCTGGACCTGAGTCACCCGTGCGTGCTGCAAATGGTCACTGACTCCTTGCGGTACTGGGCCAACGAGATGCATGTCGACGGTTTCCGCTTCGACCTGGCAACGATCCTTGGCCGCTATCGCGATGGTTTCGACGAGCGCCACAGTTTCCTCGTGGCCTGCCGCCAGGACCCGGTATTGCGTCAGCTCAAACTGATCGCTGAGCCTTGGGACTGCGGCCCGGGTGGCTATCAAGTGGGCAATTTCCCACCGGGCTGGGTGGAATGGAACGACCGTTTCCGCGATACCGTGCGCGCATTCTGGAAAGGCGACGACGGCCAGCTCGCGGACTTCGCCGGGCGCATGACCGCCTCGGGCGAGATGTTCAATCATCGCGGTCGCCGCCCGTACAGCTCGGTGAATTTCATCACCGCCCACGACGGTTTCACCCTGCATGATCTCGTGTCGTACAACGACAAGCACAACGAAGACAACGACGAGAACAACCAGGACGGCAGCAACAACAACCTGTCCTGGAACCACGGCGTTGAAGGCCCCACCGACGACCCGGAAATCAACGCGCTGCGCCTGCGCCAGATGCGTAACTTCTTCGCCACTCTGCTGCTGGCCCAAGGCACGCCGATGATCGTCGCCGGTGACGAATTCGCCCGCACTCAGCATGGCAACAACAATGCCTATTGCCAGGACAGCGAGATCGGCTGGGTCAACTGGGAATTGGACGATGACGGCAAGTCGCTGCTCAAGTTCGTCAAACGCTTGATCAAGCTACGCTTGGCCTACCCGATCCTGCGACGTGGACGCTTCCTGGTCGGCGACTATAACGAAGACATCGGCGTGAAGGACGTAACCTGGCTCGCACCCGACGGCAACGAAATGACCACCGAACAGTGGGAAAACAGCCACGGTCGCTGCCTCGGCATGTTGATGGACGGCCGCGCCCAGGAAACCGGGATTCGTCGCGCCGGTGCCGATGCGACCTTGTTGCTGGTGGTCAACGCGCACCACGACATGGTCAATTTCCGCCTGCCGCCAGTGCCCGAGGGTGAGTTCTGGACCTGCATGCTCGATACCAATGACACCGCAGTACGCGGTCAGGAACGCTTTGATTTTGAACATGAATACGCGGTGACCGGCCGCTCGCTGTTGTTGTTTGAACTGCAGCGCGAAGACGAGGTGTGAGATGGCTTTACACGGATTCCTTCAAGGCTACCGGGGTTATGCGGACACGCAAGCCCTGGGGGATGCCCTGAAGGCGCTTCAGGAAGAAGGCCTTGACCAACTGCCGCTGCCCGGCAGCGGGCAGACCTTGGCACGCTTCAGTCGCCTGGCCCAGGTCGCCGGGCATGACTTGCGCCTGTGCAAGTTGTTTGAGGGTCATACCGACGCGTTGGCGATCATTGCTGAACTGGACAGCCCCCTGCCGCCCTTGGGTAGCACGTGGGGCATGTGGGCCGCCGAACCGCCGAGTGCCAAGGTACGCGTGCGGCGCGACGGCCATCGACTGATCGTGGACGGTCGTAAAGCCTGGTGTTCCGGCGCGGCCGTGGTCAGCCATGGGTTGCTGACGGCCTGGGATGAAGAAGATCGGCAGCAACTGGTCGCGGTCGAGATGCAGCAGCCGGGCGTAACTGTGACGAAGGACGGCTGGCACGCGGTCGGCATGGCGGCGACGGGCAGCGTTGAAGTGGTCTTCGAGGGGGTGCGCGGCATTGCCGTCGGCCACCCCGGTGAGTACCTCACCCGCCCCGGTTTCTGGCAAGGCGGGATTGGTATTGCGGCGTGCTGGTATGGCGCCGCGCAACGCCTGGCGGAAGTCTTGCGTGAGCAATGCGCCAAACGCCCGGAACCCCATGCCCTCGCCCACTTGGGTTCAGTGGACAGTGCGCTGAACGGAGCCGCCTGCGTTCTGCGCGCCAGCGCCGAGCACATCGACCTTGAACCTAAGGCTGATGCCCGAGTGCTGGCCCAGCAGACGCGGGCTTGCATTGAAGACACGGTCGAGCAAGTGATGCACCACGTGGGGCGTGCCGTCGGTGCAGGCCCCTATTGCAAGGACGCGCACTTTGCGCAGTTGATGGCGGATTTGCCGGTGTACCTGCGCCAGAGTCACGCCGAACGTGACTTGGCCGGCCTGGGTGAGCTGATCGCAGGCGAACCCACAGGGAGGTGGCAGTTATGAAACCCAACCCGATTGTCGGCCAAGGCACCCCGCTGCATCACTGGCAGGCCTCGCCGCGGATGGCCGAGTTGCCGCAGATCAGCGTCGAACAGTTAGTACCTGAAGGGCATCGCGCCGTGATCATCGCGCCCCATCCGGATGATGAAGTGCTGGGCTGCGGTGGTCTGTTGCAAGGTCTGGCGGCGCTCGGTCGGCCCATACAGCTGATTTCGGTGACCGACGGCAGCGCCAGTCACCCCGGCTCTCGGCGCTGGCCGGTAGAGCGCCTGAGCGTGGTGCGGCCCCAGGAATCAGCGCAAGCCCTGCATCGGCTGGGTTTGCCATTGCACAGTTTGAAATGGCTGCGCGCCGGGTTTACCGACAGCAAGGTAGCGGCGCGAGAGGACGAATTGAGCGCCTTTATCCAACGCTACCTCAAGCCCACGGATGTGCTGTTTACCACGTGGCGTGAAGACGGCCACTGCGACCACGAAGCCGTAGGCCGCGCCAGTGCCAAGGCCGCCCAAGCGGTGGGCGCTACGCTGTACGAGCTGCCGGTGTGGACGTGGCACTGGGCAACCGCCGAAGACAGCCAAGTGCCGTGGCACCGCGCGCGCAAAATCCCTCTGAGCTGCGAGTCGGTGGCCCGTAAGCGCCACGCTATTCACGCGTTCGCCAGCCAATTGGAAGGTGACCCGCAGATCGGCCTGCCCCCGGTGCTCGCGCCCTATGTGGTGGAGCGCTTGCTGCAACCGTTTGAAGTGGTATTCGTATGAGTGTGGCTACGCCGTATTTCGACCAACTGTTCGCCGAAAATGATGACCCTTGGGCGTTTCGTCAACGCTGGTATGAGCGACGCAAACGAGCATTGACCCTTGCAGTGCTGACGCGTCCACGCTATGCCGCCATTTTTGAGCCGGGCTGTGCCAATGGCGAGCTGAGTTTCGAACTGGCGCCTCGCTGTGATCGCCTGCTGTGCTGTGACACCGCCGCCGCCGCCGTCAGCCTGGCGCGCAGCCGTTTGTTGGGGTTCACCCATGCCGAGGTGCAACAGAGCCGCCTGCCGGAACAATGGCCGACCGAGCGCTTCGAGCTGATCGTGCTCAGCGAGCTGTGTTACTACCTCGACGCAGACGATTTAGGCCGCGTGATCGACCGCGCCCTCGCCAGCCTGACCGACGACGGCCAACTGCTGGCGTGCCACTGGCGCGTACCGATTGAAGGCTGTCCGCAGACAGCTGAGCAGGCGCATGCCCTGCTCCATGAACGACTGGCAATGCCGCGCATCGCCAGCTACCACGAACAGGATTTTCTCCTCGACCTGTGGTGCCGCGATGGCACCTCGGTCGCTCGCCATGAGGGCCTGCGATGATCGGCGTTCTGATCCCGGTGCATAACGAACAAGCGCTGTTACCCGACTGCCTGGACGCCGCGTTGATCGCGGCCCGCCACCCTGGCCTGCAGGGCGAAGCGGTGCAGATCCTGCTGGTGCTCGACAGTTGCAGCGATGACAGCGCAGCCATCGTCCAGAGCTACCCGGTGCAGCACTTCGAAGTGCAGGCGCGCAATGTTGGGCATGTGCGAGGACTAGGTGCGCGGCATCTGCTCAATCAGGGCGCACGCTGGATCTCCTGCACCGACGCCGACAGCCGCGTCGCGCCTGACTGGCTGGTAGCGCAGTTGGCGCTGAACGCCGATGCGGTATGCGGCACGGTGACGGTGGACGCGTGGAGCGAGGGCTTCGACCCGGCCGCGCAGATCCGCTACCTCCAGGGTTATCAGGCGCAGGACGGGCACCGGCACATCCACGGCGCCAATCTGGGGGTGAGCGCGGGTGCTTACATTCGCGCAGGCGGCTTCGAACCCTTGGCCTGCCATGAGGACGTGCAATTGGTGCGCAACCTGGAACGCTGTGGCGCCTCTATCGCTTGGAGCAATACCCCGCAGGTGATCACCAGTGCGCGCCTGGAATCCCGCGCCCAAGGTGGGTTTGGCGATTATTTGAAGAGCCTGATGCCGGCGTCGTGAAAAAATCCATATTACAGAATGTAAAAGCGGCGAATCCTTGTCTATGCTGAAGACGCCTTGCTGGTCATTCAGGGTTGAATGGCCACGCATCCATCACGGCGGAGTCTGTGGTGAATAAATAGAGTCGTCCCGTCAACGGGGCACGACCAAGCACCAATCCACAAGGATGTAACGCTCATGAAGTCTGCCTCCCTCAGTGAAGGCCGTCGCGGCCCCGCGCAAATCTGGAACACTGCGCCGCAGCTGGCGCAAATCGCCCCTATCTCTGCGACATCGCTGGTCCCGGCCGGTGCACGGGTGGTGGTCATCGCGCCCCATCCGGGCGACGAAGTGTTGGCGTGCGGCGGCATGCTGCAACTGCTCAGCACCCTTGAATATCCCCTGCAACTGATCTCCATCACCGACGGCAGCGCCAGCCATCCTGGCTCACATCGGTGGCCGGCCAGCCGCTTAAGCGTGGTGCGTCCCCAGGAAAGCGCCGAAGCGCTGCGTCGCCTAGGCATGCCCATGCATAGCCTGAAATGGATTCGCGGTGGGTTTTGCGACAACGCCCTGTCGGCCCGTGAGCCGCAACTGAGCCAATTCATCGCGCGCTATTTGCAAGCGGGCGATGTGGTGTTCACCACGTGGCGCAACGACGGCAACCCCGACCACGAAGCGGTCGGCCGCGCCAGTGCGAAGGCGTGCAATCTCGTCGGTGCGCAGCTGTATGAACTGCCGATCTGGGCCTGGCACTGGCCCGCGCGCGAGGGTGCAATCATCCCCTGGCAACGGGCGCGCAAGGTACGCCTGGACACATGGAGCGTTGCGCGCAAACTCCACGCGGTCCATGCCTATGCGAGTCAACTGGTGGGTGACCCGCAGATCGGCCTGGCGCCGATGCTGGCGCAGGTGTTGTTGGATCGCATGCGCGAGCCTTACGAGATCGTCTTCGCTTAGCCGCCGACTCGTCCGTACCTGTTATTTCTCACAGTAGCGACGCGAGGGATGTGCGTCTAAGGTTCAAAACGTGCTGCACAGGTGAGGTGCAGTCGAGAAAGCCATGCCAACCCTTTGCATTGGCCGGTGTTTTCGAAGCAGGTAACTCGTATTCCCTGATCCGTATCGCGTTCGTTGTTGCCATGGTCCTTAACCGTGCCTGTCATCAGGCACCGAGGAGTCAGGTCGCATTGAGCGAGGACGGATCATGAGCAAACGACTTCCCCAACGGACCGGCGCCAGCCTGATTATGGCGTCAGCAGCATGGCTGTTGAGCTGTTCAAGCACTGCTCAGGCGTGCACCTTCACCATCACGCCAGGTGACGATGTGGTGACCTGCACCAGCGGCGCGGGGGGCAACCTCATTGATGCGCAAGGTAACAACAGTCTGATATTTCCCTCCGGCAACGGCAGCGTGTTGGGCGTCGGTTATGGCGCGGGCAATGACCTCATCGAGATGAACACCGCAGATGCGGTCATCGGCACCAGTGGGGTCAACATGGGCGATGGCGCGAATATCTTTCGCCTGTTCCAGGGGGCGGTCAACAGTGTGATCTTGCAGGGCTCCGGTGCCGATGTGATGCAAATCAGCGGCGGTACGGCCGGTGGAATTTTCCAGGGCGCCGGATTGGACAAATTCTCCATGAGCGGCGGCACGATCACATCCCTTGCCCAAGGGGATGGCATCGACGACTTCGCCATGAGCGGCGGCACCATCACAGGCGCCTTTGAAGATGGCGACCACGGATTGATGACCGGCGGCAGCATCGGACGCGTCGACATGAAACTCGACAACAACCTGTTTGATATGCGTGGCGGCACCGTTGTCGGCAACTTCGTCACCGGCTTTGGCGACGACACGATCCTGGTATCGGGCACCAGTTTCATTGGCGGTAACCTCAGCGTCAGCGGCGGGTCCGACATCATCGTCATCAAGGGTGGCAGGATTGCCGGGGAAATTCGCATGAGCGCGGGGAATGACCAGTTCGAGTGGAACGGCGCGGGCCAACTCGACTCGGCAGTACTGCTGGCCGGCGATAACGACACGGCGCTGCTGAAAAACCTGACCGAAGCCATTGTCGCCCCTACTCCCGTTGTGGACGGCGGAACGGAGAACGATACCCTGACGTTCGACAACAGCCAGGTCAGCACACCGCAACGTTATCAGAACTGGGAAATCGTCAACCTGGACAACAATTCGAGCCTGTCCCTCGGCGGCACCTTCACACTGGGTGATGCCGCTACCGGGACCGGCACCATGAACGTGAATGGCAGCTCGGCATTGCGGGTCAGCACAGGGATCATCAATCCGTTTACCGCCGGCCAACTGACGACCCTGAACAACAGCGGCCTGATCGACATGACCACGGGCAGCTCCGGCACCAGCGATACCTTGACCGTCAATGGCAACTACAACGCCAGCGGCGGCCAACTCGCGCTGCAAAGTGTATTGGGTAGCGACGGTTCGCCCAGCGACAAACTGGTAATCAGCCAGGGGACCATCCAGGGGAGTACGAGCATTCGCGTCACTAACCTCGGCGGCGCAGGCGCCGCTACGCTGCAAGATGGTATCCAGGTGGTGCAGGCGCTCAACGGCGCCACCGGCAGCGGCACCGCCTTTACCCTTGGCGCGCCGGTGTCTGCCGGCGCGTTCGACTATTACCTGTTCAAGGGCGGCGTCACCGCCGGCACCGCAGAAAACTACTACCTGCGTTCGACCATCCCGGTGGTGCCGCCGAACCCGGTCATTATCGTGCCGTTGCCTGTCCCCATTCCCGATGAACCACCACTGCCGCCCAACCCTGGGACAGAGCCGATTCCCATCTACCGCCCGGAAGTGCCGCTCTACGCCGCGCTGTTTCCCGCCGCCCAGCAAATCGTGCAAGGCATGCTAGGCACCTTTCACCAGCGCATGGGTGACCAGAGCCAGCAACAGCAGACCGGCGCTTTATCGGCCGGGTGGGGTCGGGTCTACGGCAACAGCAGTCGCCAGAGTTTCGCCGGCACGGTGAGCCCGACGTTGGACAGTTCGGTAACGGGCTTCCAGGTGGGCAGCGATCTCTATGCCAGCGCCATGGGCGATGGCCAGCAACGCCTGGGGTTTTTATAGCCGTTTGCGGGGCACAGTCAAAGGCTTCAACGGCGGCCGGGAGGACAAGAACGCCGGCAAAACCACCTTGCGCGGTGACAGCCTGGGCGTGTACTGGACGTTGATCGGCGCCAACCAGGCCTACCTTGACCTGGTGTTAATGGGCACACGCTTCAATGGCAACAACGAGTCGGACCGTGGTGTGAAGATGAAAACCCGCGGGCACAACGTCACAGCCTCCGCCGAAGTCGGCTGGCCGATCCCGGTGACGACCAACTGGGTCGCGGAACCCCAGGCACAACTGATCGTCAGCAAGACCACGTTGAATAGCCAAAACGACGGGGTTTCCGACGTGTCCTATGACGCCGATACCCACCTGACCACGCGCCTGGGAATCCGCCTGCGCGGCGACTACCAAGTGCGTGGCATGCCACTGGTGCCTTATGTACGGGCGAATGTCTGGCACACCCGCGCCGGACAGAACACCGTGACCTTTGCCGACGTCACCGACATCGACACCGAGCAGAAGTCCACCACCCTGGACCTCAGCGTCGGTGCAACGTTGAAGGTCACCCAAGACATCAGCGTTTACAGCGAGGTGGGCTACAACCGCAACCTGGACAGCAACACCTTCAACGGCCGCCAAGGGACGGTTGGCCTGAGAATGGCGTTCTGATCTGGTAGGCAATCGCCAGCCAGATAAACCAGGCAGGCATCACATACAGGGCCAGGCGTGTGTCTGGCCGCAACGCCAGCAGGCAGAGCACGAACGCAAGGAAACCCAGGGAAAACCAAGCCATCGGCACACCGCCGGGCATCTTGTAAGTGGACTTGGCGTGCAGGTCCGGGCGTTTTTTACGGTAAGCGATGTACGACGCGAGAATCGTCGACCACGTAAAAATCACCAGGATCGCCGAGACCGTCGACACAATGGTGAAGGCGGTCATCACCTCCGGCACCACAAACAGCAACACCAAGCCGAGCAGCATCAATACCGTGGTGAAGGCCAGGCTGAACAACGGAACGCTGCTGTTGGACAAGCGTCGGAAAACACCTGGCGCATCCCCCAGATCGGCCAACCCGAACAACATGCGGCTGGCGGAAAACACCCCGCTGTTGGCCGAGGACGCCGCCGAGGTGAGTACCACGAAATTGACGATGCCCGCAGCCGCAGGAAACCCCGCCACCAGGAACAGCTCTACAAACGGGCTTTTGCTCGGCGACACCTGCTGCCACGAGGTCACGGCGATGATGCACGCCAGTGCCAGCACGTAGAACAGAATGATGCGCAACGGAATCGAATTGATTGCCTTGGGCAACGTCTTCTCCGGCGCACGGGTTTCGGCCGCGGCGGTGCCGATCAGCTCGGTGCCGGCAAAGGAGAAAATCGCCATCTGGAACCCGGCGAAAAAGCCGAACAGGCCGTTGGGAAACGCCGCCTGTTTGTCCAGCAAATGCGACAGCGATGCAGTGACGCCGGTGGGTGAGACAAACGAGCCAGCGATCAGCACCACGCTCACGCCGATCAGGGTCACCACGGCGATGATCTTGATGATTGCGAACCAGAACTCCACTTCGCCGAACAACCTGACAGTCAGCGCATTCAACGCGAACAACGTTAATAGCATGCCCACCGCCGGCATCCACGCTGGCAGGTCCGGGAACCAGTACTGGAAAAACCCGCCGACCACCACCGCATCCCCCACCACCGCCACGCTCCAGCTCAGCCAGTACGACCAGCCGAGAAAAAACGCGGCGCGCGGTCCCAGGTAGGCGCCGGCAAAGTCGGCAAAGCTCTTGAAGTTGAGGTTGGACAGCAGCAGCTCGCCCATGGCGCGCATCACGAAATACACAAACAGCCCGATGATCATGTAGATCAGGATGATCGAGGTGCCGGACAGCGCAATGATCTTGCCGGAGCCCATGAACAGGCCGGTGCCGATCGCACCGCCCATGGCCATCAGCTGGATATGACGGTTGCTCAGGGTGCGTTGCAACGCAGGCTTTTCGCAAAGCCCGGACGTAGTTGTTTTCATCACAAAACCTCTTGTTATGTTTTTGAGTTTTGGCAGAAAAAAGTTGGGCGGTCGTTGTTATTAGGGGGTCAGGCGGTTTTGCTTTCGAAACCGTGCAACACGTTGACGGCATTGATGCCGATCTCATCGACCATGTAGCCCCCTTCCATCACGAACAACGTCGGCACGCCCACGCTGGCGATGATCTCGCCCATACCGAGGAAGTCTTCGCTGTCGAGGAGGAAGTGGCTGATGGGGTCGTCCTTGAACGTGTCGACGCCGAGGGAAATCACCAGCACTTCAGGGGCGAAGTGTTTGAGCCGCTGGCACGCGTCGGCGAGGGCAATTTTGTAGTGATCCCAGGTGGTGTTTTTCGGCAACGGATAATTCAGGTTGAAGCCCTCCCCTGCACCCTTGCCGCGCTCGCTGTTGGCGCCGGAAAAGTACGGGTAGGACACGGCGGGCTCGCCATGCAGGGAGATAAACAGCACATCCGAGCGGTCGTAGAAAATGTTCTGTGTGCCGTTGCCATGGTGGAAATCCACGTCCAGTACCGCAACGCGTTTGGCGCCTTGAGTGATGGCCTGTTGTGCGGCAATCGCGGCGTTGTTGAGGTAGCAATAACCGCCCATGTATTCGCGGGCGGCATGGTGGCCGGGTGGGCGGCACAGGGCAAAGGCGCTGTTGTGGCCCTCATCGATGAGCGCGAGGCCAGTGAGTGCAATGTCCGCGCTGGTCTTCACCGCCTGCCACGTGGTTGCGGTAATCGGCGAACCGGCGTCCATGGCATAGAACCCCAGCTTGCCGTCGATGAAATCCGGCACCTGTTCATTGGCCAGATCGCGCACCGGCCATACCAGCGGCAGCGCGTCATGGCTGCGGCCGATGGCGGTCCATTCGGCCCATGCGGTTTCAAGGAAGGAGACGTAGCGCTCGCTGTGGGCATTGACGTAACAGGCGCGGTCAAAGGCGCGCGGCACGATGATATCGCCGAGCCCGACGTGCTGGACGCGGTCACGCACGGTGTCGGCGCGGCTCGGTTGCTCGAACGAAGGCTTGAGTACGCCATCCTTCAATTCGGTGCCATGGTGCAAACGGTGGGCATCGCTAAAAACAGTCAGCATGTGTATACATCCGCCAGTAAAAGACAGGGTCTATTTTGTTCTGGCGGTGCGGGGCTTTCTTTGCTTTTAGTTCTTGCGCTGTTAGTTTTATCGGGATTTTTTACCCCTATTACAGGCGAATATGAAAAATAAAACCAAGCAGGTCGTTCTTGACGACACCGATCTCGCCATCCTCGCCTTGCTGCAGGAAGACGCGAGTATTTCCAACGCCCAACTCAGCGAGCGTCTGGCCCTGAGCCTCACGCCGTGCTGGCGCCGCCGCAAGCGCCTGGAAGAAGAAGGCGTGATCAAGGACTACCAGGCCAATCTGGATCGCAAGCTGCTCGGCCTGGACATCATGGCGTTTGTGCATGTGCGCTTTGCCATCCACACCGACCACGCGCCGGACGCCTTCGAAGCGGTGGTCAAGGAACTGCCTCAGGTGCTGTCGTGCCACAAAATCACCGGGGATGCGGATTATCTATTGCAGGTGCTGGCGGAAGATCTCGACAGCTACAGCGAGTTTGTAGAGAGCGTCCTGCGGCGACAATTGGGGATCGCGTCGATCCAGTCGAGCCTGGCGCTGCGCGAAGTGAAAGCGACAAGCCGGGTCGCGATTCCGAGGCGCGATTGAACACCGTCCATGAACGCTCGAAAACGGCAGGTGCTGGCGAAAGGCCTGCCATGCAGATGTGAAAAAATCGTTAACTAATTCATCCCTATGGCTTTTTCCTACAGAATCAATCTGTCACACTGATGCGAATAATTATCAACGCTTTTATTATTCGCCAGGGAAAGGCACTTAGGGGAGAGCTCGTTCGATGCCTGTGCACCAGCCCGGCGGTAAAGGTTTTACACCCAGTTTGATCGCGTTGGCGGTCTGTCTCGCCACCTCGCACGCGGCCTTCGCCGCCGACGCCGAAGCACCGGTCACCACCCTGGAACTGGGCGCCACCCAAATCTCCGGCGAGCAGCAGTTGGGCGAAACCACTGAGGGCACGCAGTCCTACACCACCGGCGCGATGAAGACCGCGACCAAGTTGCCACTCACCCTGCGTGAAACGCCACAAGCCGTCACCGTGATTACGCGCCAGCGCATGGATGACCAAGCAATGACCAGCATCAACGACGTGGTCAACGCAACGCCCGGGTTGTTCCTGAATTACTCCAACGGACCGGGCCGGCAGTCCTATACCTCGCGCGGTTTCGACATCGACAACCTGATGTATGACGGTATTCCGAGCGGCTATAACGGCGTTTCAGTCGGCGCGCAGCCCAACCTGGCGATGTTCGACCGCGTTGAAGTGGTGCGCGGCGCGACCGGCCTGGTGACCGGCGCGGGCAACCCGTCGGCCGCCATCAACCTGATCCGCAAGCGGCCCCTGGACGAGCAGAAAGTCACCCTGACCGGCGCCGCTGGCAGCTGGGACAACTACCGTGGCGAACTCGACGCCTCCAGCCCGCTCAATGACAGCGGCACCTGGCGCGGCCGGGTGGTCACCTCCTACCGCGACGCCAACAGCTTCATCGACAACGCCGAGGAGTATCACGGCCTGTTCTATGCCGTCACCGAAGCTGACTTGGGTGAAGACACCACCCTGACCCTCGGCTACTCAAACCAGAAGGACAAGACCAATTACTTCTGGGGTTCCTCAATGATCGGTCAGGATGGCCATCACCTCGACCTGCCCCGCTCCTACAACCCCGGCACCGACTGGGAGAACAAGGACCAGGAGATCAACACGGTCTTCGCCGAACTGCGCCAGCAACTGGCCAACGACTGGAAGCTGCAGGTCAACGCCAACTACGCCGAGCAGAAAGCCTTGTTCTCGGGCTCGTATCAATCGCGCTGGGCTGCTGACAAATCACTGGCGCGAACCGTCTACCAGGCCGCCTACGACGAAAATCAGGCTGGCGTCGACGCCTTCGTCAGCGGCCCGTTCCAGGCGTTCGGGCGCACCCATGAGCTGGTGGTCGGTGCCAGCCGCCGCATCTACGACATGACCAGCCACGACTACAGCCCGTACGACACCAATTGGCCGATTACCGCAGGCAAACCGGACTTCGTCCACACCACCGACACCCGTGAAATCACCACCCAGGACGGCTTCTACCTGACCACGCGCCTGAGCCTGGCCGACCCGCTCAAGCTGATCCTCGGCGGGCGCCTGGACTGGTATGACTACGATGCCCATGGCAGCAACAGCGGCGACTACAAAGTCACCCGAAACCTGACGCGCTACGCGGGTTTGATCTACGAGTTGGATGACCATCACTCGGTCTACGTCAGCTACAGCGACATTTTCACGCCGCAAACCGCCAAAGACAGTTCGGCGACCCCGGTCAAGCCGATTGTCGGCAAAAACTACGAGGTCGGCGTTAAAGGCGAATACTTGGGCGGCGCGCTGAATGCCAGCGTCGCACTGTTCCGCGTCGATCAGGAAAATCGTGCCACCAAAGTGACCGTGCAAAACTGCCCGCAGACCGAGTGCTATGAAGCCTCCGGCGAGATTCGCAGCCAGGGTATCGACTTCGAACTGCAAGGCGCCCTCACCGAGAACTGGCAGGTCGGCGGTGGCTACACTTACGCGCGCACCCACACCATCAAGGACGAAGCCAACCCGCAGCTTGTCAACAAGCAGTACGACACCGACACCCCGGAGCACTTGTTCAAACTGACCACCCGCTACAACCTCCAGGGCGCGCTGGAGAAATTCCGGGTGGGCGGCAACATCTCCTGGCAGAGCCGCATGTACAACGACGTCAAGCTGGCTGACGGCAGCACCTACCGCCTGCAACAAGGCGCCTACGCCGTCACCGACTTGATGGCCGGCTACAGGGTCAACGACAACCTGGACCTGCAGCTCAACGCCAACAACATCTTCGACCGCAGCTACTACTCAACCATCGCCAACTCCGTGGACTACGGCGGCGACAGCTACGGCACCCCACGCAACATGATGCTGACGGCCAAATACACCTTCTGATCGTCATCAGGGCTGCCCGCTCGGGCAGCCTTTCCTCCTGGCAGTGGCGCTTAAAGCTCTCTCCCCAACTGCCGATAAGCTTTTGCTTCCCCCGTACCTGCAAAAATCCTGATACCTGCTTTGCTCTGTAGCAGCGCGCCATCGTGGCACGCCGCATGCTTTGTTCCTGGCCACACCACAGGGAGTAAGAGTGAATGCCCGTCCGCACGCGTTTTCTAGAGCACTACCGCAAAGCCGACCGCATCATGCTGGCGTTGATCTGGCTGATGAC
Organism: Pseudomonas sp. Irchel 3H9; assembly: GCF_900187495.1. NCBI lineage: Bacteria > Pseudomonadati > Pseudomonadota > Gammaproteobacteria > Pseudomonadales > Pseudomonadaceae > Pseudomonas > Pseudomonas sp. Irchel 3H9. Next base: position 675,868 of record NZ_FYDK01000002.1, on the reverse strand, counting down.
GCTGTTCTCCGTAGGCCTGGCGTTCTGGCACGACACCTTGATCCAAGCAATCGTAGTCGGTGGCGGCACAAGCCTGCTGCTCACCGCGCTCTACCGCGCCATCGGCGGCACGCGCGTGATGCGCTGCGCACTGGGCGCTGGTCTGATGGTCATGGCCGCGCTGCATATCAACCAGGCACAAGGCGTGATCGAAGCCCACTTCGGAATTTTCGCCCTGCTGGCGGTGCTGACGTTTTACCGCGACTGGCTGCCGATCCTCGTGGCCGCACTCACCATCGCCGTGCACCACGTGGTCTTCCATGCCTTACAGCATCAAGGCTTCCCGGTCTTCGTGATGGAACACCACGGCGGCTGGACCATGGTGTTTGTGCATGCTTTCTACGTGGTGATGGAAACCGTCGCCCTGCTCTACCTCGCCGTGCACAGCCAGGCCGAAGCCGTCGAGAGCCAGGAAATGCTCGAAAAAATGCTCGCTGTCACCACCCAGCTCACCGTGGAAACCGCACAAGGTGAAGGCAAGGCGCATATGTCCCTGGCCAAGCGCTTCGACCACTTCCTGCAACAGATCACCGGGCTCATTGACGGCGTCTCCCGCGACTCCCACGGCCTCGGCCAACTCGGACAAGAACTGGCCCACGCCAGCGGCACCCTGGAAAAAGGCGCACGCCACCAACTGGCCGAAATCGCACAAATGACTGACTCCATGCAGCGCATGGAACACGCCATGGGCAACATTACGGTGCACGTCGAGGAAGCGGTCGCGCACGCCGACGTCGCCAGCCAACAAATCCTGCGCGGCCAGGAAAGCGTCGGCCGCGCCCAACACGAAATCACCCAACTGGCCACACGCCTCACCGACACCCATCAGACCGTTCAAGGCTTGGCCGTGCAGGCCGAACAGATCGGCTCGGTGCTCGACGTCATCAGCAGCATCGCCAACCAAACCAACCTCCTCGCCCTCAACGCCGCCATCGAAGCCGCCCGCGCCGGTGAACAAGGCCGCGGCTTCGCCGTCGTCGCCGACGAAGTGCGCAACCTGGCGCAACGCACAGCGGTTTCCACCCAGGAAATCAAAACCATCATCGAAGGCTTGCAGCAAGGCAGCCGCGAAGCCGTCGAAGCCATGCAGGACAGCCGCCAGGGCGTAGAACGTTGCGTGGAAGACAGCCAGGTTGCGGTGCAAATGCTAAAGGCAGTAGGCAATGACATCACCCGAATCGATGCGCTGAACGGGCGGATCGTCAGCACTACGCGGGAACAGACCTCAGCAAACCTGGAGATCGTCGGGCGCTTGCAGTCGGTGCAGGGCATCGCGCAGAGCACGGCACAGGATGTAGAGATGCTGGCCAGGAGCAGCGAACAACTGCCGCCGATTGCGGTGCGGTTAGACGCGTTGGGGCGCCGGTTTCATCCGTGAGGTGGTGATCTTCGAAAGGCCTCGGCGTTGTGTTGATCGCGCGCTTGGGCCTATTTGAAATACGTCGTGAGAGATAACTTCAGGCCAATAGCAGCGGTTCGAGTTCCGCCGCTTGCGTACCCAGTTCTAAAGAGAGAATACGAGATCGAGAAGCTATACAGGTCGTTCTGATGTAGGTGCTTGCGCTGATTATTGACCGTAATGCTGAGTGTGGCTCAACTCAAGTGCCCCTCAATTCATAGACGCAATCTTAATAAACTCGTCAAACCTTAAAGTTACCTATTTGCTGCTGTAGCACGGCTCCGAGCTCGGCCAAGTTAGTACTTGAACGGGCAGTGCGTTCGCACGATAAAGCTGAATCATCCGCAATATTGCGAACCGACGTAACACTCCGGTTAATTTCTTCCGCGACGCAACTTTGTTCCTCACCTGCAGTAGCGATTTGTCTTACCATCTGCTGGATGTTGTCAATCATCTCCACGATGGTTTCAACCGAGCCCCCAGTGTTTGAAACCTGTATTACAGTTTCATCCGTCAAACCGCGGCACACTTCCATCATCCCAGCAGCTTCTTCGGCTATTTTTTGCAGATTGGCAGTCAGCGCTCCAATTTCCAGGGTTGCGCCCTGAGTTCGTTTGGCGAGCGTTCTCACCTCATCGGCCACCACCGCAAATCCTCGACCAGCATCGCCCGCCCTAGCAGCCTCAATAGCGGCATTTAACGCCAACAAGTTGGTTTGATCGGCGACAGACGTTATGACCTGCAATACCCCGCCTATATTCAGGCTCTCTATCCTGAGTTGTGCCATGGCTGCGGCAGATTTTGATACTTCAGATGCGAGACGTTTTATTTGGGTTATTGCTTCTTTTGCCATGGTTCCGCCGGTCTGCGCTTGGAGGTTAGCGGTGAGCGCCGCATGGGCTGCTTCCTCAGAGTTGCGTGCAACTTCGAGGGTGGTTGCTACCATTTCGTGAATCGCAGTGGCGACTTGGTCGATTTCAGTTCTCTGATTACCAACCCCGATGCGGGTCTGCTCTGTCGCTGCGGAAAGGTCAACGGCTGCATCAGAAATTACGCCCGATGACGTATTAACCTGACTAATAAGCAGGCTCAGGCGTGACTGCATTTCACCCAAGGAGGACAGCACACTGCCGGCCGCTGACATTTTCGCTTCAAGAATCGGGCGCAAGTCACCACTGGCAACGCGCTGAGCGATGGTGGACAAGACAGTTGGCTCTGCACCAAGAGCACGTGATAAGCCACGAACTATTAGAGTAGTCAGCACTACCCCGATGACAATTGCTACTGCGCAGAAAAACATCAGAAGATTACGGGTGTCTTTATAATCGTTCTGCGCATCACTAATGCTAGCCAGCGCTAGACCTGAGTTAAAACTCTTGTAAGTTGTAACGCTAGCCACCAGTTTCTTTAGGAGTGGCAAGCATTCGTTATTCATCATATTAATAGCCGCTTTTGCATCGCCAGTAACGGCTAACCGCTTGATTTCCAAAGCAATCGGACCATACGCTTTCTCAATCTCCTCAATGTTAGCAACTAAGCTCCGAGCGTTATTACCATCAACGGATGGAGGCAAGGCAGCGACTCCAGCCACTAACGCTGACAAAATACTTTTAACCTTCTGATGTTCGATATTTACGGTATCGGCCTCGGCCTGTCTGTCAGCTGCCGAGGTGACCAGCACGAGGTTTCGTGCTGAGATCGCACGTTGCTGCGCAGCGAGCAATAGATCATTCATCAGGCCCATGCGCTTATTCAAACCGTCCACATAACTTGAGAAGCGTAGATTTGATCCATTTAAGCTAGTGACAGAAAATGCAGAGATCATAAAAATAATCACTACCATCAAGCCCAAACTTAACAACAACCTCTTCCGCACCGACAAGGAATTTAACATGCTGACTCTCCGATTTTTTAGTATTCTCACGGCGCAGACAGGGATATGGCGCATTGACACTATGCGGCGCCAGATGGCAGTAATTCAAGACTTAAATCGGGTTACGGTACTAAAGTACTAAATTGAAACTCAAACAATCCAATCGAACTACCTGCACCATCTAAACGCATCTATATGAATGGATTTTTATTCTAGGGTGGCTATTTACTTCAAACTCTATAGTTAAAACAGGAGCCGCGTTATATTTAACTCAATTACATTTTATCAAGCCCCATAACGAGCCATAGGCCCAATAGCCTCCTACAGAGAAGGCTGCCCTGGCGGGCTTTTTAGCGTCTGCTGAAAACCAAGGTCTCGGCCTCCTAACTGTTCGAAATGCGCGTCAGATTTACGGTCGCACCAATCGGTCGAAATACCGCACCCTTTTGCAAACAGTGGCAATGCTTAACGTTGGCCATAGCTTGTGCCTGCGAATAGAGGAGCAAGCCTGGTGGCTTGCAGTGGTCCATGAAAGACTGCTTTCGGCCATTAGCCGACATTCACGAAAGACGGCTTTCGACCCAGAGTGTGTAAAAACGCTTCGTCATTGATCCGTGCAGCGACACATTGGTTGCTTTGGACTGGTCAGATCGTCGAAAGAGCAGTCGCTTTTTCTAAGACGGCTTGTAACATCTGCTCCGGTGATTGTTCCTTGTTGAAGAAGCTCGGGGACAATTTATCAGAGTCGTTTTCAGTCGATTGCCTGAGCAGGGCGAGCGGCCCCGATTGTCCTGACTGCTCTTGGTAAAGACTTTTTATACTGTCCCTAAAGCCATCAGGGTATGCCGCTTTCTCGACCCCTGGAAGATCATCGAAATAGTCCATGATGCCTTTGAAGATTTCACTGTTGTCACCGCCGTTCGTTATATTGGCGTACAACTTGGAAAAATATTTTTCATCCTGCTTACTAAGCTCCCCATAAGCGGCATATCGTTCTGCATCTGTATAGGTTCCTGAATCATCATAAACAATATTGCTTAGCCCGTTTCGGGCCATACCTTCAAATGGGTTTGGAAGTTTTTCGGGGGGGAGTTTAGAAAGCCCAATTGCGTAATCTAGTGACTGCAGACCTAACGCCAAACGGGTAGGGTCGTCTGTTTTGGGAAGTAGATCCTCGTTATTAAGATTCCCGCCAGCAATCCGCTGCCCGAAATTGTACATATCGCTCTGACCTTTTGCATATTGTCCTTTTAAATCCCTATTGGACATAGAGGCTTGTTTGTCATCAGCGTTACTTAATGCGTACAGTGCCCGTGCAGAATCGGAGATTGTGACGGTCTCGGTCGTCTTGAGGGCGGCATCCCCTGAAGGTAAATTTACAGGGTTGGACGAAGGAAGCTTCTCTTGTGTAGAAGGCTTTGCCTGTGTACTTGCTTGATACGATTTGATCGAAATATCCATGGTAATACTCCATGCGCTGAAAATAGCACGAGAGCTATCTTCAGCTAGAGTGCCTATACAAATGTCGGATTATTTTATTTCATATTCGACAGTGTAGTTATAGGGAGGCGCCGATTGAATTGCTGTGACATTGGCGTTGCAAGTAGCGTTATCTGAACCAGTGCTAGTGCCCATTTTAGTCAAGCTAGAGGTTTTAGTCGTTGGATTGACCTAGTGCCTTGCTGCAAAACGACATTCTTATTGCCTGAAGTATAGACGAATCGCATTCCTGAAACCGTATCAGCGACACTGGTCAGGGTAAATGTCGTCGTTGCAGAAGGCAGAATCGTACTTGGAGTGGGGGCTACACTCCCGAAAAAGTACTCGAAAGTGTACGCGGCTGGACCAGTCGTAGAGTCCTTCAACTTCACGGTGACGATTGTGCCTGCTTGGGCACATGCAATCATAGAGGCGAATAAAGTTGCTGCCCCGAACAGTTTAGCGAATCTCATAAATATCCCTTTAATTTTGATAGTCACTATAACTATTGTCCTTCCGCGTCGTCTTGTATAGAAAAAATAGTAAGACTCAACCTTTATAGCGGCAGGTAACCAGAATTCTTTAAGCCAAGGGTTGGTGTTTTTAACACATCGGATGAGTAAAGATTTCACAACCTGCAGGAACTAAAACATATCCAGCCTGTACCCCTTCAATTTCAATAGCTTGCGCAGTGGTCCTGGTTGCCGCTACCGGTTATCACCATAGTCATGGTACATAGGTTGAGTTACTAATTTTCGCCATTGCCCGTCGGCACATTATTCTCGGCTCGTTTCGGTAGAAAGATGACCGCCTGTCTACGCGCAGAGGCTGCTGGGACGATTCAGCCAACGATTTCTATCTCTTCGGTCTCCCACCAGCGCTGACGTGCCTAAAACACTTTCCAATGTGTGATAGTGAGAAGAGGCCAGTCGGGTAGGCCAGCGGTCTGGACCCAAAGCTGACGGCGGCGAAAGGCAAAAGTCGGCCAGTCGCGGCCATTCGCTCAATTGAGTTTCAACCGCCTTCAGCTAGGACTAAGGCGACGTAATGAAACCCAATTGAGGATCAAGTGAAGTTGTTAGGAAGGTGTGTTGCCCGGACGGTTACAGCCTTGGAGCCAGATTTCACCATAAAACCACTAATCCTCTGGCAGCAGTGATTCAAATGCACTTTTAAGGCAAATTAAGTCATTTTCAGACCTACCTAGCCCACTCCTCACTCTTTAAAGTGCACCGATCATTCAACTATCGGTGTTTTTTATGAATCTATGGTTTCGGCTTCTGTTCATGCTACTCCGCCGACCGTGGCGCAACCCCGTAAAAGCTCTGGGGTCAACCGTCATCCGAATGCGCGTATGGCCTCTAGATCTTGACTTCAATCGACACGTCACCAATGGCCGATACTTCACACTCGCCGATGTCGGACGTATGGATTTCGTTCTGCGCAGTGGTGCGTATCGGGTGGCTATTAGAACGAAAGCGCTACCAATCGTAGGGGACACCTGGGGTAAATTTCGTCGTGAGCTTAAGCTGTTTGAAACGTTTTAAGTCCACACCAGAATGCTGGGCTGGGACGACAAATGGAGCTTTATGGAACATCGGTTTCTGAGCAAAGGACGGGTTATCGGAGTTGTAGTAATGCGGGGTCTATTTCGCGCATCTAAAGGGATTATTCCACCAGGCGAATTTGTTCGGGAGTTGGGACTACCCGAAAAGTCGCCAGCGATGCCGCAATGGCTGACATCGTGGTCGGCTAGCTGCGATGCGATGAGTGGCCAACTCAGAGAAGAAGAAAGCATCAGCGATCAGCAGTCCAGCTAACCTGCTGATGTTAAGAGCCCCCACTCATTGGTGTACGCTTCTATGTCGTAAGCCGAGGTCAGTCAGGAGATGAATTCCGCTATAGACACCATTGAGTGGCCGCTTCTGGCCGATTGCTGCCCGTCACTAGCGGCAGTTATCGGCCAATTATTGCCGCCGTCGAGCTTTTTTTATCGGCTGTTTCGATTTTTAAATCACGGCCCGCGTTTTTAGGAACGCGAAATACTTGGGGTCGTCGTTGTCAAAAATCTCATCTCCAGCCGCCATGTATGCTCGCATAAGTTCATCGGCGGCTCGATCAGTTTCCTCTTTCTCGTAAAGTGCTTGGCCCAAACGCAAATGCAAAAATGGATTGCCGACTGCATCGGGACAAGTCATCGCATACTCAAGGGCCTCTTTTGCGGAGGTAAAGAATCCTCCCTGAAAACAGGCATCGCCGATAGCGGCAAGCACCCATGTCGCCGCTTCCCAGTTATTTTTGGGTTCTGGAATCAACTCCCACGCTAGGTTGTACTGACCGATGGCAGCCTTGAAATCACCGCCGTCCAGATGTTCATCACCCAATTGGCAAAACGCCTTGATCTGCTCATGGGTCAACTCATCCAATTCGAAAGTTTCCATCTGAACTCCCTGTCTATAAGGCTCAACCGCGTGAGCCGCCGATTTTGCAACCAAGCTGGGCGATAAACAATCGTAAAAATCACGACGATATATAGGCCAGCTAACGGCCGATGGCCGCCTGTCGTGAGGGGCAGGGCATCGCTGCATGGCCTCATGTCGGTACAAAATTGGCAAGCAGCTATCAGGTCGGCTCTGTAGGGCAAGTACTACGTGGCCTACGGAATTAGCAGTTCCAATCCATCACCGAAAAGGCTGATGTTTTTCGCTCATGACCGGCAGCAGTCGACCCAATGTGAATACTGCAGAGATGAAATCACGCTCACTTAAAAGCAACCTTAGTCTCCGCACCAGCTTGACCAGCGAGCAAAGCTATTTCAGAGTTGATGAAAACCTCGCTCCAAGACAATTTGGTCGCGACGCACGCTATTAAATACATCTCACATTAGCGGCCCCCGAGTTCGTTTTTGACCCAAGCAAGGGTGCCTCCTGAGATAGCCATCGTGACTGGGATAGAGATATACCGGTTTCCGTCCGTCACTCGCATGCCGTCACGACGACATTCGAAGTGAACGGCCAGTCGTTCGTAGGTCTCAATGTCAATGCAATGCACGACGACTAAATAGCTTAAGTAATCATCTTGGCTCACTGTAGTGATCATACTTTTACAGCCCACCTCACAGGCCAGCTCGTCATTGGTGTCATAGCAGATAAATTCCGCTTTTGGCCCACTTCTGCCAGTGTCGACCGCTGTATTGGGTCGTTTTCTTACGTCTCGCGAGGGGCAGAAGACGGCCAAACGCTGGCAGCTACTTTTGTTCGCCATCAAGCGATGGACAGCTCCTCGCTTACCTCAGTTTGAGCAGGGGGTTATCGCCGAATTGGCGCATTTCTACACCGACAATATGGACTCATGAAGTCCATGGAATTTTGAGGGTCTCCGGCTCAACATTGACGCCGGTTCAACAGGGAGGCTGCAATGGATCTGAAGTTCAGTCACGTAGATGTACTGGTCAATAATCTCGAAGAAGCCTGTGCTTACTACGCACAGATACTTAATGCCAGGATATCCAAAACGCTCGTTTGGGAACGAGGTGGCCTGCATGTGCGCTACGCGATAGCGCTGATCGGTCAAGAGCGTTTCATGTTGGTACAGCCAATGGCGGGGAATCTGAGGGAGCTATTAGACTCCGCGGGAGAAGGGATGATTTATCGCCACTGCTATTCGACGCCGGACATCGAGAAGGCCTACGACGAACTGATGGTCGCCGGTGTTCAGCCACAAGACGAAAACGGAAAGCCATTGGCCCGCGCGAACCTGCAATCCCCATCCGGGACACGCATTATCTGGTTGCCCAAGCGCTTTGGGCACTTCTCCATCGAAATCCTGGAAGACAAGGCGTTAGAGGCATTTGTAGAGGATGCATTTTCCTGAGTTATGCGGCGATGAAGGTCTGCTTGCGGCCAGAAGCTGCCACTCAAAGCGACTCGATAACTCCCACCCAAGCGTGCATCATCATGCGCACCACGATCCCGCCCTGGCAGCGAAGCCGTAGGTGCAGAACCTGCCCGCTCACAAAAACAAGCATTTTGAAATGGAAGTCATCTCATGTTCGAACGTAACAAACTGGTTCCGGAGTTAATGGTCACCAACCTGGATAGCAGCCTGGCTTTTTGGGTTTCTCTTCTGGGGTTCAAAGTAGCTTATCAACGTTCGGATGACGGATTTGCGTACCTTGATTTGAATGGTGCTCAAGTAATGCTTGAGCAGATTGATCCGGACGCGGGTCAATGGCTGACTGCGCTATTGACCAAACCGTTTGGAAGAGGCATCAACCTACAGATTGATGTTGAGGCTGTCGCCCCCATCATCCAAAAACTTGTTCAGGCTGGATTTCCACTCTATCGAGAATGCAAAGACACCTGGTATCGGGCTGACAAAATAGAAGTAGGTCAGCGCGAATTCATCGTCCAGGATCCCGATGGTTATCTCGTAAGGTTGGTAGAGCGGTTGGGTGAGAGACCGGCTTGCTCAATCTGAACCTAAGCCAAGCCGACCGTCAGCTTTGGGTCGATAGCTGCCGGTGGCGACTGGCAGTCATCGGCCAATAGCTGACTATCACGAAGGGCAGCTATCGACCTATTGCAGCCTTTCAGCACCGGAGGATATCGGCCAAAAGCACACCTTGGAACGGCGAAAAAATCTCTCCTCTTTTCCTTCGAAAAGTTCTGTCAGCAAGGCCGGCCTCGCCAAACACTTCGAGCGTTTCGCCATAGAAACCTTCTCTTATCCCTCTTCTAGCCCTTCAGCATGGAGCGCGGCTTTGACTGCCGGACGGGCCTCAATCCGAGCCATGTAGCCTTTGAACTCCGAGAATGCGTCAAGCGAGATGTTGAAGTTTGCACACCAGCGAGCGAGGGCGAAGAGGTAGGCATCCGCAACGCTGAAGGTATCACCCAGGATATACGCGCGACCTTGAGCCAACACGCTGTTGAGGTAGGTCAGTTTTGCGATCACCGGGCGCTGCGCCGACGTGGCATCTGCTCCCGAAGCCAAGTAGAACAAAGGGGTGAAGGACTTGTGAAAGTCCGAAGACAGGTAGTTCAGCATCTCGTGCAAGCGTGCGCGTTCCAGGGTGCCATTGGCAGGCACCAAGGTCGGGGCATAGCGATCCGCGAGGTACTGGGTGATGGCCGGTCCCTCTGTCAGCAAGCCATCCTTTAACTCGAGGGCGGGTACCGTTCCCTTCGGGTTGGTCTGATAGTAGTCGTCGCCGGATGCGGTCTTGTGTTTCCACAGGTCGATTTTCTCCAACTCGTAAGGCAGTTCTGCTTCACGGAGCACAATGTGAACAGCCAGAGAGCACGAACCAGGGGAGTAATACAGCTTCATATTTGAATTCCTTATTGGGTGTTTTAGGGGCTGGCGATAAGCGCCGAAAGAGATCGCATTCTTCAGGGGTGTTTCCAGCCCGAGGGAAAATCGCTTAGGCGTGAAGTTTCTGTCCAATCCTGGCAACGCGGGCGGCGTAGAGCTTCACTGTTTCAAGATCGCCACTTGGAATGCCTCCGGCGTCGGCATCCGACGGCGACTGCACCAGCGCGCCGACAGAGCCGCCCAGGTTGTTCACGTCTGCACGGGTGGACGCAGATGAGTTGGCAGGGGCCAGACCCAGACTTACCCAAATACCGCCGTGCTGAGATGCAAGGGTCTGCAGAAAGATCAGGGAAACCTGCTTGTCGCCGTTCAGGCTCGCGCTATTAGTAAAGCCGCCGAACGCTTTGTCCTGCCAACGCCGAGCAAACCACTGCTTGGACGTGGCATCGGCGAATTTTTTGAATTGCCAAGGCACGGAGCCCATGTAAGTGGGGGCGCCGAATATGATGGACTGCGCCTCGTCTAACTGAGCCCATGCCGCCTCGGGAATGTTGCCCTCCCCATCGATTTCGATCAGCGCTGCGTGCGCACCCGCTGCTGCCGCTTGAGCAACGCGCTGGGTGTGGCCATATCCGGAAAAATAAACAACGACCGCTTGTGACATGCTGATTTCCTCGTGGATTTACGTGATGGGAGGAATGGTAATTGCTCGTGCAGAAAAGAAAAATCAGCCCCATAATTACTCTTGGTTCAACAATTGCGAACAATCAATGGACAAGCTCACCGCCATGGCCACCTTTGTTAAGGTGGTAGAAGCCGGCAGCTTCACCCGCGCTGCCGATGCTCTGAACCTTCCTAAAGCACGAGTTTCCCAGCGTATAAGCGACCTTGAAAAGCATCTCTGCGTGCGACTGCTCAACCGCACAACTCGCGCCTTGAGCCTTACGGATGACGGCGCCGCCTACTTTGATAAGTGCCAGGTGCTGCTGCAGCAGATTGACGAGTTAGAGGCCACGCTAAATGGGGGATCTGCGACCCCCATAGGCCGGCTGAGGGTGGATTCGCTGGTCTCCATCGCACGTTGGGTGATCGCACCAAAGCTGCACGACTTTCAGACCCGTTACCCGAGAATTCGGTTGCGGCTAAGCAGCTCGGAGCGGATCAGCCATTTGCTAGAGGACGGCATTGATTGCACGATTCGCGGCGGCGTGCTCAAAGACTCCAGTATGATTGCCCGTCATCTTTGCGACATCGAGATGGGCTTGTATGCCTCGCCTGGATACCTTGCCTCCGCAGGGGGCGTGGAGAGCCCTGACGCGCTGGCGAAGCTCAAGCGGATAAGTTGGTTCAGCGGCAGGGAACGCAACCCGTTTGCGTGGGAGTTGGAGTCCGGGACTCAGCGGTTCGTGCTGCAGTCAGGCGATGGCGTGCAGTTCGACGAGCCTGATGTCGCTATATCGGCCTGCATGGCGGGAAGCGGCATCTGCCCCGGTGCCCCGTTTGCGGTTGCAGGTTTTGTGAGGGCCGGGAAACTTGTTCCCGTGTTACCTGAATGGCATTTCTCTTCCCTACCAGTTCATATCGTCTACCCGGGGTCTAGGCATCTCTCGGTTCGGGTGCGGTGCTTTGTTAACTGGATTTTGGAGGTTTTTGAGGAGCAAGCAGAGATCCAGCTGACGCCCCTCGCGCTTGCGCTGGAGTCCAACCATGTGGAATAAGAGCATCGACTGCTACGAGCCATAATGAGATGGATATACGTTCCAACGCTAAACATTTGATTTTGGCGGCACGGTGAATCATTACGACTGTCCGCTTCTGGCCGATTGTGTTGAAAAAGTCAGTTTTCCCAAAACACTCGAATATTAATGGATGAAAACACCTCTGTTGCCCGCTTCTACGTGAAATCCGAGTACTGAACCTTCTGCCAAAAATTCAGATTTCAATCTCAGGTGCGTACTTTTCTGGCGTGGAATTCGAAGCCTACTTTTTCAACAGAATCGGCCGGTTGCTGCTCCTCGGGGGCAACCTAGAGGTAACCAGGCAACCATGGCTCCTGCTCGATTGCTGCAACGTCTCCATCGGCCAATAGACGCCACAATTCCAAGATCTTTGCCTCTGGAACGCCCTTCATGTGGCGAGGCTCGCCGGACTCTAGGTTTTCAAAAGTGACGGTTCGTGACAGGTTCACCGAAATGCACCAGTCAGCCTCGTCGGTCACCGAAACATCACCGTGTTCCTCATCTTCCAGGCGAGTTTTCAGTTCGGCGAGAAGGTCAGGGAACGTGTGTATGCCAGGGTTGGAGCTCATGGCGCCGTATCTGTGTGTGACGTGATAGCTCATGTTTACCTCACGTATTAGTGGTCTGACCGCCTTAGTCTGTTTTAACCCTCAGAATTGCTCGCTAGAAATTAGCCAAAATTTCAAATGAGCTGCTACTGGCTTGAGCATCAAAGTAATCAGATCATTCTGCCATAACGCATATATTAGAAATAAAGTCTGAATCGCCCCTGATTTCCTAGACGCCTTTGACTGGCTCCTTTTGGCCGCAAGCAGACCTTCATCGCCGCATAACTCAGGAAAATGCATCCTCTACAAATGCCTCTAACGCCTTGTCTTCCAAGATTTCGATGGAGAAGTGCCCAAAGCGCTTGGGCAACCAGATAATGCGTGTCCCCGATGGGGATTGCAGGTTCGCGCGGGCCAATGGCTTTCCGTTTTCGTCTTGTGGCTGAACACCGGCGACCATCAGTTCGTCGTAGGCCTTCTCGATGTCCGGCGTCGAATAGCAGTGGCGATAAATCATCCCTTCTCCCGCGGAGTCTAATAGCTCCCTCAGATTCCCCGCCAATGGCTGTACCAACATGAAACGCTCTTGACCGATCAGCGCTATTGCGTAGCGCACATGCAGGCCACCTCGTTCCCAAACGAGCGTTTTGGATATCCGGGCATTAAGTATCTGTGCGTAGTAAGCACAGGCTTCTTCGAGATTATTGACCAATACATCTACGTGACTGAACTTCAGATCCATTGCAGCCTCCCTGTTGAACCGGCGTCAATGTTGAGCCGGAGACCCTCAAAATTCCATGGACTTCATGAGTCCATATTTTCGGTGTAGCAATGCGCCAATTCGGCGATAAACCCGCGTTCAAACTGAGGTAAGCGAGGAGCTGTCCATCGCTTGATGGCGAACAAAAGTGACTGCCCGCGTATGGCCGAAATCCGTCGTTCATAAGGCGCGGCTTCCGACCCAAAGCTGCCGCTCGCGAAATGCAACGATCGGCCAAGAGCAGACATCGATATATCCCGCTCCGAGGCCACTACTCAAAACGTTGCCCGTCATGCTCCCCTATAGCTGCATTACGGCGAGCGCCCTGCGCAGGGGTTCGTCGGATATTTGGATAGGACCATGAAATGGCACGTCCATGTCCAACACAAGGTATACGGAAGCCGCAATGAGCAATGACGAGACTATGAACATTCCTATCACCATCGAATTACGGGGTGCGCGGTATCCAAAACTAGCGAAAATGAGCGTCAACCAAGCAACAAGCATCCCAATAAGGGGGCCAGGAATCGCTCCCTCCGACTGCTCGACGATCCTCCAGCGTTGCTCGATGAGCGAATGATATTGCTGACGAATATCCTGAAGCATCGTTTCATGGTAGCGGTCCGGGGGCTTGATAACAGCCAATGACTTGCCTATGTCATCCAGGTATTTAGCCGCCTCGCTGTTTCGATGCTGCAGCGCTTCGTCTCCCCGATACGGGGTCTCGATAGCGCGCTCAAGATAGGTGATCAGACGATTGCGCGTGTCTTGTGCCGCATCGCCATAGCCCCGCAGCGTCCGATCAAAAATGATCATGCTGGTTGCGTACCCATGGAAGTTTGCATCAATGGACTCGAAGGTGTTTTTGGCAGAATTAATCATCAAGCCAAAGACCAGCGATGTCATAACCACAAAAATATTGGCGACTAGACGAATTACGGTGTTGGTGTCGTCATCCCTGTGGTGGGATGCCAGTCTTGGGTACCAAAACATCATGAGAAGCGAGGAGGCAACCAGGCACCCAAAAATGGCCAATGCGATCCAGAGAGCGTTCATACATCAGGGCCCTGATCAATTTGCGTCAAGTCTTGAAGGATAGACCATTGGGTGTTTTCAGAACTCTGCTCGGCAGTTACCGTCCAGAAATGACTTCAGTATTGGTTTGAACACCGGCGGTGATTATCAGTCGGTATTGGTCTAGCTCTGCCCATCATGAAAGGCAGCAAATCACGAGCGTCTGCTTATGGTCCAGAGTGTGTCAAAGCGCACGTCGAGGTGCATCGCATCCAGCTAGCAATCTGGGCCGATCGCCGGAACACTCTGTCGAATATAGTAATTGTCGAACTCACTGCTTCCGATGAATTGGAAGCCATGGCGGATATAAAAGCGATTCGAAGCGCTTTCTTTGAGAGCACCCACTTTAATAGGGAGCGCAGCCGCATCCGCCTCTTTGAAAATCTGAGTGAGAACAGCAGACCCTACCCCTGACCCTTGCGCGCTCGGTCTCACATACAAGTGGTCGAGCAAGAGTTCATTGTGTTGATGCTTGATCACGACGAAACCAACCCTCTCTCCAGATGCCTCGATGTAGCGTGTGTTGCGAGCCTCAAAACTGCTGAGAAACCGCTCGCGCGCGCGGACTGGATCAAATCGACCAACACGCTCCAGACTTTCGCGCATGGCCTCAATTCGAATGGCTACAAGATTATCCAAGTCGCTCTGTTGAGCCAGGACCAAAATGATTGGGGAATTCTGATTGGGTGCGACGGGCATATTTTGTGCTCCAACTTCTATCCTGGGGAGCCAGTGAAGCGGCCCAGATACCGTAGACAAATTTGAGAGTCCACTTCTGGACCAGAGTGTGTAAAACCGCTTAGCCAAAATTGAAGTGTGCGCATCTACGTTAAATCCGAAATTTATCGGCACATCAGCAGATGTGAATTTCGCACAGAAGCGCGATTTTCAGTCCAGTTTTGAGTGCCTATCGCGTAGAAAAACGTTTTTACACAGCCTCGGCCAAGAGCAACCGTTGCGCCTATTCAATAAACCAAGGGCGATTCACCTTTATTTCAAACCGGGTCAGGTATCTGTCCTTCTCACTTACTGCTTGACCCATTCTGATTCATCAGGCTAGTTGAGGCCGCCCTTTACGACCTTGATAAGGAAATTATGAAGCCTCTCTACCTGTGTTCACTTCTGCTGCTTGCAGGCTGCGCCCCAGCACCGAAATACCTCGTGCCCGCGGGGGCGCCTCAGGCGCTTATCCGTAGCGAGTTGGTGTCGATGGAGAATTATCGAAACAGCGTGTCCCTGGTCGAGGCGCCTCCAATGGCCTGCAAATACGGCAGAACCGTGGCGATTGCGCAGGGAGGGCAGTTGGTTTCCGTTTATAAGAACGTATCGACGCCGGAGGGCTTCTTTCCGATTGAAGCCGGCAAGCCGCTGCACTTGGTGATGCGCGGTGCGGCCAATGCCAATCGCTCGTGCAGCATAGCGTTTGTCAGCGAATTTGCGCCGGGCGCGCGTTACGTGATCAAAGGAGGAATTGTCGACAGCCCGGGCGCGCTGAGCGGTTGTCACATTGACATATTCAATGTCGATTCGGGCGCGCGCGTCCCCATGGCCGATGAGCCGAAAATGGACCGAAATTGTGCGCTGGACCGACTACCGACGCTTCAGTGAGACATTGCACCTCTGCACTGCGCGACCGCTTGCCAGAACCCGAACGATATTAAACGGGGCTGATGGTCGCGCATGGCGAATTACACTATAGGCCCTCGATAGTCATACGACCTCTCCTACTCAGCCCTGTCTATCTCTACCTCAATGCAATCACCTAAACAATCTTGTTAAGTCCATAAGAAACAACGCCCGCGGTCATCCCACAAAAAACCTTCCTTGCCCATTCGCCCCAAACACGCTACAAATCCGCCACAACGTTGTACGACAACCTAAAAATAATTTGCCATCCTCGACGATGGAAGCCACTGCCCGAGCCCTTACCATGACGCCCCCTGCCCCCAATCTTTTCCCCCGCCACACCGCCGTGTTGATCCTGCTCTGCATGGGCTGCGCCTTCGCCGGCAACCACATCGCCGCTCGCGTGGCCTTCGACGACGGCGCCGGTGTTCTCCTCGCTATTCTGCTGCGCTCCGGCGGTACGTTGTTGGTGCTGGGCGCGCTGGTACTCTGGCAACGGCAAAGCCTGCGCCTGCCTTCGGGTGCATGGCGCTGGCAGTTACTGCTGGGCCTGCTCATCACCGCGCAAAGCCTGTGCCTCTATTCCGCCGTAGCCCGCGTACCGGTAGCGCTGGCGTTGCTGGTGGCCAACGTTTTCCCGATTTTGCTGGCGCTGCTGACCTGGGCACTAGGCGGCCCACGTCCGACGGCGCGCACCGCCTTGCTGATGGGTTTGATTCTGGTGGGTCTGGTGTTCGTGCTGGACGTGCCCACTCGCCTTTCAGCCGACGCCGACATCGGCCCGCAATGGCTGCTCGGCGTCACCCTCGCCTTCTGCGCCGCCTTTGTATTCGCTTGCGCGCTGTGGATCACCGATCACAAGTTGTCCCAGGTACGGGGTTCGGTGCGCAGTCTGCTGACAATCTTCATTGTGTTCAGCAGCGTGAACCTTGCGGGCTGGAGTGGCGCCCTTGCCGACGGCCTGAACCCACCGGCCAGCCTGACCGGTTGGCTGGCGCTGGCCACGTTGGTCGTGCTCTACGGCACCGGTTTTATCGTGCTGTTCATGTCGGTGCCGCGCCTGGATATGCCGCGAAATGCGCCGGTGATGAACATTGAGCCGCTGGCGACGTTGCTGATGGGCTGGCTCGTGCTCGATCAAATGCTCAGCGCCGGTCAGGTGACTGGCGGCGTCATCGTGGTGACTGGAATTGTGCTGCTGACGTATCGCACGTCCGCTCAGCGTTCCGCCAAGGCCTGAAGCGTGCCTCTAGCCCTTGCAGAAAGTCGCTGCTGACTACGCGGAGGACTCTTTTGAACCCCGCCGTCTGGCCGCCGCCTCGGATAATCAGGCATCCCCCTGCGCATTCCGAGGCCTTCCCTTATGACGAGCTCATCCACCGAACAGGTCAGCCCCCAAACCCTGCGAAAGGTCATCATTGCCGCCGGCATCGGTAACTTCGTCGAGTGGTTTGACTTCGCCGTCTATGGCTTTCTTGCCACCACCATCGCGCAACAATTCTTCCCCAGTGGCGATGCCAGCGCAGCACTGCTCAAGACCTTTGCCGTGTTTGCCGTGGCATTCGCCTTTCGGCCGTTGGGCGGGATTTTCTTTGGCATGCTCGGCGACCGCATCGGCCGCAAGCGTACCCTGGCCATGACGATTTTGCTGATGGCCGGTGCGACCACCTTGATCGGCCTGCTGCCCACTTACGCCGCCATCGGCGTGACAGCGCCGATTCTGTTGTCGCTGATTCGCTGCGCCCAAGGCTTCTCCGCCGGGGGCGAATATGCCGGTGCCTGCGCCTATCTGATGGAGCACGCGCCGAGCAACAAACGCGCCTGGTACGGCAGCTTCGTGCCGGTGTCGACGTTCTCCGCGTTCGCCGCTGCCGCAGTGGTGGCCTACGCCCTTGAGGCGTCGCTGTCCGCCGAGGCGATGGGCAGTTGGGGCTGGCGCCTGCCGTTCCTGATCGCCGCACCGCTGGGTCTGGTCGGGCTGTATCTGCGCTGGAAACTGGATGAGACACCCGCCTTCCAGGCCGTGAAGCAGGAACACGCGGTCGCCCACTCTCCGCTCAAGGAAACCTTGCGCAACCACGGTGCGGCGATTTGCTGCCTGGGCGCGTTTGTATCGCTGACGGCGCTCTCGTTTTATATGTTCACCACCTACTTCGCGACATACCTGCAGGTGGCAGGTGGGCTGAGTCGGGCGGCGGCGTTGCTGGTGTCGTTGATCGCGCTGATTTTCGCCGCGGCAATCTGCCCGCTGGCCGGGCTGTATTCGGATCGGGTGGGGCGTCGGGTCACGGTAATGACCGCCTGCGTATTGCTGATGGTGGTGGTGTATCCGTCGTTTCTGATGGCCAGTTCAGGTTCGTTCGCGGCCTCGATCGTGGGGGTGATGCTGCTCGCGGTAGGTGCGGTGTTATGTGGTGTGGTCACGGCGGCGTTGCTCTCGGAGACCTTCCCGACTCGGACGCGGTATACCGCCTCGGCAATCACTTACAACATGGCCTATACGATCTTCGGGGGTACCGCGCCGCTGATGGCGACATGGTTGATCAGCACCACCGGCAGCAACCTGTCACCGGCGTTTTATCTGATAGCCGTAGCGTTGCTGGCGCTGGCAGGCGGGTTGGCGTTGCCGGAGACATCGAGGATCTCCCTGGATGACGTTGGCGCTGAGGAAAAAGGCGCAGCAGCGGTGCTCTCGCGTTAGTGCCACATGACGTAATGCCCACGAATGCGGTGGGTCAGGTAAGAATACTTCGCCTGTACCGCCGCCTTCGAAGCCTCGCTAAAGCTCGACATCTCCCACAGGAAACTGGGTAAAGCAGGTATCAGCGCTTCACGCAGACAAACAAAGCATTCCCGCTCGTGCCCTCCCAGGACGTGATGCATTCGTAGTCATGCTCGAAGATGTGCACCTCGAACTGTGGCGTCAACAACTGCTGCAACTCGGTGAAACTGAAGGCGACCATCGGATGTTCGTCCTGCCAAGCCTCAGTCACACCCGCGGTGGTCTTCTCGATACTCAGGCGCAGCGCCTGCTGCTCGCCCTCCTCGCTGTAGTGCCAGCCGGAACCGAAGGTGAAGTGGCTGCCTTCAAACTCAACGCTATGGCGTACCAGCAAACGGTTGTCGATGTGCTGCTTGTCCACCGCGTTGAAACAGAACACGCCATTTTCGACGAGCGCCTCGTGCACGCTGGTCAGGCACATGCGCAGTTTGGCCAGGCTGGCGTTGTAATGGGTCGAGTAGAGAAAGCAAGTGATCAGATCTTGCGCGTCGTCCACCTGGAAACCCGCCATGTCCTGGCGGCTGAAGCGTGCCTCCGGGCAGCGCAGTTGGGCGAGGTCCAGCATCGGTTGGCTGATGTCCAGGCCGGCGCTGTGGTAGCCAAAGTCGAGGAAATGACGCACATGGGGCCCGGTGCCGCAGGCCAAGTCCAAGTGCCGACGCCCGTTATTGCCGAACAGTTGGTGCAACCGGCGAACGCTGTGACTCTGTGCGCGATAGTCGATGTCGGCGCACATCAGGTCGTAGTAGATGGAAAGATCGGTGTACAGCGCGTTGGAGGACATAGGTAGCCAGAGCGGTCGGCGGGAATTTCGCGGCGGCATGGTAACTCAGTCCGTCGTCAGAACCGTTACACTCGCGCCTCAATCATCCGCCAAGGAGGCAACCATGAGCGTTCGTGGTCAAGACCGTCAGATCGACAACATAGAATTCAACGTGGGCGACATTGCCCGTAGCAAAACCTTCTACGGCGCCGTTTTCGGCTGGACATTCGTGGACTACGGGCCCACCTACACCGAGTTCAGCGATGGGCGGCTGACGGGCGGGTTCACCACGGGAGAACCCGTTCGGCCAGGGGGGCCGTTGGTGATTTTGTTTGCGAATGACCTCGAAGGGGCGCACCAACGAATCACGGCTGCAGGCGCTGTGATAAGCCGCGAGATGTTTGCGTTCCCCGGTGGGCGCAGGTTCCACTTCATTGATCCGGATGGTTATGAAATGGCGGTTTGGTCGGATCAGTGAGTGATCGCTGCACCATGAGTGCAGGCCACGCAGTTTAAGTGGCCCGCATCGCAACCCCCACGTCACGCCCAGACCGAGCACGCCGGTGTCCTTGATCGCCGATGGGCCGTTACTGCCGAAGCTGGTTTTGCCAGCAACATCCGCCACGTAGTTGACCACCGAACGCACCTATTCCTCGCGCAACTCATGGCGCCAGACCAGTGCGCTGCGGGTTTGGTCTCGTAGTGGTGCTGCACAACGCCAGCGGAAAGGTTCAGATACCGGGCGTTGGCGGTGTAGGTAGCGACGGACGGTTGTTCCGACCCGGCATCGCCTTTATGCTCACGCAGCAAATTACCGGCGACGTGCCCGCTCAGAGCGAGAGCACGATTAAAAAAGCACGACAACGCCGCTTATGCGGCGTGAAATTTGAGTTGGAGTCCGTTGTTACGGTGTAAACGGCTACAAAAAGTGATGTTCAAGGAAATCAAATAAAACTCAAGGAAGTCAAATGAGCACATGGTTCAGTAATATCCAGCTTGGCTTTGATATGGCAACAAGCTTGACAATTGTAGGTGCGGCAATCACTTGGACTATTCAACAGAAGACACAAGCCGAAGCTGAAAAGGTTCGCGGAATTAATCAACGCGCAACATCAACAGACCTATTTAAATAAAATAAAAATCATACTTCAGGTCAATTCATGAAAAATCTTTTGATTGCATCTATCTTATTTGGCTCCGCGCTTTCCTTGAAGGTATTTGCGGGCGGGCTGGAAGTCGAGCACAAACTAATCGAGCAGCGCTGGTACTCTTTCAATGACATCATAGAAAAGAGAAAGAAATATAGCAGGGTAGATATTTCGCGAGGGTATATCGAATATTACTTCGAGGGTGATGAATACACCGCCAAATACCCAGAAGAAAAGTTGTCGCCGCGTGCAAAATTCTATTCCAATCATGGGACCGTTGGAACCTATGCGGCTGCTGATTATGAGACCGAGCTAGACAAAGCGTGCGTAGATGTTGTCTCAGGCTCTCTAGGAACATTTAAAGGCAGCTATGAAAATTCCAAAAGACCTGATAGGCAACACTATAAGCGCATGATTGTTGGAATCAGGTCTCTAACATACAAAGGCCCTGAGTATAACTTCAAAAGCCCCTCATCTTGGTCGCCAGTGAAGTTACCCAAGGACAAAAGAAGTCTTCTGTGTGAAATTTATGAAGTCAAGAGTGACGCGAGCGATCTGAAATACATTGTTTATGCTGCTTCAGTGGCAACCGCTATGTATGACGAAATTCATACGGCGCCACTGCCAGATAAGTCGAGTAACTAAAACTCCTCGCACTCATGCTGCGGCAACCATTGCTGCAGCATTAGCTGGATCAACCTTGAGGCTGTGAACGGGTTCTACCCCAAGCCCTGCAGTGTTTCTATGTCAGCATCCCGCCCCCCCCCTTCACATAACGCGGCGAACGACTATGACCGACTTCGACTTCAAAACACATTTCATCTCGGTACTGCCTCCCGACCCGCCCGGCCTGGACCTCGGCTTTGACGAATTCATCACCTTCAACCCCAGTGACCTGGCCACCCTCCCCGCGCCAGACGCTGAATTCCTCCTCAAGCACGGCCTGCCGCGCGACGCCGCGCCCTTTCTGAGTTTCGAGGCCTACAGCCAAGCCGAAGCACAACGCAGGTTGGCAATATTCGGCATCGCCAACCACTATTACCCTTTGGGGCACACCGGCTCCGGGGACGTCATCGCGCTTGATCGACACAGTGGGACGATTGTCTATTTCAACCACGACGCCCATCACGCACGCGTACTCATCAATACCTCACTGCCCCAGTTCGCCCGCAGCTTGTGCGTGTTCCAGGCACATCTGCGAGACAACACGATGGCGCGCTGTTTACCCGAGATCCAATGCATCGATCCTGCCGCCGCCGTGCCGGGCACGATGTGGGCGGATGAGGTCAGCGCAGAACTCAACGGGTAGAAGTGAACGCTGATGACCCACCACGAATTGGCCGACCTCTATCGAGCCTATAACGCCGACCTCAACCGTCTCGACTTGATAAGGCCGCCATTGAAACGCAGCTAAACTCCACAGACCCTCGACTGCGTGGAGACTGCTCATGACCCACAAAAACACCCTCTGCCTCTGGTACAACGGGAGCGCCGAAGAGGCTGCCAAGTTCTACGCCAACACCTTTCCCGACAGTGCGGTGAACGCCGTGCATCGTGCACCAGCGGATTACCCGTCCGGCAAACGGGGCGACGTCTTGACCGTCGAATTCACGGTACTCGGCATCCCCTGCATCGGCCTGAACGGCGGCCCGATCTTTCCCCACACCGAGGCGTTTTCCTTCCAAGTGGCCACCGATGACCAAGCCGAAACCGACCGGTACTGGAACGCAATCATCGACAACGGCGGCCAGCCGAGCGCCTGCGGCTGGTGCAAGGACAAGTGGGGCCTGTCGTGGCAAATCTCGCCGCGCGTGTTGACGGAGGCGGTGACTAACCCTGATCCAGCCATCGCCAAGCGCGCGTTCGAGGCGATGATGACCATGACCAAAATCGACATTGCGGCGATTGAGGCAGCGATAAAGGGCTGAGGCGGCAACTGGCGAGGCTATCCAGGGCTTCAATGCGCTCCGCCTGGCAGCGTCAGGCGCAATTGTCGCGTCGGCCCATGCGCCAAAAAAAGACAGCGAGCCGACGGCCCGGTTGCGACTCACCCAATACCGACCTAGTGTTTCATGTCTCCTCTGCGCACCCAGGTGACGCCATGCCCGCACTCTCACGCCCCGCCGTACTCGAACTGATCGGCAACACGCCGTTGGTACGGGTCAGCCGTTTCGATACCGGTCCCTGCACGCTGTTCCTCAAGCTGGAATCCCAAAACCCCGGCGGTTCCATCAAGGACCGCATCGGCCTGGCCATGATCGACGCCGCCGAGCGTGACGGCCGCCTGCGTCCCGGCGGCACCATCATCGAGGCCACCGCTGGCAACACCGGCCTGGGCCTGGCGCTGGTGGGCAGGGCCAAAGGTTATCGGGTGGTGCTGGTGGTACCCGACAAAATGTCCACGGAGAAAGTGCTGCACCTTAAGGCCATGGGCGCCGAGGTGCATATCACCTGCTCCGATGTGGGCAAGGGCCACCCCGAGTATTACCAGGACATGGCTGCGCGCCTGGCCCAGGAGATTCCCGGCTCATTCTTCGCCGACCAGTTCAACAACCCGGCCAATCCCCAGGCTCACGAGACCAGCACCGCGCCGGAGATCTGGGCGCAAACCCAGCACGACCTGGATGCCATTGTGGTCGGCGTCGGTTCGGCAGGCACACTCACCGGCCTGACCCGATTCTTCAAGCGCGTGCAACCGGAGCTGGAAATGGTACTGGCCGATCCGGTGGGTTCAGTAATGGCTGAATACAGCCGCAGCGGCCAGTTGATAACACCCGGCTCGTGGGCCGTGGAAGGCATTGGCGAGGACTTCATTCCGTCGATTGCCGACCTGTCCAGCGTGCGCCACGCCTATTCCATCAGCGATGAAGAGAGCTTCGACCACGCGCGCCAACTGCTCAAGGCCGAGGGCATTCTCGGCGGTTCCTCCACCGGCACCCTGCTCGCCGCTGCCTTGCGCTATTGCCGCGAACAAACCACGCCCAAGCGCGTGGTCAGCTTTGTGTGCGACACCGGCACGCGCTATCTGTCGAAGGTCTACAACGACCAGTGGATGACCGACGCGGGGTTGCTGCATTACAAACACTACGGCGACCTGCGCGACCTGATCGCCCGCCGCTTCGAAGACGGCCGCGTGATCAGTGTGAGCCCCGACGACACCCTGCTCACCGCCTTCCAGCGCATGCGTCTGGCCGACGTGTCGCAACTGCCGGTGTTGGTCAACGGCCGCGAACTGGTGGGCGTGATCGACGAATCCGACATCCTGCTGGGCCTGCACCACGATGCCGCGCACTTCACGATGATCGTCGCCAGCGCCATGACCGACAACCTGCAAACCCTGCCCCCCAGCGCCAGCCTGGCCGAATTGCAAACTGAACTGGATCGCGGCTTGGTCGCCATCATTGCCGATGCAGGAGGCTTTTATGGCCTGATCACCCGCGTCGACCTGCTCAACCACCTGCGGAGATCCCTTGCATGAGCCAGCCTGATAAAAGTGCGTTTGCCACCCGTGTGATCCACGCCGGGCAGTTCCCAGACCCAACCACTGGCGCGCTGATGCCGCCGATCTACGCCAACTCCACCTACCTGCAAGACAGCCCCGGCGTGCACAAGGGCTTCGACTACGGCCGCTCCCACAACCCCACGCGGTTTGCTCTGGAGCGTTGCGTGGCCGACCTTGAAGGCGGCAGCCAAGCGTTTGCCTTTGCATCCGGGCTGGCAGCGATTTCCACGGTGCTGGAGCTGCTGGATGCGGGCGCCCATATCGTTTCCGGTAACGACCTCTATGGCGGCACCTTTCGGCTGTTCGACAAGGTGCGCCAACGCAGCGCCGGGCATCGTTTCAGCTTTGTCGATTTGAGTGATGTAACGGCGTTTGAAGCATCCTTGCAGGACGATACGCGCATGGTCTGGGTCGAAACCCCGAGCAACCCGCTGCTCAGCCTCACCGACTTGGCCGCCATCGCAGGTATCTGCCGCAATCGCGGGATCATCTGCGTGGCTGACAACACCTTCGCCAGCCCCTGGATCCAGCGCCCGCTGGAGCTGGGCGTTGATGTGGTGGTGCACTCCACCACTAAATACCTCAACGGCCATTCCGATGTGATCGGCGGTATCGCCATTGTCGGTGACAACCCCGAATTGGCTGATCGCCTGGGTTTCCTGCAGAACTCAGTGGGCGCCATCGCTGGCCCCTTCGACGCGTTCCTGACCCTGCGCGGCGTGAAAACGTTGGCCCTGCGCATGGAGCGTCATTGCAGCAACGCGCTGGACCTGGCCACCTGGCTGGAGCAACAACCGCAAGTGGCGCGGGCCTATTACCCAGGCCTGGCATCCCACCCGCAGCACGAACTGGCACGCCGGCAAATGCGCGGGTTTGGTGGGATGATTTCAGTGGATTTGAACAGCGACCTGGCGGGCGCCACCCGCTTTCTGGAACACGTGAACATCTTCGCCCTGGCCGAAAGCCTGGGAGGTGTGGAAAGCCTGATCGAACATCCGGCGATCATGACCCATGCCAGCATCCCGGCGGCGACGCGGGCGCAGCTGGGGATTGGCGACGGGTTGGTGCGGTTGTCGGTGGGGGTTGAGGATGTGGAGGATCTACGAGCGGACCTGGCGCAAGCCTTGGCCCGTATATAACCCCCCCAAAAAACAACGATCAAACGTGGGAGGGGGCTTGCTCCCGATAGCGGCGTGTCAGGCACTGAATATTTGTCTGAACCACCGCCATCGGGAGCAAGCCCCCTCCCACATTGGGTATGCGTTACACCTGGCCGATGTTGGCACGCGCCGAATGCAGCTTCTTGTAGCTGTCAATCAAACGCAAATGCCGGTCCAAGCCTTCCAGCTTGATGCTGGTCGGCGTCAACCCATAGAACCGCACACTGCCATCGACCGAGCCGATCACCGCATCCATTCGCTCATTACCAAACATGCGGCGGAAGTTGGCTTCGTAATCCGCCAAGTCCAAGTCGTCGTCCAGTTCCATCTCCAGCACACCGTTCAACGCCTGGTAGAACAGGCCGCGCTCGGCGGTGTTGTCGTTGTACTGCAGGAACATCTCCACGCACTCCTTGGCCTCTTCATATTGCTGCAAGGCCAGGAAAATCAGCAGCTTCAACTCCAGGATGGTCAGTTGGCCCCATACCGTGTTGTCGTCGAACTCGATGCCGATCAAGGTGGTGATGTCGGTGTAATCGTCCAGCTCGCTTTCGATCAGGCGCTCGACCAATGCCTGCAATTCTTCCGTGTCCAGGCGATGCAGGTTGAGAATGTCCTCGCGGAAGAACAGCGCTTTGTTGGTGTTGTCCCAGATCAGGTCGTCCACCGGGTAGATTTCCGAGTAATCCGGCACCAGGATGCGGCAAGCGGTGGCGCCGAGGTGCTCGTACACCGCCATATAGGCTTCTTTGCCCATGCCTTCCAGGATGCCGAACAAGGTCGCAGCCTCTTGGACGTTGGAGTCTTCGCCTTCACCGGAGAAGTCCCACTCGACAAACTCGTAGTCCGATTGCGCGCTGAAGAAGCGCCACGACACCACACCGCTGGAGTCGATGAAGTGCTCGACGAAGTTGTTCGGCTCCGTCACCGCCTGGCCTTCGAAGGTCGGCTGCGGCAAGTCGTTCAAACCCTCGAAACTGCGGCCTTGCAGTAATTCGGTGAGGCTGCGCTCCAGCGCCACTTCCAGGCTCGGGTGGGCACCGAAGGAGGCGAATACCCCGCCGGTGCGCGGGTTCATCAGGGTCACACACATCACCGGGAATTCGCCGCCCAGGGATGCATCCTTGACCAGCACCGGGAAGCCCTGGGCTTCCAGGCCTTCGATGCCCGCCACAATGCTTGGGTATTTGGCGAGCACCTCAGCCGGCACGTCCGGCAGGGCAAATTCACCTTCGATGATTTCACGCTTGACCGCGCGCTCGAAAATCTCCGAAAGGCACTGCACCTGGGCTTCAGCCAGGGTGTTGCCCGCGCTCATGCCGTTGCTGAGGTAGAGGTTTTCGATCAGGTTGGACGGGAAGTACACCACCTCGCCATCGGACTGGCGCACGAACGGCAGCGAAACAATGCCGCGCGCTTCGTTGCCGGAGTTGGTGTCGAACAGATGCGAACCGCGCAGCTCGCCTTCGCGGTCGTAAACCTTGCGGCAATAAGCGTCGAGGATTTCAGTCGGCAGCTCGTCGTTGGGGCCTGGCTGGAACCAACGCTCGTCCGGGTAATGCACGAACGGTGCGTTGGCCAGTTCTTCACCCCAGAATTGGTCGTTGTAGAAGAAGTTGCAGTTGAGCCGCTCGATGAATTCGCCCAATGCCGACGCCAGCGCGCCCTCTTTGGTCGCGCCCTTGCCGTTGGTGAAACACATTGGCGAGTGCGCATCGCGGATATGCAGCGACCACACGTTGGGCACGATATTGCGCCACGAGGCGATCTCGATCTTCATGCCCAGGCCGGCAAGGATCCCGGACATGTTGGCGATGGTCTGCTCCAGCGGCAGGTCCTTGCCCGCGATGTAGGTGCCCTGCTCCGACAGGCTGCTGGGCATCAACAAGGCCTGGGCGTCGGCGTCGAGATTTTCCACCTCTTCGATCACAAACTCGGGACCGGCCTGCACCACTTTTTTCACCGTGCAACGCTCGATGGAGCGCAGGATGCCCTGGCGGTCCTTATCGGAGATATCCGCGGGCAACTCGACCTGGATCTTGAAGATCTGGTTGTAGCGGTTTTCCGGGTCGACGATGTTGTTCTGGGACAGGCGGATATTGTCGGTGGGGATGTTGCGGGTCTGGCAGTACAGCTTCACAAAGTACGCCGCGCACAGCGCCGACGATGCCAGGAAGTAGTCGAAGGGCCCCGGTGCCGAACCATCGCCCTTATAGCGAATAGGTTGGTCGGCAATCACCGTGAAGTCATCGAACTTGGCTTCAAGCCGGAGGTTGTCGAGAAAGTTGACCTTGATTTCCATGGGGGCACACCAGAATTACGGGCTAAACAAAAATGGCCGCCATTATGAGGTTTTTCATCGATAAGTTTCAGGCTTTTGACCAATGGCTGGCGAAATAGCCGATGTGAATTAATCTTCTGCACGTTGGCGCCGATGCACTGTGTGCAACCAGGGAGTAGCCGGAATGCGCAACAACCAGCCAGTAACACAACGTGAGATTTCACTCGCGCCTTCGCAAAAACTTATCTCCGCCACCGATATTCACGGGGGCATCACTTACTGCAACGACGCCTTTGTCGAAATCAGCGGTTTTGAACGGGCCGATCTGATCGGCGCGCCACAGAACATCGTGCGTCACCCCGATGTCCCGCCGGCCGTGTTTGCCCATATGTGGCGTGCGCTCAAGCAAGGCCTGCCGTGGATGGGCATCGTCAAGAACCGCTCGAAAAACGGCGACCATTACTGGGTTAACGCCTACGTCACACCGATCTTCCACGGCCGCGAAGTCGTTGGTTTTGAATCGGTGAGGGTCAAGCCCAGCGCCGATGAAATCCGCCGGGCGCAGGTGCTGTATCGCCGCCTCAGCCAAGGCAAATCCAGCGCGCTAATCAAGGACACTTGGCTGCCCGCGGCGTTGAGTGCCGTTCCGTACGTGGCCACCGGCATCGCCGGCAGCATTGCCGGGCTTTTCCTCAGTGCACCGATCGCCATTGCGGTGGCCGTGGCCGTTGCCGTGCCGGTGGGTATGCTCTGCTCACGCGTACGCCAAGGCAGCACCTTGCGCCTGCTGGCGGGTGTCGAGCCCTCGACGTCGGATGCCTTGATTGCCCAGATGTACAGCGACGCCAGCGGCCCCCAGGCACGCCTGGAAACCGCGTTCCTCAGCCAAAACTCACGTCTGAAAACCTGCCTCACACGCTTGCAGGACAGTGCCGAACAACTCAGCGCCCTGGCCGGGCAATCGGATCAGTTGGCCACCGCCAGCTCCAAAGGCCTGGATCGCCAACGCGTTGAAACCGAGCAGGTCTCGGCGGCCGTCAACCAGATGGCTGCGACCACCCAGGAAGTCGCCAGCCATGTGCAGCGCACCGCCGACGCCACCCAGCAGGCCAACGTGCTGACCGGACGTGGCCGTGAAGTCGCGCGTGATACCCGCCTGGCCATTGAGCGGTTGTCCGCCGTCGTGGGCGAAACCGGCACCACCGTGGCGCAGTTGGCCAAGGACAGCGACGAAATCGGCAGCGTGGTGGACGTGATCAAAGGCATCGCCGATCAAACCAACCTGCTCGCCCTCAACGCCGCCATCGAAGCGGCCCGCGCCGGTGAGCAAGGCCGCGGGTTTGCCGTGGTGGCCGATGAAGTGCGCCAACTGGCGCAGCGTACTTCCCAATCCACCACTCAAATCCATGCGCTGATCACTCAGTTGCAGGCATCGTCCAACAATGCCGTGCAAAGCATGGAAAACGGCCAACGCCAGGCGCAGGAAGGCGTAGCCTGGGTGCTGGAAGCAGACCAGGCTTTGGTCGGCATCAGCGAAGCGGTGTCTCATATCACCGAAATGACCACCCAGATCGCCGCCGCCACTGAGGAACAAAGCGCGGTCGCCGAGGAGATCAGCCGCAACATCACCACTATCGCGGAGCTGGCTGACCAGACGTCGATACAAGCCCATCAATCCACCGACCTTAGCAAGCAGCTGACCAATACGGCGGCCACTCAATATGCGTTGGTAGAACGCTTTAACCGCTGATCAGCCGCTGCATGGCGCCAGTCATTGAGCCTGGCGGGCGCCATGCCGCAGTTTTTTTTCGACGAATCCGCCGTCATGACCTAACCTTGCAAAACGCCTCGATGGCTTGAGCCATCGGTTGCTGAAATCATGGATGAGAGAAGGACAAGCCGTAACGCAAACGGGTGATCGTCCCAATGTCGTAGCACAGTCCCAAGCCGTTGTGCGCAAGGCGCAACCTGATGTATTCCCGCGTTCCTCCCCTGCATTACCTATCCGCATTATGGCTTTGGCTCGGGCGAGTTTTCATTTCGACTCTCTCTTCTAAAGGATGAACCCATGAGCGACTCAATCAGCCCCTCCAAGGACGACAAACCTTTCGAACCCAAGGGCGGTCCGCTGCCCCCTCGCAGCGGCAGCCAGGCTTTACCAGAAAACAAGTGGTACTACCTCAAGCTTCAATACGTCGATGACAACGGCAAGGTGCAGGATAGTTTTGCCTATTTCGTAGGCAACCAGGCCAGCTGGAGCTTTTGGGACTACATCAGCGCAACGCCGTCCAACGGCGACAAAGCCAAGTTCAAAAATGTCTCCAGCGACGGCAACCGCATGCAGCTTCAGCTTCAGGACGGCAACTACCTGTCCTGCCGCGCGGCGCCGCGCCTCTGGCTTTATCGGTCAACGCAGGGGTACTCCGTGCGCTGGGAGATTACCGGAGGGCAGTTGTTCACCGATTACCACGACGGGCCGGTGGGCACCTCCCATGAACGGATCGCGGTTCCAGACGCCTATTACATGCGCGTCGGGGATGGAACGCCGCTCATAAACTGCGAATGGGTTGAAGCCACCGACTGACCCGCGCGCACGGCAAGGCCGCTCGCTTGTCGGGCGGCACTGCTTTAGGTTGTTCGCTGGGTAGTTTCCGGCATTCAAATCACCCATCGATGTTAAGCGGCTGGCTCAGCATCTGCGCTATTGCTTGCGATACATCCCCGTGAAGTAATCCGGAAAGTCCGGCGCCGAGTTGTGGTTGATCACCGCAAAACCCTTCACCAGTTGAATGTGATACGGGCCGGCGCGCCGGGTCGCCAACGGCTCGCGCACGATAATCAGGTTCTCGGTTTCCATCGGCACGCTGTGGTGCGCGCTGACGATGACCTTGTCGGTACCGGTTTCCTTGAGCGTTACGGTGAACTCCGCCACTTCACGGCCCTGGGCATCGCGGTCGGGGAGGATCTTCAGGTCCAGGTCGCCGTCACGGTCGAGGAAGTCGTTGCGCATCTGGTAGTGACCGTCACGCTGATCGCGGGCAACGTCACCGAGTTTCTTGTACTCAGGCTCACGGTCCTCGCGATGCAGTTGGATTTGCAACTCTGGCTTGTCACCCTGGGCGCCACTGACCCACGTGCCGGAGTAAGCATAGGGCTCGACGGTTTCCCGAGTGATGCGCCAGATGCCGGTTTGATGACCATCGTCGGCATATTCGTGCAGGTAGACAAACGACTGGTCGCCGTATTCACCCAACTCGCCTACCAGCTTGATCGGCTTGCCGCTGCCGCTTTTGGTGTAGCGCAATTCACCAATCAACACCGCGCCCTGTTGCTGGTACCAGAGTTGCACCGGGATCTTGCCGTTGAGGGTGCCGGCCAGGAACTCAGGGTCTTCGTTTACCGGCCCTTCCAGCCTTGGCGTTTCCAGCCATTGGCCGTCCTTCCACTCGCCGGTGGTGCGCAGCATGTAGCCGCTGGGCATGCTGTTGTTCGCGTCATCGTCCGTCGCAGGCACTTGGGCCTGGGTGTACGCGCTGAGTCTCACCAACTCACCGTCGCGCATCTGATAGCGGCTGGCGCGGGTCCAGCAGCAACCCTGGTCGGTCTGCGAATGGATAACGCCGTCCTTGGGATTGACTGAAAACATACCGCCGGAGGTTTCGTTCGCAAGATCGGTCAGGGGGCCGTTGAGCACCCACTGCGTCTTGTGCGGGTCTTGCAGGTACACATCGTAACTGGACTGGAAGTCTTTATCCGCGCCGGTGCCATTGCGGATCGCCAAGTCCTGGCGGCCATCCTGATTGATGTCGGCAAAGTAGACCACGCCGTTCTCGCCCATCAAACGCCAGTCGACGGTTTTACCATTCTGGTCCAGCGGCACCTGGGCGTCCGGAGTCTGCAATTGCTGGAGGATTTCGAGGGTAGTTGCGTCGCGTACCGTGATCAGGGCTCGCGCCAGGTACTGCAAGTCCTGCGGCACCTGCGGGAACAACACTTCGACCAGGTATTTGCCGCTCGGGTCATTGACCGAGAACGAACGAGGCTCGGCCATGGCCGGGGCCGCCAGGGTCATGGAGAGGAGCACAGCGCTGACGAGCGAACGCATTCAAAGCATCCTTGCTGAAATTCGGGGGCGGCAGTGTAGCGGTTTCGCTGGCGGCTATGTGGCGTACCCCACGAGCGAAGGGAACCTAAAGCATTTCATCGCATCGTTTAGCGTGCCGTTCGAGGGCGAAACCCACCAACGCATCTGCAATACCGTCATGCTGTACCCACACAGCTTCCCCCTTATTGACCTTACTGCGCAGCTTGTTCAAGTTGATGCTTTTCTGCCCACGTAATTGCTCTCGGTCAAGAATGTAGAAGCTCCAGTTATCGAGTTCCAACACCGATTTCACCAACGCCTGCTTATTGAGCTTGAACCGCGCTTTCTCCATCGGCAGTGCACGAGATGGATTGGGGTTCCACTTATCATGAAGACGCTCGTTCTCCTGACACTTTTTATTATCCAATGCGAGATAAGCGAAGATGTAAAAGTCTGACCAATGCTCAGCGGGCAGCGGACTATTGGAGACACAATCGAATCCTTCAGCGAAGGAGGTATCGAACACCTGAGATTTGCTATAGGAGTCTTTCGATTTAACTTGGATAGTGAATTTTTCATCATTCATGAAAAACACGAGGTCATGAACATCGCTTTCCATCTTGGTTGAAAAATGCGAGGTGGGTACCTTGAAATCGGGGCTAGGCATGTTGAACAGCGCCCGATACACCAAAAACTCTGCCAGATAACCTCGTAGCAGGGGGTTATCCAATGCTGAAAAACCCCAGCCCCAGAAAGCCGTTAGAAACCCAGGTTCTATGGGTCTCCCCGATTGAGTCAACGCTTCTGTTCCAGTCAACGGATCGAGTAGATTCATATTTCTAACTGCACTCTTCACGCGAAAGTTAATAAAAGTTGGCGCCAATGCGGCTGCACGCTCTCGCCTCTCAACTGGGTTGACGCAGCAACCGCTCGATGGCCTTGCGCAAATCCCCATGCACCTCTTCGGCATAAGGCACAGCATTCTTCCAGTCATAAAACCATGCCGGCATCCGGCGCTTGTCGTCGGGTTCCGAGGCGTAGCGCGGGAATATATGGCAGTGCAACTCAGGCTCGGAGTTGCCCAGGATTTCGTAATTCATGCGCTGGGCGTCGGTGGCGTGCAACACCGCATCACCGAGGCGCGCCATGTCCAGCAGGTAAGTCGCGCGGGCTTCGGTATCCAGGTCGTTCAAACTCGCGACCACCGGATCGGGCAGCAGCAGGCAGTAGCCCGGCAGAAACTGCACATCCCCCATCACCGCCCAGCCCGAGGCCATGCGGCAGATAACCTTCTCATTGGCGCCGATGCGGGCCAGGGCTACGCGTTCCGTGATCAGTGGCATGTAGGGTCCTTGATGGGGGCAAGATGCGGGCGGCATTTTAACGCTTGCCCCCTGCTTTTCAGCAACGGGAACAGTCCAAGGGAGTTACCTGACAGGCCACCTGAGGAAACGCCTGTTGCCCCACCAACAGCAGTTGCACAGCTTGTGCTGAATCCAAACAGGCTCGCCCTTTTAAAATTAAACGTATCCCTTTGAAATAAAAGCATTTATCCCCCTGGCATGGCGCGTGCAATCACCTTTGCATCGACCCAAAGGACACACCCATGCCCCAGACACTGCCCCAGGCGCTGCTGCATCAAGCCCACACCCGAGGGTCGGCGATTGCCTTGCGTTACAAGCGCCTGGGCATCTGGCAAGAGCGACGTTGGAGCGAACTGGCAGACGACATACGCCAACTCGCCGCAGCCCTTCACCAGCGCGACTTCGGGCCTGACGATGATCTGCTGATCATCAGTCAGGCGCGCCCCGAAGCCTTGCTGCTGGCACTGGCCGCGCAGTGGTTGGGGGGGAGCGTCACGCTGCTCGATCCCGAGCGCGACAATCGTGCGCTGCTGGTGCAACTGCGGCCGACATTTGTTCTCGCCGAAAACGCCGAGGCGATTCCGTCAATTAGTGGGCCCGGTGTGGTGGTGTACCTCGATGGGCGCGGTCTGGATCAACACAAAGGCCCCCACTTGGTCGCTTATGCGGACTTGCGCACGGACCTCCCTGCCCCGGCGTGCGCCACTCAGTCAACCGCCCTCGCCTTTGTGTTCCACGCCGATACCCGCGTGCAGTTGACCCACGGGCAGTTGCTCATGGACGCGCGCACTTTGGTGGCCCGCGAACACCTCGACGCCAATGAGGAAGCCCTGGCCGCGCGGGTTTTCGCCGCCAGCGGGCAGGCGCGCTACTTGCTGGCGCCCTGGCTGCACGCTGGTTTTCGCCTGAACTTCCCCGAAGCCCTGGCTACCCGTGACACCGACCGCCGCGAGCTGGGCCCAACCTTGGTGCTGGGCACCCGTGAATCCTACGCCCGTCTGGAACAGTGGGCACGTGAGCGCCTGCCGCTGCCGGGCACATTCAGTCATCGCCTGTACCGCTGGGCGATGCAGCCAACCCCATCAATCATTCGCCGCTGGCTGGGCCACTGGCTGGTGCGTCGACCATTGCTCGATGTGCTGGGCATGAGCCGCTTGCGCGTGCCCTTGCTGGTAGGGCCAGCGTTGAGCCCGGACAGTGCGGCGTTCTTTACCGCCCTGGGCATCGATCCCGGCCGTTGGCAAGAGCCAGCGCCCCAACACCAACCCGCCAACCAACGACTGCCTCACGCTGTCTGACGAGCCCAACCATGCATGCAACCACTCAAGCGGTCTTACTGCGGCTCGATGACATTACCCTGTCGTTCAAGGGCATCAAGGCCATCACCTCCATCAGTTTCGACGTCAAGGCCGGGGACATCTGCGGGCTGATCGGCCCTAACGGCGCCGGCAAGAGTTCGCTGCTCAATGTGATCAACGGCGTTTACCACCCCCAAAGCGGCAGCATCCACTACGCCGGCCACACCCGACGGCGCATGCGCGCGCATCAGGCGGCCGAAGGCGGGATTGCGCGAACCTTCCAGAACATCGCGCTGTTCAAGGGCATGAGCGTGCTCGACAACGTGCTCACCGGGCGCAACCTCAAGCGCCGCAGCAGCTGGATCGAGCAGATGCTGCGCCTGGGCCGAGCCGCGCGCGAGGAGGACGCGCACCGCCTGCACGCCGAAAAAGTCATCGCGTTTTTGCAGATCCATCCCTGGCGACACGTGCTGGTGGGCACCCTGCCCTATGGCCTGCAAAAGCGTGTCGAACTGGCCCGCGCCCTGGCGTCAGAGCCGACCCTATTGCTGCTGGATGAGCCCATGGCCGGTATGAACGCTCAGGAGAAAGCCCAGATGAGCCAATTCATCCGCGACATCAACCGCGAGTTCGGCACCACCGTGGTGCTGATCGAGCACGATATCGGTGTGGTCATGGGCTTGTGCGACCACGTAGTGGCGCTCGACTACGGCCGCAAGATCGGCGACGGCACACCCGAGCAAGTGCGCGCCAACCCCGATGTCATCGCCGCCTATCTGGGAACTTGAGCATGGAATTTTTCTTTGAGGTGCTGATCGGCGGCCTGTTGGCGGGCGTGATGTATTCCCTAGTGGCGATCGGTTTTGTGCTGATCTACAAAGCCTCGGGCGTCTTCAACTTCGCCCAGGGCGCCATGGTGCTGTTCGCCGCGCTGACGTTTGTCAGCCTGTTGGAGCGCGGCTTTCCGTTTGTCTTCGCGTTTTTGCTGACCCTGGTGAGCATGGTGGTGCTTGCGCTGCTGATCGAGAAAGTGGTGCTGCGGCCCCTGGTCAATCGCCCGCCGATCATCCTGTTCATGGCCACCCTTGGGCTGTCCTACATGATCGAAGGCTTCGCGCAATTCCTCTGGGGTGCGCAGGTGCATGGCCTGGATTTGGGCATTGCCGACGAGCCGCTGGAAATCCGCGGCATGCTGCTCTCGCAGTTCGACCTGTTCGCTGCCGGCACCGCCGCCGCGTTGGTGCTCGCCCTGTCATTGCTGTTCAACAAAACCCGTATCGGCCTGTCGCTGCGTGCAGTCGCAGACGACCCGCTGGCGTCCATGGCGGTGGGCATTCGCCTGCCGCGCATCTGGGCCCTGGTGTGGGCCGTGGCGGGGTTTGTCGGGCTGGTGGCCGGGTTGCTTTGGGGCGCGCGATTGGGGGTGCAATTCTCGTTATCGCTGGTGGTACTCAAGGCATTGCCGGTGCTGATCATCGGCGGATTTTCGTCCATCGGCGGCGCGATTGTCGGCGGCTTGATCATCGGCGCGAGCGAAAAAATCGCCGAGATCTACCTCGGCCCGATCATCGGCAGCGGCATTGAAAACTGGGTGCCTTACGTCCTTGCCTTGCTGTTCTTGCTGGTGCGCCCTGCCGGGTTGTTCGGCGAGCGCGCCATCGAACGGGTCTGATCGTTTTTTGAGGAAATGCCTGCATGCTGTATCAAGAAGTCGGTCAAATCAGTACCTCCTACGCGGCCGAGCGCCGCACCTTTCGCCTGCGCCAGGACCGCATCGCACTGTGGCTACTGCTGGGCTTTGCCTTTGTGGTGATGCCGTGGCTGGGCAACGACTACTGGTTCAGCGCGATCCTCGTGCCGCTGCTGGTGCTGTCCCTGGCCGGCCTCGGCCTGAACCTGCTGACTGGCTACGCCGGGCAACTCTCTCTGGGATCGGCGGCGTTCATGGCGGTGGGCGCATTTGCCGCCTACAACCTGCAATTGCGCGTACCCGGTTTGCCGCTGCTGGTGAGCTTTGGCCTGGGCGGCGTGATCGCTGCGCTGGTGGCGGTGTTCTTCGGTCTGCCGAGCCTGCGCATCAAGGGCTTTTACCTGTTGGTAGCGACCCTGGCCGCCCAGTTCGTGGTGGAGTGGGTGCTGACCCGCTTCAGTTGGTTTACCAACGACAACGCATCCGGGGTCATCACCTCGCCGCCATTGCTGATCGCCGGGGTTGATTTCAGCTCGCCATGTGGCCGCTACTTGCTGACCCTCAGCGTGGTCGTGGCGCTGTTCTGGCTCGGTAAAAACCTGGTGCGCAGTGAGCTGGGCCGCAACTGGATGGCCGTGCGAGACATGGACACCGCCGCCGCCGTGATCGGCATTCGGCTGCTCAAGGCCAAGCTGCTGGCGTTTGCCATCAGCGGCTTCTACCTGGGCGTCGCGGGGTCGCTTTGGGCCTTCGCCTACCTGGGCACGGTGGAGCCACACGGCTTCGACCTGAGCCGCTCATTCCAGGTGCTCTTCATCATCATTATCGGCGGTCTGGGCAGTGTGCTCGGCAACGTCCTCGGCGCGGCCTTCATCGTGTTGTTCCCGATCCTGCTGGGCAACCTCTTCGCGTTGCTGCCGGCCGGATTGATGGACGCCGGCCAGCTGGAAAACCTTCAGAAGATGCTGTTCGGTGCACTGATCATCACCTTCCTGATCAAGGAACCGGAGGGGCTGGCCCGACTGTGGCAGCGCTTTCGTCAACGGGCCAGGGTATGGCCGCTGCGTTACTAACTTACTAACCCCCGAGCTGAACCCCGAGGAACTGCCTCCATGAGACACCCCGCACCGCTGCGCCGCCTGGCCTTGGGCCTGGCCTTGATCACCGCCACGCTCACGGGCACCGTCCAGGCCGCCAACGAACAATACTTTCCGTTGCAGAGCTATCGGGTCGGGCCCTATGCCGCCGGTGGCACCGGCTTCTTCGGTGGGTTTATCGACTACCTGCAATACATCAACGCCAACGGCGGCGTGAATGGCGTCAAGTTGACCTGGAGCGAATGCGAGACCGAGTACGTGGTGGAAAAAGGCGTCGAATGCTACGAGCGCCTCAAGGGCGGTCTCAACGGTGCGCCCGCAGCGGCCACCAACCCGCTGTCGGTGGGCATCGCCTACGCCACGCTGGATCGCTCGACCGCCGACAAACTACCGCTGATCACCATCAACCACGGACGCACCGACTCCACCGACGGCAGCGTCTTCCCCTACGTGTTCCCGTTGCAGCTCAACCCGTATTCGGAAGTCTCGGCGATCATCAACTACATCGGCCAGCGCGAAGGCGGTGCCGACAAACTCAAGGGCAAGAAAATCGCCGTGCTCTACCACGGCTCGCCGTACGGCAAGGAAACCAACGGGGTACTGGAAACCCTGGCCAAAAATGCCGGCTTCGAATTGACCCTGCTGGAAGTGCCACACCCTGGCAACGAGCAACAATCGCAGTGGCTGAACATTCGCCGTCTCAAGCCGGACTGGGTGATCCTGCGCGGCTGGGGCGTGATGAACCCGGTGGCGCTCAAATCTGCGCAAAAAGTCGGTTACCCGGCTGATCACATCATCGGCAATATCTGGAGCAACTCGGAAGAAGACGTGTTGCCGGCCGGCAACGCAGCCAAGGGTTTTATCTCTATTACCACCCACCCGTCCGGCACCGATTTCCCAGTGCTGCAAGGCATCAAGCAAAGCGTGGTGGACGCGGGTAAAGGCAACCTGGCCGATCCGAAGCGCTTCGGCACGGTGTACTACAACCTCGGTGTGGTGAACGGCATTCTCAACGTCGAAGCCGTGCGCCTGGCCCAGGAAAAATACGGCCACCAGCCCCTCACTGGCGAACAAGTACGCTGGGGTTTCGAACACCTGAACTTGGACAATGCACGTCTTCAGGCCTTGGGCGCAAAAGGCCTGGTGCAACCGCTGAAACTGTCCTGCGCCGACCATGAAGGCGGCGGCGCGGTACGCTTCCAGCAGTGGGATGGCCAGCGCTGGAACCTGATCAGCGATTGGGTACAGGCCGACCGCGCGCTGCTGCGGCCGATCATCGAAGCCTCGGCGGCGCAGTACGCGAAGGAGAAAGGCATTACGCCGCGTGATTGCAGCAAGGAGCAGTAGGATTTCTCAGCTGCAATGCGGTTTTATGTGGGAGGGGGCTTGCTCCCGATGGCAGTGGTTCAGCCATACCGATGTTGACTGACACACCGCCATCGGGAGCAAGCCCCCTCCCACACTTGGACCGAGGTCGATCAGCTCACTGCGAGTTCCACCACACCCTCATTCAATCGCACCGGCCACACCTGCAATCGCTGGTGTGGCGCCTCCAGCGCTGGCCGTCCTAGTACGCGAAGGAGAAAGGCATTACGCCGCGTGGTTGCAGCAAAGAGCAGTAGGATTTCTCCACCGCAATGCGGTTTTATGTGGGAGGGGGCTTGCTCCCGATAGCAGTGGTTCAGCCATACCGATGTT
This sequence comes from Pseudomonas sp. Irchel 3H9, assembly GCF_900187495.1. NCBI lineage: Bacteria > Pseudomonadati > Pseudomonadota > Gammaproteobacteria > Pseudomonadales > Pseudomonadaceae > Pseudomonas > Pseudomonas sp. Irchel 3H9. The sequence continues at coordinate 637,148 of NZ_FYDK01000002.1, read as the reverse complement.
GACTGACACACCGCCATCGGGAGCAAGCCCCCTCCCACATTTTGACCGAGGTGTATCAGCTCACTGCGAGTTCCACCACGCCCTCATTCAATCGCACCGGCCACACCTGCAATCGCTGGTGTGGCGACTCCAGGCACTGGCCGTTCTAGTACGCGAAGGAGAAAGGCATTACGCAGCGTGATTGCAGCAAGGAGCAGTAGGATTTCTCCACCGCAATGCAGTTTTATGTGGGAGGGGGCTTGCTCCCGATAGCAGTGGTTCAGCCATACCGATGTCGACTGACACACCGCCATCGGGAGCAAGCCCCCTCCCACATTTTGACCGAGGTCGATCAGCTCACTGCGAGTTCCACCACGCCCTCATTCAATCGCACCGGCCACACCTGCAATCGCTGGTGCGGCGCATCCAGGCACTGGTCGTCCTAGTACGCGAAGGAGAAAGGCATTACGCCGCGTGATTGCAGCAACGAGCAGTAAGATTTCTCCACTGCGATGCAGTTTTTTATGTGGGAGGGGGCTTGCTCCCGATGGCGGTGGTTCAGCCATACAGACGTTGACTGACACACCGCCATCGGGAGCAAGCCCCCTCCCACACTTGGACCGAGGTCGATCAACTCACTGCGAGTTCCACCACGCCCTCATTCAATCGCACCGGCCACACCTGCAATCGCTGGTGTGGCGCCTCCAGCGCTGGCCGTCCTAGTACGCGAAGGAGAAAGGCATTACGCCGCGTGATTGCAGCAAGGAGCAGTAGGATTTCTCAGCTGCGAAGCGGTTTTATGTGGGAGGGGGCTTGCTCCCGATAGCAGTGGTTCAGCCATACCGATGTCGACTGACACACCGCCATCGGGAGCAAGCCCCCTCCCACACTTGGACCGAGGTCGATCAGCTCACTGCGAGTTCCACCACGCCCTCATTCAATCGCACCGGCCACACCTGCAATCGCTGGTGTGGCACCTCCAGGCACTGGCCGTCCTAGTACGCGAAGGAGAAAGGCATTACGCCGCGTGATTGCAGCAAGGAGCAGCAGTATTCCTCAGCTGCGAAGCGGTTTTATGTGGGAGGGGGCTTGCTCCCGATAGCAATGGTTCAGCCATACCGATGTTGACTGACACACCGCCATCGGGAGCAAGCCCCCTCCCACACTTGGACCGAGGTGTATCAGCTCACTGCGAGTTCCACCACACCCTCATTCAATCGCACCGGCCACACCTGCAGTCGCTGGTGTGGCGACTCCAGGCACTGGCCGTCCTGCAAGCGGTAATGCTGCTTATAGATCGGCGCAGCTACCACCAAATCGCCCTTGATGCTGCCGACCAGGCCACGACCAATCACATTCGCGCCGGATTCCGGGTCGTGGTTGTCGATGGCGTACAGCGTCTGCTCCTGGGCGCCGGGCAGGTAGAACAGCGCGACTTGGGCACCGTCCAGCCACACCACTACGCCGGAATTACTCACCAGGTCGGTCTCGTTGCACACGCTTTTCCAGGTGGCAAGGTTGCGCTGCGTGTTGGACTGGCTCATCAGGCAATCTCCTCGATGACGGGAATCAGGTTGAGTTCGGTGGCCATGATCGGCCGGCGCTGGCCGCGTTCCTGGACAAAGTGGATGTCCGGGTCGGGGCGTTTGTCGTTGACGAAGGTGCGGAAGCGCTTGAGTTTTTCCGGATCTTTGAGGGCGTTGGCCCACTCGCATTCGTAGCGGTCGACGACCAGCTGCATCTGCGCCTCCAGCTCCGCGCCCAGGCCGAGGCTGTCGTGCAGGATTACGTCTTTGAGGAAATCCAGGCCACCTTCCAGGCTTTCGCGCCACACAGAGGTGCGTTGCAGTTTGTCGGCGGTGCGGATGTAGAACATCAGGAAGCGGTCGATGTACTGGATCAACGTGGCGTCGTCGAGGTCAGTAGCGAACAGTTCGGCATGGCGCGGACGCATGCCGCCGTTGCCCGCGATGTAAAGGTTCCAGCCCTTCTCGGTGGCGATCACGCCCACGTCCTTGCTCTGGGCTTCGGCGCATTCACGGGTGCAGCCGGACACCGCGAACTTGAGTTTGTGCGGCGAACGCAGGCCCTTGTAGCGATCCTCGATCAGCAGCGCCATTTTCACGCTGTCCTGCACGCCGTAGCGGCACCAAGTGCTGCCCACGCAGGACTTCACCGTACGCGTGGATTTGCCATACGCGTGCCCGGTCTCAAAGCCAGCGGCGATCAGCTCGGCCCAGATATCCGGCAGCTCATGCAACTGCGCGCCAAACAAGTCGATGCGCTGGCCGCCGGTGATCTTGGTGTAGAGGTCGTATTTCTTCGCCACTTCACCGATTACGATCAGCTTGTCGGCCGTGATTTCACCACCGGGAATCCGTGGCACCACCGAGTAGGTGCCGTTCTTCTGCATGTTGGCCATGAACGTGTCGTTGGTGTCCTGCAACGGCACCAACGAGGCGTCCATGATTGGCTGGTTCCAGCACGACGCCAGGATCGAACCCACCGCCGGTTTGCACACGTCGCAACCGGTGTGGCCACGACCGTGTTTGGCCAGCAGTTCTTCGAAGGTGGTCACCCCTTCCACACGCACCAGGGCATAAAGCTCCTGACGGGTGTAGGCGAAGTGTTCGCACAGGCTCTTGTCGACGCTGACGCCACGGGCAATCAACTCGTGTTCAAACACTTGCTTGAGCAAGCCCGCGCAACCGCCGCAACCGGTGCAAGCCTTGGTCTGGGATTTGAGCAGGCCGAGGTCGCTGCAACCGCCGTCGATGGCCGAGCAAATCGCGCCTTTGGTCACGTTGTGGCAGGAACACACCGTGGCCGATTCCGGCAACGCGCCTGGGCCGAGGGTCGGTGCACCGGCGGACGACGGCAGGATCAGGCTGGCCGGTTCCGCAGGCAGTGCAATCGCGTTCTGCATGTATTGCAGCAACGTGTCGTAGTAGCTGTTGTCGCCAACCAGCACTGCGCCGATCACATGCTTACCCGATGCGTCCACCACCAGTCGACGGTAACTGGCGCTGGCCTCGTCGATGAACTGATAGCTGCGCGCACCCGGCGTGTGGGCATGGGCGTCGCCGATGGAACCTACGTCCACGCCGAGCAGTTTGAGCTTGGTGGACATGTCGGCACCGACAAAGGGCTCGGCGACCTGCTCGCATAACAGCGCGGCTACCCCGCGGGCCATCTGGTACCCCGGTGCGACCAGGCCGAACAGGCTGCCGTTCCACGACGCGCACTCGCCAATCGCGTAGATGTGCGGGTCGCAACTCAAGCACTCATCGTTGATCACCACCCCGCCACGCGGACCAATCTCCAGGCCAGCCTGGCGCGCCAGGGCGTCCTGTGCGCGGATACCTGCGGAGAACACGATAAGGTCGGTTTCGAGGAACTCGTCGTTGGCAAAGTTCATGCGATAGCGGTACTGCTCGCCCGCGCTGATCGACTGCGTGGCACGGGACAGGTGCACGCCGACGCCCAGCCGTTCGATCTGGGCCTTGAGCGCCAGGCCGCCGAAATCATCCAACTGCACTGGCATCAAGCGCGGTGCGAACTCCACCACATGGGCTTCCAGCCCCAAGCTTTTTAGGGCGTTGGCGGCTTCCAGGCCCAGCAGGCCACCGCCCACCACCACACCACGTCGGGCATTGGCTGCCGCTGCACGGATGGCATCAAGGTCGTGCAAGGTGCGATACACCAACCGCGAATCCCCTTCGGCGCCTTCGATCGGCGGCACGAACGGATAGGAGCCGGTGGCCAGGACCAATGTGTCGTAGGCCACGCAGCCCTGAGCCGTGATCACCTCACGGCGAACGCGGTCGATCTCCAGCACCGGCACGCCCAGGTGCAACGTCACTCCCGGCGTCTGGTACAGCGACGCCTCGGAGAGTGCCAACGATTCGGCATCGCGGCCCGTGAAATACTCGGACAGGTGCACACGGTCATAGGCGCGCATCGGCTCTTCGCTGAACACATGCAGGTGGTAGTGTTGCAGCGCGCCGCGCTCGATCAGTTGCGCCACACAATGGTGACCGACCATGCCATTGCCAACGACGATCAGGGTTTTCATCGGTTTGTTCATATCAGCACCTGACAACATTCATCACGGTTTAAAAAGCAAAAAAAAACGCCTGAAACCTTGCGGTTCCAGGCGTCTTTGCCTGTTCTTATGCGGGATCTGTTCGGACGACTTCGCCGGATCCATCGCTTTATGCCCATGACCTCAATGGCCTGTCGATCGTCGTTGACCGAGTGGGGTTGACGGGGAGCTTGCAGGCTCTGTGCCAATCGGCCGCGGAGCCGTACGTGGCGCCGCTGCAGTCCCCTCGCGTTGCCTGAACAGCGTGGATTGCGCATCCAACTGGTGCGTGTTGCATCAAAAAGGCGCACTTGCATCATCAATTTCCAGGCTGATGAGTGTTGGGGCTGCTTCGCAGCCCAGCGCGGGCGGTGCGACGATTCGACTAGCCCGCACACCCCAACAGCCAGCTCACCAGAACAACCCGGTTCTTCACAAAAAAGCACCCATTGCAGCGTTTGAAAAAACCTGGCGCGTGACTTGCTAGGAACACCTGCATAAAGCAGTCAACGCTGATTGCCCATTCACGACAAAGGCGCCGTGCAACCCCCGTTTCCAAACGGAGGGTTGCAGGGCGCTTTTTTGTTGGCGGGTAAAAAAGTTTAGAGGGTGACGGATGGCAAACCAAAGCGTACGTAGCGTGTGTCCTTATTGTGGCGTCGGCTGCGGCATCGTGATGCAAGTGGAAAACAATAAAGTGGTCAAGGTGATCGGCGACAAGGCCCACCCCACCAACGTTGGCCGCCTGTGCACCAAAGGCACTACGTGCGGCCAAGCCATCGCCGAGTCCGGGCGCATGGAAAACGCTTACCTGCGTGAGCAGCGCGATCACGACCCGGTGCGGGTCGCCATGGACACCGCCATCAGCGAAACCGCCGGCCGTTTGCGCCATATCCTCGACCGTGACGGCCCCGATGCGTTGGCGTTCTACGTGTCCGGACAAATGTCCCTGGAGGCGCAGTACCTGATCAACAAATTGGCCAAGGGGTTTGTGCGCACCCGCAATATCGAATCCAACTCGCGGTTGTGCATGGCCAGTGCCGGCAGCGGCTACAAGCTGTCCCTCGGTTCCGACGGGCCACCGGGTTCCTATGAAGACTTTGACCGCGCCGAACTGTTCTTCGTGATCGGCGCCAATATGGCTGACTGTCATCCGATTTTGTTCCTGCGCATGATGGACCGGGTCAAGGCCGGGGCGAAGCTGATCGTGGTCGACCCCCGGCGCAGCGCCACCGCCGACAAAGCTGATCTGTACCTGCCGATCAAACCCGGCACCGACCTCGCGCTGCTCAATGGCCTGCTGCACCTGCTGGTGAAAAACGGCCACACCGACCCCGGCTTTATCGCCACGTTCACCGAAGGTTGGGAGGTTATGCCCGGTTTTCTTGAGGACTACCCGCCCCACAGCGTCGCTGCCATCACGGGTTTGGCCGAAGCGGATATCCGCCAAGCCGCCGACTGGATCGGCCAGGCCGCCGAGTGGATGAGCTGCTGGACCATGGGGCTCAACCAAAGCACCCACGGCACCTGGAACACCAACGCCCTGTGCAACCTGCACCTGGCCACCGGCGCGATTTGCCGCCCCGGCAGCGGGCCGTTTTCCCTCACCGGCCAACCCAATGCCATGGGCGGCCGCGAAATGGGCTACATGGGCCCGGGCCTGCCAGGACAGCGCTCGGTCATGGTCGACGCCGACCGCACATTTATCGAAGACCTCTGGCAAATCCCGCCTGACCACCTGCCGCGCCAAGCCGGCAACGGCACCGTGGCGATGTTCGAACAGATGGCCGCCGGGCAGATCAAAGCCTGCTGGATCATCTGCACCAACCCGGTGGCCAGCGTGCCCAATCGCCAGACCGCTATCGACGGTTTGCGCACAGCAGAACTGGTGATCACCCAGGACGCCTACCTCGACACCGAGACCAACCGCTACGCCGACATCCTGCTGCCCGGCGCGCTGTGGGCCGAGGCCGAAGGGGTGATGATTAATTCCGAGCGCAACCTGACCCTGATGCAAAAGGCCGTCGATGCACCCGGTGAAACCTTGCCGGACTGGCAGATCATCGCCCGTGTCGCCTGTGAAATGGGCTTTGCCGACGCGTTCACGTATGCCAGCGCCGCCGACGTGTTCGAAGAAATCAAACGCGCCTGGAACCCCAAGACCGGCTATGACATGCGCGGCGCAAGCCATGCGCGCCTGCGTGAACAACCGTTGCAATGGCCTTGCCCTTCAGCCGACGGCGCAGACCGAAACCCGATCCGCTACCTGAATACCGGCACGCTCAGATTCGCCACCGACAGCGGCAAAGGCCAATTCTTTCCGCGCCCCCATATGCCGCCTGCGGAAATGCCCGACGACCGCTTCCCTTTCGTGCTCAACACCGGCCGCCTGCAGCACCAGTGGCACACCCTGACCAAGACCGGCAAAGTCGCCACCCTGAACAAACTCAACCCCGGCCCGTTCGTGGAAATCCATCCCGATGACGCCGCGCGCTTGGGCCTCAAGGCCAAGGATCCGGTGGAGGTGCGCTCCTTGCGCGGGCGTGCCGTGCTGCCTGCGGTGATCACTGACCGCGTGCGGCCCGGCAACTGCTTTGCGCCCTTCCACTGGAACGATGTGTTTGGCGAGCACCTGGCGATCAATGCGGTGACCAACGATGCCGTCGACCCGATTTCCCTGCAGCCCGAGTTCAAGTGCTGCGCGGTCGCGCTGGCCCGAGTCGAGCTGATCGACCATCAATTCCTCGACCAACCGGCGCCCACTTCCCATGACCTTCCGGAGGACCTCACCATGTCGCGCCTTGACGCCTTCGCTGATCTCACCGGTATCCGTAACACGCCGGCGCCGTCACTGAGCGACAGTGAACGCACCTACCTCGCCGGCTTCCTCAGTGGCCTGCACTCCAGCGCCACGCGGCAGGACGCTGGCGTCCCGGTGATGCCGGCAAGCGCGCCATTGGCCCAGGACACCCGCTTATGGCTGGACGGGTTGCTCGGTGGTTTGTTCAGTCGCACAGGCGCTGCACCGCTCCCCTCCCCGGACGTCACCCTGTTGTGGGCCTCACAGACCGGCAACGCCGAAGCCCTTGCCGAGCGCTTCGCCAAACGCCTGCGCGAAGCGGGCATCAGCGTGGAGCTGAGCGCCATGGCGGACTTCCCGACGAGCAAACTGGCGAGTACCCAGAACCTGGCGCTGATCAGCAGCACCTTTGGCGACGGCGACCCACCGGACAATGGCGAAGGTTTCTGGCACAGCCTCAGCACCGTCGACACGCGCCTGGAGTCCCTGCGCTTTGCCGTACTGGCCCTGGGTGATCCGAATTACGACCAGTTTTGCAGGCACGGCAAAAGGCTTGATCAGCGCCTAGTGGAACTGGGGGCGACGCGCCTGCTGGAACGCGTCGACTGCGATACCGAATTCGAAGAACGCGCCGATGCCTGGCTGACGAAGTTGCAGCAAACCCTCAACCCGGCAAAGCCCGTCACACTGGCCGCCACACCCGCTGGCAAAACCAAACTGCATCAATCACGCCTGCTGCTCAACCGGCACCTAAACCCCCAGAACACCCACAAGGAAACTCGCCAATTCGCCCTGGACCTGGCGGACTCCGGCCTGACCTACGAAGCCGGAGACGCCCTCGGCGTGCGGCCGCGCAACTGCCCGGAACTGGTGAGCGAACTGCTGGAGCTGACCCACCTGAGCGCCAGCGCCTCGGTAAACATCGACACCTTTGGTGAGGTATCGCTGCAACAGGCGCTGACCCAGCACTTCGAGATCGCCCGTCCTGGCAGCGAGACCCTGGCCTTTATTGCCGAGCGCAGTGCCAATCCGGGCCTGGAACAACTGCTGCGGCCCGAGCGCAAGGCTGAACTCAAAGACTGGCTATGGGGCCGACAGCTCACGGATGTGCTGCAGCAATATCCCATCGACTGCTCGGCGGACGAGCTACTGGGCACCCTCAAACGTCTGCAACCGCGTCTGTATTCGATTGCCTCCAGTGCCAAGGCCCATCCCCACGAAGTGCACCTGACGGTGGCCGCCGTGCGTTATGGCAAGCGCAAAGGCGTGTCCTCCACCTTCCTCGCCGACCGCGTCGGCGACGGCGAAGTGCCGGTGTTTGTGCAGCCATCCAAACACTTCCGCACGCCCAACGACGGCGATGTGCCGATGATCATGATCGGTCCCGGCACCGGTGTGGCGCCGTTCCGTGCGTTCTTGCAGGAGCGTCAGGCCCTGGGGCATCAGGGGCGTAACTGGCTGTTTTTTGGCGAGCAGTACGCCGCCAGCGATTTTTATTACCAGGACGAACTGCAAGGCATGCAGCGCGACGGCCTACTCACTCATCTGAGCCTGGCGTTTTCCCGCGACCAGGCGCAGAAGATCTACGTGCAGGACCGCATCCGCGAACACGGCGCCGAGCTGTGGCGCTGGTTGCAGGACGGCGCCAAGCTGTACATCTGCGGGGATGCCAGCCATATGGCCAAGGACGTTGACCAGGCACTGCGCCAGGTCGCAAATACCCACGGCGGACTGGGCGTAGAGGACGCCGTGGAGTACTGGCGCCAACTGAGTGAGCAGAAGCGTTATCTGCGTGATGTCTACTGATTGGATACAGAACAATCGCCGATTGTATTGTGTACAAAAAACCCTAAAGATTTGCCGGCATCTAGCCGAAACAGCGGTGATAGCAAATCGCCGCGCTGCGGGTGCAGAATGCGACGGTTTCACCACCCTCCGTGCTGATGGTCGTCTCGATGAAAATAAAAAATAAGCTTGTACTGGCGTTTGTCTCTGTCGCGTTTATCCCGGTCAGCCTGGTGGCGGTGATCTCTGTCATGAACACGCGGACCCAGGCGGTCGATCAGTTCATCGACGGCAGCACCCGCGAAATCCGCCAGATCGATGGCAATATCCGTCAGTTCTTCGACGGCACGCTGCAGAACGTCGATCAAATGGCCACGGATCCTGTATACACCTCCGTCAACACCCTCAAGAATTACCAACCCGCCGACGCTGCCAGCCAACCGATGCCTGCGGCCGCGCAAGAGGTGATCGACCGATTCGCCCGGTTTGGCGCCACCCATCCGGCGGCGGCCATCCTGTCCATCGGCCTGGAAGACGGCACCTACGTCAAATGGCCCGATGATCCACAACTGGCTAAATACGATCCACGCACACGCCCCTGGTACAAAGCCGCGATGGCCAGCCCCGGCAAGACCGTGCGCACCCCGGCATACTATTACGACAAAGACGACGTGGCCCTGGTGGGCACCGCGCGGGCATTGCTGGATAACGCCGGCAAGGCCAAGGGGGTGTTCGTGGTCAGCGTGTCGCTGAAGAACCTCACCGAGTTGGTCAAGAGCATCAAGCTCGGCGAAAGCGGCTACGTAATGCTGATCGAGGACGGTGTGGTGCTGGTCGACCCGCGCGACGCCGCCCACAGCTTCAAGCCGCTCAAGGAGCTGGGTGCCGCCTATGCGCACTTGGCCGAGACACCCCAGGGTTCTACCGAAGTGGAAATCAACGGCGTGCGCTACATGGCCAACGTGTGGACCTCCCCCGGCCTGGGCTGGCGCTATATCGGCCTGATCGAACACCGCGAAGTCATGGCCGAAGCCACGCGCATGACCTACCTCACCGCCGTCATCGTCGGCGTGCTGGTGCTGATCTTCGGCGTGCTCGCGGCGGCGTTTTCCAAAGTGATCGTCAAGCCCATCGGCCAGGTCAGTACCGGTTTGCAGTCGATTGCCGAGGGTGAAGGCGACCTGCGCCACGAACTGCACGTGCAGGGCAAGGATGAAACCGCTGAACTCGCTGGCTGGTTCAACAAGTTCCTCGCCGCCATCCGCCAATTGATCCAGCACATCGGCGCGGCCTCGGCCAATTTGCACAACGCCTCCAAGGTCAACAGCGAAGTGGCGCACAACATGAACGAAGCCGCCGGGCGCCAGCGCGAGGCCGTGGAACTGGTGTCCACCGCATTCCACGAAATGGTCGCCACCGCTAACGAAGTCGCGCGCTCCTGCAGCAGCGCGGCAGAGTCGGCGGAGAACGGCCATCGCCGTGTGGCCGAGGGCAAGCAACAGATCGAAGTCACCACCGATAACGTCAACCGCCTAGGCCGCCGTCTGACCGAGTCGTCCGACGCCATGGTCGAACTCGAAGCCGGCAGCCGCAGCATCAACCAGATCATCGGCACCATCCGCGCGATTGCCGAACAGACCAACCTGCTGGCGCTCAACGCCGCCATCGAAGCAGCCCGCGCCGGTGATCAGGGTCGTGGTTTTGCGGTAGTGGCCGATGAAGTACGGGCGCTGGCCAAGCGCACCTCCGACTCCACCGGCGAAATCGAAAATCTGCTGGGCACCCTGGAAAACAAGACCCAGGAAGTCACGCAAAAAATGGGCAGTTGCCTGGACCTGTCACGGGCCAGTGTGTCGTCCATTGAAAGCGCGCGGGACAGCTTTGAAGGCATCCAGTTGTCGGTCAACGAGATCCGCGACCAGAACCTGCAAATCTCCGCCGCCGCCGAGGAACAACACAGCGTGGCCGAAGAAATCAACCGGCATATCCAGCAGATCTACGACGAAGCGCGCCTGGTGGAAAGCCTGGCCAACTCAGCGCAGGACGACTCGGGGCGCTTGTCGAATTTGTCGGATGAGCTCAATGGGTTGGTGGGACGCTTCAAGTCCTGAGGGTTGGCAAGCACATTGATCAACGCTGGGAGCGGGCTTATCGAATCGTCGCACCGCCCGCGCCGGGCTGCAGAGCGGCCCCAATAAGACCGCCGTGATTTCTTAGTAAAACCGCGTTGCCAGGTTTTGGGGCTGCTTCGCAGCCCAGCGCGGGGCAAGCCCGCTCACCACAAAGTGTTATGTGTCAGCCTTTAGGAAGTGTGGAGATGGCCATGCTGCAATGGCCGTGGGCATCTACACATCTGTGGTGAAGACATAACCTGAGAAAACGACGCTATTGTGGTGAGCGGGCTTGCCCCGCGCTGGGCTGCGGAGCGGCCCCAATAAGACCACCGCGTTGGCCCAGTAAAAGCGCGTTGCCAGGTTTTGGGGCTGCTTCGCAGCCCAGCGCGGGGCAAGCCCGCTCACCACAGGGTTATGTGTTGGTCTTTAAGAAGTGTGGAGATGGCCATGCTGCAATGGCCGTGGGCATCTACACATCTGTAGTGAAGACATAACCTGAGAAAACGACGCTCTTGTGGTGAGCGGGCTTACCCCGCGCTGGGCTGCGGAGCGGCCCCACTAAGACCGCCGTGATTTCTTAGTAAAACCGCGTTGGCAGGTTTTGGGGCTGCTTCGCAGCCCAGCGCGGGGCAAGCCCGCTCACCACAAAGTGTTATGTGTCAGCCTTTAGGAAGTGTGGAGATGGCCATGCTGCAATGGCCGTGGGCATCTACACATCTTTAGTGAATACATAACCTGAGAAAACGACGCTCTTGTGGTGAGCGGGATTGCCCCGCGCTGGGCTGCGGAGCGGCCCAGTAAGACCGCCGCGATTTCTTAGTAAAACCGCGTTGGCAGGTTTTGGGGCTGCTTCGCAGCCCAGCGCGGGGCAAGCCCGCTCACCACAGGGTTATGTGCTGGTCTTTAGGAAGTGTGGAGATGGCCATGCTGCAATGGCCGTGGGCATCTACACATCTGTGGTGAATACATAACCTGACAAAACGACGCTATTGTGGTGAGCGGGCTTGCCCCGCGCTGGGCTGCGGAGCGGCCCCACTAAAGACCGGCGCGATTTCTTAGTAAAACCGCGTTGGCAGGCTTTGGGGCTGCTTCGCAGCCCAGCGCGGGGCAAGCCCGCTCACCACAGGGTTATGTGTTGGTCTTTAGGAAGTGTGGAGATGGGCATGCTGCAGTGGCGGCCTCACGGCCAACACCTTTATTGCTGTTGCGAGGCCATCCAACCCAGAAATGTCTGCAGCCGGGTCGTGAAGTTGTCGACTTCGGCTTCAGGATTTCGCGCTTCAAACAGAAAGAACGCCACCTGCGTGATCATCGTCGGATAACGTCTGACGAACAGTGCAACATGCTCTTCGAGTGTCTGTGGCCACGTTGTCGCATCTTCCGAGCGCAACACATGCGTGGCACGCACAACCTTGCGCGACGCCTCACGCTGCAAGCGCAATCGGTCCTGCTGGGTAGCGGCTTGCGCAATACGCGTGAGGTAGCCGGCCAGCACGTGTTCAAAGTCGGCATTCAACGCAACGGCAATGTCGCGGGACGGCCGAAACCGCTCGAAATGCAGGGAAAGATCATTGCCCCACAGGCAGCGGCAATGGTGCTTGAGCCAGAAGCCCCAACTGTTGCTGTTGTCAGCCGCTAACACTTGCCCACGACTGCCGATGTCAAAATCGACCTTAATGACTTGCGGGTGCCGTTGCTCCAGCGCCCGGCGAATCGCTTCCAGACGCGCCAGCAGCGGCGCAGTGGGCGGTTCGCGCAGCACCAGCGTGAGGTCCAGGTCAGAGACACCGGGCGTGGCGTCTCCCCTTGCGACACTGCCGTACAGATAGAGACTGTCCAGCCCCAAATCATCCGGCGACAGCGAAGCGCAGACATCCTCAAGCAATGCCTGGAACTCAGGCTGCATAGGGTTGTGGGGGACGCTTAGGATATAGCCGTCCGGGTCAATACCCGAGCTGTTCGACGTCATCACGACTGTCTCTTCCAGTGCTCATAAAACGCCAGCGCTGCCACGTTTTTGTCCTTGGATTCCAACATGATGTCGAAGCGCTCCAGAAACTGCAGCGCGTAGTTGTTGGTCCAGCGGTTCCACATCTGCGCGCTGTGGGCGTACAGGTCACGCTTGGAGACCACCTGCAACAGCGCGTCCATTTCCAACTTGTGCTCGGCGTCGAAGCCCAGTTCCTGGAGGACTTCCTGGGGCTGGGAGTAGTGCATCGTCGGCCGCACGCCGCGCCAGCTGTCGATCACGCGAGTGACGCGTTCGCTGCTGGGGTCGATGTACTCGTTTTCGTTGATCCAGCAGTGGTGAATATCGAGCACCACCGGCGCCAGATCGGCGACTTGCAGGCAGTGGTCGAGCCCGTAGGTCTTTTCATCGTTCTCGAAGGTGATGCAGTTGCGCGCCACCTCAGACAAGCGCGACCACACCGCGCGAGTGCCCTCAACGCCCAGGCGTCCGGCGATGTGCACGTTGCACTTGAGGTCCTGGAACTGCCGCCCGTAGCCCATCATGCGGATCATGTCGGCGTGGTATTCGAATTCGGCGAGGCTGTTTTCAACCACGCCGGGGTTTTCCGAACCGAGCACGCAGTATTGGCCAGGGTGGAACGACAGCCGAATATCCGAGGCACGCGCCAGCTCGCCGATGGCGGCGAAACCTTCAATCAATTGGCGCTCGATGGCGGGATCTTTATAGACGTCGGCGACTTTCGGATGGCTGTAGAACGGCAGCAGGTCGCTGCTCAAGCGCAGCATGCGCAAGGTTGGCGGAAGTTGGGCGACATAGGCCAACAGGCGCAATTGCGCTGCCAGATTATGGGTGACCACTTCGACCAATTTTTCGCGGGCGACCTGCGGCGTAACCCCGTCCATCCAGCGCAAGGTGGTCGTGCGGGGGTTGAACGGGCCTTCGATCAGCTTGAGGGCGCTGGGCGACAACAGGCGTTCGGGGTGCTTGTACTGGCATGCGAAGCCAATGCGAGGGTGTGTCATAGAGGCGCCTGGCGAAAGGAAAGTACACGATGATACGGCCTTATGCATGGGCTCTGGCAGCGGGCTCATAATATTTAGACACCAATCACCCTGAACTTTCCGACAAGCGCCGCGCTCATTTCCTATGCGCTGCCCCGCCCAGGGGCGTTGGATAAAAAGGAGCCGCCCCCCCATGACTACCCTCTCCACCTATCGCCCCACGCCAGGTCCGCTGCATGCGACCTTGCTCGCCGGCACCGTGCCGCTGTTTCTTGGCGCGTTGCTCAGTGACATCGCCTACACCCAGACCTACCAGATCCAGTGGGCGAACTTCGCCTCCTGGCTGATCGCCGGTGCGTTGGTATTCGGTGGTTTTGCGCTGCTGTTTGCACTGGTCAACCTGCTGCGCGCCGAGCGTAAGGCCGGGCAACCTACTCGGTATGTCCTGCTGTTGTTGGCCACCTGGATACTCGGTCTGGTCAACGCGTTCCAACACGCCAAGGACGCTTACGCCTCCATGCCGACCGGCCTAGTGTTGTCGGCGATCGTGATGCTGCTGACGCTGGCAGCGACCTGGACCGGCCTGCGTTCGGGAGGTGTGAAATGAAAACCTCCAGCACATTGACCCTGTTGAGTGCCGCCCTGCTGTTAAGCGCCTGCGGTGGCGAAGGCGATAAAACCCAGGCCCGCGGCCCTGATCCCAAATTGCCGGAACAACAAAGCAGCCTGCTGCCGAGCATGAAGATCGCCGAGCCCGCTCCATGGGGCGATCAGAAACCCAAAGTGCCCGAAGGCTACAGCGTCACGGCCATCGCCACCGACCTGGCCATCCCGCGCCAGACCCTGGTGCTGCCCAACGGTGACATCCTCGTCGCCGAAGGCCGTGGCGGCAGTGCGGCCAAGCTCAAGCCAAAGGATGTGATCGCAAGCCTGATCAAGGCCGAGGGCAACACCAAGGTCAAGAGCGGCAACCGCCTGACCCTGCTGCGTGATGCCGACGGTGACGGCACCTACGAGCTGAAAACCGTGTTCGCCGACAACCTCAACGCGCCCTATGGCCTGGCATTTGCGGACGGCAAGCTCTACGTCGCCAATCAGGACGCGCTGGTGCGTTTCGACTACACCGACGGCCAGACCAAGGCCAGCGGTGCGCCGGTCAAAGTCACCGACCTGCCGGCACAGATCAACCACCACTGGACCAAGTCCCTGGCCGTGAGTGCTGACGGGCGCCAGCTGTACGTGGGCATCGGCTCCAACAGCAACGTCACCGAACGCGGCATGGAAGTGGAGATAGACCGCGCCATGGTCTGGCAGATCGACGCCGCCACCGGCGCGCACAAGCCCTACGCGACCGGGCTGCGCAATCCCACGGCGCTGACCATCCAACCCGACTCCGGGCAACTGTGGACAGTGGTCAATGAACGCGATGAACTCGGCCCCGACCTCGTGCCGGACTACCTGACGTCGGTGCGTGAAGGTGCCTTCTACGGTTGGCCCTACAGCTACTGGGGCCAGAACGTCGACCCGCGTGCACAACCACAGAACCCGGCCAAAGTCGCTGCTGCGATCAAGCCGGATTACAGCTTGGGCTCTCACGTGGCGGCACTCGGTGTGGACTTTTCCATCCCGGCCATGGGCGAAAAATTCGCCGACGGCGTGTTCGTCGGCGAGCACGGCAGTTGGAACCGTGAGAATCCGGTGGGCTACAAGGTGATCTTTGTGCCGTTCAGCAATGGCAAACCGGCGGGTGAGCCGGTTGACTTCGCCACCGGCTTCCGTGGCGACGACGGCAAGACCCGTGGCCGCCCGGTGGGCGTGACGGTGGACCCCAAAGGTGCGCTGATCATTGCGGATGACTTGGCCAATACGGTGTGGCGCGTGACGCGTAACCAATAACAGCGCATTGAGTGTGCGACAGCTGATCAGCCGTCAGCTGTCGCCCTTTAATTGCTCCTGCAACCAGCCCAACAACGCCGCGATCTCTGGGCGGTCGCCCGCGCCTTGATGACGATAAATCGAAATCGCCTCGGGTAAATGCACGCTCTCCACACAGGGCCTGACCAGCGCCCCACTCTCGATCAGCCTGCTTGCCGTACGGCGCCAGCCCATGGCAACTCCATGCCCTTCCACCGCTGCCTGCAACATCAATGGATAACTGTCGAATGTGGCACTGCGCGCATTGACGGCCACTGTCTGCCCGAATACCTGCAACCAACTGTCCCACTCCATCAAGTGCGGAGGCTGGGAGCTGTGGTGCAAAAAAGTGGCCGACTGTAATTCGGTGAGCGACAGCGGTTGTCGCGCATCGAAGTAGGCTGGGCTGCACACCGGGAACACTTCGTCAGCAGCGGTGAACATCAAGGGATGTGCGCCACTGGGTCGCCGCGAACTTTGCAGAGCGACGTCGAAGTGCGCATTGAACTCCGTCAGCGGCCGGGTTGAGGTCACGACCTGGATATCGAGATGCGGGTATTGCTGGTGGAAACTCGACAGACGCGGCATCAACCAATAAAACGCTTCGCACAGTTGGCAGAGCAGCACCACCCGGTCGCTGCGTTGCGCGGCGCGCAAGAGGGCTGCGCTGTCACCGATGCTGTGCAATGCGTCGCTAACCACCCGCGCCAGGTCACGCCCTTCTTGCGTAAGGGATACCGCGCGGTTGCGCCGGTAAAACAGCTTCACCCCGAGGTTGTCTTCAAGCCCGCGAATCTGTCGGCTGACAGCCGCCTGGGTGATGTGCAATTCATCCGCCGCCCTGGAGAAACTGCACAGGCGCGCTGCTGCTTCAAAGGGCAACAAGCTGGCAAGAGGCGGCAAGGTTTTACCGAGCGTATTCATAATCTGAAGTTATGCATTCAGGGCGGAGAACTCGTTTGTAGCACAGCCTCGCGGCTAGGCACCATGGATCTCTCGCCTGATGGATAACCCTGATGACCTTACCGAAGAGCTCGATATTTGTTGGCGTAACCCTGGCGGTCATCTCGACCCTAGGCTGGGCGCTGAACTTCATCACGCCTTACGTCAGTGGCGAATACACCCTCTACGACCTGACGGTGGTGCGTTTTTTGATCGCGGGCGCGCTGGGTGTATTGGGCGTGATTCTGTGGCGGGCGCACCTGCGTTTGTTGCGGCCTGGCCAGCTCTGCCTCGCCGCAGCCCTCGGCGCCTTGGGCTGCCTGGGGTACGGCGCGTGCATCGCTGCGGGAGTCATGTTCGGCGGCCCGGTGCTGACGCCGACGCTGGTGGGGATGGTCCCCGTGTTGCTGGCTCTGCTCGGCAACGCCAGGGACAAAACCGTGCAGTGGCGCAGGCTGGCGATGCCGTTGACGTGCCTGACCGTGGGGCTGTTGTTGGCCAATCTGAGCAGCCTGCACCAGCCTTCATTGAGCCTTGCTTCCTGGTGGTTGGGGCTGCTGTTTTCGTTGAGCGCGATTGGCTTGTGGATAGGCTTCAGCGTGATCAATCAAAAGCAATTGATGCACCTTCCCGCGTCGAGCATTGGACTCTGGAGCGCGTTGATGCTGCTCGGTGCAGGCACCGCCACACTGGGGTTGCTGCCGCTGATACAGAGCTTCGGCCTGCTCAAGCTTCCGACGTTGGGCCTTGGGCTCTCCCGCGCTGGGCCGCTGTATGCCTGGAGCCTGATCATCGCGCTGATGTCGACCGTGGTCGGTGCCTGGGCCTGGAACGCCGCAACACAGCGCTTGCCTATGGTATTGAGCGGCCAATTGATCGCCCTTGAATCACTCTTCGCCACCCTGCTCGGCCTGGGGTTTCACGGGCGCTGGCCAACGCCGATGGAAACCGCAGGCTTGGCCGCTGTGCTAACCGGTGTGGTGATGGCAGTGCGGATCATCCTGACCAGGGCAGACCCCGCCAGCACCTGCGGGGGTGCTGAACGGGTGTGAGGCGCAAGTGCACCTCGCGACCTGTGGTTTTCACAGGTCGGTGATTTCCTTGTGACGCGGTACCAGGGTCTTCATCACGCTCCACGCCACCAGGTAGGCCAGGGCGCAGATAGCAAACATGATCATGTAGCCGGTGTGGATGTCGTTGATTGACTTGTAATAGTCAAACACCCATCCGCCGATCTTGGTCATCACCACGCCGCCGATCCCACCGGCCATGCCACCGATACCGACCACCGAGGCCACGGTTTTCTGCGGGAACATGTCGGACACGGTAGTGAAGATGTTGCACGACCACGCCTGGTGCGCAGACGCGCCCACGCCGATCAGCAATACCGGCACCCAGAAGCTGATGTAGCCCAGGGGCTGCGCCAACAACACGACCAACGGGAACAGCGCGATCACCAGCATGGCTTTCATGCGGCCGTCGTACGGGGCATCGCCGCGCGCCATAAAGTAGCTGGGGAACCAGCCGCCGCCGATGCTGCCGACCATGGTCATGCTGTACAGCACCGCCAGCGGCATCACGATATCGGCGCCTTTCATGCCGTATTGCGCGGAAAGGTAAGTCGGCAGCCAGAACAGGAAGAACCACCACACGCCGTCAGTCATGAACTTGCCAAAGGCAAAGGCCCAGGTCTGGCGGTAGGTCAGCAACTTGAACCACGAGACTTTCTTTTCGGGCGCGCCAGACGGGGCTTTGGTGAACGGCTGTACGGTCTGGTCACTGCGGATATAGGCCAGTTCTTCGGCCGACAGGCGTTTTTGCTGCTCGGGTTTTTCATACACCGCTGCCCACACCGCTACCCACAGGAAACCGAGCATGCCGATCACCATGAACGCGGCTTCCCAACCCCACATGCCAGCAATCAGCGGCACGCAGATCGGCGCCAGGATCGCGCCGACGTTGGCGCCGGAGTTGAAGATGCCGGTCGCGAAGGAGCGCTCTTTCTTGGGGAAGTATTCGGCAGTGGCTTTGATCGCGATCGGAAAATTACCCGCCTCGCCAATCGCCAGCACCGCTCGGGAGAGCATGAACCCGGCAATCGATACCGGAATCACCGCCAGCCCAATCGCACTGCTGACAGCGGCAATGCCCTCGCCCATCTGCACCGAGAACGCATGCATGACGGCGCCGGTGGACCAAATGGCGATGGCGACCACGTAAGCGGCCTTGGTGCCGATCTTGTCGACAAAGCGCCCAGCGAACAGCATGGAAATCGCATACACGAACTGGAACACCGCCGCGATGTTGGCGTAATCGGTATTGCTCCAGCCGAATTGCGTGGACAACTGCGGTGCCAACAGGCTGAGCACCTGGCGGTCGAGGTAGTTGACGGTGGTGGCGAAAAACAACATCGCACAGATGGTCCAGCGATAGTTGCCTACCGCCTGGCCAACGCGCTGGGCGCTGATGGGCTCGTTCAGATTCATGGCATCACTTTTTATTTTTGTTAGGTAGGACATATGTAACGTCATATGTCGTCGTACAACTGCGACTTTTATATCGAGACCCATGAGCGGTGTCAATCTGAAAGATTGCCGCCTGTCTAGGGACTACGTAGTTACGAGAAGTTTCAGAGAGAGGTAGTTGTAGGATGACAAATGCGTAACACCAGACTCGGTGCCTGACCGGGCACATCGTCGAGGACGCCAATGTGCTGCAGGCCCACCTTTTCCAACACGCGGATCGAGGCGGCGTGATCGGGCCGAACCAGCCCGAACACTTCGGGCAGGTTCAGGGTTTCAAACGCCAGCACCAGCGCATCGCGGGCAAGCTCAGTGGCATAGCCCTGCCCCCAGGCCTCCACGGCAAAACGGTAGCCGAGGTTGATACGCCGCTCAGTGAGGTAGTTGAGCGGTGCGATACCGCCAAAGCCGATGAGATGCTCTGGGGATTCACGCCGGGCAATCGCCCACCAGCCATAACCGTCGCGCGCCCATTGTCCGAGCCAGTGGTCGAGCAACCGCCGCGCATCGGCAAGGCTTGCCAAGGGACCGGAAGGATTGAACCGGTTGGTCTGTGGGTCACCGAAGATCGAGAACAATCGCGGCAGATCCTCGAGTGTTGGTGGACGGTAGATCAGGCGTGAGGTGGGCATTGGGGTGGTTCTCTCTAAAGGATGTCACTCTTTTTTTGTGGTGAGCGGGCTTGCCCCGCGCTGGGCTGCGAAGCAGCCCCAAAACCACACAATCCGGTTTGTCTGGAAAACCGGGTTGGCGTTGATGGGGCTGCTTCGCAGCCCAGCGCGGGCGGTGCGACGATTCGACAAGCCCGCTCACTACAGGGGGTAGCGGGGTCGTGAAATAGCGCTTTTCACAGGTAGATCTGCTGCCAGTCGAGAAAAAGTACAGCAACGGGTGAATTTTTTCGTGTCCGCTTGTATCTGAAGTGACAGAGCGGTGCTATCGCAGTGATAGCACCACCCCTGTTCTGTTTTAGAGTGGTTCGCATGAAATTACGTAGAAAAAGCGTCAAACCCATCGGGTTGAAGGACATCACCATCGTCGACGATGCCAAGGTGCGCAAAGCAATTACCGCCGCCGCCCTTGGCAATGCCATGGAATGGTTCGACTTCGGTGTCTACGGGTTTGTCGCCTATGTGCTCGGTAAAGTGTTCTTCCCGGACGCCTCCCCCAGCGTACAAATGATCGCCGCGCTGGGTACGTTCTCCGTGCCTTTCCTGATTCGTCCGCTGGGTGGCCTGTTCTTCGGCGCGCTGGGCGATAAATACGGACGGCAGAAAGTCCTCGCCGCCACCATTGTGATCATGTCCCTGAGCACCTTTGCCATCGGCCTGATTCCCGGCTATGCGTCCATTGGCATCTGGGCGCCGATCCTGCTGCTGCTGTGCAAGATGGCCCAGGGTTTCTCGGTGGGTGGTGAATACACCGGCGCGTCGATCTTCGTCGCCGAATACGCCCCGGACCGCAAGCGCGGCTTCCTCGGCAGTTGGCTGGACTTCGGCTCGATTGCCGGTTTTGTGCTCGGTGCCGGCGTAGTGGTATTGATCTCCAGCGTGCTTGGCGAAGCCGAATTCGAATCGTGGGGCTGGCGCCTGCCGTTCTTCCTGGCTCTGCCTCTGGGCATCATTGGCCTGTATCTGCGCCATGCGCTGGAAGAAACCCCCGCGTTCCAGCAACACATGGACAAGCTCGAACAAGGCGACCGCGAAGGCCTGACCCACGGCCCCAAGGTCTCCTTCAAGGAAGTCGCCACCAAGCATTGGCGCAGCCTGCTGACCTGCATCGGTATCGTCGCGGCCACCAACGTGACGTACTACATGCTGCTCACCTACATGCCGAGCTACCTGTCCCACAACCTGCATTACAAAGAAAACAGCGGCGTGCTGATCATCATCGCGATCATGGTCGGCATGCTGTTCGTGCAACCGTTCATTGGCTTTATCAGTGACAAGATCGGCCGCAAGCCTTTCATCATCGCGGGCAGTGTTGGCTTGCTGTTTCTGTCGATCCCGGCGTTCATGCTGATCACCAGCGGCAAGATCGGCCTGATCTTCGCCGGCCTCTTGATCCTCGCTGTAATCCTGAACTTCTTCATCGGCGTGATGGCTTCGACCTTGCCAGCGATGTTCCCCACTCACCTGCGCTATAGCGCGCTGGCCAGTGCGTTCAACGTCTCGGTACTGATCGCCGGTGTAACACCGACGGCCGTGGCGTGGCTGGTGGAAAGCACCAATGACCTGTTCATGCCCGCCTACTACCTGATGGTGTTTGCCGTGGTCGGTTTGATCACCGGCCTGACGATGAAGGAAACTGCCAACAAGCCTCTGCGTGGCGCGGCGCCGGCAGCTTCGGACATGGAAGAAGCCAAGGAGTTGCTGCAGGAACACCACGACAATATCGAGCAGAAGATCGAAGACATCGACGCCGAAATTGCGGAATTGGAAGCTAAGCGCCAGAATCTGGTGCAACAGCACCCGCGAATTAATTAAGACTTGACCGTGCGTGGTGGCCCCGGCCACCACGCCTTTGGAGAGCTCAGCATGCTTCCCAGCTTCACCGCAGCACATTCGCTACTGAGCGCAGACGAACGCGCCGCCATCGCCGAAATAGAAGCCACCACCAGCATTCTGCAGTTGGTCACCCGCCTGACCGGGATGCGCTTTGCCGGCATCGCCAAGTTCACCGACCTGGAATGGGTGGTCTGCTCGGTCCACGACCCTATGGAAATGGGGATCAATGTGGATGACGTGCTTAACCTGGAAACCACCCTGTGCAGCGAGTTCTGCATTAATCCACAGACCTTGTTTATCCCGCAGGTCAGCGCAAACGGCCGCTTCGCTTCACGCCCGGTAGTCAAGCAGTTCGCTATCGAAAGCTACGCCGGCGCGCCGATTTTCCTGCCTGATGGCCGCCTGTTCGGCGCGCTGTGTGCCTTGGATTCACAAGCCATGCTGTTTGATGACCCCAACCTGCCGGAAACCCTGAGCCTGTTTGCCCGACTGATTGGCTGCATCTTTTTCGCTAACTTGACACAGAATGATCGTTAAATTTCGGCTTGCCGCGTAACCCGGCGATGTCGCGCTTGGGCGGCACGCCAAACAGCCGGCTGTATTCGCGGCTGAACTGCGACGGGCTTTCATAGCCCACTTTGAACGCCGCGCTGGAGACATCCTGATGCTCGTTAAGCATCAACCGGCGCGCCTCGTTCAAACGCAGCCACTTCTGATACTGCAACGGACTCATCGCCGTGAGTTGGCGAAAGTGATGATGGAACGTGGCCGCGCTCATCTGCACCCGCGCCGCCAAGTCTTCCACGCGCAGCACTGCGTCGTAATTGAGTTTGAGCCAGTCAATCGCCTTGGCGATACGGTAGCCCTGCCCGTCCACTGAACAAATCTGCCGCAGTCGTCCAGCCTGGTCGCTTTGCAATAAGCGGTAGTGGATCTCGCGCTGGATCAGTGGTGCGAGTACCGGGATCGCCTCGGGCTCATCGAGCAACGCCACCAGCCGCGCAAACGACGCCAGCATGCCGTCGGTGACAACCCCGATGCCGACCCCTTTGAGCACTGAACGCTCGCGCTTGGGCGGCAGCTCACTCTGGGCGATCAGCTCGGCCAATATGCGCAGGTCCAGCTTAAAGGTCAGCCCCAGGCACGGCCGCGTGGGGCTCGCCTGCAGCACTTCGGAATTGGCAGGAATGTCCAGCGATGTCACCAGGAAGCGTGACGTGTCATACGGATACCCCTCGCCGCCCACCCACAGCTGCTTCTGCCCCTGGGCCACCAGCACAATGCTCGGTTCGACCATGCACACCACCGGCGTGCACGGCTGCTCACGCCGATAGAACCCCAGGCCCGGGATCGGCATGGGGCAGTCCCCAGGCGCAGCGATGCGCGATGCAATGGCGTGGACCAGCGCGTCCAGATTGTTCTTCATAACCTGCCCTTTTTGTTGATCCGCGAACTCTACCCCGCGCAGTTCATGGCGTCCCCCGTAAACCACCAGACTCAGAGCATCAGGCAAGTAATCCAGCGGAACGCACTACAGATGCCACCGCCACACCGGGAAAATGTGCGGACCAACCCTTTCAAGGATCCGCCCATGAAACGCCTCTTGCTTGCCCTTGGTTTGCTGGTGACGTCTTTAACTGCTCTGGGAGCCGATATGTCCAACAGTGCTGACAACTTCTACACAAGCGACAAGGTGACGGTCGAAAAGGTCACCTTCAACAACCAATACGGCCTGCAGGTTGCCGGCAACCTGTTCGTGCCGAAAAACCTGAGCTCGGGTGCTAAAAGCCCCGCGATTATCGTCGGTCACCCGATGGGTGCCGTCAAAGAACAGAGCGCGAACCTGTACGCCACCAAAATGGCCGAACAGGGCTTCGTCACACTCTCTCTGGACCTGTCGTTCTGGGGCGACAGCGCCGGTACACCGCGCAACGCGGTGCTGCCCGACCTCTACACCGAGGACTTCAGCGCCGCCGTGGACTTCCTCGGCACCCGGCAGATGGTCGACCGTGAACGCATTGGCGTGATCGGTATCTGTGGCAGCGGCAGCTTCGTCATCGCGGCGGCGAAGATCGACCCCCGCCTCAAGGCCATCGCCACCGTCAGCATGTACGACATGGGCGCGGCCAACCGCAACGGCCTCAAGCACGGCGTCACCCTGGAACAGCGCCGGCATATCCTGCTGCAAGCGGCCAACCAGCGCTATGTGGAATTCCAGGGCGGCGAGACCCTCTACACCAGCGGCACGCCGCTCAAGCTGACGGGCAACCCGGTGGGGGACGAGTTCTTTGACTTCTACCGCACGCCACGTGGCCAGGTCACGCCTGCCGGTGCGTCGCCGCAGACCACCACCATGCCGACGCTGACCAGCAACGTGAAGTTCATGAACTTCTACCCGTTCAACGACATCGAGACGATCTCTCCGCGTCCGCTGTTGCTGATCAGCGGGGCCAACGCGCACTCCCGCGAGTTCAGCGAAGACGCCTACCAGCGTGCGGCCGAACCGAAGGAATTGCTCATCATCCCGAACGCGGGGCATGTGGACCTGTACGACCGGGTCAATCTGATTCCGTTTGCCCACCTCACCACCTTCTTCAAGAACAACCTCAAGTGATGCCCAATAACCCGAATGCACCGCGCTGGGGCGCGGTGCTCGCTATGTCCCTGGCGGCCTTTACATTAGTCGCCTCGGAGTTCATGCCGGTCAGCCTGCTGACGCCACTGGCGGCCGACCTCAACATCACTCAAGGCCAGGCCGGCCAGGGCATTTCGGTGTCAGGGCTGTTTGCCTTGCTCACCAGCCTGGTGATTGCCGCCGTGGCAGCGCGGGTGGATCGCAAGCGCCTGCTGGTGGCACTGACATTGCTGATGATCGTGTCCGGAACGGTCGTGGCCTTTGCGCCGAACTACATGGTCTTCATGTTGGGGCGAGCGCTGATCGGCGTTGCCATCGGCGGGTTCTGGTCACTGTCGGCCGCCACCGCCATGCGCCTGGTACCGGACGATCAAGTGCCGCGTGCCCTGGCCATGGTCAACGGCGGCAACGCCCTGGCCACGGTGATTGCTGCACCACTGGGCAGCTTTCTGGGCGGAATGATCGGCTGGCGTGGCGCGTTTTTCTGCGTGGTGCCGGTGGCGGTGATCGCCGTGGTGTGGCTGCTGATCAGCCTGCCGTCGATCAAGTCGCAGGGCGAGGCAAAGTCCACCAACGTGCTGCGCCTGATGAAACAGCCGCCTGTGATCATGGGCATGCTGGCGGTCAGTGTGTTTTTCATGGGTCAATTCATGCTGTTCACCTACCTGCGACCGTTCCTGGAAACCGTCACCCAGGTCAGCGTGTCCCTGTTGTCGCTGATGCTGCTGGTACTGGGCATGGCCGGTCTGGCGGGCACGTTCCTGATCGAGCGTTTTTTGAAGCGCAGCCTGTATCCCACGCTGATTGCCATCCCACTGCTGATGGCGTTGATCGCCCTGACCTTGGTAGCCTTCGGCAGCTCGACCGGGATGACAACCCTGTTGTTGGGGCTCTGG
Organism: Pseudomonas sp. Irchel 3H9; assembly: GCF_900187495.1. NCBI lineage: Bacteria > Pseudomonadati > Pseudomonadota > Gammaproteobacteria > Pseudomonadales > Pseudomonadaceae > Pseudomonas > Pseudomonas sp. Irchel 3H9. Next base: position 611,997 of record NZ_FYDK01000002.1, on the reverse strand, counting down.
GGCCTGGTCGCCACCGCCGCCCCCGTGGGTTGGTGGACGTGGCTGGCCAACACCCTGCCCAAGGATGCCGAAGCAGGGGGCGGCCTGATGGTCGCGATCATCCAGTTGGCGATTGCTTCAGGCGCCACGGTGGGCGGTGTGGTGTTTGACTTCAGTGGCTATCGGGCGACGTTTGAGTTGAGTGCGGCGCTGCTGTGCGGGGCGGCGTTGCTTGCGTGGGCAACACGCTGCGTCAGTGTTCGCGCACAACACTTGAGCACAGCCTGACGCACTCAATCTTTTCCAAGGGCCGCCGATAACTTGTCATACCCCTGACTTGCAGCGAGGCCCTGCGCTAAATAATGCCCAACTCTCTCGCTCCAATCGTCCGCTCGCTGTCCACCCGCACCAGCCTGTCACTGGCACGCACGTCACTGTTGAATTTCATGGCCTTGCTGGCCGTTGTCTTTGCGGCAGCGGCTTACTCACTGCTTTACATCGCCCATGACCTGGACCGCACCGAGCAGGCCGAAAGCGCGTTCCATACCCGCAAAGCCATACAGTCCATGGAAAAAGCCATGCGGGTGACGGTCAAGGACTACGCGTTCTGGAGCGATGCCTACAAGCACCTGCATGTACAGGTGGACAAGGATTGGGCCTTCGAGCGCGGCAATATCGGGCCCACACTGTTCCAAGACTTCGGTTTTCAGGGCCTGTTTGTGGTCAACGATGCCAATCGCACGGTGTACACCGTGGTCGAAGGCGAACTGCAAACCTTTGAGCTCAGCGAATGGCTCGATCAGCCCCTCACCCAACTGCTCGAACAGGCCCGCGCCGGCGTAGACAACGAAACCCCGGTGAGCACGTTCATCAACGTACGCGGCAGCCCCGCCCTGGTGGCTGCCGCAGCCATTACGCCGGGCACCGACCCCACGGTGGTTGCAGACGGTAGGCCAGCCTCGGTGCTGGTCTTTGTCGACATCCTCGACAGCGCCAAATTGGGCCGGATCGGCGATGACTTCGGCGTGGGCAACCTGCACATCGCCACCCCTGAAGACATCGCCAAGGGCGTGTTTTTACCCCTCGGCGACAACGGCAGCGCCGGTAGCCTGTACTGGCAGCCGGAACAGCCCGGCCGACGCCTCATTGGCGTCGGCCTGCCCTTGCTGGGCCTGGCCGCGCTGCTGGTGTGCCTGATGACGTGGATGATCTTGCGCCGCAGCACAGCCGCCGCCCTGGCGCTGGATGCCAGTCATAGCTCGCTGCAAACCAGCCAGAACGCCTTGGCCACCAGCGAAGCGCGCTTTCGCGATGTGGTAGAAGCCAGTTCCGACTGGGTCTGGGAGATCAACGGCGATTGGCGCTTTACCTACCTCTCGGAGCGTTTCGAAAGCGTAACCGGGTTGACCCGCGACGCCTGGATCGGCGCGGCCATGAATGACCTGTTGGGCACCGAAGACGGGTTGTTGTCACAGTGGTTGTGCACGCCCGGCCGACGCCCGGACCTCAGCGTGCAATGCCTGTATGTGGATGCCCAAGGGCAAGAGCGCACCACCCGGCTATCGGCGCGGAAAATGCCGTGCGGCGGGTTTCGCGGCACCGCCACGGACGTGACTGAAGAAGTCGAGGCACGCAGACGCATTGAATTTTTGTCCCAGCATGACGCCCTGACCGGGTTGCCCAATCGCACGCGTCTGCAAGCCTTCCTGGACGCCAAGCTCAAGACGCTGCCCCTCCTTGAGCAACCCTTGGTCATGCTCAGCCTGGACCTGGACCGATTCAAACCGGTCAATGACTTGCTCGGGCATGCCGCCGGCGACCGGGTGCTCAATGAAGTGTCGAGCCGCCTGACCGACTGCGTGCGCCACGGTGATCTGGTGGCGCGGGTTGGCGGCGATGAATTTGTGCTGATCCTCAGCGATGCCGGCACCCAGGACGACGTCGAAAACTTTTGCAAACGCTTGATCGTCTCCCTTGAGCGCGCGATCCGGATCGATGAGCAGGAAGTGTTTATCAGCGCCAGCATCGGTATTGCGCTGGCGCCCAATGACGCCGGCAACGTCACCGAAATGCTGCGCTACGCGGACATCGCGCTGTACGAGGCCAAGTCCGCCGGGCGCAATACCTGGCGCTTCTACTCCGGCGAGATGAATGCACGAATCATCGAGCGTCGACGCTTGGAAAGCGACCTGCGCTATGGGATCAAACATGGGGAATTGCGCCTGCACTTTCAGCCACGTTACCGCATAGCCGAAGGGCAGATGGTCGGCGCCGAAGCGCTGGTGCGCTGGCAACACCCGGAGCGCGGCCTGATCGCGCCGGACACCTTTATCCCGATTGCCGAAGAGTCCGGCCTGATCCTGTCGCTGAGTGACTGGGTGCTGGAAACCGCCTGTGCCTGTGCCGCCCAGTGGCCGGATGCGTTGTTTGTGTCGGTCAACCTGTCGCCGACCGAGTTCAAGCGCGGCAACCTGATGGAGCGCGTGCGTCACGCGTTGCAGGCATCGGGTATCGAACCGGCGCGGGTGGAACTGGAAATCACCGAAAGCGTCATGCTCGAAGACGCCGTCGGTGCGCTGGACGTGATGCGCGCCCTCAAACAACTGGGCATCCGCATCGCCATGGACGACTTTGGCACCGGGTATTCATCACTGAGCTACCTGCGCGCGTTCCCGTTCGATGGCTTGAAAATAGACCGCAGCTTTCTGACCCGACTGGAAGACAGCGAGGATGACCAAGCCATCATCCATGCCATCGTCGGCCTGGGACGTGCCCTGGCACTCACGGTGACCGCCGAAGGCATCGAAACCGCCGAGCACCTGGCGATGCTCAAGGCCGTGGCCTGTGATGAAGGCCAGGGCTACTTCCTCAGCCGCCCGCTGGATATCGACGCGTTCAACCGGCTGCTGGGCCCGGCTTGAAAAACAGGCTCGGCGTCTTGCCGAACTGTTTCTTGAACATGCTGGTGAAGGCGCTGGGGCTTTCGTAGCCCAGCTCCAACGCTACGTCGATGATCTTTTCCCCCATCGCCATGCGCTCCAGGGCCAGTAGCAACCGCGCCTGTTGGCGCCATTGGCCGAAGGTCATGGCGGTTTCCTTGCGAAACAGGCGCTGGATGGTTTTCTGATCCAGGCCCAGGCGCTCGCTCCAGTGCGCCACTGTCGAGGCATCGCCCGGATTCTGTTGCAGCGCCAGGCAGATCCGCTGGATACGCGGGTCGGCAGGCTGTGGCAGGGATAACGGCAACGCGGGCAGGATGGCCAGTTCGTCGAGGATCAGGTGCATGATCCGCGCATCCCGCGAGTCTTCGGCATAAGGCGGCTTGAGACTGACCGAGGCCTTGATCAGCTCGCTCAGCAGCGGCGAGATGCTCACAGCCTTGGTTTCGGTGGGCAGATTGGGGAAGCTGTCGGGGCGCACAAACACGCTGCGCATTTTCAGCGGCCCTACGCAGCGCAGGGAATGCACGTGCCCGCAGGGCATCCAGAAGCCGCGATTGGGCGGCACTGTCCACTGGTTCTGCGCCGAATGCACTACCATGACCCCTTCGGTCGCGTAGAGCAGTTGATGCTTCTCGTGGCTGTGGTCGGGGATCACCCAGTTTTCAGGATAGTCGGTGGCCGAACTGATCACAGCCCACTCGCCTTCGTCGATCTCCTGCAGGAATTTATCCAGTGACTTGATCATTTAGCCCTTTTTGCGACAGTTACTGCCCGAATTTCGTGAGACAGACATTTTTACTGAATCTAGCATAAAGCCCGACACAATTTGAAATGGGCCGCCAGCCACGTATTGGCGGCCCCTGTTCGCTGCCTTGTATGGAATGCCTGCATGTCGACACTCACCGCGTCACCCGCCACTGCTACCAGTGCGCCCCAAGCAAGCCCATTAGTTATGCGTATCCTCGGTGCCTGCGCTTTGGCGCACCTGATCAATGACCTGATCCAGGCCGTGCTGCCGTCGATCTACCCCATGCTCAAGGCCAATTACGGACTGACGTTTGCCCAGGTGGGGCTGATCACCCTGACCTTCCAACTGACCGCCTCGCTGCTGCAACCGTGGATCGGCTACCACACTGATCGTCATCCCAAGCCCTGGCTGCTGCCGGCCGGCATGGTGTGCACGTTGATCGGGATCCTGATGCTGGCGTTTGTCGGCAGCTTCCCGGCGATCCTGCTGGCGGCGGGTCTGGTGGGCGTAGGCTCGTCGACCTTCCACCCGGAAACCTCCCGCGTGGCGCGCCTGGCTTCCGGCGGACGCTACGGCCTTGCGCAATCGACCTTCCAGGTCGGTGGCAACACCGGCAGCGCCTTCGGCCCGTTGCTGGCAGCGGCGATCATCATTCCCTACGGCCAGGGCAATATCGCCTGGTTCGGTCTGTTCGCGGTGTTCGCGATCCTGGTGCTGTATGGCTTGAGCCGTTGGTACCGCAACCACCTCGCGCTGTTCAAGCTCAAGCAAGGCGGCAAAGCCACCCACGGCTTGTCCAAAGGCCGCGTGACGTTTGCCCTGGTGGTGCTGGCAGTGCTGGTGTTCTCCAAGTACTTCTACATGACCAGCCTGACCAGCTACTTCACGTTTTACCTGATTGAAAAATTCCACCTGTCGGTATCGAGTTCCCAGATGTACCTGTTCCTGTTCCTCGGTGCGGTGGCCGTGGGCACCTTCGCAGGCGGCCCGATCGGCGACAAAATCGGCCGCAAGAAAGTCATCTGGTTCTCCATCCTCGGCGCCGCGCCCTTCACCCTGGCCCTGCCCTACGTCGATCTGTTCTGGACCGCCGTGCTCAGTGTGGTGATTGGCTTTATCCTGGCTTCGGCGTTCTCGGCCATTGTGGTGTTTGCCCAAGAACTGGTGCCGGGCAATGTAGGGATGATCGCAGGTGTGTTCTTTGGCCTGATGTTCGGTTTCAGCGGGATTGGCGCGGCGTTGCTCGGTTTGCTCGCGGATAACCACGGCATCGAGTACGTCTACAAACTGTGCTCGTTCCTGCCGCTGGTGGGCATCCTGACGATTCTGCTGCCGTCGACCAAAGGCGTTTGACCCGCCGATCATCGGCTGGCTGTGTGCCACTACACAGAATGCTCTGAAAAACCTGCGTGTGCGCTTACAATCCCGGTTTAAACGCACACCAGGCAGACCCAGCAAGAAATGACGCTCGACCCTCCCACGATTTTGGCACTCACCGTTGCCTTGGCAGCCGCTGCCGCCCTTTACCTGCTGGTCGAATGGCGCAGCGTGCGCGAACCCTCGCTGCTGTTGTGGAGCAGCGGTTTCGCCACCATCACCATCGGTTCTCTCCTGGCCCTGCTGCGCATTAATGGCTTTTTAGTCATCGGCATCTGGTTCGCCAACGGTTTGCTGGTGACCGCACACTTCCTGTTTCTGCTCGGCGTGGCGCGGTTTACCCAAGTACGCGTATCACGCGCCTGGGCCCTGATGCCCGTGATCTGGTTCGCCATGCTCGCGCTGCCAACGGACCAATCATGGTCCAAAGCCATGCTGGCGGTGCAATCGCTGTTGGTCGCCCTGCCCACCCTGCGCGCCAGTTTCCTGCTGCGGCCCCATGGCCGGTCCCTGAGCGTCGGCGCGGTGCAGTTGCGTTTTGTGCTGCTGCTCCACGGGACCTTTTACGTGGCCAAAACGCTGTCGGTGGTCATTCCCGGCACCCTGATCGACCTCGCCGCCTTCAAGGGTGAGATCATCCAGATCTCCCTGGTGGAAGGCGCCATGGCAATCATGCTGATTGCCTTGTCCATGACGGGTTCCGAACGCTACCGCCGCGAACAACAGATCGCCCGCCTCGCCGCCCGCGATCCACTAACCGCCCTCTACAACCGTCGCGCCCTCGACCTGCGCGCCCCTCGCCTGCTGGCCCAGGTATCTTCGACCCAACCCGGCGCCCTGCTGCTGATCGACATCGACAACTTCAAAGGCGTCAACGACCTCCACGGCCACACCGCCGGCGACCGCCTGTTGATCGCATTGAGCGAAATGATCCGCGCCGTCGTGCCCCGAGGCGCACTGGCAGCACGGCTGGGCGGCGATGAGTTTGTGATCCTGCTCAATCCCACGTCGGCTGAGCAGATCGTCGAACTGGGCAGCAGCCTGCGCGACCAGTTTCAGCAACTGGCCTCGCAGAGCTTCAGCACCCCGCAACCGGTGACCCTGAGCATTGGCGCCAACCTGTTCGATCAGCCGCCGGAGAGCCTGGCGGCGTTGATTGAGCAAGGGGATACCACGCTGTATGAGTCCAAGCGGGGTGGGCGGGACAGTATCCGGTTGGTGGATCGCAGGGGCGCCACGCCCTACGGTTAGAAGTCGTAACTAACCCCCGCACTCCGGCCCGTCCTGACCGACTCCAACGCTTCGGTGTGAGCAGTCCGCCGGTGGCGCCGCAGACTTCAAGGCCAGTTACACGTCACGGCGTATCAAGACAACCAAAGGCAGGCGATGGGCTTGAGTCAGTAAGGCCCTTTTGTGGTGAGCGGGCTTGCCCCGCGCGAGGCAAGCTCGCTCACTACAGAAGTAAGCGGGAGGCCGCTGAACTTCATACAAGCCTTAAACAGGTCATAGCGCCAAGCCCGAGCAAGCAGATCACCCCCGACCCCATACGACTTCAAGGCCAGTTACAGGTGACGGCGTATCAAGACAACCAAAGGCAGGCGATGGGTTTGAGTCAGTGAGGCGCTTTTGTGGTGAGCGGGCTTGCCCCGCGCGAGGCAAGCTCGCTCACTACAGAAGTAAGCGGGATGCCGCTGAATTTCAGACAAGCCTGCAACAAGTCATAGCGCCAAGCCCGAGCAAACAGATCACCCCGACCCCATACGACTTCAAGGCCAGTTACAGGTCACGGCGTATCAAGACAACCAAAGGCAGGCGATGGGTTTGAGTCCGTAAGGCGCTTTTTGTGGTGAGCGGGCTTGCCCCGCGCGAGGCAAGCTCGCTCACTACAGAAGTAAGCGGGAGGCCGCTGAACTTCATACAAGCCTTAAACAGCTCATAGCGCCAAGCCCGAGCAAACAGATCACCCCGACCCCATACGACTTCAAGGCCAGTTACAGGTTACGGCGTATCAAGACAACCGAAGGCAGGCGATGGGTTTGAGTCCGTGAGGCGCTTTTTGTGGTGAGCGGGCTTGCCCCGCGCGAGGCAAGCTCGCTCACTACAGAAGTAAGCGGGATGCCGCTGAATTTCAGACAAGCCTGCAACAAGTCATAGCGCCAAGCCCGAGCAAACAGATCACCCCGACCCCATACGACTTCAAGGCCAGTTACAGGTCATGGCGTATCAAGACAACCGAAGGCAGGCGATGGGTTTGAGTCAGTGAGGCGCTTTTTGTGGTGACCGGGCTTGCCCCGCGCGAGGCAAGCTCGCTCACTACAGAAGTGAGCGGGATGCCACTGAATTTCAGACAAGCCTGCAACAAGTCATCGCGCCAAGCCCGAGCAAGCAGATCACCCCGACCCCATACGCCAGCGTTCGCCAAGGTTGCCAACCCGCCAGATACGTCACCGTATGCGCCAGACGGGCCAGGGTAAAACCGCCAAACAACCACGCACTCGCCACAGCGGGCGCCTCCAGCGCAACACACAGCCCTCCCAGCACAAAAAACACGGGGATGTTCTCCAGATCATTGGCCCACGCTCTGCTCGCTCGGCCAACCGGTGGCAGCTCTATCGAATGCCTGGCGCGCTTAAAGAAAGCCGCATCTTCAGCGTTGGTGAATGCCAGGCCTCGAATGCGGAAATACCCTTGGTAGCAGGAAACCGCAAACATCTTCAGGCACAGCACCAGTACACACAGGGCATAGACTCTCAGGAGGTCATTCATCCCTGACTCCCTGCACCACGATATAGAGCAGCGGCCCCACTGACACAAACACCGCCGTCAATAAAAAGTACGGCACCACCGAACGCACTGACCGCCCTCGCCCGCGCGCATCCCGATACATCCATACGCACGCCAATACCGCCATCAGGTAGAGGTCGATCACGACTTGCGCGGTGTCCGGTCGAGACATCAGCTCGCGCCCAAAGGCCAGCAGCGATTGCTCGGCAGTCAGCATCGTAACCAGGGTGTACAGCGAAAAACCGAGCAAGCCGGCCAGGGCAATATAAGGTCTGTGCATGGTGTCGTCCTTGAGGTGATCGAGGCCCACCTTAGTGATAAGGTTTGGCCCCTCGCAATGACCTCGGAGGTCATGAACACGTCATGGAAAACCCTGCTAGCGCCGGTGAACACCTGCGCCAACTGCGCCGACAGGCCAAGTTGAGCCAACTGGACCTCGCCCTGATCACCGGGATTTCTCAGCGTCATCTCAGTTGCCTCGAAACCGGTCGCGCCACACCTAGTCCGGGGACACTGCACAACCTGTTGACCGCACTGGAGACACCGCTGGAGCAATCCAACCGCGTGTTCCTCGCCGCCGGTTACGCCCCGCGCTACACCGCGACCCCGCTTGCCTCACCGGCCATGGCCGCGGTTCGCGAAGCGGTCAACCATGTGCTGCACGCCAACAACCCCGCGCCTGCGATTCTGCTGGGCAGCGAGTGGCAAGTGCTGGCGGCGAATGTCAGTACCGGGCTGCTGTTTGAACGGGTGGGCATCAAAGCAGATGCAGCCGATGGCTTGAACCTGCTGACCACCCTGCTGCAAACCGGTGGCCTGGGCGACCACCTGATCAACGCCGAAGAGATCCGCACTCTGGCCTGGCAACGGGCAACCCGCGAGGCGCTGGGCAATCCGGCATTGGCTGCGCTGATGGCGAGTTTGCCAGCGCCGACTCACACCCAATTACCCACCGAAATGCCGCCGCTGGTGCTCACGCGCATCCGCTCACTCGAAGGCGAGCTGAACTTTTTGTCGACCTTCACCACGTTCGGCATGCCCCAGGACATCACCCTCACCTCGCTGCGCATCGAGCATCTGATTCCGGCTGACGAGGCGACCTGGCAGGTGATGCGCGCTGCCTTCGCGGACTATTCGGCGCTGGTTTTGTGAAATATCTGTACGTAGACTGCGGCCATACCTCCATCTGAAGGCGGCGAAGAAAACGTCATGCAAGTTACCGAAGTCTCCATTGCCCAATTGCGCGCGGCGCTTGAATCCGGCCAGACCACTGCCGTTGAATTGGTCCAGGCTTATCTCGCACGGATCGATGCGTACGACGGCCCGCAGACCGCCACCGCGCTTAACGCTGTGGTGGTGCGCAACCCACAAGCGCTCAAAGAAGCCGAGGCGTCCGATGCACGCCGGGCCAAGGGCGAAACGCTTGGGCCATTGGATGGCATTCCCTACACCGCCAAGGACAGTTACCTGGTCAAAGGCCTGACTGCGGCCTCCGGCAGCCCGGCATTTGCCAAACTGACCGCCCAGCGCGACGCGTTCACCATCGAACGCCTGCGCGCCGGTGGCGCCATTTGCCTGGGCAAGACCAATATGCCGCCGATGGCCAATGGCGGCATGCAGCGTGGCGTATATGGCCGCGCCGAAAGCCCCTATAACGCTGACTACCTCACCGCACCGTTCGCCTCCGGCTCGTCCAACGGCGCGGGTACTGCAACCGCCGCCAGTTTCGCGGCATTCGGCCTTGCAGAAGAAACCTGGTCCAGCGGACGCGGTCCGGCGTCCAACAATGGCCTGTGCGCCTACACCCCCTCCCGTGGGGTGATTTCGGTGCGCGGCAATTGGCCGCTGACGCCAACCATGGACGTGGTGGTGCCATACGCCCGCACCATGGCCGACCTGCTGGAAGTCCTCGATGTGGTGGTCGCCGAAGACCCCGACACCCGTGGCGACCTATGGCGCCTGCAACCCTGGGTGCCGATCCCCAGCGTCGCCTCGGTGCGCCCGGCGTCTTACGCTGAGCTGGCTGCGACGGCTGAATCCCTCGCGGGCAAACGCCTGGGTGTACCGCGCATGTACATCAATGCCGACCCCGACGCCGGCACCAGCGAAAAACCCGGCATCGGCGGCCCGACCGGGCAACAGATCAACACCCGCGCCAGCGTGATCGACCTGTGGAAAGACGCCCGCAAGGCGCTGGAAGCGGCTGGCGCCGAAGTCATCGAAGTGGATTTCCCCCTGGTGTCCAACTGCGAAGGCGATCGCACCGGCGCGCCGACGGTGTTCACCCGAGGTTTGGTGTCCAAGGAATTCCTGCACGACGAGTTATGGGAACTGTCCGCCTGGGCTTTCGATGATTTCCTGCGCGCCAACAACGACCCAACCCTCAACCGCCTGGCGGATGTGGACGGCCCGAAAATCTTCCCCCACGACCCCGGCACCCTGCCCAACCGTGAAGACGACCTCGCCGCCGGCATGGACGAATACGTGCGCATGGCCCAGCGCGGCATCACGCCCTGGAATGAAATCAGCACCGTGCCCGACGGCCTGCGCGGCCTGGAGCAAACCCGGCGAATCGACCTGGAGGACTGGATGGAAACACTCGGCCTCGACGCTGTGCTGTTCCCCACCGTCGCCGACGTGGGCCCGGCGGATGCCGATGTAAACGAAGCCAGCGCCGATATCGCCTGGAGCAATGGTATCTGGGTGGCCAACGGCAACCTCGCCATCCGCCACCTGGGCGTGCCAACCGTCACCGTGCCGATGGGCGTGATGGCGGACATCGGCATGCCGGTAGGGCTGACATTTGCCGGGCGCGCTTATGATGACTCGGCATTGCTGCGGTTGGCGGCGGCGTATGAAGCGACCGGCAGCAAGCGATTGATCCCCCCGCGCACCCCGCCACTGATCACAAACTAACGATTTACCCTGTGGGAGGGGGCTTGCTCCCGATGGCGGTGTATCAGGCAAAGCTGTTCCAACTGAACCACCGCCATCGGGAGCAAGCCCCCTCCCACATTTTGATCCTCATCGTGTCAGTTACCGGCTTTGTTTTAACGACAAATGCCGGCAGCACACAGCGGCACCTGGCAGCGATTTGGGGGTGAGGGCAAACCACAGGCCGGGCGCCAGATGAATGCCGTAGTTGATCAGTACAACCAGTCCCTGGGTGATCATGGGCGGTTGTCATGGTTCAGGCGCTGCCATTCATCCACCACGTCGCCCAGGGTCTTGGGGATATCGTTGCGAATCCAGGCCATGAAGGGACGATCGAACTTGAAGGTCGGCCCGCAGTGCTCACGCATGAAGCGCCGCACGTTCTGGGTGTTTTTGTAGTGTGCGGTCACCGGGGTGGCGCGGGTGATGGGGTCGCTGTGCCAGTCAAAATCCATTTTGTCACTCGGGCAGGTGTTGGGTCGGCGTTAGCATAGCAATGCGCCATCCACCCAGGAAGTGCCAAAACCTTCCGTGTACGAGCCCCCCGCGTGTTGGGACATCGTATAAGGAGCTAAAACCTACAAATACCAATCTTGTCGGGGTATTTCAAAATTTTACTTTCCTTAGACCCGGCAAATATTGCATGGTTGTACGACGACTATAGCTGTCGTGCACACCCCAACAACAATAAGGAAACACCCATGCAAAACGTCAAAGTGCTGATCGGTTTTCTGTGCCTGTTCAGCGGCTACGTGGCCGCAGCCCCCGCCGACAACGACGTAGCCCAAGCGGTCGATCACCTGACCCAAGCCATGCTGCACAAAGACATCAAGCAGCTCCAGGCCCTCACCGCCGAGCAACTCACCTACGGCCACTCCAGCGGCAAAATTCAGAACAAACAGGAATTCATCGCCGATATCGAGACCGGTCGCAGCGGCTTCAAGACTCTGGAAATGCAAAAACAAACCATCACTCTGCAAGGCGACACGGCACTGGTGCGCAACCACTTTCACGCACAGGCGGTGAACAGTGGCGTCGAAGTGCCTACCGACATCGAAAACTTCCAGGTCTGGCAAAAGCAGAAAGGCCACTGGCTGCTGATCGGTCGCCAGGCCTTTAAATTCTGATGGCTAGCGGTGGCTCACCACGCCACCACGTTGCGCACCTTGAGCAACGCCTCGCGCAGCGACGGCATGTCCACCGACCCCAACGCCAGGCGTAGCGCATGGGGCACCTGGGCCGAAACGGCAAAGGGCTCAGCGGTGGACACGGAAACGCCCTCGCGCTGCAAGGCCATGGCGACTTGATCGGCGCGGGCATCTTCCGCCAGGGGCAGCCACAAAAAATACGATGACGGGTGGCTGGTGTGGGCCACCCCCTTCAACACCTGCGCAGCCAAGGCTTGCCGAGCCCGGGCATCCTGGCGCTTTTGTGCTTCCAAGTGGGCAACGGTGCCGTCCTCGATCCAGGCCACGGCAATCGCGCTCATCACCCCGGGCACGTTCCAGGTGGTCGCCATGATGGTGCGCTCCAACGCCTTCATCCACGCAACAGGCGCCGCGACAAATCCCACGCGCAGCCCTGTGGCGACACTCTTCGACAACCCACCCACATACACCGTACGTTCCGGTGCCAGGCTCGCCAGGGGCGGTGGCGCGTCCTCAACTAAAAACGCGTAGGCCGCGTCTTCAATGATCATCAGGTTGTGCTGGCGGGCGATGGCGACCAGCTGCTCGCGCTGCTCCATGCCCATCACCCAGCCCAGCGGATTGTGCAGGGTCGGCATGCTGTACACCGCGCGAACCGGACGCTTGCGACACACGCTATGCAGATATTCCAGGTCCGGGCCGCTGGCGGTGACGGGAATCGCGACGATTTCCAGATGCAGGGTCTCTGCCAACACCTTGAACCCCGAATAGGTCAACGCGTCCACCGCGATCACATCCCCCGGCTTGAGCAACGCCATCATCGCCACCGCCAACCCATGTTGGGCGCCGCTGACCACCAACACCTGCTCGGCCTGCACTGTCAGCCCTCGGCTCAGCAGGTGGCGGGCAATGGTGGCGCGCTCATGCAGGCGACCGGCGTGGGGCTGATAACGCAGCAGCGCTTCGAGGTCACCGGACAGCGCCAATTGGCGCAACGCAGTGCGCAGCAAGTCCGCCTGACCCGGCAACGAGGGGTAATTGAAGTTGAGGTCGAGCATGCCCGCCGCGATGGTCATCTGCCCACTGCCCTGCCCTGGCGGCAACGCAATCTCGCGCACAAAGGTGCCGCGCCCGGTCTCTCCGCTGACCAGCCCCATGGCCTCCAGCTCGGCATACACCCGACTGGCGGTGACCAGCGCCAAGCCATGATCCGCGGCCAATTGGCGATGGGTAGGCAAACGCATACCGGGGGGCAGTTTCCCGCTGCGAATGTCTTCGGCAAAGGTGTCGACCAGTGACTTGTAACGGGCGCGGGGCATTGGCGATGTATCCATGACATTTTTTTGATTGTCTTGATTCTCGATCCTAGGATGGGCACCACGCAACTCCTCTTTTTCGGGACAGCCCCCATGGAACGTACGTCTCCCCTCAACGCCCTGGACAACAGCACTCAGGGTTGGATCAATGGCTTTATCGGCGTGGTGATTTTCAGCGGCTCACTGCCCGCTACGCGCTTGGCGGTCATGGAATTCGATCCGGTGTTTCTGACGATGATTCGCGCCGCCATCGCTGCCGCATTGGGGCTGCTTCTGCTGTGGCTGTTCAAGGAAAAACGCCCCGCGCGCACTCAATGGGTGCCCCTGCTGATCGTCTCCCTCGGCGTGGTGATCGGCTTCCCCCTGCTCACCGCCCTGGCCCTGCAATACGTAACCTCCGCCCATTCCATTGTGTTTATCGGCCTGCTCCCCCTGGCCACGGCGGTGTTTGGCGTACTGCGTGGCGGCGAGCGGCCGCGACCGGTGTTCTGGGTGTTTTCGATTCTGGGCAGTGCCTTGGTGACGGGTTATGCCTTCGCCCAGGGCGTGAGCGCCGCACCGGCCGGCGATTTGCTGATGCTCCTGGCGGTGTTGGTGTGCGGCTTGGGCTATGCCGAGGGCGCGAAACTGTCGCGCAGCCTGGGCGGCTGGCAGGTGATCTGCTGGGCGCTGGTGGTGTCACTGCCGGTGGTGCTGCCGTTAGGCCTGCTCCTTGCTCCGCCAAGCTTTGCCGGCATCAGCCTGACAGCCTGGCTGAGCCTGGGCTATGTGGCGCTGTTCAGCATGTTGATCGGCTTTGTGTTCTGGTATCGCGGCCTGGCTCAAGGTGGCATCGCGGCCGTCGGCCAGTTGCAGTTGCTGCAACCGTTCTTCGGCCTGGCGCTGGCAGCGGGCCTGCTGCATGAACAGGTCAGTCTCGGCATGGTGCTGGTGACGGTGGCGGTGATCGCCTGCGTGGCCGGTGCGAAGAAGTTCGCCCGCTAACGCTGCGGTGCGACCATCTTGAATTTGATATGGATGTCGTTGGAAACCACGCTGTTGCCGGCCCATTCACCCTCACCGATCTTGAAATCGCCGCGATTGAGGATGAATTCGCCGTCGAACACGCCAATGCCATCCAGCTCCTTAAGCACCACCTTTACATCAACCGGGCGTGTGGTGCCCTTGATGGTCAGGTTGCCGCTGATCCTGAAGCGGTTATCCCCCAGCGCCTTGACCCCAGTGGATTCATACACCCCGACCGGATAGGTCCCAGTGTCAAACCAGGACGCGCGTTGCAGGGTGTCATTGGCATCGTCACTGCCGGCGCTGATGCTGGTGAGCTGGATCTTGAGCAGCGCGTGTCCCGCCTCCGGCGCCTGCGTATCAAAGGCCAAGGTGCCCTCGAATTCCTTGAACCTCCCATACATCCGCTGCCCCAGTTGTTCGTAGGTGAAACTGATCTGGCTGGCAGTGTGATTGACGTCCTTGTACTCCACCGCCTGGGCGCTGGCGATAAAGCCCAGGACAAGCGCAACCGGCAAAAATCCACGTTTCATGCACCACTCCGCAAAGTCTGGATGTATTCCCATCACGCGTTTGTCCTGCTAAACAGAATAGTCGCCCACAACAATAAGGACGTTGCATGCAAGCGCTACAAGACATCACCGCACCGGAAGGCATCTGCTACGGCTGCGGGGGCAGCAACCCTCACGGGCTGCACATCAAGAGCCGCTGGGACGCAGACGGCATCCATTTGATCGCCCAACACGCGCCAGAAGCTCACTTCACTGGCTGGCCGGACCTGGTCTACGGCGGCCTGATCGCCATGCTGGTGGACTGCCATTCCAACTGGACCGCCATGGCCTACCACTACCGCACCGAGCAACGCGAACCCGGCAGCCTGCCACGCATCGACTGCGTGACCGGCAACCTCGGCATCAAATTCATCAAGCCCACGCCCATGGGTGTCACCCTCACCTTGCGCGCCAGGGTCGAAGGCAACGTGGAGCGCAAAACCCGCGTGGTCTGCGAGGTATACGCCGGCGACGTGCTCACGGCAATCGGCGACTCGGTGTTCGTGCGCGTCGACACCGGCCAACTGGCCGCTGCCGCCCATGGCCGCGAGGACTGAAGCTGGTCTACATTGACTGTCACCGCTAATCGAGGATTGCACCGATGACTCGTCTCACCGCGAAAGACTTTGCCCCCGAACTGCTGGAACTCTACGACGGCTACGCCCACGGCAAGATCAACCGCCGTGAGTTTCTCGACCGCGCTGCGCTGTTCACGTTTGGCGGCCTGACCGCTTCCGCTCTGCTCGCCTCCCTGAGCCCTAACTACGCCCTGGCCGAGCAAGTGAAATTCACCGACCCGGACATCGTCGCCGACTACGTCACCTACCCCTCACCCAAGGGTAACGGCACGGTACGCGGCTACCTGGTACGCCCGGCCAAGGCTGCGGGCAAGTTGCCGGCGGTGGTGGTGGTCCACGAAAACCGCGGCCTGAACCCGTATATCGAAGACGTCGCCCGACGCCTGGCCAAAGCCGGCTTCATCGCCCTGGCCCCGGACGGTCTGACCTCGGTCGGCGGCTACCCCGGCAATGACGAAAAAGGCGTGGCGCTGCAACAGACCGTCGACCCGACCAAACTGATGAACGACTTCTTCGCCGCCATCGAATGGCTGATGCACCACGACAGCAGCACCGGAAAAGTCGGCATCACCGGCTTCTGCTACGGCGGTGGCGTGACCAACGCAGCAGCGGTGGCCTACCCCGAACTGGGCGCAGCCGTCTCGTTCTACGGCCGCCAACCGGAAGCCAAGGACGTACCGCGGATCAAGGCGCCGATCATGCTGCACTTCGGCGAGCTGGATACACGTATCAACGAAGGCTGGCCGCCCTACGAGGCAGCCTTGAAAGCGGCCGGCACAACCTATGAAGCGTTCATCTACAAGGGCGCCAATCACGGCTTCCACAATGACTCGACGCCACGTTATGACGAAGCAGCCGCCAACCTGGCATGGGAAAGAACACTGGGGTGGTTCAACAAATACCTGGCATGACTGGCGCTGCTCTGGCTGTTGCTCCTGCTTTTGATCTTGATCCAAAGCGCCCCGTCAAACGCGCTGGCCGAACGCAGGCTTGAATCCGTGGGCAACCCGGCAGGACGCCGGGTTAGCCGCACTGGGCCATAGATCCAAGCCGGAGTGAGGGCATACAGATCCTAGGCGAGGCACCGAGCGTTGGGGCGAAGGCCTTTTGGTTACTTTTGGATGGGCCGGCATTCCGACCTTTCCGAAAGTGACCCGCTGTAAGCGCGGAACCCTAAGCCGCCGTTACCGCAGAGATGGCTATGTACCCCAACCAACATATGAGTCGACTGTCAGGCCGCCATCGGGAGCAAGCCCCCTCCCACATTTGGATAGGGGACCATCAGTCAAATGGCGTAACACTGGCCGCCGATGACGCAGAAACAGACATGTACCAGCTCTCCTACGCAAAACCCATCCCACCCTCAGCATCAATGCTCCAAAGCATACCGCCGGCAATGATCCAAATACCCCTGCTCATGACTCCCCACCAGCTGCACCACGCTGGTCCACAACCACGAAGGCGCATCCAACTCCCTTGACCGGTTTTCCTGCAAAACCGCCATCCAATCCTTACGAGTCGCCCGATCCATCTGCCGGGCATGAGCTACGCCAACCACCCGAGCCAAATAACCCGCAGCGTGCATCGCGTCAGTCTCGCTCAACTCATCCAACTCCAACTTCATGTCCTGAGGCAGCAGCTCGCGAATAAAAAACCCGTGATCCAGAAACCGCGTCGCCACCATCCGCTCGCCAAGGCCCGGCGACAGCTGACGCGCAGCTTCCACAACCCGGCGGGCGTTGTCCCTGGGCATCTTCGCCCGTGCGGCACGGGGTGCAGCGGCGCCGACCGCCTCCTTGATATCGATCAGGCAATACGCCTGATCATCCTTATCACCAACACCGAGCAAGGCCGCGTAGCGCAACAAGCCAAGGGAGCTGCAGCCCTTGACCCAATAAGCGCAATCCAAAAGTTCGACCTTGGCGTCCTTGGGCCGGCCTTTGAGCGAAGTGACCAACTGGTGGATCTCGTCCGACGCGCAGACGACTTTCAGCGCACTTTTTTCGGCCCGCGACAACGGCCAGAAATGCTTGCCTAACGGGATGGTCGGCCGGGCGCTTTCGATGCGCTCACGGGCCAAGTGCTTCCAGGTGCGCGCCACGGCGTTGCGCATCCCCGCCTTGACCTGGGACGGGCGTGGCGGCGTTTCATCGGGTTTGTCTTTGAAGGCTTGCTCGTAGCCCACCATCATTTCTTCAAGCATGCGTGCGGTGGTTACCCCCGGCAGGTCCGAGCCTCGCGCAGCGGTCGCCAGGGACAAGGCCAGGCGCACCAGGTCGTGGGCCGGGTTGCCAATCACTGCCTGGTCCAGGTCGCGTATATGCATATCGATGCGCCCCTTGGTGTCGCCGGTGGGGCCAAGGTTGCCAGCGTGGCAGTCGCCGCAGATCCAGATCGCTGGCCCGCGGGGCAAACGGCGTCCAGGCAAGCTGTGCAGCCACTCGTAGAATTGAACGGTACTGCCGCGCACATAAGCGTGCGCCGAGCGCGCCATCTTGAGGTTTCGCAGTTGGGTCAGGTGGGGCATACGAGCGGAGGGGCGCGGTGTTTTCATGGAATAACTCAGTACAGGTGTAGCGGTAGAGCGGTGCGCCTCGGAGAATGTTTCATTATGTTTCTAAAAAATTTATCACGTTGGCCTTCTCCCGTTATACCCAGGCAAGAGACTTCATCGTTTGCCCAGAGCAGGCGAACTGCCTATATTTGCCTCCCCCGCGAGGGTCTTTTTTTAATCGATCACTTTCATGGAAACACTCTCATGCCCCTATCTATGTTCTCAGGCATGCGCAATCTCACGGCGGTAGCCGCCCTTGTCGCTACCGGCCACTGCCTGGCCGCGACCGATCTGCAGGCGGTGGTGGACGCGAGTGTCAAGCCGCTGATGCAGCAACAGGCCATTCCCGGTCTTGTGGTCGGCGTGGTTCAGGACGGCAAAGCGCACTATTTCAACTACGGCGTGGCCTCCCAGGAGACGGGGCAGCCCGTCAGCGAGAACACCCTGTTCGAAGTCGGGTCGGTGAGCAAAACCTTCACCGCCACCCTCGCCGGTTATGCGGCGGCCACCGGCAAACTCAAGCTTTCGGCCCCGGCCAGCGACTACCTGCCAGCCTTGGGTGGCGGCAAGTTTGATCACATCAGCATTCTTAACCTCGGCACCTACACCGCCGGCGGCCTGCCTCTGCAATTTCCACCGGAGGCTGACAACAATCAGCACATGATCAGCTACTTCCAGCAGTGGAAACCCGACTTCGCCCCAGGCACCCAGCGTTTGTATTCCAACCCGAGCCTGGGCCTGTTCGGCTACCTGACGGCGCAGAGCCTCAAGCAACCGTTCGATCAGGCGATGGAAAAAACCCTGCTGCCCAAACTTGGGCTCAAGCACACCTTCGTCAAGGTGCCGCCGAGTCAGATGAGCCTCTACGCACAAGGCTACGGCAAGGATGGCAAACCGGTGCGCGTCGGCCCCGGCGCCATGGACAGTGAGGCTTACGGCATCAAGACCAGCGCCTCGGACTTGCTGCGTTATGTGCAAGCCAACATGAACCCGGCGAAGCTGGAAAGCGCCGTGCAACGCGCGGTCAGCATCACTCATACCGGCTACTACACCGTCGACGGCATGACCCAAGGGCTGGGCTGGGAAATGTACCCTTATCCCATCACGCTCGATGCGTTGACTGACGGCAACTCCACACCAATGGCCATGGAGCCGCACAAGGTGAACTGGCTAACCCCTGCCCAAGCGCCCCACGCCAACACGCTGGTGAACAAGACCGGCTCCACCAATGGTTTTGGCGCCTATGTGGCCTACGTGCCGAGCAAGGGATTAGGGGTGGTGATTCTGGCGAACAAGAACTACCCGAATGCAGAGCGGGTGAAAGTCGCCCATGCAGTGTTGAGTGCGCTGGACCATTAAAGCCGGACACGAGCCCACCCTGTGATGAAGGGCTTGCTCAGCCATAGCAAGCCCTCCACCACATTTCACCTTCATCGTGTTCATAAACGTTATTCAGCGTTCGCCCACGTCATCCGAAACGACGCCCCGCCCCGCTCCGAATCCTGCACATGCACCTGCCCGCCATGCCATTGGGACACTCGCTGCACCAGCGCCAGGCCCAGGCCGAAGCCGCCGGTACGGCGATCACGGCTGGCATCCAGGCGCATAAACGGCTGGAAGATCTTCGCCCGGCTCTCCTCGGGTACACCCGGGCCGTCGTCACATACCCGCACTTCATAACCGTTGCCGAATTTGATCAGCGAAATGTCCACACGGTGCTCGGCGTAACGGATGGCATTGCGCAGCAGGTTGATCACCGCTCGCGCCATGAAACGCGGCTCGATCTGGATCACGTCCACTTCGCAGGTGCGCAACGACAAGTGTATGCCCGCCGCCTCCGCCTCCAGGGCCACGCTACCGATCACGCTGTCGAGCCAGCTATGGGCTTCGATGCGCTCGCGAGTGACCTGGGTCGCGCCGCGTTCCAGGCTGGCGTAGGTCAGCAGTTCGGAGACCATTTCCTCCAGCTCGCCCAGGTCGGCGTACATATCGGCGATCAATTCGCTGCGCTGACGCGGGTCGGCCTGCTGCTTGAGTTGGTCGAGTTCAAACGACAATCGTGCAATTGGCGTACGCAGCTCATGGGACACCGCATTGGTGAGTTCGCGCTGGTTGGCGATCAGGCTCTCGATACGCTCGGCCATCTGATTGAAGTGCCCGGCCAGTTCGCGCACGGTGGAGCGGCGCGGCAGCAGGATGCGCGAGCCGAGGTCGTTGTCGCCAAAACGTTGTGCGGCCAGACGGATGTGCTCCAAGTCACGCCAATGCGGACGCACCCAGAAATACAGCACTACCGCCAGGCACAGACCCAGCAGGCTGTAGGCCCACAGGTATAGCCATTTCGGCTCTGCCGGCAGTTTGATTTCGAGCAGTTGTGGACCGCTGTCGACCGAGGCGATGAACTCCATGAAATCGCCACGCACTACCAAGTGGCCGGCCGCCAACAATTGTTGTTCACGGGGGGTCAGGGCCAATTCATCACGCTGGACCAGTTTCAGCAGCAAACCATAATGTGGCTGCAATTGGGCCAGCCGCGCCGGACGCGCATCGGCCGGCAACGGGCGCAACTGCTCCACCAGACCGTACGCCGGGCCACGCATGGCTTCGCGATTATAGGTTTCGTTGGCTTCGGGCAGCAGTTCATCAAAGGTGTAGTTGACCAGCCAAATCGCCCCCGCCAACCCCAGCGCGAGGATGATGTACAGGCGCATGTATAAGCGCAGCATCTAGACCTCCCAAGCAAACGGATTGAACAGATACCCCTTGCCCCAGATCGTCTTGATACACACCGGCTCACGTGGGTTGTCATTGAGTTTGCCACGCAGTTTGCTGATGTAGACGTCGACGCTGCGGTTAAGGCCGTCGAACGCGATGCCGCGCATGCGGTTGAGAATGTCATCGCGGGAAAGAATGGTGCCGGCGTTGCTGGCCAGCAACCACAGCAATTCGAACTCCATGGTGGTGAGGTCGATCTTGTCGTCCCCCAGGCTGACGACCCGGCAACTGCGGTCGATGGCCAACCGACCGAACGCCAGCGCCCCGCGTACGGTAGGCTCCGGCAATTGGCGGCGTTGCAGCGCACGCAGGCGCGCCAGCAGCACCGGCGGTTTGATCGGTTTGATCACGTAGTCGTCGGCGCCGGATTCCAGGCCGAGGATATGGTCCAGGTCATCCTCCTTGGCGGTGAGGATCACGATGGGAGTGTCGGACACACTGCGAATCTCGCGGCACACCTGTAGGCCGCTCTGGCCCGGCAGCATCAGGTCGAGTACGACCATTTTCGGTTTGAACGCCAGGAACGCCGCCAAGGCTTCATCACCTCGGTGTACCACGCGAGGCTCGAAGCCATGTTGTGATAAAAAATGCGCGATCAGCCCCGCCAGCTTCTCGTCGTCCTCAACAAGCAGAACCTTACCCTGACCCAGGTTTTCCATACGTTCTCAGTGCGCGCACGCGGATTGAAGAGGCGGCATTATAGGTGGCAAGCTGGGCAACTGAAGCAGATAGCCAACGGGCGTCCCTGAAGCTTCATGTTTTTAAGAGTTTTTTACAAATAGCCTGCATTCTTTAACGCCAATCACAGGGAGTTGTATGCGTAAGGATTACCTGGCGTTCTTTGTTTCGCTGTTCCTGTCGCGTCTGGCGGATCAGATCCTGTTGTTTATCGTGCCGCTGATCGTATTTCAAACCACCCAAAGTGCGTCGTGGGCAGGCCTGGCCTTTTTTATCGAATCGCTGCCACGCTTCCTGGCCTTCCCGGTGTGCGGCGCCGTGTGCGACAAGTATTCGCCCGTGCGTATCCTGCATATCAGCCAGGTCTACCGGGCGCTGGCCTGTGTGGTGGCTGTGGCGCTTTACGGGATGTTCGACGGTATCTACTGGCTGGTGCTGCTGTCCGCGCTATGTGGGGTGCTGACCACCCAAGGCATCATGGCCCGGGAGGTGCTGATGCCGCATATCTTTGCGCAATACAGCTATGCCAAGACGTTGTCCTACTCCCAGATCGCCGACCAATCCGGCCTGGTACTGGGGCCGTTGTTGGCCGCGCTGATGCTGGAGGTGTGGGCCTGGCATTGGGTAGTGCTGGGGGTTGCAGGGCTGTTCGTGTTGGCAGACCTGGCGATGCGCGCGTGGCAACGTAACACCTCAGTCAACCCGCAGCCCCATCAGCAGCACCGTGATATCTGGCTGCAACCGCTGCGCATCGCCGTCGCGCATATCCGCAACCTGCCGGGGTTGAAACGCCTGATTGCGCTGACGGTGGGCGTGAACCTGCTCATTGGCGCCACCCTGGCCACTTCCGCCGCCATGGTCACTGGCGATTTCAACGCCGACAAGGATGCCTACGCGCTGCTGCAAGCGGCAGGTGCGCTGGTGACTATCGTGATTCTGTTTTACCTGTCGCGCACAACCTTGCCGTTAAAACGCCTCGGCGGCGTGTCTTACGGACTGATCACTGTGGGCGCGCTGATCATGGCGGTCAGCCCCAACCTGTGGGTCTACAGTCTTGGCTTCCTGCTGGTTATAGGCTTCGACAAGATGTACAGCGTGTATATGCGCAGCGTTCGCCAGCAGGTCATCCCGGTAGAGGACTTTGGCAAGACCGTCGGCATGATCACCCTACTCAATAACCTGCCACAGCCCCTGGCCGGCCTGGTGATTGCCGTGCTGGCAGCACCCTTGGGCACGCAAACGGTGATCCTGCTGCTGACCGGCATCACCGCGCTGATCGGCATGGCCGTCGCCTCAGGCCGGCACACCACTGTGAAAGCGAAACTCGACGTCAGGTGACTCAATCAATTCCTGCTCGGCCGCCCTCACCCGCTCAATCACCTGGGCGATATCCTTGGCATCGCCGTACTGGTAGGCCAGCTTCAGGTAACCCTGGAAGTGCCGCGCCTCGCTTTTCAGCAGGCCGAAGTAGAACTTGCTGAGTTCTTCGTCCAAATGCGGCACCAACGCTTCGAAACGCTCGCAACTGCGCGCCTCGATAAACGCCCCGACTACCAACGTATCCACCAATTTCACTGGCTCATGGTTGCGCACGACTTTGCGCAAGCCCGAGGCATACCGGCTGGCATGCAACTGGCGCAGTTCAATCTTGCGCTTTTTCATCAAGCGCATGACCTGTTCGTGGTGCACCAGTTCTTCGCGGGCCAGGCGCGACATCATGTTGATCAGGTCGACATGGCCGTGATACTTGGCGATCAGGCTCAAGGCGGTGCTCGCGGCCTTGAATTCGCAGTTCTTGTGGTCGATCAGCAGCGTTTCCTGATCGGCCAACGCGGCCTGGACCCAGGCGTCGGGGGTGCGGCAACCGAGGAATTCGTGGATTTCTGGCAGGTTCATCGGGCTCACGGGCAAAAGGATCACAAAAGGCCGGCGATTATACCGACCACGCCGCAGACCACCAGCCACCGGCCTTGATGTGCATCAACATGACGGCTGCCGGGCAGCAACTATAGTTATTCCACGCCCACTCTTTTGGAGATCCCGACCATGCAAGCCATCCGCAGTATCCTGGTGGTCATCGAGCCCGAGCATTCGGAAAGCCTGGCCCTCAAGCGCGCCAAGCTGATCGCCGAGGTTACCGGCGCGCACCTGCACTTGCTGGTCTGCGATAAAAACCATGAGCATTCGGCGCTGTTGAGCCTGCTCAAGGCGGGATTGCAGGAGGATGGCTACAGCGTGACCACCGAACAGGCGTGGAATGCCAGCCTGCATGAAACCATCATTGATGTGCAGCAGGCTGAGGGCTGTGGTTTGGTGATCAAGCAACATTTTCCCGACAGCCCGCTGAAGAAGGCGCTGCTGACACCGGCGGACTGGAAGCTGCTGCGCTTTTGCCCGACACCGGTGTTGCTGGTCAAGACGTCCACGCCATGGGCCGGCGGGGTGATCCTGGCAGCAATTGATGTGGGCAATACCGACAGCGAGCACCGTTCGCTGCACAATTCGATCATTGATCATGGCTTCGACATCGCCAGCCTCGCCAAGGCGCAGCTGCACGTGATCAGCGCCCATCCGTCGCCGATGCTGTCGGCGGCGGACCCGACGTTCCAACTCAAGGAAACCATCGAAGCGCGCTACCGCGAGCAGTGCCAGGCGTTCCAGGCTGAGTTCGACGTGGACGACGCGCACCTGCATATCGAGGAAGGCCCGGCGGATGTGCTGATTCCATTCGCGGCGCACAAGTGGCAGGCAGCAGTGACCATCATCGGTACCGTAGCGCGCACCGGAATTTCCGGTGCACTGATCGGCAACACGGCGGAGGTGGTGCTGGATGCTGTGGAAAGTGATGTGTTGGTGCTCAAGCCGCAGACATTGATGGATCACCTGGAAGAGCTGGTCACCAAACCCTGACGCCTATCCTCCAGATAACCGACGTCCAATGTGGGGGGCGGCTTGCCCCCTCCCACATTCCGATTTTTGCCGTCAGGTAGAGAGCGCATCCCTGAGGAACCCTGGGGCGATATAGCGCTGGTAGTGGGCCTCGGACAGGATAAAGAACTCACGGTCGATGGCATCGCGCAGTTCCGGCAACGCCCAATCACGAAACTCCGGCAACAGCACCATGCCGTACGCCTCCAGGTTATTGATGACCCGCGCACCGCGCGCAATCAACTGGTATGCCCAGCAGTACTCGGATTGGTGCGGCACGAAGCGGATCTTGCGCTGCTCCAACTGACCTCGCAGGGTCTTGGGGTCGAAAATCTCCAGTTTGCCGGCCATCACCTGCACCAGCAGTTGCTCCAGGCGCAGCCATACCGCACGTTTTTCTTCTTCGCTATAGCCATTCCACAGGATTACTTCGTGGTGGAAGCGCTTGCAGCCACGGCACACCAGATCGCCGTAAACCGTGGAGCACAGGCCGACGCAGGGGGTCTTGATGGTTTGGTTGGACATGGGCTACGACACGCAAATCAGCGAAACAGTGCGCCATGTTAGCCCTTTGTCTAAGGTTGATCACCCAGCAAACTTGCCATGGCAACTTACCTTTAGAAATTTTTTGCCGTAGAATCATCCGGCCTTGTAAGGCGCCAATAATCCGCTGGAAGCTGTTTTCAAAGCGTCACGAGCACAGTCGTTCCTTCAGAACGGTGTTGGCGCGGACTTGACCCCGGTAGGTCAACAACCGCGCCAACCCTCATCAGCTCCGTTCTGCAGGCGTAAAACTTTGAAAGCAGCTTCTGTGAGGAATGCCGGCAGCGCTGGCTTTGCGGCCCAAAAAGCCCCCGAGCGCATGCGTGCCGTTCATTTCTGGATGAGCGTCCCGTGGGACCACTGATGAGGGTAATAACTGTGCTTGAAGCCTACCGCAAACATATCGAAGAGCGTGCAGCCCTGGGTATTGTTCCCCAGCCGCTTAACGCCGAACAAACCGCAGGCCTGGTCGAGCTGCTGAAAAATCCTCCAGCCGGCGAAGAAGAATTCCTCGTTGACCTGATCACCAACCGCATTCCACCTGGTGTTGACGAAGCTGCCTACGTCAAGGCCGGTTTCCTGTCTGCCCTGGCCAAGGGCGAAGCCACTTCCCCCCTGATCGACAAGAAACGCGCTGTTGAACTGCTCGGCACCATGCAAGGCGGCTACAACATCGTGACGTTGGTCGAGCTGCTGGACGACGCCGAGCTGGCGCCTGTCGCCGCGGCCCAACTCAAGCACACCCTGCTGATGTTCGACGCGTTCCACGACGTCGCCGAAAAAGCCCGCAACGGCAACGAGCACGCTAAAGCCGTAATCCAGTCCTGGGCTGACGGCGAATGGTTCCGCAACCGCCCTACCCTGGCCGACAAGATCAGCCTGCGCGTATTCAAGGTCACCGGCGAAACCAACACCGACGACCTGTCCCCTGCTCCGGACGCCTGGTCCCGCCCTGACATCCCACTGCACGCCCTGGCCATGCTGAAAATGGCTCGCGAAGGCATCGTGCCGGACGAGCAAGGCAAGACCGGCCCGATGAAGCAGATCGAAGAAATGCGCGGCCAAGGCTTCCCGATCGCCTACGTCGGTGACGTGGTCGGTACCGGCTCTTCGCGTAAATCCGCTACCAACTCGGTACTGTGGTTCTTCGGCGACGACGTACCTTACGTACCGAACAAGCGTGCCGGCGGTTTCTGCTTCGGCAGCAAGATCGCTCCGATCTTCTACAACACCATGGAAGATGCTGGCGCACTGCCAATCGAATTCGACGTGACCAACATGAACATGGGCGACGTGATCGACCTGTATCCTCATGCTGGCAAAGTCTGCAAACACGGCACCGATGAAGTCCTGACCACCTTCGAAATGAAGACCCCGGTCCTGTTGGACGAAGTTCGTGCCGGCGGCCGTATCCCGCTGATCATCGGCCGTGGCCTGACCGACAAGGCTCGCGCCGAATTGGGTCTGGGCCCTACCGACCTGTTCAAGCTGCCTGAAGCACCGGTCGACACTGGCAAGGGTTTCACCCTGGCCCAGAAAATGGTCGGCAAGGCCTGCGGCCTGCCGGAAGGCAAAGGCGTTCGTCCAGGTACGTACTGCGAACCGAAGATGACCACCGTGGGTTCCCAGGACACCACCGGTCCTATGACCCGTGACGAACTGAAAGACCTGGCGTGCCTGGGCTTCTCGACCGATCTGGTAATGCAGTCTTTCTGCCACACCGCGGCTTATCCAAAGCCGATCGACGTGACCACCCACCACACCCTGCCTGACTTCATCATGACCCGTGGCGGTGTATCGCTGCGTCCAGGCGACGGCATCATCCACAGCTGGCTGAACCGCATGCTGCTGCCGGATACCGTCGGTACCGGTGGTGACTCCCACACCCGCTTCCCGATGGGCATCTCGTTCCCAGCCGGTTCCGGTCTGGTCGCGTTCGCCGCAGCCACTGGCGTAATGCCACTGGACATGCCGGAATCGATCCTGGTGCGCTTCAAAGGCAAAATGAAACCTGGCATCACCCTGCGTGACCTGGTTCATGCCATTCCTTACTACGCGATCCAGTCCGGTTTGTTGACTGTCGAGAAGAAAGGCAAGAAAAACGCCTTCTCCGGCCGCATCCTGGAAATCGAAGGCCTGAACGACCTGACGCTGGAACAGGCTTTCGAGCTGTCCGACGCCTCGGCCGAACGTTCCGCTGCCGGTTGCACCATCAAGCTGTCGAAAGAGTCCGTCACCGAGTACCTGAACTCCAACATCACCCTGCTGCGCTGGATGATCGGCGAAGGCTACGGCGATGCACGCACCCTGGAACGTCGCGCTCAAGCGATGGAAGCCTGGGTAGCCAACCCAGAGCTGATGGAAGCCGATGCCGACGCGGAATACGCCGAAATCATCGAGATCGACCTGGCCGAAATCAACGAGCCGATCCTCTGCGCACCAAACGACCCGGACGACGCTCGTCTGCTGTCGAGTGTTGCCGGCGAGAAGATCGACGAAGTGTTCATCGGTTCGTGCATGACCAACATCGGTCACTTCCGCGCTGCCGGTAAGTTGCTGGAGCAGGTCAAGGGTCAGCTGCCTACCCGTCTGTGGCTCTCGCCACCGACCAAGATGGACGCTCACCAACTGACCGAAGAAGGCTACTACGGCATCTACGGCAAGGCTGGCGCGCGCATGGAAATGCCGGGCTGCTCGCTGTGCATGGGTAACCAGGCACGTGTAGAACCGAACTCGACTGTTGTGTCGACCTCGACCCGTAACTTCCCTAACCGTCTGGGTGATGGTGCCAACGTCTACCTGGCCTCGGCTGAGCTGGCGGCAGTAGCCTCCACCCTGGGTCGCCTGCCGACCGTCGAAGAGTACATGGGCTACGCGGCGAAACTGGACACCATGGCCAGCGACGTCTACCGCTACCTGAACTTCGACCAGATCGCTGAGTTCCGCAAGATCGCAGCAAGCGCCAACATCCCGGTGATTCAAGCCTAAGGTGTTGATGTAACAAAAACGCCGCGTATCGCAAGATACGCGGCGTTTTTTTATGCCTGGAATACAAACACATTCAATTGATCCCCCTGTCACTGACCCACCGCTATCGGGGGCAAGCCCCCTCCCACAGTTTTGACCGCGACGAACGACCTTATAACTTCAACCGCACCACCGTCTGATCCTGAAGATGAGCTGGCTGAAGACACCGATCCAAATGTGAGAGAGGGCTTGCCCCCTCCCACAGTTTTGACCGCATCGGGCGACCTTATACCTTCAACCGCACCACCGTCTGATCCTCAAGGTGGGCTGGCTGAAGACACCGATCCAAATGTGGCAGGGGGCTTGCCCCCTCCCACAGTTTTGACCGCGACGAACGACCTTATACCTTCAACCGCACCACCGTCTGATCCTCAACGTGAGCTGGCTGAAGACACCGATCCAAATGTGGCAGGGGGCTTGCCCCCTCCCACAGTTTTGACCGCGACGAACGACCTTATACCTTCAACCGCACCACCGTCTGATCCTCAAGGTGAGCTGGCTGAAGACACCGATCCAAATGTGGCAGGGGGCTTGTCCCCTCCCACAGTTTTGACCGCATCGGGCGACCTTATACCTTCAACCGCACCACCGCCTGATCCTCAAGGTGGGCTGGCTGAAGACACCGATCCAAATGTGGGAGGGGGCTTGCCCCCGATGGGGGAGTGTCAGTTGATGCATTTGCCACTGACCCACCGCTATTTGGAGCAATCCCCACGCGTCACGCTTTGCTCACCTCAAGCGCCAGCTGCACCGCGCCATCGACGCTCAAGCCACTGAGCAGCACATGGGACGCCAATGCTTCGGGCAGCCCCTGCAACACCTCGCGTGCGTCATGCCGCACGCGGGCAAGTACCAGGCGCTTGCCCTCCCCGTGTACTTGCGCAAAAAAAGCCGCCAGCGCTTCGATGCTGGTGCCGTCGAGGTCCGGCGATTCTTCCAGGCTCAACACTACCGCCTGCGCCTGGGAATGACGCATCAGGCGCAAGGCCGCGCCCAGGATGCGCTCGGCGTTCGCAAAAAATAGCGCTTCGCTGGGCCGCACGATCAATACCCCCGGGACGGCCAGGGCATCGGCATGGTGCAGGCGGTCGACAAAATCATGGCTGTCACCCAGGCGGCCCAACACTTGAATGTCGGCTGACGACATCTGGCGCAGCATCAACATCACACTGATTGCGACCGCGAGCAGCAAACCATCCAGCACGCCCAGCACGAGCACCGCCGCCACCGCACAAATCACCAGCACGCGATCGCGGCGCCACAGGAAATAACGCCCCAGCGGCTGCAAACTCAAGCCTCGACCCAGGGCATAGATGACGACGGCCGCCAACACCGGCTCCGGCGTGAGCGCGACATAGGGCAGCACCGTCAGCACGATCAGCAATATCACCAGCGCCGCGACAATCCCCGCCAGGCGCGAATAGGCGCCGGCCGCCTCGTTGGCCGACGTCGCCGAATACCCGGCACCGGCCGGCATGCCGTGGAACAGACCGGAGACCAGGTTGGCCACTCCCAGCGCAAGCAAGTCACGGTTGGAGGACACGCGGTCGCCATGCTTGAGCGCGAACGAACTGATAGAGCCGTAGGACTCCGCGTACAGGATCATCACCAGCGCAAACGCCAATTCCCCGAGGCGCAGCCAGTCGGCAAACGGCAGCACCGGCAAACGCCCCAGCTCCAGGCGCAGGTCGATCATGCCGATCTGCGCCACGCCATAGG
This sequence comes from Pseudomonas sp. Irchel 3H9, assembly GCF_900187495.1. NCBI lineage: Bacteria > Pseudomonadati > Pseudomonadota > Gammaproteobacteria > Pseudomonadales > Pseudomonadaceae > Pseudomonas > Pseudomonas sp. Irchel 3H9. The sequence goes on along the minus strand of NZ_FYDK01000002.1, from coordinate 582,411 downwards.
CCTGCAGGTCCAAGTACTGCCCGGCAGCGATGCCGAGCACCACGACCACCAAACCACCCGGCAGACGCGGGAAGCGTGCGCACAGCCACAACACCAGCAACGCCAGCCCCGCCACCAGAGCCGCAGGCCAGTTCCAGCGCGGTAGCTGCTCCAGCAACTGCGGCAGAAAACGGATCAGGTTGTTATCGGTCAGGTGCACGCCCACCACACTGGCCAATTGCTTGAGGATGATGGTCAGCGCCAGGCCGAAGGCGAAGCCACGCAACACGGGCTTGGCGATAAACGAAGTGACGCCGCCAAGTTTCAACAGGCCGGCCAACAGGAAAAACACCCCGGTGAGCAGTACCAGCCCGAAGGCCAGGGAAAGCCTCAATGCCGGGTCATCTCCCGCCAGGCTCGCCGTCGCCGCCGCCAAAACGGCCGCCGACGACGAGGTAGCCGAAACAATCGCAAAGCGGCTAGTGCCGAACAGGCCGTAGCACACCAGGCCGGCAAATAAAGCGATCACCCCGGCCTGGGGCGGCAGCGCGGCGATACTGGAATAGGCGACGGCTTCCGGCAGCAGCAAACCCGCGATGGATAAGCCAGCCAGCAGGTCTTGGATGCGGTTCGACGGTACGGCAACGGGTGCATCGGTTTCAGTCTTCAATCGGCCCAACCCATCCTGGCAAAAAGCGTGCGTAAGCTTAGCCCTCATTGCTCGGCTGCGGTTGAGCCGCATCAGCTTTTGCGCGGGCAAAAAAAAGCCGATTCGCGCTATGCGCGAATCGGCTTGCTTGCGTGAGCCCTGGGTTCAGGACAGCAGCGAGTAAATCAATGCAGTAATTGCCACCAGGCCCACTGCGGTGACAAACACGTTGGACGCGTGCCCACGGTACTTGGCCATGGCCGGCACCTTGCGGATCGCGTACATCGGCATCAGGAACAGGATCGACGCAATGATTGGCCCGCCCAGGGTCTCGATCATGCCGAGGATGCTGGGGTTCAGCGTGGCAACGATCCAGCACACCACCAGCATGAAGCCCGCAGTCATACGGTCCAGCGTCTTCGCAGCTGGACGGCGACCGCTTTTGAGCACCAGGCCCTTGAGGCCTTCGCTCGCGCCGATGTAATGACCGAGGAACGACTTGGCAATCGCCACGAACGCGATCAACGGTGCAGCGAACGCGATGGTCGGGTTGTTGAAGTGGTTGGCCAGGTACGACAGGATCGACAGGTTCTGCGCCTTCGCTTCAGCTAACTGGGCCGGCGACAGGGTCAGCACGCAGCTGAACACGAAGAACAGCACCATCACCACCATCAACAGGTGCGCGCGGGACAGGATCTGCGAACTGCGCTCATCGGCGTGTTCGCCGTACTGGCGCTTCTGGTCAACAGCGAACGCCGAGATGATCGGCGAGTGGTTGAACGAGAACACCATCACCGGAATCGCCAGCCACAGGGTATTGAGCAAGGCCGAAGGCGCCGGGACCACACTCGCGGTGCTGAGGATGCCACCGTTCCAATGCGGGATCAGGTACACCGCGAGGAACAGCAAGGCGACGATAAACGGGTACACCATCATGCTCATGGCCTTGACGATCACTTGTTCGCCGCAACGCACCACCGCCAGCAAGCCGAGGATCAGCACAAACGCCAGCAGCGCCCGTGGCGGCGGCATGATGTGCAACTGGTGCTCCATAAAGCTGCTGACCGTGTTGGTCAGGGCCACGCTGTAGATCAGCAGGATCGGGAAAATCGCGAAGAAGTACAGCAAGGTGATCAGTGCACCCGCTTTGATACCGAAATGCTCTTCGACCACATCAGTAATGTCCGAACCTTCACGGCCTGAGAGCACAAAACGGGTCAGCCCACGGTGGGCAAAGAAGGTCATCGGAAACGCCAGCACTGCCAGGATCACCAGCGGCCAGAAACCGCCCAGGCCGGCGTTGATTGGCAGGAATAAGGTACCGGCGCCAATGGCGGTGCCGAACAGGCCAAGCATCCAGGTGGTGTCCTGGCGGCTCCAGCTTGTGAGGGTTGCAGGTGTCGTTGCATAGCGTTCGTCGACGCTATTGGCCTGATCATTCATCCGGTCGGATCTCCGCATTTACACGGCCGGGACGAGTCAGAAAAACCTGACAGGCAGCGCCCCGACCATAGAAGGGGCCGGATTGTCCGGGATTCTTTTGAATAAGCAAAGACTTAGCTGAGGAATGGTTGTACGAAGCAGATCAATCCAATTGACGACAATTTGTTCCAGTCAGGAACGTGACGCCTGTTTCGCCCACTCAGAGGGAGCCTTATCACGAACCTTGGAGATTCAACCATGACGATTTCAAACCTCAATCTGTCCCACGCCGGCCACTTGGTCGACAGCGTGGCGATGCATATTGCCGATCAAATCGCGGCACAAGATAAGCCCAAGCCACAGCAGCCTCCCAGCTTCCCTTTTAACGGCATTGAATACGCTGCTGCGCCCAAACCGAACAACACAATGATCCCAATGCCTCGCATCGGCTAAGACTGCGCGACTCACCAGGGCGTGGATCCATGCTATGGATTCACTGCCCTCTACCCGCCCCCTGCGGACCTTGCATCACCGCCCTATAAAATGTCGCATACTCTCTCTTCCATCCCGCCCCACAAGGAAGAGCCGTCCGATGACCACCACTGTTCTGGTCCTGGTTGAAACCATCAACGACTACCTGCAAATCATCGAGAGCAATGACTTTCATGTGATCCTGGCGCCAACTCCAGCCGAACGTGCCCAAGCCATCAAGCGCCATGGCGGCCAGATCAACGCCGTGTTGACCCGCGGCCCCCTGGGCCTCTACGCCGACGAAATCGCCGCGCTGCCGCTGCTGGAAATCATCTGTGTGATCGGCGCCGGTTACGAACATGTTGACCTGCAAGCCGCCAGCAATCGTGGGATTGTCGTGACCAACGGCGCCGGGGTGAATGCGCCGTCGGTGGCGGACCACGCTATGGCGCTGTTGCTGTCCCTGGTGCGCGGCATCCCGCAGACCGACGTCGCCGTGCGGCGCGGTGAATGGCCCAAGGTGATGCGCCCTTCCCTGGGCGGCAAGCAACTGGGCATTCTTGGCTTGGGCGCCGTGGGCCTGGAAATCGCCAAGCGCGCCGCCCTCGGATTCGGTATGGAAGTGAGCTATCACAACCGTCAGCCCCGTGATGATGTGGACTACACCTACTGCGCCAGCGCCGTGGAGCTGGCGCGCACTTCGGACTTCATGATCCTGGCCACGCCCGGTGGCCCGAGCACCCGTCACCTGATTGATCGTCACGCCCTGGATGCTCTGGGGCCGAATGGCTACTTGGTCAATATTGGCCGTGGCAGCGTGGTGGTTACCGCCGACCTGATCACCGCCCTTGAACAGCGCCGCATTGGCGGGGCTGCGCTGGATGTATTCGACGACGAACCCAAGGTGCCCGACGCCCTCAAGCACCTGAGCAATACCGTACTCACCTCCCATGTGGCCGGCCTTTCACCGGAAGCCGCTCACGACACCGTGCAACGGGTGGCCGACAATCTGGTGGAGTACTTCGCCGGCCGACCAGTGCTCACGCCGGTCGTGTTACCCGCGCCCGTAAAATGACCAATCAGGCACGCTGATCATCATCCAACACGCTAACCTATTAAGCCGCCCCGACCTTGTCGCTGGGCGGTCGTGCGCATTAGATTAGGAAATAGTCCAAGGCCTTTAGAATAAGCAGAAGGGATAAGCATGGCGCTGAACGACCAATCGACCCAGATTCGCCCAGGCGAAGAACTTGATGCTGGCCTGATCGATCCCTATCTCAAGGCCCATATCCCGGGCCTGAGCGGCACGCCTGCGATCAGTCAGTTCCCCGGCGGCGCGTCCAACCTGACTTACCTGTTGGAATACCCTGGGCAGGAATTCGTCCTGCGCCGCCCGCCCTTCGGTCACAAGGCCAAGTCAGCCCATGACATGGGCCGTGAATTCCGCATTCTCAATCAGCTAAAAGATGGCTTCCCGTATTGCCCCAAAGCCTATGTGCATTGCACCGATGAGTCGGTGATCGGCGCTGAGTTCTACGTGATGGAACGCGTCAAGGGCATCATCCTGCGCTCCGACCTGCCGCCTGAGCTGGGGCTGGATGCAACCAAGACCGAAGCACTGTGCAAAAGCTTTATCGACAAGTTCGTCGAGCTGCACCAAGTCGACTACACCGCCTGCGGACTGGCCGACCTGGGCAAACCCGAAGGCTATGTGGCACGCCAGATTCGCGGCTGGAGCGACCGCTACGAAAAGGCCCTGACCCCCGATGCGCCCAAATGGGAGGCGGTGCGGGCCTGGCTCAACGACAAGATGCCGGCCGACCACCCGACATCAAGCATCGTGCATAACGACTACCGCTTCGACAACGTGATCCTCGACCCACACAACCCGATGCAGATCATCGGCGTACTGGACTGGGAGCTCACCACACTCGGCGATCCGCTGATGGACTTGGGCAACACCCTAGCCTACTGGATAGAGGCCGCCGACCCCGCGCCGGTGCAACTGATGCGCCGCCAGCCGAGCAATGCACCCGGGATGCTCACCCGCCGCGAGTTCGTCGACTACTACGCCGAACGGTCGGGCATCCAGATCGATAATTTCGACTTCTACTACACCTACGGCCTGTTCCGCCTGGCCGGCATCGTGCAGCAGATCTACTACCGTTTCTTCCATGGCCAGACCCAGGACAAACGCTTTGCTCAGTTCATTCACATGAACTCACTGCTGGAGCAAATGAGCCTGAAGGTAATCGCTAAATCAGCCCTCTGATCGCACAAAAACAAGGAACCCCCATGTCCAAGACTCATCTGTTCGACCTCGACGGCAAAATTGCGTTTGTCTCCGGCGCCAGCCGTGGCATCGGTGAGGCCATCGCCAAGTTGCTGGCCCAGCAAGGCGCCCATGTGATCGTCTCCAGCCGCAAGCTAGAAGGCTGCCAGCATGTGGCCGACGCAATCATCGCCGACGGCGGCAAGGCCACTGCGGTTGCCTGCCATATTGGTGAAATGGAGCAGATTAGCCAGGTGTTCGCCGGCATTCGCGAGCAGTTCGGCCGCCTGGATATTCTGGTCAACAACGCAGCCACCAACCCGCAGTTCTGCAACGTGCTGGACACCGATCTGGGCGCGTTCCAGAAGACCGTTGACGTGAACATTCGCGGCTACTTCTTCATGTCGGTGGAAGCCGGCAAGCTGATGCGCGAAAACGGCGGCGGCAGCATCATCAACGTGGCCTCGATCAACGGCATCTCGCCGGGTGTCTTCCAAGGCATCTACTCGGTGACCAAGGCCGCGGTGATCAACATGACCAAAGTGTTCGCCAAGGAATGCGCTGAATTCGGCATCCGTTGCAACGCCCTGCTGCCGGGCCTGACGGACACCAAGTTCGCCTCGGCGCTGGTGAAAAACGATGCGATCCTGAAAATGGCCCTGGCGCAGATCCCGCTCAAGCGTGTGGCCGACCCAAGCGAGATGGCCGGCGCGGTGCTGTTTCTGGCGAGTGACGCGTCCAGCTACACCACCGGTGTGTCGCTGAATGTAGACGGTGGTTTCCTCTCCTGACTTCGCCCGGGTTTCTACAGATCGATTTACGCGTAACCTTGGCGTAGATCGATTTGTCTCAGAGTGAAACATGGAACTGCACATCGTCATCAAAGGCCGCAAGGACCTGGCGGCTCAGCTTTATCAGCAATTGCGCGAAGCCATTGCGGCCGGGCGTCTCGCGGCAGGCGCGCAACTGCCGCCCAGTCGCCTGCTGGCCGAGCAGTTGGGCGTATCGCGCAAGACCGTGTCCGATACCTACGCCACGTTGACCTATGAAGGCTTGCTGGTGGGAAAGATCGGTCGTGGCACCTTCGTTAACGCTTGGGCGCCCCCAGCGGATCGCCTGCAAACTGCCACCGACCTGGCCTGCGCCAACAACCTGGCTAAATGGCAGGCGCTGCCCTCGCCGATGCGCCACCCCACACGCGACAACCTCCTGCGCTACGAATTTCTCGGCGGCGCCACCAGCCGCAATCAGTTCCCACAAGACGAATGGCGACGCTGCACCCAGGACGCGCTGCGCCGCATTGCCCAGAACAGCGGCTTCTACAGCCAACCCGAAGGCTTGCCGGCACTGCGCAGCGCCATCGCTGGGCATATCGCCTTTTCCCGAGGCGTCAAATGCCGCGATGACGACATCGTGGTCACCAATGGCGCGCAACAGGGGCTGGACCTGCTGGCCCGCGTGGTGCTGGAACCAGGCAGCATCGTCGCCATGGAAGACCCTGGCTACAGCCCCGCACGCCAGTTGTTCCAGGCGATGGGCGCCCGGGTCGCCAGTGTGCCGGTGGATGACCAAGGCATTCAGGTGGATCAGATCCCCGACGGCACCCGCTTGATCTATGTGACCCCCTCCCACCAGTTCCCCCTCGGCATGCCCATGAGCCTGGCGCGCCGTGAAGCCTTGCTGGTCCGCGCCTTCGACCTGGGGGCGATCATCATCGAGGACGACTACGACAGTGAATTCCGCTACGAAGGCCGCCCCACCGATTCCCTGCAAAGCATGGACACCCGCGGCGTAGTCACTTACGTCGGCACCTTCTCCAAAACCCTGCTGCCCGAACTGCGCCTGGGCTATCTGGTGCTGCCGCCGGCGATCCACGGCGCGGTACTCAAGGCCAAGCAATTGACCGACCAGCACAGCTCCACCTTGCCGCAATGGGCGCTGGCCAAGTTCATCAGCGAAGGCTACCTGCTCAAACACATCCGCCGCTGCCACTCCGTATATGCCGGGCGTCGTGAGCGCATCCTGCAACGACTGGCCGGGGATTTGTCGCCGTGGTTCGAAGCCGTGCCCACCGTGGCGGGGTTTCATATGGCGGCGCTGTGCAAGGTGCCGTTGAGCATTCCGTTGCTGATGACATTGGCACGTGAGGCCGAAGTGGGTTTATACCCGCTTGATGTGTTCTTCCACGACGCACCGGTGCGCCCTGGGCTGATTATTGGATTCGGCGCCATCGAAACCCTGGATATAGACCCGGCGCTGGATAAAGTGCGCGACATTCTCAAACAGATTGGCTAGGGGCTTTTCCGGCGGATTGGTCATTGGTCGGCCAGGTTCTGCGGCGTAGGGTGGACAGGTCTCGAACTACTCGGAAACCCGAACATGAAACGCCTGCTCGCCACCACCCTGATGCTCGCTTCACTCAGCGCATTTGCCCACGAACCGGTGTACAACCAGGAGTCGATCAAGGTGCTGCAGGAGCACGCCCTGACCAACGTGCCCGGCAAGAAAACCATCATGCTCACCGTTGATTACGCCCCCGGCCAGGCCACCGTTCCCCATAGCCATACGGGGACGGCGGTGGCCTATGTGCTGGAGGGCGCGATCACTTCGCGGGTCAATGATGAGAAAGCGATAACCTACAAGGTCGGCGAATCGTTCTACGAGCCCGCGGGTTCGCGGCACTTTGAATCCAGCAATGCCAGCCAGACCCAGCCGGCGAAGTTGCTGGTGGTGATGGTGCTGGATGACAAGGCCGAGGTGCTGACCCCTCTTGCAAAATAATCAGCTAAGACATCCATCAGAAGTATGGGCGGTCGCTATGTGTGTGAGGGGGCTTGCTCCCGATAGCAGTGGGTCACGACACCCATTTGGCTGAACTACCGCTATCGGGAGCAAGCCCCCTCCCACAGTTTTGACCGCGTTGAATCAGGGACTAGGGGCGTTTGAATAGGCAGCGCAGTTCTTCGATCCTTGACCGGCACGCACAGCCCTCAAGGTGATCATTGACCATCCCCATCGCCTGCATCAGCGCATACATCGTGGTCGGCCCCACGAACGTCCAGCCGCGTTTCTTCAACGCCTTGGAAAGTCGCACCGAGGCCGGTGAGGTGGGGTTGCCCGTCCAGTAAGCCAGGTCCACCACCGCCGGGCGCTCTTCATCACCCGGCTCGAACGCCCACAACCACCGCGCCAGCGATCCGGTTTCATCCACCAGCTCACAGGCCCTGCGCGCGTTGTTGATGGTGGACACGATCTTGGCCCGATTACGCACAATCCCCGGATCCTGCATCAGCCGCTCTAAATCAGCCTCGCCGTACTGCGCCACCCGACGAAAATCGAAGCCCTCGAACGCCGCACGAAACTGCTCGCGCTTGCGCAAAATGGTGATCCACGCCATCCCCGCCTGAAAGCCTTCCAGGCAAATTTTCTCGTACAGCTGGACATCGTCCGCCACCGGCACACCCCATTCCTGGTCGTGGTAACGCGGATATTCCGGCGCCGAGGTGCGCCAGCTGCAATGGGTGTGGCCCGCTGCGTCAGTGGTCAATCCTGGAGTGTCCATCCATCACCTCATAAGCCGAGCGGCGGATGATAGACGAAAATTTTTCCAGCCCGCCAACCGCTCAAGCATCGCCCTCAGCGACCAACTGGTCAGACCGGGACTTGTCAATCAACCAATAATGACTTGTGATTTCGAAAAAACCCGGCGTAGACTGGCCCCGCACTGGACTTACCGGTATGACCACAACAATTAAGCCCTGGAACCACCAGGGCACCGAATAGAGATCCCTCCCATGCTCAGATGGTGCTCGCGTTCGATTTTCCTGCAAGTCGTAATTGGCCTGATGCTTGGCATCATCTGCGGCCTGGCCCTTCCCGAATTCTCCTCGCAACTCAAACCCCTGGGTGACGGCTTTATCAAGCTGATCAAAATGCTGATTGGCCTGATCGTGTTCTGCGTCGTGGTCAGTGGCATTTCCGGCGCCGGCGACTTGAAGAAAGTCGGACGAATCGGCCTCAAGTCGGTGATCTACTTTGAAATCCTCACCACCATCGCCCTGGTGATCGGCCTGGTCATGGCCTTCAGCACCGGTATCGGCCAAGGTGCCAATATCCACCTGGAGCAGCTCTCCTCCGCCGGCCTCAATGAACTGGCCGACAAGGGCCAGCACATCAAGGGCACCAGCCAGTTCCTGATGGACCTGATCCCCAACTCGGTGATCGGCGCCTTTGCCGACAACAACGTGCTGCAAGTGCTGCTGTTCTCGGTGCTGTTTGGCAGCGCGCTGAACCTGGTGGGCGAAGCGGCCTCAGGCATCACACGGCTGATCAATGAGCTTAGCCACGTGATCTTCCGCATCATGGGCATGATCGTGCGCCTGGCGCCAATCGGTGTGTTCGGCGCGATTGCCTTCACCACCAGCACTTACGGCCTGGACTCCCTGCAACACCTGGGCAGCCTGGTTGGCCTGTTCTACCTGACCTGCTTTGCCTTCGTCGGACTGATCCTGGGCCTGGTAATGCGCCTGTCGGGCCTGCGCATGCTGCCGTTGCTTAAGTACCTGCGCGAAGAACTGCTGATCGTGATGGGGACCGCCTCCTCCGATGCCGTGCTGCCGCAGGTCATGCGCAAACTCGAACACCTGGGCATTGGTAGCTCCACCGTGGGCCTGGTGATTCCAACGGGGTATTCGTTCAACCTCGACGGTTTCTCGATCTACCTGACCCTGGCCATCGTGTTTATCGCCAACGCCACCGGCACGCCGCTGTCGATGACTGACTTGCTGACCATCCTGCTCGTGTCGTTGATCACCTCCAAAGGCGCCCACGGGATTCCCGGCTCTGCGCTGGTGATCCTGGCGGCAACGCTGACAGCAATCCCGGCGATTCCGGTAGTGGGCCTGGTGCTGGTATTGGCGGTGGATTGGTTCATGGGCATCGGCCGCGCACTGACTAACCTGATCGGCAACTGCGTCGCCACCGTGGCCATCGCACGCTGGGAAAAAGACATCGATATCCAGCGCGCCAACAAGGTGTTGGACGGCCAGCAAGGGTATGCCTTCCAGGCCAAGAAACCGGTGCTGCCGGCCCACCAGGAATTCTAACGCTGTCTCATGGGCAACACTGGCTAATGTGGGAGGGGGCTTGCCCCCGATGAGGACGGTCAGTTGATAGATCTGTAACTGATCCACCGCCATCAAGGGCAAACCCCCTCCCACATGACTGTATTAGCAACATTAAGGAAGTATCGACGTGATCAGCACCTCAACGGTCGTCAATTCAGTCGTAGAAAAACTCCGCGCCGCCCTGGCGCGAGGTCAGTGGCGCCGGGGCGAAATGCTGCCCGGCCAGCGCGAACTGGCCGAACAGATGGGCATCAGCCGCCCCAGCCTGCGCGAAGCGGTGATCGTGCTGGAAACCCTCGGCCTGGTGCGCTCCATGCCCGGCAAAGGCGTGGTCGTGCTCGAAACCAGCGTCAGTGAACCCCAATCCAGCGACGCCGTGGCCGACGCCAGTCTCGAAGACCTCCTGCAACTGCGCTACACCCTCGAACCCTTCATCGTCGGCCTTGTGGCCCAGTCCATCAGCAGCAAGGAAGTCGGCCAATTGCGCTTGACCCTAATGGACATGCGCGAGGCGCTCGACGCTGGTGACGCCGAAGCAGGCATGAACGCCTACATTGGCTTTCACGAAGAACTCTTCGCCCTCACGTCCAACCCGATTTTCCAGAACGTGGTGCAACAGACCAGCAACGCCCTCAAGCAAAGCGCCCAGGTTCTGCGCAACTCTCCTGAACACCTGGCCGAGCGCCTGCAGGAAAACGACGCGGTGGTGCGCGCCATACGCAACAAGAACAGCGCCCTGGCCAGCGCAGAAATGCGCAAGCACATCCTCCAGGAAGGCCTGCGCATGGGTATTCGCTTGAACATCCCGGACGACCATCTGGGCAGCTGACTTTTTGGAGACGACCATGACCGCCCACGCCCTGCACCGCGAGCCCTTCCTCCCCGCCCTGCGCCTGGTAGCCGGTAAAAAGCCAACGGTGGATGACATCTACCCACGGCTGTTCGACGCGATCCTCGAACAACGCATCGCCCCGGCCAGCCGCTTTACAGAAGAAAGCCTGGGTGAAACCTTTGGCGTGAGCCGCAGTGTGATTCGCCGCGTATTGGCCAAGCTGTCTCATCAGCAAGTGATCATCCTGCGTCCCAACCAGCGCGCTCAAGTAGCGGCACCGGACGCACAGCAGACGCGGCAGATCCTCGAAGCACGGCGCATGACCGAAATCACCGTGGTGCAACTGGCGTGTGCCCAGGCCACGGCGACGCAGATACGCCAACTGCGCGAGTTGATTGCTCGCGAACGCGAGTGCATTGAACGCGACCAGCGTGGGCCGGCGATTCGCTTGTCGGGGGAGTTTCACCTGCAACTGGCGGTGATGGCGGGGAATGGTCCGTTGGCGCAGTTCCTCAACAGCCTGGTGCCGTTGACGTCGTTGATCATTGCCCAATTCGAAGCAAAAGCCTGCACGTATTGCGCGTGGCAGGAGCATGTGGCGATTGTGGATGCCGTTGAGCAGCGGGATTCAAGTGCCGCCGTGGCGCTGATGACCCAACACCTGGATCACCTGGAAGCCAAGTTGCTGAAACACCATTAATCTCCAGATAAAACGAGATCAAACTGTGGGAGGGGGCTTGCCCCCGATAGCGGTGGGCCAGTCATGAAGAGGCTGGCTGACACTCTGCTATCGGGGGCAAGCCCCCTCCCACAGTTTTTGGGGTGTTTGATAAAGGGCATTCCAACAAAAAGCCCCTGCATCTCACAATGCAGGGGCTTTTGTTTCAGGCGCTAAATCAAGCCGGTTGCAGTACCGACGGCCCACTCAAGGCCAAGTCCAGCAACTCACGGTTGGCGACCGCATACATGGCGTAGTCCGTACCGACCGCAGCACGAATCTCCACCATCATGGCCACCCAACGATCCGCCATGTCCTTGTGCTGCTCAAGCCACAGGGCCACGCGGGCTTCCATGTCTTGTGGCGCGTCGGCCATTTGCAGGACAGAAATGGTAATCGCCCGTTGCTGCCAGTCCACGTCGTCGCGGAACGCTTCGCGAGCCGCAGCCTGCCAGTTGTTGGCCACTGGCAGATCGCTGATCTGCTGCAGGTACCATGGCAAGTCCAGAGCGCTGCCTACGGCGAAGTAGGCCTTGGCCACTTCGGCGGCGTCATGCCCGGTTACGTCAGCGGCTTCGATGATTGGCAGCAGGGTGTACAGGTGAGTAGTGCCTGCAACCATACGCGCCAACAACTCCGGCACGCCCGCTTCAGTGTAAGCCTGATAGCGTTTCTGCCAGCCTTCGCGGGTCGGTCCTTCCAGCAGTTCGTCGAGCTTGAGGCCCAGTGCGGCCAGGTGCGGACCGAAGTGCGCGGTGTCACGCCCAGCGTCCTGCTCGTTGCGACGGCTGCGTAGGAACCAACGCGTAGCGCGACGGCCCAGGCGCATCAGCTCATCCATCAACTGCAATTGCACGTCAGCGGAGACCTGGTGGTCCAGGGCTTCGATCTGGCGGAACCAGTGCGGGAGGTGGAAGATGTCGCGCACGATCACATAAGCGCCGGCCACGTTCGCCGGGCTCATGCCGGTCGACTCTTTGAGTCGTTGAACGAAGGTGATGCCCATGTGGTTAACCAGGTCGTTGGCGATCTGGGTGCTGACGATCTCACGCTTCAGGCGGTGACGACGCATGGCCTCGCCGAACTTGGCGACCAGGCTCGGTGGGAACGCGGTCTCCATGTCACGTGTCAGGTACTCGTCATCCGGCACCAGGGACTTGAGCAATGCTTCCTTGAGGTCGATCTTGCTGTACGAGATCAGCACCGACAGTTCCGGACGGGTCAAGCCCTTGCCGTTGGCGGCGCGCTCGGCGAGCTGCTCCTCGGTCGGCAGGTACTCGATGGCGCGGTCCAGCTTGCCACGGCCTTCCAGGTCGCTCATCAAGCGTTTGTACTCGGCTGCTCGCTCGTAAGCCTTGCGGGCAGCCAGGGACAGGGCCTGGGTTTGCTTATAGTTGTTGCCCAACACCAGGTTGCCGACTTCGTCGGTCATGCTCGCCAGCAACTGGTTGCGTTGCTTGTCGGTCATGTCACCGGCCTGCACCACTTCGTTGAGCAGGATTTTGATGTTCACTTCGTGGTCGGAGCAGTCCACACCACCGGCGTTGTCGATGAAGTCGGTGTTGGAACCGCCGCCATTGAGGCCGAATTCCACACGACCCAGCTGGGTCATGCCGAGGTTACCGCCCTCGCCCACCACCTTGCAGCGCAGTTCGTTGCCGTTGACGCGCAGCGCGTCGTTGGCCTTGTCGCCGACATCGGCGTGGCTTTCGGTGCTGGCCTTGACGTACGTACCGATACCGCCGTTCCACAACAGGTCCACCGGCGCCTTGAGCAAGGCGTTCAGCAGTTCGGTCGGGGTCAGCTTGTCGGCCGAGATGTCGAAGCGTTCTTTCATCTGCGGCGAAATGGCAATGCTCTTCGCGCTGCGCGAGAAGATACCGCCGCCTTCGGACATGATGCTGGTGTCGTAGTCGGTCCAGGCCGAACGCGGCAGCTCGAACATGCGCTGACGCTCGACGAAGCTGGTCGCCGGGTTCGGGTTTGGATCGATGAAGATGTGCAGGTGGTTGAAGGCTGCGACCAGTTGCAGCTTGTCGGACATCAACAGGCCGTTACCGAACACGTCACCGGCCATATCGCCGACGCCCACCACGGTGATGCTGTCTTCCTGCACGTTGATGCCGCGCTCACGGAAATGACGCTGCACACCGACCCACGCGCCCTTGGCGGTGATGCCCATTTTCTTGTGGTCGTAACCGGCGGAACCACCGGATGCGAACGCATCACCCAGCCAGAAGCCGTAGTCGACGGCGATGCCGTTGGCGATGTCGGAGAAGGTCGCGGTGCCCTTGTCCGCTGCGACGACGAGGTACGGGTCATCGTCGTCATGACGCACGACGTTGGCCGGCGGCACCAGGGCGCCGTCCTTGAGGTTGTCGGTAATGTCCAACAGGCCCGAAATGAAGATGCGGTAGCAGGCAATACCCTCGGCCGCGATTTCATCCCGCGTGCCGCCCAGTGGCAAGCGACGCGGCAGGAAGCCGCCCTTGGCGCCCACCGGTACGATCACCGAGTTCTTCACTTGCTGAGCTTTTACCAGGCCGAGCACTTCGGTGCGGAAGTCTTCTTCACGGTCGGACCAGCGCAGGCCGCCGCGAGCGACGTTACCAAAGCGCAGGTGCACGCCTTCGACCCGTGGCGAGTACACGAAGATTTCAAACTTCGGCACCGGCTTAGGCAGCTCGGGAATGGCGCGCGGGTCGAACTTGAAGCTGAAGTACGACTTGTTCTGGCCGTTGGCGTCGGTCTGGTAGAAGTTGGTACGCAGGGTGGCCTTGATCAGGTCCAGGTAGCGACGCAGGATGCGGTCTTCGTTGAGTACCTGGACGTCGTCCAGGGCCGTGAGGATCGCTTGTTCCAACCGTTGCTGCTTGTCTTCAAGGTCATCGGCGGTGAGCTTGCGCGCCAGGTAGAAGCGGGTTTTGAACAACCGGGTCAACTCGCGGGCGATGTCGGTGTGGTTGTTCAGGGTGCTGGCGATGTAACCCAAGTCGAAGCCCAGGCGGATCTGCTTCAAGTAACGGGCGTAGGCACGCAGCAGCGCGACGTCGCGCCATGGCAGGCCGGCGGTCAATACCAGACGGTTGAACGCATCGTTCTCGGCATCGCCGTGGACGATGTGCACGAACGCATCTTGCAGGGTGTCGTTGAGCTGCTGGATATCCAGGTTCACGCCTTCGGCGGCGATGAACGCAAAATCATGGATCCAGAACTCACGGCCATTGGCGTGGCGCAGTCGGTAAGGGAATTCACCCAACACGCGCAGGCCGAGGTTTTCCAGGATCGGCAGTACGTCGGACAGCGCCAGCGGGGTGTCGGCGTGGTAGAGCTTGCAATGCAGCTCGCGTTGGCCGGAGACCTGGCCCAGTGGCTGATAGAAGCTCATCACCAGCGGGTTGGCTTCGGTCAGGCTGTTGAGGTGCTGCATGTCGACGACGGCTGAATGCGCGGCAAAACGCTCGCGGTAGCCGGCCGGGAAGCCTTTCGGGAAGTCCGCCAGCACATTGGTGCCCTGGGCTTCGCCGAAGCTTTCCACCACCAGGCTGGAGTAGTCGTCCTGCCAGCTGCGGCAGGCCTGCACCACTTCTTTTTCCAGTTGCAGCGGGTCGATGTCGAGGCGGTTCTTGGGGTCTACCCGCAGAATCAACTGGACACGGGCCAGTACGGACTCGGAGAAGAAGGTCCAGAACTCGCAGTCCGAGGCTTTCAGTCGATCCATCAGCACTTGCTGGATCTTCTGGCGCACTTCGGTGGAATAGATGTCGCGCGGCACATAGGCCAGGCAGTAGCAGAAACGACCGTACGGGTCTTTGCGCAGGAACACACGGATCTTGTTGCGTTCCTGAATCTGCACAATCGACATCACAGTGCTGAACAGCTCGTCGACCGGGGTCTGGAACAGGTCGTCACGGGGCAGTACTTCAACGACTTGGGCAAGCTCCTTGCCCAAGTGCGCCTTGGCCTGGAAGCCCGAACGGCGTTCGATTTCGGCCACTTTGCGACGAATGTACGGAATGACTCGCACGCTTTCGCCATACACCGACGAGGTGTACAAGCCCATGAAGCGATGTTCCTTGATGACCTTGCCGTCGGCATCGATCTCGCGGATCGACACGTAGTCCGGGTAGGCCGGGCGGTGAACACGGCTTGGGTGCGCAGCCTTGGCGAACGACAGCACGGTCGGTTCACGCAGGTAAGACACAGCGTAGTCTTCGATGCGCAGGTCATCGGCGGTGAGGCCAGCACGCAGCAGCTTGGTCAGACCGAGGAAGGAACTGGCGTCATATTGAATATGACCACCGTCCGCCTCGTCACGTACCACGAATTCTTCATAGCCCAGGAAGGTGAAGTGGTTGCCCACCAGCCACTCCAGGAAGTTCTTGATCTCGGCTTTTTCTTCGCCGTCGATGCCGAACTGGCTGGCGTCGATACCGGCGAGCAGGTCCTGGACCTTGGCTTTCATCGGTTCAAAATCGGCCACGGCCACGCGCACTTCACCCAGAACCTGCTCAAGCTCTTTGCTCAGCACGTTCAGTTCGGCGGCGTTGGCGCAGCGGTCGATTTCCAGGTACATCAGCGATTCTTGCTGGATGTCGTCGCCCTGCGTGCCTTTGGGCAGGATTTCCAGCAACTCGCCTTTGCTGCCACGACGCACACTCAGCACGGTGGTTTGCAGGGTGTGAATGCTGTAGCCGCGACGGTTCAGCTCGGTACGTACCGAGTCCACCAGGAACGGCAGGTCATGGTGCAGCACTTCGACCGCGGTATGGGTCGACTGCCAGCCATGACGTTCGTAATCGGGGTTGTAGACCCGCACTTGTGGCTGGGTGTGATCAAAGCGCTCAAGCAGGCGCCAGGCAGACAGGGTGCAACCGGCCAGGTCGGAAAGGCGACGCTGGGTCAGTTCGTCCAGGGAAATGATGCCGAAGAATTGTTCAGCGAACAGCGCCACTTGTGGCAGTGCCTGTTCGCTGATGTGCTGCGCCAGTGCCGCTTGCAGTTGATGCTGGAAGTCGGCCTTGCTGGCTGCGGTGAAGAACGCCATCTGTGGTACTCCGCTTGGGCTTGTTATTGATGGAAGCGTCGCGTGTTATCCCCTTGCGGGGAGACCGTCAGCTCTGTTCGCCGGTAACTAAAGCACCATAGACGAATCAGGATGACAGGAGGGTGAAGCTGGACAAGACAATGAGGTCACATACAACTTCCATAAGATGCGCACCCTGCCGGGTGACGGTACGACGGGCAGGTCAGACGCCTGGCAGGCTGTGGAACGAGAGCTGCATCCGTTGCGCAGCTTAACGACTGAGGGAAGCGCGCTGCTTGCGAAGCTGCGACATATTCGGTCATCGGTAAGCAGGGTCGCGGTTGCAACTTGGGCAACCCGTGATTTCGGGTGAAAAAACCGCCTGATTGTTCGGGGGTGAGTGTCGAAAATGACTGATTCTCCATGCCAGGTCATGCCCTGAGTCTGACACAGGAAGAAGCACAAAATTCGCGGCAATGGCACAATTGCCCACGCGATGCCCTCCCCCAGACAGGATTCCCCATGCTGCAAATCAAAACCGACGCCCTGATGGCCACACCGTGCGACGACGAAGAAGACAACATGGCCATGCTCTGCTGCCACGGCAAGAACGGCGAAATGTTCATGTTGACCCGCTACCCCGATGAAGACGAAGTGGAACTCACCTGGGACTACGGGCCTTCAACCCTCGATGGCCTGAAAATCACCCTGAGCGACACGACCCTGACCGTGGAACTGGCCGCCGGCGATGCCGACGCCCTCGGTGGCAAGGATAAATTGGAGATCAGCCACGCCACAGCAGTGGCAGATATGGCAGAAGTGGAAGCAACCCTGCAGAACATCCTCAAGGGCACTGGCACCTACGTTCGCGCCTGAAACCGGGGCCTTCAACCCCCTGCGCAGTCAAGATCGAGGGCCTTGACCGTTTGTCGTGACTGTTATTTCTAACAGTATCCCGCCTTCGGTTTTGCGCCTTAGCTGATTGAAATCACGGTGACTGCACAGGTGCTCCGATGAAATCCATCAGCAAGCTTCTCGCCATCGTCCTTTTGGGCGCGGCTTCCTCGGCGTTGTCGGCAGAGCCTGCCAACGCTGGTTATTCACATCTGGTCCTGCTGCTCAAGGACGATGGCTCGACGTCGAGGCATTTCCAGGACACCTACGACCCGTCCAGTACCTTCCAGACCCATGTACCCAACATCAAGGCGCTGGTGCCGCCTTCCAAGACGCGTACGCTGGAGGCATTTCAGGCCTTGCAGCGGCATCGACTGGACCGCTATTACATTATCGACACCCAGCACCTGACACCTGACCAAGCCCAGGCACTGGCTGCGAAGCTCAAGCAGGACCCGGCGATTGAAGACGTCGACTTCGAGCCGCAGGTCGATGGAATGGAAAACGATAACGGCACGCCGGCGATGGAAAGCCTGCGTAATGACATTCCGGACCACACTGCTCGCCAAGGCTATCTGTATGACAGGACCGCGCTAGCGCCCTACAGAATAGGCGGTGTAAATGCTACGCAAGCCTGGAAAATTCCTGGCGGCAAGGGCGAAAACATGCGAGTAGTTTCTTCGGAAATCAGTCATTGGTCCTACAACCATCTGGACTTGCCTAAGCCTTTTCTGGAAATCAGCCAGGGTGCCGTCGTTGGCCCCCATGACACGGCCAGCGTCGGCACCATCGCCTCCAGGGAAAATGGATTCGGAACCACCGGCATCGTCCCCGAGACGCAGTTGGGCTACACCCAATATGGCGACTCACGACTGCTGCAACTGGCCGAGCGCTCCAGTCCTGGCGACGTCGTACAGTTAGGCGTGCACTTCAAATATGCGACATTGCCCGGCGTAGGCTGCGCCGCCGATTGCTTCATGCCCCTTGAGTACAGCAAGGCCGTCCGTGACATCATCACCTTCATGACAGAGGAAAAAGGTTTGCACGTGGTATTGGCGGCGGCGAACGGCAACATCAATCTTGATCACCCCTACTTCAACGGCTGGTTCGATCGCAACATATTCGACTCCGGCAGTGTCTATGCCGGCGCCGTCGAGCCGAAGACCGGATTGAGGTCGTATTTCTCTCAATACGGCAGCCGGGTGGACGTGTTCAGCTGGGGCGGTTCCGTGACCACGACCACGTGGAGTGCTTCCAACCCCACCACCGGCTATAGCCACACGTACAGCGGCACCTCGTCAGCCAACCCGATCATTGCCGGGGTGATGGCGTCGTTACAAGGCGTGGCGCGAGCCAACGGGCTGGGCAACATCCCGCCCAAGGAACTGCGCAGAATCCTCGTCGAAACCGGCTACCCACAGGCCAATGGCAATCGCACCGAGATCGGCGTGCAGCCCGACCTGGATTTAGCAATCAAGAAACTGCTCGCCGACGGCGCAGGCCAGCCGCCCACCGGCCGCCTGGCCCTGCCCGAAGAAGTAAAGTCGGGCGCGGCATTCACCGGGCAGGTCTACGCCGAATCACCCACTAACAAACCGCTGACGTATCGCTGGACTGCCACGGGTTTCACGCCCGCGACTGGTGAGGGGCCGACCATTGCACTGGCGGCACCCGTGATGCCCGTCGACACGCGCACGTCGATATCAGTGGTGGTGTCCGATGGCACACGCAGCATCACGCTGGTCGAAAACCTCACGATCAAAGCCACCGAAACGCCACCGGTCGGTGACTGCGTCGCCGCGTGGATCGCCACCAAGGCGTACTCCAATGTCAGCGAAAAAGTCTCCTACAGCGGTTACAACTATCAGGTCGCGCACTGGTCCCAGGGCGCACGCCCGGACCTGAATTTTGTTGAAACCGGCGCCGCCAAACCCTGGCGTCGCCTGGGCACCTGCGGAGGCGAATCACCCGTTGTCGCCAGGATCACCGCGCCATCCACGGTTGAAGCCGGCAAGCAGCTGCAAGTGTCGGGCATTTCGTCCACCGGCCAGGACCTGCGCTATGCATGGACCGCATCGGGCTTTACCCCGTCAACGTCAACGCAGCCGACCGCTACGCTCGTCGCGCCAAACACGGACGGTACGCGCAGCATCACGTTGACCGTCACCGACGCACGCGGCGCCAGCGCCAGTGCCAGCCACACTGTCAAAGTGAACGCCAGCGCCCCCGTCAACCGGCCGCCGGTGGGCAGCCTGCAGGGCGATGAGACGGTCGAATCGGGCAAAACCGCGAATTTCACCGCCAACACCAGCGACCCGGATGGCGACCCCATGACGTACGCTTGGACGCTCCCAACCGTCCTCACCGCCACCGCCCTCAATACCCGCACCCTCAGCGTGACTGCCCGCCCGGTCAGCAGCGACACCCGCGCGACCATCAGCGTGGCGGTCAGTGACGGGCGCGGAGGTACGCTAAGGCTGGACCGGCCGATCACCGTCAAAGCAGCATCGGACTCCGATGACTGCAGAAACACCCCGGCGTGGTCGCCGACCAAGACCTACCAGACCGCCAGGGAGAAAGTCTTGTACAAAGACAAGGTCTACGAACATAACTTCTATAGCCAGAACAAGCCGCCAGACCTTTACTCCGCACAATGGGGCAAAGAATGGAAAATCGGGGTGCCATGCCCTTGAAGCATCCGGGGTGAGCGGACAAGCCCGCTCACCCCATTCCTGCTTCCTAAACAAAATTCCTAC
Organism: Pseudomonas sp. Irchel 3H9; assembly: GCF_900187495.1. Lineage (NCBI taxonomy): Bacteria > Pseudomonadati > Pseudomonadota > Gammaproteobacteria > Pseudomonadales > Pseudomonadaceae > Pseudomonas > Pseudomonas sp. Irchel 3H9. Next base: position 562,266 of record NZ_FYDK01000002.1, on the reverse strand, counting down.
AAGTTTTCCTGAAAATACCCCGCGCGCCGTTAGTCGCCACCCCCCGCCATGCATTAAAGTAGTCGCCCCAGCCCGACGTTTGCTGCATGACGTAGAGGCTCATCTCTCCAGGAACCGTCATCGATGGAACATCGTGAAGCGCTGCTCGCGCTGCGAACCTTTCTTTCTACGCAGATTCTCGGCCAGGAAAAACTCATTGATCGCCTGCTGATCGCCCTGCTCGCCGACGGCCATATGCTGGTCGAAGGCGCGCCAGGCTTGGCCAAGACCAAGGCCATCAAAGAGCTGGCCGAAGGCATCGAAGCGCAGTTCCATCGTATCCAGTTCACCCCAGACCTGCTGCCCGCCGACATCACCGGCACCGAGATCTATCGCCCGGAAACCGGTAGCTTCGTATTCCAGCAAGGGCCTATCTTCCACAATCTGGTGCTGGCCGACGAAATCAACCGGGCCCCGGCCAAAGTGCAATCGGCGTTGCTCGAAGCCATGGCTGAGCGCCAAGTCAGCGTAGGACGCAGCACCTACGAGCTGTCGCCGCTGTTTTTGGTGATGGCCACGCAAAACCCCATCGAGCAGGAAGGCACCTACCCGCTGCCCGAAGCCCAGCTCGACCGCTTCCTGATGCACGTCAAGATCGGCTTCCCGGACGCCGCCGTGGAGCGGCGCATCCTGCAACAAGCCCGTGGCGAAGCCCTCAATGGTGAAACCAAGCCCGAACGCCGCGTCAGCCAGCAGGCGATTTTTGCCGCGCGCAAAGAAATCCTCGGCCTGTACATGGCCGATGCGGTGGAGGAATACCTGGTGCAATTGGTCATGGCCACACGCACCCCGGCCAAGTTCGACCCAGAGATGGCCGAGTGGATCGCCTACGGCGCCAGCCCCCGCGGTTCCATCGCCCTCGACCGCTGCGCCCGCGCCCATGCCTGGCTGGCCGGACGGGACTTCGTGAGCCCGGAAGATATCCAGGCGGTGTTGTTCGACGTACTGCGCCATCGCATCATCCTGTCGTTCGAAGCCGAAGCGGCTGGCATCGACCAGGACCGTGTGGTGCAACGCATCCTCGACGTCGTTGCCGTCGCTTGAACTCGATGAATGCCAGCGATGGAATCCGCGTCACGCTCAGCGAGTTGATTGAGATGCGCCACCGCGTGCGCGAAGTGCAGCTGTTTTCCACGCCGAGCCAGCGCAGCCCGCTGATCGGCTTGCATCACTCCAAACTGCGCGGGCGCGGAGTCGACTTCGACCAGGTGCGCGTATACCAGGCTGGCGACGATGTGCGCACCATCGATTGGCGCGTGACTGCCCGCACCCAGGAACCACACACCAAACTGTTCCACGAAGAGCGCGAGCGACCGATTTTTATCATGGTCGAGCAAAGCTGCCGGCTGTTTTTCGGCTCGGGCCAGATGTTCAAATCCGTGCTCGCGGCCCAGGCGGCGAGCCTGATCGGCTGGGCCGCGCTGGGGCATAACGACCGGGTCGGCGGGCTAGTGTTTGGAGACAATGAGCACTACGAAATCAAACCCCGGCGCAGCAAACAAAGCCTATTGCAACTGCTTAACCGCCTGGTGCGCGTCAACCAGAGCCTGGACACCGAAAGCCGCCCCGAAGCCGATGCCTTGGGCATGGCCCTGCGCCGTGGCCGCGAAGTGTTGCGCCCCGGCAGCCTGGTGATTGTGATCTGCGATGAACGCGCCCTCACTGAGGGCGCCGAGCAACAGTTGAGCCTACTGTCACGCCATTGCGACCTGCTGCTGTTGCCGATTTCCGACCCGCTGGACCACGCCCTGCCCGCCGCGGGGCTGCTGCGTTTTGCGCAAAGAGGGGCGCAACTGGAACTGGACACGCTGAATTACGACTTGCGCCAGGCCTACAAGGCCCAAGCTGAAGCACGCATCGCCCGCTGGGAACTGCTCGCGCAAAAACTGCGAATACTGCTGATGCCCTTGAGCACCCAGAGCGAAATGGTCGAGCAACTGCGCGAATACCTCAACCCGCAACGCCCGGCCAAAAAACAATGAGCAGCCTTGACCAACTGCAACCGCTGATCGCCCCGCCAAGCATCGGCTTCTGGCCGCCTGCACCGGGTTGGTGGCTGTTGCTGCTGGTGATCCCGTTGCTGGGTTGGGGGCTTTGGTCATTGCGCCGCTTCCTCCCTGCGAGACGCCCAGTGGCACGCGCCGAACAACCCTTGGACCCGCTGCGCATCGCCGCACTGGCAGAACTGGCCCTCATGCCCAAACCCTATGACGGCGCGCCCGCCGGTGCCTGGCTGCAACAACTCAATGGCCTGCTCAAGCGCCTGTGCCGCAACGACTACCCTTACAGCCAGAGCCACACCCTCAATGGGCGCAAATGGCTGGCGTTCCTCGACAACCGCTGCCCGGCTGCCGGCCTCACCCGCTGGATGGTACTGGTGGAAGGCGCCTATAAACCCGAATGCAAACTCGACGACAAGGCCATCGCCGGCCTGACCCAAGCCGTCGACACCTGGATTCGCAAACATGTTTGAGTTCGCCTGGCCGTGGATCTTCGTCCTGTTGCCGTTGCCCTGGTTGATGCGGCTTATCCTGCCTGTGGCCGACAGCGGCGAGCCGGCACTGAAAGTCAGCTACCTCAGTGATCTCGAAGGCCTGGCCAAGCGCCGCGCCCGCGTCAACTTGCCGGGCTGGCGCCAACAAGCCCCTTTTGTGGTGCTGTGGCTGCTGCTGTTGACCGCCGCCGCACGTCCTGAGTGGCTCGGCGAACCACTGCCGATTGCCGCCAGTGGTCGCGACCTGCTGGTGGCGGTCGACGTGTCCGGCTCCATGGATTTCCCCGATATGCATTGGCGGGACGAGGACGTGAGCCGCTTAACCCTGGTCAAGAACCTCCTCGGTGACTTCCTTGAGCATCGCGACGGCGACCGTGTCGGCCTGATCCTGTTCGGCAGCCAAGCCTACCTGCAAGCGCCGCTGACGTTTGACCGCCGCACCGTGCGCACCTGGCTGGATGAAGCGCGCATCGGCATCGCCGGCAAAAATACCGCCATTGGCGATGCCATTGGCCTGGCCCTCAAGCGCCTGCGCCAGCGCCCGGCGCAAAGCCGTGTGCTGATTCTGATCACGGACGGCGCCAACAACGCGGGTCAAATCGATCCACTGACCGCCGCGCGCCTGGCTGCCGAAGAAGGCGTGAAGATCTACCCGATCGGTATCGGCGCTGACCCTGAGCAAACCGGATCCCTGGGCATTCTCGGCGTCAACCCAAGCCTGGACCTCGACGAACCGGCGCTCAAGGCCATTGCCAACGCCACCGGCGGGCAATATTTCCGTGCCCGCGACGGCGAAGAACTGCAAACCATCAAGGAAACCCTCGACCAACTGGAGCCCGTCGAACAGCAACCAACCCAAGCCCGCCCGGCGCTGGCGTTGTACAGCGGCCCGCTGGCCCTGGCGCTGCTCCTGAGCATGTTGCTGGTGATCCAGGAACGCTGGCCGAACAACGCCCTGCAACGCTGGTTCAGCAAATTGTCGAGCAAGGGGATCTTCCTGCAACAAAGCCCTGAATGGCGCCAGCGCCTTAAACGCCTGCGTTTGCGGAGGCGTCGATGATCGACCTCTGGCCGCACTGGTTCCGCCCCTGGTGGCTGTTGCTGCTGCCGTTGCTCGGCTGGTTGCTGTGGCAACTGTGGCACCGCCAAAAACGCGCCGGGCGCTGGCAGATGATCCTGCCGCCGGCCTTCCACGCCGTGCTACTCAGCGGTGGCAACGGCCGCGAAAGTAAATCGCCGTGGGTGGTGCTCGGTATCGCCTGGCTGTTGGCCGTGCTGGCATTGCTTGGCCCCAGTTGGCAACGGGTTGAACAGACCAGTCAGAAGCCGTCCGATCCGTTGGTGGTACTGCTGGAACTGACCCCGGAAATGCTCGCCACCGACAGCCCGCCCAACCGCCTGGAACAGGCACGCCGCAAGCTGTATGACTTGTTGCAAGCGCGCACTGACGCGCAAACCGCCATCGTTGTGTATGCCGGCAGCGCACACACCCTGGTGCCACTCTCGGACGATCTGGGCACCAGCCGCAACCTGCTCGAAGCGTTGCGCCCCTCGATCATGCCCGAACCCGGTCACCGCGCCGACCTGGCAGTACAGAAAGCCCTCGACCTGCTCAAGCACAGCGGTCTCGGCCAAGGGCGCCTGCTGCTGATCGGTTCATCCCTGTCCAAGCAGGAGCGCCAAGGCATTCGCCTGCTGCTGCAAAGTAACCAGTCGCCACCCCTGTCGATCCTCGGCATCGGCAGCCGCGAAGGCACGCCGGTCACCCAGGAAAGCGGCGAATTTCTCAAGGACGAACACGGTGCGATTCTGGTACCACGCCTCGACAGCCCCACGCTCAAAGCCTTCGCCAGCGAAATGGGCGGGCGTTACCGTGCCGCACGCCTCGACGATAAAGACCTGCGCCAGCTCGGCGTACTCGACCCGCCGCAAGCCCTGCGCAATGACGGCCAGTTGCTGCACCTCGACACCTGGGCCGACCAGGGTTACTGGCTGCTCCTCCCGTTGCTGCTGCTCGCCGCTTGCGCCGGGCGCCGTGGCTGGTTGTTCTGCCTGCCCTTGCTGCTAATGGCAGCGCCGCAGCCGAGCTACGCCTTTGAACTCCAGGAGTTGTGGCTGCGTCCCGACCAGCAAGGCCAATACCTGCTGAAGAAAAAACGCCCCGCCGAAGCCGCCGAACACTTTCAGGACGTGCAATGGCAAGGCGTTGCCCTGTACGAAGCTGGCAACTATGCCGAAGCCATCAAGCGGTTTGCCGAAGGCAATGACGCCTACGCTCACTACAATCGCGGTAACGCGTTGGCCAAATCCGGCGAACTGGAAGCGGCTATCGATGCCTACGAACAAGCCCTGGAAGCCCAACCTGACCTGCAACCCGCCCTGAAAAACAAGGCTCTGGTGGAATCCCTGATGCAGGAACAGGCAAAGCCCGAGCCAGAACAGCCGGCAAAAAACGAGGATGACGAATCCACCCAACCCGGCCAAACTGCGCAACCGGGCGCCAGCGGGCAGAATGCCACTGGCGGCGAGCAGTCGTCCCAGGGCCAAGGCGAAGCAGGCACCGGTGATACCCAGACTGGCGCCACACCGCAAACCGGCGGCAACGAAGTGCCGGGCAGCGAACTGGGCGACGAGCAAACCACCACCCCGCCGCTGCGCCCTAACGACGCAAGCCTCGACGGTGAACGTCGCCAAGCCCTGGAACAATGGCTGCAGGAGATCCCGGACAACCCCGGCGAACTGCTGCGACGCAAATTCTGGTACGAACAGCAACAACATCAGGACAAGACTCGATGAGCCGCCGCACCACCCTTCTGCTTCTGCTCGCGTTGACGGCAGGCCACGCCCAGGCGGCGAACCTGGTCGCCAGCGTCGACCGCAGCCGCCTCAATTCCGGGGAAACGGTGGAACTGACGGTGGAATCGAGTGACGTCACCCAATTCGGCAAGCCCGACCTTTCGCCCCTGGACGCGCAGTTTGAAGTCAGCGGCACCCGCCAGCTCAACCAGCTCACCACCCTGGGCGGCGATAACCACGCCACCACGCGCTGGATCATTACCCTGCTGCCCAAGGAAAACGGCACGGTGGTGATCCCCCCCTTGCAAGTGGGCGACTACACGACCCAACCCATCAGCCTGCAAGTGGTGGAAACCGCCAGCCAGAACAGCAATGCCGAATTGGCACCCGTCTTTATCGAAGCCAACCTCGACCAGACCAGCGTGTACGTGCAGGCCCAGGCGCTGCTGACCGTACGTGTTTACCACTCGGTGTCGCTGTATGACGACAGCAGCCTCACGCCGTTGCAGATTCCGGATGCCCGCGTGGAACAACTGGGCGAGTCGCGCACGTACGAAAAAGTCATCAACAGCATCCGCCATGGCGTGATCGAAACCCGCTATGCGATCTACCCACAACACAGCGGCGCCCTGGAACTGCCGACGCAGACCTTCAGCGCCACGCTGGTGGAATCGCGCCCGCCTCAGGAAAACACCCTTCAGGGCACCAAGCCCGGCAAGCTGATCCACGTGAGCTCGGCGCCGCTGACGTTGCAGGTCAAACCCAAGCCAGAGTTGTATCCCGCCAACACGCCCTGGTTGCCGGCGCGCAGCCTGACGCTGACCGAGGCCTGGAACCCAGAACCTGAACATGTGCAAGTCGGCGACTCCTTGACCCGCAGCCTCACGGTCAAGGCCGAGGGCCTGTCCAGTGCCCAACTGCCAGCCTTGCCCAGCACCGACATCAATGGCCTGCGCCGCTATCCCGACCAACCGGTGCTCGGCAACCAGACCAGCGACCGTGGCCTGATCGGCAGCCGCGAAGACCGCGAAGCCCTGGTGCCCAACCGTGTTGGCCCGCTGGAACTGCCGTCCGTGGAAGTGGTGTGGTGGAACACCCACGAAGACCACCTCGAACGCACCAGCCTGCCCGCCCGCACGCTGCAAGTGGCCAACAACCCCAGCCTGGTGGTGGACACCCCCGCCACGCCGACCATCATCACCGCGCCGGACGACAGCCGTTTGTGGCTGTGGCAACTGAGTACGCTGATCCTGGCCTGCACCACGCTGCTGGGCTTCGGCCTGTGGTGGCGTGCGCGCCGGCAACCGGCGGTACTGCGCGCCGCACAAACCGGCCCGAGCCCGCGCACCTTGCTCGACGACCTCAAACGCGCGACCCAGGCCAACGACCCCCAGGCCACCCGCCAGGCGCTCGACGCCTGGGCCCGCCAACAGCCGGAAACCCTGGCCGACATGGCGGCGCGGTTTGTGCCGTTGTCGGATGCGTTGGATGGGCTCAACGGCGCGCTGTACAGCGAGAGCGGCCAATACTGGCTGGGCGAAGACCTATGGCGCGCGATAAAAGCCATCCCAATCGCCGAACGCGAGCTGGACTCAACGACCGACACCACCAGCCTGCCGCCGCTCTATCCCAAGTAGGCCATTGCCCAGCAAAAAAACCTCGCGATTGAGAGCCCACACGCCAGTCAATTTCCTACACGGGAGTTGACGCTTTCTGAACCAGCAGATTAGTCCGATTCAGCAAATACCTCCCCGCCAGTCAAACTTCTGCAGCGGTCGGCAATACCTGCCGTGCGCTTGAAATCAGAGGATTTATTGGATGGACTTTTACCGAGGTGACGACCGCAACCCAGCGGACAGCGTGATTCGTAAACAAGGGTTCACCGCAAAACCGCCTATCCCAACCATGAACGGCAACCAGGCACGTCTATATCTCGCTCAACAATTCATGAAAGGAAACATGCGCCTTTCATGCCATGACGTGGGCATGACGTGGCGCGAACAAACCCCTGGCGGGCTGGTGGCCACCGCTCAAACGCAGGAGGGCGCATTCGCGAAAAGCTATTTCTACAAGATTTCAATCCCCGACCGTGAGCTCATGGCGTGGGAACTGACCAACAAGGGCGATCGAGAACGACAGATACCGTTGTCGAACGTCGGTACCACCCGCAAATACTGCATCATTCACAACGGCAACACCTATGAGACGGCAACGATTATCGCGCTTTGTCATCCGGTACATACCCGGGAGGCCACCTTCCTGACGGCGATTCCCGCGCAATACATTGTAGGAACGCGAACAGGCAAGGATGTCCTGAATGAAAGTTTGCCGTTTTCCCCCTTCACTCCGGCGTAAGCCAGCCAGCAAGCTGCCCGCCCCCGCCAGACACCTCACTCAGTCGACAAAGTTGCGTCGTTGGCTGAGTAGGTTCACTGCTCTGTAAGGTAAACTCCCCCTCCTTTTCACCGCCACTCTCTGTATACGGCGGCCATTCACTTCTCTATTTTTTTCACGGAGTTCGCCTTGCGTTTGTTCCACACCTCCGACTGGCACCTTGGCCAAAACCTCCACGGCCAGGAACGCGACTACGAACACGCTTGTTTCCTGGAATGGCTGCTGCGCCAGATCGGCGCCCAACATCCCGATGTGCTGCTGATCGCCGGCGATATCTTCGACACGGTCAACCCGCCGCTCAAGGCACAGGAGCGGCTGTATGACTTCATCATCAGCGCCCACGAGCAAAACCCCAAGCTGACCATTGTGATGATCGCCGGCAACCACGATTCGGGTTCGCGCATCGAGTTGCCTGCACCGTTGATGCGCCGTTTGCGCGCCCATGCCCTCGGGCGTGTGCTGTGGCTCGATGACGGCCAATTGGACGCCGAACGCCTGCTGATTCCACTGCCGGATGCCAAAGGCAAGATCTCCGCGTGGTGCCTGGCATTGCCCTTCTTGCGCCCGGCGGAAGTGACCGGCGCGCACCTGGGTGACGACTACCTGCGCGGTATCGGCCAGGTACATGAATGGTTGATCGCCGCCGCCAACGCCAAACGCAAAAGAGGCCAGGCGCTGATTGCCATCAGCCACGCCCATATGGCCGGTGGTTCAGTGTCGGAAGACTCCGAGCGCAGCCTGATCATCGGCAATGCCGAGGCGCTGCCCGCCAACCTGTTCGACAAAAGTGTCGGCTATGTTGCCCTCGGCCACTTGCACAAGCCGCAAAAGGTGAACGGCGAAGAACGCATTCGCTACAGTGGCTCGCCGATCCCGCTGTCGTTTTCCGAGATCGGCTACAAACACCAGATTCTCGACGTGACGTTCCAGGGCGAACGACTGGTCAGCGTCGAACCGCTCCTGATCCCGCGCTCGGTCAACCTGCAACGGCTGGAGGCCGCGCCCCTGGCCGACATCCTCAAAGCGTTGGCGGACTTGCCCGATGTCGACCTGCTCGCAGAAACCCAGCGCCACCCCTGGCTCGAAGTACGTGTGCGCCTTGACGAGCCGCAGCCTGACCTGCGCCAGCAAATCGAAAGCGCCCTGCAAGGCAAGGCCGTGCGCCTGGTGCGCATCGCCGCCGAATACGCAGGCAAACGCGGCAGCGATGCCACTGACGAAGAACGCTTGATCGAACTCGACCAACTCACGCCGCAAGAGCTGTTCAGCCGCGCCTGGCAGGACAGCTACGGCAGCGAAGTGGATGAACAGACCTTAAAGGACTTCGCCGTGCTGCTCCAGGAAGTGCAACAGCAGGAGGAACAGCCATGAAAATTCTCGCCATCCGCCTGAAGAACCTCGCCTCCCTGGCCGGCCCATTCGAGATCGACTTTACCGCCGAGCCCCTGGCCAGCGCGGGCTTGTTCGCAATTACCGGGCCCACCGGCGCCGGTAAAAGTACCCTGCTCGATGCGCTGTGCCTGGCGCTATTCGGCGCCGTGCCACGGCTGGGCGATACCGGCCAGGCGAAAATGCCGGATGCCGACAGCGATATTTCCATCGGCGACCCGCGCACCCTGATCCGTCGCGGCACCGGCGGCGGTTTTGCTGAAGTGGATTTTGTCGGTGTCAGCGGCCGTCGCTATCGCGCGCGCTGGGAAGCCAATCGTGCCCGCGACAAAGCCAGTGGCAAACTGCAAAACAGCCGTCAAAGCCTGATTGACCTCGACAGCGACCAACTGCTGGCCAGCCAGAAGACCGAATACAAGACCCAGCTGGAACTGGCCCTGGGCCTGAATTTCGAGCAGTTCACCCGCGCCGTGCTGCTGGCGCAAAGTGAGTTCAGCGCGTTTCTCAAGGCCAACGACAACGAGCGCAGCGAACTGCTGGAAAAGCTCACCGATACCGCGTTGTACACCCAACTCGGCCGTCGCGCCTTCGAAAAGGCCAAGGAGGCCAAGGACGCGCACAAACAGTTGCAGGACCAGGCCACCGGCGTAGTGCCCCTGGCCGCTGAAGCGCGCGCCGAACTGGATCAGCAACTGACCGACGCCCAGCAACAGCTCAAGGCCCAGCAGGCCCAGCTCAAGCAACTGGAGTTGCAGCACACCTGGCTTAAGGAGTTGCGTGAGTGGCAGGATCGCCAACGCGCTGCCACCGAGCAGTTGCAACGCGCAGAGACAGATTGGGCTAACCAGGGCTCAGAGCGCCAGGACCTCAATCGCCTGGAGCAATTGGCACCGCAACGCCATCATTTCGCACGTTTGAGTGAACTCGACACGTTGCTTCAGCCATTGGCCGTGCAGATTCAGCAGCATATCGAGCAGCAAAACGCCCTGCATAGCCGTCAGCAACAAGCCCAACAGCAACAATCGAACGCGCAAACGGCCCTGGCCCAGGCCTTGAAAAACCAGGCAGACGCCGTCCCGCTATTGCGCCAGGCCTTTGAAGCACAAAGCACCCTGGCTCACTTGACTCGGGATTTGAGCAAGCGCGCCGAGGAAAAACAGCAGCAGGAACACGCCTGCACCGAAGGCCACGCCCTGCTCAAGGGCCTGCAAGACAAACACACCCACGTCGCCGAGCGGCTGCAACGCTTGTCGGCCGAGCTTGAGCGCAATGCCGCACTCGCCCCTCTGAGCGATGCCTGGAACGCCTACCGTGACCGCCTGCAACAGCTGATGCTGATCGGCAACCGCCTGAAAAAAGGCCAGGCCGAACTGCCTCAACTGGAACAGCGCGCCACCACGGCCGCAGAGAAATTTTCCCAGCAACGCGAAGCCCTCGACCTGCTCTATCAAGAAGCCGGCGCCGAACCCCACGCCGTGGCCGAACAGGTGCAGTTGCTGGCCAGTCTGTTGCACGACAACCGCAAACAACAACGTGCCTTCGAAGACCTGATACGCCTGTGGGACAGCCAGCAGCAGTTGGACCAGCAAGCGGCTGCGCTCACGCAAAAGCTCGCCGATGCCGCGCAGAAACGGGAGCAGTTGAACCAGACAGGCCTGCAAACCAAGGCCGAACTGGCCGTTGCCGAACAGACCCTGACGGTGACCAAACACCTGCTGGAACGCCAGCGCCTGGCGCGCAGTGCCAGCGTCGAAGAACTGCGCGCACAGTTGCAGGATGACCAGCCGTGCCCGGTGTGCGGCAGCCATGAGCACCCGTATCATCAGCCCGAAGCGTTGCTGCACAGTCTCGGCCGCCATGATGAAAACGAAGAGGCCAGCGCGCAGAAAACCGTCGATACCCTCAAGGAAAAACTCAACGAACTGCGTGGTGAAGTGGGCGGTTTGATCGCCCAGCAAAAGGAATTCCTGCACCAGCAGGAGCAGTTGGCAAACCAGCAGCAGGGCCTCACACCCAGCCTTGAGGCGCACCCATTGTCCGCCTCGCTATTCAACCAGGACGTGGCCCAGCGAAGCAGTTGGTTGACCCAGCAACTGAGCCAACTGACCGAACGCACCACCCAGGACGAGCAACGCCAGAGCGCCCTGCTCAACCTGCAACAAAATGCCGGACGCCTGCAGCAGCAACTGCAGATCGCTCAGGATGCGAGCCAGCAGGCCCGCCAATTGATGCTGGATCAGCAGCGCGAACTGTCCAACGACCGCGAGCGTCTTGAAGAAGAACTACACGCCTTCGCCAGCCTGTTGCCGGCCGAGACCCTTGAAGGCTTGCGCAGCGAACCGGCCGCGACCTTTATGCTGCTCGACCAGCAGGTCAGTCAGCGCCTTGAACAACTGGGCCAACAACGCGATGAGCTGGTCGAGCAGCAGGAACGCCAGCAGGCCATCGAGAAAGAGCACACCCATCAGCAACATCGTCTGGCGCAGCTCGAGACACTGAACCAACAAGTCAGCGAGTTGGCAGCGCAACAACAGGCCGCCCAGGAAACTCTCGGCACCTTGCTGGGCGAGCACGCCAGCGCCGAACAGTGGCAGCAGCAACTGGAACAGGCCGTGGTGCAATCGCGCCAGAGCGAAACCGACGCCAACCAACAGTTGCAGGTCCTGCACAACGAACTGATCCAACTGGCGGCCGATCTCAAGGCTCAACAGGAGCGTGCGCAAGCGCTGCATGCCGAGCAACAGGCCCTTGATACGCGCCTGGCTGAGTGGCGTGCCCAGCACCCGGAACTCGACGACACTGGCCTCACCCGCCTGCTGGCCTTCGACGACGCTCAGGTCAACGCCCTGCGCCAGCATCTGCAGGCCAGCGAAAAGGCCGTCGAACAAGCCAAGGTGTTGCTGCTGGAGCGCGAACAACGCCTTGCCGAGCACCAGGCCTTGCACAACGGCAACCTCGACGCCGAACAACTGGACAGCACCCTCGCCGCCCTCAACCAGCAATTGGCCGAGGGCGAAAAACAGGTCGCTGAATTACGCGCGCGCCAGTCCGAAGACCAGCGGCGCCAAGAAGCCAACGCGGCGCTGGCGCTGACCACCGCCAACGCCTATGAGGAATGGCAGCGTTGGGCACGTCTCGAATCGCTGATCGGCTCGGCCAGCGGCGACAAATTCCGCAAGCTCGCCCAGGCTTACAACCTCGACCTGCTGGTGCATCACGCCAACGTGCAATTGCGCCAACTGGTGCGCCGCTATCGCCTCAAGCGCGGCGGCAGCATGTTGGGGTTGCTGGTGATGGACACGGAAATGGGTGATGAACTTCGCTCGGTGCATTCGCTGTCCGGCGGCGAGACGTTCCTGGTGTCGCTGGCATTGGCCCTGGGCCTGGCATCGATGGCGTCGAGCACATTGAAGATCGAGTCGCTGTTTATCGACGAAGGTTTCGGCAGCCTGGACCCCGAGTCATTGCAATTGGCGATGGATGCACTGGACGGTTTGCAGGCCCAAGGTCGCAAGGTGGCGGTGATTTCCCACGTACAGGAAATGCACGAGCGCATCCCGGTGCAGATCCAGGTCATGCGCCAGGGCAATGGTTTGAGCACGCTGGAGGTCAAGTGAGCGAAGTGTTGCTGTATTCGTTTCGGCGCTGCCCGTACGCCATGCGCGCTCGTCTGGCGCTACGCTACTCGGGGGTGTCGGTGCGTATTGTCGAGGTGAGCCTCAAGGCCAAGCCGGCCGAGATGCTGGCGCTGTCGCCCAAGGGTACGGTGCCGGTGCTGGTGGTGGATGGCGTGGTCATCGACGAGAGCCTGGCGATCATGCAATGGGCCCTGGCGCAGCATGATCCTGACGATTGGTTGCTACAGGGCAACCCGGCCACGCTGGCACTGATCGCCGAGAATGATCTGGGGTTCAAACAGCACTTGAATCGATACAAGTACCCCGAACGCTACCCCGAGCAGCCGATGGAACATTATCGGGCCGAGGGTGAGGTGTTCTTGCAAAAGCTGGAAGGATTGCTGGCGCAGCGAGATTACTTGCTGGCCGATCACCTGAGCCTTGCCGATGTGGCACTGGCGCCGTTTGTGCGCCAGTTTGCCCATGTGGATCGGGAATGGTTTGCAGGGACGCCGTATCACCGGCTTCAGGCCTGGCTGCAACGCTTTCTGGAATCACCGTTGTTTATCGCGGTGATGGCCAAATCCTGAGCCCTACCACATCAGATCTCACGCACCTGTCGCTCAGTGCTGGGTTTTGTGATCCAGCGCCGCATAGAAGTTGGCACTTTGTTGCAGGTATTTCTGGGTGTACGCGGTGGTGCCGGACTGTTTGCCGCTGACTTCCACGCTGGCGGCGGCAGGCAAGGCAACGGTGGCGGAAACGGCGGAAGCGGCGATGATCGAGAAGAGATTGAAGTTCATGTCGGTAGCCCTTGTATTCGTTTGGTTGAGTGGCCTGGGAAGGCCTTGGAACTCAACTTACGCCCGAGGGTTAAACCTTAGAAATGCTTTGAAACATTAGCCGCTATTAATGCAATTAATACAAAGGCTCAGGCCCCGCACTGCGGGGCCTGTGGCTTATTGACGCACCAGGAACTTGAGGTCGCTGGGCGCATCGATCGGCAATTTCTGCACGGTTTTACCCAGCAGGCCGGTCTTGGGGTCGCGTTCGACGACCACGATTTCATTGCTTTTCTGGTTGGCGAACAGTAGGAACCTGCCGCTCGGGTCCAGGCTGAATTCGCGCGGATGGTCGCCTTCTACGGAACGGCGCTGCAGTTCCTTGAGGTGCCCGGTCGCCGGGTCGATGCTGAATACCAGCAGCTGATTGGCCGTGCCGCGGTTGCTCAGGTACAGGAATTTGCCGTCGCTGGATGCGTGCAACGCTGCGCCGGCCTTGTCCGACACCGGTTGCCCGGCGGCGAAATCCACCAACTGGGTCTGCGTGAGCGTGCCGTCGTGGTAGTCAAACACCGCGACCTGGGCGCTCATTTCGGTCGTCAGCCAGGCGTGCTTGCCATCGGCGCTGAACAGCAAGTGACGCGGCCCGCTGCCCGGTGGCAGTTGCACCGAGGCCGGGGAAGCCGGCGTCAGTGGTTGCTCGTGGTTGGCCTTGGGGTCATAGCGGTAAGCAAACACTTTATCTGCCCCCAGGTCCTGCACGAACACGTACTTGCCATCCGGCGCCGACACCACCGAGTGCACATGGTTGGAGGCCTGACGCTCGGGGTTGACCCGGCTGGCGGGGTGTCCGCTCAACTGCACCGGTGCCGACAGCTTGCCCTCGGCATCCACCGGCAGCACCGCCAGGCTGCCGCCCGGATCCTCCTTCACGGAATAGTTGGCGACAAACAAGTAACGTCCATCGGCCGCAATGCTGGAGTGAGTCGGCTCATTACCCAGGCTCTGCACCTGGTTGATCAGGGTCAGTTGCTGATTCTTCGGGTCGATGCGATAGCTGCTCACGCGGCCGACCGGGTCTTTCTGGCCTGGGCCGTTTTCATTGACCACGAACAGATGGGTCTGGTCCTTGGAAAGGGTCAGCCACGAGGGATTGTCCGCCTTGGCCGCCAACACCGGCTGGCCCTGAAATCGGCCTGTGCGGCTGTCGAATTGCAGGCGGTAAATCCCTTCGCTGCTGCCGGCGGTGTAGCTGCCTACCAACAGTTCGTAGGTCTCGGCCGGCGCGGCCTGTACCGACATCGCACCGACACTGCCCGCCATCAACAGGGGCCAGAATTTACGCATCATCATGCTCGTCTTCCTCGTCGTTATTGTTGCCGGTGAAAGCACTCATGCACACGAGACGGTGCTCGCCCGAGTCACCGGTGAGGGTCCAGCTTTGCAACGTTTCATCAAAGGTCGCGGCCTGTACTTGCGCCACGCTGAAAGACCAGCGCTTTTCAGCGCGTCCGTCGATGCAGGTGATCACCAGCGCCTGATCGTCGAGGGTGAAATCAAAGGCGTGCAACCCATCGACTTCGAGCATATCGGTGTTGGCAAGTTCAGTAAGGAGGCTAGCGGCAGTCATCGGGATCGTTCACGCAAAGAAAAGAGCGTGATGATAAGCCAATTCCTCACGCCCTTCCCCCATCGCGTTGCCCAACGATATCCGGATACCGCCAGCGCGTGCGCCGACTTGCCATTCTTGGTCCACATCCGTGGCGCATGGCCCACTGACCAGCACCCCGGCCACTGCGATTGAAGCCCGCATCCGCACGAAAAGGATTTTCATCCCTATGCAACCGTTATCGTCTCCTCCCCTAACCGTCCAGGCCGTCAGCCGCCAGTACGCCACCCGCCCGAGCCTCATGCCCTTGGTCCAGACCCTTCTCGGCAACGCCCTGCGCGAACGCTACCCCTCGTTGAGCATTGACCTGGCCCTTACGCACCTGGCAATCCCGCAAGCGACTAAGGGCTGGACGTTTCAGCCATTGATGGACGTCATCTTCAATTACCTCGCCGGTATCGGGCCATTGGATCTCGGTGAGGCGTACGGTATCGATCACTACCTCTCGGACGTACCGCCCAAACGTCTGAAACTGCCGGGCCTGACCCGCGAAAAGCTGGAGATGACGGTGGTCCAATCGCTGATCCAGGATCTGTGTTCGACACTGCCCATTGCCGCACAGGACGCATTGGCCCATTACTGGAATGAGCCCTCGGGCACGGGCGGCAGCCGCTGGCGTTGGCTCAGCGACATGCTCATGACCACCCTGCAAGCCAGCGCCTTGCGTCAGACCGACCTGGATGCGGACGTGCGGCAGACCCTTGACCAACTCATTGGCACCCCGGACCGCGAACAGCGGATCGCGCGATATGGTGAGCACGCGGTATACGCCTACAGCCTGGAGACACAACTGGATAACGCAGGCCAAACCACGCGCGTATTGTCAGAGCAGTTGCTACTGACGCGTGCCATCAACGGCAAGGCGCCGGTGCTGCTGTGTTCCCCCGGCGGGCGTGTCGAGGGGTTCTCGTCCATGGATGCCTTCACCCTTGCATGGGGCGAGCGCGCCGCTGCCCAGTACGAGGCAGAGACGATCACCTGCAATCGTTACGAGCCCGAGGGCTCGATCTTTGATTACCAGGCCACGACGCTGTTTAACCTGCAAATGGAACGCCTGGCCGCTCTGAAACTGCCCCTGGAACAACGCCAGGAAACCCTGCAGGCGCTGTACCTGCGGCTCACCGACCCCGGCGAGTTTTTCCTGGATGCGCAAGACGGCGCCGTCCGCACCCTCGATGCCGTGCGCGCTCGGTTGCCGGATGCCTTGCGCGATGCGGACCCCGGATACCGCGAGCGATACAGGCAATACAGCCTTGCCCTGGCCACCGCCAAACAGCGGGCGGGTGGGCGCTCTTTTCTCACCGGCATCGACGATATCCACACCTACACCGTGCATGCCCTGCAGCAAGCACTTGACCATGAGGCGAGCGCTGCCGGTGACACCACCGGGCAAGCGACCCTGCACCCTGATGACCTGCAACTGACGTTCGTCGTTGCCGCGGGCTACCCAGGCACCGTGGGTATTGTCGAACGTGTCCACATGAGCCTGACGGAACTGGCGCTCAAAAACTTGGCAGGCCTGCCCAGCGGCGAGTTATCCATCGCCCATCGCCAGGGCACACCATTACCGGCCTGGTTGACCCGCGAAACGGTGATTGGCGGCAACGGATTGATCAAGCGCGTCGACATCGGCAAGCACTACCCCGAGTTGCTCAAGCAAGCGCTGTTGAGCGACACGCCTCAGGCGCGGGAGCGGGAAACACTGTTCGCCGCTCAGCAGCCGATGCAACTGTGCTTGCTGGCGCTGGAACTGAGCCTCAAGGGCGAAGCCGGCATCACGCCACAAGGCGCCCGTATGGTGGCGGCGTTGATGCAAGGGAGCAGCGCCGAACAGAAGGTCGACGGCAAGCCGGTGGTGATCCGTCATCTGTCCTTTTTGCGCAGCCCCGGCGCAAAGGCCGACAAGGTCAGCGCCATGTACTTGATCGAGTTCCAGGACAGTGAACGCGGCCCGCATCTGCTTTACCGGCCCTTGTATGCCCAGGCATTGCAGGAGTTCTCCAGCCGGGCGGCGCTGTTCCAGGCCATTGCGCAACCGGGTGAATTGCAAACCAGTGTCCTGACCTGGTTATCCGATACCGCCCGACCGATTTACGACCACGGCGGTTTTCAGGAGCCCCATTATCTGCGTTTTGGCCAGGGCGATGAGTTCGCGCCGCGCCGCACGCCGCCACCGGCGACATTCGCCAGCGACGGCGCCAACGACGAACTGCACCAGTGCCTGGTCACCGGGCGACTGATGACTTACCTGTTCAGCGACCACAGCCGGGCCTTGATTGAACAGGCCGAGCGCGAGTCCACGTCCAACAGTGAAAGTCGCTGGCAAGTGCTGATGGAGGGCGGGAGTTTGTTGTTCGGCAGCTTGCTGCAACCACTTCTGTCAGGCCCGTCAATGATAGTGGGGTGGTTGTTGGCGCTGTACAGCAGCCTCAGCCAGGACATTCAGTTGCTCGACAGTTCATCCGCCACGTCTCGCGAGCAAGGCGCGATCGACCTGTTGCTCACTGTCGCAACACTGCTGCTGGAATCCCCGCTGGCCCCCACCGCCCCGCGCCCAGCCGTGGCGCCACGCGTGCCGCAGCGACGCCCGCAGGCATGGCCGGCGCCCGCACCTGCACGGATTCGCCAAGGCACCGTTGCATTGCCCGGCGTGCAGCCACAAGGCTTGCACACCGCCGTGGATTTCAGCTACGCCCAGGCCCGTTATCGCCTTACGCCCAGCCAGCGCGCCAACCTCGCGTCACTCAAGGTGCCGATGCCGGGTGACCTGCCACAGCCGGTCTTGAATGGCCCCCGCAAGGGCTTGTACCTCATCGATAACCGCTGGCATGCGCAGGTCGACAGCGACCTGTTCCGCGTCAACCTGGAGGACGATGGCAGCGTGCGAATTACCGACCCCACCGATACCCAACGGCCTGGCCCTTACCTGCGCGACGACGGCCAGGGCATCTGGTCAGTGGACTCCCGGCTGCGCCTGCGCGGTGGCATGCCGCCAAAGCGCATCGCTGCCGAGCGCGAGCGCAAGGCCAACCGCGTCAAGGCATTGGAGGATGACCTTCAGGCCTACTTGCAAACTCAGCCCGAGGTCGACAAGGCAGAAGCCCGGCAGGCCGGTTTAAGCGGCAAGCCACTGGCAGAGGCGCGTCAGCAGTACGATGCCGCCCTTGAGAAACAAAGCCAGCACCAGCAGCAGATCCTGGACAGCCTCAAGGAGCGTGAAGCATTGAACGTTCCCTTATCGCTGACAAAAACCCTGGACCTGTTGCACGACGCCGTTCTCAATGCCCGTAAACATATGGCCATTGCCGAGCTCGACAGAGAAGACCTGTACCGCGCCCACCCGCAGTTCCGGCGTGAAGGTCCCGGTTTCAATGTGGCAGTCGTGCTTGAACGCAACCGCTATCGCCAGTTCACGTCCCAGCTGGCAGACATCAACGAGCGCAGTATCCGCTGGCTTGAACGCCAGGCGCGACACCTTGAACACATGCAGTCAATGGGCTCCAGCGGCGCCAAACGATTCAACGAGATGACTGCCAATCGGGTGAACGAGATCAGCGCGCTGTCCATCAAGGACTTGCAACTGCGCACCTTAAAATACCTGAGCGTGAAGGATTTCGGGCACCCGCTGTTCAAGGCGATGGATAACATTGTCAGCCCGCTGCAGCAGCAGGTACGCACCCACGCCGAGCTCAACGGCCTGGTGCTGTCGCCCAGTGATCGGCTGAGTGTGTTGGAAAGTCTGGTGGAGCATTACGGCCGTGCGCTGGATGGGTTGCTCGGGTTGGAAATTGTCGACGTCGAGGGCCTGGATGCGACGTTCAGCGGCCGGTTGCTGAACCTGGTCCGCGGGCTCTACGACGAGGTAACACAACGTCTGTCCAGGGAGGTCAGACCGATTGCACACACCAGCAGCCAGCCACCAAGGCCTGTGCCGGCTCAGGCCCCGGCGGCCACATCGGCGAAACGGGTAATCAAGACCCGGCGCAGGGGCACGCTGATCGGCGACGTGCAGCGGGTGCACAACGTTGAAGTGGTCGAAGTACGCAACGAGAACACCCGGCAAGTGGTCGAGAGCTATTCACAGCAGGGCGATGTATGGGTCGAGTATGTGGTGCAGACGCCGCCCCAGGCGCCCGTCCCACCGCGCAGTCTGAGCCAGGTCAAGGGTGAAGCGCGCAAGTTGCTGGCCATGCTGGATGATCATCTGCGCAGGGCCGAGCATTACAAAAAAAGCAGCAGGCACCCCCAGGAGGTCCAGGAGGTCCTGGATTACGAAGCGACTCGCTATGACAAACTGGCCACCGAGTTGGACCAGGCCATCGCAGCTCAGCCCGAGAGTGCCAGGACCACCGCTGACCAGGCACTGGCCAGCGACATGCGTAAGGCCGGTGAACGCTTGAGTGCCTTGGGCCAGACATTGCGGCACCAACTGAGCCTGGAACTGCCGCCCACTCACGGCAATCTGGAATACCTGCTCAACCAGCGCCAGGTCAACGTGGCCAAGTTGGGCGGGCGGACCCGATTGAAGGGCGAGCGCCAGGACTTCATCCAGGAGTACGCGATCAATGATCCCAAAGGCTACCCGGTGTGGTATGCGCATTTTCACTACCCCACCGCAGACACCGCAGGGGCCGATTACACCGCCGCGCACGTGAAAACCCGCGAACAGCGCAAGCAAAGCTATTACTCGTTGCTCGCCAAGGCGCAGGGCCCGCAGGCAGTGGTCGACGTACACCGAGGCTTGATTGGCAAGGCGCTGGCGCAGCGCTGGTTCTTATCGTTCCCGTAATAAACCGGCCCGAGCCGTTCGCGCACGTGTGCACTATCGGGCTACCGCATCAGGCGTGGCGTTGGCGTTAGGTTAGGCGGGCATTCGCTTATCCAACGTAAAGGAATACCTTTCATGCCAATCGTCACGCCGATCCCGGCGGAAAACCTGCTGAAAACCGTGATAAAGGGGCAGTTTTCAACGCGCCCCGCCCTGCGGTCGGTAGTTGCAGAAATGCTGGCCCGCACCCTGAAAGAACACTACCCGCCCCTGTCCATCGCCCCTTCGGATTTGTACATGGCGCTCCCCCGTGAGGGGGGCGGCCGGGCTCTGCGGCCTCTGCTGGATGTGGCGCTGCAATTCCTTGCCGACGGCCATTTTCCTGACCTTTCATTGAGTTACGGGTTGGACGCCTACCTGAGCGAAGCCACCGGCAGCCGACTCACGTTTCAGGCCGATGGCGAGCGCAGCTACGACCTGAACGTCTTCGAAAACGCGATACGGGAACTGCCCTTGATCCTGTTTATCGGGGCCCAAGAGGCGCTGGCCGCGTATTGGGAACAGGACAGCGATACCGGCGTCAGTCGCTGGCAATGGTTGGCCGAAGTGCTGCGCGGCGCATTCAGGGCCAGCGCCGTCCGTCAATCGGGGGACGACACCCAGCAACTGCAGATACTGAGCACCCTGGCCGACTATCCCTGCCGAGAAACCAGGACCGAGCAGCCATGGCCTGCCAATGCGATCCACGCCTACACCCTGGAAACCCAGCTTGTACAAGGCAGCACATCACTGACGCAGCAGGCCAGCGATATTCTGCTGGTCAGCGGCACGCGCGTGCTGCTGTGCGGTTTGTCCGGCCGGATCGATTCCTACGCCAGCCTGGATGCATTCGGCGAGGCATGGGGCAAACGCATCCAGGCAGAGGAGATGGCCGACACCATCACCTGGCGCCTGTACGAGCCCGATGGCGATATTTTCGAAGTGCAGGCGGCGCTGGTATTGGATCGGCAACTGGAGAACTTGGCCAGTCTGCGCCTGCCGGCGGGTACCAGCGTCAAGGCGTTGGAACAGCAGTTTGCGGCAATCACCGACCTGGCGAGCCTGTTCACCGACTCGCCCGCCATCGCCAGCCATCCCGCGCCGTCGATCGAGGCGGCCCTGCCCGGCTGGCTGCAAAATGCCTCGGCGGCCGATCGTTTCGCGTTTTCTCAGTGCCTGCTCGAACAGGCCAGCCTTCGGCGTCTGAATCAAGGCAAACACTACCTCGATGATCTCGAGGATATTCGCAGCTATGCCGCCAGCCATCTGGATCACCAACTGTGCCTGGACCGCAACGCCACCGAACACGGCGAACGCAGCTGCAAGGAACTTGCCCAGGGCGCCTACCGGGCCGACGCACTGCAACTGACCTTCGAAGTGCCGGTGGGCACCCTGCAAAGTGGCTACATCGACCGCGTGTCAATGAGCCTGGTCGACCTGGCGCTCAAGAACCTTTCAGGTAAACCTGCCGGCCGCATGACGGTGCGCCATGCGGATGGCCAGCCGGTCGACAGCAGCCTGACCCCGGAGTACCTGCTCGCGCTGGTGCAGCGCATCGATGTCGGGCGCAACTACCCGGCTTACCTTCACCAGTCACTGCTCGGCGAGGACGCCCAGGCGCAAGAGCGCAAGCGGCTGTTCCTTGTGCAGCGTCCCATCGACCTGAAAACCCAGGCCCTGGAATACAAGATCAAAGGCCAGGCCGGGCTTACGTCGCGAGGGCTGCGCTATGTCGAAGCAGTGCTGGGCACCCACAGTACCGAGCGCTGGGCGGGCATGGATGAAGTGGTCATGCGCGTGCTCGCCTTTCAACGCAAGCCCGGCGCAAAGGCGGACGGGGTGCAAAATATGTCCATCATCGAGCCGCGCAACGGGCAGCCAGGCCCGCGCTTGTTGTATCGCCCGGCGTATCGGGATTCGCTGTTGGAATTCACCGACCGCGCCAGTCTGCTGGCCGCCATCGCCGAGCCCGGCGAGCTGCAGGACAGCGTCCTGGCCTGGATGGAAGACCCTGCCAGAGCGGTGTACAGCAACGGCGGATTCCGGGAGCCCCATTACGTGCGTGTCAGCGGCATAGGTTCCGAGTTCGACCCCTTGCCGTCCATTCCACGCCCCGCGACGCTGGCCCCGCCGAGTGATGAAAGCAGCGATCAAATCCTCCAGGCGCTGGGCAACAACCAACTGATGGACTACCTGTACGAGTGCGAAGCGCGGCAACTGCAAGAGCAAGCCGACCGCGACTCGACGTCCAACACCGAAAGCCGCTGGGCGCTGATTCTCGAAGGCGTGCAACTGGGCTTCAACACCTTACTGATGCTGGTGCGTGGGCCCTTGGCGGCGGTGGGCTGGTTCATGCAGTTGGCCCTGAGCCTCAAGCAGGACGTACCAGCCCTGGAAAGCCAAGACCCGATTGTCCGTGAACTGGCGTGGGTCGACCTGCTGCTCAACACCAGCATGGTTCTGATTCACCTGGGGATACCCGACCACGTAGCGCAGGCCCCTGCGCAAGCGGAGGTCCCACGGTTGCCATTGCAACACCCGCAGGGCCAGGCCATCTCGACCCCGGCCGTGGTGCAACGGGGCATCATCGGCTTGCCTGCCGAACCGCCCGGCGGCGGCCGCACCCTGTTGGATATCGACCGCTCCCTGGCCAGCGACAGGGCCGCGACACGTTTGTTAAGGAAACTGCTGGAGGTCAATGTGCCCTGGCCTGAACACGCCCCGGACCCCGTCGCGCTCGGCCCTTATCGCGGGTTGTTCAAGATCGGCCAGCGCTGGCACGCCACGGTGGGCGGCCTGTTGTTTCGCGTCAACATTACCCCGGACGTGGACGACGTATTCATCATTGACCCGAACAAACCCGATCACCCCGGCATCAAGCTGCGCACCGATGGCAAGGGCCACTGGACCCTAGACCGCGGGCTCAAGCTGGCGGGCGGCGGGCCCAAGCGCCTGGCAACGCTGCGCGAGGAGAATCGTCGCCAGGCGGTGCAATTGAAGGACCGCATGGACACGCTCAATGCGCAGATTTCCCCGGACATGGCCGAGTTCAGAGATTGGCTGACCCGCCTTAACAATAACCGCGCGGTCCTGATCAAGCAGACCACTACGTTGAAACTGGTGTGGAACCTGCTGCAAAAAGCCACCGATGCGCAGAGACCCGCGATCGAAGCACGGCATCAGCAGGAGATAGCGGCCTATTCGAAGGCGCGCACCGACTATGAGGTGGTCCTGGATAAACTCGAGCAGAGTTACGCCAAGGTACTGCCAAAGCGCATCGAGCTGTACAAGGTAGGTCAGGACCTGCAGAAATACGCGGGTGCCGGCCCCCATGTCCAGGACCAGGCCATCACGCTCAAAACGCTTTGGGACGAGCAAATGCGCACGCATTTCCACCTGCAGAAATGGGCCGACACCTTTATGTTCACTGAGCGTGGCGAGCCCATGAGCCACCTGGCCAGCCGGATGCGCGAGGAACTGCGCGAAGGTCGCCCCTGGGCGTATAACGAACATGTGACCCGCTCGATTGAACTGGCGGACGTCGTTCAACGCATGGCGGCCCGCTCGCGCGAGATGGAAACCACCCTTGAGTTGCTGGAACAGGACTCCGTGGCCGGACGCGTGTTGCGCACGCAAGCGTTGTCCAAAATTACGACGTTCCAGCACTTTTTTGCGCAGAACCTGGAGATGCATGCGCTGATCCCGCTCTCGTGGGTGGTCGTGAAATTGTCGGCGCTGGAGGCGTCGCCGCTGGAGGCGCTGTACATCGAACATCTAAACAATTCGAGCCTGGGCCAGGCCTTGCTGTCACATACCGAAGTGCGCAGCAGCAGCGGTTATCCGCTGGATGAGCAACGATTGCTGTACGGCACAATCCTGGACAAGTACCGCAGCTACGAGCAGGCCATCGAGGCGCTCACGTTCATCAATCCGCAACGCGTACACCCCGTGGCCGAACGCCTGCTGGCCGGGCTGAGTCGGGCGCGGACGCTGGCTGAAAACGAGCTGGAAAGTGTGGTGCGCAGCCAGGAAGCACTGGAGGTCGAAGCATCCGCCGCCACGTTGCTCAGGCCGAAAGAGCCGGCCAAACGTATCTTCAAAACCCGTACGCGCACGTACTGGATCGGCGAGCTGAAACCTGTCGATGGTCTACACCCTCGCGAACGGCTCACCATTACCAATAGCCTGACCGGTGAACCCCTGACCACCTTCGACGCGGATGATGCCGGCAGTTGGGTGGAAACGCCCCAGCAACCCATGGCCGCCCCCGAACCGGCGGCGCCGGCCTCTACCCTGGCAATGCTCAAAGACCAGTGCGAGAAAGTGCTGCGGCAACGCCCCGAGATCGAACGGCTCATCAGTGCCCAACAGAAGAAGCTGGAGTCCGCCCTCACCCGGCAAGACGTCAACCCGGCCGACTGGGATGAGTTGCTCACCGGACAGGCCGATAGACTCAACGCACTTGCGGATGAAATCGCACGGGATCACAGCGACCAGCCCAGGGCGCAGGACGCCATCGATCGTTACCGCGCCAACGCCAGGGACATGCAGCGCATGGCCACACGACTGTGCAGCGACGCCTACAAACGCCAGTGGCCAACCCTGGAAAGCCTCGATTACCTGTGGCGACACAAGGAGATCGATATCAACCTGACCAGCCTGGCAGACCCGCAGCGGCCAACCCTCAGCGGGGATTTCTTCACCGAATACGCGGTGTACGACAAAGCGCAAAAGCCGCCCAGTGTGCTGTGGTATGCCCACTTTCACTACGCCACCGCCGACGCGCCGCCTGAGCGCTACACGCGAGCCCACTTGAAACTGGCCAGCCAGCGCAAATACACGCAAAAGGATTTGCTCAAGGAACATGTCCAGGCGAAATTGCGCAGTGAGCAGGCGGCAGGGGCCGACCCGGTGGAAAGAATCCTGTACGTATTGATCGCGCCGCCCCAGGACCAGCTCTTCCTGGCTATCGCGCCAACCATCAATTGACCCTCAACGTCCGGCGTCGCTGACGCCGGACGTTGTGCACCGCCTTGGGTTCAGTGGGCAAACAGCGAATTGCCCTTCTGACCCGCCAGCTTCTCGGGTTTGATCAGGAAGCGCGCCAGTGCCGGCAGCAGCCACAGTGCACCGAACATGTTCCACAGCAGCATGAAGGTGAGCATCAGGCCCATGTCGGCCTGGAACTTGATGGCCGAGAAAATCCAGGTGCACACGCCGATGGCCAGGCACAGGCCGGTAAACAGCACGGCTTTACCGGTGGATTTGAGCGTCTGGTAATAGGCTTCCTGCAACGGCAATCCGGCACGCAGGAAACTTTCCAGGCGGCTGTAGATGTAGATGCCGTAGTCCACGCCAATCCCCACGCCCAACGCCACCACCGGCAAGGTCGCGACCTTGACGCCGATGCCCATGAACGCCATCAGCGCATTGCCCAGTACCGAGGTGAGCACCAGTGGCAGCACGATGCACAGGGTCGCGGCCCACGAGCGGAAGGTGATCATGCACATGGTCGCCACGCACAGGTACACCAGGATCAGGATGGTCAGTTCCGACTCCTTGATGACCTCGTTGGTGGCAGCTTCGATCCCGGCGTTACCGGCGGCGAGGATGAATTCCAGGCCGTCCTTGTTGTTTTCCTTGGCGAAGTCCTGCACCGCATGCACGGCGCGGTCGAGGGTTTCGGCCTTGTGGTCGTTGAGGAACACCAGCACCGGCGCCAGTGAGCAGTTGTTGTTGTACAGGCCGTCGGCGCGGGCAATGGAGTTGTTCAGCACGTCCGGGTTACGCGACAGGGTTTCCCATTTCAGGTTGCCCTCGTTCATGCCCTTGATCATCTGCTTGGACACGGTCACCAGCGAGATCGCCGACTGCACGCCCTCGGTGTTCTGCATCTTCCACATCAACTGATCGATGGGCGCCATGGCTTCATACCGCGAGCAGCCTTCGGCCTTGGTCTTGACCATTACCACCAGCACGTCGGAGCTGGTGGAGTAATTGCTGATGATGAAGTTGTTGTCTTTGTTGTAGCGCGAGTCCGGGCGCAGTTCCGGTGCACCTTGGTCCAAGTCGCCGATCTTGAGGTTCTGGCTGTACCAGAGGCCGCCGCCAAAGGCGACCAGGGCCAGCAGGACCGACACTGGCGCGACTTTGGCGCTGGCGAATTTGGACAGCAGGCGCCAGAACGGATGCTCGCGGTTTGCGTCTTTCTTGCTCTTGGCGATGGCGCGCTTGCTGATGCCGACATAGGAAATCGCCACCGGCAGCAGGATCAAGTTGGTGAACACGATCACCGCCACGCCGATGGACGCGCCGATGGCCAACTCACGAATCACGCCGATGTCGATGATCAACAGCGTAATGAACCCGACCGCATCCGCCAGGATCGCGATCATCCCCGGCAGGAACAGTTGACGAAAGGTCCGCCGTGCAGCCGTCAACGCGTTGTCGGCCTCGCTGGATTGCAGGGCGATACCGTTGATCTTCTGCACGCCATGGGAAATACCGATGGCGAAAATCAGGAACGGCACCAGCATCGAATACGGGTCCAGCCCGAAGCCGAAGAAGTGCATCAACCCCAGTTGCCAGACCACCGCAACCAAGGTGGTGCTCAACACCGCGATGGTGCTGCGCAGGCAGTTGGTGAACCACAGCAGCAGAATCAGGGTGATGACGAATGCGATGCCGAAGAACAGCACCACCATTACCAGGCCGTCGATCAGGTCGCCGACCTTCTTGGCAAAGCCCACGATGTGGATCTTGACGTTGGGGTTCTGGGCTTCGAACTTGTCGCGGATCTTGTCTTCGAGTTCATGGGAGAACTTGCGATAGTCCAGGGCCAGCAACTTGCCCTGATCCTGCGGGTCCGGATAGGACTCCAGCAGCGGGATATCCACGATGCTCGACTTGAAATCGTTGGCGACCAAGCGCCCGACCTGGCCGGACTTGAGTACGTTATTGCGCAGTTGATCGAGGCTTTGCGCCGAGCCGTTGTAGCTTTGGGGGATCACCTCACCGCCGGCGAAACCCTCTTCGGTCACTTCGGTCCAGCGCACGCTAGGACTCCACAGCGACTTGAGGCCCGAGCGGTCGACGCCGGAGATGTAGAACACCTCGTCGTTGATCTGCCTCAGGGTCTCCATGTACTCCTTCGTGAAGATGTCACCGTCCTTGGCCTCCACCGAGATGCGCACGGTGTTGCCCAGGTTGGCCAAGTCGTTGCGGTGTTCCATCATCTTTTCGATGAAGGGGTGCTTGAGGGGGATCATCTTTTCAAAACTGGTGGACGGACGAATCAGCGTCGCCTGCCAGAACAGGAACACGCTAACCAGCAGGCAGATGACGATCACTGCCGGGCGATTGTTGAAAATCAGGCGCTCAAGAAAGGTCGCTTTATCGTTGTGATGACTGCTCATTCTGTCCCCGCCTTCTTATTGTTTTACGAGCTCAGCGCCAGTCGGCGTCGACACGCGAACGCCACCCTGCCCGGCCAGAATCAAGTTGCCATTGCCCGCCGCCGTCACCGACGACAGTGAAATACGGTCAGGGCGGTTGAACACGCTGAAGGTCTGACCATCGTCGTGGCTGACCACCACGCTGCCACCGTTGCCGACCACCACGATTGCGCCGTCATCCAGCAAGGTCGCGCCCGACAAACCAAACTCCAAGGCGCCACGGGTGGCGTTCAACTCAACCTGCTCCCAGGTACTGCCGAAATCGGTGGAACGGTACAGGTTGCCGCGCAGGCCGAAGGCCAGCAGGGTTTGCGGTTGCGCGGTGCTGATTACACCGAACAGCGAACCTTCATAAGGGCCTTCGAGTTTTTCCCAGGTCTGCCCGTCGTCACTGGAGCGGAACATGCTGCCCTGCTCGCCGACGATAAACAGGCCGGCGTCTTTGATCTGGGCGATGGCGTTGAGGTGGAACTGGTCTTCGTTGTCGAGGCGGTCGCTGACGTCGTTCCAGCTCTTGCCGCCATCGGTAGTTTCGATCAATGCACCGTAGGCGCCGACGGCCAGGCCGTGATTGGCGTCTTTGAACCACACATCGAGCAGCGGCGCTTCGCGCTTGAGGTCCTGGTATTGCTGGGTCCAGGTGGCGCCGCCGTCGGTGCTGGCGAGAATTTGCGCATCGTGGCCTACCGCCCAGCCATGTTTGTCGTCGACGAAAAACACTGCCGTGAGCAATTGGCGGGTGGGGACTTTAGCTTGGGTCCAGGTAGAGCCCTGGTCATCGGAATAGAGGATATGCCCGCGATCACCGACGGCTACCAGGCGCTTGCCGGCATGCACCACGTCGATCATCAGGCCTTTGGCGGCCTTGGGGGACTCAATCGCAAACGCTGGCGTTGCGGGGGTATCGCTGGCTGCCAGCACCGGTGCCGTCAACGCAGCACCGGCCAGCAACGAGAGCGCTGTGGCCAGCAACGCAACCCTGCGTGCGGCGCGTGGGCGGCAAACAACCCAACCCATGACAGGCTCACTCATAGACCTTTCTCCCATTTATTATTGTTAGGTCTTGCCTTCCCGGGCTCTGAAACCTGCAATCTAGAGCGCCTGAAGGAAGCAGGGGCCATCCTATCGGGCTTTGGAATCGTCTGA
Source organism: Pseudomonas sp. Irchel 3H9 (assembly GCF_900187495.1). Taxonomy (NCBI): domain Bacteria; kingdom Pseudomonadati; phylum Pseudomonadota; class Gammaproteobacteria; order Pseudomonadales; family Pseudomonadaceae; genus Pseudomonas; species Pseudomonas sp. Irchel 3H9. The sequence goes on along the minus strand of NZ_FYDK01000002.1, from coordinate 533,679 downwards.
CAATCGGCGCTACGTTATCTTTTGTTAACTGGCGGCTTTTGGCCACTTGGTGAATATAGCTGCATTCGCCAAGGTGATTACCGAGGCGTTAATGAATTTTTATTCCATCTATTGAAATATGGGAATTTTTATTCCATTAATGCACATCCTGAAAACAATAATCCAAAGGACCACGGCTATGCGTGAACTCGGAATCGGCTTGATCGGCACAGGCTTCATGGGCCGCGCCCACGCCTTGGCGTTCAACAATGCCCGGGCGGTGTTTGAACTGCCAGTCACCCTGAAGCTGGCCGCCCTGGCCGATGCCGACACCGAACGCGCCCAGCACTGCGCCTCGTCCTGGGGGTTCGATCACGCCCATGGCGACTGGCAGGCGCTGATCAACGACCCCAAGGTCGATATCGTGGCCATCACCACCCCCAACCACCTGCACTACCCCATGGCGATGGCCGCGATTGCCGCCGGCAAAGCGGTGTATTGCGAAAAACCCCTGGCCGTGAGCCTGGAACAGGCCGACGCCATGCGCCGCGCCGCCAGTGCCGCCGGGGTGGTAACGCGGGTGGGCTACAACTATCAACACAACCCGATGATCACCTTGGCGCGGCAATTGATCGCCAGTGGCGAGTTGGGTGACCTCATCAGCTTCCAGGGCGAGTTCAGCGAAGACTTTATGGCTGACCCAACATCACCCTGGTCCTGGCGCTGCGAAGTGGAACACGCCGGCGGCGCCCTGGCGGACTTGGGCAGCCACTTGCTGTCGATGGCGCGCTATCTGGTCGGGGATGTGGTCAGCGTCTGCGCCGATACCCAGACCGTCCACGTTCAACGCCCGGCTGTCAAAGGCAGCAACGAACTCAAACCTATCGCCGTGGATGACCAGGTACACGCCCTGCTGCGTTTCGCCAATGGCGCGCGCGGCACGGTGAGCAGCAGTTGGCTCAAACATGGCTACAAGAACCACTTGAGCTTCGAGATCAGCGGCACCAAAGGCACCTTGGCGTTCGATCAGGAGCGCTTGAATGAGCTTCGCCTGTGCGGTGTCGGCCAGGACGGCTTCCAACGCTTGCTGGCCGGCCCTTCCCTGCCCGGTTATGCGGCGTTCAGCCCGGCAGCGGGACACCAACTTGGCTACAACGAGTTAAAGACCCTGGAAGTGCAAGAATTGATCATGGCCGTCGCAGGCCAGGGGACCGATGGCACCGACTTTGAAGCGGCGTGGGAGGTGGAGCGGTTGGCGACGGCGATTCGCTTGGCTGCCCAGGAAGAACGTTGGGTCAACGTGAACTCGGTTTGAACATGTGAGAGGGGGCTTGCTCCCGATGGCGGTGTGTCAGACGAAGATGTTCCAACTGGGCCACCGCCATCGGGAGCAAGCCCTCTCCCACATTTAGATCACTGACACATTTAGATCGCCTACACACATTTAAATCAGCGCAAGGCTCGGCGCAGCACTTTACCCACGGTGGTTTTAGGCAACTCGGTGGTGCGAAACTCCACATACCTGGGCACCTTGTAGCCCGTCAGGTATTCCCGGCAATGGGCGAGGATCTGTTCCTGGGTTAGGTTCGGGTCTTTGCGCACCACGATGATCTTCACTTTCTCGCCCGTGACGCCGTCCTCCACGCCAATCGCCGCTACTTCGCCTACGCCAGGGTGCATCGCCACCACGTCTTCGATTTCATTCGGATACACGTTGAAGCCCGAGACCAGGATCATGTCCTTCTTGCGGTCCACCAGGCGGATATAGCCGCGCTCGTCCATCACGCCAATATCGCCGGTGGACAACCAGCCCTGCGCATCCAGCACCTCGGCGGTTGCCTCGGGGCGTTTCCAGTAGCCCTGCATCACCTGCGGGCCACGCACTTGCAGTTCGCCCTGCTCGCCAATGTCGGCGAGTTCACCGTCCTCACGCATAAAGCGCACCCAGGTGGACGGCAACGGCACACCGATGCTGCCGGTGAATTCCATCTCGCGCATGCGCGCAATGTTGATCGGGCTGATGCTCACTACCGGCGAGCACTCGGTCAGGCCATAACCTTCGATGATCGGCAGCCCAGTGACTTCCTTCCAGCGCTTGGCCACCGCCGTATGCGTGGCCATGCCGCCGGCGATCACCATGCGCAGATCGGAAAAGTCCCGCGCGCAGAACTCCTTGTTTTCCAGCAAGCCGTTAAACAGTGTGTTGACCCCGGCAATGCCGTTGAAGCGCTCCTTGCGCAGGATCATCTGCACCCGTTTCACATCCCGAGGGTTCGCGATGAGGATGTTGCGCCCGCCCAGGCACATGAACATCAGGCAGTTCACCGTCAGGGAAAAGATGTGGTACAGCGGCAGCAACGTGACGTTGGTTTCCTGCTTGTGTTGGTCCAGTTGGTCGCCGACCCACGCCTTGGCCTGCAATAGGTTGGCGATGATATTGCGGTGGCTGAGCATCACGCCTTTGGCGTCTCCAGTGGTGCCGCCGGTGTATTGCAGGAAGGCCAGGTCATCCAGGGACATGCTCACCGGAAAGTGGTTGAGGGCCCGCCCCTGTTTCAACACCCGATTGAAACGCACCGCACCCGGCAGCTTGAACGCGGGCACCTGCTTCTGCACACGGCGCAGGATGAAGTTCATTGCCGCGCCCTTGAAGGTGCCGAGCAAGTCGCCGATGGCCGCGATTACCACGCGCTTGACGCTGCTGCCAGCCACAACCTTCTCCAGGGTGTGGGCGAAGTTTTCGAAGATCACCACCGTCTCGGCGCCGCTGTCCTTGAGCAAGTGTTTGAGTTCGTGGGCGGTGTACAGCGGGTTGACGTTGACCACCACCGCGCCAGCCAGGATGGTGCCGAGCAGGCAGATCGGGTACTGCAAGCAATTGGGCATCATCAGCGCCACACGGTCGCCCGGCTGTACGCCCTGGCCCTGGAGCCAGGCGGCAAACGCAATGCCTTGGACCTGCCAGTCGGCGTAGGTCATTTCGGTGCCGATGCTGACGTAAGCCACGCGCTCACGGAATTTTTCCAGGTGCTCCAGGAATACTTCCCGCAGCGATGGGTATTCCTCAATCGCGGCATCAATGTCTGCCGGGACGCCGGGCAGATAAGCGTTCAACCACACGCGTTCGGTGTGTTCCTGGCTGATAGCGTTCATGGCAGTCTCCTTATTGTTATTTTGGGTAGCGCTACTTTTCGACAATGGCGGTAATGCCCAGCCCGCCCGCTGCACAGATCGAGATCAAACCGCGCCCGCCGCCGCGCTCGTGGATGGCCTTGGCCAACGCCGCCAATTGCCGGCCACCGGTGGCGGCAAACGGATGACCGCAGCCGAGGGAACCGCCGTTGACGTTCATTTTGGCGCGGTCGATGGCGCCCAGCGGCGCGTCGAGGCCCAGGCGTTCGCGGCAATAGTTGGCGTCTTCCCAGGCCTTGAGGGTGCACAACACCTGAGCGGCAAAGGCTTCGTGGATTTCGAAAAAATCGAAGTCGGCAAAGCTCAGGCCTTCGCGCTTGAGCATGCGCGGCACGGCATAGGCCGGGGCCATCAGCAGACCTTCGGTGCCGTCGACAAAATTCACCGCGGCGGTTTCGCCGGTGCGTAGGTAAGCCAGCACCGGCCAGCCGTTGGCGGCCGCCCACTCTTCGCTGGCCAGCAGCACCACTGAGGCGCCATCGGTCAGGGGCGTGGAGTTGCCCGCTGTGAGCGTGCCGTTCTGGCGGTCGTAGGCTGGAGATAGACCGGCGAGTTTTTCCAGGCTGGCGTCGGCCCGCAGATTGTTGTCACGGGTCAGGCCGCGGTGGGGGCTGATCAGGTCCTCGAAGAAACCGCGTTTGTACGCGGCATCCAGGCGTTGGTGGCTAGTGAGGGTCAGCTCATCTTGGGCCAGGCGCTTGATCTGCCAGCGCTTGGCCATTTCTTCGCAGTGCTCGCCCATGGACAAACCGGTGCGCGGCTCGCCGTTGCGTGGCAGCAGCGGTTTGAAGAACATCGACGGCCGCGCCTTCAGCAGAGCCTTGAGCTTGTCGCCCAAGCCCTTGGCGCGGTTGGCTGCGAGCAAGGTATGGCGCAAGGATTCGTTGATGCCGATGGGGGCGTCGGAGGTGGTATCGGCGCCACCGGCAATGCCTACTTCGATCTGGCCCAGGGCGATTTTATTCGCCACCAGCAATGCCGCTTCCAGGCCCGTGCCGCAGGCTTGTTGCAGATCGTAGGCCGGGGTCTCGGGGGACAAGGTGGTTGATAGCAGAGACTCACGTGCGAGGTTGAAATCCCGCGAATGCTTGATCACCGCGCCGGCGGCAAACTCGCCCAGGCGCTGGCCATGCAGGTTGTAACGGTCGACCAAGCCTTGCAGCGCCGCTACCAGCAAATCCTGGTTGCTGTCGTGGGCATACACCGTGTTGGAACGGGCAAAAGGGATACGGTTGCCGCCGATAATCGCCACGCGGCGGGTCGGGGCCGGATTGAAGCTGTAGTCACTCATGTATGGCTCTCATTCCAGACAAATAGCCCGCGCATATGGGGTTTGTCGCCGGCGAAATTGCGCACTTCGAATTCGCGACGCGGGCCGGCCGCAGGGTGTTGCCACAGGGCAACTTGGCCGGGCAAAAAGATCGGCAACTTGAAGTCGCAATGGGCTTCGGCCTGATCCAATCCACCGGGCGGTTGCTGGGCGGCCAAGGCGCGGCCAAGCGTCCACATGCCGTGGGCGATGGCGCGGCGGAAACCGAAGAGTTTTGCGCCGATCACCGAGGTGTGGATTGGGTTGAAATCCCCCGAAACCTTGGCGAAGCGCCGGCCCAGGTCGGCGGGTAAAACCCAGCGCTGGGTGCGCAGCAGGCCGTGTTCCTGCAATGGCAACGCGTCGCCCCAGGGCTCGCCAATCGGGTCTTTTACGTCGCGGCGCAGGTAGAGGCTGTCGCTTTCCCACGCCAGGGTGCCGGCGCTGTAAGCGCGTGTGGCGATGCTCAGCGCCTGGCCCTTGGGATGGGCGACCCAGCGTTCGGCATACACCTCCAGGCGCAAGGCCTGACCTTCGTGCAGGCGCTGGTGCTGACGAATGCGATTGGCCAAGTGCACCATGCCGCTGGCCGGGTACGGGAAGCTTGGCCGGGTCAACAGCATCAAGTGCAGGGGGAACGCCAGCACATGGGGATAGGACAGCGGCACACCCTGCTCGCGCCGGAACCCGCAGGCACGGCCATAGGCGGCGATGCCGGCGGCGGATAACGCCACCGCCGAGCGCACCAGCCGCTCCTTGGGCAATACCGGCGCGCCGTCGAACTTGGGCTTACGCAGGGCGCGCACGCCATCCAGCAACAACTGGGTGCGCGAGGGCGGCGGGTCGATAATCTGGGTCACGTAGTCCATGGCTCAGGCTCCCAGCAGACTTTGGCCGCACACACGAACGACTTGGCCATTGACGCCACCCGACGCGGGATGCGCCAACCAGGCGATGGTCTCGGCCACATCGATGGGCTGCCCGCCCTGGCTCATAGAGTTCATGCGCCGCCCTGCTTCGCGAATCATCAGGGGGATCTTTGCTGTCATCTGGGTCTCGATAAACCCCGGCGCTACGGCATTCACTGTGACCTGCTGCGTGGCGGCGCGTGTCGCGAGGCCTTGCACCAGGCCGATCACGCCAGCCTTGGAGGTGGCGTAGTTGCTTTGGCCGAGGTTGCCGGCAATACCGGAAATCGATGACACACACACAATGCGCCCACCGGGATTAAGCCCCTGGTTTTCCATCAATGCGGTGCTCAGGTGCAACGGTGCTTCGAGGTTGACCGCCAGCACATCGCGCCAGGCCGCTTCGGGCATTTTTGCGATGGTCTTGTCGCGGGTGATGCCGGCGTTGTGCACCACCACATCGAACGCGCCGTATTGGCTGACGTGGGCCAGCAACGACGAGGCTGCATCCGGCGCGGTGATGTCCAAGGGCAACGCTGAACCATCGACGCTGGCGGCGGCCTGTTCCAACGATTGCTGGGCCTGGGGCACGTCCACACACACCACGTGCGCCCCTTCACGTGCCAAGACCTGGGCGATGGCCAAGCCGATGCCACGGGAAGCGCCAGTGACCAGCGCACGTCGGCCAGCGAAAGGCTTGTCCCAGTTGACACTAGGGTTGCCATCTACCGGTTTTTCCAATCGCACCACTTGCCCCGACACATAGGCCGAACGGCGCGACAGGAAGAAACGCAGGCTGCTGTCCAATCCGTCTTCGGCACCCGGCGCAACATAAAGCAACTGGACGGTGATCGCCCGACGCAGCTCCTTGGCCAGCGAACGCACCAGCCCTTCGAGGGCGCGTTGGGCGACGGCGTGGGGCAAGTCCGCGCAATGCTCCGGTGCAGTGCCGAGCACCACCACCCGTGCGTGTTGGCCCAGGCGCTTGGCGTTGGCGTGGAAGAATACGTACAGCTCATCCAACTGTTTAAGGTCGACCACCGCGCTGGCGTCATACACCGCGCCCTGGGCCTTGACCGTGGACGGCGCCTTGAGCGTTGCCGGGGTAGCCGCGACCGTGTCGGTGGCGCTGAAGACCTGGTGCACCTGGGAGGCCAGGCGCCCTGCCCCGGCGACAATCACCGGGTTAGCCAGGCCCGGCTGACCGCTGCGATGGCGTTGCAACGGCACGGGCTGGGGCAAGCCCACTGCCTGGGCCAGGCGACGGCCCCAGGGGGAATTGACGAACGATAGGTAGCTGTCACTCATATCAGCATTCACTCACAACACATTCTGACCTTGTAAACCCGGTCCATGTGGGAGGGGCATGCCCCCGATAGCGGTGGTTCAGCCAATGAGTCGGTGACTGATGGATTGCTATCGGGTGCAAGCGCCCTCCCACACTGGCCGCGTTTGTCCTAGTTGACCGAGGCGTTTTCGCTTTGGCTGCTGCGCCGCTTGGTGGCCGGTTCCAACGCCTGCTTGCGCTGCTGCAATGCCTCCAGCAAACCAAAGTCCTGCGGGAAGTCATCCACCTGGATACCGTGATCGGCGTATTCCACATAGCGCGCGAGCAAGGCGTCTTCGTCGTCGCTGATCAAGTCCAGCGCCCTGGCCTTGACGCGCCAGGTAGTGAAAGCCGTGGCGGAAATAGGCATCGGTTCGAGCACGCCTTGCTTGATGGCAGGCTTGAGCCGGGCGTCGATCAGCTCCACTTGTGGCAGCAGACGGAAGCCCAACTCGCCATACGCCAACTTGTCGATTTCCGGACGTGGAATGTAGGAATTGGCCAACAACCGGTCACGGGTCTCGCCCGGTGTCTGCACCACATCGGCCACCTGGGCCAGTAGGCGATCCGACGGTTTGCGCAGCGGGATGCCGAACGGGAACGTCAGGCCGCGCATCACGGCGGCGGCGGCTTTGGAGGGGTAGTTTTCCAGCACTTCAGCAAGGGCTTCATGAGCACGCACTAGCGCATCCTGAGCCGACCAGTGCACCAGCGGCAGGTCTGACTGAGGCCGGCCGTCATCCTCGAAACGCTTGAGCACGCAGGACAAAATGTACAGCTGCGACAGAATATCCCCCAGACGCCCGGTGATACTTTCCTTGCGCTTGAGGGCACCGCCCAGCACACCCATGGAAATGTCCGAGATCAGCGCCAGCACCACCGACAGACGATTGGCCTGGCGGTAGTAGGACGCCAGCGCGGGGTCGGTCTTGGCAGGTGCGGAAATCAGACGGCCGCCTGTCAGCGAATGCACCGCCGCACGTACGGTGTTGGCCAGCACGAAACTCACGTGGCCGAACATCGCGCTGTCAAAGTCTTCCAGCGCCTTGCGCCGGTCCGGGTTGCGCGCCGCTTCCATCTCACGGAACACATAGGGATGGCAACGGATCAGGCCCTGGCCAAAGATGATGAGGCAGCGCGTCATGATATTCGCGCCTTCCACCGTGATGGCGATGGGGCTTTGCTGATACGCACGGGCCAGGAAGTTATTCGGGCCCATGCAAATGCCCTTGCCGGCGACGATGTCCATGCCGTCGTTGACGATGATTCGCGCACGCTCGGTGACGTGGTACTTCGCAATGGCGGAGATCACCGAAGGTTTCTCGCCGGCATCCAGGGACGCTACCGATACCTTGCGCACCGCATCGCAGGCATACAAATGCCCGGCCATGCGCGCCAGAGGTGCCTGCACCCCTTCGAACTTGCCGATGGGCAGGCCGAACTGCTTGCGCATCGCCGCATAAGCCGTAGTGCCACGCACCGCAACCTTGGCCAGGCCGACGTTGGCCGACGGCAACGAAATGGCACGGCCCGCTGCTAGGCACTCCATCAGCATGCGCCAGCCATTACCGACTTGTTCACGGCCGCCGATCACCCATTCCAACGGGATGAAGACGTCCTTGCCGGTGGTCGGGCCGTTCTGGAATACGGCGTTAAGTGGCCAATGGCGGCGACCGCTGTTTACGCCGGGGTGGGACGTGGGGATCAGTGCGCAGGTGATGCCGAGCGAACCTTTCGGGCCCAGCAAGCCGTCCGGGTCTTCGGCGCGAAACGCCAGGCCCAGCACGGTGGCGATGGGGCCGAGGGTGATATAGCGCTTGTCCCAGGTCACTTTGAAACCCAGCACTTCTTCGCCCTCGTGCATGCCCTTGCAGACAATACCCAGGTCTGGAATGGCCCCGGCATCCGAGCCCGCATACGGGCTGGTCAGGGCAAAGCATGGGATGTCTTCACCCCGAGCCAGGCGCGGCAGGTAGTAATTACGTTGGGCGTCGGTGCCGTAGTGCAGCAACAGCTCGGCCGGGCCGAGGGAGTTGGGCACCATCACCGAAATCGCCGCCGCCGAGCAGCGCGTCGACAGCTTCATCACCACTTGCGAATGGGCATAGTGGGAGAAGCCTTTGCCGCCGTACTGCTTGGGAATGATCATGCCGAGGAAACCGGCATCCTTGGTGTACTGCCAGCCTTCGGGGGACATGTCCTGCCAGACCTGGGTGGTTTCCCAGTCGTTGGCGATGTCGCACAAGGTTTCCACTTCATTGTCGAGGAAGGCTTGCTCCTCGGCGCTGAGGCTGGCCGGCGCGGCTTGCAACAGGCGCTGCCAATCGGGTTTGCCGCTGAACAACTCGGCGTCCCACCACACGGTACCGGACTCGATAGCCGCACGCTCGGTGTCGGACATTGCCGGCATGATCGTGCGAAAGAGGCCGAGGGCCTTGCTGGTGAGCAAGGTGCGACGCAGGGGTTTGATCGTCATCAGCAACGCGGGCGCTATCACCAGCAGCGCCGCGACGCTGGCCCCAAAACCTGCCACCACGTTGAACACGTAACCCAGTGCCAACCAGATCAAGCCGGCCCCTAACCACAGGGTCGCGGCAGCTTGTCGATACGCCAGGGCAATCGCGGCTGCGAAACCCACCAATAACCAGATAACCATGGGGATACCTCTACTCGATTCAGGGCGTGGTTTACGTGCGCAAGGTCGAATTGACCTGCGGCGTAAAGCCACACTACAAACTTGGAAAGCTAATTTCAAATTTTGTTTTGAAATTTTTATTTAATGCTTGAGCGAAAAAATAGCGACTGAACCTGTCAGCCGAATCAACGCGAATTGGACGAAATCGGAACGGGTCGCGTGGGCGACCCCTTCGTTGCATTACCGGTGAAAAACCTGCAGAAAGATGCGCTGACTGCGGGCTTCGCACCGGCATGGCGTAACGCGGGATCAGAAGTTGTAAGTGACCCCCAGGCTCACGACATCGCCATAGGCTTCGGCCTTGCCGTCCAGGGTTGCCCCACCGAGACGATCCTGGTTCTGGGTTTTCAACTTGGCTTTTTCCACGAACTGGTGGGAGTAGGAGCCGTCGATGCCCAGGCCTGGAATCGCTCTGATTTTGTAACCGAAGCCCAGCGAGGTGAAGATCCGGTCGCCATCCGGGATACGCGGGTCGCGGGTGGAGTTACGGGTAGGTGTCTGGTCTGTCGCAACACCGGCGCGCAACGTGAAATCATCGGTGAGCTTGTAGTCGCCGCCGAGAGACACCATCCAGGCGTCCTTGTAGTTGTAAGGGATGGCAACGATGGTCGACCCCTCAGACTTCAGGGTCAGGTTTTTGAATGACGACCATTGGGTCCACAAGACACTGGCACCGAGGGTAAAACGATCATTGAACTGGTGAACCCAATCAATCGCTGCGCTGGCAGGAACGTCCAATTGGGTGGAGGCTTTACCGTTCATTTGAAGGTTGAGACCTGGATACAAAATGCCCGGCAACCCGGCGTCGATCAGGCCCTGGGAGCCTTCGTCAGCGTAGATGTTGTATTTGCCTTCGAGCTTGTTCTTGATCTTGGCGTGGTAGTTCAAACCCAGCGTGTCTTGTGGGGTTGGCTTCCAGGCCAGGCCGGCAAACCAGCCCACCGAGGTATTGTCGACTTTGACTCGCATGAGCGAGTAGCCAATGCCCGCCGGGAATGGAATCGAATTCGGAGCAAGTGCAGCGGCGGCATAGAGGTCAACGTTCTGGCTGACGAAGCCTTTGGTGTGCTGAACAATCGCACCACCGCCGATGGAAAACTCATCGTTGACCTTGAACGAGAGCGACCCCGTCAACCCGACGGTTTCGATGCGCGTGTCAACCGCAAAATCCCGGCCCTTCCAGTCATTGTCCCAGGTGGTACGTGCGCCCATGGGCACCACTTGGCTGAGACCGAAAGCGAAACGGTCACCGATCGGCATGACCATGAATCCGGTCGGCACCCAGGCGGTAAAACCGCCCTGCCCTCCATCACCATCGCGGGGCACGGAATTGAACTCAAAGGTATCGGGGTTAACAGTCGTGGTGGAGGTCGGATTGCCTGCGTAGTCTTTGGCGGTACCTTTGTAGTGAATATTGATACGCGCGTAGTCAACGTTGAACTGCGAGATATTGTGATCAATGAACGCCATCGCCGCCGGGTTGTTGTAAGCCGATGACGGATCATCCTTAAACATCGAACCACCACCGAACGCGCGGCCCCAGCCTTCCGCCCCGAACGTCGGAGTAGAGAACCCACCGGCTTGCGTACTGCCGGTTATAACCATCAGGCCGCCGATAACGGCCAGGTTTATTAACGTGCGTGCGTGTGCTTTCTTATTATTCATGCCCGACTCCTTATAGTTGTTAAGCACCGATATCGGTTTTTCCGAACCCGGTTTACTTCAACAAGTGCCTCTTGCCAGGCACTTGCTCACTGCAATTCATGACCGTCCCATCCAGCACCCAGGCCATTTACGGAGAAACAGTAAACGCCGGACTGGGTGAAGCAGTGAGACCTGTGATCGTGCAAGCACCAACGGTTTGAGGGCTTGAGATGCTCAGGGTGTTAGTAGAGTTTTTCCAGATAACACTGATGTTCACTGGAGAACTGCTGCAGTCCGATGCAACCTTTAACTTCAACGCACCAAGCGTTCCGGGGAACACGTCGGGACCGCTACCTGTCAGCTTCAAACGCCACACAAAATTACTCGCGACAGGAATTGAGCATATGGGGTTTGAACCGCTGAACACGGCAGTGGTAATCGCTGCAACTGATCCATCAGATGCAACCGAACCGGCCATCGCGAAGTTGCAAGTCACTGGCATATTAAAACTAAGGGGAGACTTTATAGTAATAGTGCCCGCCGTGGTAAATGCGCTACCGGCAGGGGCAATAGTGGCCGCACTGGCCGTCGATATGGCCCCACCGCAAAGAGCAAAGAGTGTTACACAACCGAACGTTTTCAAGCTTTTCATTGTTATTCCTCACAGGGTCTGGCGAGTCACTTCGCCTATGCGTAGCGCCACTGATCAGATGAAATGCTAAAGCCCAATAGACTGCGTGCGGCTGTTCTCTTAATACTCATGCGCCACTCCTTATTGTTGTATTCCACCCTTGCAAACTTTTTCAAACAAGTGCCTCTTACGAGGCACTTGCCAGTTTCAACGTGTGATCATCACGTCAAGTACTCAGGGTACTTATGGGCTAACGGTGAACGCTGGACTTGGAACAGCGGTAAGGGCGGTAATTGTGCAAGAGCCCACGGTTTGAGGCGTAGAAATACCCAGCGTGTTGGTGGAGTTCTTCCAGTTGACCGCGATGGTCACCGGCGTAGCGCTGCAGTCAGAGGCGATTTTGAATTTCACACCCGAAACAGTGCCGGTGAACGCGTCAGGCCCAGTACCAGCGACCGTCAGCGGCCATGGCAGGTTGCTCAACACTGGAACGCCGCACAGCGGGTTGGAACCGCTGACCGTAGCGCCGGTAATCGAAGCTCCAGCACCACCACTCGCCACGGTACCGGTGAAGATAATGTTGCAAGTGACCGGGATATTCAGGGACGCCGGCGACTTGACAGTGATAGAGCCCGAGGTGGTAAAAGCGGCACCAGCAGGTGCAATGGTCGCGGCGTTTGCCATCGAAACGGCACCAAAGCACAGAGCAAAAGAAGTTGCACAAACGAGGGTTTTCAAACTTTTCATTGTTTTTCCTCACATGTAATGGCGAGTCATTCGCCAGGGGGTAATGGCCATGAACGAGAGGTCACGGTGAAACTGCAGAACTTCCCTTTCCAGCCAAATCTCAATTCAATTACCGCTCTAAACGTGGACGGCGTTATTCAACAACTTTGAAGGTGGGCGGCATCTTGATCGACACCGTTTTGATTTTGCAGTCTTCGCCAATGGGGACATTGGCCGCTTCCAACTTTCCGGTGGCGTTGTCCCACGTGCCATCAGCGGTAGAAGGCCCGCACTTGCCGCCCAGTCCGAAGGCGTGCACATCCACGCTGATATTCGACATGGAACCGCTTTTGGTGTCTTTGGCCACCAGCACCCACGGCAAGTTGGTGGCTTCGACCCGGCTGCACTTGAGGCCGCCATCGAACTCAACTTTGTCGACATTCACGGATGAACCATCGGCCGCGACTTTGCCCGCGACCTTAATGGTGCAGTCGGCGCTGATCAGCGCCCCTTTGGAAAAACTGATGGGGCCCTGGGCGGTGAACGCACTGCCGGCCGGTTCGATACGGGCGGCCTGGGCCTGGTGATAAACGATCAGGCCCAGTGCAGCCAATAGAATATGGGTAGTGAACTTGGCAGGTGATTGCATGGTGTACGTCCTTCCCTTTAATTATTGTTGTTCGGGTCAAACCACTTCCTCGGGGCGATAAAATCCTGCGCGGCATTTAAGGCCCCGAGTACACAACTGGGTATTACTTCATGTCAGAACGGCTTGGCGCTGTTGCTGTACTTCTCCAGATACTTCAAACGTTGTGAGGGCTGAAGATTGGTCAGGCTGATATCCCCGGCGTAATGATTAAGCACCCGATGGTCCATGCGCCGGCGCCATAAGTAAGGTACATAGGCCCATACAATCATGCTCGCGTACCCATAGGGCAGTTGCGGCGATTCATCAAAGTGGCGCAGCGACTGATAACTGCGCGTGGGGTTGGCGTGGTGGTCGGAGTGCCGCTGCAACTGGAACAGAAAGATATTGGTGACAATCCGATTACTGTTCCAGGAGTGCCGAGGCGAGCAGCGTTCATAACGACCATTGGGTAACTTCTGGCGTTTCAGGCCGTAGTGTTCGACATAGTTCACGACTTCCAGCAACGAGAACCCGTAGATGCCCTGGATAATCAAGAAGGGAATCACCGCCGCCCCCAGCCAGGCAATCATCGCGCCCCACAGCACTACGCTGTACATCCAGGCACTGAGTACACCGTTCTTCCAGTGCCAGGCCGGCAGGCCGAGTTTGCGCAAGCGTTCACGCTCCAGGTTCCACGCTGAGTGCGCACTGAACCACACCGAGCGCGGTAGGAAGGCCCAGAAACTTTCGCCCAGGCGCGAGCTGGCCGGGTCTTCTGGCGTGGCGACACGCACATGGTGACCACGGTTGTGCTCGGTGTAGAAGTGCCCGTAGAAGGTCGGTGCCAATGTGACCTTGGCCAGGAACACTTCCAAGGCGTTGGGTTTGTGCCCCAGCTCATGGGCAGTGTTGATGGCAATGCCGGTGGCGGCGCCCGTCGACATGGCCATGCCCAAGTAGGTGAACCAGCTCGGTGCGCCATGCAGTTGCGTGCGATCAGTGATGTAACTGGCGGCGTGGACCAGCCAGTTGGAAGGATCAAGGTGAGCTGTGGCGTGCAACAGACCACCTTGGATGATCCATTCGATGCCGCCGGCAGCCAGCCAGCCGGTAATGATCACTGACGAGATGACGAACAGCACGCCGGTGTAGACGATCCAGCGGTAGTAGCGTTGGGTTTCCAGATGGCTGACAGCCGACTCGGGCGGGTTGCTCACGTCTTCGCCGAGCAGGCCGTCAATCAGTGGGATCAGCCCGAAGATCACCAGCACGCCGACCCACCATAACTGCTGGACGCCGGTGAAAATGGCAAGGGAGCCGGACAACAGGGGTGTGGCCAGCGGCATGATGCCCAACCACCACAGGTGGCGCTTGCCATCGGTCCACACGCTTGGCGCTGCCAAAGTCTGGTTCATGGCAGCCTCCTTGGTAGGGAGGTGGAAAACAGGTTCAGGGGGCGCAGAAGGCTCCGGGAAATCAACCATGCGATAAAAGACGTTTTTTTCATTTTTATTCGCTCTTAGGCATTTCAAAAATCATTTCAAAACAAACATTGAAATATTTTTTTAAATAAATAACGCGGAATCGTTAGGTCGTCAACTACTTTTTCGAAGCCTTTTTTACGTGACCGAGCAGTCTCTTTTTCAGCCGTTTGGTCAGGTCTCTAGGGCAAGCATTTGCGCCGTTCGAACCCGCAATGAGGACCACGATTATTTGTTCGCCAGGGCAAAGGGCGGATGCAGGACTGTGGCCGTTTGCGCCGGACGCGCGCGCTTGGCCACCTGCAACACCGCCTCTACCACTCGCGCCGTTGCGGTGATCGGCAGCATATGGCCGCGCCCTTCCACCACTTGCAGCTTGAGGCCTGGCACTTTGTCGGCGAGGGCCTGGCCATGTTTGCGAAAGTCCAGCACCTTGTCTCGCGCGCCATAGATCAGGCCGATGGGCAGCGTCAGTTGCGAGTAGCGCTTGACCATGTCCGGCAGGAAGTCGTTGACCTGTGCGATCTCGCTGGAGGCTGCATAAAAGTTGTCGGGGCGCATGCCCAGCAGCCCGCCGCCCTGGGTGGCGAAATCTTCGGGAGCAGTGTCCGGGGCGAATACGCCCTTGACCACCGAACGCCGGGTCAACAGGCCAATGGGCACGGTGAGGGTATGGGCGACCCAGCGCCGTAACCAGGCCGGTCGCACCGCCAGCGACCAGAACACCAACGGCAAGGTGGGTTGGGGATGGGTCAGCGGCGCCACCAGCACCAGACCGGATACGGCCTCGGGGTGGTCGAGGGCCAGGGCCAGGGATATCGCTCCGCCCAGGGAATGCCCCAACACCAGGGGCTTTTCCAGGCCCAGTGCTCGCATAAACGATGCGACCTGCCGCGCCTGGGCCGGCAGGTCCGCTGCCGTGCCTTTATGACGCGTGGAATAACCCGACCCGGGACGGTCGAGGGTGATCACCCGAAAATGCTCACGCAACTGGCCGGACAAGGCATAGGTCAGGTTGCGACTGCTGCCCATCAGCCCGTGAATCATCACCAGAGGTGGGCCTTTGCCCTCTTCTACATAATGAAAGCGCTCGCCATCGACCTCCACCAAGCGCCCATTGATGGGGACAGCGGCTTCGATGCGCCGTGTCATCCAGGCGCTGAAGCCCCATAACACCGCACTTGCGCCCGCCGCAGCGGCAACCCACTCCACAGCCATAGCTCGGTCCTCTGCTTCCCTGCTGCTGGCGACCCGACCGGAATTGGTCAAGGCCTCAGCCATCGCCCGCCCCCTGGACTTTGACCTCATGCGGACCGTGCTCGTCCGTCGGACAAGTGGTGCATACCAAACATGGTCCTAGCGTAGGCGATATTTTCAGGTAGATTATTTAAAATCTTTTTTAAAATAATTAATTCAATTTTCCTTTGCAATGGTGTTTTATCTAAAAGACAAAACAAAAACAGGAGCACATCCGATGCCCATCAAGGACAGCCTATGAATGCCCACAGTGAATCCATCGACATCGCCATCATCGGTTCAGGCTTCGCCGGCCTGTGCATGGCCATCAAACTCAAAGAGGCCGGATTCACCGACTTCTTTATCGCCGAACAGGCCGAGACCCTCGGCGGTACTTGGCGGGACAACCACTACCCAGGCTGCGCCTGCGATGTGCAGTCCCATGTGTATTCGTTTTCCTTTGCGCCCAATCCGAACTGGACGCGACAGTTCGCGCGCCAAGCGGAAATCCGCGCCTACCTGGAGCAATGCGCTGTGCGCTTCGGTCTGGCGCCTTACCTGCGTTTCAACAAGGGCCTTGAACGCGCAGTATTCGATGAGCAGCAGCAACGCTGGCAATTGAGCTTCAGCGATGGCCGGCACGTGAGCGCACGGGTGCTGGTATCGGGTATGGGCGGCCTGTCGCGCCCGGCGCTGCCGGAGATTCCAGGCCTGGAGAACTTCAAGGGCAAGCGCTTCCACTCCCAGCAGTGGGACCATGACTATTCCTTGAAAGGCAAACGCGTGGCGGTGATCGGCACCGGCGCCAGTGCCATCCAGTTCGTGCCGCAGATTGCGCCGCAGGTGGCCCACCTGGACCTGTTCCAGCGCACGCCACCGTGGATCATGCCCAAGCCTGACCGGGCAATTTCGCCCCTCGAACGCTGGCTGTTCAAGCACCTGCCTTTCACCCAGCGCCTGGTGCGCGGCGCCTTTTACTGGGCGCTGGAAGGTCGCGTAGTGGGCTTTGCCCTGCACCCGAGGCTGATGAAGATGGTGCAGAAAATCGCCCAACGCCATCTGCACAAGCAAGTGGCCCGCCCGTCCCTGCGCAAGACCCTGACGCCGGACTACACCATCGGCTGCAAGCGCGTGCTGATCTCCAATGACTACTACCCGGCGCTGTCGCGCAGCAATGTCGAGGTGGTCACCGACCGCGTGCTGCGCATCGAAGCCGACGGCGTGATCACCGCCGACGGCATCAAGCACCCGGCCGATTGCCTGATCTTCGGCACCGGCTTCCAAGCTACCGACCCCGTGCCCCGCGACTGCATCATCGGGCGCGACGGTGTGGACCTGATGGACGCCTGGCACGACGGCGCCCATGCCTACAAGGGCACGACGGTACCGGGTTATCCCAACCTGTTTTTGATCGTCGGGCCCAATACCGGTCTGGGGCATAACTCGATGATCCTGATGATCGAGGCGCAGGTGACCTACATCCTCGACGCACTCAAGCAGATGCAGCGCCAGCGCATCGCCACAGTGGACGTCAAGCCGGCGGTGGAACAAGCGTACAACCGCCAACTGCAGGACCAACTCAAGCGCACCATCTGGAACACCGGCGGTTGCCAGAGCTGGTACCTCGACCCGCGCACCGGCAAAAACACCACCCTGTGGCCCGGCTCCACGTGGCGCTTCAAGCAGGTCACGCGACAGTTTGCGCTCAAGGACTATGAAGTCGATCGGTTACCGCTCAATACGCCCGCCCGTCCCGCGGCGGCCGCCCATTCCACCGCAGAAGGCAGCCTGTCATGAAGTCATTCAACGGTCGCGTGGCGGCCATCACTGGCGCGGCATCCGGCATGGGTCGCGCGTTGGCTCTGGCACTCGCGCGGGAAGGTTGCCATCTGGCACTGGCGGACAAAAACGCCTCAGGCCTGGAGCAAACCCTGACGCTGATCAAGACCTCCACCCTGTCACCCGTGATGATCACCACCCAGGTGCTGGACGTGTCCGATCGCCAGGCCATGGAAGAATGGGCCGCGCGTTGCATGGCTGAGCACGGCCAGGTCAACCTGGTGTTCAACAATGCCGGGGTGGCCCTCTCCAGCACCGTGGAGGGCGTGGACTATGCCGACCTGGAATGGATTGTCGGCATCAACTTCTGGGGAGTAGTCCACGGCACCAAGGCGTTCCTGCCCTATCTCAAAGCCAGCGGCGAAGGTCATGTAATCAACACCTCCAGCGTATTTGGCCTGTTTGCCCAACCGGGAATGAGCGGCTACAACGCCACTAAATTCGCCGTGCGCGGCTTCACCGAAGCACTGCGCCAGGAACTGGACCTGCAACGCTGCGGCGTGTCGGCCACCTGCGTTCACCCCGGTGGCATTCGGACCGACATTTGCCGCAGCAGCCGCATCGACGCGAACATGACCGGCTTCCTGATCCACAGCGAACAGCAAGCCCGCGCCGATTTCGAAAAACTCTTCATCACCGATGCCGACCAGGCCGCCAAAGTGATCCTGCAAGGCATCCGCAAAAACAAACGCCGCGTGCTGATCGGCCGCGATGCGTATTTCCTCGACCTGCTCGCCCGTTGCCTGCCCGCGGCCTATCAAGCGTTGGTGGTGTTCGCCAGCAAACGCATGGCGCCCAAGCAACGCAGGCCAGTATTTGAAACCAATGACGAACCCCGTCTCTGAACAGGAGCACGCACTATGCTGCCTATCCGCCGCGACGTCCGTTTTGTCCTGCCCGCCGAGCGCATCACCAACTGGCACGAACAGGGCCCGTTCATCACGCATTTTTTCAATGCCCTGTCCCTGCTGTTTCCCCAGGGCGAGCTGTTTTTCATGGACAGCGTGCGCCACTACCGCCAGCGCGTGGAGGACCCTGCGCTGAAAAAAGAGATCCAGGGCTTTATCGGTCAGGAGGCGATGCACAGCCGTGAACACGTGGCCTACAACGACCTGATGCAAGCGGCAGGGCTGCCGGCACACACCCTGGACCGGCGTCTCAAGTTCGTCCTGGACCTGCAGAAAAAACACTTTCCGCCCGCCTTCAACCTGGCAATCACCATTGCCCTTGAGCACTACACAGCGATGCTTGCGGAAATCCTGCTCAGTGATCCGTCCCGCTTTGGCGACTCACTCAAGGGCTACCAGCAGATGTGGTACTGGCACGCTCTGGAGGAAACCGAACACAAGGCTGTGGCCTTCGACGTGTGGAATACGGTGATCAAGCCCGGCCCCAAGCGCTATCTGCTGCGCACCGGCGCCATGCTGACCACCACGGTGTTCTTCTGGCTGGTCGTACTGGATTTCCACGTACGCCTCTTGATCGCAGACCGTAAGGCCGGTGGGCACCTCAAAGGCTTCTGGCGCATGCTGAAGTTTCTGTATGGGCCCGAGGGAGTTTTCCCACGGATGCTGCGGCCTTGGCTGCACTACTTCAAACCCGGCTTTCATCCATGGGACCACGATAACCGCGCGCGCCTGGAGGGCATCGACAGCCTGATCGAAGACATCGAACAGACTCAGCGCGGCTACTAGGCTTGCGCCAAGGCTTCACGCTCGCGCACAAAGCCTTCCAACTGATCGCCCGGCAGTGCCTTGCTGAAATACCAGCCCTGGATAATCAACTCAGGGCCGGTGTTCAGGAAGGCCAACTGCTCGGCGGTCTCCACGCCCTCCACCACCACGCCCAGGTTCAGCGCTTCGCAGAAACGCAGCATGCCGGTCAGCACTTGGGCGCCTTTGGGATCGTGTTGGGCCACCACGAAACTGCGATCGATTTTGATGAAGTCCACCGGGAATTGGTGCAGATAGCTCAGGGCCGAAAACCCGGTGCCGAAGTCATCGATATAGACCTTGGCGCCGATGTCCTGCAATTTGCGGATGGTCTGGCGCGTGGCCGGGATGTCGCTGATCAGCGCGTCTTCGGTGATTTCCACCGACACCTGCCCATGGGCCTGAGCGAGGATTTCCACGAGGCGTTCGCCATAGGCCGCGTCGGTCAGGGTCGCGCTGGAAATATTGATGGTCATGGGCAGCGCAAAACCGAGCTTTTGCCACTTCTGATACTGACGAATCGCCTGGGACGCCACCCACACGTCCACGTCCGGCATCAGCCGCGCCTGCGCCAACCATTGCAGGAATTCCCACGGCGAGTGCACGGTGCCCTGGGCATCGCGGGCGCGCATCAGCGCTTCGCAGCCAGTACACAGGCCGGTGCGTGTCGAGACCTGCGGCTGGAATTCAAGGTAGAACTCGTAGTCGCTGATCTGTTGGATGTGGCTCAGTTCATTGGCTTGGCGCGCGAAGGTCCTGTGGGACGCCAGCACCGGGTCCAGCTCGCGCAGCCGGCCTTTCTCTTCGAGGCCTCGGAAGGTCATGTCGAGGGATTTCAGGTACACCGTGCCACCTTCAGCGGCCTGGCGATGGATTGCACGTACATACGGCGCGTACACCAGGGTCCCCAGGGCCAATAGCGTTACTTGCAGCGCGACGGCCGCCAGATCGCCGTGGGTGCTCAGGTAGGCATTGAGCAATACCGGGGAAGTGAACGGCACGCTGGCCACCGCCGGAGATACCCACCCCAACTCCACCACGGTCAACGCCACCATTGCGTTCAGGGCAGGGACTACCAGAAACGGAATGAACAGGCGTGGGTTGAGGATGATCGGCAGGCCGAACAGCAGGACTTCACTGACGTTGAACAGCGAGAGCGGCAAGCTCGCCACGGCCAGCAGGCGCATCGACTGACTCTTGGAAAACAGCAGGATTGCCACCAGCAAGCACAATGCACCGCCCGAGCCGCCGATAAAGGCAAAACTGCCCAATAGGCCGCTGTTGAGTACATATTTGATCGGCTCACCTGCTGCCAGCGCGGCGCCGTTGAGCACCACCGCCTGATCCAGTACGTCGAACAGCGGTTGCATGGCGTACACGCCGTGGATCCCGAAAAACCACAACAGCGAGTTCATCAACGTGACAAACAAACCGCTGCCATAGGGCGACTCCAGGGCTTCAATCACCTGGGGCCCCTGCAACTGCGCCACGTAAGGAATCTGCAGCAACAAAGACAGCGCCACCACCAGCGCCAGAGCGGTGATGGCACCGGGCACCACCATATTGATCGTACCCCGCAGGTTGTGCCCTACCAGGTCTTCATTGACCAGGCGGGTCCAGCGGTAGCGGTACAGCCAGGCCATGGCCGGCACATTCAGCAGCGGTGAGGCAATGGCGATAAACAGGACGAACGTGGCAGACGCGCGGGGGTATTCGCGCAGGATAAAGGTCGCGACCACTACATGAGCCAGGCACAGAAACGCCACCGGTAGCTGCGGCAGGCGGTACTGGATCGCCAGCATGTAACCGATGGAAGCCGCCACCAGCAGCGGAATCACTGAACTGATCTGGTTGTGCAACCCTGCGAGGAGCGCTACCACCTGCGGATCGAACCCCAGTACCCGCGCACATTCGGACAGGATCAGAAAACCCGCTGACACCAGCAGGCACGGCAGGATCCACAGCAGCCCTTCGCGGATCGCACGCAACGACTCGGTACTGGCCAAGGCAGCCAGACGCTGGGTGAAGAACAGTTTGAACAGCGTTTGCGCCATGACCCACCCTCTGCCCATCGCCCTCTGCCCATGGAAGGCAGTGCCCAAAATACCGGGGCTAACGCTACACGTCCTGACACCGGGAGCGAAAGCCTTTTGCCATGTTCAGGGCGGAAATTTCAGCAATGAATAGCAGGCAACGCCGGTTTTTTTTCAATTGTTGAATGTTGTGACCTGGGCCAATCCTGGAATCTGCTTCAATACCTGTTGTCTGCGCTTAATGCGCATATGGCTCGTCTCGGGCCAAAAACTGAAGCCTGATTCCATCTGATTTGGAGCACACCCTTGTCACCACCTGGCGATAACCACCAGCTCGCGCTGGACCGATTCTTGAACGAACACCCCGATGTGGCCGCAGAACTGAACACCCTGAACCCGCTGGCCGCCCAGGCCAAGGGCGAAACCTTGGCACAGTACCGCGCCGAACGGCTGCATGAAGCGTTTGAGGCAGAAGCCGAACGCCAGGGTCTCTTTGCATGGGAGTTGACGCTCAAACTGACCACCAACTCCTCCGAGGACTTCGAGGCCCTGCGCCTGGAAGTGCACAAGGAAGTGGCGCAGATGGCCGGATTGAGTTGGGTCGAATACTGCCAACTGCACGATTTGAACGGCTGATACGCCCACTAAAAAAACCAGTGGCGTCGCCGTCCATTTATCGCTTCGCACAATTCTTCGGCCGAAAGGGTGCGTCGTTCAGGGTCCACCTCCAACGCAGAACGCAACGCGGACCAGCACTGGCGGGGCAGTTGTCGTGGCCTCGGCAATGGCTTATTCAACTGCCCCTTGCCGGGGCGGTTTCCCTGGGCGAGTTCATAGATCACACAGGCCGCGCCATACAGATCGGCCTTGGCAGACAGGCGCCCGCCCGCCATCAATTCCGGTGCCGCATACGCCGGTGTCCAGGCGTTTAAGCGGCTGCGACTCAAGCCAGGCAAACCTGCGGCCTGCTGTGCCTCGCCATGCCCCAAACCAAAATCAAACAACTGCACACCCTGCTCGCCCACCATGATATTGGCGGGCTTCACATCGCCATGCAGAACGCCCTGCTGGTGGGCATACGCCAGCGCATCCAAGAGTTGCATTGCGATGGGTTTCAGCTCCCTCCAAGGCAATCCATCAGGGCACTCCTTGAGCAGCCGGTCCAGGGTCATACCGGTGAGCAACTCCATGGTGAAGAATGCAACCTGGCGCGGGGTGTCAACCTCGAAGGAAAACGTTCTGACCACATGATCGTGGCGCAGGCTTCGGGTCAGGGCGAACTCGCTGTACAGCAATACATGGCCGTCGGGGGATTCGGCGAGCGTATCGCCCAGCAGCTTCAGCGCCACCCATGCGTTGGGCTCGCCGAACGCCTCGTGCAGCAGATCACGGGCGCGGTAAACCACGCCCATCCCGCCTGTGCCCAATTCGCGTTCGAGGTGATAGCGTCCTGCAAGCAGGTTCGGCGGGCCGGTGACTGCACTCATGGCTGAACCACAACGGCCGTCAGGTCATCCCGCGCGGCCCCTCGCATCACGTTGGTAAATAAGCGATCCACCACCTGCAAGGGTGTCCCCACACTCAGGGCACTGCCCAGTTCGCCGTGGCTGAGTCCCTGATACAAACCATCGCTGCACAACAAAAATACATCCCCCGGCTGGATACTGAGTTCCAGCACTGCCAGGCTCAGTGGCTGTCGGCCGCCAATGGCACGGGTCAACGCCTTGGCATCCGGATGGGCCTGGGCCTGCTCCAGGCTCAACTGCTGCTTGTCCATCAGGTGCTGCCACAGCGAGTGGTCCCGCGACAGTTGGTACAACCGCTGCCCCCGCCACAGATAGCAACGGCTATCCCCGACCCAAATGCACGCGGCGCGATTGCCCTCGCGCAGTAGCACCACCACGGTGCTGCCCATGATGCCCTCGGCGGCTTGCTTTATTGCTTGCCCCATTTCACTGTCGAGCGCTCGCAAACACCGCCGCACGGCCTCGACCCGTTCGTCAAAGCTACCCTGATCAGGTAACGAAGCCAGGCTGCTGATTACCCAGCGGCTGGCCACATCCCCAGCCTGATGCCCCCCCATACCGTCGGCTACTGCCCAACACCCCCGCTGGGGGCAGTCGAGAAACGCGTCCTCGTTGCGCAAACGCGCCTTGCCCCGGGCCGTTCGCCCAGCACTGTATCCCGCGGTATGTGCCTGGTTCACAGTTGCTCCGGCAAGCGGAATGTGCGCCAGTTCGCCATTTGGAACGGACCGAGACTGCGCTGACTGCTGAGCAGGAAGTTGGCGCGCATGCCATCGAGTTCGGCCTTGATCAGCTGTGCGCCCTGACCAATCGCTGGCTCACTTTGCATCAGCTCGAAAAATCGAAACAACGACCAGGGGCCCGCGTTTTTTTCAATCCCCAACGGGCGCTGCACACCCCTCTCCAGTACCAGGCTGCTACGGCCATTATCCGTCTCGCCCGGCCACTGGAACGCCATAGGCACAATCGGACCATGACGGTATTCAAGGTGTTGATCCCCAATGCTCAAGACGGCACGGCTGACTGCCTGATCAAGGCTATAGGGAGCCAGCGTGAACCGCACCGCCCAGTCCCCCTGATCTTCGGTGAAGAAGCCCTGGCGGATCATCTGGGCTCTGGTCAGTTGGTCCAACAGTGAGCGCGACAGCCCCAGGCTACGACCATCGAGTCCCCGTAGGCGATAGCGACTGCCCTCGGCACTGACAAAGGAGCGCAGGTAGCTTTCATAAAAGCTCGCCATGGCGCCCTGGGGTTTGAAAAACGCCTGGAAATCGCCAAGGGCGACATCACTGGTGGCAGTGGCATCGAACGGATACCGATGCTGGATCGCCTTGGTGTAAAAGCCATAGACCTCACTTTGGTAGCGCTGATTGATATACACATAGGCATCGTCGAGCAGTAGTCGCCAGCTGTCATCGGCAATGCCTTCAAACCAGCCTTTGAGCGGCAGCGGCAAGCGCGCAGCAGCATCACGCAGGCTACCCAACAACGGCTGTTGCCCTTCCATACGCTGCCTGACCATCGTAAATACCGCCTGCTCCGGCACGCCTTCGCGGTTCAGGGCCGCCAGTTGCAGATGCCATCCATCGAGCAGCCGTAAAGCCTGCGTCAGCTCAACGCCGGGGTTTTGTTCCGCATCCAGCAATTGATGCAGAGGTTCGAACCGACGCTGCAGCGCGCGTCGGGCAGAGTCAGGTGCAGCCTGCCCCTGCAGTTGGCTGAGCAACACACTGGAAGCGGAAGTCTCCACATCCACGACCTGTTGGGTAACGGCCTCAAGGCGATCAGTGGCCGATAGCAAGCGCGTATTTTCCCGAACCTGTTGCAACAGTTGCACCAACGGCGACTGCGCTGACGCCAGGCTGGCAAGCCCGTCCGCATGCTGCCTCAGGCTGTTACTTTCCTGCAGACGGACTTGGCCAAGGGCCTCACTCCACGTATCAGCGTACTCACTGAAATAGCGCTGCTCCAGCTCCAGCATCAAACGCCGCAAATCCAGTGCACTCAGATCTGCGCCCTCCCCGATGACCCAATTATCCTGAGCGATGGAGTTAACCAGGCGCGGGCCTTGCCTTTCAAAATACTGCACATACCGTTTGGTGTAGAAGCCGGGTATGGGCTGCTCGGCAGTGACAAAACCCCGTCCCTCGGCCAGGCGAAGCGGCTCGAGACTTCGCGCTTGGTCACGCAGCACCCGGTAGACCACGCCTGCCAAGGATTCACCACGCAACTCCTGGCGAGCCTCGGCAACCAGTTCAACGTCCGAGGACGTCTCGAACGACAGCCCCAGTAATCGTGCAAGGTGTTCATTCAACCGATTCTGCGTCGCAGCATCACCGGCATAACGCACCGACCAATGACCGGCTACACGCTGCGCCAGCCAACCGTTATCGCGACGCTCACGCAGACTGAGCATCAGGTAAGCCCGCAGGCTATCCAGCAGTTCCTCGCGGTCGCCAAGACTGGCTCGCACCTGTTCTTCCAGCATCGAGGAGACCAGAGGCAGCAACTGCTCACGCAGTGAGTCTTCATAGGCACTCACCAGCAGCGGCCGACTCAGCTCCCCTTGATACAACCCCCCGCGCTCGACCAATCGAGCGTCCGCCAACGCGGGAAATATCTGGGTAGCGGCCAAGCGAGCATCTAACAGCGGCAGCCGCGCCAGGGTAACGTCCAACCCTGGCACGGCGGGCGGCTGTGGTTTGCTCAGTTGAGCCAGTTGCATCAAGCGTTGGTGGTTGACCGAATAGCTGTAGGCCCACAGCCCTCCCGCGCCGAGAATAGCCAGGGAAGCCGCCACCGCCAGCAACCCTTGATGTCGACGGATACGCTGTCGCTCTGGAGTATGCAGTCCCGCAAGATTGGCCTCGGCAACAATCACCCGGTTGAACAGGCCCTGTACAAAGTGGGAACGTCTGTCAGCCGTCTGCGCACACGTCAGGTAAAACCCGCGCAAACCGTTAATACGCTGGAAGCGGTGGGCAGAGAACGCAGACTCCACAAACAGGCACAAACGCTCACCGATTTGCGCGACCTGCCGCGGAAAGTCGAGCATCTGGCCGCGACGCTCTGCGTTTCGCTCCTGGTGCAAACGCGGGATCAACTCTGCGGCGAGGCGTTGCAGCAACGCCTCGAACGCTTCACGGACCTGGGTAATGTCAGCACCGGCCGGGCCTGTCACCAAACGCTCTCCCAGCAGAGAGTCGGCACTGTCGCCCTGTGCCGCATCAAAGAATTCCACAAAGCCTGGCAGTCGGTCCGCGTGGGTCAACACCAAGTAAATCGGCACATCCGCATGCAGCGTCTGCTGGATGTCCTGCAACCGCGTATGTACGTTTCGCGCATGCAAGTCCAGATCGCGTTCATTGCTGCCAAGCAGCGTCTCCACCGCCAGGGTCACGATCACGCCATTGAGCGGACGTACCCTGCGCCGGACTTTGAGCAGGCCTAGAAGCGTCGACCACCCTGCCCCGTCGACGGCGCTATCCGGTTGAGCCAGGTAGCGCCCCGCACTCTCGATGAGTACGGCATCGTCGGCCAGATACCAATCAAAATACTGCGTCGCGCCAGGGGTTTTAATCCCCTCGCCTCGATCAAGCGCAAAGTGCGATCCGCAGGCAGCCAACAGGCGAGTCTTGCCGCTGCCCTGCTGCCCGATCAACAGATACCACGGCAAGTCGCTGCGCCAACGCTCATTGCGTTCACCGTAGCGACGCGAAGTTTTCAGCGTGTGCAACGCCTCCTTGAAGCGCCCTCTTACCTGCTTCTGCTCGTCCTCGACCAACCCCAGGCGCTCATGACGCTCCTGGTGTGCAGGCTGGTTAAGTCGTGCGGAACGGCGCCCACCCACCATGACCATCGCTAGCCCCCACAGCAGGAACAATCCACTGATGGTCAACAGCCGAGCCGGAGCGCCTTGCCAGAACCGGTGATCATCCACCGCCAGCAACGGCCCAAAACACCATACGAGCAGCGCGCTGCACAACACGATCAACAGGCTCCAGACCCAACTTTTGCGCAGCACTGTGCCCACGCCCATGAAGAATGCGTTCATTCATTACTCCCAGCGTTACAAGGGCGACCGTGTCTGATCCGGCGCCAACATTTGAAAGGGTTGCAGCACTGTCATGCGTTCATTAGCCAATGCCCATGCAAACGCCAAGTACATAGCCAGCACACAGCCGAGGGTGAAGACGACGAACCCGGTGACGGAAATTATGCGCAGCCGTGCTCCAGGTGCCCGTCTCAAGGGAGCGGGAGAAGACATCAGCGGGCGCTCACCACGCACATGCCTGATTTGTCGGTACAAACCATCTCGTACCGTTTCCAGCTGCATCCCTCCTCGCTCCATGATGCGGTATTTACCTTCGAAACCCAGTGACAGGCACAGGTACATCAGCTCCAGCAACGCCAGGTGCTTGACGGGGTCGCGGGATAAGCGCTCCAGTAGCCGGAAAAACTTTTCGCCACCGAAGGTTTCGTTGTGAAAGCGGCTCAGCAGGCTGGTCTTCGACCAGTCACTGCGACTGCCCCACGCCGTAGTGACCACCGCCTCGTCTATAACACTGCACAGCACATAGCGCGCCGACATGACCTGGGAAGCCTCTACGCCCTGGTGCAAGGCATGCGTTTCAAACGCCGTAATCCCCGACGACAATCGATCGTTGAGGGTCTGCAAGCTTTCCCGGCCGGTGCTGCCCTTGAGCTGGACGACCTGCGACAAGAGTTCCCAGGCGGCGGCCACTAGGGCGTTGGGGCCGAGATTAAAGCTCTGTGCTCCTTGCAGACCGGCGGTGTAGATCATCCGGTCCTCCAACTGCTCAAAGCGCGGAGGTGATGGGAAGTCCGTCACCGTCGCCTGGGCGGGCGCGCGACCATCGAGGTCAAGCAGAACGGTTTTTTCGTCCTGCGGGTATTCGCTGTCCATCGTCATGGCATTCAGTTCCTGATGGCCCAGAAGTTGAGTTCGAGCCCGGCGAACTCGCCGCTGGCGTGGAAGGCAAAGCCACCCGATTGCTCCAACTGCGCGATGTCTCGGGCAGTGAGTTCGAGCATGAAATAGGTCTTGCCGGCGTGGAACGGAATCTGTCGAGGCGCCACCGGCAGCGGCTTGACCTTGATACCGGCGAGGTGCAGGTTGACCAGCTCGCGGATGCGCTCCACGGAGCCGATTTTCAGGTGTGCCGGCAGGCGGTGGCGCAGTTCTTCGGAGTCGCACTGGGCCGTTGCCGCCAAAATGAAGGTCGCGCTGCCCAGCAATTTGAGGTCACTCACCGGGCACACCAGCACCCCATACTGCCGCTGCTCCAATGGCAACTCGATGGCGTGTTGCTCCAGCACCAACGACAGCACTGCACGGATGCCGTCCATCAACCCGCGAAAACTCGCCCCCTGCTCACCATGCTTGTAACGACTTTCCACCGTTGGACGCTTGTTATCGGTGGAGAACGTGGACAACTCGCCCAGCATCGACAGCAACACCCGGTACAGAGCCTCCGGACGCACTTGGCCCTGACTCAAAAAGTGGCGCAACACCAACTCGGTACGGTTGATCAATTGCAGCATGAGAAAGTCGCCAATCTGAGCGCCCTCCGATCCGCCCCCGCCCCTGATCCTCTCGGCAATCGCATCGCCTCGGGTGGTGAGCAGACTGATGACCTCCTTGAGGCATGACGAGACATAGCCTGAGCTTTGCAGATAGATAAACGTCGGTACAAAATCCGCGTCCAGCCGCACGCCTCCCTCGCCAGTCGAGTCCAGCACTTGGGCGACTTGCAGTTTCACATGCAGCGCGTCAGCGGGTTGCTCGCCTAACAGCAATCTTAGATCCGGGTGTGCACAGTTGATCTGGCAACGGGACTCAACACCGGCATTGGAATCGCTGATCTGCGCTGCGCAACTGACGTAGCGAGCCAGCACATCGCTTTGCTCTCGCTGGCGCACTTCGACCTGATTGCCGATGGCCAATGGCAACGCCAGATACACAGCCTGCCCACTGGTGTTGGCAGGGACCTGCAACACCAGGGGTTCCATTGCGTTGTTCAGCTCGAAAAAGCTGCCATCGGGAAATACACCGCTGGCCTGGTTGACGACCACTTTGCCCAAATTGAGGTATTGCACATCGACGTCAAGGGTCAGGAACCCCCAGCCATCAATTCCCAGCAAGCGGGTGCGGTTGAGCTGCTCGCGGTAGTAGCGGTCGTTGTGCTGCAAGTGTTGCGGGCGAAGCAGCATGCCCTCCTGCCAGACGACTTTATGAACCTGCATCTCTGATCCTCCTACCTTGGGGCTTGAGGGGTAACGACGCGGACCCCGGACTCGTCGAGCATCAGCTCAACACGCGTCAATCGTTGCTGGGCTACGGGCAGCACAAGCCGCCATTGCACATGGGGAAGGTCCCGATAGGCAGCCAGCACCCCGACATAACGGCTCTGTGGCTCAACACTGACCTTGAACGCCAGTTGCTCACCGGGGCGCAGCTCCAACTCCTCGCCGTTTACCCAGTCCTTGGGCAACGCCTGCGCGGCGCGGTTATAGAGGGTGAAGAAGTCAGCATGTTCAAACGCTACGGGGTGTCGCAGCTCAAGCAGGCGCACGACAACAGGAGAAGGACGGCCATGAAGATCGGGATTGACGCCTTCACTTGCCGTCAACGTCAGGTCCACCTTGGTCAGGGTCGAAAAAGGTGACAGGCTGGCGCAACCGGCCAGCAGGCTCAGTGCGATCAGTATTGATACAACGGTGGCTCGATACATGAAGGTCATCCCGGATAAGTCGTGTGCAAAGTAGCGACCAGGCGCACCTGCTCTTCGTAGGCGTTGGAAAACTCGTTACGCAACAGATGTTCGCCCGAGGTTTGCTCATTGATCAGGCTCCGGTAATGGCGTTGGTAAGCCCGCCAATGAGATCCATCCGTTGAGAACCTGGCCGGTGTGCTCTGGCGCTCGAAGCACAGCAACAGATGGCTGGGTGCAAATGCCGCAACCGCGCCGCGCATTGCAGCACGGCAGGCAACGACCAAGGCCAGTTGGTGGACTTGCATATCCCGGAACGCCTGGGTGACTGCTACCTCAGCAGGTAACTGCCCCAACTCGCCGGGGCCCAACAGTGCGGTCAAGGCTGACTGGGTATCGGCGCACTCATTCAAGGGGTTGTAGCGCTTGAGCGCAGGCGAGGTCCGGCCCAGATCCAACTCTGCGTTCAACTCATCGCGAGTCCGCAGACTCTGCTGCAGACCTTCGATGGTTTGCCTGAAAAGACCCGCCACCTTCAGCGCGACGGCCTCGCACGCCGGTGGATCGAGCGCATCCAGCTGCATGCCCAAAGCCTCGGCGAATTGGGACCAGAAGGGGTCACGGGCGGGTGCAGCAACCTGATCGGCTGGAGCCAAGGCCTCATCCGCCAATGGCCCACTCCATCTGGGCACGATCAAGTGATCCTGCTCGACGGCGCCGTGAAAAAGTGCACCGTTCGCTTGCTCGGCCAAGGGCTTTGACACCTCCAGCCCCTCGGTTAAATCGCCATACAGTGCTTCACAATCCAGCGCGTGCAAGGGGTCCAGCACCAAAAAGGCATCGTCAGGAATCCTGTCGGTGCGGAACAACGGCTGCTGGCCCATTTGTGCCCCCCGGGCCATCAACCGCGCACGGATTTGCACCGCGCCCAATTGGTAGACATCGCCCTCGCTGATCAGTCGTGCTTGCCCTTTGCCCAAACGCTCCGTACTGCCCGACACGCCAATGCCGTTACTGCTGATATCCGTTAAGAAATACTGCCCCTCCCGGTAACTGACCAGACCGTGATGACTGGAAAGCAACCGACTGGCGTCGGGAATGACCCAGTCACAACCCGCCCCGCGGCCGATCACACCGCCAACGCCATCAAATGTTTTGACGCAAGCAGGCTCACCGCTTTCGGCATTACACACCTCAAACACTAATTGCATGGCAAGGCTTCCCTGTTCAATCGCTGCGACGGGTCGCCTGGGGATCACCCAGCGGACGGTAGTCAGCATCATCAAAAACGTAATTGGCGTTGCAGCCGCTCAACAAACACAGGACAAGCCCCAAGGCTTTCCACGTACGAAGAGGCATCAGGTATCTCCAATGAAAGTAAGGCTGGCCACTAAGAGTGAGGTCTGTCTGTGCATGAATCAGCCTCCCCCTCGAACGTCGCCAACAGGGATTTTCAAGCGTGTAAGGCGGTAGAGCAGCGTGCGGCGAGCGACACCCAATTCACGTGCCGTGCGGGTCCGATTGCCACGATTCTTGTGCAGGCAGTCGATCAGGAATGCCCGTTCAACCTGCTCCAGGCGCTGGCGCAATGTTGCGTCAACGGGAGTAGCGCTCGACGCGGACGACAGCGATAGGTGCTCCGGCAGCACCACTCCGTCGTCACAGAGCAGCACCGCGCGTTCCACCAGGCATTTGAGCTCACGAACATTGCCGGGAAAAGCGTGGCACGACAGTTGATCCAAGGCGGCAGCAGACCATTGCACCGCTGTGCGACCCAGTGTCGAACAGGCCGATTGGGCGAACTGTCGCGCCAACAGCAACACATCGCCGTCCCGCTCACGCAAGGCCGGTAATTCGATCGGGAACTGCGCCAGTCGGTAATACAAGTCCTCGCGAAACGTACCGTCGGCCACCATTGCACTGAGGTCGCGATGGGTCGCAGCGATAATCCGCACATCGACCTTATGGGCCGCACAGGCTCCCAGCGGTCGGACCTCGCCTTCTTGCAGCACCCGTAGCAGCTTGGCCTGGAGCGACAAGGGCATATCGCCGATTTCGTCCAAGAGCAATGTGCCGCCATTGGCGGCGTCAAATAGCCCGACGTGGTTACGTTCCGCACCTGTAAAGGCGCCTTTGCGATAGCCGAACAGCACGCTTTCCAGCAGCCCCTCGGGAAACGCCGCACAGTTCTGCACCACAAATGCTTTGCTACCGCGCGGCCCAGAGGTATGGATGGCCCGGGCCACCACTTCTTTTCCGGTTCCGGTCTCCCCGCGCAGAAGCACCGTGTAGGGAGCATTCAGCACCTTACCGATCAGACGGTACGTTTCGTCCATGGCTGTGCTGTTGCCGGTCAGCCCATAGGTGACACGAGCGGTGGGTGCGCAGCCTTTGGCCTGGGAAGCGATGTTCTCAGGACGCCCCCGTCGCAACAAAGCCCGTTGACTCAAGGCGAAGCTACCCAATTGACTTAACGACGGGCCGTAGTTCTGCAGCCATCTCGGCTGCCGGCTGGCGCACAGCAATAGACCCGCGACCGCGTTGTGGCGACCGACCAGCGGAACGCATAACAGTGAGCGCCACGGCACTGTTGTCGCCGGTAAAAACCCGCTCTCATACACGCTGTCTTCCAGGTTCTCCAGGCTCAGGGAACAGCAACGACTGAGGACGTAATGCAACAGTTGCTGATGCTGAAAGTCGGGACCGCAAGCGAGGTCGCCCGGGGGCAGCGCGCCGGGCAAATGCTGGGCGATCAGATCGAGTCGACCTGTGCTCTCGTCACACCCGTACAACTGGCTGAGTTCGCATTGACTCAGTTGCGCTGCCGCTGCAACACACAGGTCTGGCAACGTTGACTCGTCACTGTCGATACCCATTCGGGTGAACCAGGCCAATAACGACTCGGCATAGGCCAGCGGCTCGGGTAGCTGGGCAAACCCACTGTTGGTCATAGGCTGAACTCGCAGATCGGCTGCCCGTCACCATCCAGACTGGCATGCACCAGCGATAGGGACTCACCCATGGCCATCGCCCCCAAAAGCCGATCGACTATCTGCGGCAACAGATGAATCTCGATCCAGTGATCGATGTACCGCGCACCGCTGTCGCTATGGGTGCATCGCTCGGCCATGTGAGTGACGAGCTCTGTCGTATAGCTCAATGCCAACTTGCGCGACTGCAACCTTCGCCCAAGACGGTCCAGCTTGACTCTGGCCAGGTCATGCAGCACCGCACCCACAACCGGGTAATAAGGCACGACCCGCATCCGGGCGAGCAGTGCCGGTTTGAAGTAGTCGCGCAACGCGGGGCGGATTGCGTCTTGCAGCACCTGGGTGTCAGGCCGCAGACCTCCAGCGCATAAGTCGACGATGCACTCGCTGCCCAGGTTGGAGGTCATCAGGATCAGCGTATTGCGAAAATCGATTTCCCGGCCCTCTCCATCATTGGCCAGCCCCTTGTCGAAGATCTGATAGAACAGGTTCAACACTTCCGGGTCGGCCTTTTCGACTTCGTCGAGCAATACCACCGAATAGGGTCGCTGACGCACAGCCTCGGTCAACACACCCCCCTCGCCATACCCGACATAACCGGGTGGTGCGCCAATCAGCCGGGACAGGGCATGTTTTTCCTGAAATTCCGACATGTTGAGGGTGGTAACAAAACGCTCACCGCCATACAGCAAATCACCCAGCGCCAAGGCCGTTTCGGTTTTGCCCACGCCACTTGGGCCGACCAACAAAAATACACCGACCGGCGCTTCGGCCTTGTTCAGCCCGGCCGCCACGGCACGCAAGTTGCGGTCGAGCGCCTGTATGGCGGGTTCCTGGCCGAGAATGCGCGAGCGCAGAGCATCGGCAACCCCCAGCACCGATTCACTGTGTTCAAGGGACAACTGCTCAACGGGAATACCCGTCCATGCGCCGATAACCTGTGCCACCCGTCGCGGGCAAACGTGCACCTGGTCCGCCAGCACCCGTTGTTCGAACCAGTGCTGTTCCAAACGTTGACGCTCACTCTCGATAGCCGCCAATCGCAGGTTCAATGCGTGCACAGCCTGCTCATCCACCGCAAGCCCCGCGTCTCTGTCTCGACTCAGCGCGTCCCGTTGCCGCGAGCCTTCAGCCTGTTCGGTGCATAAACGCTCTAATGCCTCGGGCATCGTTACCTGACTGATGCGCGCACGGGCACAGGCGGTGTCCAGCACATCCACGGCCTTGTCGGGCAGCTGACGCCCTGCCAGGTAGCGTGCGCTCATTTGCGCCGCCGCCACGACCGCATCGTCACGGATGTACACCCCATGGCTGGCTTCATACGCCGGAACCAGACCACGCAGGATCGAAATCGCCTGCTCCACGCTGGGCTCACCGACCAGCACAGGCTGGAAACGCCGCGCCAGGGCAGGATCTTTTTCGAAGTACTTCTTGTATTCGGACCAAGTAGTGGCCGCCAGGGTGCGCAATTCGCCCCGGGCCAGGGCTGGCTTGAGCAGGTTGGCTGCGTCGCCGGCTCCCGACTGGGCGCCCGCGCCCACCAAGGTGTGCGCTTCA
This sequence comes from Pseudomonas sp. Irchel 3H9, assembly GCF_900187495.1. NCBI lineage: Bacteria > Pseudomonadati > Pseudomonadota > Gammaproteobacteria > Pseudomonadales > Pseudomonadaceae > Pseudomonas > Pseudomonas sp. Irchel 3H9. Next base: position 499,532 of record NZ_FYDK01000002.1, on the reverse strand, counting down.
TCGATAAACAGAATCACCGGTTGGGGCGACGCATTGACTTCGTCGATCACGCCCTTGAGCCGTCGTTCGAATTCGCCCTTGATGCTGGCACCCGCTTGCAGCAAACCCATGTCCAGGGTCAGCACCCGCACATTCTGGAGCGGCTCCGGTACTTGTGAACTGGCGATGCGCAACGCAAGACCTTCGACAACAGCGGTCTTCCCTACCCCTGCCTCCCCCACAAGGATCGGATTGTTTTTGCGTCGACGCATGAGGATGTCGATCAACTGACGAATCTCGCCATCACGACACAGCACCGGGTCGATACGCCCTTCGCGCGCCTGGCGTGTCAGGTCATGGGTGAAACGTGCCAGCCATGACTCGTCGCTTGCGGCGGGGATGATGTCCGGGCGCTGGCTCAGCACGAAGCCCTGTACGCGCTGTGCATCCAAACGGCTCAACAACGCGTAATAGCGACTGCCTGCGTGTTGCAACGGGTGATGCAACAGCGCCAGTAACAGCGCGCCGTGGTCCACTTCGGTTTGGCGCAACTCCAGATGAGCAACCAACAATGCCTGCTGCAACCATTGCACCAGGGCTTGGGCAAACACCGGGTTACGTGAAGCACTTCCCTCCCCCTTGGGCTGCAGCGTTGCTTGCAGCGTCTGCGCTTCGATCCCCGCGTCGGCCAAGGCTCTCATTAAAAGGCCATCGCGATGTTCCAGCTGGGCCAATAGCAAGTCTTCTACAAGCACTTCCCTGCCACCACGCGCCACACAACGCTCAGCCGAGCGCTCCAAGTCTTGGCGGACCGCAGGCGTCAACGTTCGGATAAGTTGTTGCAGGTCTACATTCATCATCAAGAGCCCCTAGTGAGCGTTGTTGGCCACGATGACCACACCGTCGGCGCATTCGTGTGCCAGCCAACTGGTCCAACCCAGCCTGCAGACGTTGTATTCACCCACGTGCAACGGCCTGATGGACTCCTTGTCCAGCACCAGGCGCAGGTCGTAATCCAGCGGGTCGCGAGCGGTCAGTCGTACCAACGCACACAGCAGCGGATAGTCCGCACCCGTCGGCAAAAAACCGTGGAACTGCTGCCAATCCAGGCCCTGTACGTGCACCCTGAACTTGCCACTGCAGTCGGCGACCCGGTCTCCCAAAACCTGGTCGGTGCCCAGCACGCTGTTGGCAACACCCAACTGGTTCAACTGCGCGGGAGTAATGACCACCGAGCGTTCGACCCACTGCTCAATAAACACGCGGTCGTGCTTGAAGTAGTAACGCAGCACTGTCTCGATTACCGCCGCCGAATGCGCCCGCAGACTAAGCAGACCCAGGTAGGGCAACAGCCGCTTGCAGTCCAACTGCGCTGCAGTGCGCAGCTGCCGGCCCTTCAACCCAATCAACGCAAACATCTGCTCGGAAAACGCGTCACGGGCCTGCGCCTGGAAGCTCACCTGGTAACGGTATTTGCGCCAGATCGGCAGCATCAGCCGTTGCAGACGATGGTGAAACAGGTCCAGAAAATCGCGAGTGGCGTGTCCACTCGCCTCATCGGCAAACGCCTGCTCGCCGTAAAACGCCGGCAAGGGCGACCCAGCGCCACACAGACCCAGAACGTTGAGGCGAAGACGCGCACGCAATTGACCGTGTTCAACAAAAAACTCCACCCGATCGATGTCGTGACCGGGAAAACCAAGACCTGGGTTGGCCTGAAACTCCAACCTGTCATAGAGCGCATCGTCATCCAGCAAAGGATGGGCGGCGCGCAGGCGCTTGATCACCTGCAAAATCGCCTGAAACAGCGAATATTCGCGGATCGCACTGCACAGTTCCTTCAAAGCAGGGGCTGCTGCCCCATCCGGGGTGGCCATAGGTACACATCTCCTTGTGTGCTGATGACACGTAGTTCGTGGTAGGCATTGAGGCTTGCGTAAAGCGCGAAGAACTCGTTCAGCACCGAGGCGAACACAAACGCTTCGCCCCTCCCGAGGAAGCCTTCGAAATCAATGCTCAGGTCAATCTGCAAGCCACGAAATGGCATTCCGCGGTACAAACGATCGACCGGCCTATGACTGATGGATCGCAACGCACCTAACCTTCTCTGGCTGACCTTTTGCGCGTGCCGGTCGTGGTAACGCGGCACGTCGTAGGTTTGCAGGAGCACCTTGAACGCGTTGATATCGGTCAGTGACAAATAGTTGAGCGACATGTTGCTGATCAGTCGCCAGAGAAAATCCTGGTCAAGGGGCGGCGCAAAACTCGCGGTCGGCGCGCAGATATTGCGAAACGACAACCCCTCCGGCGTCTGCTCACAGGGTTGATTGATGTCACCTGCCTGTAATTGCCGAGGCAGGTTGTGATTGGTACATGTCAGCTCGATCGACAGCGTTTCCTGGGCATGCACCTGCCCATTTCCAAACGTCAGCCAAGTATCGAGCCCTGTGTGGTGCGCCGACGCGCGCTGCCGAATGCTGTAGCTGGTGGGGGGCGCCGAAGCGTCGATATCGCCATCATGCTCGAAGGTTTCAAACGGGACGTACGCTTGATACCCCAACCCGCCAGGGCGCCAACCCATGACCTTATCTACGGAAAACACACAAGCATTTTCCCGCGCGTACTCTCCAGGAATCAGCAGGTACTCGTCCTGCTTGCCGTCCAGGCGTATCGGAACTGCATCATGTTTGAACAGGTTGACGATGGGCGTGCAGTACAGCTTTACGTTGCTCAAAGTGGGGCACTCGGTGGTCTGGCAGCCCACGCGCAACGTGAAGCACACTTGAATGCTGCAGATTTGCTTGAGTTGGTCCGGGGGCAACCGCTGCAGCACATCCAGCCCCTTTACATCGACGAACAGATACTTTTCAGGAAAGGAGAAATACTCATGCAAATGGCGATACCCACTAAACGTAGTGTGCGGATAGGGCATCAGCGCATGCTCCTCGGCGAACCCCACCGGTTTTACCTGCTCAGCGTCGAGTCGCATCAACAGGGGCTTGCCATCAGCCGCGCTCACAGCTCGTCCATCGCAGTCCAGTGGTCGTAACTCGATACCTTCAAGCTCGCGCAATAGGCTCAGATATAACCCTTGGCTGATGTAGCGATCTCCCGCCAGATGCAGACGTAATTGGTCGAACTCACATTCGCTGAAATTGCCTCCGGCACTCATGTCGAGGCGCAGGCTCATCGACGCCTGTTCGCCTTGGACGCAATACTCCAATGCGCTCAGTTGCAACGGCAGGATGCGGGTGTCGTAACAGGTCCGAAAGCGACAGCGTTCGCCATTCACCGCACCGCTTTCGACTGGCGTATTCCGTGCGACCATCACCCCGACGCCCGTATGCTTCAGCGGGTCAAACTGCAAAATGCTGAACGCAGGTATCGGCCGCATATAGTTGGGCCACAGCAAATGCATCAACGAGTGCGTCAGCTCTGGCAACTCGTCATCCAATTTCTGGCGCAAGCGACCGGTGAGAAAGGCAAAACCTTCCAGCAATCGCTCCACATCCGGATCCTGGCCAGCCTCCCCTAGAAAGGGCGCCAGCGCGGGATTTCGCTCGGAGAAACGCCGCCCGAGCAGACGCAACGCACTGAGTTCACTTTGGTAATACTGGTTAAAGGACATCAGGCAAGACCTCAACCTGTCCCGCATCCCGCAGGCGCGCGGTGAACACCACAGGTTGCGTCACCCCGTCGATAGAGAGCGTGGCGTCGATGGCAAACACCAGGGCCAAAGCGTCGTGACCTCGGGGTAACGACCTCACGCGGACTTGTTTCAAGCGTGGTTCGTAGGCGCGGATAAACCGCTCGATCAATAAGCGCGACTGGCTCAAGGACTCATGCAGACTCTGGTTCATGTCATTGAGGTCCGGCATTCCGTAGTCCGGCAATGTCTGCACACTGCCCGCGCGGATGCTGAGCATTTTTCCCAGGTGAGCTGCGACAGACCTCACGCCACAGGCTGAATGCTCAGCTGGATACCCAAGTCGCTCAAACAGACTTCGGTTGCGGGTCACCCCTTGGCCCCTGCTCATTCTTTATCGAGCTTGCCAACCAGGGACAGCGTGAAGTCAGCCCCCATGTATTTGAAGTGCGGTCGTACGCTCAGACTGACCCGGTACCAACCAGGCTCACCCTCAACGTCACTGACCACGATGCGCGCCGCACGCAATGGCCGCCGCCCACGCACCTCGGCACTGGGGTTGTCCTGGTCTGCGACGTACTGGCGAATCCACTTGTTGAGCTCCAGCTCAAGGTCGGTACGCTCCTTCCACGACCCCAGTTGCTCCCGTTGCAGGACCTTGAGGTAATGGGCCAGACGATTGACCACCATCATGTAGGGCAATTGAGTGCCCAGGCGGTAATTCAACTCCGCTTCCTTGCCCTCGGCACTGATGCCGAAACTCTTGGGCTTTTGTACCGAACTGGCGGAGAAAAACGCGGCATTGTCACTGCCCTTGCGCATCGTCAAGGCAATGAAGCCCTCTTGTGCCAGTTCATATTCGCGGCGGTCGGACACCAGTACTTCAGTGGGAATCTTGGTTTCGATTTCGCCCATGCTGTGGAAGTGATGCAAGGGTAAGTCTTCCACTGCGCCGCCGCTTTGCGGACCGATGATGTTAGGGCACCAACGAAACCGCGCGAAACTGTCGGTCAAGCGTGTGGCAAAGGTGTAGGCGGTGTTACCCCATAGGTAGTGCTCGTGGCTGTTCACCACGGTTTCTCGGTAGGCAAACGTCTTGACCGGGCATTCAAGGGGATCGTAAGGCGTTCGCAGCAGGAAACGCGGCACAGTCAGACCGATATATCGGGCGTCTTCGCTCTGGCGGAAGCTTTGCCATTTGGTGAATTGAGGGCCTTCGAAATGGTCCCTGAGATCCTTCAGATCAGGTAGGTCGGTGAAGCTTTCCAAACCGAAAAAACCCGGCCCGGCGGCAGCGATAAAAGGTGCATGGGCCATGCAAGCCACACTGGAGGCGTATTGCATCAACTTCACATCAGGGGCACTGGGCGACAGAAAGTAGTCGGCGATGATCGCGCCCACCGGCTGGCCGCCGAACTGACCGTATTCCGCACTGTAGACATGCTTATAGAGCCCTGACTGAGTCACCTCTGGCGAGTCTTCGAAATCATCCAGCAGGTCTTGCCGCGAGACATTCAGCAGTTCGATCTTGATGTTTTCTCGAAAGTTGGTGCGTTCGACCAACAGCTGCAGGCCTTTCCAGGAGGACTCCAGCGCCTGGAAACCTGGGTGGTGAAGAATCTCATCCATTTGCCGACTGAGCTTTTCGTCAATCTCGGCAATCATCCGGTCAACCAGACGCTTCTTGACCGGTTCACCGCTGTTCTGCGGCTTGATCAGTTCTTCGATAAAGGCCGAGACCCCACGCTTTGCAATGCCGTAGGCCTCGTCGTCCGCACTCAACAGAGTCTGAGCGATGATGTTGTCGAGGATGCTGCACTCATCAGTGCTGTGTACAGGTATCGGAGTGTGTTGAGTCGTCATGGCACCAGTGTCCTTTTACTGAGAAATATCAGGCGATTTGGCTGTTCAGGCCCAACTCTGCCAATACCCGGGCACGGGAGTCGTCATCGGCCAGAGCCTGTTCGATGGCTTTACGAAAGCTCGGCGTGTTGCCCAGCGGTCCCTTCAACGCCATCAACGCCTCACGCAGGGCCATCAGCTTGTGTAACTCGGGGATCTGCTCCACCAGGTTTGCGGGGTTGAAATCCTTCATCGAATTAATGCGTACCTGGATGGCGAGTTCTTCAACTTCGGCGCACTCCTGGAGACGGTTGGGTACATTCAGCGTGAGGCTCAGCGCCTGTTTGGCCAGCACCTCATCAAGGGTGTTCTTGTCGATGGCGATGGGTTTGCGATCTTCGAGCTTGCGCAGGTCCTCACGCTGGGTGAAGTCCCCCAGCACCAGCAGTTTCAACGGCAGCTCGACTTCTTCCTGAGCACCACCGATGGCGGGTTTGAAGGTGATATTGATGCGTTCCTTGGGTGCTACCGAACCTTCTTTGGCCATGGTATTTCTCCTTTTTTTTGGCTCGTGAGCCTATTCAAGTACCGCTTCAAGATCGAAGAGGCACAGCCTGCGGTGGGTGTCTTCCTTGCGCTCGCGCACGGCATGGTTTTGCGGCATCAGGTCGCAGCAGCGATGCAAGAGTTGGGTGACTTGAAACGCCAGCTCCGGTTCCCAGCGCTCCAGGCCCGAGCGTTGCAGCTCGACATCCAAATGTTCGAGCAGGATCTTCGCCAGTTCATGCTTGCCCGCGTGGACACATAAACGCGCCTGGGCCAGGCGCCAGTAAAAGCGTGCTCGATCACTGCGGGCGGCGTGCAAGCCTTGCTTGAGCTGTTGCACGGCGGCCTTGAGTCCCTCTTTGCCCAGCCGAGGCAATACATCCTGCAAAGCGATCTCCCAGGGCTCGGCATCGGCCACCACACCGGGCACTTCAGGCGCTTGCAGGTGATGGGAAACATGCAGTGCGATCCAGTCGCGAGTACTGCTGTTGGCAAAAGGAGCGCCATCGTGAAAACGAAACGCCGGTAAGTCCGGCAAGCGTTGCAGCAACAGGGCAAAGCTCACTTCCAGTTCGGTCATGGCCTGCTTCGCCTGCTGAGCCTCCAGGCACTGCCAGATCATGTGCAGCCCGTCGAACCAGAACATGGCACCTGAGAAGCAAGCCTCAAGTTCAACCAGTAGATCGGCGTGATGCCCCTGGCAAAACCGCTCCTGATAGCGTTTGAGCGTGTCGCAGGGCGGCGCGTACAGCGCGGTGACGCGCTCATTGTTGGCGTCCGGATAGCGGACGATGGCCAGCCATGCCAGCGTTCGGCTCAGGTGCAAGGCCCGCAAGTCGGTAGCGTTGTGGCGCAACCACCAGGTACACAACGGACGGGCTTGTTCTTGCAAGGCACGCAACAATTTATGCGCGTCCTTTTCGTTGTTGACCGTCAGTTCGGTTTTCAACAACGGGATGGTGGCCTGTTTGACGTGTGCAATCACGGCACTCACCCCTGTGACGGCGGGATGACCCTGCGCCGCAAGCTCCATCCGCTGGTCCAGTTGCCTGCGAATCGGTAGCAAGAGCGGCGCGCCCTCGCCCAAATGGGCAGTCCAGAGCTCATCAAGGCGGGAGAGTTGTTCCAGCAACGCTCGGAATAAAGGCTGCTGGTCCTGAAGCGAAAGGCTTTGAACAAGCAGTGTCTCAAGGCGCAAGACCAACCAGCCGAACGCCGCGCTGCGGGTGCGCAGCTTTTGTGGGTGCACCGTGGACCAATGATGCTCACAGAGATGACGCAGCAACCCGAGCCCTGCCAGCAGACCGGCAAAGGATTCGCGCTGGTACAGCGCCCACGTCAGCCAGACCGCCACGCGCAGATCTTTGGACTGCTCACGCAGCAGGCATTCGCTGATGTCCAGAGTCTTTTGCCAGTCCGGCTGGCCAGCGCCATGAATGGACTGCATCTTTCCCAGTTCAGACTCCAGGGCTTCATACTCACTCGAATACCGTATATCACCGCCAGCAAAACTTGTTTGCGAACAGGGTAGTTTGGCAAGTTCAAGATAATGAACGCAGAGTTTATCCGAGTATCCCATTTAGGACCGCACGCAATTAATCAAGGTACGAACAACAAACTAAGCAAACTTAAAATTCGCACCAGAATGTCATCTTGGCTTCGCTCGACTCGCCACGAAGTTCGCAAACCTTAGCCATGCCAATAACATTCAGCAAGCAATAACCACATACTTAAGACTTGTCCTACGGGCGAAGTAAACTAAGGCATATGCTGGATATTGCGCAATAAAACCGGCCTATCGAATCGAATATCAGCGAAAATCAATTGCCAGACGCCTTATCGGCATGAGCAATTAAATGCGCACTTATGCGCAATTAATACCCGACAAACCGCCCCCAAACCCTCAATAACTTTCTACATGCCGCGCAGACACTCAACGGACACCAAGTACTTATTGGCTCCCACACTTTCAGGCACGTTTCTTGTTATAGGCATTTCTCCAACCGGCGCAGTCGCCGGTGTGAACGACCTTTCAATCAGGCAAGGAAACCCGTCATGCCAACACCCGCGTATCTCTCTATCACCGGCGTCAAACAGGGTTTGATTACGGCAGGCACATTTACTCAGGACTCTGTAGGCAACACTTACCAGCAGGGCCATGCAGACCAGATCCTGGTCCAGGCCTTTTCCCACCAAGTAGTCGTTCCGCGGGACCCACAGTCCGGTCAACCAACCGGCCAGAGGGTTCACAAACCGCTGATGATCAGTAAGGTCTTCGATAAGTCATCACCACTCCTGTTCAGCGCCTTGACCAGCGGTGAGCAGGTCACGTGCCGCCTGGAATGGATGCGCAGCACATCTGCCGGAGCACAGGAGCACTACTTCACCATCGAACTGGAAGGGGCAACCATCGTGGACATCCAATCACGCATGCCCAACTGCCAGGACCCGAGCAATGCCCACTTCACACACTTGGAGGACGTGTACTTCACCTATCGCAAGATCGTATGGACCCACGAAGTGTCCGGCACGTCCGGGTCGGATGACTGGCGCAGCCCGGTAGCCGGTTAACCCGGCCCCACGCAGGAACGGGCGCCAGGGACGGCGCCGTTTCTGCCAGCGGGTTAGACCATCGCCAGCGGATGCTTGCGCTTGGGCGCACCGAAGACGCGGTCGATGGCGTCTAGGTCATGCTCATCGAGCACCAGTTTGGCGGCGGCTGCGTTCAGTCGCACGTGCTCCGGCGACACAGCCTTGGGAATGGCGATCACGCCCTCTTGGCGCAACACCCAGGCCAGGGCGACCTGCGCCGGTGTGACCTCATGACGATGGGCGATCTGCTTGAGCGTCGCGCTGGACAGTAACTCACCGCCTTGCGCGATCGGGCAGTACGCCATCAAGGGCAAGTGATGTTGTTGCCACCAGGGCAGCAGATCGAACTCGATGCCGCGCTCTTCGATGTTGTAGAGCACCTGATTGGTCGCACAGGCTGGGGAGGCAAGCTCCTGCAGGTCTGCCACGTCGAAGTTGGAGACACCCCAACGACCGATCTTGCCGGCGTCGCGCAGACGCTCGAAGGCTTCAACGGTTTCTTCAAGCGGGTATTGGCCACGCCAGTGCAGCAAGTACAGATCGATGTAGTCAGTGCCCAGCCGCTGGAGGCTGGCTTCGCAGGCCCGCGGCACACCCTTGTGGCTGGCATTGTGCGGGTAGACTTTGCTCACGAGGAACACCTGGTCACGTTTACCGCGAATAGCTTCGCCAACCACTGTTTCGGCGCCGCCCTCGCCGTACATTTCGGCGGTATCGATCAGGGTCATGCCCTCGTCGATCCCCAGTTGCAACGCCGCGACTTCGGCGCGGTGCTGGTCCGGGTTTTCGCCCATGCGCCAGGTTCCCTGGCCGATGACAGGGACGGGAACGCCGGCCAGATCAATAGTACGCATGACAACCTCCTGATGAGTTCGCGGGTTAACAGTGTGGCATTGGTCGGACAAAAGGGTTCAATCGAAGTATGGTTGCCCTTTGCCAAGTCGCGAGGAAAGACCCGCAATGCTGTTTATCGTGATGCTCGGGGGCAAGCACCCCAGGGCGAAAATCGAAGTTCACGATGTGGTGTTCGCCGCTGCGGATACGCTGGAAGCCACTTACCCGCAATTGCGCGACGGTTGGTTTGGCAGCCCCAAGGGCGTGCATATCGATTCCTGGATGGCCGTGGATGGCATCGACGGCTGGAAGGTCGAACTCAGCCACCTGGCGCCCCAGGCCGGCGCCCATCACTTGTACTTCATCAACCTTGGTGGGTACGAAGCGAACACCTTTGGCGAGGCCCATCATTACCTGCTGGTGGTCGCGCGCAACAAACAGGAAGCCACCCGCATGGGCAAGCAACAGATGCTGGGGCATTGGTCCCAGGGTCACACCGACGGCGTGCTGGATATCGATGACTGCCTGCCCATCGATCTGGTCGACGGGCGCTATCTGCACCTCGTCCAGGCACCACACCGGGCAATCCTGCAGCGCAACGACTATATCGTGCTGCCCTGAGAGCGGCCGATCAAATACCGGGAACTTTGCCAGGAAATAACCGCCTGAATCCGGTACGCTCACCCTTTTTACTCAAGGAGTTACTCCCCATGGCCAAAGCCACCGCCCGTCACATCCTCGTTTCCACTGAAGACAAGTGCAACGAACTCAAGGCCCAAATCGAAGGCGGCGCCGATTTCGCAGAAATCGCCAAAGCCAACTCCAGCTGCCCATCCAGCCGTCAAGGCGGCGACCTGGGTTCGTTCGGTCCAGGCCAAATGGTTAAAGAATTCGACACCGTAGTTTTCAGCGCCCCGGTCAACACCGTGCAAGGCCCGGTGAAAACCCAGTTCGGCTACCACCTGCTGGAAGTCACCAGCCGCCAGGACTGATCCAGTCCACGCTGATGCTACAAACAACGGCCCGCCTTTTGGTGGGCCGTTGTGCATGTGATGACTGGCGACGCTGATGCCGTTAGCGTACAAATCCCTATTCCTGTTCTTCCGGCGCTCAAGACTGATAATGCGATTGGCCTTTTCGACTCTATTTCGCTCTACCCTCGCCCTGCTGCTGGCCAGCACCGCCGTGATCGCGGCCCCCCAACCGTCACTGACGGTGTACGGCGAACCGGCCAAGTACCCCGCCGGTTTTACCCATTTCGACTACGCCAACCCCAACGCGCCCAAGGGCGGCAGCCTGCGGCGTTCGGCCATCGAAATCGGACGCTTCGATCATGTGCTGCCCTATATCGACAAAGGCATCGGCGTGTCACAGGTTGACGGCTGGCTCTACGCGCCCCTCGCCCTGCGCTCTCTGGACGAACCCTATACGGTCTACGGCCTGGTCGCCGAAAAAATGGAGCGCGCCGAGGACGGCCTGTCCCTGCGTTTCTACCTGAACCCCAAGGCGCGCTTTGCCGACGGCAAACCCATCACCGCCGAAGACGTTCGCTACAGCTTTGATTTATTAATGACCCAAGGCAGCCTGCGTTTTCGCACACTGTTCGCCGACGTCAAGCACGTCGAAGTGGAAGGTGAGCGCCAGGTGCGCTTCGACTTTTCCAGCAACGAAAACCGCACCCTCCCCCTTGATATCGCCACCCTGCCGGTGTTCCCGGAGCACTGGTGGAAGACCCGCGACTTCGCCAATGGCGGCGGCTACGAAGCCCCACTGGGCAGCGGCCCGTACAAAGTCAGCAAGGTCGACTCCGGCAACACCATTACCTTTACTCGCGACCCGGACTGGTGGGGCAAAGACTTGCCCGTCAGCCGTGGCCTGTACAACTTCGATCACCTGAGCCTGGAGTTTTTCGGTGATACCGAAGTAGCCCGCCAGGTGCTGCGAGGCGGCGCCTACGATTTCAATCGTGAATTTTCCGCCACCGGCTACTCCATCGGCTACAACGGCCCTGCCCTGGACGATGGCCGCCTGCAACGCGCTCACCTGGCCAAGGAAATGCCGCAACCGGCCCAAGGCTATGTCTTCAACGTGCAGAAGCCGGTATTCAAAGACCGCCGCGTGCGCCAGGCCTTGGCAATGCTGTGGGATTTCGAATGGGCCAACCGGCAGATGATGCGAAATATGTACATTCGTCAGCAGAGTTTCTTCTCTAATAGCCCGCTGGCGGCGACCCAACTGCCCACCCAGGAAGAGCTGGCGATTCTTGAACCGTTGCGTGGGCAGATCCCTGACGAGGTGTTTACCCAAGTGTTCAAGGCACCGGTCACCGACGGCAGCGGCATGATCCGTGACAAACAGCTCCAAGCCCTGGCCCTGCTGGAAGAGGCCGGTTGGAAACCCAACGGCGACAAGCTGGTAAACGCCGAAGGCGAACCGCTTGAGTTCACCTTCCTCAATGCGCAGGCCGGTCTGGAGCGACTGTTGCTACCGTACAAACGCAACCTGGCGCAGATCGGCATCACCCTTAATATCCGTCGCATCGACTCCTCTCAGTACGTCAACCGTTTGATGACACGGGACTACGACATGATCGTCACCGGGTTCCCTGTCACCACCTCGCCGGGCATGGAGCTGTACAACTACTTTGGTTCCAGCGCCGCTTTTGATTCGGGCGCAAACAACTACATGGTGCTCAAGGACCCGGCGGTTGACGCCTTGATCAAAGGTCTGGTCAAAGCCGACACACAGGCGCAGATGCTCACCTACGCCCATGCCCTGGACCGGGTGCTGCAATGGAATTACCTGTGGATCCCCAATTACTACCCGCCCGGTACGTCCGCCGCCTGGTGGAACCGTTTCGGCCGCCCGGCCATCGAGGCCAAGAATGACGAGGCCCTGGAAACCTGGTGGGAAGTCAGCCCCACACCTCTGACCACTGAGCAGATGAATGCCGAACTGAAAAAACGCGGAGGAGCGCGCTGATGTTTGCCTATATCGTGCGGCGCCTGCTGCTGATCATCCCAACCCTGGTGATCATCCTGCTGGTGAATTTCGTGATCGTGCAGGCCGCCCCCGGTGGCCCGGTGGAACAGGCCATCGCCCACTTGCAGGGGATTGGCGGCGGCGGTGTCGGCGGCTCATCCGGCGAAGGCATCAGCAGCGGCTCGCGGTCCAGTCGGGGCCTGGACCCGAAGCTGATCAAGGACATTGAAAAACAGTACGGCTTCGACAAGTCCGCACCGGAACGCCTATGGCTGATGCTCAAGAGCTATGCTCAGTTGGATTTCGGCAACAGCTTCTTTCGCGGCTCGACGGTGATCGACCTGATCCTGGAAAAGATGCCCGTCACCATTTCCCTCGGGCTGTGGGCCACGCTGATCACTTACCTGGTGTCGATCCCGCTGGGGATACGTAAGGCGGTGCGCCACGGCAGCAGCTTTGATGTGTGGAGCAGCACTGCCATCGTGATCGGCTATGCGATGCCAGCGTTCCTGTTCGCGATGTTCCTGATCGTGGTGTTCGCCGGCGGCACCTCCCTGAACTGGTTCCCGGTGCGCGGACTGGTGTCGGAGAACTTCGAAGAACTGAGCACCCTGGGCAAGATCGCCGACTACTTCTGGCACCTGGTGTTGCCGGTGACGTCTTTGGTAATCGGCGGATTCGCCACCCTGACCATTCTCACCAAAAACTCGTTCCTCAATGAAATCACCCGCCAATACGTGGTGACCGCGCGGGCCAAAGGCTTGAGCGAACGACGTGTGCTGTACGGCCATGTGTTCCGCAACGCCATGCTGCTGGTGATCTCGGGGATTCCCCAGGCATTTATCAGCGTGTTTTTTGCCGGCTCCTTGCTGATCGAGGTGATTTTCTCCCTGGATGGCCTCGGTCGCATGAGCTACGAAGCGGCGGTTTCGCGGGATTACCCGGTGGTGTTCGGTTCGCTGTTTATCTTCACCCTGTTTGGCCTGCTGATAAAACTCATCGGTGACCTCTGCTACACCCTGGTGGACCCGCGTATCGACTTCGCCGCGAGGAACGCCTGATGCTTAACTTGTCTCCCGTGGCACGCCGACGCTTCGAGCGTTTCAAGAAAAATCGCCGTGGCTGGTGGTCGCTGTGGCTGTTTATCGGCCTCTTTATCCTGACCCTCGGCGGCGAACTGATCGCCAACGACAAACCCCTGGTGCTGAGTTTCAAGAACGAACTGTATTTCCCGGTGTTCAAGCGTTACACCGAGCAGCAGTTCGGCGGCCAGCTGCCGTTCCAGGCCGACTACCGCAGCGACTATGTGCAAAAGCTGATCAAACAGGACGGCGGCTGGATGTTGTTCCCGCCGATCCCTTTCAGCGATGACACCCCCAACTACGAACTGACCCGCCCTGCCCCCAGCCCGCCCTCGACGGTGAACTGGCTGGGCACCGATGACCAGTCCCGCGACGTGCTGGCGAGGGTCATTTTCGGCGCGCGGGTGTCGATCCTGTTCGCCCTGGCGCTGACGGCCATCAGCGCAGCCATTGGCATCGCCGCCGGGGCTTTGCAGGGTTACTACGGCGGCTGGGTCGACCTGATCGGCCAGCGGGTACTTGAGGTCTGGTCCGGTCTGCCGGTGCTGTACCTGCTGATCATTCTGTCGGGCTTTGTCGAGCCCAATTTCTGGTGGTTGCTGGGGATCATGGCGCTGTTTTCCTGGCTGGCCCTCGTGGACGTGGTGCGCGCCGAGTTCCTGCGCGGGCGCAACCTGGAATACGTCAAGGCTGCACGGGCGCTGGGCCTGGGCGACGGCAAGATCATCCGCCGACATATCCTGCCGAATGCGATGACCGCCACCTTGAGCTACCTGCCGTTTATTTTGACCGGCGCGATTTCCACCTTGAGCGCCCTGGATTTCCTCGGCTTCGGCATGCCGGCGGGCAGCGCATCCCTGGGCGAACTGATCGCCCAGGGCAAGCAGAACCTGCAAGCGCCATGGCTGGGCCTGACGGCGTTTTTCACCTTGGCGCTGATTCTGTCGCTGCTGGTCTTTATTGGCGAGGCGTTGCGTGACGCCTTCGACCCACGTTCATGAGTGAGTCCCTATGAACCTGATCGAAATCCGCGACCTCAGTGTCGCCTTCAGCGGCCAGACCGTGGTGCGTAACCTGAGCCTGGACGTGCGCCCCGGCGAGTGTTTGGCACTGGTGGGCGAGTCGGGCTCGGGCAAGTCGGTGACGGCCCATTCGATCCTGCAATTGCTGCCCGAAGCCGGCACAGCTACCACGGGCTCGGTTAAATATCGCGGCCAGGAGTTGATCGGCGCGTCGACGGCGACCCTGCAGAAACTGCGCGGCAACCGTATCGCGATGATCTTCCAGGAGCCCATGACCTCTCTCAACCCGCTGCACAGCATCGAAAAGCAAATCGGCGAAACGTTGCTGCTGCACAAGGGCATGGGCGGCAAGGCGGCGCAGGCGCGCATCCTTGAACTGCTCGAACTGGTGGGCATCCAGAAACCCCAGGAGCGCCTCAAGGCTTATCCGCACCAACTGTCCGGCGGCCAACGCCAACGCGTGATGATCGCCATGGCCCTGGCCTGCGAGCCGGAGTTGCTGATTGCCGACGAACCCACCACCGCGCTGGACGTGACCGTGCAGCGTAAGATCCTGCTGCTGCTCAAGTCCTTGCAACAGCGCCTCGGTATGTCGCTGCTGTTGATCAGCCATGACCTCAACCTGGTGCGCAGCATCGCCCAGCGCGTGTGCGTGATGCGCGCCGGGGAGATTGTCGAGCAGGCTGACTGCGAGACCTTGTTCACGGCGCCGCAACACCCTTACAGCCGCCTGTTGCTGGACGCCGAGCCGTCCGGCGATGTGCTGTGCAGCGATCCGCGCGAGACCGTGTTGGAAGTGGATGACCTGACCGTAGAGTTCCCCCTCGGCGGTGGGCTGTTTCGGCGCAAAACCTACCTGCGCGCCGTGGATGGCATCAGCCTCAACGTGCAGCGCGGCAAGACCCTGGGGATTGTCGGCGAGTCCGGCTCGGGCAAATCCACCCTGGGCCAGGCGATCCTGCGCCTGCTGGATTCCACCGGCAGCATCCGCTTCCAGGGTGAAGCCCTCGACCCGCTGAACCATCAGCAAATGCGCCCCTGGCGCAAACAGATGCAGGTGGTTTTCCAGGACCCTTACGGCAGCCTCAGCCCGCGTATGTCGGTACAGCAAATCATCAGCGAAGGCTTGGAAGTCCACGCGCCGTGCAGCCTCGCCGACCGCGACGCGCAAGTGATCCAGGTGCTCAAGGACGTGGGCCTAGACCCCGCCAGCCGCCATCGCTATCCCCATGAGTTCTCCGGCGGCCAGCGCCAACGCATCGCCATCGCCCGCGCCCTGGTGTTGAAACCCGCGCTGATGCTGCTGGACGAACCGACCTCGGCGCTTGACCGCACGGTGCAAAAACAGGTGGTTGCACTGCTGCGCGAGCTGCAGGAAAAGTACGGCCTGACCTACTTGTTCATCAGCCACGACCTGGCCGTGGTACGCGCCATGGCCCACGACATGATCGTGATCAAGGACGGCAAGGTGGTGGAGCGCGGCGCGAGCCATGATGTGTTCGAATCGCCACAACATCCCTATACCAAGGAGTTGCTGGCGGCGGCGTGCGGGCTGTCGACATGAGCACCAGCCTCAAGGACTACCAACAGGTTCGCGGCCTGGCGATCCAGTCGCTGTTCGAGATCATCGAGCAGTCCAGCGAAGGCACGGTGATTGTCGACCGCGACGCCAATATCGTGTGGATGAACGAGCGCTACGCCAAGCGCTTCGGCCTCAAAAGCGCTGACGAGGCCATCGGCCAGCCGTGCGAGCAGGTGATTTCCAATAGCCTGTTGCGCCAAGTGGTACGTAACGACCAGCCGATCCTGCTGGATATCCAGGACACACCCAAAGGCCCGTTGGTGGTGATGCGCCTGCCGATCCACAACGACGCTGGCGCGGTGATCGGCGCGATTGGTTTCGCGTTGTTCGATGAACTGCGCAACCTGTCGCCGTTGATCGAACGTTACCTGAGCATGCAGCAGGAACTGGCCTCCACCCGCTCGCTGCTGCGCTCACGCCAGAGCAAGTACAACTTCGCGCACTTTATCGGCACCAGCGCCGCCAGCCTGGAAGTCAAACGCCGTGCCCGGCGCAGCGCGAGTGCCGAGTCGCCGGTGTTGTTGCTCGGCGAAACCGGCACCGGCAAAGAGTTGCTGGCCCAGGCCATCCACGGTGCCTCGCCACGGGCGCACAAGGCGTTTGTCAGCGTCAACAGCGCGGCGATTCCCCACGACCTGCTCGAAGCCGAATTCTTCGGCACCGCGCCAGGCGCCTTTACCGGCGCTGATCGCAAGGGCCGTCCAGGCAAATTCCAGATTGCCCAGGGCGGCACGCTGTTCCTCGATGAAATCGGGGATATGCCGCTGCCGCTGCAAAGCAAATTGCTGCGGGTGTTGCAGGAAAAGGAATTCGAACCGGTGGGTTCCAACGAGATGCTGCACAGCGATGTGCGGGTAATCGCGGCGACCTCCATGGACTTGGAAGCGGCGATCAAGCGTGGTGAGTTTCGCGCCGATTTGTATTACCGGCTGAATGTGTTGCCGATCCACGTGCCGCCACTGCGTGATCGGTTGGAGGACATTCCCGCATTGAGCGAGGCGATCCTCGAAGAACTGCGCAGCCAGCATGAGCTGGACCGCGAGGCTCTGGCGCTGCTGGCACAGCATGCGTGGCCAGGGAACATCCGTGAGCTGCGTAATGTGCTGGAGCGGGCGGCGTTGCTGAGTGATGACTTGATGTTGAATGCCACGGACATTCGCGCGGCGATCGGCACGTTCAGCCCCGTGGAGCGCGGCGCGGTCGCAACGGTTGAGGGCGAGACATTCGCGGCGGCGCGGGAGCGGTTTGATCGACAGCTGATTGCGACGGCACTTAAGGCCTGTGACGGCAACGTGGTCGAGGCGGCCACGCGATTGGGGCTGGGACGGTCGACGCTGTACAAGAAGATGGTGGCACTGGGCATCGCCTAATCTCTATACAGAGACTAAGTTCTCCAGAAAAAGACAATCCATGTGGGAGGGGGCTTGCCCCCGATAGCATCAGGTCAGTAAACACATTTGTTGGCTGATGCACCGCTATCGGGGGCAAGCCCCCTCCCACATTTGATCTTCGCTTGTCTCGAAATTGAGACAAAACCCAAAAACACTCGAAAGAAATTAAAAAATATCCATATATTTCAATAACTTGAAAATGTGGCACACATCTCGCTATAGCCCTCCCCACAGTTTCACCCACAAAAATAACAATCCGATGGAGACACACCATGAGTGTGATCATTGCCCTGGCCGCGCTCGCGCTGCTGATGCTGGCCGCCTACCGTGGCTATAGCGTTATCCTGTTTGCCCCCATCGCCGCCCTTGGCGCGGTACTGCTCACCGACCCGTCCGCTGTCGCCCCCGCCTTTACCGGGGTGTTCATGGAGAAAATGGTCGGCTTTATCAAACTGTATTTCCCGGTGTTCCTGCTCGGTGCGGTCTTCGGCAAGTTGATCGAGCTGTCGGGGTTCTCGCGCTCCATCGTGGCCGCTGCGATCCGCTTGCTTGGCACGCGTCAGGCGATGTTGGTGATCGTGCTGGTCTGCGCCCTGCTCACCTACGGCGGCGTATCGCTGTTTGTGGTGGTGTTCGCGGTGTACCCGTTCGCGGCGGAGATGTTCCGCCAGAGCAATATCCCCAAGCGGCTGATTCCGGCGACCATCGCCCTCGGCGCATTCTCGTTCACGATGGATGCCCTGCCCGGCACGCCGCAGATCCAGAACATCATCCCCAGTACCTTCTTCAACACCACCGCCTGGGCGGCGCCGTGGCTGGGGTTGATCGGCACGATCTTCGTGTTCTGCACCGGCATGCTGTACCTGGCGCGGCAACGCAACAAGGCCCAGCGCGCGGGTGAAGGCTATGGCACTGAGTTGCGCAACGAGCCTGAGACCGCCGAAAACCTCACTCTGCCCAACCCGTGGATCGCGCTGTCGCCGCTGATCCTGGTGGGCGTGATGAACCTGTTGTTCACCCACTGGATCCCGCAGTGGTACGGCAAGACCCACAGCCTCAGCCTGCCGGGCATGAGCGCGCCAGTGACCACTGAAATCGCCAAGCTCACCGCGATCTGGGCGGTGCAGGCGGCGTTGCTGGTCGGGATCTTGATGGTGCTGGCCTTCGGCTGGTCGGCGATCAAAAGCAAGCTCGCCGAAGGTAGCAAAAGTGCAGTCAGCGGCGCCTTGCTGGCAGCAATGAATACCGCGTCGGAATACGGTTTTGGTGCGGTGATTGCCTCGCTGCCAGGCTTTCTCGTGCTGGCGGACTGGCTCAAGGGCATCCCCAACCCGCTGGTCAACGAAGCAATTACCGTGACCCTGCTGGCCGGTATCACCGGTTCCGCGTCGGGCGGTATGAGTATCGCCCTGGCGGCCATGTCCGAGAGCTTTATTTCGGCGGCCCATGCGGCCAATATTCCCCTTGAAGTGCTGCACCGGGTCGCGGCCATGGCCAGCGGCGGCATGGACACCCTGCCCCACAACGGCGCGGTGATCACCCTGCTGGCGGTGACCGGCCTGACCCACCGCGAAGCCTACAAAGACATTTTCGGCATCACGATTATCAAGACCCTCGCGGTGTTCGTGGTGATCGGTACTTTCTACGCCACCGGCATTGTGTGAGGTTTTCATGACGACTTTGAATGGCAAGACCGCCCTGGTCACCGGCTCCACCAGCGGCATCGGCCTGGGCATTGCCTTGAGCCTGGCACAGGCAGGCGCCAACTTGATCCTCAACGGCTTCGGCGACGCCAGCGCGGTGATCGCGCAGGTGCAGGCGTTTGGTGGCAAGGTGGGGCATCACCCTGCGGACGTCAGCGACCCGGCGCAGATCGCCGACATGTTCGCCTACGCCGAGCGTGAGTTCGGTGGCGTGGACATCCTGGTCAACAACGCCGGCATTCAGCATGTGGCGGCGGTGGAAGAGTTCCCGGCCGAACGCTGGGACTCGATCATCGCGATCAACCTGTCCTCGGTGTTCCACAGCACGCGCCTGAGCCTGCCGGGCATGAAGGCCAAGGGCTGGGGGCGTATCGTTAATATCGCCTCGGTTCACGGCCTGGTCGGTTCGGTGGGCAAGGCAGCCTATGTAGCGGCCAAGCATGGCGTGATCGGTTTGACCAAAGTGGTAGGCCTGGAGACGGCAACCAGCAATGTGACCTGTAATGCGATTTGCCCCGGCTGGGTGCTGACGCCGCTGGTGCAAAAGCAAATTGATGATCGCGTGACCAAAGGTGTGGACCCGCACCAGGCGCAGCATGATTTGCTGGCGGAGAAACAGCCGTCCCTGGAGTTTGTGACGCCGCCGCAGTTGGGTGAGTTGGTGTTGTTTTTGTGCAGCGAGGCCGGTGCGCAGGTACGTGGCGCGGCGTGGAACATTGATGGCGGCTGGCTGGCCCAATAAAAACAGACACTGGCGTTCTAAATTGTGGGAGGGGGCTTGCTGCCGATGGCGGCGGGTCAGTACCGCACGGGCTAGCTGGTACTCCGCTATCGGGAGCAAGCCCCCTCCCAGAGTAGAATTCTATTGTTTTGAAGACTTGCATAAAAACAATGATGGCGGCTGGCTGGCCCAATAAAACAGACACTGGCGTTCTAAATTATGGGAGGGGGCTTGCTCCCGATGGCGGCGGGTCAGTACCACACGGGCTAGCTGATACTCTGCTATCGGGAGCAAGTCCCCTCCCACAGTAGAATTCTATTGTTTTGAAGACTTGCATAAAAACAATGATGGCAGCTGGCTGGCCCAATAAAAACAGACACTGGCGTTCTAAATTGTGGGAGGGGGCTTGCTCCCGATGGCGGCGGGTCAGTACCACACGGGCTAGCTGATACTCCGCTATCGGGAGCAAGTCCCCTCCCACAGTAGAATTCTATTGTTTTGAAGACTTGCATAAAAACAAGAGACCTTGCTGATGTCCGAGATCCTCTGGCAACCCTCACCGGAACGCATCCGCCACACGCGGATGGACCAGTTCCGCCGCTTCATCAACGACCGCCACGCCTTGCAACTGGGCGACTACCCCGCCCTCCACCAATGGAGCATCGACCAGCGGCCGGACTTCTGGCAGGCGATCGTCGCCTACTTCGACGTGCAGTTTCGCAGCCCGCCCGGCGCGGTACTGATCGAAGGCGCCGAGATGCCCAGCGCCCAGTGGTTTCCCGGCGCGACCCTGAATTTCGCCGAGCACCTGCTGCGTCGGCGTGACCACCACCCGGCCGTGGTCGCGATCAGCGAAGACGGCCAGCGCGAACAACTCACCTACGCCGAACTGGCCGCACACGTCGCCGGCCTGCAAAACAGTCTGCGGTCGGCTGGCGTCGGCATCGGTGACCGGGTGGCGGCGTGCATGCCCAACACCTGGCAAACCCTGGTGGGCATGCTCGCCACCACCAGCCTGGGCGCAATCTGGTCGTGCTCCTCGCCGGACTTCGGCACCCAAGGCGTGATCGACCGGTTCGGCCAGATCGAGCCCAAGGTGCTTATTACCTGCGCCGGTTATCGGTACGCCGGAAAACCCATCGACCAGAGCGCCAAACTCAATGAAATCCTCGAACGGCTGCCGTCCCTGGAGCAGTTGATTGTGGTGCCGTACGCGCGGCCCGAGGCGCAGGTCGAGGACTACCGCACCCAGGCGAAGGTTGTGCTGTGGCAGGACTTTTACCAACCCGGTGGCGAGCCTGAGTTTGTCGCGGTGCCCTTCGATCATCCGCTGTACATCCTCTATTCCAGCGGCACCACCGGCGTGCCCAAGTGCATCATCCACAGCACCGGCGGCGTATTGCTTACACACCTCAAGGAACACGGCCTGCATGCCGATCTGTCCCGCGAGGACTGCCTGTTCTACTACACCACCTGCGGCTGGATGATGTGGAACTGGCTGGTCTCGGTACTGGCCATCGGCGCCACGGCTGTACTGTATGACGGCTCGCCCTTTCATCCTGGACCTGAGCGCCTGATCGACTTGATTGATGCCGAAAAGATCAGCGTGTTCGGCACCAGCCCAAAATTCCTCGCCACCCTGGAAAAGGCCGGGCTGCAACCGCGCCTGAGCCACGACCTGGGCAGCCTCAAGGGGCTGATCTCGACCGGGTCGCCGCTGTCACCCCAGAGCTACGACTATGTGTACCGCGAGATCAAGGGCGAGCTGTGTTTATCCTCCATGTCTGGCGGCACCGATATCGTGTCCTGCTTTGTTATCGGCAACCCGGTGTTGCCGGTGCGCCGAGGCGAAATGCAGTGCAAGAGCCTGGCGATGGCCATTGAAGTGTGGGACGACCACGGCCAGCCGTTGGTCGGTGAAAAAGGCGAGCTGGTGTGTACCCGGCACTTCCCGGCCATGCCCATCGGCTTGTGGAATGACCCCGACCAGAAGAAGCTGCGCGCCTCGTATTTCAGTCAGTTCCCCGGCGTGTGGGCCCAAGGCGACTACGCTGAGCAACGCCCGAATGGCAGCCTGCTGATTCACGGCCGCTCCGACGCGGTGCTCAACCCCGGCGGCGTGCGCATCGGCACGGCGGAGATCTATCGCCAAGTGGAGAAAGTCCCACAGGTACTGGAAAGCCTGGCCATCGGCCAACGCTGGCAAGACGACGTGCGCGTGGTGCTGTTTGTGCGCCTCGATGAGGGCATCGAGTTGGATGAGACCCTGCAACAGCAGATCCGCCAAGTGATCCGCGCCAACACCACACCGCGCCATGTGCCGGCCAAAATCCTGGCTGTCAGCGATATCCCTCGTACCATCAGCGGCAAGATTGTCGAATTGGCGGTGCGCAATGTGGTGCATGGCGAGCCGGTCAAGAACACCGACGCCCTGGCCAACCCGCAGGCATTGGAACAGTTCCGCGACCGCCCGGAACTGGCATAAAGATGAAAGGATTCAGCGCTGACGCACTCATTTGAAGACAAACGCCGAATGCATGCTATTTTTCGGGGGTAGTCACCCATTCTCGACTCACGGGATAATGGGTGTTGTCATTTTTCAAAGCGTTACGCTCAGGGCTTTTTATGAA
Source organism: Pseudomonas sp. Irchel 3H9 (assembly GCF_900187495.1). Classification (NCBI taxonomy): domain Bacteria; kingdom Pseudomonadati; phylum Pseudomonadota; class Gammaproteobacteria; order Pseudomonadales; family Pseudomonadaceae; genus Pseudomonas; species Pseudomonas sp. Irchel 3H9. The sequence goes on along the minus strand of NZ_FYDK01000002.1, from coordinate 476,980 downwards.
AGGAACATCCACCGGTAGCGACGCCGCTGCATTAATTGCGCGGCTGGACTGGGCACGAAGCCCACTCGGTGAGGCCAATGATTGGCCGCAAAGCCTGCGCACAGCGGTCGATATTGTTGTCCATTCGCCGATGCCCATGCTCCTGCTGTGGGGCAGCCAACTCACCCAACTCTACAACGACGGGTTCGCCCTGCTGGCCGGAAACAAACACCCCGAAGCCATGGGCCAACCGGCGCACCAGACGTGGCCAGAGCTGGAAAGCTTTACCGGGCCGGTCTACGACGCCGTGCTCAGCGGCCAGGTGCGCACCTTCAGCGAGCAGCGCTTTGTCCTGCAACGCAATAATCGCGACACGGAAATCTGGCTCGACCTGACCTACAGCCCGATCCGCGATGAAAGCGCCAACGTGGCCGGCATCCTCGTCACTGCCATTGAAACCAACGAGCGCCGCAAGGCCCAGCACAACACCGAGCAACGCTTGCAGCTTGCACTGGCGGCGACCGACGCCGTGGGCACCTGGGATTGGGACATCGGCGAGGATCACTTTATTGCCGACGCCCACTTCGCCTACCTGCACGGTGTCGACCCCGACGACGCGAACCGGCTGCCCATCAGCGATTACCTCCAAGGTGTGCATCCCGAAGACCGGGCCACGGTGGCGCGCAGTATCAAGCACTGCATCACCCACGGCACCGAATACGCTGAGGAATACCGCCTGCAACAAGCCGATGGCCAAGTCCGCTGGGTGTTTGCCCGAGGCCGTTGCTACAAGGATCACAACGGCCGCCCCGCGCGCTTCCTCGGTGCCGCCCTGGACCTGACCGAGCGCAAGCACACCGAGCAGGCCCTGCGCCAAAGCCAGACCGAATTGCAGCTGATCATCAACGCCATGCCGGTGCTGATCGGCTACGTCGACCACGAGCAGCGCTTTCGCCTGAACAACAGCGCCTACCTTGATTGGTACGGCATGACACCCCAGGAGCTGTACGGCAAGAGCATCCGCGAAGTATTGGGCGACGAAGTGTATGCCGGGCGCGAACACCAGATCGCTGCCGCACTCAAGGGCAAGGCGTGCAGCTTCATGACCATCACGCCCCACCGCGACGGGCGTCCCCGCCATGCGCTGATGAAATACTTGCCGCGTTTCAGCAATGACGGCTCGGTCAATGGTTTCTACATCTTTGTGATTGACGAGACCGAACGCAAACTCACCGAAGAAGCCCTGCGCCACCTCAACGATAACCTCGAAGAACGCGTGGCCGAGCGCACCCAGGCCCTGGCCGAGGCCAACCAACGCCTGCAAAACGAGATGTTCGAGCGCGAGCGCGCCGAAGATGCATTGCGCCATGCGCAGAAAATGGAAGCGTTGGGCCAGCTCACCGGCGGCATCGCCCACGATTTCAACAACATGCTCACCGGCATTATCGGCAGCCTGGACCTGATGCAGCGCTATATCGTCGCTGGGCGCAGCGAGGAAATCGGGCGCTTTACCGATGCCGCCGTGTCGTCGGCTCACCGCGCTGCCGCCCTCACTCACCGCCTGTTAGCGTTTTCGCGGCGCCAGTCACTGGACCGTCGCCCCACCGACCCCAATCAGTTAGTAGCGTCCCTGGAGGACCTGTTCCAGCGCACCAAAGGCGCGCATATCACGCTCAAGGTGCAATTGGGTCAAGACATCTGGCCAGTCAACACCGACGCCAGCCAGCTGGAAAACGCCCTGCTCAACCTGGTGATCAACGCCCGCGACGCCATGCCCGACGGCGGCGAATTGTTGATTGAAACCGCCAACAGCTACCTGGACGGCACCGACATAACCACCCTCGAACCGGTCAAGGCCGGCGACTACGTGATGCTCGGTGTGTGCGACAACGGCACCGGCATGGCACCCAAAATCCTTGCCAAAGCATTCGATCCTTTCTTCACCACCAAACCCATCGGCCAGGGCACCGGCCTGGGCCTGTCGATGATTTACGGGTTTGCCCAGCAGTCCGGCGGCCACGTCACGATCCAGAGCGAACCTGGCCAGGGCACCTGCGTGCGCCTGTACCTGCCACGCCTGCATGGCACCGCACTGGAAAGCAACCTGCCCGCCAGCCTCGGCGAAGTGCCGGTGGCACTGGCCGGTGAAGCAGTCGTGGTGGTTGAAGACGACGCGGCGGTGCGCATGCTGGTGGTGAATGTGCTGGATGAATTGGGCTACACCGCGCATCAGGCAGCGGATTCACGCACCGCGTTGCCACTGCTGGAGTCGGATCTGCGCGTGGACCTGCTGGTGACCGACGTCGGCCTGCCGGGCATGAACGGCCGGCAACTGGCGGAGATTGCCCGCCAGCATCGCCCAGGCTTGAAGGTGCTGTTCATGACCGGCTACGCCGAAAAAGCCGCCGAGCGCCAGGGCTTCCTGGAAGATGGGATGGACATGGTGGCCAAGCCGTTTTCCATCGACCTGCTGGCGACTAAAATCCGCAGCATGATCAACGTAGCCGAATGAGTTCAGGCATAATCGCGCGCCGTCGCACACCTGGTAGAGACCAATGAAAGCCCAAGCCCGTCATATCCTGGTGAAAACCAGTGAAGAAGCCGAACAACTCAAGCAGCGCATTGCCAAGGGCGAAGCCTTTGATGTGTTGGCCAAGAAGTACTCCACCTGCCCGTCGGGCAAACGTGGCGGCGATTTGGGTGAAGTGCGGCCGGGGCAGATGGTCGGGGCGATTGATGCGGTGATTTTCAAGAAGCCGGTGAAGGTGGTTCACGGGCCGATCAAGAGCAAGTTTGGGTATCACTTGGTGCAGGTGTTTTACCGCGACTGAGGCTTTGACTTAAGACCGCTATCGGGGGCAAGCCCCCTCCCACAGGGATCGCATTCCTCCAGATGAAATGCGGTCACGTGTGGGCCCGATCCGCCGCGGGCGGCCACTCACTTAATCTCTGGGAATAAGCGCACCCGGTACCTGGATGACCCGGCTCGCCAACCGATGCCCCGCCAACGCAGCCTCCTCCGGCGAATCACCCTTGAGCCGCCCGGCCAGATACGCCGCACTGAACGAATCACCTGCCGCTGTGGTGTCCACCACCTTCTCGACCTTCAACGCCGGCACCGCAAAACGCTCCCGCGCACAGCGGATCAAACACGCATCCGCCCCACGTTTTAGCACCACTTCCTCAATCGCCGGATAGGCCGCAAACACCTGCTCGCTGTCGGCATAGCCAAACAACGCGCGCTCGTCATCCTCGGTGAGCAAGGCGATATCCACCTCGGCCAAGACCTTGCGATAAGCCGCACGCGCCGCCTCGACACTGGCCCACAAACGCGGCCGGTAGTTGTTGTCGAACACCACCGTAGCGCCGCGTCGGCGCGCGTCAACCAGCGCTTGCAGCAAACGCTCGCGCCCAACCTCCCCCAGCACCGCCAGGGTAATGCCGCTGAAATAGACCACGTCATAGGCCGGCAACTCGGCCAGGATGGGCTCGGCGGCCGGCGTGGTGAAACAGTCGCGCACCGCGGCTTCGTTGCGCCAGTAGAGGAATTTACGCTCGCCGTTGGCGTCGGTCTGAATGCAGTACAAGCCCGGCAACCGCCCCGGCAGGCGCTGGACCAAGCCCAGCCCCAGGCCTTCGTCGGTCCATTGCTGACACATGGCGTCGCTGAAGCTGTCATCGCCCAAGGCGGTGACGTAATCGACGCTGCCGATCGGGCCCAACTCACGGCGCAGGTACACAGCCGTGTTCAGGGTGTCGCCGCCGAAGCTTTGTTGCAGGCTACCGTCGGCGCGGTGTTGCAGTTCGATCATGCATTCACCGATGAGGGCGATGCGTGGATGGGTGGTCATGGCTGCTGTCTCGGGGGGGGCTGATGGCCTCATCGGGGGCAAGCCCCCTCCCATACTTTGATGTGTGAACACATTTCAAATGTGGGAGGGGGCTTGCCCCCGATAGGAGCGACGCGATCTAGAAGCTGGTATGCAGGGACTCGATCACCTGCAACTGTTCATCCACCAGGCAACCCACCTGCCACTTGTCAAACGTCAGGCAAGGATGGGAAGTGCCAAAGGAAATGATGTCACCAATGCGCAGTTCAACCCCAGGCGCCACGACCATGAACGCATGCTGGTCCATCACGGCCGTGACCTTGCACGCGCTCACATCATCGCCTTGCGCCGGCACAATACCGGCCTTGTAGCGCTTGAGTGGCACCGGCAACCCGGCGTCGTAGGCCACGTCGCGCTTACCGAGGGCGATCACCGCAAAACCGGGCTCAGGCAACGACTGCACATGAGCCCAGACTTCCAGGGCCGGGCGCAGGCCTTCACTGAGATCGCTGCGGCGGTCGAGTACGCAGCATTGAGCTTCTTTGTAGATGCCATGGTCGTGGGCCACATAACTGCCGGGGCGCAATACGCTGAGGAAGCGGCCGGCGGCGTTCTGCGCTTCAAAGGATTCGGCGATCAGGTCGTACCACGCCGAGCCCGACGCTGTGACGATCGGCTTGGCCAAGTCGAAAGAACCGTTGTTCTGCAAGTCCACCGCCAGGCGCACCAAGCTGGCGGCGAAGTCGCGGATGCCGCTGACGGCGTGCTCGCCATGGATCACGCCTTCGTAGCCTTCAATACCGGTGAGGGCCAGGGCCGGCTGGGCCTTGATCGCCTTGGCCAGGTCGCGCACTTCCTGCTCGCTGCGGCAACCGCAACGGCCGCCAACCACGCCGTACTCGATCATCACGTTCAGGCGCAGGCCACGGGCGGCGAAGAACAGGCCCAGGTCGGCGACGTTATCCGGGTGGTCGACCATACAGTGGAAGTCAAAATCCTTGTCCGCCAGCAGGTCGGCGATCAACGCCATGTTCGGCGCGCCCACCAGTTGGTTGGCCATCAACACACGGCGCACACCTCCGGCATAGGCGGCGCGGGTCTGCACGGCGTTGGCCAGGGTAATACCCCAGGCGCCCTGGGCGATCTGACGCTGGAACAGTGCCGGCATCATGCTGGTCTTGCCATGGGGCGCGAGTTCGGCGCCGCTGTTGCTGACAAACTCCTGCATCCAACGGATGTTGTGTTCCAGGGCGTCGCGGTGCAGCACCAGGGCCGGCAGGCTGACGTCTCGGACCAGGTGGGCGCCGACGGCGGCGGCGCCTTTTTCAACGGCGTTGATGGCAGACATGTAAAGCTCCTATTCGTTGATGCGACGCGCCAGGTGATTGGCGCTGTCGATCAACACCCGGCGATAGTCGTTGTAGTTTTTTTGCGCATCGGCCCGAGGGGCGACGATGCACAGGGTCGCAATGCTGATGCCTTGCGCGTCCCGCACCGGGGCGGCAAAGCAATGGGTAAAGGTGTCGGCCACACTGTCGAAGGAAAAGAACCCATCGAGGGTAGCCTGACGGATTTGCGCGAGGAACGTTTCCAGCGGCAGACGCTGGCCGTCCGGCAGGATGAAGTCATCGTGGTCGATCAGGTCGACAATTTGCTGGTCACTCAGGTGCCCCAGCAACAGGCGCCCGGAGGCGGTCCAGGGGATCGGGGCGTTTTCGCCGATGTCCGAAGAAATCCGGAAATGCCGCTCGCCTTCGCGCATCAGCGCCACGGTGTATTTGCGCCCGTTGAGCAGGCACATCTGCGCGGTTTCATGGGTCTGGCTGACGATCTCCTGCAAGGCGTGATCGGCCTCGCGAGTCAGGTCGAAGTGTCGCAGGTGCGCCTGGCCGAGGAAGTACAACTGACGACCGAGGTAGACGTGACCGTCCTTGCCCACGGTTTCCAGAATGCGGCGCTCCAGCAAGGATGCGACCAATTCATAGACGGTGGACTTGGGGCTGCCAATGCCGCTGGCGATATCATTCGGCCGCAGGGGCTGGCCGACTTCCTTGAGGAAATCAAGGATGTCGAATGCACGGTCCAGGCCTTTGGCGCGGCGTTTGATGGTGTCTTCGGTCATGGCAATTTCGGTCCGGTCGAAATGGTAGGGCTGGCGCAGGTCCACTGTGGGAGGGGGCTTGCCCCCGATGGCAGCGTGTCAATCAACACCTCTGTTACTGATACACCGCTATCGGGGGGCAAGCCCCCTCCCACATTTGATCTCTGGTGCTTAAGAGTGGGGCAATTTAGCCCTTTTTCTTGTAGGCCACACAATCAATCTCCACCTTGCAATCCACCATCATATTGGCCTGTACACAGGCCCGCGCCGGGGCATGTTCGGGTGTGAAGTATTCGCCGAAGACCTTGTTGAAACTCCAGAAGTCCCGAGGGTCTTCCAGCCATACGCCGACGCGCACCACGTCTTTGAGCTCGTAGCCGGCTTCTTCGAGGATCGCCACCACGTTGCGCATGGTCTGGCGGGTTTGTTCGATGATCCCGCCGGTGATGATTTCGCCGTCCACCGCAGGCACTTGGCCCGAGACGTACAGCCAACCGTCCGCTTCCACCGCGCGGGCGAAGGGACGAGGCTGGCCACCGCCGGCAGTACTGCCGGCTCCGTAACGAGTGATGCTCATAAAACGATGCTCCTGATTAAAAACGAATGTTCTTGAGAAATTCCGCCAGGCGCGGCGATTGAGGCCGCTCGAAGATATCCTTCGACGAGCCCTGCTCTTCAATCCGCCCCTGGTTCATGAATACGATCTTGTCCGAGACTTCATAGGCAAAGCGCATTTCGTGGGTGACCAGCAACATGGTCATGCCCTCTTCCGCCAGGCCTTTGATCACACTGAGCACTTCACCTACTAACTCCGGATCGAGGGCTGAGGTGACTTCGTCGAACAGCATCAAGCTGGGGTTCATCGCAATCGCACGGGCAATCGCGACACGCTGTTGCTGGCCGCCGGACAACTGGCCGGGGAAGTGATTGCGGCGCTCTAAAAGTCCTACGCGGTCCAGCCATTTTTCCGCCAAAGCCACGGCTTCATCCTTGCCCATCTTCTTAACCTTGAGCAGGCCCAGGGTGACGTTCTGCAAGGCGGTCAGGTGCGGAAACAGGTTGAACTGCTGGAACGCCATGCCGGTCATCGCCCGGTGCTGGGCGATGACGCGTTCGGGGTGGCGCACGCGCTTGCCGCCAATGTCGCTGTAGCCGATGGATTCGCCGTCCAGGGTGATCTGGCCGCCCTGGAACTCTTCCAGCAGGTTGACGCAACGCAGCAGCGTGGTCTTGCCCGAGCCGCTGGAACCGATCAAGGTCACTACGTTGCCGCGCTGCATGGACAGGTCGACGCCCTTGAGCACTTCCACATCGCCGTATTGTTTGCGCAGGCCGCGAATGTTCAGCAGCGGCTCGGTTGTTTGAGGTTGGTTCATGGCAAGGCCACCCGCTTTTCAATGTAGCGCCCGAATAACTCGATGGCGTAGTTGATGACAAAGAACATAAACCCGGCGAACAGGTAGAACTCCAGGGTCATGAAGGTACGTGCGATGACTTGCTGGGTACTGAGCAGCAACTCGGCCACGCCGATCACCGAGAGCAAGGTCGAGGCCTTGACGATCTCCGTGGAGGAATTGACCCAGGTCGGCAGGATCTGCCGCAATGCCTGGGGCAACAGCACGTAGGCCAGGGACTGGTAGAACGTAAGGCCAATCGCCTTACCCGCTTCCAGTTGCCCACGGGGAATGGCTTGCAGTGCGCCGCGCACGATTTCCGACACATGGGAGCCGCAGAACAGCGTGAGCCCGACGGCACCGGCCTGGAACGCGCTGATCTGCCAGCCGAGCGCCGGCAGCATGTAGAAACACGCCAACACCAACACGAACACCGGTGTACCGCGGATCAAATCCACATACAGGCGAAACGGCGCACGCATCCAGAATTTGCCGTAGGTCAGCACCAACCCGGCGAAGATGCCGATCAGGGTGCCAAAGATAATCGCCAGCGCCGAGCAGTAGATGCTGGTCTGAAAGCCGGCCCAGAGGGTCTCTCGGGCGACCCACAACTCGTGTAGCCAACTGGGGGATTCGTACATAAAAACCCTCCTTAACGACGGATCGCCAGACGCTGTTCCAGGTAGCGGAGCAACATGGCAATGAGGTAACAGGCAGCCACGTAGAGCGCGGTCGTGACCAGCCAGGTTTCAATCACCCGGTAGCTTTCGACGTTGATCTTGCGGGCGTAATAGGTCAGCTCGGGCACCGCAATCGCAGCGGCGAGCGAGGTGTCCTTGAACAGCGAGATAAAGTTGTTCGAGAGCGCCGGCAGCACATTGCGCAACATCACCGGCACGGTGATATACGCACGGATACGCCACTCGCCGAGGCCAATCGCCAATCCGGCTTCACGCAGCCCCTTGGGAATATTCAACAGACCGGCGCGGAACACTTCGGTCAGGTAGGCACCGGCGTACAACGACAGCGTGATGATGAACGAGGGGATCTTGTCCAGCCGGATACCCAGGCTGGGCAAGGCGAAGTAGATCAACAGGATCAGCACCAGGATCGGCGTGTTGCGAATCACTGTCACATACACCGAGGCGAAGATGCGCAGCGCACGATGTTTGGACAGCATGGCAAACGCCATCAACAGGCCGATCACGCAGCCGATGGCGATCGACAGCAATGCCAGTTGCAGGCCAAGACCGAGCCCCGCCAGCAAGGTGTCGAAATCGCGCCACACGGCGGCAAAGTTCAACTGATAGTTCATGGTCGACAGTACCTAGTTGGGGCGCCTTGGCAGGCACCCCGGTTGTTCCGGATCACTTGAATTCAACAGGGAAACCAATCGCCGGTTCTGGCAGGTCGACACCGAACCACTGCTTGAACGAGGCTTTGTAGGTTGGGAATTCCACACCGGTCATGGCTTCATGCAGGGCAGTGTTGACGAAGTTCAGCCAGTCCTGATCACCACGCTTGACCGCGCACGCGTAGGTTTGCGGGCTCCAGGCGTAAGCCGGGCTGCGGTAGCGGCCGGGGTTCTGCACCATCAGGTATTTGACCGAGGATTGGTCGGTGGCGGCGGCATCGGCGCGACCGGAATTCACGGCCTGGTACATCAGGTCGACGCTGTCGTACTGGTCGACCTTCGCCTTGGGCAGCGCCTGGTGCACCAGTTCTTCGGCATACACGTTTTGCAGCACGGCCACGGTGACGCCATCGCCAGCCGCCTGCAGGTCTTCAATCTCTTTGTACTTGCTGTTGTTCGGCAGCAGCAGGCCCACGCCTTCGCGGTAGTACGGCAGGGTGAACGCCACCTGCTGTGCACGGCTGGCGGTGACGGTGATGAACTGGCAGCTCATGTCGACTTTGTCCGTCAACAGGTTGGGAATGCGCGCGTCAGACGACTGCACCACAAACTCGACCTTGCTCGGATCGTTGAACAAACCTTTGGCCACGATGCGGCCGATGTCGATATCAAACCCCTGCAACTTGCCATCCGCTCCCTGGAAGTGCCACGGCGCATTGGTACTGCCTGTACCCACGATCAAATGCCCACGTTTGAGCACGTTATCGAGCTTGCTGTCCGCCGCCTGCACAACGCCTGCGAGGGAAGCCGATGCGGCGAAGAGAAAAACACACGCTTTGAACACGGAAGGTCGGTGATGCATGACAAGCACTCCAGAAGTTGTGTATTCCGCTATACCGGAACTAAGTATGTAACAACGGAATAGACAGCAGAAAGTGTGCCATACGCACTTAGCGAAAACTACGGCCTCGGTAAAGTCCTTGGTAATCAGATAGATAACGCGAGGCGTAAGATGCGGCGTTGCGCTAGCATCCGGATTCAGATTGCTACCCAAGGCCTCACAGGGGATCACAGCGCCATTGGCGTGCGTCACCGCCCCGCTACCGCGCACCCCGACGGTGCGCCCGCCCCATGGAAAAATCCCTGTGCTGGGCTAGCCTTTGGCACACACCCAACGACAAGGACTGCATTGCGATGAAGCTCAGTCTCACCCTGGTACTGCTTTCGTTTCTGGCCGCCGGCAGCGCGTCGGCCAACAACGACCGCCGCGAATGCAAAGAAGAATTGCGCAAGCTCAAAGAAGCCTTCGACATCAATTACAGCAGCCAAAACCACCATGGCTATCGCCGCGCCAAAGCGTCCAGTGACAATGAGGAATACCGCAAGTGCGCGAACCAGGCACGCAAGGCCCGCGAACGCCTGGAGCGTGACGCGGACCTGTGAAGGTTGACAGTAGACGACGATGACCCTCGAGCTTAGCGTTGGCAGAAACCCGCGCCGCTCGTAAGGAGATCATCATGGGGATTGCCACCGCGACCATTGCCAATGCCGAGGATTACCAGCGCGTACTGAGCACGTCGCGGCCGGTATTCCTGCTGTTTGTCTCAGATCACTGCCCGGGCTGCGCGATTTCCGGGCCGCTGTTCCAGAGGATTGCCCGCAAGTACAGCTCAGTGGTGAGCCTGGTACTTGATTGCGCGAAAACCCCGAGGCACCCGAAGGTTACGGGTACCCCAACGCTGCTGATTTATCTCAACGGCACACTGATGGAGACGTTCGAAGGGTTCGGCCCCGAGGACGAACAAGTGCAGACGATCGAAAACGCATTCATGCTCTATGCCCCCCACAAGCGTGCAAAACCACCTGCGTCACCCGCCGCTCCTCGACCGCAGCCACCGTCAGGCGCCAGCCCTCATGCTCCAGGCTATCGCCCACCACGGGCAGGCGGTCGAGCAGGCTCATCACCAACCCGGCCAGAGTCTGGTAATCCTCCGTCGCGACAACCTTGAAGCCGGTACGCTGACGAATCTGGGTCAGGTTCAAGGCGCCATTGGCACGGAAGCCATCGCCCTCTTCGACAATATCCGGCCCTTCGATCTCACTGGCATCCGGCAATTCACCGGCGATGGACTCGAGAATGTCGGTCATGCTCAACACGCCCATGAAGTCGCCGAATTCGTTGATCACGAAGGCGATGTGGGTCGACTCCTGACGCATCTGTTCCAGGGCGTTGAGGATCGAAAAACTCTCCAGCAGGTTGATCGCTCGACGCGCCAGGTGCTCCAGGTTCGGCTCGTTGCCGGCCAGGTATTCCTTGAGCAGTTCCTTTTTATGCACGAAGCCCAACGGCTCATCTACCACGCCGTTGCGGATCAACGGCAGGCGAGAGTAGGACGAATGCATCAATTTCAGGCGAATCGTTTCGGCATCGTCCGCCAGGTCGATAAAGTCGACCTTGGCCCGCGGCGTCATCAAGGTACGAATCGGCCGCTCGGCCAGTTGCAGCACGCCACTGATCATCACGCGTTCACGTCGATCAAACAGCGGGCCCTGATTGGCATCTGTTTCGCCCAGCAAGTCGGCCACGTCTTCGCCCACCTCTTCTACCGCCAGGCTGCGACCGCCGAGCAAGCGCATCACCGCATGGGCAGTACGCTCGCGCACCGGCAACACGCCCTGCGCCGATTTCTTGCGACGGGCGCGGGCAATCTGGTTGAACACTTCGATCAGGATCGAGAAGCCAATGGCTGCGTACAGGTAACCCTTCGGAATATGGAAACCCAGGCCTTCGGCGGTCAGCGCAAAACCGATCATCATCAGGAAGCCCAGGCACAGCATGATCACTGTGGGATGGGCGTTCACGAAGCGCGTCAGCGGCTTGCTCGCCACGATCATCAGGCCGATGGAAATGATCACCGCGATCATCATCACCGCCAGCTCATCCACCATGCCCACGGCGGTAATCACCGCATCCAGGGAGAACACCGCATCAAGGACCACGATCTGCGCCACGATCGGCCAGAACATCGCATACGCCACGTTGCCCGTGCGCTGAGCCACATGCCCTTCAAGGCGCTCGTGCAATTCCATGGTGGCCTTGAACAGCAGGAATACACCACCGAACAGCATGATCAGGTCACGACCGGAGAAACTCTTGTCGAACACCTCGAACAGCGGCTGGGTGAGGGTCACCAACCACGAAATACTCGCCAGCAGGCCAAGGCGCATCAGCAATGCCAGGGACAAACCGATCAACCGCGCACGGTCACGCTGCTCCGGTGGCAACTTGTCCGCCAGGATCGCGATAAACACCAGGTTGTCGATACCCAGCACCAGTTCCAGCACAATCAAGGTCAACAGGCCGAGCCAGGCCGTTGGATCCGCTAACCATTCCATTTATATAAATCTCTATCTAGGTTTCAGAATGCCGGACACGGCAAAGCGCGGTCAGTGGACCGGAACAAGGTTAGCAGTCGGAATACGGGATGTTTCAGCGGGAACGGCAGCAGCGGATGTCTTGGGGAAAGACGACTGGGGGGCTCCGAGAGGGTGTTCATGCAAATCCTGAAATAACAAAAAGGACTTGAATCCTACAGGCGAAAAGCAAGTTTCCCACAACGCAAAACTATTACAAAACCTGTCTTTGAAACCCATACCCCTGTGGGAGGTGGCTTGCTCCCTCCCACAGGGGACCCCATGCATTCTGAAGGTCGGGTTACCAGAACCGCTGCTGGGTCAACCGGCTCCACCAGGTCAGCAGCACCCGGTCCACCGAACCGCTGGCCGCCAGGCCCACGCGCTCTTGCAGGCTTTTGCGCTCGGCATAGTGCAGGTGGAACACCTCGGCGGTCTTGGCCTTGGTGGCCAGGTATTCGTCGCTGGTTTGCAGCTCGTCGACCAATTGTTTGTCGAGGGCTGCAACGCCGAGCCACACTTCACCCGTGGCCACGTCATCAATCGCCAACTGCGGGCGATACCGCGACACGAAGTTCTTGAACAGTTGATGAGTGATATCCAGGTCTTCCTGAAACTTCTCGCGGCCCTTTTCGGTGTTTTCGCCAAACACGGTGAGGGTGCGTTTGTATTCGCCGGCGGTCAGCACTTCAAAGTCGATATCGTGTTTTTTGAGCAGGCGATTGACGTTGGGCAACTGCGCCACGACGCCGATGGAGCCCAGGATGGCAAACGGCGCGCTGATGATCTTCTCGCCGATGCACGCCATCATGTAACCGCCGCTGGCCGCGACCTTGTCGATGCACACGGTCAATGGCACGCCCGCCTGGCGGATACGCGCCAATTGTGACGAGGCCAAGCCGTAGCTGTGCACCATGCCACCACCACTTTCCAGACGCAGCACCACTTCGTCCTTGGGCGTGGCCAAGCTCAGCAATGCGGTGATTTCATGGCGCAGGCTCTCGGTCGCCGAGGCCTTGATGTCACCGTCGAAATCCAGCACGAATACCCGTGGCTTGGCCTCGGGTTTTTTCTTACTGTTCTTCTTTTCAGTTTTGCTTTCGGACTTGCGCAGGGCTTTGAGCTGGTCCTTGTCGAGCAGACTCGACTCCAGGCGCTCGCGCAGGCCTTTGTAGAAATCATTGAGCTTGCTGACCTGCAGTTGGCCGGCGGATTTGCGACGACCTTTACTGCGCAGTGCGGCGAAGCTGATCAGTACCACCAGAATAGCGACCACCAGGGTGACAGTCTTCGCCAGGAAGCTGGCATATTCGGCCAAAAAATCCATGTGACTCCTTACAAGTGCATTTACAAGAGCAGTGCGCCAGGCGCGGATTGCCCAAGCATACCGATGGCACCGCATTCGGGCCAGTGATCAAACCGTCGACAGCCAAGGCCTCTAAGGAGCTTTTAAAACAAGCGTATGTTTTTTCATTGACAGCTCCCTGGCATCCCCATAACCTCGCCAGACTTTCAACGTACCGGGAAAACGGACGTGGGCAGCATCTATCTGATTCGACATGGCCAGGCCTCCTTCGGTGCAGACGACTATGACGTCCTGTCGCCCGTTGGTGTGGAGCAGGCACAAGTGCTCGGTCGCCACCTGGCGGACATGGGCATCGTGTTCGACCGCTGCGTGGCCGGCGATCTGCGCCGCCAGCAGCACACCGCCACGGCTGCCTTCGATCAATACCGCGCCCTTGGCCTGCCGGTTCCGGTCTTGGAAACCGACAGCGCCTTCAACGAATTCGATGCTGAAGCGATCATCCGCGCCCTGCTCCCCGACCTGCTCACCACCGAACCCGACGCCCTGGACATCCTGCGCAATGCCGCGCAGAACCGCAGCGAATTCCAACGCATCTTCGCCCTGATCATCGAACGCTGGTTGGCCGGCACTTATGACACGCCGGGACTGGAAAGCTGGCTGGGGTTTGTCGAGCGCGTTCAGGGTGGCTTGCAACGCATTCTCGATGCCGCAGACAACACACAGAAAATCGCCGTGTTCACCTCCGGCGGCACCATCACCGCCCTGCTTCACCTGATTACCCGAATGCCTGCTACACAGGCTTTTGAACTGAACTGGCAAATTGTTAACACCTCGCTCAACCAGCTGAAATTCCGCGGTCGCGAGGTGGCACTGGCTTCCTTCAACAGTCATAGCCACTTGCAACTGTTGAAGGCGCCGCAACTCATCACCTTCCGATGAAGTGCGGCCAACCGTGACCCTAAGGTCACTGGACTCCACCCAAAAGGATCGAAACCATGACTGACGTAGCCAAAGCTGTAGAAGCAATGAAAGCCAAATTCAACCCAAGCGCTGCCGACGGCTTGGACCTGGTATTCGGTTTCCGTATCGATGACACCAAGAACTTTTCCCTGGTCGTCAAAGACAAAACCTGCGAACTGCATGAAGGTGAAAACCCGGACGCACAAGTGACCCTGGTCATGGACAGCGCGACCCTGGAAGGCATCGTCGACGGTTCGACTGACGGCATGCAGGCCTTCATGGGCGGCAAACTGCGCACTGAAGGCGACATGATGCTGGCGATGAAACTGAGTGAGCTGTTCCCTTCCTGATTCACAGGCAAGCTTGCATCTCGATCCCGCCTCTCCAGGCGGGATTTTTTTTGCCAACTAACCTGGGATCAATCAAGGTCCGAGGCCGCAACTCAGACCTTCGGTTGCAGCAGCAACGCCACCAACGCACTCCACCCCGTCTGATGGGACGCCCCCAACCCGCGCCCGGTTTCCCCGTGAAAATACTCATGGAACAACACCAGATCACGGCTGAGCGGGTCCGCTTCCAACTGCGAATAGCCCGCCATCGATGGCCTACATCCATTGTCATCCCTTAGAAACAGCCCGGTCAGCCGCTGACTGAGGCCTTCAGCCACTTCCTCCAGGGATGACAGATACCCGCTGCCCGTTGGGTACTCCACCGAGAAGTTATCCGCGTAGTACCGATGAAATTCACGCAGCGATTCAATCAGCATGTAGTTGACAGGCATCCACACGGGCCCACGCCAATTCGAGTTGCCGCCATACAATCGTGAGTCGGACTCGCCAGGCTGGTAACGCGCGCTGAGGGTGTCGCCGTTCATCTTCAGCGCCAGGGGCTGTTCGGCGAAGGCTTTGGACAGCGAGCGCACGCCAAACGCAGAGAGGAACTCACTGTCCTCCAACATGCGTCGAAGCAGGTCCTTTGTGCGTTCGCCCCGCAACAACGCCAGCAACAAGCGATTGCCCTGCCCTGGCTCGTTCCAGCGTGAGACCAATTTAGCCAAGTCCGGCCGGTGTTTCATAAAGCCCAGCAACCGTTCGCGCAAACCCTCCAGGCCTTCATGCTCGCGCTGCTCCAGCACCAGCACGGCGAACAACGGCATCAGGCCGACGATGGAGCGCAAACGTACCGGCTCGTTCTGCCCATCGGGGCTGTGCAGCACGTCGTAGAAGAACAGGTCCTGCTCATCCCACAAACCTTCGGCACTGTCATCGACCCGGTTAATGGCACCGGCGATATACAGGAAATGTTCGAAAAACTTCACCGCAATATCCACGTACACGGCATTGCGCCTGGCCAGTTCCAGGGCGATGCGCATCAGGTCCAGGGCATACGCGGCAACCCACGCTGTGCCGTCGGCCTGGTCCAACTGATACCCCGGCGGCAATGCCGCCGAACGGTCAAACAACGCAATGTTATCCAGCCCGAGGAAACCGCCCTGGAACAAGTTGCGGCCCTCGGCGTCCTTGCGGTTGACCCACCAGGAAAAATTCAGCAGCAGCTTATGGAAAATCCTCTCTAGAAAATCCATGTCGCCTACACCGGTCAACGCCTTGTCCTGCTGGTACACCCGCCAACTGGCCCAGGCATGCACCGGCGGGTTCGCATCATCGAAGCGCCATTCATAAGCCGGCAGTTGGCCGTTGGGATGCATGAAGCGATCCTTCACCAGCAGCAACAACTGTTGCTTGGCGTAACCCGGATCGATCAGCGCCATCGCCACCGCCTGAAAGCCCTGGTCCCACGAGGCATACCACGGGTATTCCCAGGTGTCGGGCATGGAAAGGATGTCGAAGTTGGACAGGTGCCGCCAATGGGTATTGCGGATATGCAGGCGCTCAGGCGGCGGCGCTGGCTGGGCTGGGTCACCATCGAGCCATTGGTTCACGTCGAAATAGTAGAGCTGCTTGGACCACAACAAGCCAGCCAGGGCTTGGCGCTGCACATTGCGCGCGTCCGCATCGCCAATGCCCTGTTGCAGGGCCGCATAGAAGTCATCGGCTTCCTGACGACGTTGCTCGAACAACTTACGGGCGTTGGCCGCGGGCGCATCCACGGGGGCAAAGCGCAGGTACAAAGTTTTGCTTTCCTGCCCTGCCAGTTCAAGGATGAACCGCGCGGCAACCTTGGTACCGGTGTCCCGGCGAATCGCCGATTGAGCGCCACTGACCACGTAATCGTTGATGCCATCCTTGAACGGGCCCGGTGCCACCTGCCCGTCCAGCTTGACGACATTGCTTTCGTTTTCGCAGAACAACCATTCCAAGCCATCCTGGCCCCAGGCACTCAGATAACGATCCGGCAATTCATGATGACGGGCCAACACCTGCTCGCCGTCCAGCCGCAACTGCGGCTTGGGCGCATCAAAGGTCCAACTCCAGTCGTTACGCGCCCACAGTTGAGGCATTACCTGCAAACGCGTCGGCTGCTCCGAGCGGTTATGCACCGTGACCCGCATGAAAATATCGTCAGGCTGCTGCTTGGCGTACTCGACGCTGACATCGCAATAGCGGTTGTCCTCAAACACGCCGGTATCGAGGATTTCATACTCGGCATCACCCAGCCCGCGACGGGCGTTCTCGGTGATCAGGTCAGCATAGGGAAAGGCGGCATGGGGGTATTTGTAGAGCATGCGCATGTAGGCATGACTCGGTACGCCATCGACGAAAAAGTACAGTTCCTTGACGTCCTCGCCATGGTTGCCCTCGGCGTTGTTGAGACCGAACAACCGCTCCTTGAGGATCGCATCGCGCTCGTTCCACAGCGCCAGCCCGAGGCACCAGCGTTGCGCCTTGTCGCTGAAACCGGCCAGGCCGTCCTCACCCCAACGGTAGGCGCGGCTGCGCGCGTGTTCATGGGGAAAGTAGCGCCAGGCATCGCCATCGGCGCTGTAGTCTTCACGCACGGTGCCCCATTGGCGTTCACTCAGGTATGGGCCCCATTCGCGCCAGCGCTCGGCGTCTT
Source organism: Pseudomonas sp. Irchel 3H9 (assembly GCF_900187495.1). Classification (NCBI taxonomy): domain Bacteria; kingdom Pseudomonadati; phylum Pseudomonadota; class Gammaproteobacteria; order Pseudomonadales; family Pseudomonadaceae; genus Pseudomonas; species Pseudomonas sp. Irchel 3H9. The sequence continues at coordinate 459,624 of NZ_FYDK01000002.1, read as the reverse complement.
CAGTGGCCAGGCGTTGGCCTTCAATCGTTTGCGTTACGGGCGTGGCCGTCATTGGGTCCTCCATCGCCGACAAGGTGAGGAGCAGTGTAGAACCCATCCACACCCGCGTGCACATGAAGACTTGGAAGAGAATGCCGTTCATTCATTTGCAGAATGAAGTCCAGAGGAATCTTCGTTTGCAAGCGCACCTGGGGCCCAACAAAATCCAGTAAAAGACCATCACCCTCTCCACCGTCATCAGGAATTTTTCTATGCCCAGTACCGCACATGTCAGCCCAGACGAGATCCGCAAGGGGTTTTCCAAGGCCATGTCCGATATGTACCGAGATGAAGTTCCCCTGTATGGCGCGCTGATGGAGTTGGTGGCCGAGACCAATAGCCGCGTGCTCGACAGCGAACCGAGCCTGGCGCAACAGCTGCAACGCACCGGCGAAATCCAGCGTCTGGACATGGAACGCCACGGCGCCATTCGCTTGGGCACAGCAGCGGAATTGGCCACAATCAGCCGCCTGTTTGCGGTGATGGGCATGCAGCCCGTGGGCTACTACGACCTCACGCCAGCCGGCGTGCCGGTGCATTCCACAGCATTTCGCGCGGTGCATGAACACGCGCTGCAAGCCAGCCCGTTTCGGGTGTTCACCTCCCTGCTGCGCCTGGAATTGATCGAGAATGCCGAACTTCGCGCCTTCGCCGAAACTGCATTGGCAAAGCGCTCGATCTTCACCCCCGGCGCCCTGGCGCTTATCGCAAAAGCGGAAACAAACGGCGGCCTCAATGCCGACGAGGCCGCCGAATTCATCCGCCAGGCCCTGGAAACCTTCCGCTGGCACCACACCGCCACCGTTACCGCCGCGCAGTACCAGCAACTCAGTGACCAGCACCGCCTGATCGCCGATGTGGTGGCCTTCAAGGGGCCGCACATCAACCACCTCACCCCGCGCACCCTGGACATTGATCAGGTACAGACCGCCATGCCCGCCAAGGGCATAACCCCCAAGGCCGTGATCGAAGGCCCACCGCGCCGCCAGTGCCCGATCCTGCTGCGCCAGACCAGCTTCAAGGCCCTCGACGAAGCCATCGCCTTCACCGACGCCCAAGGCAGCCACAGCGCCCGCTTCGGTGAAATCGAACAGCGTGGCGTCGCCCTCACGCCCAAAGGCCGCGCCCTCTACGACCAACTGCTGAACGCCGCCCGCGACGAACTGGGCGCGTTCCCCAACGAATCCAACGCCGCGCGCTACATGCACTTGATGGAACAACACTTCCAGGCCTTCCCCGACAACCACGGGCAGATGCGCGAACAAGGCCTGGCGTACTTCCGCTACTTCGCCACGGAACAAGGCCTGGCGGCACGCGGCCACGCCGATCAACCACGCACATTGCAAGCACTGATCGCCGCCGGTCATGTGGATGTAGAGCCGTTGGTGTATGAGGATTTTCTGCCGGTGAGTGCGGCGGGGATTTTCCAGTCGAATTTGGGGGATGCGGCACAGAGTCACTACGCCGCCAATTCAAACCAGGCGGAATTCGAAAAGGCGTTGGGGCGCAAGACCATCGATGAATTGCAGCTGTACAGCGAGACCCAACAGCGCTCGATCAATGCATGCACTGAAGCGCTGCTGGCTTGAAAGACAGCGTCCACCCGGCTCAACAGCACAATCCTTGCGCTGCAAAACGTCCCCAGAGCCGGGCGGACGGGGCGCATCATAAGGAGTGATTCCCACGATGTCCCTCAGTCAAATCTGAACAAACCTTGCCGCGTTTCAGGCGTCGAGGCGCCCTGCGATTTCGTCCTTGATCAGCAGGCGTTTCTTCTTCAACACCTCCACCACCGTGTCGTCGGCCTTTTCTGATTCCGCCCGGAGCACCTCGCCGTCGGCAGCGTCGTATTGGGTGAGCAGCGAGTCCAGCCGTTTATCGCTCGCCCTGCGTTCGTGAACGACTTCCTTGCTCAAACCCAAATCCTGATACAGGTCGTGTTTCACTGGCATGACGTACCTCCGCAAGTTGATCAATGGCCTACGCCCTTGAAGCTAGACCATTGCAAAGGGTCTTGTCATGTTTGAAGTCAATACGTCCCCGTTCGTCGCGGCAACGGCAATGGGATCAAACCTTCGCGGCGCCCGGCCCTCCACAGTAGATCGTCACTTGAGGGAGACCGGTTTCATGACTAACGCCGCAACCACTGTCGACACCCTATGCATCAACACCCTGCGCACCCTGGCGATGGACGCCGTGCAGAAGGCCAACTCCGGCCATCCGGGCACGCCCATGGGCCTGGCGCCGGTGGGATACACGCTGTGGAGCCGGTTTCTGCGCTATCACCCCGAGCATCCCGACTGGCCCAACCGTGACCGATTTGTGTTGTCAGTGGGGCATGCATCCATGCTGTTGTATTCGCTGCTGCACTTGGCCGGTGTGAAAGAAATTGATGCCCATGGCAAGCGCACCGGGCACCCGGCGATCAGCCTGGACGATATCAAGCAATTCCGTCAGGCCGACTCCAAGACGCCGGGGCATCCGGAATACCGCATGACCACAGGCGTGGAAACCACCACAGGCCCCCTTGGCCAGGGCTGCGCCAACAGCGTGGGCATGGCGATGGCCGAGCGTTGGCTGGCCGAGCGCTTTAACCATGACGGCCAGGTGCTGTTCGATTACAACGTCTACACCCTGTGTGGCGACGGCGACATGATGGAGGGCATCAGCAGCGAAGCGGCGTCGATGGCCGGCCATTTGAAGCTGGATAACCTGTGCTGGATCTACGACAACAACACCATCAGCATCGAAGGCCACACTGAGCTTGCCTTCAGCGAAGACGTGATCAAGCGTTTCCAGGCCTATGGCTGGCACACCTTGCACGTCACCGATGCTAACGACTTGCAGGCACTGAGCGCAGCCCTGGAGACCTTTCAGGCGAATACCGGCGCGCCGACGCTGATCGTGGTCGACAGCGTGATCGGCTACGGTTCGCCCCACAAGCACAACACCGCCGCCGCCCATGGCGAGCCGTTGGGTGATGACGAAATCCGCCTGACCAAAGCTGCGTATGGTTGGCCGCAGGATTCCAGCTTCCTGGTGCCCGATGAGGCGCGCACGCTCTTGCGCGACGCCCTGCACGCCCGCGCCGAACCGCTGTACCAGCAATGGAACCAGACCCTGGCCCGTCTCGACGCTCAATTGGCCGATGAACTACGGCGGATGCGCGCCGGGGAGATGCCCGAGCACTGGCAGGCTGACCTGCCCGACTTTGCCGCCGATGCCAAGGGCGTCGCCAGCCGCGCGGCGGGTGGCGAGGTACTGAATGCCTTCGCCCAGCAAATCCCCTGGCTGCTCGGCGGCTCGGCGGACTTGTCGCCTTCGACCAAAACCAACCTCACCTTCGACGGTGCCGGGCGCTTCAGCGCCGATGACTACAGCGGGCGCAACCTGCATTTCGGTATTCGCGAACACGCCATGGGCGCCATCGCCAATGGCATGGCGCTGTCGTATTTGCGGCCGTACACCTCGACCTTCCTGGTATTCAGCGACTACATGAAACCACCGATCCGCCTGGCGGCGATCATGGAGTTGCCGGTGGTGTTCGTGTTTACCCACGACTCCATCGGCGTGGGTGAAGATGGGCCGACGCACCAGCCCATTGAGCACCTGACGCAGTTGCGCGCCACGCCAGGGTTGCTGACCCTTCGCCCTGGCGACGCCAACGAAACCCTGGAGCTGTGGAAAGTTGCGCTGGCGCAAACCCATCGGCCGAGCTGTGTGGTGCTGTCACGCCAGCCGCTGCCGACTCTGGATCGCACGCAATACGCAGCGGCGACCGGTGCAGCCAAAGGCGCTTATGTGTTGGCGGGGGCGGATAAACCCCAGGTAATTTTGATCGGTACCGGCAGCGAAGTCAGCCTGGCGGTGGCGGCCTATGAACAGCTCAATGGCGAAGGGATTGCCGCACAAGTCGTCTCGATGCCGAGCTGGGAGTTGTTTGAAGAACAGGACCAGGCCTATCGCGACAGTGTGTTGCCGCCAGCGGTGACGGCACGTGTGGTGGTGGAACAGGCCGGGCCTTTGGGGTGGGACCGCTATGTCGGGCAAACCGGCGCCAAGGTGGTGATGAACAGCTTCGGGGCTTCGGCGCCGTTGGCGAAGTTGCAGGAGAAGTTTGGGTTTACGGTGGAGCATGTGGTGAAACAGGCCAAGGCACAAATCCAACTGACCAGACACTGATCACTCTGTGGGAGGGGGCTTGCCCCCGATAGCTATCTGTCAGGCACTTGATGGGGTGACTGACCCACCGCTATCGGGGGCAAGCCCCCTCCCACATGTGGACCTGTTTAACTGTTAGATCAACGCTCGGGCCAGGAAGGGCGCAGTCCGGCTTTTCTTGCTCTTGGCAACTTTTTGCGGCGTACCGCTGGCCACCACTTGCCCGCCCAAATCCCCTGCTCCCGGACCGATATCGATCACCCAGTCACTCTGGGCTACCACACGCATTTCATGCTCGACCACCACCACCGTGTGCCCTGCATCCACCAAGTGATTGAGCTGGCTGAGCAGGCGATCCACATCCCGTGGATGCAGCCCGGTCGTTGGCTCATCCAACACATACAAGGTCGACCCACGGGCATTGCGTTGCAGCTCGGTGGCCAATTTGATCCGCTGCGCTTCACCCCCGGACAGTTCGGTAGCCGGTTGACCCAGTCGCAGATAACCCAGGCCGATATCCCGCAGCACCTGCAACGAGCGCAGTACCCCTGGCTGCTCGGCAAAGAACTCGACTGCCTGCTCGACGGTCATCCCGAGCACCTGAGCGATGCTCAAGCCTTGCCATTTGATCGCCAAGGTTTCGGGGTTGTAGCGCGCGCCATGGCAGGTCGGACAGGGTGCGTACACACTCGGCATAAACAACAACTCGACGCTGACAAAGCCTTCGCCCTCGCAGTTCGGGCAACGGCCTTTGGCGACGTTGAAGGAGAACTGGCCCGCATCGTAATGGCGCTTCTTTGCCGCAGGCGTGGCGGCGAACAGTTTGCGCACGTTGTCGAACAGCCCGGTGTAGGTCGCCAGGTTGGAACGTGGCGTACGGCCGATGGGTTTCTGATCCACCTGCACCAGGCGTCGGATCTGTTCCAGCCCGGCGCTGATGCGCCCGCCACTGGTTTGTGGCGTGTCATCTTCCAGGCTCGGCTCTTCGTCGTTCTCAACCACACGCCCAAGGCCACTGCCCACCAATTCCAGCAGCGCCTGGCTGACCAGGCTGGACTTGCCCGAGCCGGAAATGCCGGTCACCGAGGTGAAGCAGCCCAAGGGAAAATCCACGTTCAGACCATTGAGGTTATTGCGCGTCACGCCCTCCAACTTCAACCAACCACTGGGTTCGCGGCGAGAGGGATTTGATGTACGCCGCTCGGCGAACAAATACTCACGGGTCTGCGACGCCTCTACGTCAGCCAACCCAGCAGGTGGCCCGCTGTACAGCACTTGCCCGCCATGCTCGCCAGCGGCCGGGCCGACGTCGATCAACCAGTCGGCGCGGCGCATGGTTTCCAAGTCGTGCTCCACCACAAACAACGAATTACCGGCGGCCTTCAAGCGCTCAAGCGCGGTGAACAAAGCCTCGCCATCCGCCGGATGCAAGCCCGCCGAAGGCTCATCCAGCACATAGATCACTCCAAACAATTGCGAGCCCAATTGCGTGGCCAAGCGTAAACGTTGCAACTCCCCGGACGACAAGGTCGGTGTGCTGCGCTCCAGGGACAGATAACCCAGGCCCAATTCGATCAAGGTGCTGACCCGCTCCAGCAAGTCCTGGGCGATACGCTGCGCAGCCAGGCGCTTCTCCACCGAGAGCTTCATCGTGTCCTGCCCCGCCGCCACCGGCCGCAGCAGTTCGGCCAGCTGCGACAACGACAGCTGCGACAACTCGCCAATATCCACACCGGCAAACTTCACCGAGAGCGCCGCCTTGGTCAGCCGCTTGCCTTCACACAGCGGGCAGGCGCTGCCCTGCATGAACTGCGACACGCGCTTTTTCATCAGCGCGCTTTGGGTGTGGCTGAAGGTGTGCAGGATGTAGCGCCGCGCGCCGCTGAACGTGCCCTGGTAACTAGGCTCCAGCTTGCGCTTCAACGCCTCGCGGGTTTGCTCCGGGGTGAAACCGGCATACACCGGCACAGTGGGGGTTTCTTCGGTGAACAGGATCCAGTCGCGCTGCTTTTTTGGCAGGTCGCGCCATGGGATATCCACGTCATAGCCCAAGGTCACCAGAATGTCGCGCAGGTTCTGGCCCTGCCACGCCAACGGCCAGGAGGCCACCGCGCGCTGGCGAATGCTCAGCGAAGGGTCGGGCACCATCAGCGCCTCGGTCACTTCATACACGCGGCCCAGGCCATGACATTGCGGGCACGCACCCTGGGGCAGGTTCGGCGAAAAGTCCTCGGCATACAGCATCGCTTGCCCCGCAGGGTAGCTGCCGGCGCGGGAATAGAGCATGCGGATCAGGCTCGATAACGTGGTGACGCTGCCCACCGAAGACCGTGCGCTGGGCGTGCCACGCTGCTGTTGCAGGGCCACGGCGGGCGGCAGGCCTTCGATGCTGTCCACGTCGGGCACGCCAACCTGGTCGATCAGGCGCCGCGCGTAAGACGCCACCGATTCGAAGTAGCGCCGCTGGGCCTCGGCATACACCGTGGAAAACGCCAGGGACGACTTGCCCGAACCCGACACGCCGGTAAACACAACCAGGGCATCCCGGGGAATATCCACGTCGACGTTTTGCAGGTTGTGCTCGCGGGCGCCGCGCACCCTGACAAAGCCTGGGCGTTGGGCAGTGATCGCAGGGATGTTGCGCTGTGAAGTCATGGTCAACCTTATCGTGCGGTGAGCACGCTGCGCACCCGTAGCGTCAGGGCTTCGGGGCTGTAGGGCTTGCTCAGCAGATGAATGTCGGGGCTCAGCAGGTGGTTGCTGGAGAGGATGTCGCGGGTGTGACCGGAAGTGAACAGCACCGGCACGGGCGGGGTTTGTGCACGGGCCCAGGCGGCCAGGTCGGTGCTTTTAAGGCGGCCGGGCATGACCACGTCGGTAAAAATCAACTCGGGTTGCAGGCCAGCTTTAAGCTTCGACATGGCCTGGTCGCCGTCCTCGGCGGTGATCACGGTGTAGCCCGACTGTTCGAGCACGTCCACCACCGTCAGGCGCACGCCTTCATTGTCTTCGACCACCAGGATCGTTTCCTGGCCGCCTACGGACGCAACGGGCTCGTCTGACGCCTCAAGGCACTCCTCGCCCAGGCTGCGCGGGAAGTACAACTGCACCACGGTGCCCTGGCCTTCTTCGCTGCTGACCTCGACATGCCCGCCACTTTGACGCACAAAGCCGAACACCATGCTCAAGCCCAGGCCGGTACCGTGACCGTCGCGCTTGGTGGTGAAGAACGGTTCGAACACCCTGGCCTGGATCCCAGGTGGCATGCCCACCCCGGTGTCGGTGACCGCCAGGCGCACATATTCTCCAGGACTGACGCTTTTACCAATGCAATCGCCGGGGTTAAGGATGATGTTTTCGCCGCTGATGCGGATCACCCCCTCACCTTTCATGGCGTCGCGGGCATTGATCGCCAGGTTGAGCAACGCATTTTCCAACTGGTTACGGTCGACGTTGATGCTCCAGGAATCCTGGGGCAACTGCACATCGATATGAATGGTTTCTCCCAGTGCGCGCTGCAACAGTTCGCCAAGGCCGGCATAGATGCGTTGCGGGTTGTACACCGCCGGCGACAATGGCTGGCGGCGGGCAAAGGCCAGCAGTTGCGCCGACAGCTTGGCCCCGCGCTCCACTGCCGCGATGGCCGCGTTGACGCGGCGCTGCACCTGGGCATTGTCTGGCTCATGGCGGGCCAGCAAGTGCAGATTGCCGGCGATCACTTGCAACAGGTTATTGAAGTCGTGGGCCACGCCGCCGGTGAGGCCGCCGATGGCTTCGAGTTTTTGCGATTGGCGCAATTGGTCCTCGGCACTGGAGCGCGCCTGCACTTCAGCGGCCACCCGTTGTTCGAGGTTATGGGTGAGTTCCTGGCGCACCTGTTCGGACTTCACCAGTTCGGTGGTATCGACCACAATCGCCAACACGCCGGCCGGTTGCTGGTTGTCGCCGGCGACGGGGCTGTAATACAAATCCAGCCACACGGTTTCCGGCTGGCCATTGCGCAGCAGCACCAGGTCTTTGTTGTTGAAGGACAGAGTGCCGCCGGCCAGACAGGTGTCCACCACATGGCGATTGAAATCCGCCACCTCCGGCCAACCCAACTCCACCGGAGCCCCCAGCAAAGACGGGTGGCGGCCGCCGGCAAAGACCGAGTAACTGTCGTTGTAAATCATGTACCCGGCCCGCCCCCACAACATCACCATCGGCATCGGCGATGCGAGCATCATCTGCACGTTACAGACCAGGCTGGTGGACCACTGGTTAATGGGACCGAGGTCCGTGGTCGACCAATCGAACGCGCGAATACGCTGGGCCATTTCACCGGCCCAACCTTCACAGCCGTGGGGGTTGGATAAAAATTGCATCGTTCGGCTCAGTGCAAAAGAGAAGACAGTCGCCATTTTTGGAGCTTACACGGAGCAGATGGTTTCATCTGGTATTAATTTGGGGTCACCTCAGTGGAAATCCCGGCTGCGCACAGACATGCCTTCCAGCAACGGCGTGAGGTCGGTGAGCCGCCCGGCGATCAGGTGGCGCACCTCGCCGACCGCCTCCCAGCGCCCGTCTACCTTGAGCAAGCGCGACCCCACCAGCGCCTGGCGCTGACGTTCGGCCAGGTCGCGCCAGACCACCACATTGAGATTGCCGAACTCATCTTCCAAGGTGACAAAGGTCACACCGCTGGCCGTGCCCGGACGTTGCCGCCCCGTGACCAACCCCGCGACACTCACATTACGCCCATGCTCCACCGCCATCAGCTCGCGGGAGCTGCGACAACGCCGCTTGCGCAGCTCATCGCGCAACAACGCCAGCGGGTGCGGGCCGAGAGTGGTGCCGACGGTGGCGTAATCAGCCTGCAAGTCCTCGCCGACCGTCGGTGCGGGTAAAGCGACCACGGCTTCGTCGGGGCTGGGCAGCCCGGCGAACAGCCCCAATTGTTTGTGCACCCCCGCCACGTCCCAGCGGGCTTGGTGCCGGTTTCCAGCGAGGGCACGCAGGGCGCCGGCGTCGGCCAGCAACGCCTGGGCACGGGCGTCCAGACCGGCGCGCTGGTCCAGATCAGCAATGTCGCTGAAACCTGTGCCAGGGCGGGCGGCCTCGATGCGCCGACCATCCTCTTCACGAAACCCCGCGATCATGCGCAAGCCCATACGGATCGCCGGTTGCTGGCCGTCAATGGGTTCCAGGCTGCAATCCCAGTCGCTGGCCTGCACATCCACCGGGCGAATCTGCAAGCGATGGCGCCGTGCGTCCTGCAGTATCTGGTCCGGGCTGTAGAAACCCATAGGCCAGCTGTTGATCAACGCGCAGGCGAAGGCCGCCGGCTCGTGGCATTTGAGCCAGCAACTGGCGTAAGTCAGCAAGGCGAAACTGGCCGCATGGGACTCAGGAAAGCCATAGCTGCCAAAGCCCTTGATCTGCTCGAAAATCTGCGCGGCAAACTCCTCGGTGTAGCCGTTTTTCAGCATGCCGGTGCGCAAGCGGTCCTGATGGGGTTCCAGGCCGCCGTGACGTTTCCACGCGGCCATGGAGCGGCGCAACTGGTCGGCCTCGCCAGGGCTGTAGTCGGCGGCGACCATGGCGATCTGCATCACTTGCTCCTGGAACAGCGGAATGCCCAGGGTGCGCTTCAATACGCTTTCAAGTTCCGGTGACGGGTAGGTGGTTTTTTCTTCCTTGTTACGTCGTCGTAGATACGGATGCACCATCCCTCCCTGGATCGGACCGGGCCGCACAATAGCGACCTCGATCACAAGGTCATAAAACGTCTGCGGCTTGAGCCGGGGCAGCATCGACATCTGCGCCCGCGACTCGATCTGAAATACGCCAATGGTGTCGGCCTTGCTGATCATCGCGTAGGTGGCCGGGTCTTCCTTGGGGATCGTCGCCAGGGCCAGGTCGAGGTTGCGGTGGCGGCGCAGCAAATCGAAACAGCGGCGAATCGCACTGAGCATGCCCAAGGCGAGGATATCCACCTTGAGCAGGCCCACGGCATCCAGATCGTCCTTGTCCCATTGGATAATGGTGCGCTCGGCCATGGCCGCGTTTTCCACCGGCACCAGAGTGTCCAGCGGGTATTCGGAAATCACGAAACCGCCGGGATGTTGGGACAGGTGCCGGGGAAAACCGATCAGTTGCTGGGTGAGCGTGAGCACACGGCGCAGGATCGGGCTGTCCGGGTCGAAGCCGCCTTCACGCAGGCGTTCCAGCGGAGGCGCATCATCACTCCAGCGCCCGCAGCAGTCGGCCAGGGCGTTGATCTGGTCCGGCGGCAACCCAAGGGCCTTGGCCACATCGCGCACCGCACCGGCGGCGTGGTAGCTGCTGACCACCGCCGTCAGCGCCGCGCGGGTGCGGCCGTAGCGCTGGAAAACGTACTGCAGCACTTCTTCGCGGCGTTCGTGCTCGAAGTCCACGTCGATATCCGGTGGCTCGTTGCGCTCCTCTGACAGGAAGCGCTCAAACAGCATATTCGTAAGGCTCGGGTTGATCTCGGTAATGCCCAAGGCAAAACACACCGCCGAGTTGGCCGCCGACCCGCGGCCCTGGCACAGGATCGAACGGCTGCGGGCGAAGCGCACAATATCGTGCACGGTGAGGAAATAACTTTCGTAACCCAGTTTGCTGATCAATGTCAGTTCGTGATTGATCTGCTGCATGGTCTTGGCGTCGATTCCGTGAGGCCAACGCAGGGCGATGCCTTCTTCGGTGACGGCGCGCAGCCAGGATTCGGCGTCATGCCCCTCGGGCACCAATTCGCGCGGGTAGTGATAACGCAACTGGCCGAGGTCGAAGGTGCAACGGCGGGCGATGACCAGGGTTTCATCGAGCAAGGCATGGGGGTACAGCGTGCCCAGGGCATCAAGGCCGCGCAGATGCCGCTCGCCATTGGGGTGCAGGCGCGTGCCGGCTTCGGCCACCGGGACGTGATGGCGGATGGCGGTCATGGTGTCTTGCAGGGCGCGTCGACCGCGTGCGTGCATGTGCACATCACCACAGGCCACCGCCGGGATATTCAGGTTGGCGGCCAGGTGCAGGCGCTGCTCCAGATGCCGCGCATCGTCTTGGCCGCAATGCAGGTGCACCGCCAGCCACAGGCGCTCGGCAAACGTGCGGCGCAGCCATTGGATCGAGGCCTGGGTGTCGCTGTCGTCGGCGACCCATAGCGCCAACAGGCCGTTGAGCGGTGCGTCGAAGTCTTCGTGCAGCAGGCGATAACTGCCTTTTTCCGCACGCCGCCTGGCCAGGGTGATCAGGCGGCACAGGTGCTGGTAACCGCTGAGGTTTTCTACCAGCAGCACCAGTTTCGGGCCGTTTTCGATGCGCACTTCGCTGCCGATAATCAGCGGTAACTCCACCGCCTTCGCCGCTTGCCACGCACGCACGATGCCTGACAACGTGCATTCATCAGTGATCGCCAAGGCGCTGTAGCCCTGACGCTTGGCGCGCTCGAACAACTCCAGCGCGGTGGACGCGCCGCGCTGAAAACTGAAATTGGACAGGCAATGCAGCTCGGCGTAGTTCATGCAAACCAGCCTTGCAGCCACAAACCATCGCCCTGCCCCACGCTGCGGTAGGCCCAGCCTTGCTGACCGGCGCGGGTCTGGATCAGGTAATAGTCACGGCGGATATCGGCGCCGTCCCACCAGCCGGATTCGATACGTTCCGGGCCCATCAGAATCTGCACACCTTGCTCGGTCAGCAAGGTGGGTTCCCTGAGCAGCCAACCGGGGCGTTGCACCTTGTTCAAGGTCGGGCATGTGCGACTGTCGGCCGTTGCTTGCCAAGCGCACTCGGGGCGATGGTCGGCATGAAAACGCAAGCCTTGTACCGCCTCATCCCCAAGGCGCGCGCGCAGGCGTTCGCGCAATTGCTCCCAGGGCAGGGTCTGTTGCGGGCGGTCGTCGAACAGGTCCTGGCGCTGCGGCACAAACACCGGCAAGTCCTGGGCCACCAGGCGAAAACCGCGCACCGGCGCGGTGACTTGCACTTGCTCCAGGCGCCCACGGGCCAGTTCGAACAGCATCGCCGGCTCGCGCTCGGCGCTGAGCAGGCCAACCTTGATCACACTGTCGGGTAACTGGGCGTGCTCCAGGTGCAGGTCAAAACGCTGCACGCCACTGTCGCGTCCGCAGAGAAAGGCGGATAAATCAGCGGTCAAGCGCCGCAATGGAAACAGCAGCGCCTGGTGGGACTGCACGTCGAAATTCAATTCGATGCGCACATCGAACTGGTCCGGCGGCTGGTAAAACCCAAGGGCCAGCGGGCGTTGCCCGGTCAATGCATCCAGGTGCTTGAGCAGGCCGGCATCAAAGCGCCGCGCCAGTGTGTGCCGGGGCAAGGCCTGCACCTGGGACAGGGTGCGCAGGCCCATGCGCGACAAGGCGGTAGCGGCCTGAGGTTCAAGGCCGGCGCGGTCGATGGGCAGTGGTGCGAGGGCCTGCATCAATGCCTCATCGTCGATGGCCAGACCGTCGTAAATATTGGCCAGCACCCGCGCCGCCGCCGGGTTGGGCGCGGCGACGATGCGGTGACGAAAGCCCAGCTCGGTCAATTCTTTGCGCAAGCGCGCTTCGAACTGCGGCCAGGGACCGAACAGGCCCAGGCTCGATTCGATCTCAAACAGCAACGCACGCGGGTAATGCACACTGACCTGGGAACTGAAGCGATAGGCCCAGGCTGCCAGGAACTGCTGCCAGCGTTCGATTTCCACGGGGTCGTATTCGGCGCTGGCAAAAGTCTTGGCCAGGGCATGGGCCGCCGTCAGTGAAAGGCCTGGACGCAGGCCCAAGGCGCGGGCGGCGTCGTTGACGGTTTGCAGTACGCGCCGCTGTGGCGTACCGGCCAGCAGCGCGAGGGGTTGGTCGGGCTCGGGGTGCACACGCTGCACCCCATCCAGCGCCAATTGCGGGAAGACAATACACACCCAGCGCATGGCAACCTCAGTGCCCTGCCAACGCAATCGGCGCCGGATGGGCCAAACCGCCACGGCACTTGATCACCCGTACTTGGGCGGGTTTCGCATCGACCGCCAAACGCAGGGCAGCAGGCGATGAATTGACCCCCTCACTCAAGGCGCGCCAGGCAAACGCCAGGGTCTGGCCGGTTTCTGCTGCCACCTGCAAGCGCCGCAGCGCCCGGTCATCGGCCTTGCGCGGCCAGCACAGCACCGCGCCGCAACTGCCGGAGCGCAGGCACTGCTCCACGGCCCACAGCGCATCACGTTCCTCGGCCTGGATCACTGAAAGCTGGCGTACATCCACCCCGGCGTTCTGCCAGGCATGGGGATACGGCGTATACGGCGGCGCCACCAACACAATGCGCTCCCCCGCCTTTGACAAGCGCGCCAGGGTGGGCAGCACCAGTTGCAGTTCGCCGATGCCCTCCTTGGCCATGAGGATTTCACTCAAAGCCGATTCAGGCCAGCCGCCGCTGGGCAGCACCGCATCCAGCGCGGCCAGCCCGGTGGGGTGCACACTGGCGGGAGGCGCGGCCGGCCGGCCTTTCCAGACGCGGCCGCCATTGAACAGCGCGTCCAGGGCAACGACGGCGCCCATCAGCCTTGCCTCACCAGGCCGCAGAACACCCCTTCGATGGCCAGGTCCTGATCAGGGCCCACCACAATAGGTTGATACGCGGGGTTGCGCGGCAGCAGGCGCACGCGGTCGCCACTGCGTTCGAAACGCTTGATGGTGACTTCGCCATCCAGGCGCGCCACCACGATCTGCCCGTTCAAGGCCTCGGCACTGCGGCGTACGCCTACCAGATCGCCGTCAAGGATGCCGTCTTCGATCATCGAATCGCCCTGCACCCGCAGCAGGTAGTCGGGGGTTTTCGCGAAGGTGCTTGGGTCGAGTTGCAGGCGACTGTGCACTTCGGCGTCAGCACCGATGGGCAGGCCGGCGGCGACTCGGCCGAGCACGGGCACGTCCAGCCACTCCGGACGCATGGGTTGGTTGAGCAGGCGAATACCGCGAGCCTGGTTGGGGTTGACCTCAATGAAGCCGGCTTCGGTCAGGGCCACCACGTGTTTGCGCGCGACGCTGCGGGAGGCAAAGCCGAACGCCTCGGCGATCTCGGCGAGGCTGGGGGGCTGGCCTTGTTGCGCGATACGGTCGCGGATGAAGGTCAGGATGGCGGTGCGGCGGGGAGTCAGGGTCGTCATGGAGTACATTTGTACTCTTATGGGAAATTTCTTACAAGAGCCGGTAGTCGGGGGGGGTTGAGTTGAGTACATATCCGTTGGTTAGGTAACGGCTACTTATGGTTCCGCTCTTACAGCGGCTCACTTTTGGAAAAGCCCAAAAGTAAACAAAAGGCCTTCGCCCCAACACTCGGCACCTCGCCTAGGCTCGGTGTGCCCGCACTCCGGCTTGAATCCGTGGGCCGCCGCGATGGGCCATCCATGGCCCAGCGCGGCTAACCCGGCGTCCTGCCGGGTTACCCACGGATTCAAGCCTGCGTTCGGCCAGCGTGTTTGACGGGGCGCCTGAGATCACAATCAAAAGCGCAGATCAACAGACCGCTGACTTCGTCAGCGAAAAGGATGTAAGAGCCAGATCAAAAGCAGAGCAAAAGCAGGACAGCAGGACAGCAGGACAGCAGGCTAGGACCTATCTATCTGATCTATGGAGATCAAACTGTGGGAGGGGGCTTGCTCCCGATAGCAGTGGGTCAGTCACAACTGCATCAACTGACACCCCCTCATCGGGAGCAAGCCCCCTCCCACATTTGGAATGCGTTCGGCTTAAGAACCCGGTCGCCTCTAAGGCCGCCGCGCTCTTGCTTTTGATCTGAAATCGCCCCGTCAACCACGATGGCCGGCATTCCGGCCTTTCCAAAAGTGACCCGCTGTAAGAGCGGAACCATAGGCGGCCGTTACCGCAGCAACGGATATGCACTCAATCAACCAACCCCCCCCGCCATATGCTCGGCAATCCTCAACCTCAACCAACGCTCCGCCGGATCATTGTCATGCACCCCACTCCACACCATCGACAACTCCGCCGCATCAATCGCAAACGGCGGATCCTCTGCCCGTAACGTGGTGCCCTCGGTCAACGCACACGCCGCATAATCCGGCACCGTCGCAATGATCTGCGTTCCCGCCAACAACGCCCGCAACCCGCTGAATTGCGGCACCGCCAGCACCACCCGCCGCGCGCGGCCGATACGGGCCAAGTCCAAATCGATGTTGCCGCTTAAATCCCCGGAGAACGACACCATCGCATGGGGCCGTTCGCAATAATCATCCAGCGTCAGCGGCGCCACCCCGTCATCCCCACGCAATACCTTGCACGGGATATCCCGCAGTTTCTTGCGCTTGGCATTCGCGGGCAGTTCAGTGGTGTAGCTCACCCCCACCGAAATCTCGCCACTGGCCAGCAGCGCGGACATCAGCAAGTAATTGGCGCGGCGTACCACCACGATGATGCCAGGGGCTTCTTCGCGAAGCTGACTGAGCAACGGCGGAAACAAGCCAAATTCGGCGTCGTCGGACAGGCCGATACGGAACACCGCACAGCTGGTGGAAGGGTCGAAATCCTTGGCGCGGCTGACCGCGCCGGAAATGGTGTCCATAGCCGGTTGCAGCTCCTTGAGTATCGCTAGGGCGCGCGGCGTGGGCTCCATGCCCCGCCCGTTGCGCAGCAGCAACGGGTCGTCGAACAGGTCGCGCAGCCGGCCTAAGGCAGCACTCACCGCCGGTTGGCCCATGAAGAGTTTTTCGGCGACCCGGGTCAGGTTCTTCTCGAACATCAACGCCTCGAAAATCACCAGCAGGTTCATGTCGACGCGACGCAGGTCATTGCGGTTCATGGCGGTATCCAAACGGTTAGCAGACTGCCAGCTAAGCACGCAAAACAAGGGGTTGATTGCATGTCTGTGCTGTCTTTTCCGTGACTGCACCTGACGAAATTAACAACGATTAACTCGTCAGCCAGACGGTACGGCAACAAGATTGACGCCATCTACACTGCATCCATTCACCGGGAACGCTCCCATCGACTGCGGATATCCGTCATGGCCCGAACTGAGCACTGCGCTCCTCGCTTATCCGCTACCGGCGGCCTATGCCCCCGGCGCGAGCGTATCGCCAAGCAATTGATCCTCGCCAACCTCGGCGAAAGCCTGGCGATTGCCGACCTGGCCCAGGCCTGCGCGCTGTCGCGCAGCCATTTCTCCCGTGCATTCAAGTGCACCACCGGGCTGTCGCCCCAGGAATGGATACGCCTGCAACGCATCCAGCGGGCCAAGGAATTGATCACTCAGTCTTCCTTGAGCCTGACGCAGATCAGCCTGGAATGCGGGTTCTGCGACCAAGCACATTTCTGCCATATGTTCACCCGCAGCGAGGGTGTCAATCCGATGACCTGGCGAAACCACCAACTGCGTCACAAGCCTCAAGAGATCGCTGCCTAGTGGTCTGCAAGCACCTGGAATATGCTGGCCGCTTACTTTCTCCAGAGCATGGCCACCCATGAGTGACCAACGCGATCAGGCCGTGCACTTCGGGCCGTACCGTATCCATCCCCACCAGCGCCTGGTGCTGGAGGCTGGTCGTCCGTTGCGCCTGGGGCGGCGGGCCGTGGATATCCTGCTGATCCTGCTGGAGCAGGCCGGTAATGTGGTGAGCAAGCAGGAGCTGATCGCTCGGGTCTGGCCCAAAAGCGTGGTAGAGGACGGCAACCTGCGGGTGCATATGGCGGCGTTGCGCAAGGCGCTGGGCGATGGCCAGGCCGGGCAGCGCTATATCGTTACGGTGGCCCAGCGTGGCTACAGTTTTGTTGCGCCACTGAGCATCGAGCCGATGAGCCTACCCACAGAAGGCACGCCCCAACGCCCCTGCCACAACCTGCCGCTGCGCCGCACCCGCATGCTCGGCCGCCAGGCGCTGATCGACAGCCTGGTGCAGCACCTGCCCGAACAACGCTTTATCACCCTAACGGGCGCCGGCGGCATCGGCAAGACCACCGTGGCGTTGCGCGTGGCGGAATTGCTGATCGGCCATTACCGCGACGGTATCCGCCTGCTGGACCTGGCGCCCCTCAACGCGCCGTCGATGATCCTGCCCAACCTCGCCGCCCTGCTCGACCTGACCCACACCGAGCACGAACCGCTGGCCACCTTCGCGCGCCGCCTGCAAGAGCGCCAGGTGCTGCTGGTGATCGACAACTGCGAGCACTTGCTGGACGACATTGCGCTGATCAGCGAAACCCTGCTGCGCCATGCCCCAAAACTCCACATCCTGGCCACCAGCCGCGAAGCATTGCGCGCCGAAGGCGAATCGGTGCAACGCCTGGAACCCCTGGCCTGCCCACCCGCCACCGGCAACCGCGCCCAGGCCCTGGGCTATCCTGCCCTGCAACTGCTGATCGAACGCGCCATGTCCCATCAGGACAGCTTCGAACTGAGCGAAGCCGAACTGCCCCTGGCGATTGATATCTGCCAGCGCCTGGACGGTATTCCCCTGGCAATCGAATTGGTGGCGGCGCAGATCGAGCGCTTCGGCCTGCCGGGGTTGCTGGTGCAGATGGAAGACAATTTCCGCCTGCTCACCCGAGGCCGGCGCAGTGCCCTGCCCCGGCATCAAACCTTGCGCGCGACCTTGGATTGGAGCTTCGACCTGCTCACGACGTGCGAGCAAATCTGCCTGCGCCGTCTCGCCGTGTTCCGGGGTGGTTTCAGCCTGGCCAGCGCTGCGGCGGTGATTGCCGGAGAACAGATCGCACCGACCGAGGTGCTGGGCTCGATCACTCAACTGGTCGCCAAATCCTTGCTCAATGTGGAGCCCGGCGATGACGAGATGGTCTATCGCCTGCTGGACATCACCCGCACCTACGCCCTGGAAAAACTCAGTGTCGCCGACGAGTTGGATGCCACCCGTGAACGTCACGCCAACCGCTGCCTGGCGCTGATGGACCAGGCGCAGGAAGATTGGGAGCAGATCGCTACCCAGCCGTGGATCGACCGCTATGCCCCGCTGCGCGAAGACATCCGTGCCGCCCTCGACTGGGGCCTGGGCGACCAGGGTGTGCACGTGCTGGGCATTCGCCTCACCGTCAGCGCCATGCCGTTGTGGCAGGAGCTGTCGCTGCTGCGCGAACACGGCCTCTACGTGAGCAAGGCCCTGGCACGACTGGGGCAATCGAGTGCGCCGAGCCAGCGCTTGCACATGGCATTGCAGTTGGCCTTCGGCAGTTTCTCCTATCACGCCCAGGGCAGTACGCCGCAGACCATAGACGCCTTTGCCTGCGCACGACGCCTGGCCGAAGCTGACAAAAACCTGCCCGGCCAACTGCGTGCAGTGTCGGGGCAAATGGCGGTCAGCCTGTGCAGCGGCAACTACCGTGAGGCGTTGAAGCAAAGCCTGCATTTCGACCAGTTGGGGCCACACACCGAGTCGTTGCTGGCCCTCAGCGCCCAACGCCTGCGAGTACTGGCGCAGCACTTCGCCGGCAATCAGGTGCTGGCGCAGCACAATGCCGAACAGGTGATCCAGCGCATGGCCCAGAGCGGCCATCTCAACCGGTTTACCCATGGCTTTGGTGTGCAGTACGACCAAAGCGTGGCTTCGCTGACCATCCTCGCGCGCATCCTGTGGCTGCGCGGTTTCCCTGAACGCGCGTGGCGCACTGCAAGCCAGGCACTGGCGCTGGCGTTGCAGATCAACCACGGCACGTCGATCTGCTACACCCTGGCCCTGGCTGGGGTGGTGATCGCTCAGTACAACGGCGATACGCTTGCGGCCCGCGATCAGTTGGACCTGCTGTTGCAGCAGGCGCAAAAACATTCAGTGCAGTTGTTCCACACCTGGGCGCAATGCTACGAAGGCACGGCGCAGATTGCCGAAGTACAAGGGCTGGGCCTGGTCGAGGACATCCTGGTGACATTCAACGCCATCGCAGTGGATGACGCCCTGTTCGAACGCGCCCGAAGCGGTGCGGCCGGCTGGTGCACACCAGAGATTCTGCGCGTGCGCGCCGAGGCCATGCCCGATGCCCAATCAGCCGAAAGCCTGTTGCTCGAAGCCCTGGGCCTGGCGCACCAGCAAGGCGCGCTGGCCTGGGAGTTACGATGCGCAGACAGCTTGGCGCGGCTGTGGCACAAGCAAGGTCGTGTGCAGGCCGCGCGCGACCTGCTGGGTTCAGTCTATGAGCGGTTTACCGAAGGCTTCGCCACCCAGGATCTAATCCGCGTGCGCCGCCTGCTCGACGAGTTGCAAGACAAACGGCCGGCCTGAAAACGGCCCCAGGTAATGCCCATAGCCCTGTTGCAAGCGTGCTACCTGCTGTGGGTCGCGAAGAAGTGCCAAGGCGTAGCTGCGCACACTGTTGAGCAGGCGATAGCGCGGATAACCTGGGCCGGGCTCAAGGTTCAGCAGTGAGGTGTCGACCAGCCGACTCAACAAGTAAGACAGGTCGGCATGCTCCAGCTCCGTGCCGACCACCAGCTCACTCAAGGTGGGCAAAGTCACCGCCATTTTGAACAGGCTCATCTGCAGGAACAGCCAGCGCTCCGGCAAGCTCAGGCGCTGGTAGGTCCAATCCAGTGCGGCGCTGAGGGTTTGGTGGCGCTCAACCGCTGTGCGGCGCCCCCGCGTGAGGATCTGCAAGCCCCTGCACACTTGCGCCTGCACACCACGGACGCCAAGGGCGTCCACTTGGGCGGCGGCCAGTTCGAGAGCCAGAGGAATACCGTCGAGGCGCCGGCAGATATCACGCAGCGGTGCCAAGTCCTGGGGCCGCAACACAAACCCCTGCTGGCTGGCACGCACCCGTGCAACAAACAACTGCACCGCCGGACTCACCATCGCCTGTTCAACGCTGCCCAACACCGACGGAGCTGGAAGCGCCAACTGGGGCACGCGCAACACCCACTCGCCCGGGGCATGCAAGGCTTCACGGCTACTGACGAGCACACTGATCCGGGGCGCGTGTTCGCTAAGCACACGCAGCAGATGTCGACAGGCGCCAAGCAGCAGATCAGCGCCATCAAGTACCAGCAATAATTGTCGGGAAGCCAATTGACGGCACAGTTCAGTGGCGCTGCCGCTGGGTTCGAGATGCAGGACCGTGGCCAGGTGGCGCAGCATCATCAGCGGCGCCTCGACGGTGGCCAGGTCGACCCACCACACACCGTCGCGGTAGCGCGGCAACACGCGCTCGGCCAGGGCCAGGGCCAAGGTGCTCTTGCCCACGCCGGCGCATCCGGTGAGGGTCATCAGCCGCTGCCCGGACAAACGCCGCACCAGCACGCCCAGCAGTTCATCACGGCCAATCACCGGGCTGAGCCGCGCGGCCAGGTTGTGCCGAGGCAGCACCGCTGCGGCCACGCCTTGCACGGGCGCAGCGAAGCAGTAGCCGCGCTGGGGGTCATTGAGGATAAACCGTTGCCCGTCGAGGGCACGGCGCAGCGCGGCGATGTGCACCCGCAGGTTGTTCTCTTCCACCACGCTATTCGGCCAGACCCGCTCGATGAGGGTGGCCTTGCTGACAAATTGCCCAGGCGCTTCCAGCAGCATCGCGAGGATATCCAGCGCCCGCCCGCCCAACGGCACCGGCCAACCCGCCTTGCTGACCAGTCGCTGCTGCCGGTGAAAGGCATAGGCACCGAAGCGCACCGTGCTATCGGCGTCAATCGCCTGAGGGTCGTTCATGTCTGCAATCGCGCTGAAACACCCGGCCTTGGGCGTTCGCGCATCCTTTTCCGTGGGCTCGACGCTATTCTTGCCAGCTACCCATGACAGGACAATGCTGGCACGGGGAGCGATACGGACAA
Organism: Pseudomonas sp. Irchel 3H9; assembly: GCF_900187495.1. Classification (NCBI taxonomy): domain Bacteria; kingdom Pseudomonadati; phylum Pseudomonadota; class Gammaproteobacteria; order Pseudomonadales; family Pseudomonadaceae; genus Pseudomonas; species Pseudomonas sp. Irchel 3H9. Next base: position 438,645 of record NZ_FYDK01000002.1, on the reverse strand, counting down.
TCGGGTGTGCGAGACGGACATCCTGTCGTTAACTGAACTGCTGTCGGTATTGGGTAGGGTTAAGACCGAGCTTTTCACTGAATAAAAAGCGCATGTGCCGCACGCTGCCAAAGCCTGCATGGAACGCCACGGTCTTGAGCGGCAGATCAGTGGTTTCCAGCAATTGCCGAGCACGGTCGATGCGCGCGCCTTGCAGAAAGGCCATGGGCGTCATCTGCACATCCTTGGCAAACAACCGGGCAAAGTGGCGCGCACTCATGCCGGCCAACTCGGCCATGGACTCGATGGTGAACGGCTGCTCCAGGTGCGCGAGAACATGGTTCTGCACGCGGGTAATCGCGGTTTCCTGGGGCGCCACGGCCGCGGTCATCGGGCTGAATTGGGCCTGGCCGCCCTGGCGTTTCATCACCACCAACAGCACCTTCGCCACATCCACCGCCACCTGCTTGCCATGGTCCTGGGCAACGATGGACAACGCCAGGTCGATACCGGCCGTGACCCCGCCCGAGGTAATCAACCGCCCGTCCTGCAGATAGATACGGTCGGTCTCGACGATGGCGTTGGGGAACGCCTTGATCAGCCGCTCGGTGTAATGCCAATGAGTGGTCACGCGGTGCTCGTCCAACAGCCCGGCGTGCCCGAGCACAAAGGCGCCCGTGCAGATCGAGCCAAAGCGCCGTGCCCGTGGCGCCGCTGCTTTTAGCCAGGGCAGCAGCGCCGGATGGCATTCGTTATAGGCACCGGGGCCACCGGGCACCAGCAAGAGGTCATAGGCACCGTCGGCCTGCTCCAGCAACAGGTCGGTCTGCACCATTACGCCGTTGGATGCGCGCAGTGGGCCAGGTTCGGTGCCAACAGTAAGGATCTGATAATGCGCCGCCGCCGGCAGGTAGCGGTTGGCGATGGAAAACACTTCAAGCGGCCCGGCCATGTCGAGCAAGAGGAAGTCCGGGAACAGCGCCATGGCCACGGTTTTCATACAGAAGGCATCCATCGAGGGGAAGAAAGCGGGAGGCATTATGGCATGCCTTTCACTGTCAATCTGAGAGGGACAGTTATTCAGATTTCAGCTTCTTAATGAATATTTCAGTAACCAGTAACCTTCTTCTCAACGCAAGCGCCCTGCATCTCGCAGCCAGCGCCCACTTGAGGACACAACCATGCTGACCCTTCGCAAAGCTTCCGAACGCGGCGCCGCCAATCACGGTTGGTTGAAGTCGTTCCACACCTTCTCGTTCGCCAACTACTGGAACCCCAACGAGCAGGGTTTTTCCGACCTGCTGGTGATCAACGATGATCGCGTCGCCGCCGGCAAAGGCTTCGGCCAGCACCCGCACCGTGACATGGAGATTTTCTCTTATGTGCTCGAAGGCGCCCTGGAGCACAAGGACACCCTGGGCACTGGCTCGGTGATCCGCCCTGGCGATGTGCAATTGATGAGCGCTGGCAGCGGCGTGGCCCACAGCGAGTTCAACCACAGCCAAAACCGAGGGGTGCATTTCCTGCAAATCTGGATCGTGCCCGCCGTGGCCGGTGCCGAACCGCGTTATCAGCAAGAGCACTTCAGCGAGGCACAAAAGCGTGGGCGCCTGCAGTTGATCATCTCGCCGGACGGCGCCGACGGTTCCCTGAGTGTACGCCAGGACGCCAGGGTGTACGCCGGGCTGTTCAACGGTGACGAAGCCACAACCCTTGACCTGCCGCCGGATCGCCACGTGTACATCCATGTGGCCCGGGGCAGCGTGGAGATCAACGGCCAGCGCTTGCAGGAAGGTGACGGTGCCCGAGTGCGTGATGAGCAGCGCATCCGCGTGAGTCAAGGTCAGGACGCCGAGGTGCTGGTGTTCGACCTGCGACCTCAGGAACTGCCGCAAATGCCTTGATCAGCCGGGCGATGGCCGTTGGAAACGGTCCATCGCTGGCATCGATAGTCACCATCAGCGCAATGAAGTTCTCTTAAAAAATGCAACGCGTAACATCAAACCCATACCAGGCAACACCCAAACTAAAACACTCGGAGCACACCATCATGAAACGCCAAATCTTGCTTAGCCTCGCTTTCTCGGTACTCGCTGCAAACGCATTTGCCCACCCTGTAGTCGCTGAAGGCGGTGCAGATCGCCTGATCGAAAACCGTGTTGCTGAAAGCGGTTCGGATCGACTGATCGAAAACCGTGTTGCCGAAGGTGGCTCGGATCGTCTGATGGAAAACCGCGTAGCTGAAGGTGGCTCGGATCGTCTGATGGAAAACCGCGTAGCTGAAGGTGGCTCGGATCGTCTGATGGAAAACCGTGTAGCTGAAGGTGGCTCGGATCGTCTGATGGAAAACCGTGTAGCTGAAGGTGGTTCGGATCGTCTTCTGGAAAAACGCGTAGCTGAAGGTGGCTCGGACCGTCTGCAGGAAAACCGCGTAGCTGAAGGTGGCTCGGACCGTCTGATGAAAAACCGCGTAGCTGAAGGTGGCTCGGATCGTCTGATGGAAAACCACGCATAACCCGCCCTGTTCGAGGGCACCCCCAAACCGGCCTGATCAGCCGGTTTTTTTTCGTCTATTAGAAAGTGCACTCAAACTCGCAAACACTTGGGGTTGCGTCGCTGCCGGCTTAGATAATGCTATTTACTGATATAAAACCACAAAATAATTCTATTTTTTAATAATTAGGTTAGAACCAAACGGCATTTTACAGCGGCCGTCGGGGCCCCTACCTTGGACGAGCATGACCGACCCCCTGCCCGGCGGAGGTACACACTCCCTACTCGACAAGGACAGACCATGAGCATCGAATTCATCGGCTATATCGGCGGCCACCATGCATCCGAAATTCATCCACGCAGCGGCCCGACCCTGCAACCGGACTACGTGGAAACCGTGGCCCGCGCCCACGAAGAGGCCGGCTTCGACCGCGCCCTGGTGGCCTTCCACTCCAACAGCCCGGACAGCACGCTGATCGCCTCCCATGCCGCCAGCGTCACCCGCAAACTGCAATTCCTGATCGCCCACCGCCCCGGTTTTGCACAACCCACCCTCGCCGCGCGCCAGTTCGCCACCCTGGATGTGTTCAACGGCGGGCGCACCGCCGTGCATATCATCACCGGTGGCGACGACCGCGAACTGCGCGCCGATGGCAGCCATATCGGCAAGGACGAACGCTACGCACGGACCGACGAATACCTGAGTGTGGTGCGACAGGAATGGACCAGCGAACAGCCCTTCGATTTCACCGGCACCTACTACCAGGTCGAAGGCGCGCACTCCACCGTGAAGTCGCCGCAGCAACCGCATATCCCACTGTACTTCGGAGGGTCTTCCCAGGCCGCGATTGAAGTGGCGGGCAAACATGCCGACGTGTACGCACTGTGGGGCGAAACCTACGAGCAAGTGCGCGAGATCGTGACTCAGGTCCGGGCCGAAGCAGCCAAGCATGGACGCACGATTCGCTTCAGCCTGTCGCTGCGACCGATCCTCGCCGAGACCGAAGAGCTGGCGTGGGCACGCGCTGACAGCATCTTGCAACAGGCCACCGAGTTGGCAGAGAAGAATGGATTTGTGCGGCGTGAACCGCCGAATGAAGGCTCGCGTCGCCTACTCGCAGCGGCGGCACAGGGTTCCCGGCTGGACAAGCGTTTGTGGACGGGGATTGCGGGGTTGCTGGGCGCACAAGGGAACTCAACCTCGTTGGTGGGCACCGCCGAACAAGTGGCTGAAGCGCTGGTGGATTACTACGACCTTGGCATCACCACCTTCCTGATCCGTGGGTTTGATCCGCTCAATGATGCGATCGACTACGGCAAGCGGTTGATCCCCCTCACCCGCCAACTGATTGCAGAACGCGAGCAGGCCAAACAGGTCGCGTAAGCCAGAACACAGCAAAACCAATGTGGGAGGGGCGGTGCGATGATTCGACTCGCCCTCTCCCACCTGCCTATCTTCATTAAGCTCAGGATCAGTTCTTGTAGTCGGTATCGCTGCGTTCCAACTGCCGAATCAGCGCATTCCAATGCCGCGCTACGCCCGGCCCCTCGCCGCTGCTATGCGCCTTGGCCTGTTCTTCAACCTTCGCCACTACCTCCTGTGGCGGAAAGACCAGCTCAGCATTCCCCGCCGCTTGCGCCGCGATCTGAATATTGCACGCACGCTCCAACCCTTGCAGCTGCTGGAAGGCATGTTCGACGCTGATACCCGCCGTCAACAGCCCGTGGTTGCGCAGGATCATCACGCTCTTGTCGCCCAGATCCGCCACCAACCGCTCACGCTCGTCCAGGTCGAGGGCGATGCCTTCATAGCCGTGGTAGGCCACTCGCCCGGAAAAGGCGATGGAGTGTTGGGAAATCGGCAACAAGCCGTCCTTCTGCGCGGACACCGCAATGCCATCGCGAGTATGGGTGTGCAGCACCGCTTGCAAGTCATGGCGCGCGCCGTGGATGGCGCTGTGGATCACGTAGCCGGCGTAGTTGATACCCAGGCCGGTGGGGTCGTCGACGATCGTGCCGTCGAGGTCGACCTTGACCAGGTTGGAGGCGTTGATTTCATCGAACAACAGGCCGAAGGCATTGATCAGGAAATGCTCCTCCGGGCCCGGTACACGGGCGGAGAAGTGGGTGTAAATATGATCGGTCCACTTGTACAAGGCCGCCAGGCGGTAGGCGGCGGCCAGTTTCACGCGCACTTCCCACTCTTCTGGCGTGACGCGTTGACGAACGTTGTTGGAGACGCTGGAAATCGAGGTGACGCTGCTCATGGCAAAACTTCCTGGATGGCCTTAAGGACTTCCAGGCAAGCCTAGGGGATGCTCAAACATAATAAAAAGCACATTTTAATCTAAGCTAATTATTATTTTTTTTCATATCAAGCCGCATCCCGAATCTTGTGCAACGACGCCGCCACCCATTTGCCAAACGCATCCACCGGCCCTTGCAGGTTGCCGAGGAAATGCGGGTAGATGAGCCAAAGGTCCATCACCGGTTTGAAGTCCTTGAGCGGCATTACCGCCAATTGTTCGCGGTGAGCGCTGCGCTCCAGCAAGGGACGCGGCACCAGGCCCAAGCCCAGGCCATCGGCGACCAGACCCAATTGCAATTCAGTGCCGAAGGTTTCCAGGTTGACCCGCAGCGCCAAGCCCTGATCGGACAAGGTGCGTTGCAACCCGGCACGGAACCCGCAGCCATCCGGGTTAAGAATCCACCCGTTCTGGTACACATCCGCCAGCTTGCAGGGTTTTTTCGGCAACTGCGCCTTGGCGCACACCACCACCAACTCCATCTTGCCGATAGACTCGCCAACGATGTTATCCGGGAAGATCTTGCCTGCCGGGAACAACGCCGCCGCCGCGTCCAATTCGCCCCGTTCAATCTTGCCGACCAACTGGCTGCCCCAGCCGGTCGCGACCTGGGCGCGCAGTTCGGGGTACTCAGTGCGCAGCAGCTTCAGCGCGTCCAGCAGCACTACATCGCCGATGGTCTGCGGCACGCCCAGGCGCAGTACGCCAGAGGGGGGTGCGTCGGTGGCTACCAGCTCACGCAAGGCATCCATCTCGCGCAGGATCAACCGGCATTGTTCATACACGCGGGTACCGATCAACGTCGGTTTGAGGGGCTTGGTGTTGCGGTCAAACAGCTCCACCCCCAGCGCCTGCTCGAAGTTCTGCACGCGGCGAGTAATGGCCGGCTGGGTCAGTTGCAACGACTCGGCGGCATGGCTGATGGACTGGCAACGAATCACTTCGACAAAGGCATCGATATCGTCAATTTTCATTTGGGCCGCACATAGAGAACAGTCATTAAGATGTCCGCGAAGCATAGTTGCAGGAACGTTATCTGAATAGCCCACGCTGTGATCGATAACGTCTAACGCTATACACGCCGATTCTAAATTACCTTCAGCTATAAGCTAATCATTAAAAAATAGCATATTAACTATAAACATTATGCTTAGATAAACCCATCAACACCGACTGATGGAATTGCCATGACCCAGGCCCGACACCCCGAGAGACTCAGAGCCTTCATTGGCGCCCTGGCGGAACTGATCGACGGCAATCCGCGCGAAGGCGACCTGTTGCACCGTGGCGGCAAACTACTCGCGCAACTGGTCAGCCATGATGACTGGCTCCCCGACGAATTCGCCCAACCCAACCCCGAGCGCTACCAGCAATTTTTGCTGCACGCCGATTCGCGCCAGCGCTTCAGCGTCGTCAGTTTTGTCTGGGGCCCGGGGCAGACCACGCCGATTCATGACCACCGGGTGTGGGGGCTGATCGGCATGTTGCGCGGCGCGGAGTTTTCCCAAGGGTTTGAACGCGCCCCCGACGGCAGCCTGGTCGCCGAAGGCAAGCCTATTAAGCTGGTGCCGGGCCAGGTCGAAGCCGTATCGCCCAAGGTCGGCGACATTCATCAGGTCAGCAACGCCCACAGCGACCAAGTGTCCATCAGCATTCACGTGTACGGCGCCAATATCGGTGCGGTACGCCGTGCGGTGTACCAGCCCGACGGCAGCGAGAAACTGTTTATCTCCGGTTATTCCAACGCCTTCCTCCCGAACATCTGGGATTTGTCCAAAGAAAAGAGCCCTGCCCTATGAGCACCGTACCGACCCGCAATTTCGCCCAGATTCGCCAGGCCCTGTTGGACCATGCAGAAGTCGCCCTGATCGACGTGCGCGAAGAAGCGCCGTTTGCTGAATCCCACCCGCTGTTCGCGGCGAATATCCCGCTGTCCAAGCTGGAGCTGGAGGTGTATTCGCGCATTCCACGGCGTGATACCCAGGTCACCGTCTACGACAACGGCGAAGGTCTGGCCAGCCGCGCCGCCGAGCGCCTGATTGCATTGGGCTACACCCAGGTCAGCCTGCTCGAAGGGGGCCTCAATGGCTGGCGCAGCGCCGGTGGCGAGCTGTTTATTGACGTGAACGTGCCGAGCAAAGCCTTTGGCGAACTGGTAGAGAGCGAGCGTCACACGCCGTCCCTGGCCGCCGAAGAAGTGCAGGCCCTGCTCGACAGCCACGCCGACGTGGTGGTGCTCGACGCCCGCCGCTTCGACGAATACCAAACCATGAGCATTCCCACCAGCATCAGCGTGCCCGGTGCCGAACTGGTGCTGCGCGCCCGTGAACTGGCGCCGGATCCGGCCACGCGCATTATCGTCAACTGCGCCGGACGCACCCGCAGCATCATCGGTACCCAATCGCTGATCAATGCGGGCGTGGCCAACCCGGTATCCGCACTGCGCAATGGCACCATCGGCTGGACCCTGGCCGGGCAAACACTCGCCCACGGCCAGGCGCGACGCTTTGCCCCGACCTCGGAAGAACATCGCCAGGTCGCCGCCGTCGAGGCACGCCGCGTCGCCGACAAAGCCCGCGTTGGCCGTGCCACCCTGGACGATCTGCACGCCTGGCAGCAGCAAACCACTCGCACCACCTACCTGTTCGATGTGCGCACCCCGGAAGAATTCGAAGCCGGTCACCTGCCCGGCGCGCGCTCCACCCCCGGCGGCCAATTGGTCCAGGAAACCGATCACGTGGCCAGCGTACGCGGCGCACGCCTGGTGCTGGCGGATGACGACGGCGTGCGCGCCAACATGTCCGCGTCCTGGCTCGCCCAACTGGGCTGGGACGTGCACGTGCTGGACGACCTGCAAGCGGCGCACTTCAGCGAAAAAGGCGCCTGGGTCGCCCCGGTGCCCACGCCGCCCCAAGCCGAACTGATCAGCCCCCACACCCTCGCCGACTGGCTGGCCCACGGCGATACCGTGGTGCTGGACTTCACCGCCAGCGCCAACTACGTCAAACGCCACATCCCCGGCGCCTGGTGGGCCCTGCGCGCGCAACTGCCCCAGGCCCTCGCCAAAGTGCCGAGCGCCGAGCGCTACGTGCTGACCTGCGGCAGCAGCCAACTGGCGCGCCTGGCGGTGGCTGAAGTCGAAGCCATCACCGGCAAGCAAGTGTTCCTGCTGCAAGACGGCACGGCAGGCTGGATCAACGCGAAATTGCCCTTGGAAGAAGGCGAAACCCACCTGGCCTCACCACGGATCGACCGCTACCGCCGTCCGTACGAAGGCACCGACAACCCCAAGGAAGCCATGCAGGCATATCTGGATTGGGAGTTCGGTTTGGTTGCCCAGTTGGCCCGTGATGGGACCCATGGGTTCTACGTGATCTGATCATCTAACACACCTGCCTCTGAATGGGGGCAGGCTTCACCGACCCCTTTCTAGGCGGAGGTAACCCACACCTTTTTTGATCTGCCTGGAGCCTCTATCCCATGGTCTTTACCACCCCCTTCAAGCGCCTGTTCCTGGGTACTGCCCTGGCCCTTGGCCTGGCCACCAGCGCCCACGCCGCCGACCTGCAACCACTGCGGGTGGCCAATCAGAAATCCACGATCAAGACGCTGCTGGAAGTGTCCGGCGAAACCAAAGACGTGCCCTATGCCATCCAGTGGTCGGAGTTCCCCTCCGCCTCGCCCTTGGGCGAAGCCCTGAATGCCGGCGCGGTGGATGTCGGTGCCTTGGGCGATGCGCCTTACGTGTTCGCGCTGGGCGCCGGGGCGTCCTTAAAAGTGGTCAGCATCATCCACGCCGAAGGACGCAACACCACCGCGCTGCTGGTACCCAAGGACTCGCCAATCAAGACGGCCGCCGACCTCAAGGGTAAGAAAATCGTCACCGGGCGTGGCTCCATCGGGCATTACCTGGCGATCAAGGCGTTGGCCAGCGCGGGTCTGACCAGCCAGGATGTGCAGTTCATCTTCTTGTTGCCCGCCGAATCCCGCTTGGTGCTGGATAACGGCACCGCCGATGCCTGGGCGACCTGGGACCCTTACACCACCGTGGTGACCTCCCAAAGCCAGGCGCGAATCATCGCCAGTGGCAACACGCTGTTGAGCAACCACCTGTACCTCGCGGCCACCAGCCAGGCCATTGCCGACAAGCGCACGCAGCTGGACGACTTTGTCGCCCGCGTCGATCGCGCCTACGCCTGGGCCAATACGCACCCCAACGAATACGCCGCCGCCCAGACCAAAATCACCGGCCTGCCACTGGCCGTGCATGTGGCGGTGGCCAAGGAAACCCGTCTGAGCCCGGTATTGATCGACGACAGCGTGATCAGTGGCCTGCAAACCACCGCCGACACCTACCAAAAAGAAGGCCTGCTGACCAAACACATCGACGTGTCACAGGGCTTCGACAAAAGCTTTAACGCCAAGCGTGCCCCCAACAACCAAGTCTCGCGCTGAAGGAACAGAACATGAGCCAGCCACGTCAACTAAAACCACGCCATTTAAAACTGGGTGCCATGGTCCACGGTGTCGGCCACGGCTGGGGCGAATGGCGCCACCCGCAGGCCCAACCGAATGCCAGTACGAATTTCGGCTTCTACAAGCAGCAGACTGAACTGGCCGAAGCTGCCAAATTCGACTTTGTGTTCATCGCCGATAGCCTGCATATACACGCCAAATCCAGCCCCCATTACCTCAACCGTTTCGAGCCGCTGACGATCTTGTCAGCCCTCGCGGCATTGACCACCCATATCGGCCTGGTCGCCACCGTGACCGTCAGCTACACCGAGCCCTACCAAGTGGCACGTCAGTTCGCGTCTCTGGACCATATCAGCGGCGGCCGCGCCGGATGGAACGTGGTCACCTCGTGGCTCAGCGGCACCGCCGATAACTTCGGCAAGGCCGAGCACCCGCCCCATGCCGTGCGCTACCGCATGGCCAAGGAACACCTGAACGTGGTCAAGGGCCTGTGGGATTCCTGGGAGGACGACGCCTTTGCCTACAACAAGCAAAGCGGCGAGTTTTTCACCCCGGACAAGCTTCACGCGTTGAACCACAAGGGCGAGTTTTTCTCGGTCAAAGGCCCGCTGAACATTGCGCGTTCGCGCCAGGGCCAGCCCGCAATTTTCCAGGCCGGCACCTCGGAAGACGGGCGTAACTTTGCCGCCGAACATTCCGATGCGATTTTTGTGCATGTGGAAAGCATCGAAGAAGGCCTGGCCTACTCCCAGGACCTCAAACGCCGTGCCAAAGGCTTTGGCCGCGATGCCGACAGCCTGTCGATCCTGCCGGGCATCCGCCCGATTGTCGGGCGCGACGAGGCCGAAGTGGAAAGCCGCTACCAGCAGGCCGTGGAGCTGGTCACCGTGGAAGACGCCATTGTCGCCCTCGGCCGCCCGTTCAACGACCACGATTTCAGTAAATACCCCCTGGACGAACCCTTCCCGGAACTCGGCGACTTGGGCTCCAACAGCCAGAAAGGCGGCTCCGATCGCATCAAGCAACTGGCCAAGGACGAAGGCCTGACCCTGCGTGAAGTGGCCCTGCGGTTCTCGCGGCCCAAGCGTGATTTTGTCGGCACCCCTGAGCAAGTCGCTGATGCGATCCAGACCTGGTTCGAGCGCGGCGCCAGCGATGGCTTCATCGTCAACTCGGTGCTGCCGGATGGCTTGCAGTACTTCACCGAACTGGTGGTGCCGGTGCTGCAACAGCGCGGCCTGTTCCGCACCGAATACACCGGCCAGACCCTGCGCGACAACCTGGGCCTGGACGTACCGGTCAACCGTTACAGCGTCGAGGTGCAAGCGCCGCAGGAGGCATTGGCATGAGCGAATCCCTTAACCGTCAGTTGGCGGCGCTGCACGCCGAGCGTGTAGCGACCTGGGCCCCGGCGGCGTTGCAAGTCAATATCGACCAGCGCCAGCGCCTGGTGGATGAAGCGCGGGTAGACGACTACGTGCAGGTGGGTGATGAGCTCGACCCGTTTACCTTGCTCAACGTCGAAGGCGGCGAACTCAACCGCGAGCTGCTGTTGGCAGACGGCCCCGCGGTGCTGATCTTCTTCCGTTTTGCCGGCTGCCCGGCGTGCAACATCGCCCTGCCCTATTACGAGCGCCAGCTGTACCCACGCCTGCGCGAATTGGGTGTACCGCTGGTAGCGATCAGCCCGCAAGTGCCGGAACGCCTGGTGGAAATCAAGACCCACCACGCGCTGCAACTGCTGGTCGCCAGCGACCCGGATAACAACCTCGGGCGGCGCTTGGGGATTCTCTACAGCTTCGATGAAGCCTCGCGTAACGCGGCATTGGCCAAGGGCAATCACATCGGTGAAACCACCGGTACGGGGACCTGGGAGTTGCCCCAACCGACCGTCGTGGTGATTGCCCAGGACGGCACGGTCGCGTTCGTAGACGTTAGCCCGGATTGGCTGGTACGTACCGAAGCCGAGCCGGTGGTACAGGTGGTGGAGCGCTTGTTGGGCCAACAGCCTGTGCGCCTCGCCATCTAAGCCAAAATCCTCTGTGGGAGGGGCAAGTCGAATCGTCGCGCCGCCCCTCCCACATTTTTGACCGAGTACATTCTTATGACCCAACCGTCTCTACGCTCCGTGGAAGTCGCCAATTTCGAAGCCTTGCTCGAACGCCTCACCACCGAGCTGGCCAGTACCGCGCCGCAGTACGATGACAGTGGCGCCTTCCCCCACGCCAACTTCCAGCTATTGCATGAACACGGCCTGGTCGCCCTCACCGTGCCCAAGACCCTGGGCGGCGGCGGTGCCAGCCTGCCTCAGGCGCGCAAGGCGATCAGTGCGATTGCCAAGGGCGAGCCGTCCACCGCGCTGATCCTGGTGATGCAATACCTGCAACACACACGCCTGCAAGACAGCAAAACCTGGCCCCAGCACCTGCGCGTGAAAGTCGCCGAAGACGCAGTGCGTAACGGTGCGCTGATCAACGCCCTGCGCGTCGAGCCCGACCTCGGCACCCCGGCCCGTGGCGGCCTGCCGGCAACCACTGCGGTGCGCACTGCCGAAGGCTGGCGCATCAGCGGGCGCAAGATCTACTCCACCGGCAGCCATGGCCTGAGCTGGTTCAGCGTGTGGGCGCGCAGTGACGACGCCGACCCGCTGGTGGGCGCCTGGCTGGTGCCCAAGGACAGCCCCGGCGTGAGCATCATCGACACCTGGGACCACCTCGGCATGCGCGCCACCTGCAGCCATGAAGTGGTGCTCGACAACGTGCTGGTGCCGCTGGACCACGCCGTCAGTGTCAGCCCTTGGAGCGCACCGCAGCCGGAGTTGGATGCGGAGGGTTTCCTGTGGATGTCGGTGCTGCTCTCGTCGGTGTACGACGCCGTGGCCCAGGCCGCGCGGGACTGGCTGGTGAACTGGCTGGAAGAACGCACGCCGTCCAACCTCGGTGCGGCGTTGTCGACCTTGCCGCGCTTTCAGGAAACCGTCGGGCATATAGACACCCTGCTGTTCGCCAACCGCAGCCTGCTCGACGCCGCCGCCGACGGCCACACACCGGCATCCAACGCCGCACAGTTGAAGTACCTGGTCACCCACAACGCTATTCGCGCGGTGGAACTGGCCATTGAGGCTTCCGGCAACCCTGGCCTGTCGCGCCATAGCCCGCTGCAACGCCACTACCGCGATGTGCTGTGCAGTCGCGTACATACCCCCCAGAACGATGCAGTGCTGCAAGGCGTCGGTAAAGCCGTGTTCGCCCAACGCCAGAAGGAACGCACATGACTCAAGTGATTATTGCCAGCCAGTTGGACGAAGACTACAACGACGTGATCCGCGCTCGCCTGCGCACGGTCCACCCCGAAGCCCAGGTGATCGGCGTGCCGGTGGGCGTGCCAAGCGATCTGCCGCCCCAGGCGAATATCCTGTTGCTGCGTCCGATCAACGTGCGCGGCTACACCGCCCCGGATACCCCGCCGCCAGGCTGGCCCTACGGCGCGCAATGGGTGCACTTGGTCTCATCGGGCATAGACTTCTACCCGCAATGGCTGTTCAACGGCCCGCCGGTGACCACCTCCCGGGGCAGCGCCGCCGACAACCTGGCCGAGTTCGCCCTGGCGGCGATCTTTGCCGCGTCCAAGCATTTGCCGGATATCTGGGTGAAGGATTCTCAGTGGAATTTCACCCCGCTGCGTCCGGTCAAGGGCACCACATTGGGGATTCTCGGCTTTGGTGCGATTGGTGAACGCCTGGCGCAGAAGGCTCACGCGCTGGGAATCAAGGTGGTTGCGCTGCGCCAAAGCCCGACACCGTTCGGGATCGACGGGGTCGAGGCGGCCAGGGACATCCACGACCTGTTCGCCCGCGCCGACCACCTGGTGCTGGCGGCACCGCTGACCGAGGCTACGCGCCATATCGTCGATCGGGACGTGTTGGGCAGCGCCAAGCCGGGGCTGCATTTGATCAACATTGCGCGCGGGGGGTTGGTGGATCAGGAGGCGCTGCTGGAAGCGCTGGATAACGGGCAAATCGGCCTGGCATCGCTCGACGTGACCGAGCCGGAACCGTTGCCGGATGGGCACCCGTTGTATACGCATCCGAGGGTGAGGTTATCGCCGCATACGTCGGCGATATCGACCGATAGCCGTAATGAGATTGCTGAGACGTTTTTGGCGAACCTGGAGCGGTATGTTTTGGGTGTGGAATTGGTGAATCTGGCTAATGGGTGATGCCGTTTGAAGGTGGGGGTTGTTTGGATTGCGGTTTTTTGGTGTACATATCCGTTTCTGCGGTAACGGCGGGTATTGGTTCCGCCCTTACGGCGGGTCACTTTGGAAAAGAGCCCCAAAGTAACCAAAGGGCTCTTGCCCCAACACTCGGCACCTCGCCTAGGCTCGGTGTGCCCTCACTCCGGCTTGAATCCGTGGGCCGCCGCGATGGGCCATCCATGGCCCAGCGCGGCTAACCCGGCGTCCTGCCGGGTTACCCACGGATTCAAGCCTGCGTTCGGCCAGCGTGTTTGACGGGGCGCCTAGGATCAAAATCAAAAGCGCAGATCAAAAGACCGCTGACTTCGTCAGCGAAAAGGATGTAAGAGCCAGATCAAAAGCACATCAAAAGCACATCAAAAGCAGAGCAAAAGCAGAGCAAAAGCAGGACAGCAGGCTAGGACCTATCTGTCTGATCTATGGAGGTCAAACTGTGGGAGGGGGCTTGCTCCCGATAGCAGTGGGTCAGTCACAGCTGCATCAACTGACACACCCTCATCGGGAGCAAGCCCCCTCCCACATTTGGACGGAGTTGGAGCTGAGAACCCGGTCGGCTCTAAGGCCGCCGCGGCCTTGCTTTTGATCTGAAATCGCCCCCGTCAACCACGATGGCCGGAATTCGACATTGATTTGGGGGGTAAACCGGCAGGGATGCCGGTTTACCCCCCAAATCAATGTCGGATTACGGGCATGCCGAGCCTAGGCGAGGCACCGAGTGGTGGGGCGAAGGCCTTTTGGTTACTTTTGGCTGGGCCGGCATTCCGGCCTTTACAAAAGTGACCCGCTGTAAGAGCGGAACCATAGGCGGCCGTTACCGCAGCAACGGATATGCACTCGATCCCATCCAACATCCTGGTCAACTAAACACCACCTGCGGTAAACCAAGCTCACCACAACAGCAGCATTGCCAACCGAACGGATCATTTGATGCGGTAGTGAAAGGTATTCCTCACAGCCGGCACCACAACAGCCTTGCCATCAACGATCCTTGGCTGATAGCGGAAGGTGTTCGCCGCCGCCAGTGAAGGACGCATGAACAACGGGTGGCAGCCGTCCAACACCTTGGGATTTTCCACGCGGCCTTGGGTGTTGACGCTGTACTCCAGGGTGCAATCGCCTTCGATGTTCTTGTCCAGAGCACGCTCTGGGTAATCCGGCGCTTCCTTGCTCAGAGGCTGGTATTGGCGGCTGTCAAAGGCAGGTGCAGCTGCAGGCACAGGTGTGGCGACGCGGGCTTTTTCCGCAGCCAATCGCTCCTGGGCCTGGCGCTGTAGTTCCAGCTCGCGGGTGCGTTGTTCGGTGGCCAGGCGTTCCTGTTGTTGCTCGATTTTCTTTTCTTCGACGCGTTTACGCGCCAGGGCGGCTTTCTCCAGTTTTTGCGCCTGGATTCGGGGGTCGACCGCAGGTTTCACTGGTACCGGAATCACCACCGGCTCCGGCGGCGCAGGTGACGGTGCAGCAACCACCGGCTCTGGTACTGCCACCGGCGCAGGCGGCAGCATGACCAACTGCGTGTGCATCACCCGAGGTGCCTCCACGATCGGTTTTTCCGTCGACCAGCCCACCATCAACGCCGCCAACACGCCCACGTGCAGCGCCACCGCCAGGCTGGCGGCGAAGCTGTTTCGCCACACGCCGGAGGTATCCCTGGGTTCCATCACAAGCGTCGGACTGTGCATGATCATCGCCGTCATTGCGGGGCCTCGGTCACCAGCCCCAGGTTGCTGACACCGCCTTTTTGCAACACCGCCATGGCTGCAACCACACGTCCGTAGCCGGCGTTGTCGTCGGCGCGGATGTACACCTGGGTGTCGCTGCGTTCCGCTACCACCTGCATGACCTTGGCGCCCATTTCGTCCAGGCTCACGGCGCTGTCGGTCTGGTGCTGGGTGTCGAGCTCGCCGCCGAGGTTCCAGTAGTAGCCGCCATCGGCCTTTACCGACAGCGTCAGGATCTGCTGGCGGGTATCGGTGGCCAGCGCCTCGGCGGCGACCTTGGGCAGCTCGATCTTCACGCCCTGGGTCAGCATTGGCGCGGTGACCATGAAGATCACCAGCAGCACCAGCATCACGTCGATATACGGCACCACGTTCATTTCGGCCTTGGGCCCGTGCTTGCGTTGCGGCCTGACTAACATGGGAGTTGCTCCTTTCAGGCGGCCACGGCCAGGTTGATCGGCGCACCGCGCAGGGTGCGGTGCAGGCGCACTTGCAGCTCATTGCCAAACGCGTAGTAACGGGTGAGCAGCGTCTGGCCACGCGCCGCGAAGCGGTTATAGGCGATCACCGCCGGGATGGCTGCAAACAGGCCGATGGCTGTGGCGATCAGCGCTTCGGCAATGCCCGGCGCCACTGTCGACAACGTGGCCTGTTGCACTTGGGACAAACCGATAAAGGAATTCATGATCCCCCACACCGTGCCAAACAAACCGATGTACGGGCTGACCGAACCCACGGTCGCGAGAAATTGCAGGCCCTTTTCCAGTTCGATTTCCTGCTCGGTGATCGCCACCTGCAAGGCCCGCTCAACACCTTCGAGCACCGCAGGGTCATGGCTGTGCAGGTGCTGGTATTCCTGGACGCCGGCAATAAAGATCGGCGCAATCCCGCCCTCGCCCGCCTGCACGGTTTCGCGGTACAGCGGTTGCAAGTCCGACGCTGCGCGAAAGCGCTGCACAAAGCCATTCAACTGGCGCTCCAGGCGGCGCAGTACGCTGCCGCGCTGGATGATCAGGTACCAGCTGAGCAACGACGCCAGCAGCAAGGTGATCATGACCGCCTTGACCAACAGGCTGGCGTCACTGATAAGGCCCCAGATCGTCATATGTTCCATCGTCGCGTGCATGGTGATGTCCTATTCGATTAAAAAGTGATGACGGGGTGATGACGGTTCACGGCAATTTCAGCGCACGGGTCACGTCAGCCCACGGTACGAATTTAAAATTCTGGGTTTGCTCGGGCATGCGCTTGCGGCCGTCCTGCACCACCAGCATGCCTTGGCTCCAAGGCCCGCCCAGGTTGATGGCGGTGACCTCCAAGCCATCGGTTTCCGAGGCGCCGTCGATACCGGCGGCGGCATTAAGGCCGACGCGAAACCCACCGTGAATCGCAAACGGCGGCTCGGCATCCACCACCAGGTAGCTGTCGTTGCCTTGGCTGGAGATCACCAGATAGTCGCGCTTGTCGCTCTGATACAGCGCCAGGCCCTCGACGTCCGCGTGCAACTGCGGGCCGACCTTGATCACGCTAGTGAGGGTGGCCGGTTGATCGGCACGAGCGTCCACCGCCCACACCCCCACGTCTTCTTCGCCGATAAACAAGCGCTGGCGCTGGTCGTCGGCCACGCAGCCTTCAGGCTGGCTGTCGACCTTGAACTGGCGCACCAGCTCACCTTGCACACGGCCATCCGGGGCGCTCAGGCGGTATTGCAGGAAAGTGCCGTCCTTGCCGTTGGCGATGGCATAGATCTCGCCGCTGGCGGGCTGATACAGGCAGATGCCATAGATTTCCTTGAGCGGCGTAGGCACTTCACCGGCTTCGCGCAACTCGCCGCTCTGACGGTCGATGCTGAACACGCTGAGGCTGTTGTGATCACGATTGCTGGCGACGGCCAGATCCACGGTCTGGGCGCCCAGCTTGAAGTTGGGGCGGACGTCGACGTTGTTCAGGCGTCCGACCGCCAGTTCCTGCAACAGCTTGCCGTCAAGGTCATAGGCCAACAGGCCTTGTTTTTTGTTGGTGCCAAGCACGCGGCTTTTGGCCGGGGTGTCGGGGTGAATCCAGATCGCCGGATCATCCGCTGCATCGCCCTGGCGACCCACTGGGTCGGTTTGGCGCACGGCGGCGACTTCCGGCAGTACAGGATCTGCCGCTACAGGCTTGGCCTGCCAGTTGAGCTTGCCCTGGTAGAGCGTGCCGCTGTCGTCGTCGCGTACCAGCAGCTGTTGGCCGTCGACGCTCAATTGCTCGGGTTCTTTCAGGCCAGGCAAGCTCAGGCTCGGCTGTTCCACCCAGCGCTCGCCCGTCCTTTGGAACAGGTGAAGTTGCGCAGTCTTTGGATCGAGCGCGACCACGCCACCCGGCACCAGGGCGACGGCACCGGCTTCACGTTTGGGATTATCGAACACCGCCACCGGGGTGCGTTTCACGTCCGCTTCCGGGTGCGCCGGGTAGGCCCACCAGCCGACATTTTCTTCATTGACTATCAGTTGATTCGTCCCGTCGTCCACCTGGCAGAACTGCGCCGATGGTGGCAGCGGCAAACCGCGCACACGCTGGGGTTCAGTCAGCAGCGTCGCGCCATTGCCCACCAACCATTGCTCGCCCTTGCCCTCCTCACCCACCAAAAACACAAACAGGTTGGCCGCTGAATCGCGGTACAGGCACAGGCCGTTCACCGGGTAATCGCGGGCCGGCAGGTACAGCGGTTTGCCCCAGGTTTTGCTGGCGGCGTCGAGGGTGATCAACAGCGCTTGTTGACGATCATTGTCGAGGCTGGCGACCAGTACCTGGGCGCCTGCGGTGCGGGTGTCGAGGCTGCTGAAGTTGCCTTTGAACCGGGTCAGTTCAGTGCCTTTGGCGTCGAGCAGTTGCAGGCCGTCGCGGGTGCTGGCGGCCAGGCGCTCGGGGGTGCTGGGGAGGAAAGCCACTGCTTCGGCGTTCAGGGATGTCGCCCAAGGCGTCAGGGTCAGGTCGGCAGCCAGTGCATGAGTGCAGGTCAACACCGATATCAGCAAGTACAACGTGGAGATTCTCATGTACGAACAAATCCTTCGAAAACAATGGAGTTCCCATGTGGGAGGGGTCTTGCTCCCGATGAGGGTGTGTCAGTCAGCAGATGTATTCACTGAACCACCGCTATCGGGAGCAAGCGCCCTCCCACATTGGAATCGAGGTGTGAGTTAGAAATGGGTGAAGGTCAGGCCGAGCTTGTAGGTCGGGCCGTACTCTTCGTATTGGCCGTTGTAGCTGCGGTGGCCGGTGTAGACGAAGTACGACTCATCGGTGAGGTTCTGGGCCTCGAAGCTGACTTGCAGGTTCTTGGTCAGCGAGTAGCGCGCGCTGAAATCGACGAAGGTCTGCGCGTCCACATGCAGGTCGTGGGCCTTGTCGTTGATCGAGGCCAGTTCATACAGGTAGGCCGATTTGTAGTTGGCCGACAGGCGCAGGCTGAGCTTGTCGTCTTCCCAACCGAGCATCAGGTTGCCGACGGTGTCTGATTGGTTCGGCAGGCTGATGTTGCGTTTGCGGTTCGTGCCGCTGGCGGCGTCGAAGCCTTCGATATCCGCGCTGGAGCGGCTGAAGGTGCTGTTGGCGCCGATCAGCAGACCGTTCCAGGGCGCGGGCAGCCAGTCGAATTTCTGCGAGTAGGCCAGTTCCAGGCCATAGAGCTTGGCGCTGTCGCCGTTGGCGTAGGTGTGGGCCTCGGAGAAGTTGGTCCAGGCGCCGGTGCCGGCCACGTCGGTGTTGTAGACGAAGTTCTTGATGTCTTTGTAAAACACGAACGCTGAGACGGTGCCGGCGCGGCCCATGAAGTGCTCGATGCCAAGGTCGAGGTTGCTCGATTCTAAGGGCTTGAGGTCCGGGTTGCCAAAGGTGGCTTCGTCATCGTCGATCACAAAACCCGGCGCCAGTTGGCCGAAGGTCGGGCGCACCACGGACTTGGTCCAGGCCGCGCGCACCTGGGTGTTTTTGTCGATCTGGTAGCGCGCATGCAGGCCCGGCAGCCAGTGGTGATACTGGCGCTTGGTCTCGGTGGCAGTGAACACGCCATCGGTGGCGCCGGTACCCTTGGCTTCGAACTCGGTGCCTTCGTAGCGCAGGCCGGCGATAAAGCGCCAGTCGTCGATGTCGATGGTGTTCATCAGGTAGCCGGCGTTGATGTCTTCGCGAATGGTGAAGTCGTTGACCCGGGACTCGGTCTCGTCATAAAAGTCCGCTGCATTGAGGCTGCCGATCAGTTGCTTGATGCCGCTGGCGCTGATGCCTGGCCCGTAGTTGCCCAGGCGATAGTCGACACTGCCCTTCTGGAACTGGGTCAGGTTGAGCTGGTCGGCGGTGTAGCCAAGGGTGTCGAAGTCCTTATAGACCCAGGCCTCCAGGTCATTGTCCTTATTACGGCGACTCACCTTGCCACCGAATTTGACCTGGGACGCATAGCCGCTCAGGTCGTAGTCGCGGGCCAGGTCCAGGCGCAGGTTTTTCTCGGTGTCCTTGGTGTTCTGTTTTTCCCAATCAACTTTGTCGAGCGTGAAGTTGCTTGGGTCGTAGAAACCGGCACCGATGATTGGCCGTGGCTGGTCCTTGTCGTAGAAACCGCTGTTGGCAAAGTCGCCGCCGTCGAAGGTGGCTCCGGCGATGTGCGCCGGGCTGTCTTCGCTCGATTGGCTGTAACCGGCCTGACCGCTGAGGGTCCACAGGCCAAGCATGCGCTCACCGCCGAACACGTAGGACTGGATTTCCTGAGTTTCCTCACGGTTCTTCAGCTTGCGCTTGGCTTCAGCGTCGCCCAGTTCACCAGCGGCTTGGGGGTCGGTAAATTCAATGCTGGTGGAGTTGCGGGTTTCGGTGTCTTTGTAGCGGCTGTAGAGGGTGCGCAGGTAGTAGCTGCTGAGGTCATCGGGCTTATAGTCGAAGTTCAGTCCACCGCCGGCGCGTTCGCGGCTGATGTCGTAATCACGCTGTTCGAATTCGTTGAGTTTGGCGCCGTCGGTGAAGTCCCAGGCACCGCCGGTTTCGACGTTGTCCGAGCCAAAATCACGCTTCTGCCAGCTTAGGGCTGCGGCTACGCCAAAGTTGTCGATGCCATCGCCGAGGCTGAAGCGGTTGCTCGCCGCGCCGGAGAATTTGGGGCTGGTCTGACTCGTATTCTTGTCGTAACTGGCTTCGGTGCTGCCGGTGTAGAACAGGCCTTTGTGGTCGAAGGCCGACAGGCTCTGCACGTCGACGGTGCCACCGAGGGAGTTAGCGTCCATGTCCGGGGTGAGGGTCTTGATCACCGACAGCGACTGCACCAGTTCAGACGGCAGCACATCGAGGGCCACGGCGCGGCGCGCGCTTTCCGGGGCGGGCACCAGGGTGCCGTTGATGGTTACGCTGTTGAGGTCCGGGCCGAGGCCACGCACGCTGACAAATCGCCCTTCGCCCTGATCGCGCTCGACGCTGATGCCGGGCAAACGCTGCACCGCTTCTGCGACGTTTTCATCCGGCAACTGGGCCACGCCGTCGGCATGCACCACGCTTTTGATGCTGTCAGAGCTGCGCTGCTCTTTAAGCGCTTGATCGATGGCAGCGGCCTGGCCGACCACTTCGACATGCTCGGTGGTGGTGGCCTCGGCGGCGCTCAACCGTTCGCTGGCAATCGCCAGGGCCAAGGCGGTGAGCGTGAAGCTGACGAGCCCGGTGCGCTTGTACATGAAATCCTCCCCAAGAATCCGTTGGCGCCAGGCAAATGGCCCGGCAACTGGGAGGGCAAGCTAGGGGTGGGGGATGACGGTTCTGTGACAGGAGTTGGCGGCGAGGCCCGTAAACTGGGGGTTTTGCCCGAACCCGGACGTGGAATGAGCTGATATGACCTGTGGAGATCCCCTGTGGGAGGGGGCGTGCCCCCGATAGCGGTGGGTCAGCAGGCCTATCTGTTGACTGATACACCGCCATCGGGAGCAAGCCCCCTCCCACATTTTCTGATCTCCAGTGTGTTTGAGGTGAGCTGATTCGACCCTCCCACTCCGTCATCCAACCGTCACATCCATCTGCTGTGCTGGCGCCCATCGCTCATTCGCCCAAGGACCCGCGGCCATGTTTTCCGTGCTCAAACCTCATCGCTGGAAACTCGCGCTCTTGCTCATTGCCGCCAACGCCGGGCTGATCCTGCACCTGGCCTGCGGCGAGTTGAAAAGCGTCAGCGAGTGGGTCTGGCTGGATATTTTCGGCGAAGGCGGTTCCGCCCTGCTCGCCCTGGTGTGGCTGGGCCTGGTGCTTAAAAGCCGCCCCGCCGGGCGCGTCACCAATTACCTGGCGCTGGGGCTGTCGTGCATCTTCTTTTCGTGGTGGATCGACAGCCTCGATGAGTTTATCCGCCTGCCCGACAGCATCACCTGGGACCACTGGCTGGAATCCGGCCCGATGCCGGTGGGCATGATTCTGCTGACCATCGGCATCTACCACTGGCACCGCGAACAACTGGCGATCAGCGCGCAGATGGAAAAGCGCGAACGGCTGTTTCGCGAGCACCGGCTGTTCGACAAACTCACGCCCCTGGCCGGTGCCGACTACCTCAAGCGCCAATTGGCCGACAGCCTGCACGACAGCCGCGAACAGCAAGAGCCGCTGTCACTGCTGGCCCTGGACCTGGACAACTTCGCCGCCATTAACCAGGCCTACGGGCATGCCGAAGGTGACGCCGTGCTCCAGGCCCTCAGCCATTTGTTGTTGCTCAATCTGCGCCGCCAGGACTTGCTTTGTCGACTGGCCGGTGACCGCTTTGTGGTGCTGCTGCCCAACACCGGCGAGCGCCAGGCCAAAGAGCTCGCGCTGGAGTTGCAGCAAGCGGTACATGGCCTGGCCCACAAAACCCGGCAACAGGGCGAACGCCTGCAACTGGCGGCGACCACAGCAGTGGTGATGGCCCTGGACGAGCCGCCCCAGGACTTGCTCAAGCGCCTGAACCTGGCGTTGGCCAGGGCCAAGCAACCTCTCGCGAAAAGCGCCTGAGATGGCGGTGAAAACCAACTGGTATGAGGCCGACAGCCGCTTCATACCAGGGCACAACCAACCGGCCACGCTGATTGACCTGGCCCTGTCCCGTGACATCGACAGCCATCGTTTGCTGCGCGGCACCGGGCTGTTCCACGAGGACATCCTGGCCGGAACGGCGCGCTTGAGCCCGCAGCAGTTCCTGGCACTGATCGGTAACAGTCGAAAGCTGCTGGATGCCGACGACAGCAGTTTTCTGTTGGGCCAGCGCTTGCTGCCCGGCTATTACGGCGCAGCCAGCCATGCCTTGGGCCATGCACAGAATCTGCATCAAGCGCTGGAGATCCTTATTCAGCAACAGGTGCTGCTCAGCCCGTTGGTCACCCTGCAAGTGGAGCTGGATGAGCACCACGCCTACCTGTATTGGCTGGACAGTTGCGGCGCTGG
The DNA here is from genome assembly GCF_900187495.1 of Pseudomonas sp. Irchel 3H9. NCBI lineage: Bacteria > Pseudomonadati > Pseudomonadota > Gammaproteobacteria > Pseudomonadales > Pseudomonadaceae > Pseudomonas > Pseudomonas sp. Irchel 3H9. The sequence continues at coordinate 415,994 of NZ_FYDK01000002.1, read as the reverse complement.
CGAGCAGTGGCGGTTTCTGCTGGAAGCGAGCATGACGTCGCTGGTTGCCATGAGCCAATGGCTCAGCGGCGAGCGTCTGCCGTGGGTGTGCAGTTTCAGCCATGCCGAGCCGCGTTATGTCGAGCAGTATTGGGTACATCTGGGCGAAGAGACGCGCTTCGAGCGTCCGCTGGACATGATGTGCATCCCCCGCGAACACCTCACCCGCGCCTGGCCCGGGGCTTCGGCTACCGCCGGCCAGGTCGCGCGCCAGCAAGCTCGCGAACAGATCGAACATTTGGGCTTTGCCGGCAGTTTTCTCGATTGCCTCTACGACTATTTGCGCGAGCAGGTGCGCCAACCGCCGAGCCTGGAACAGGCGGCCCAGGCCTTCGCCATGAGCCCGGCGACCCTCAAGCGCAAACTGCACAAACACCACACCGGCTTTCAGCAGCAAGTGGACCGGGTACGCAAACAGGTGGCGCTGCACCTGTACCAGGTCAAGGGCTACAGCAATGATGAAGTGGCGGCGTACCTGAACTTCAATGATGCGGCGAACTTTCGACGCTCATTCAAGCGCTGGACTGGCAGCACCCCGAACCTGATCCGCCAGTTGTTCAACAGCCGCTAGCCAGGCGCTCGCGCAGGAACTCCACCAACGCCTGCACCGGCCGCGAGCTTTGCCGATGTTGGGGATAGACCGCCGACAAGGTCAGGGCTTCGGGGGCGAAGTCGTCGAGAATGGTGATCAGGCGACCGTCCTTCAACGCGTCGCCAACGATAAAGGTCGGCAGGTAAGTGACGCCCAGCCCGGCGATGGCGGTGTCACGCAACAGCTCACCGTTATTCACGCGCATGCGACCGCTGACATTCAGCGCCTGCACCTTGCCCTTGAAGCGCCATTGCACTTGACGGCCATGGCCGTAAGGCAGGCAGTCGTGTTGAGCCAGATCATCGGGTTGCAAGGGTGTGCCGCGCAGAGCCAGGTAGTCGGGGCTGGCGCAATACACCCGCTGGATGCTGGCGATACGGCGGGCGATCAGGGTGGAGTCTTCCAGGGTGCCGATGCGCAACACCAGGTCGTAGCCTTCGCCGATCAGGTCCACGGGGCGATCGCTGAGGTCGACCTCCACCGACACTTGGGGATGGCGCTGCAAAAACAACGGTAATAGGCAACCCAGGTGCGCCATGGCAAACGACAACGGCGCACTGAGGCGAATGGTGCCGCGCGGTTCGCTGTTCTGGCCGGCGATGCCCTGCTCCACTTGCTCGACTTCACCGAGCAGGCGCAAGGCAGATTCGTAGTAGCTCTGGCCCAGGGGCGTGACATCCAGCCGGCGCGTCGAGCGGTTGAGCAGGCGCACGCCGAGGCGATCTTCCAGCTGGATCAGGCGGCGGCTGACGAATTGCTTGGACAGGCCCAATTGTTCGGCGGCAGCGGTGAAGCTGCCGGATTCCATGACCTGGCAAAACAGGCGCATGTCTTCGAAGGGGTTCATTGTCGCTTCTCGGTGGACGATGGGCTGATTTATAACTGGATGGTCGCAACACCACAAATCAAATGTGGGAGGGGGCTTGCTCCCGATTGCGGTGTGTCAGTCTCAATAGCTTTGACTGAGGCACCGCTATCGGGGGCAAGCCCCCTCCCACATTGATCACCTACAGGCTTGAAAACCGGTTACTTGGCAGTAAACGCCGAGTAGCTGTTCATCAGGTTGCGGTAGTTGGGGATGCGCGGCGACAGCAGGTTGGCCAGGCCTTCCATGTCGTTGCGCCAGTCCACTTGCAGCTCGCAGGCCACGGAGAACCAGTTCACCAGCTGGGCGCCGGCGGCGGTCATGCGCGCCCAGGCGGCTTGTTGCACGGTTTCATTGAAAGTCCCGGAAGCATCGGTGACGACGAACACTTCGAAGCCTTCAGCGAGGGCACACAGGGTCGGGAACGCTACGCACACGTCCGTCACTACACCGGCAATGATGATCTGCTTGCGGCCGGTGGCCTTGACCGCCTTGACGAAATCTTCGTTGTCCCAGGCGTTGATCTGGCCAGGACGGGCGATGTACGGCGCGTCCGGGAACAGTGCCTTGAGTTCTGGCACCAGTGGGCCGTTAGGACCGCCTTCAAAACTGGTGGTCAGGATGGTCGGCAGGTTGAAGAACTTCGCCACGTCGGCCAGGGCCAGTACGTTGTTCTTGAATTCATTGGGGGAGAAATCCTGTACCAGGGAGATCAGGCCCGTCTGGTGGTCGACCAACAGTACGACGGCGTCATCTTTGTTCAAGCGCTTGTAAGTCATGGGTTAACTCCTTGGGGGGTTTAAAAGGCAAAACACGAGCAGCCAAACGCACCCCAGAAACCCTGGAAGTCGCTGACCGGCACGCTTGAAAGACGGGCTTTCTCATGGCTGTGGGAATGCACGCCGCACGGGCCGCTGCATTGGTGTACTTGAGCTTGCAAAGGTGAACTTGGACGCCAGTGACCCGGCACCTTGACCACCGGCGACCAGTCAGGCAGCACCGGCACGCGCGGCGGTGCGTAGTCTTCGAAGTCGCCGGCGCCGTACACGACCTTGCCGCCCACCACGGTGAGCACTGACTCGATCCACTTGATGGCTTCTTCATCGACACTGAAGAAGTCCGCTGACAGCGCGGCGACGTCCGCCAACTGGCCGACCTTGATCTGGCCTTTCTTGCCCTGCTCGGACGAGAACCAGGCGCTGCCATGGGTGAACAACTCCAGCGCGGTGAGGCGCGGCAGACCTTCGGCGTGCAGTTCCAGGCCGCCGACGGTACGGCCGCTGACCATCCAGTACAGCGAGGTCCAAGGGTTGTAGCTCGACACCCGTGTGGCGTCGGTGCCCGCCCCTACTGGCACGCCTTCGGCGAGCATGCGCTTGATCGGCGGCGTGGCTTCGGCAGCCTTGGCACCGTAGCGCTCGACAAAATACTCACCCTGGAACGCCATGCGGTCCTGGATCGCAATGCCGCCGCCGAGGGCTCGAACGCGCTCGATATTTTTCGGGGTGATGGTCTCGGCGTGGTCGAAGAACCACGGCAGCCCATTGAACGGGATGTCGCGGTTGACCTTTTCGAACACGTCGAGCATGCGCGAGATGGACTCGTCATAGGTGGCATGCAAGCGGAACGGCCAGCGTTGTTCCACCAGGTGGCGCACCACCGGTTCCAGCTCCTGCTCCATGGTCAGGGGCAGATCCGGGCGCGGCTCCAGGAAGTCTTCAAAGTCCGCCGCCGAGAACACCAGCATCTCGCCGGCGCCATTATGGCGCAGGTAGTCATCGCCCTGGTGCAGGGTGACGCTGCCGGTCCAGTTCTTGAAGTCGCTGAGTTCTTCCTTGGGCTTCTGGGTGAACAGGTTGTAGGCGATGCGTACCGTCAGCTGTTCGTCCTTGGCCAGTTGCTCGATCACCGCGTAGTCATCGGGGTAGTTCTGGAAACCACCGCCGGCGTCGATGGCGCTGGTGAGGCCCAGGCGATTGAGTTCACGCATGAACTGGCGCGTGGAGTTGACTTGGTATTCCAGCGGCAGTTTCGGGCCCTTGGCCAGGGTCGAATACAGAATCATCGCGTTGGGCCGCGCCACCAGCATGCCGGTGGGGTTGCCGTTGCTGTCGCGCACGATCTCGCCGCCCGGCGGGTTCGGCGTGTCTTTGGTGTAGCCGGCCACGCGCAACGCGGCGCGGTTGAGCAAGGCGCGGTCATACAGGTGCAGCACAAACACCGGCGTGTCCGGCGCGGCCTGGTTGAGTTCTTCCAGGGTCGGCATGCGTTTTTCGGCGAACTGGAATTCGTTCCAGCCGCCCACCACGCGCACCCATTGCGGCGTGGGCGTGCGGTCGGCCTGGTCCTTGAGCATGCGCAGTGCATCGGCCAGGGACGGCACGCCTTCCCAGCGTAGTTCGAGGTTGTAGTTCAGCCCGCCACGGATCAGGTGCAGGTGGGAGTCATTGAGGCCGGGAATCACGGTGCGGCCCTTGAGGTCGATGACCTGGGTGCCGCTGCCACGCAGGGCCATGGCCTCGCCATCGGTGCCGACGGCGACAAAGCGACCCTGGCTGATGGCGACGGCGGTTGCGCGCGGGTTTTCACGGTCCACGGTGTGGAACTGGCCATTGAACAGAATCAGATCGGCGTTCATAGGGTTTCCTTTACAGAGGCTTCAAGCCAGGGTGCGAACAGGCGGGTAGCCGCCGGCATCAGCAGGTACACCACCAGCAGCACGATGGTCAGAGTGACCAGGAAGGTGGAGACCACGTAGTTGGACAGGAACGGGTGCAGACGCAGGATGGGCCCCCAGATAAACGGCAACAGCAAGGTCTGCGGCAAAATCACAAACAGGCTGACGACCGCCTGTTTCCAGCGCGGCGGCTTGGCGGCGCTGTCGGCCAGGGGCGCGAACCAGAATTCGTTGACCGCACCGATCTCGGTCTTGTCGCCATCGGCCAGCATCGGCGAGGCTTCGACAATCAGGGTTTTACGCTCGGGGGAGTCGAGCCAGGTTTCCAGGTCGTCGGTGGAGCGGTAGCGCAATACGCAAGTGAATAGCGCCAGGTTGTTCTGTTTGCTGCGCACCACGTCGACACCCAAGTGCCCTGGGCGCTCGCCGGCGATGCGCACGATGCGGCGCAGCCAGGCTTCGTAGTTGGCTTCCTGGCCTTGCTTGATCAAGTGTTTGACGACCAGGGTGACGACTTCGTCGGGTCCCGTCTGTGGTGCTGGGTCCATGGTGTGCCCCTCTGCCTTGAAATGTCAGCGATGAGGGGAGTTTGCCGCGGATGGGGGGTGGGAAAATTGGATGTACGTGCTGTTTAAGTCACCAGCCTTCTTTCAACATACGCAACTCCAGGTGCTGCAGCAGCATGATGGTCTTGCCGTCGGCGATCTCGCCGCTCTGCACCATCGCCAGGGCCTGCTCGAAGCCCAGTTCCAGCACCTCAATGTCCTCGCCCTCCTCTTCCAGGCCACCGCCACCACTGACCCGATCCCCCGGCTGGTATTCGCCGATAAAAAAGTGAATCCGCTCAGTGACCGAGCCTGGGCTCATGAACGCCGCGTAGACCTTCTCAACCTGCCCCACGCGATAACCGGTCTCTTCCTCGGCTTCTAGGCGAATGCGCTCCTCGGGGCTGGCATTGTCCAGCAAGCCCGCCGCCGCTTCGATCAGATAACCGTGGTAGTCATTGACGAAGGTGGGCATGCGGAACTGGCGAATCAGCAACACGGTGCGTTGCGCGCGGTTGTACAGCAGGATGGTCGCGCCATTGCCTCGGTCGTACACCTCGCGGGTCTGAGCTTGCCAACTGCCGTCGCGACGACGCAGGTCGAAGCTGTATTTTTTCAGCAGGTACCAGTTGTCCGAGAGGGTCTCTTCGGCGGTGATGCGAACGGGGCTGTTGTCCATAGTCGGGCTCTTTGTTCCAAGGAGTAATAGGGGGTTCACGCTTGTTTGATGCGAGGCCACGCGGCCGCGACTTCTTCAGCACTGCCGGCGTTGATCCGCGCCAGGTTGCGCGGGTAGTCCACCCCGGGATTCTCAGTGAAGCGCGTTGCGGTGAATTGACCGTTGCTGGCCCGCAGGATGTAGCCCGTGTCCTCGCACAGCGTGGAGGCGAGAAACAATACCCCCGGGGTTACCCAATCAGGCTTGAGTTCGTCAGGTTCCTCGGTCACGCCCCACATCCGCGTCTTGGCCACCGGCGAGATCGCATTGACCCGGATGCCGGCCTCGGCACCCTCATGGCTCAGCGCGTTCATGATCCCCAGTTGCGCCATCTTGCCAGCGCTGTAGGCCACCAGGCCGGTCTGCTCGTATTGTGCGTACATGGCGCGGTCGGACGTGGTGAGGATAATCCGTGGCGCGGTTGAGCGCAGAAGGTGCGGCCACGCGTGCTTGCACAGCCAAAGTGGCGCGTAGAGGTTGATGTCCATGGCCCGCTGCAGGAACGCGGCATCCAGGTCTTGGATGTTCTGGTAACCCACCCAACCGGCGTTGTGAATAAGGATATCGAGTTGACCAAATGCCTCGATGGCGTACGCAACCAGTTGCTGACAGCCCTCGTTGGTGGACAAGTCACCGCCATGTCCGATCACCGCGAGCCCTTCGGCCTGCAAGGCTTCTGCCGCCGCCTGGACCACCGAGGCATCGTTGCCGGCGCCCACCTTGTCGGCGCCGATATCGCTGATCACCACCCGGGCACCGCCCAGGGCCAGTGCCCGTGCATAACTGAGTCCCAACCCACGCGCACCGCCGGTGACGATGGCGGTTTTACCTGTGAAATCCATGTGCTTGCTCTCCTGTTCGGCCGCCTACCCTAACAACCGGTGTACGGGTTGTTCAATGCTGTAACACTTTGCAAGCAATCGCCGTGGGCGGCCGTCGAATTTATACCTGCCTGTGTAGGCCATCTGGTAAAACCCCAGCTTCACCTTTGTTCAGGAATCTTCATGCCCTCTCGTTTTCTATCGCGCCTGAGCCTGCGCTGGTTGCCCCTGCTGTGCATGGCGTTGTTGATCGTCGGCCTGCCGGTGGGGTGCAGCGTGCTGCAACACAAGGAGCGCGAACTGGTGTTTCGCATCGAACCGGGCACCGCCAGTTGGTACAGCGGCTTGCCCAAGGCGGTGCAGGAATTTGAACTCAAGCCCGCCAGTTTTAAGTCGGGGCAGAACATTCATGGTTGGTGGTACCCGGCGGACAAAAAGGACGCGCCAGCGATCCTCTACCTGCATGGCGTACGCTGGAACCTCACCGGGCAATTGTTCCGCATCGAGCAATTGCATGCCCTCGGCTATTCGGTTCTGGCCATCGACTATCGCGGCTTTGGCCAAAGCCGCGGCGAGCTGCCGTCGGAAACCACCGTGTACGAAGATGCGCGTATCGCCTGGGAACGTTTCCAAGTGCTGCAACCCGACCCGAGCAAGCGCCTGATCTACGGGCATTCCCTCGGTGGCGCGGTCGCCATCGACCTGGCTGCCGAACTGGGCAAGCAAACGCCTCGACCGGTGCGCGGCCTGGTGATCGAATCCACCTTTACCTCCCTGGCAGACGTAGCGACGGCGGTGGCCAACACGTCGTTGCCGGTGCGCTGGTTGCTGTCGCAAAAGTTTGATTCCATCGACAAGATTGCCGACATCCATATGCCGTTGCTGGTGGTGCATGGCCTCGACGACCGCTACGTGCCGCCACGCTTCAGCCAGCAATTGTTTGAAGCAGCCCAGGAACCCAAGCGGCTGTTGCTGGTGCCCGGCGCCAGTCATAACAACAGCATGAGTCTGGCCGGTCGCAGTTATCGCCAGGCTCTCGACAACTTGATGCAGGCCAAGATGCCCGCCCACGTTGTCACGCACTCCGCGGAGCGCAAGGGCGAGTCATAAAACAGCTTTTCGGCACTGGGTTCGCGCTTGGCTGTCAAGCGCAAACCCTGCCCATACTGGGCCTCGCTGAAAGTTGATCAAATATTGACCGCGGGCTAAATCGCCATACCCGCCGGGGTCTTGCAAAGTTATCCACAGAGATACCCACGGTTTTCGTGGACAACTCTTTTCGTATTTTTACGATGTTTTTGCTCAAACAATGCTTTCGGGAAAGGTCCCCGGCAGCAAAATCTCACGGTTCACATCGCGTATATCGTTATAGCCACACAGCGCCATCGACACGTCCAATTCACGGGCGATGATGTCAAGTGCCTTGGTCACGCCCGCCTGGCCCATCGCACCCAAACCATACAAATGCGCACGACCGATCATGGTGCCTTTAGCGCCGAGCGCCATCGCCTTGAGTACGTCCTGGCCGGAACGAATACCGCCATCGAGCCACACCTCGATACGCTCGCCTACCGCGTCGACAATCGCCGGCAACTGGCTGATGCTCGACGGCGCGCCGTCCAACTGACGGCCACCGTGGTTGCTCACCACCAAGGCATCCGCACCGGAATCAGCCGCCAGGCGTGCGTCTTCGACATCGAGGATGCCCTTGATGATCAACTTGCCGCCCCAGCATTTCTTGATCCACGCCACATCGTCCCAGCTCAGGCGCGGGTCGAATTGCTGGGCGGTCCAGGACGACAGCGAACTCATGTCCGCCACGCCTTTCACGTGCCCGACAATGTTGCCGAACCCACGACGCTGGGTGCCGAGCATGCCCATCACCCAACGCGGTTTGGTCGCCATATTGAGGATATTCGGCAGGGTCAGTTTGGGCGGCGCAGACAGGCCGTTGATCAGGTCCTTGTGCCGTTGCCCCAGGATCTGCAAGTCCAGGGTCAGCACCAGCGCATCTACGCCAGCGGCCTTGGCGCGTTCGATCAGTTGCTCGACGAAGCCACGGTCACGCATCACATACAGTTGGAACCAGAACGGCTGGCCCACCTGTTCGGCGATGTCTTCAAGGGAGCAGATGCTCATGGTCGACAAGGTGTAGCGCAGGCCAAACCTAGCGGCCGCGCGGGCGGTGAGAATCTCGCCATCGGCATGCTGCATACCCGCCAGGCCGGTGGGAGCCAGGGCCACGGGCATGGCCATGTCCTGGCCGATCATAGCGGTGCGGATCGAGCGCTCATCAATGTTGCGCGCCACCCGCTGGCGGAATTTGATCCGGGCAAAATCGCTTTCATTCGCCCGGTAGGTGCTCTCAGTCCAGGAGCCGGAATCGGCATAATCGTAGAACATCCTTGGGACACGTTTTTGCGCCAGCTTGCGTAAATCTTCGATGGTTGTGATCAACGACATCTAGGTCACCTCTCCCTGAACTGAGCGCAGAGAGTAGCCGCACCACGGTCGCTCAACCAGTGATTGCGTTTATATCTACGGGCGACTAATCTCGCACAAACCCGCAAAAAAGCGCAAAAACATGCACGACACTCATCAAGCCATCGACCTGCCTTCCCTTCGCAAACAGAAGATTCTGTTGCTGCTGGAGCGAGACGGCAAAGTCACCGCCTCGGAACTGGTGGAACACTTTGCGGTGTCTCAGGACACCATCCGTCGTGACCTCGGCGAACTCGCCGCCGCCGGCCTGTTGCAGCGCGTACACGGCGGCGCCCTGCCTCGGCCCAAGGACACAGGCAAAGATTTTTTCACCCGGGTCGGCGAGACCAATGACGCCAAACGCCAACTCGCGCAGTTGGCCGCACAGAGGGTGGAAGACGGCCAGATTGTGCTGTTCGATTCCGGCTCGACCACGCTGCAGATCGCCCAGTCATTGCCGCGCGCAATCCGGCTGACGGTGGTCACAACCTCACCGATGATCGCCATTGCCTTGGCCGACCATCCCAATGTGACCTTGATTCTGGCCGGCGGCCAACTCAACCCGGCCACGCTGTCCACCGGCGGCCACGAAGCCGTACGCCTGATCCAGAGCATCAAGGCCGACCTGTTGTTTACCGGCGTATGCGCATTGCATCCGCAAGTAGGCATCAGCTCGCTGCACTTTGATGAAGTCGCGGTCAAGCAAGCCTTGCTCGACAGCGCCTCCCAGGTGGTCGCGGTGACCATGGCGGACAAACTCGGCGCGGTGGAGCCGTTTGTGGTGGCGCCGTGCAGCCGGATTCACACGTTGATCACCGAGTGGCATGTGCCGAGTGTGGAGGCGTACGAGCAGCTAGGGTTGGAAGTGTTGCGGGTTGAGGTCGAGTAGGTACAAGGCATCAGCCACCGCATGGCCGCTGGCGGTGTTGTCGAAAATGCACCAGGTAGGAATGCCATCTGCAGCAGACCGGCTCAGGTGCCTTGCGAACCCGAGTACACGCTCCGGGCCATAGGCGCTGTGATAGATGCGCGGTGATCCGTGCAGGCGCCAATAGCGCACGCCTTGCCATCCCGCGCAGGTGGGCGTGGCGTCGATCACGGGTGGGTCGACTGCCACCCGTCCTATGTGCAAATCCTGCAACATCGCCTCAGCTGCCAGCCAACTGGCGTGGCGCGGCTCAAGCACCACATTGCCGGCAAAACATCGGCGAACAGCCATGAAAAAGGCGCTGGCACTGGAGGGCTCATAGCTCAATGAGGGAGGCAGTTGCACCAGCAGGCAGCCCAGGTGTTCACGCAGTGGCGCGCACTGTTCGAGAAACTCATCCAGCGCAGCTTCACAACGCTGCAGGCCCAACTCGTGGGTAATACGCTTGGGCACTTTCACCGAAAAACGAAACGCAGACGGCACGGATTGGCCCCAACGTGCGTACGTTTTCGGCAGGTGTGGACGATAGAACGAGCTGTTGATCTCCACCGCGTTAAAGCGCGACGCGTAGCGCTGCAAATGGGTGCCCGCGTCGCTGAACGCCGGCCAGTGCTCACGCGGCAAGCTCCAGCCCGCACAGCCGACGTACAACAAACCCGTCAAAACAGCACCGCCGCCGCATCGCGCATGAAAATCTCGATGGTCTTGGGACCTACGCCATCGAACTCGGCCAAGCGGTTCTCAAACGCCTTTCGGTCTGCACTGGCGCGACGTACGTGAGTGATCTTGCCCCCGTAATCGGCGTTCAGCTTCGCGCTGAGGTCCAGCAGCCGCTGCGCAGTAGATTCGTCGTAGCGTACGTAATGGGCACGCCCCAGCATTGCCACCAACTCTCGCGACGTACAGTGCTGCAACTTGCGGGCAGTGTCGCGCCCCTGCTGCTCCACAATCACCCTGTACGCCTGTGCGGCAATGGGTGCCTGGATTCGCTTGCCCATCAGGAAACTGGCGATAAACCACTTGAACAAACCGCTGTCGTCGTCAGGCTTGAGTTCGATCCCCAATTCAGCAGCGGTAATCGCGCGCGCCATGCTTATTGACCCCGCTTGCGATCAGCTGTGGCGGCTGAGTCTGCACTCTTCGGTGCCTCTTGCGAGCTTATACGGTCAGGTGTTTTAACGGCAGTTAGGGGAGCGGCCACGGTATCTCTCCAAGCAATTAAGGGCGCACAAAAAATCGCGTCCTGTGTAAAGCAGAGCCCTGGGTATTTCGATAGTTCAAGGAAATTTCAGCGTAGAAATCGGCGCAAAAAAATTTAAACCTTTTGCCCACGCGCGCCCTCAACAGTCAGGTATCGGCGAAGCTGAAATGGCCAGGAAGCGACAGGCCAGACACGACCATTAACCCCCTTCACCCAGGAGACACTCGACCATGACCTCGCAACTCAACGGAAAGAAAATCCTCATCATCACCTCCAACACCGGCATCGAGCGCGACGAGTTGCTCAAGCCCCTGGAAGCGCTGCGCGGTTTTGGCGCGACGGTGACCCACGCTTCTAGCAAGGGCGGCAGCACCCAAACGTTTGTCGGTGATACCGAAAAGGACAGGACCGTGGAATCCGAGGTGCAACTGTCGGATGTGCAGAGCAGCGATTTTGATGCGCTGGTGATCCCCGGCGGTACCGTGAACGCCGACACCCTGCGCCAGGACGCAGCGGCGCTGCGCTTGATCAAGGACTTCGCCGCCGACGGCAAAACCATTGCGGCCATTTGTCATGGGCCGTGGACGCTGATCGACGCGGGCGTAATCAAAGGCAAGACGTTGACCTCCTACAAAAGCGTCCGCATCGACCTGGAAAACGCCGGCGCTGCCGGTTGGGTCGACGCCGAGGTCAAGCAATGCAACGCCAATGGCTGGACCTTGATCACCTCCCGTACACCCGACGATTTGCCGGCATTCAATGAGGCGATTGCCAAGGCGCTGGCTGGCTGATATCCGGCACCTGAACGTAAACAGGCGCCCATAGGGCGCCTGTTTGCTAACGGCCTTAGGCGTCAGCTCTTGCGGTGTTCCGGCATCTCGCGTTTGGGCCCGAACATCGCCCATGCGATAAGGCCCAGCAACGGCACAAAGATCAGGATCACCAGCCACAGCCCCTTGGTCTCCCAGCCACCGGTACTGCGCAATACGACGTTAATTGCCCACAATTCCAAGAGCAGCAGAATTACCGCCAAACCGATCCAGACATAATTTATTTCCATGATTCACCTCCTGAGGTCTAAGGGTTAGGTCAAGCATTCCCCCCAAGGGTTCCATCGAAATTACGCCAGGGCGCTCTCGCCCAATGGTTGCGGCACATGCCGAGCCACCTCCGTCTGTCCAGTGCGCAGGTAGAAGCGGGTTTAATGCAACCTGGTTGGGGACCGACCATGCAAGCTGCACGACACAGGTTTTCTAAAATCAATCTCAACTTATTGATTCGAATGACGTTTAACCGATCATCCATGATGGTCTGACTTATGCAATTTCCTACCAGACAACGCGCGCACCTCGACGCGCCCGTACCCTGACTGTGAGGTTTCATCATGAATGCCATCGACCTGCTCAAAGCCGACCATGAACGTGTTAAAGCATTGTTGACCCAACTGAGCGAATCCACCGAACGCGGGGTTAAAAAGCGCACCGAGTTGCTGGCTAAACTCGAAATGGAAATCAGCCTGCACACCAAGCTTGAAGAAGAGATTCTGTACCCGGCGTTCCGTAAAGCCGGCGGCAAGGAGCAGGACATCATGTACCACGAAGCCAAGGAAGAGCATCGCACCGTCGACTCGCTGGTGCTGCCTGACCTGAAGCAGACGGAGCCGTCCACCACCGAGTTTTCCGGTCGGGTGAAGGTGGTCAAGGAACTGCTGGAACACCACATTGAAGAAGAGGAAACCGAGATGTTTCCTCAAGCGAAGAAACTGCTGGGCAAAGCTCTACTGGAAGAACTGGGTGAACAAATGCAAGCCATGAAGGCCGCGCATAAGAAGGCGATGGCGGACAAGCCAATGGCTGCGTGACGCACCCGTCGACCCGTGGACAAGTCCACGGGTGTGTTCGATGAATCAAGAGGATTGAATCATGACGAATAGACAAAGGATCGTGCTTGCACTCTGCCTGACGGCTCTTTCAGGCCAACCCGCCCTCGCCGCTTTCGGCGACAACCCGACACCTGCAGCCAATGTTGTTGCAGGCGACGGGGCTGCAGGCTCCGCGCTGCCACCCGGCACGTACCCGAGCAGCCCGGCCGACAGCGGCAAAAAAAGCCAGGACACCGTCAAACAGCCGGACAAAACTCCCAAGCCTGATGACCGCGACGATAGAGACAAAGACCGTCAGCAAAAACCGCGCACCGGCAGCTGACAGCTCAACCGTAATCGGCAGCGCAGCCTGTCAGTCAGCGCGCGCTGTTCCGGGCCACGCCACCGACGCTGCGATGTGCTGCACCATTTGGTGCCAACGCAATACGCACGCGCCTTGATACCGATCAAGGCACAGGCAACCAGCCGTTGAAGCGTCCTTGGGCGTTCAACGGGCACCAGGCGAAATCCCATGGCGAAGGTGGCAAGGCTGAGGGTGCAGCGTCGGCGAATATCGCTTGCTTGCAATCGAACACCGTCATCGATTGCCAGGCCAGGACTACCCCCTGCGCGTGGCTGGTATCGGTGTTGACCCAACACGCTGCGGCGGCCGCCATGAACGCTTCGATGGGTTCATCGTCGATGTGCTGGCGATACGTCGAGCTCAGCAACCAGCGGCACACATTCAGGTGGTAGGTCCAATCCTGCGCGGGCTGGTTGCGATAGGCCCAGGTCATAAAGCTGCGGAACAGGTTCAAGCCCTCGGGCGGGTCGAGCTTGAGCAGGGCTGGGCAGATATCGAACAGGGTGTGCCAGTAGGGCAAAAGGCGTGCATCCAGGTGCACGAAGCAGCGGGAGTTACTCGGGTATTCAGCCCGCGCCGGTTCCGCGCGCAGGCGACGGGACGCCTTGCTGATCAGGCGACTGGCGCCTGCAGGCAATTGTTGGTTCATGAAATGCACTCACAGTCGTGACGATAGAACGCCTCCTGGTCACAGGAAGCCCAAGGCACACGTCAGAATGCGGGGGAAGCGCGGGGATTGGCCGAGGGCCAGGCATGGCGCGGCGGCGCCTTGTTGCGTTGTTCATGGGCCGGGCGCGGGGTTTGTCCGAGGCCCAACAGCCACGCCAGTCCAATCAGGAACACGAGGGCGACCGTCAGCGAGGCGCACACCGGGCAGGCAAAGTAGTTCGAGATGTTGCTGGAAGACGGGCTGCCCAACCCTTTGTCGGAAAGTGGCGCCTGCTTACCGTCCACCGAACAGAACGCGCCGCCGATCCCATTGAGCTCCTGGCCCATCATCTGGCCATGGCCCAAACCGCACACGAACAGGTTCATCAGTACGCAGAAGTACAGGGTCCAGACGATTGGCGAACGGTCGGGGTGGCTCGATTTCATGGCGGCGACTCTACCACCGAAGCCGCAAAGGGATGAAATACGGCGGCCCCCTGTGGCAGAACGTCGCAGATTACGTGCCATCGCCAGGGTTGGTAGACTTGGCGCCCTCCTCGTTTACTCCTTTTCAAAGCCTGATGTGTAGATCCAGAGCAATGCAGGCGTTTCACAGGATGCACAGTTGATGAGTACGTTATTCACCCGCCGCAAGGTCCTGACCGGCATGGGCCTGCTGGGTCTGGGCCTGCTGACCGGTTGTGACAACAGCCCCAGGTTGAACTTCAAGTACGGCAAGGACTTGAGCGACAAGATCATGGGCCGCACCTTCAAGCTCAAGAACACCGAGGGCGACACCGTCACCCTCAGCTCCTACCGTGGGCTGATGCCGGTGGTGTTCTTCGGCTTCACCCAGTGCCCGGCCGTGTGCCCGACCACCCTCGCCCGCGCCGCCCAAGCCAAGAAGCTGATGGGCCGCGACGGCGAGATCATGCAGGTGATCTTTATCACCCTCGACCCGGAACGCGACACACCGGAGATTCTCGACAAGTACGTCAAGGCCTTCGATCCGAGCTTCGAAGCGCTGTACGGCACCCCCGAAGAAATCGCCGTGGCCGCCAAGGAGTTCGGGATCTTTTATGAAAAGATCCCCGCCGGCGACACCTACACGCTGTCCCACACGGCCACCAGTTTCGTCTTCGACACGCGCGGCAACCTGCGCCTGGGCCTGCAAGCATCCCTTACCGCAAAAGAGTGCGCAGAAGACCTGCTCACCGTCATGGAGGTCTGCTAATGACTGCCGTTCAACACCTCAAGCGCTTCACCTTCGGCCTCGCCCTCTTGGGTTTCGCCGCCCACGCCAGCGCCCAGGTGCAAGTGACCGACGCCTGGGTGCGCGCCACGGTGCAGGGCCAGCCGTCCAGCGGCGCGTTCATGACCGTCACGGCCGACAGCGACAGCAAGTTACTGCGTGTGGCATCGCCGGTGGCAAAGGACGTGCAGATCCATGAAATGAGCATGAAAGACGACGTCATGCGCATGGGCCCGGTAGACGCAGTGGCCTTGCCCGCAGGCAAGGCCGTCACACTCGACCCGAATGGCTACCACGTGATGCTGATGGGCCTGACCGGGCAGATCAAGGAAGGCGACCAAGTACCGCTGACCCTGACGGTGGAAAACGCCAAGGGTGAACAGCAGACCGTGGAAGTGACCGCGCCAGCACGTGGTTTGGATGGTGTGGACCATAGCCATATGGACCACAGCAAGATGCACTGACCGTGCTGCATCAATCCACGATAAACAGCTTCGCCCCAACGCTCGTCGATGAGCGATGCGCTTCCATGTCATTACCTACCTGGTAACTCATCCCGGTCGTCAGCGTGAACTGACGGCCGTCTTCCAACTCCGTGTCCAACTCGCCTTCCAGGCACAACAACACATGCCCGCGTTTGCACCAGTGATCGGCCAGGTAGCCGGGGGTGTACTCCACCATGCGTACACGAGTGTTTCCGAAATGGCAGGTGCGCCACAGCGCATGGCCGGTAACGCCGGGGTAAACGACGGGGTCGATGGCGGACCAGTCGGTGGTGCCAAAGGGGACAGCGGTGAGGTTCATGGGGGGCTCAGTCGTGAGTTGTGGTGGAGGAAGGCTATCGGCCTGCAACGGTAGGCGACAGACACAGATCCCATGCTTTTGTGGGATACAGGTGGCGACGCTTGTTATCCTGCCGGTCTTGTTCCCGTGGATGCGCGCTGATGCAGCCGGTTCCCAGAAGCCATCGCCTGAAGTCCATGGGACAGGCCTCTTTTCCCACATTGCTTCATGTATCCTAGAGCGTCCCGTAGGCTGCTCCACGCCGCCTACGCACACGAGGCTCGCACGACTTCTGCGCCCCGTTTAGCAATCAATGAGATGAACCATGCCCTCCCAACCCATTTATTTTCAGCCCTCCCTACTTGAGTGCCCTATCGCTTCGGCGACAGAAGCTCTGGCGTCTGGCGGCAGCTCTGAAGCATTGGGGGCATTTTTCACCCGCGCTGAAGTCGTTAATTTTATTTTAGACCTCGCTGGGTATACCAGTGATCGCCCCTTGCATAAGCTCAGGCTGATGGAGCCGTCTTTCGGCAGCGGCGACTTTCTTTTACCAGCCATCGAACGCCTGATCACTGCCTGGAATACAAACGGTGGCGACGAATCCGAAATCGAGGATCTGTCTAACGCCATTCGCGGCGTTGAACTTCACCGAGATACCTTTCAAAGCACCTACACAGCGGTCATCAACCTGCTTGTACAGCGTGGCTTATCATCCGACTCAGCCAAGACACTCGCCAGCACTTGGCTGATTCAAGGTGACTTTTTACTTCTGCCATTCGAGGGTGATTTCGATTATGTAGTGGGTAACCCGCCCTACGTCAGGCAAGAGTTGATTCCTGCCGCTCTGCTTGCAGAATACCGTAGGCGTTATCAAACGCTCTATGACCGAGCTGACCTCTATGTACCGTTTATCGAGCGCGCCCTTTCCCTGCTATCTCCCCGCGGTCACTTAGGATTTATATGCGCGGATCGCTGGATGAAAAATCGGTACGGTGGTCCGTTACGCCGATTAGTCGCTGAAAGCTTTCACTTGCAGATCTACGTTGATATGACTGATGTCCCGGCATTTCATACAAATGTCGTGGCTTATCCTGCAGTGACGATCATCAGCCGTGAAAAATCCGGAACGACCAGAGTCGCGCATCAACCCAATATAGAGGCTGCATATTTAGCGGACCTGTCAGCCAGGCTGCTATCAAAAGATCGGCCGAACGAGGCCAATGGAGTACGAGAGCTGGCCAAAGTCCCTAATGGCGCAGATCCATGGTTATTAGACTCCTCCGACCAACTGAACCTTGTGCGCAGATTAGAAACCGAATTCCCATGTTTAGAGGGCGCGGGTTGCAAGGTCGGGATAGGCGTCGCTACGGGTGCGGATAAAGCCTTTATAGGCGACTTCAACACTCTGGACGTAGAGCCAGACCGCAAACTCCCACTCGCAACGACAAAGGACATCACTACGGGAGAGGTCCTGTGGAAAGGAGCAGGCGTTATTAACCCTTACAAGGACGACGGAGGGCTCGTCGACCTGTCGGACTACCCACGCCTGAAAAAGTATCTGAACGCCAGAAGAGAAGTTATCGAAGCGCGCCACTGCGCAAAAAAAGCACCTGCCAACTGGTATAAAACCATTGACAGAATTACTCCCTCCCTCGCAAAAAAACCAAAGTTGCTTATTCCTGATATCAAAGGTGAAGCACACGTCGTATATGAAAATGGCGAGCTTTACCCGCACCATAATTTATACGTCGTCACTTCCGACT
Source organism: Pseudomonas sp. Irchel 3H9 (assembly GCF_900187495.1). Lineage (NCBI taxonomy): Bacteria > Pseudomonadati > Pseudomonadota > Gammaproteobacteria > Pseudomonadales > Pseudomonadaceae > Pseudomonas > Pseudomonas sp. Irchel 3H9. Next base: position 398,456 of record NZ_FYDK01000002.1, on the reverse strand, counting down.
CATGGAATTTAAGGGCGCTTCAAGCGGTATTGCTGTCTGCTGTTTCACGGCTGTTCGTGGCCACCTACTCGACGAAGATGAGAGGTGGTTTCATGAGGTTCCAAGCTCAGTACCTGCGTAGAATTAGGCTTCCCTCCTGGGACAGCATACCTTCCGAGCTCAGAGCCGAACTTATCGACGCCGCACAGAACTTAGATTTGAAAGCGTGTAATGCCGCGACGTTCAAAATGTACGGAATGAGCCCTGAAGAAATCAAGTGCATCGGCGGATAGCCCCGTCAGCCAATATATTCTCCAAAATCATAAGGAATTAATATGGAACTCAGCTGGTTAGACGAGCGGGTGACAGACGCGATCGTTAAGTTCTGGACAGTCCGAGACGGTGGCAAAGGCGTTCTCGGTGGAAAAACTCTCAATGCTTTCGTTCACATAATTGAACATGTAGTGAGAGAAAGCGGCCTGGCAAATGCAAAGGCCTACATCGGAAGAAACACATCGCAACTTCCTGGCTTTTTTCGGCCACACAAATCTTGGGATGTCGTTGTAGTGGATGACGGCAAGCTTATCGCTGCCATTGAGTTCAAGTCTCAGGTAGGGTCAATCGGCAATAATTTTAACAATCGTACCGAGGAAGTCTTAGGTAGCAGCCTGGATCTTCGTACAGCCATAGAAGAATCCGCATTTGGCGAAGACGCAAATATATTCACCGGTTACATCATCGTGGTTGAGGATAGCGCCGCTAGTCGCGCCACACCCAACATCAATATGTCATTTTTCCCCGTCATGCCTGGCTTTCTGCTGGATGAATCCGTTAGAGATGTATCTTATACCCGCCGCAAGGACGGAACCCACCCTCGAACCAAGGGCATCTCCTATATCGACCGTTACGACTTAATGTGTAAACGCCTTATGATGAAAGGGCTATACACCGCAACAGCGCTAATAGCGTCACCCAACGAACCTAAAACCAGTGGCACTTACTCAAATGTAAGTGCATCAACAAGCGTACAAACCTTTATGTTGAAGCTGTCAAAACATTGCGAAGTCGTCCAGAGCATCAACATCCAAAACAGCGAAGCTTAAATAAATCAAGCGCCAATTAGAGGATGTAAACGTATTACCTTTTGGCGCCGTTCAAGCCGCGCTAAATCCGCTTAGTCATCGGTATACACGCCAACTCCAGCCCCGACGGCGAGCGGTAGATCGCCGGCTGCTCCCCCACATAGCCGCATGCCCGATAGAAACTCGCCGCATTCAACGTCGCATCCAGCACCACCTCTGCTAACTCCAGTTCCCGCGCAAGCGCCTCAAGATGATCCAGCATCGCCTTGCCGTACCCACGCCCGGTGAACTGCGGCAGTACAAACAACGCGCCCACTTCATTGTTGTCGAGGTCGAGCATGCCGGTGGCGACCGGTTCATCGTTTACCCAGCCGAGGTAAAACGGTTTTTCCATCAACGTGCTGTAACCATCGTCGGCACTGCCGCGAGTCCAGAGCGCCATTTGCTCAGCGGTGTAGGCACCGATGCATTGGCTGCGGATGGCTTCGCGGCGGATGTCAAAAGCGGCGTTGGCGTCTTCGGGGGTGGCGCGTTTTATTTCCAGCACAGGGTCCTTCCTTTATGCGTGTTGGTGACTTCAAGGCCTGATCGATACCTTGGAGCCAGACGTGTTTTTTATATTAGCGCGATCGAGTGGCGCGATGCTGGGGGCAGTGCAACAGTCAGGATGTCGCGACATACACCGTAGACTGTGCCACGTGGCGGGTTTGTATCTATCATGTGCCCTTTCAATCAATGCCCCAGGAACCTGCATGCCCTCCCTCACCCTGCGCAACGCCCTCCCCGCCGACGCTGCCCGTTGCTTTGAGATAGAAATCACTGCCTACGAAGGCGACGAAGCCGCGACCCTGGAGAAGATCGCCACGCGCATTGCGTTGTACCCGCAAGGCTTCCTGATTCTTGAAGCCGATGGCGAGGTGGTGGGATTTATCAACAGTGGCTGCGCCCATGAAGTGGTGATGTCGGACGAGGCATTCAAGGAGTTGGTGGGGCATGCACCCGAGGCGCCCAATGTGGTGATCATGTCGGTGGTGGTCGACCCAGCGCATCAGGGCAACGGCTATTCCACGGTGTTGATGAGCGAGTTTGTGCAGCGCATGAAAACGCTAGGCAAACGGACCATTCACCTGATGTGCAAGGAGCGGCATGTGCCGTTGTATGCGCGACTGGGTTACACCTATGTTCGGCCTTCGCCTTCGGATCACGGCGGGATGGCGTGGCATGAGATGGTGATGGCGCTTTAACGCTCAGCCCAACATGCTCCGGGTACATCACCGCTATTTTTGTCCAGGGAAGGAATCACCTCGTGCTCAACGCAACACCGCCCACCTTTCAACAAGCTGTTAAGAAAAACCTCAAACGAATGGCCATCTATTGGGCGCCCCTCAGCGTTATTTTCGCGGGGCTGGGCACATTGCTGGGGTTTTATACGCTGTCCACCTACGCGACTGCGATAGGCCGCCCGGACCTGATGGCCGCTGCGCTGGAGGCCAAGTCGGCGCTGATTCCCTGGCTCGCCGCCGTGGCCGGCATGCTGGGGGTGTACCTGTTCATTCTGTTATCGACCACATTCCTGTTCGGGCTAACGATGTCCTTGTTCAGTGATGCGGCGTCCCAACAGCGCAAATTGGTGGGCATCCTATTTGTGCCGGTATTGAGCGGTATCCTTGCAATGCTGTGGCACAGCTTCAAGGGGCCTTCGTTGAGCGGTGACGACACGCTGCTCTATACCCTGGTTGGTCTTGCCGCCACCTTGTTTGGCCTGGTGGCGTTACCCGGATTCCGCGTTGCCGTCGACATCTGTGCAACCTTTGCGAGTACCGCAAAACCTCGCAGCTGGCCGGTACGGGGATTGTTCATCCTCATGCTTGCATTGTTGCTGATTGCAACGGTGTTCTCTGCGGTATTTCCCGCCAGCTTGATCTACAGCGCCTATGCCGACAAAGACACGCTCGACGGCATGAACCGCTTGATGTTTATCTCGATGTTCGCCACCACCGTCCCCCTACTGCCCGTGGTGGTGTTCTATGTTTGCAAGGGGGACCTGTTCAAGCGCCTGTTCTTTAGCCTGCTGGCAGTGGTCGCCTGCGCGGCAATGGTCATTGTTGTTGCACCGGGAAGTTCTGCCTCCATCGTTTATTCGGCGGCGCTTGCCATGAAGGCGCGTGACCCGGTGGAGGCCAGGTTCTGGCTGACAAAAACCTGGGCCACGGAAGATTTCGATACGCAAATCTGGGGCGAGGTCGAAGAATTGCGTGGTCACCCCGTGGTACGCGCATTCCCACTGTTTTCCTTCGGCGATGTGCTGCTTTTGTGCCCAACCCGCCTGATCAACAAAACGCTCAAGGAGTGGCCGGAACATTCCGACTACTGTGTGCTCACTCAAAGCAGCAACGCGATTCGCACACCCAGGAAGTCGGCGCCGGCAATAGACACTGCAACGCCCTCTGGAAACAAAACAGGACAAGCATCACCCGAACACTCATCAGACGCCTCGCCCCACTGAACCACGGGCCAGCGCCAAGGTTAGGCACAACACGGACGCCATCGCGATGCAGCATGCTCAGATTGAAATCAGCGACCAACCCAACCCCGACGCCGAGCGTATCCTGAGTAGCGGCCTGGCCGCCTTCAACGAACAGGCCGCCGGTTACCATGACCGGCGCCCTTTGACGGTGTTGATCAGAGACCCGCACACCCAGGAAGTCTTGGGAGGCATTACGGGTAGAACAGCGTTCGGCATGGCCTTCCTTGACCTGTTTCACCTGCCCGACTCCCTGCGTGGCACGGGCCTCGGCAGCCAGTTGCTGCAAGCTTTTGAAGACGAAGCTCGGCGTCGGGGCTGCCTGAATGCGGTGCTGTACACCATCAGCTTTCAGGCGCCGGGGTTTTACGAGAAAAATGGATGGGTGCGGTTTGGGGAAATACCCTGCGCGCCCCAAGGCAGCAGCCGCGTTTTTCTCTCTAAACAGCTGTAACGGTCAGGGCCTCGTCAGGCTTACCAACTCCCCGAAGCCCCGCCGCCGCCACTGGAACCGCCGCCCCCCGAGGAATTGCTGGAGCTGGAGCCACTGGAGCTGGAGCTAGAGCTGGAGCTGGAGCCACTAGAGCTGGAGCTTGAACCGGAGCTCCGACTCGAACCCGCCCCGGAACTGGCAATGCTCTGCACAAACACAATAAACGCCACGAAGGAGGCCACGGGGATCGCCACGATCCAGCCCTGGTAACCGTGCCCCAGCAGTATCCCTGCGGCAACGTAGACAGCCGTGACCGCCAACGCACGCAGGAGGAAAAAGCGCGGGCTCTTTTTCCAGGATGCTTTGATGACGAAGTACAACCCAAGGTATAAGCCCAGCACTAACGCCCCGCCAAACGGCCAGACCAGCCAATGGACATAACTGACCTCTACAAACCGGTTGGCTATCACCACACCGACGACATAGGCCAGCACCCCCATCACGCAGTAGAACGCCGTGCGCGCCAGCCACAATGCGCCGAAGGTGGCGCCGCCAATCAGGATGCTCAGCGGCAATACCAGCAGATACACCGGCCATTCCCGGCCACCGGCGAACACCACTAGCAACACGGTGACGGCTGCCGTGGCGATTAACGCCCCGCGCCAACCCAGCTTGCGCGCGGCCATCAGCACGCCGCCAATCGCACCAACGATAAACGCGAGCAACACCGCGATGGCCTCGGGCGCAACGCCGGGGGCTGTCACCTGAGGCAACTCTCCGCCGTCCACCAGCACGACCAGATCGTCCACGCCTTGGCTGATGCCGCCCACGTAGTCGCCCCGACGAAACGCCGGCGTGATGTGCTCCTCAATGATGCGGTGGGCCAACAGGTCGGTGACGGTGCCTTCCAGGCCGTAGCCCACTTCGATACGCACCTTGCGATCAGCCTTGGCCACCACCAGCAGGATGCCGTCGTTGACGTCCTTGCGCCCCAGTTTCCAGGCGCGGAACAGTTGGTTGGCGTAATCCTCGATGCTCGCCTCGCCAGTGGAGGGCACCAGCAACACGGCCACCTGGGCGCCTTTGCGTTGTTCGAGGGCGGCGAGCTGCTCTTTCAGACGAGTGGTGGTGCTGGTGTCGAGGGTGTTGGTGAGGTCGATCACCCGCTGGTCAAGGGCGATGCCAATCGGCGAGGTGTCAGCCTGGGCGCTGATTAACGGGCTGGTGAACACCACTACCAGCAGAATCGAGAGAGATTGCCGTAACCACCGCATCATGTTTGTTACCTGAAGTTTCTTCCTGAAGGCGCCGACTTTACCTTATCAGCGCTATAACGCGTGACCCCACGCCGATGACTATCTAAACTGCCGCGTATATAGCAATACGCCATAATTTCGGGACCCACATGGACCTACGCCACCGCAACAACGTTACTGTGATGGGCCGTGGGGCTTCGACCCTGGTGTTTTCCCATGGATTCGGCTGCAACCAGGCCATGTGGAAATACTTGGCACCGCAGTTTGAAGAACGCTTTCGCGTGGTGATGTATGACTTGGTGGGCGCCGGTCTGTCTGACCTGAGCGCCTTCGACAAGGCCAAATACAACGTGCTGGAAGGCTACGCCCGCGACCTCAACGAGATCATCGACGCCTATGCCGAAGGCCCGGTGATTCTGGTGGGGCACTCGGTCAGCGCGATGATCGGCACCCTCGCCGATCGCCTGAGCCCGGGCCGTGTCGCTGCCCATGTGATGATCGGTCCCTCACCGCGCTATATCGATATCGATGACTACGTAGGCGGCTTCAAGCGCAGCGATATCGACGACCTGCTCGACACCCTCGACAGCAACTACCTCGGTTGGTCCAGCGCCATGGCTCCGGTGATCATGGGCGCGCCTGGGCAACCAGCGCTGAGTGACGAACTGACCGACAGTTTCTGCCGCACCGAACCGGACATCGCCAAGCAATTCGCGCGCGTCACCTTCATGTCCGACAACCGCCAGGACGTGATCGGCCTGACCACCCCGGTGTTGATCCTGCAATCGAGCGACGACCTGATTGCCCCCGTGGCCGTGGGCGAATACCTGCACCGCGTGTTGCCCAACAGCACCTATTGCCTGGTGGCTAACGTCGGCCACTGCCCCCACATGAGCGCGCCGCAAGCCTGTGCGGCGGCCATGGACACATTCCTCGCGCCTTGGGCGGTTTCCCGTGCCCACTGAGCTGTTCGACAGCGCCGCCTGCGCCCTGGCCGTCACCTCGGAAGACGGCACGATCCTGCAAGCCAACGCGCGCTTCAGTGATTGGTTGGGGTTCAGCAATGCCGAGTTGTGCGGCCATCGCTTCCAGGACCTGCTGACCATAGGCGGGCGGATCTTCCACCAGACCCACCTGGCGCCGATGCTGCGCATGCACGGCAGCGTCACCGAAGTGAAGTTGGACATGCTGCACCACGACGGGCACAAGGTGACCGTGCTGCTCAACGGCAACAAACGCGAACAGGCCGGCGCTGTAGTGCACGACCTGGCGTTGTTCGGCACCACCGACCGGGACAAGTACGAGCGGGAGTTGCTCAACGCCCGCAACCTGGCCGAAGCGCTGCTGCAGGAAAAGACCGCTACCGAACTGGCGCTGCACCAGGCACAGGCCGAACTGAGCGAGGCCTACGCCATTGCCCAGCGCCGCGCACTGTTTGCCGAGCAGATGGTTGCGATTGTCAGCCATGACCTGAAAAACCCCCTTACGGCGATCCGCATGGCGTCGGACTTTCTCAACCGTGGCGAGCGCACCGCCAAAGAACGCCAGCTACTTGGGCATATCGGCCAATCATCCGAACGCGCCCAACGCATGATTGCCGACCTGTTGGACTTCACCCAGGCCCGGGTCGGCCAGGGCATCAGCATCAAGGCGGCGCCGCTGGACCTGCATGACGTGATTCATCGCACGGTGGATGAGCTGCGTGTGGCATTCCCCAAAGCGACGTTGGAGCATCAGGCCAAAGGCAGTGGCGGCGCGTGTCTGGACGCAGACCGTGTGCAGCAGATCATCGGCAACCTGGTGGCCAACAGCGTGGCTTATGGCGACCCGCTGCTGCCCATCACCATCACCTCGAACCTGGGTGATGGCGCGTGTGAAGTCGCCGTGCACAACCACGGCCCGGCAATTCCCGAAGCCTTGCTGACCGGGCTGTTCGAGCCCATGACCCGCGGCACCGACCAGGGCAGTGACGTACGCAGTGTGGGCCTGGGGCTGTATATCGTGCGCGAGCTGGCCAAAGTGCATGGCGGCGATGTGGCGGTGAGTTCCTGCGCCAACGCCGGCACCACGTTTACGGTGAAGTTTCAGGACAGATAGACACTGCCCTGCATGATCGGCTCGACACTGCCGGTCAACACCACGCCGCCCTCGCCCGCCCAGTGCACGGTGACCGTGCCGCCATCGCACTGCACCTGCACCGTGGCATCCAGCAAGCCGCGCCGGATGCCATTGACCACCGCCCCGCAACAGCACGAACCGGAACCCAACGGCACGCCACCGCCACGCTCCCAGATGCGCAGGCGGATATGCCCACGATCCAGCACCTGCACAAAATGCACATTGGTCCTGGCCGGGAACAACGGATGAAGTTCCAACGCCGGGCCTATTGCTGCCACATCGATGGCGTTGATGTCGTCGACAAAAAACGTGCAATGGGGATTGCCCATACTGCACGCCGCCGGGCTGCCGTCGATCGGCAAGGTGCCCGTATCCATGGCCTCGGCCAGCGGCACTGATGCCCAGTCCAACGACGGCTCGCCCATGTTCACCGACACCCGCCGCTCCGACTCGCGCACGCAGGTCAGCAGGCCACGGTCAGTGCGCAGCACAACCGAATCGCCGCCGATTTCATGCATCAAACGGTCGGCCACGCCTCGGGTGGCGCTCCCGCAGGTTTGCAGCGCTGTGCCGTTGGGGTTCCAGAACTTGATACGCGCGACGGCATCTTCGCAATCAAGCACCACGGCCAGTTGATTGAAGCCGATGCCAGTGTGGCGATTGCCCAGGCGGCGGGCGATCTGTGGGGTGATCGGGTCGTCCAGGCCACGGCAGTCGACGATGATGAAGTCATCGCCATGGGCGTGCATTTTTACGAACTGCAAGGGCATGGAGTGTCCTGGGGTCGACCTGTGGAAGAAGTGGAGGATACCCTGAACCCGCCCCTGTGACCTATCGAAGGACCGAACCATGCTTATCGTCTTCAGCGGCTTGCCCGGCACCGGCAAGACCACGATTGCCCGCGAACTGGCACGCCGGTTCAATGCGGTTTACCTGCGCATCGATGTCATCGAGCAAGCGCTTCGCGATGCAGCTGTGGTGCCGGGCGCCAGCGGCTATGGCGTGGCGAACGCTCTGGGCTTGAGCAACTTGCAGTTGGGGCATACGGTGGTCGCCGACTGCGTGAACCCGGTGCAGGAAAGCCGCGCGGCGTGGCGAGCAACTGCCGCAACGGCGGGGGTGGCGTTGGTCGATATCCAAATCGTTTGCTCTGATACGCGCGAGCACCAACGCCGCGTCGAAAGCCGTGAGAGCGATATTCCAGGGCTAATCGCGCCGAGCTGGCCGTCGGTCTTGGTTCATGAATACGAACCTTGGAATGACGCGCCATTGACGGTCGACACCGCCCAGATCGATGCGGCGCAGGCTGTTGAAAAGCTCCTCAAGCACTTGCGCCGTTGATTGCCGCGCAACAAAAGCGATCAAGTTGTTGATAACCATTATCAACCACCGCTAAACTCCGCGCCCTCTCACTTCCCAGTCTGTGCCACGCGGCACAGTCGCGCGCAGGCAGCTGACTCTCTTGGCGGATGAAAAACTCCAGCTTTACCTGACCCACCGGGCCGCGCTGCTGGACTATGCCACGCCCATCGTGGGCTGCCGCGCGCGCGCCGAGGACGTGGTGCAGGAAGCCTGGTTGCGTTTCAGCGGCCAGGATGAGCAGGCCGATATCCGCCACCCGGCCAGCTACCTGTACCGCATCGTGCGCAACCTTGCCCTGGACCTGACGCGCCGCACCGCCACCGAGCGGGTGCAGCCTGGTGGCGACGAATTGCTCAACGACTTGCCCTCCAGCAGCGCCTCCCCTGAGCGTGAAGTGAGCAGCCAGAATGAATTGGAAGCCATCTCCCGCGCCTTGGCCCAATTGCCCGAGCGCACCCGCCGCGCTTTTGAAATGCATCGGCTGGGCGGGTTCACGTTGCAACAGGTAGCCGCCGCTTTGGGGGTGTCGACTGCATTGGTGCATCAACTGGTTCACGACGCGCTGCGCCACTGCATGGACTGCCTGGAGGTGGACGATGACTGAGCGCACCAAAACTTTTCTGAAAAAAAACTCTGCTGATGCGTCTTTTGCGGTGAAGGGCGAATCCATGGGATCCTGCCCGCCGTTTTTTGCCTGCGGAGATACGCCATTCATGCCCACCGAGGATAGCGCCAACGCCCGCCGCGACCAGGCCCTGGACTGGCTGATGCGCGTGCAACAGGCCCCGCTGGATGCGGACCTGCGTGGGCAAGTGGCCGATTGGTGCGCAGCCAGCGAGGCCAATGCCAAGGCCTATCGCAAGGCTGAACGCGTATGGCAGTTGACTGGGCATGTAGCGCCGGTCAGCGCAGAACATTGGCCACAGCCCGCAGCGCAACTGCAGCGTTACACCGCCCGCCCGCGCCGGGTTCGACGCTGGGTCGCCGCTGCCATCGCGGCGTGTCTGGTGGTGGCGTTGGCGCCGAGCCTGCTGCTGCGCTGGCAAGCCGATTACCGCACCGGCGCTGGGGAAACCCGCGACATCACCCTCAGTGACGGCAGCGTGGTGCAACTCGACAGCCATTCGGCGATTGCCGTCGACATCGCCGACAATCACCGCGATGTGCGATTGCTGACCGGCCAGGCGTTTTTCAAGGTGACGCCGGACAAGAGCAAACCCTTTCATGTATTGACCACGACATTGCGCGTGACCGTGACCGGCACCGCGTTCAACGTCAATGCCACGCCGGATGATCCGAGCGTCGCCGTGCAACAAGGCTCGGTCAATGTCACCGATGCGCAAGCCCGCCGCACCCTCGCCAGCCTGGTGCCGGGGCAACGCCTCACCTTGCGCGCCGGGCGCGCCGAACTCGGCAGTTTTTCCCCCAGCCAGGCTGCTTCCTGGCGTCAGGGCCAGTTGATTGCCGATGACCTGCCGATCAACGAGGTACTGGAACAACTGCGCCGCTATACACCCGCCATCATTGTGCTGCGCGATAAGCAACTGGGTGCGCAGCGGGTCACGGGGGTTTACGACCTGCGCAAACCCAAGGCGGCGCTGCAGGCCGTGCTGCAACCCTACGGCGCAAAAGTCAGCGCCTACAGCCCGTGGCTGCTGGTGTTGAGCAAGTAATTTCCCGGCATTTAAAAATAATTCAGCTTTTTTCTGAAAATCCCCCGCGCTGTCCCGTCTTCTGTCCCGCGCGCAGCAATTGAGATTTATTCGTATTCATTGACTGGCCGGTTTTTTGTGCCGGCGCGGGGATCTTTGCATGACACACACCCTTCACCCGTTCGGTACGCCGGGCACGTGGCCGCTGCGCCTGAAAAAAGGTGCTGCCGCCAGCGTGCTCGGGCTTTGCTGCGCATTTGGCCCGCTGCCGCTGGCCCTGGCGCAACCCGATGCGCCCGCCTCGGGCCACGTGTTCAACATCTCGCCGCAGCCGCTGGCCGGCGCCTTGATCGCCTTCGGCCTACAGAGCGGCAAGCAAGTGAGCGTTGACCCGCAGCTGCTCAAGGGCGTGAGTTCCCCCGGTGTGAATGGCGACATGAGCAACGACGCTGCCCTCGCTTACCTGTTGCAAGGGACCGGCATCGGCTGGGGCTATCAGGATGGCGCGCTGGTATTCCATCGCCTGCCCAATGCCGCTGCCGGTGAACCCTTAATGCTGGACAGCACGGTGGTGCTGGGTTTCACCCAGGAAAACTCGTTCCAGGGCGCCACCGTTATTGATCAAAAGGCGATCCAGGCCTTCCCCGGCGCCAATGGCGACATCACCACGCTGCTGCAAATGCACCCCAGCGTGCAGTTCAGCGGTGCGCAGCAGAGTTCCAAGACCCCCGGAGAAATCGACCCGGCGGACATCAGCATCAACGGTGCCAAGTTCTACCAGAACAACTTCATGATCGACGGTATCTCGATCAACAACGACCTCGACCCCGGCGCCCACGGCTACGGCGAAACCCGTCAGTTCGATGCAGCACCGAGTCGCTCCCACGGCATCGCCCTGGACGCCGACCTGCTGCAGGAAGTGACGGTCTACGACAGCAACGTGCCCGCCGAATATGGGGGATTCAACGGTGGTGTAGTCGACGCTATCACCCGTCGGCCCACGCAGGCGCTGCACGGTAAATTCTCCTATTCCATGAGCCGGTCGGCGTGGACGAGTTACCACATCACCGAAAAAGACCAAGCTAACTTCGACAACGCATCCAACGAGCAATACCAGCCCGAGTTCGAGAAGACGACGCTGCGCGGCAGACTCGAAGGCCACCTGACCGAAGACTTCGGCGGCATCCTGAGCTTCTCGCAAAAGCGCTCGGTCATTCCGTTGAACACCTACACCGGGGGCTACAACAGCCCCACCGGCGAGAACACTCGGGACCAGACGCGTCAACTCGACAACTACATGGTCAAGTCCTACTGGAACGTCAACGACAGGCTCAGCCTCGACGGTTCATTTATCCAGGCGCCCCAGGAAAACACCTATTTCCGCGAAAACTACCGCAACGCTGATTTCACCAACATCAACGGCGGCTGGCAGGGCTCGGTCAAAGCCGTATGGGAAGGCGACACGGCGCGCTGGTCGCACACGCTGGCGGTCAGCGACCTCAACAGCTCGCGCCGCTCCGAATCCAATGACGCGATCGCCTGGTTCTACTCCACGACCAAAGACTGGGGTCGCCCGGAAACTACCAACTCCCGTAGTGGCGAGGGTGCCTATGGCAACCTGGACCAGACCCAGAGCAGCATCGACTACAAACTCAAGGCTGACTGGCAGGCCTTCAACTGGGCGGGCACCGAACACAAAGTGGTCACCGGCCTGCAACTGACCCGCACCCAAGCGACCTGGGAGCGGGAAAAAATGGCCACCTCCGCCACCATCAACAAGCGCGACAGCATTGCCACCTGCGCCAACAACGACAACCTGTGTTCCATCGGTACGCTGCTCAACGGGTCCACCCGCCAGTGGGCCGGTACGCGCCTGGAGTACGGCGCCGGCAAGATCGACCTGACGGAAAACAAATACGCAGTGTTCGTCGAAGACGCGATGCAGATCGGCAAGCTCGGCCTGCGTCCGGGGTTACGCCTGGAAGGCGACGACTACATGCAACAACAGAACCTGGCCCCACGTTTTGCCGGTGACTACGACTTCTTCGGTGACCGCAGTACCGTGCTGGTATTCGGCGTCAACCGCTACTACGGCCGCAACCTGTTCAAATACCGCCTGGCCGACGGTCGCCAGGGTTTTAACACGCTCTACACCCGCACCACCCAAGACGGCGCGTGGCGTTCCACTCAAGTGGAAAACCTGAACAAGCTGACCGACCTCAAGGTGCCCTACGATGACGAATGGACCCTGGGGCTTGATCAGGTTTGGCTCGACACCGACTTTCGCCTCAAGTACGTGCACCGCGAAGGCAAGGACAAAATCGTCAAAGCCTCCTCTCGCGTGCTGGGCCTTGGAGCACAAGCCGGCTATGACAGCATCTACTACACCTACACCAACCAAGCTTCCAGCGAGAGCGATAACATCAGCCTGACCATCACCCCCAAAGGGGAATTCAATTGGCAAGGCACCCGCACCAGCGTGCAAGCAGCCTTTGACTGGTCACGCACCAAAGACGCCTACGGCACTTACGAGTCAGGTATCGACGCCGATGAATTCGCCGATGCTGACGTGATCTACGACGGCAAGCGCATGGCCTATAGCGACCTGCCTGCCAGCGACTTCAATCGCCCCTGGACAGCCCGCCTGACCACCATCACCGAGATCCCACAGTGGAACCTCACCGTCAGTAACTTCCTGCGCTATCGCGGCCCCTACGAACAGATCGTCAGCACCAGTAAAACCGTGACCGTCGACGGCGATGACCTGGCGGTGTACGACGCCGCGACGGTCAAGGCCGCCCCCACGTGGGACATGCGCATCAGTTGGGAAATCCCCACGGGCAAGGAGCAGGCGCTGTTCGCCGCGGTGGACATCACCAACGTCACCGACCACGTCAACGAGATCGTCGGCAGTGGCAGCTCGACCGTCACCTATGAAGTCGGCCGCCAATATTGGCTCGAAGTCGGCTACCGCTTCTAACCAGCCACCTGATTAGCCTGGAACCCTTGATGAATAAGTTACTTGCAGGCCTGCTCGGCCCACTGCTGCTGTGCGCCTGCGCATCGCCCGTCACCCAAGAACCGCTGCCGTGGGCGCCCCAGGTAATGCGCGGCCAACTGGCCAATGGCTTGGAATACCGCTTGGTGCAGGACAGCACCCAAACCGGCCGCCTGGACCTGCGCCTGACCGTGCGCGCCGGCTCGGTGGATGAAGACGACGACCAGGTGGGCGTGGCCCATATGCTCGAACACCTGACCTTCCGCAGCCGTGCGGGCCAAGCCACCGACCTGCGTGCGCAGATGACCGCGTTGGGTTGGGTGCAGGGCCGCAACTACAACGCCATGACCAGCTATGACCGCACCCAGTACCTGCTCAGCCCCATGGCCGGTACCACGCAAACACCCATAGCCTTGGAAAAGCTTGCGCAACTGGTGTTCGCGGGTGATTACAACGCCGCAGACCTTGAGCGCGAACGCCCCATCGTCATCGAAGAATGGCGCGGCGGCCTTGGCGTGGCCCAACGCATGAATGACCAACGCGCGGCCACTCAACGGGTGGGTTCGCGTTACCCACAACACCGCACCATCGGCAATGAAACGGCGATCCGCGAAGCGTCGCTCGGTGCCTTGCAGCGCTTTCAACAGCGTTGGTACGTACCCAATAACATGGTGTTGTCGGTGGTCGGCGACTTCGAGCCACAGCAGTTGACGCAGCAGATCCAGCAGGCCTTCGGCGCCCCGGCCGCCAAGGCACTACCGGAACGTGAACACCGCGAACTGCCTCTCGATAACCAGCTCAAAATCTTCCGCCTGCAAGACCCGCAAACCGGCAGCAACCAAGTGTCCCTGCTGTTTCGCCTGCACGAACCGGACAGCCGTGGCATCACGGCCGAAGCCAGCCGCGAGCGTTTGGTCGACCGCATGGCCCTGTCGGCGCTGTTGGCCCAGTTACGCCGCCAACCCCTGCCAACCGGCGTGCGCAGCCTTACGGCGCAGAAGACCTTGATCGGCGAGTATTCCAGCGTACTGGGTGTCGCGGCCGGTGTTGACGGTGCTCATCATGACGATGCCCTGAAGCAGCTGCTGACCGAGTTGGAGCGTGTGCGCCAACACGGGTTGACTGCGCAGGATCTGGACCGGGAACGGAGCAAAATCCGCTTATTGGCAGACGCCATGCTGGCCAAGGATGAGTCGCGCACCTTCGAGCAATGGGTGACCTCGCTCAACGATGCCGCCGTACAGAACCGCCCCGTCGTCGCGCCGCATCAGATCGCCCAGCGCACGCTTAACGCGCTGGACACCATCGACCTCGCAGCCCTCAATGCCCGCCTGAACCGTTGGCTGAACAGCCCCGACCAAGTGCTGCAATTCACCGCGCCGGGCAACCGTGTGGTGCGCCTTCCGAAGGTGGACGATGTGCAACAGTTGCGCGCGTCCATTGCCCTCTCATCACTGGCAGCGCCGCAGTCGGCCCCGCCGGTGGCACCGCCTGCTGCCACCTTCACACTGCCATCGGCTGGTGCCCCCGGTTCGGTGCTGGGCAAACGCAGCTTTACCGCTGAACAGGTCGAGCACTGGCAACTGAGCAACGGTGATAGCCTGGTCTGGCTGCGCCGCAATGCCGAAGACGGCCAATGGCGACTGCAAGCCGAATCGTCCGCCGGTTACGAGCGCCGCGACGTACCCGCCTGGCGCCTGCAAATGGCGGCGCAACTGGGCAACCAGAGTGGCGCGCCAGGATTGGAGGCGTGGCGTAAACAGCACAAGGCAACCTTGAGCCTTGAACAAAGTGCTACGCGCCTGCAATTAAGCGCCCGCTCAAACGCCTCGATTGTCGCCCTGACCACACTGCTGCAAAGCTATCGCCAGAGCCAGGTGGGCGCGCCGATCGATGGCGAACTGTTCAGCGCTGCCCGCGATGATCTGCTGACCCGCGTGAGCACCCGACCCGACGCCATCGCCGCCGCCCGACGTGAACTGCGCTACGGCGTCGACACCTGGCAAGCCCCGGATCAACACGCCTTGGAGGCATTGCAATCAAGCACCCTGAATGAGGACTGGCAGCAGCTCACGCAGGCCCCGGTCACCTACTACCTGATGGCGGACATGGATCCGGCGCACCTGGCAAAAGCCGTGGGTGAGCAACTGGCCAATATCCCGCGCGGCGTTGCCCAACCCGGCCGCCCTGCCCTGCAAAAACCCGGTCAACGCCGCGCCGACATCGCCGTAGCCCTGGAACCTCGCGTGGTACTCGAAGCCAACAGCTTCAGCGAACAGCCATGGACGCCCGAAGCGGCGGCCCGTGTCGCAGCCCTGCGTGAACTGGCCAACCAGCAGCTCAAGCAACGCCTGCGTGGCGAGGCGTCCGGCGTCTACCGCCTGCGCTTCGACAGCGAACTGAACCCCGACACCCAGCGCATCGAAAGCCAGTTGAGCTTCACCTGCGACCCCCAACGCGCCGACGAACTGTGGGCGCTGGCCCAGCAGACTCTGGCGCAGTTAGGCCGTTCGGTGGATGCGAAATGGGTCGCTGACGAACGTATGGAACTGCGCCGTCAGGAGCGAAAGCGCTTGCTCGATCCCACCACCCAATGGCGCCGCCTGTTGCTCAGCGAACGCCAATGGCAAGACCCGCGCTACCTGAGCCGCCAGACCCGTTTGCCGGACGGCCTGCGCCTGGAATTGCTCAAACCCTTGGCCAACCAATTGTTCCCGGCGAATAACCAAGTGCTGCTGCGCGTCCTGCCAAAGGTGGATGCCCCTTGAAGAGCCTGCGTACGTTCTACCGCCTGGCCGCGCCGTTCTGGCGCCAGGGCTCGCAGTGGCTGGGCTGGCTGATGCTGGTCAGCATCATCGGCATGGGCCTGTTGATCGTACAGATCAATGTCTTGATCAACGCCTGGAGCAAAAGCTTCTACGACACCCTCGGCGCATTCGACACGCCTGCGCTGTACGCGCTGATGGGCCGCTACGTGATTTACCTCGGCGCCTATGTGCTGATCGTCGTCGCCCTGGACTGGGTGCGCAAAGCCTTGGTGCTGCGTTGGCGCCAAGCCATGACCGAGCAGTTCACCCATGCCTGGCTCGCTGACCAGGCCTTCTACCGCCTGGGCCTGAACGGCGAGCCGGACAACCCCGACCAGCGCATCAGCGAGGACGTGGATATCGTTGCCGACCTGAGTGTGGAGTTGGTGGCTTCGTTCATCATCAACATGGCCCAGGTCGGCGCTTTCATGAGCATTCTCTGGCAACTGTCGGGGGTGCAGACGTTCAGCGTCGGCGAATACAGCATCACACTGTCGGGCTACCTGGTGTGGATTGTGGTGCTCTACACCCTGGCCGGCAGCTTGATCACCCACTGGGTCGGCCGTCCGCTGCACCGCCTGAACGTGGACCGCCAGCACTATGAAGCTGACTTTCGTGCCAGCCTGCTGCGCAAGCGTGAACACGCCGAACAGATCGCCCTGTACCGGGGCGAGGCGGTGGAGCGCGCGCACCTGGCTGAGCGTTTCCAGGCGATTGCGCACAACTGGCGGCAACTGATGGGCCGCGAGCGTAACCTCAGCCTGTTTACCGTCAGCTATGAACGGGTCAGCCTGATCATTCCGGTGTTTGCCGCCCTGCCCGCGTTTCTGGCCAAGACCATCACGTTAGGCGGGTTGATGCAGATCCGCAGCGCGTTTGGCGCGGTGCAAGGCTCCCTCAGTTGGTTTATCAAGCTGTACCCGAAGTTGATGCGCTGGAGTTCGGCGGTGGAACGGCTGGGGCAGTTTGAACACGCCATCGCCGCCAGCCGCTGCCAGGCCCAGGCACCGGTGATTGGCGACTGCCTGTGCGTCAGCGGCCTGGATGTACTGCGCCCTGACGCGGGCCTGCTGCTGGGCGATGTGTCAGTACAAGTGGCTCAGGGGGAGTGGCTGTTGATTGCCGGCCGCAGCGGTATCGGCAAATCCACGTTGCTGCGCACCTTGCAGGGCATCTGGCCGTATTGCCGGGGCGGCTGGCAATTGCCGCCAGGGCGCAGCCTTTTGCTGCCGCAGAAGCCTTATCTGCCGAGCATGCCGCTGCGTCAGTTGCTGGCTTACCCTGCGGTTGAAGTGCCGAGTGGCGTGCGCTTGGTTGCCGTGCTGCTACAGGTGGGGTTGCCGGGGTTGGTAAAGCGCCTGGACGAACAACGTGAATGGGCGCGGGAACTGTCGGGCGGTGAACAACAGCGCATCGGTCTGGCGCGCGCGCTGCTGTATGCGCCGGATACGTTGTACCTGGATGAAGCGACCAATCAGCTCGACGAGGCCAGTGCGCATGCCCTATTGGTGCTGGTGCGTGAGCAATTGCCTGAATGCACAGTGATTGGCATCAGTCATCAGGTGGCGCTGGCGCCACTGTTTGATCGCACCTGGTCCCCTGAAACGGCACAAAACGCTGGGGTTGTGGCAGGTTTTGGGGCTGCTGCGCAGCCCAGCGCGGGACAAGCCCGCTCACCACAGAAAGAGCACTGACCGGGGACTAGAGCACGCTGCCCATCGCCTTCATCAACACCAGGTCCCGCGCGTAAATATCCGGCGCGTAGACCAACCCACCCTGGCGGTCGACTTCGACCGTCCAGTAACCGAGCAACACCGGCACCGGTGTGGACAGCCTGAATTCATGGGTCACGCCAGTGGCCAGTAGTTCATCGGTGCGCGCGCGTTCGGCCGGGCTGACCAGCAGATCGCGCAGCAACAACGGTTGTTCCACCCGCACGCAACCGGAGCTGAATGCGCGAGGGCCTTTGGTGAACAGCGGCTGGCTCGGGGTGTCGTGCAGGTATACCGAGTACGGGTTGGGAAAGCGCATCACGATCTTGCCCAACGGGTTGCGCGGCCCAGCTTCCTGGCGCAGCAGGATATTGCCGGGGCGCGCCCAGTCGATCTGCTCGGGCGCCAGCGGGTGGCCTTCGGCGTCGAGCACTTGCAGGTTTTGCTGGCGCAGGTATTCAGGGTTCAGGCGGATGGCCGGGAGTTTATCCTCGCGCATGATGGTCGGCGGGATCGTCCAGGTGGGGTTGAGCGTCAGCCGGGTAATGCGGGATTTGAGCAGCGGCGTCTGGCGTTCGGCGCGGCCCACTTGCAGGCGGGTTTGCCACACCGGGATGCCGCTCTGGTACACGCTCAATTGCGCGGCGGCGACGTTGACCAGCACGCCTTCGGGCTCCAGGTCCTGGGCCAGCCAGCGGAAGCGTTCAAGGTTGATGCGCAGTTGCTCGCGGCGCATGGCCGGGCTGATGTTGAGTTCGGCCACGGTGCCGGCGCCGATCACACCGTCCGATTGCAAGGAGTGGCTGACCTGGAAAGCCTTCACCGCCGTGACTAACTCAGGACGGTATTGCTTGCCGGCGCCCTTCGGTTCGCTGGGCAGATAACCACCGCTGTAGAGCCGCCGCGCCAGTTCCGGAACGCGTGGATCTTCCATGCCGGGACGCAACAACGGGCCGCTGCCAACCGCCTCCCAATGGGGCAATGGCTGCTGGCGCACCGTGGAATAGGCATTGCGCAGGCTGCGGTACAAATCTGCGCTGGGGCGGGCCTGGTCGAACGCTTGCGCCATGTCATTCAAGCCGACGGCGGCAAAGGCCAGCACGTCGGTGTTGGGATCGCGGGTGGGAGGCTGGGAATGCCACAGCGGTTCGAAGCGCGATTGCTGAAGCCGGCCGAAGTGCAAGTCCTGGAGGGCTTGCAGGTAGTGTTGGCTGCTGTCGATATCGCTGCACAGTACGTTTTGCGTGGCGTGCGGCGCGGGCAGACTATAGTGGTTGGGATCCAGGCCATCGTCGGCGAGCATCAGCAATTGCGTTTGGAGTGCTTGGCGGCGCGTCTCGTCCGACCATAACGGTGCATCGCCTTGCTGCTGATAGAACGCTTGCAGGCGCGCAAGGGCTGGCGCGTCGATCTGCGGCGCCAGGCCTGGGCAAACACTGGGCAACTGCGCCAGGGCTTGTTGCAACGGGGCCAGGTCCACCGGCGCGGGGGTCGTGACCGGCAGCGGTTCCACCGGCAGCGCATCCGCTGTGGCGACCAATGGTGCAACGAGCAGGCAAATGCTCAAGTAACATGCGTGTTTTTTGAACAATGGCTTGGCTCCAATCCACAGTGGGGGAGATGTACTGTAGATGCTGACTTTTATGTATCGCCTGGGGATCGCCTTGAGTTTGGCTGTATTGAGCAATTCTGCGCTCGCCGCCAATGGCAACCCTCCTTCCTTGTATAGCAGCCTGGCGCGCTCGGCTCCAGAACTCAATCCCACTGTGCTGAAAAGTGCCCTGAGCGCGATGCAGTGCGCAGTCAGCAATGGCGAGGAACGCTCCGAGCGCCTGGCCGTGATTGACTATTCTCAGCCGTCGACCGCCCGTCGGCTGTGGATCTTCGACCTGCGCAAGAAAACCCTGGTGCTGCGCGATCTGGTGGCCCACGGCGCCAAGTCCGGGGAGAACTTCGCCACCCAGTTCTCCAATACCGAAGGTAGCCATCAATCCAGCCTGGGCCTGTTCCGCACCCAGGAAAGTTACCTGGGCACCCACGGTTACTCGCTGCGCATGGATGGCTTGGAGCCGGGGTTCAATGACCAGGCCCGTGATCGCGCCATCGTGATTCACGCCGCCGACTACGTAAGCCCGCTGTGGAGCAAGCGCGAAGGCCGTATCGGCCGCAGCCAGGGTTGCCCGGCGGTGCGCCCGCAGGTGGCGCGCCAGGTGGTGGATAAACTCAAGGACGGGCAGTTTATGTTTTCGTGGTACCCCGACCAGCGCTGGTTGAAGTCCTCGACGTACCTCAATTGCAAACCCCAACAGGTGGCAAGTAGTCGTACAATCCGTGGCGGTTAGCCTGTCCCCACAGATAAAAGAGAGCGTTCAATGCTTCTACACCAATCGACCTGGATCGAGATCGGGCAGTTTCTGGAGCGCAGTCGCACGGTGGTGATCCCCATCGGCTCCAACGAGCAGCACGGCCCGACCGGTCTGCTGGGCACCGACTGGATGTGTCCGGAAATCATCGCCGTTGAGGCGCAAAAAAACGCCGACATCCTGATCGGGCCGACCTTCAATATCGGTATGGCCCAGCATCACCTGGGTTTCCCCGGCACCATTTCCTTGCGCCCTTCCACCTTTATCGCCGCGATTGGCGATTGGGTGCGTTCGCTGGCCGGGCATGGTTTCGACAAGATCCTGTTCCTCAACGGCCATGGCGGGAATATCGCAACCATCGAGGCGGCGTTTTCCGAGTTGTACGCCGAAGCCAGTTTTGCCCGTCGACCCGCCGGCTTCGCCCTGAAGCTGGTGAACTGGTGGGACCTGGAAGGCGTCAGTGACCTGGCCCACCGCCAATTCCCGGTAGGCCACGGCAGTCATGCCACGCCGTCAGAGATCGCGGTGACGCAGTGGGCGTATCCGGACTCGATCAAGTCGGCCGACTATTCGCCGCATATCGCCAACACTGGTCCGATCCGCGAAGCCCTGGACTTCCGTGCACGCTTCCCCGATGGACGCATGGGCTCGGACCCGGCGCTGGCGACGGTGGAGAAAGGCGGTGAATTGGTGGCGTTGGCGGCTCAAGGGCTGGTCAAGACCGTCAACAGTTTCAGCAACGAAGCCAAAGCCTAGGTCGAGTACACATCAACCTGTGGGGAGGGGCGGCTTCGCAGCCCAGCGCAGGGCAAGCCTGCTCACCACAGCAAGCCTCCTCCCACATTGGATGTGTGTGCTACTTACATTCCTGCGCCGCCAACTCCAGTCGCGACGGCGTTAACGCCGACGCCAGCGGCTTGCGCTCATACAGGAACACCTTGGCGCCCTCTCCAGCCTTGTAGGCTTCCAGCACATCGTCGGCCGCAATCTTACTGGTCAACACCGCGCGGGCGTGGCGCGAGTTCTGGGTCACGGTCGACGTAATCCCGTGTTTTTCCAGCTTGGGCAAGACGCATTGGAAATAGGCGTCAGGGCCTTTGCTGGTTTG
This sequence comes from Pseudomonas sp. Irchel 3H9, assembly GCF_900187495.1. Classification (NCBI taxonomy): domain Bacteria; kingdom Pseudomonadati; phylum Pseudomonadota; class Gammaproteobacteria; order Pseudomonadales; family Pseudomonadaceae; genus Pseudomonas; species Pseudomonas sp. Irchel 3H9. The sequence continues at coordinate 377,062 of NZ_FYDK01000002.1, read as the reverse complement.
CAGGGTCAAGGTTGGAGTGTTTGGGGCAGAGACACAGCCGGCCATCAACAGAGCCGTAGCCGGTACAAAAAAAGAGCGCATGAAAAAATCCTGATATTGAATATAAACGTTCACATCAACCGGCACGTACCAGCGCCTTGAGCGACGCATCAAACTGCTTCAAAGCATCCAACTGCACATCCCGCTGCTGCTCGATCTGCGCGGCAATTTCCGGCGCGTCCTTGTCACGGACCCACACCGACGGCACCTGTTTGTGCACCGAGCCTTCGGCCTTGGCGATGTATTGCAGGTCGGCGTCATAGAACCGCGCAATAAAGCGCGCCTCGACCTGATCGTTACGCTGAGTGAGCAGTTGATTATGGGTATCGAGCATCACCACTACATCGGGATGAGCCTGCACCAAGGCATCCAGGTTGTCGTAGACGGTCACCGACAAAAAGGCGCCCTGCAGCGAACTCATCAACCAATCAATGGCCAACTCCGGGTCGGAGCTGTTGACGAACGCCTGGCGGATACGCCCGTCGAGGGCATCCTTGGCGCCATTCAAGGCCATATCGTGGTAGCGTTCCAGATAGCTGAGGTTGTCGCGAGTATTGTCGCTCAACAACACACCTACTGACTGCGTGTGCTGCAGGGAGTTTACGCTACCGGCGATGGGTAGCAAATGGCCTGTACGCAGTTCGCCGGCGATGGCCGCGTTGCTCACTGCCACCGTACCCAGCATCAGAATCATTAGACCAAGCTGAATAATCGTCCTCATCGCGCATTTCCTTGAACAGCGTCTCGATGAAGGGATTTTGCGCTTTCCGTGCGAAAACAGAACTTGCGTTGCGTGATGGTGACTATTATCTGAAGCGATAGTGTTGCGATAAAACCGATAAGGAGCCGCCATGAAGCCCCACCAGAAAACCTTCGACCGCATCCGTGAAGCCGTCTTGCCGGAATTTCGCGAGCGGGTCGCCGATTACCTGGTCGACTATGAAACCGTGCTGCAGGACATCAACGCCGACGCCGACCAAGTCTGTGCCAGCGCCCAACAACTGCGCGGTTACCTGCGCGGCTTGAACACTACGCGGGTGCTGGGCATGGCCGATTGGGAAGACCTGGATCGGCGTGTGGAACACATCACCGCAAACGCTACAGCGCAGGACGTTGCTGATTGACCCATTCCTGCACCGACGGCCGCTGCCACTGACGCTGGGCATACGCCACCAACTCAGCCGGTACGCGGTCGCCGTTGAGGATCAGGCGGTTGAGCATGATCGCCAGATCCACATCAGCAATCGACCACTCACCGAACAGGTTCGTCGGGTTACCCGCCAACAACGCCTGCGCCCCAGTGATGAACCGCTTGGCGGCCGCTTCGGCCACGGGTGACAACGGCGGCATCTGCTGGCCGTAGAACACCACCAACGTGGAACGCTCCTGACGAATTGGCAGCAAATCACTGCGCAACCACGCCTGCACCTGCCGCGCCCTCGCCCGCTGCTTTGGATCGACGGGGTATACCGCTGTCTCGGGGTAGGCCTCTTCCAGATACTCGGTGATCGCCGAAGATTCCGACAACGCAAAGTCACCTTCCACCAGAGTTGGCACCCGTTGGGTCACAGACAGCCGGGCGAAATCGGCGGTCTGGTTTTGCGCGGCATCCAGGTCCAGGGTAACCAGTTCGAAGGCCAGGCCCTTTTCCCGCAGGGTGACGAACACCGACATCGCGTAGGGGCTGGTGAACAGCGAATCAACGTAAAGGCGCAACGGGCTCTGGCTCATGGGCAATCTCCTTGAATGAGCCCTCACGCTACGAGATGTGCGCGGATAAAGACAATGCAGGGTTTTTATGGGGGCATTCCTGGCGGGAATACTGCTTAAAACGCCTGAATATTGACCTCGCCCGTGTAGGGCTGCCGGTGGGTGCCTACACGTCCTTTATAGATCGGTATTGGGTGGGCGTCAGGCGTCTGGCGCCCCCCCAAACACGTTCGACAGTGGACCGTGTTTACCCTTTAGAAGTCCACCGTTGCCGATAGCTTCACCGTCCGTGGCTCGCCCTGGGTCAGGTAGTTATTGGCGGTCGACGCCGACGCCCAGTACGCCTTGTTCGCGACATTCTCGACGTTGGCGCGCAAGGTGATGAACTTGTCGTCGGCCTTGAAGCCATAACGCGCACCGAGGTCAACACGGGTCCAGGCCGGAATGCTGAGTGTGTTGTCAGCGTTGACGTACTCGCCGCCGGTGCGCAGCAGCCGTGCGTTAATCGCAGCGCCCTGGATGCCCGGAATGTCCCAATCGGCGCCCACGTTGAACTGAAAACGCGGCACACCGGCAGCGCGGTTGCCGTCGGTGAGGCCGTTGGCAGTGCGCTTCAACTCGGTGTTCATCCAGGTTGCACCGGCCAGCACGCGCAGGCCGTCAAGGGGTTCGCCGAAGACGTTGAGTTCCACACCTTTGTTGATCTGCTCACCGTCGACGCTGAAGGTATGGGTGCCATTGGCGTTGGTGTTGGTCGCACTGTTCGGCTGTTCGATGCGGTAGACACCGAGGGTAGCGCCATAGCTGTCCCAATCGAACTTGACCCCGGCTTCAGTCTGTTTGCTGCGGTTGGGCGCAAAGACTTCGCCGGGATTGGTGACGTTGGTCAGCGGCGCCGTCGGACCTTGGGCCAAGCCTTCGATACGGTTGGCGTAGAACGACACATGCTCCCAAGGCTTGACCACCAGGCCATAAACCGGCGTGGTGATCGACTCGGCATAGTTGGCACTGCGCACGCCGGTGGTGGTGTTCCAGGCGTCCACTTCGATGGTCTGGCGGCGCACGCCCAACGTCAGCAATACGCGATCGTCGATAAAGCCCAAGGTGTCGGACACCGCAGCACTCTTGATGCGGTTTTTGCCAACGATGCGTGGGTCGTGCACATCGCTGCCGAAATAGGTGACGGTCGGGCGCGCTATCTGGGTCGGGTTGTACAGATCGCCGGGCTTGCGATTGCCCCGCAGGATCGCTTCAAACGCCGAACGCTGTTCGCCCCAGACTCCCGACAAACCGACGTTCATCTGATGGGTCACCGGCCCAGTGCTGAAGTGCCCGTTCAAACCGGCCATGGCACTCTTGTTGTCCTCATCATGGGGCGAATACAAAAAGCCCACTTGCCCGGCACCGTTGTTGCCCACATACAACGACGAATACTGACCATTCTCCCGCGTGTGCTTGGCGCCGCCGCCCACGTAAGCCGTCCAGTTGTCATTGAGGTCGTACTCGGCATTGAACATGCCGTAGGTGTCTTCCAACTCCGACCAGCTCCAATCCTGGGCGTAGTTATGCTTCGCCGATGGCGCCTTCGGCACTTGGGTACCTGTGGGGTAGACCACCGAGCGGCCGCTGTTGATGCGCTCTTTCTGGTAGCCGAAATCGGTGGACATGCGCAGGCGCTCGCCACGGTAATCCAGGGCGATGGCGATCAGTTGTGAGCTTTTGAATTCATCCTCGATGGCCGTGTCACCGCCGTGTTTGGCCAGGTTGACCCGCGCACCGAAACGGTTGTCTTCGCCAAAGCGCTGGCCCAGGTCGAGGTGCCCACCGGCCTGGCCGTCGGTGGTGGTGTCGAGGCTGATGCTGCGGGTCGCGGTGTCTTCGGCGCGCTTGGGCACCAGGTTGACGCTGCCGCCAATCCCACTGCCCGCCGGCGATACGCCGTTGACGAAGGCGTTGGGGCCTTTGAACAACTCCACACGTTCCAGGGCCTCGGTGGTGACGATCTGCCGGGGCAGCACGCCATAGAGGCCGTTGAAAGCAATGTCATCGGTGTTCAGTGGCAGGCCGCGGATGGTAAACACTTGGGAGAAGTTACCGAACCCGGAGGACTGGCGCACCGACGCGTCGTTGAGCAACACGTCACCCACGGTGCGCGCCTGCTGGTCGGCGATGGTTTTGGAGGTGTAGCTGACCACGCTGAACGGCACGTCATTGATCGAGCGATTGCCCAACACGCCCAGGCGCGCCGAACGCGCTACCTGGCCACCGCCATAGGTGTCCACCTCTGCCCCACTCGTTTCGGCGCTGATGGTGGTGGCGCCCAGTTGCAGCACGTCGCCAGTGGCCTCGGGCACCACGGTGTAGCCGCCGCTGCCGGTGCTTTGCACGGTGTAGCCGCTGCCCTGGAGCAGTTGCATGAAACCCGATTGCGCAGTGTAGCTGCCTTGCAGGCCCGAACTCTGTTGGTCATTGAGCAGCGCGGAATCAAACGACAGCGGCACACCGGATAACGCCGCGAACTGCGCCAACACATTGCCCAAGGGCCCCGGCGCGAGGGCATAGCTGCGCGCGGCGCCCGCTACTGTCTCTGCTGCCATGGCGCTGTGCAGCGGTGCGAGAGTGGCAAGCGCAACAGCCAGGCTCAGCGCCTTGAGGGGACGGGGGCAAACGAGGTGCAGTCTGGCGTTCATGGGCGTTCCTGTCGGCGCGGTGCAACGTTGAGGGTTCTCCCCTACACCGGACGACAACGAAAAAGGTATCAGCGAATCTGAAAGAAATTTCAACGCGGCTCGACGGTGACCCAGTAGCCGGTCAAGCGGCTGACGGTCACCGGCAGGGTTTCCTGCAACAGGCGCAGGCTGGCATCCGTATCACGCAGGGGGAATGCGCCGGAAACGGTCAACCCCGCCACACCGGGGTGGCAACGCAACACGCCGGCACGGTAGCGCCCCAGTTCGTCGAGCAAATCCGCCAGGCGCATATGCTGGGCCAGCAGCATGCCGTTCTCCCAGGTCATGGCGCTGACATCCAGCGGCCCAACCGCCGCCACGCTGTCGTTGCCAAATGCGCTCTGCTCACCGGCCTTGAGGATCAACCCACGCTCGGCGTGGGTAGGAAGCATCTCCACCGCACCTTCGATCACGGCCACGCGGCTGATGTGCTCACCGACACGCACGCTGAAGTGCGTGCCCAGCGCACGGGCGGTGCCGTGGCGGGTTTGTACGATAAACGGACGATGGCTTGGCGCAGGGTCCTTGGCGGTGGTGATCATCACTTCGCCTTGCAGCAGTTCAATGCGCCGTACCTGATCGGTGAAGCCGATATTCAACGAGCTGGCGGTGTTGATCAGCAGGCGCGTACCGTCAGGCAAGGTCAAATTGCGTTGCTCGCCGATGGCGGTGCGCTGGTCGGCCGCCCACGACTGCCAGGGCTTTTGCTGCAAGGCCAGCCACGTCGCCGGACCTGCCAGCAGCAACAACCCCAATGCCTGGCGCCGGCCAAGGGATTTTTTGCGGCCGATACGCTTGAGGGTATCGCCGGCAATCGCACTCGGCACGCTGTTGAAGTCCCCCAGAATCGCCTGCGCACGCTGCCAGGCCTGCGCGTGCTGGGCGCTGCGGCCTTGCCATTGGGCGATGGCGCGGTGGTCTTCGTCGGTCGCGCTGCCGGACTGCAACTGCACCATCCAGTCGGCGGCTTCGCCCAGGATCAGCGGGTCAATCGACGGGTTCATGCCACGCTCAGGCAGGCGAGGAAAGCATCGCGCATATAGCGTTTGACCGACACCAGCGACACCTTCAACTCATCGGCAATCTGCTGGTACGTCAGGCCATCGAGCTGCGACATCAGGAACGCCTGGCGGGTTTTCTCGGGCAAGTCGCGCAGCATGGCTTCGATACGGTACAGCGCTTCGAGAATCAGCCAGCGGGTTTCCGGCGATGGCACTTGCTGCTCGGGCAAGTGGGCGATGGTTTCCAGGTAGGCGCGTTCGACCTCCTGACGACGCCAACTGTCGATCATCAGGCCCTTGGCAATATGAGTGAGCAACGCCCGTGGCTCGCTGCCAAAACCGGCGCAGCTTTGGCGACTCAACAACCGCACGAAGGTGTCGTGAGCCAGGTCGGCCGCATCGCTGGCATTGCCCAGTTTGCGGTCGAGCCAGCGGTACAACCATCCGTGGTGTTCGCAGTACAGCGCCTGAATAGGCAGGTTGAGGGGGGACGACATGCGAGTCACCGGCACCAAGGCCACGGAGTAATTAAGAATTGATCGCATTCTAGTCTGGGTGACGGACCTCAGCAATGTGCAATTTAATGTTATAGAATAACATCCACTTTCCACCCAGCCCTGCGACCACACCCATGACCGATGCTGTTCCCCTCCGTCAACGCCTGCTCTCCATCGACGCCCTGCGCGGCCTGGTGATCCTGTTCATGCTGCTCGACCACGTTCGCGAAACCTTCCTGCTGCACCGTCAGGTCGGCGACCCGATGAGCATCGACAACACCGAACCTGCGCTGTTTATCAGCCGCACCCTCGCCCACCTGTGTGCGCCGGTGTTTGTCTTGCTCACGGGGTTATCCGCGTTTTTGTACGGCCAGAAATACCAGGGCCGCCGCGATGTGTCGGCGTTCCTGTTCAAGCGCGGGTTGTTCCTGGTGGTGCTGGAATTCACCCTGGTCAACTTAGCCTGGACCTTCCAGCTCCCACCGAGCGTGATCTACATGCAAGTAATCTGGGCGATTGGCATCAGCATGATCGCCCTCGCCGCCCTCGTGTGGCTGCCGCGCCCGCTGCTGATCATCGTGGCGCTGGTGATCATCGGCGGGCACAACCTGCTGGATGGCGTGCACTTTGCTCCAGGTTCGGCGCTGCAGAATCTGTGGGCAATCCTGCATGAACGCAGTTGGATCGACGTGTCCGCCGACCTGCGCTTGCGCACTACCTATCCGGTGTTGCCGTGGATCGGTGTGATTGCACTGGGCTACAGCATCGGTCCGTGGTTCGCCAATGCCACCGTGCCTGCAGCGCGCCAGCGCCAACTGTTGCTGGCCGGTGCGGGTTCGTTGATGGGGTTTGTGATGTTGCGTGCGGTCAACGGCTACGGCGAGAAGCCTTGGCAGACGTACGAGAGCGGCGTGCAAACGGTGATGAGCTTTTTCAACGTGACCAAATACCCGCCTTCGTTGTTGTTCTTGGCGTTGACGTTGGGGATTGGACTGTTGTTGCTGTTGGCGTTTGAACGCGCGGGGCATAAACGTTGGATCGGAGTATTGGCCGTGTTTGGTGCAGCGCCGATGTTCTTTTACCTGCTGCACCTGTATGTGCTGAAGGTGCTGTATGTAGCGTGTGTGGCGGCGTTCGGCCTCAACCATGGCAACTACTTCGGGTTCGACAGCATCGGTGCCGTATGGCTGGCGGCCCTGTTGCTGCCGCTGGTGCTTTACGTGCCAGTGCGCTGGTTTGCCGGGCTGAAGGCGCGTCGAAGGGATCTGGCGTGGCTCAAATACCTCTGAGCGTAGATTCAATTGTGGGAGGGGCAGTGTGGCGATGCTACAGGCCCTGACTTCGATATCTCCGAGTCAGGATGCTGGCTGAGCACATATCCGTTGCTGCGATAACGGCGGCTTACGGTTTCGCCCTTACGGCGACCGGATTCTTAAGCCGAACTCCGTCCAACTGTGGGAGGGAGCTTGCTCCCGATGAGGGTGTGTCAGTTGATGCAGCTGTGACTGACCCACTGCCATCGGGAGCAAGCCCCCTCCCACAGTTTGATCTCCATAGATCAGCCAGATAGGTCCTAGCCTGCTGTTCTGCTTTTGTTCTGCTTTTGTTCTGCTTTTGCTCTGCTTTAGATCTGCTTTTGTTCTGCTTTTGCTCTGCTTTTGCTCTGCTTTTGCTCTGCTTTTGCTCTGCTTTAGATCTGCTTTTGATTTGGCTCTTACATCCTTTTCGCTGACGAAGTCAGCGTTCTTTTGATCTGCGCTTTTGATCTTGATCTCAGGCGCCCCGTCAAACACGCTGGCCGAACGCAGGCTTGAATCCGTGGGTAACCCGGCAGGACGCCGGGTTAGCCGCGCTGGGCCATGGATGGCCCATCGCGGCGGCCCACGGATTCAAGCCGGAGTGAGGGCACACCGAGCCTAGGCGAGGTGCCGAGTGTTGGGGCAAGAGCCCTTTGGTTACTTTGGGGCTTTTCCAAAGTGACCCGCCGTAAGGGCGGAACCAATACCCGCCGTGACCGCAGAAACGGATATGCACACCAACAAACCGCCATCGAAAGCAAACCTCGCCCCACATTTTTAACCGCGTTACGCCAATTCCGCTCGCAGTTGACGCGCCGCAGTGACCATATGAATCAGCGCCGCCTCAGTCTCCGGCCAGCCACGCGTCTTCAAACCGCAATCCGGGTTCACCCACAACCGCTCGGCCGGGATCCGCTTGGCTGCCTTGCGCAGCAGGTTAGCCATTTCCGATGCATCGGGCACCCGTGGCGAGTGGATGTCGTAGACTCCCGGGCCGATGTCATTCGGGTAGGCGAAGGCTTCAAACGCGTCCAGCAACTCCATGTCCGAACGTGAGGTTTCGATGGTGATCACATCGGCATCCATCGCTGCGATGGACTCGATCACATCGTTGAACTCGCTGTAGCACATGTGGGTATGGATCTGGGTGTCGTCACGCACGCCAGAGGCGCACAGGCGGAACACTTCGGTGGCCCAATCCAGGTAGTGCTGCCACTGTGCCTGGCGCAACGGCAGGCCTTCGCGAAACGCGGCTTCGTCGATCTGCACGATCTTGATGCCAGCGGTTTCCAAATCAACCACTTCATCACGAATCGCCAAGGCCAATTGGCGGGCCTGCACTTCACGGCTCACGTCTTCGCGGGGGAACGACCACATCAGCATGGTCACCGGACCGGTCAGCATGCCTTTCATGACCTTGTGGGTCAGGCCTTGGGCATAGCGGATCCACTCCACGGTCATCGCCTTCGGACGGCTCAGGTCGCCGAAAATTACGGCTGGTTTCACGCAACGCGAACCGTAGCTCTGGACCCAGCCGAAGCGCGTGAACACGTAGCCATCCAGTTGCTCGGCGAAGTATTCGACCATGTCGTTACGTTCAGCTTCACCATGCACCAGCACATCCAGGCCGAGGTTTTCCTGCACTTCGACGGCGTGCCTAATTTCGCTGTGCATCGCTTCGACGTATTCGGCCTCGCTCAACTTGCCGGCCTTGTATGACTGGCGCGCCAGGCGGATAGAGGCTGTTTGCGGGAACGAACCGATGGTGGTGGTCGGGAACAACGGCAGTTTGAGGCCAGCGCGCTGTTGCTCGATACGCTGGGCAAACAGCGAGTGGCGCTGGCTGTCCTTGGCAGTAATAGCGGCAACACGTGCCTGGACGGCCGGTTTGTGGATTCTTGGCGAAGCAGCGCGTGCGGCCTGCACGGTGCGGCTGTGCGTCAGAGCAGCAAGCACGTTGGGCGCTTCAGGTTGGTTGACCGCCTGGGCCAGCACCGCCACTTCAGCGCACTTCTGCACAGCGAAGGCCAGCCAGCTTTTCAACTCGGCATCCAGCTTGTCTTCACGGCCCAGGTCCACCGGGCTGTGCAGCAGCGAGCAGGACGGCGCCACCCAAAGGCGATCACCGAGTTTTTCATGAGCATGCTGCAAGGTCGCCAGGGCGTTTTCCAGGTCGCAGCGCCAGACGTTGCGGCCGTTCACTACCCCCAGGGACAGCACCTTGTACGCCGGCAGACGGTCGAGGATGGTCGGGTACTGTTCCGGCGCCCGTATCAGGTCGATGTGCAGGCCATCCACTGGCAGGTTCGCGGCCAGGCCGAGGTTCTCTTCCAGACCACCGAAGTAGGTAGCCACCAACTTTTTCAGTGGGTCGCGCTGGATCAGGTTATAGGCGCGTTCGAAAGCGTTTTTCCACTCTTGTGGCAGGTCGAGCACCAGGATCGGCTCGTCGATCTGTACCCATTCCACGCCCAGGTCCGCCAGGCGTTGGAAGATCTGGCCATACAACGGCAGCAGGCGCTCCAGCAGATCAAGCTTGTCGAAGTCGCCGCCCTTGGCCTTGCCCAGCCACAGGTACGTCAACGGGCCAATCACCACCGGCTTGACGTTGTGGCCCAGTTCGAGAGCTTCCTGCACTTCTTCGAAGAGTTGATCCCAGCCCAGATGGAAGTGCTGGTCGACGCTGAATTCAGGCACCAAGTAGTGGTAGTTGGTATCGAACCACTTGGTCATTTCCTGGGCGTGGGCACCACCGCAGCAGTTGTCGCTGACACCCCGCGCCATACCGAACAGGGTTTGCAGGGTGGCCTTGCCATCCGCCGGGCGAAAGCGCTCAGGGATCACGCCGAACATCAGCGAGTGAGTCAGCACCTGGTCGTACCAGGCGAAATCGCCAGCGGGCAGCAACTCAATACCGGCCTGTTTCTGCAACGCCCAATGGGTCTTGCGCAGGTCACGGCCAACGGCGCGCAGGCCGTCCTCGTCGAGCTCACCCTTCCAGAACGCTTCCTGCGCTTTTTTCAGTTCACGATCGCGTCCAATGCGCGGAAATCCCAGGGAATGAGCGACAGCCATGACTTACAACTCCAATGTCGTTATGTATGGCAGTCATTGTCGGGAATTGATCATGGTGAGACAAACTCATTCTATTTTAGATCAGCACAAGTTTCGCTCATGTTGAAGCTTGCCTTTAGCCGACACGGCACTCATTCATTGCGGGTACTATGCTCGCAAACAATACATTCAAATGAGCACCCATGATCAAAGCCAGCCTGCGCAGTCACCTGACCTTATGGTTTGCCGGTTTATCCCTGCTCACCTTGCTGAGCGTGGGCTTTTATGTGGGGCACATCGCAACTGGGCAGATGAAGCAGGCCAGCGGCGTTGCTTTGTTGAGCACAGCGCGCTCCACCGCTGCGCTGTTGGCCGTGCAACTGCGCGAGCGTCAGCTGGAAGTGACCCTGCTCAGCAAAGCGCCGCTGTTTCGCAAGGGTGACTTGAACGAGCCGGACATCCTCACGCTGATGGAGCTGCGTACCCAGTCTCGCGCCGAGTACGCGTGGATGGGCGTCGCCGATGCCGACGGCCGTGTGCGCCAGGCGGTGAATGGGCTGCTGGTGAATCAATCTGTCAGCCAGCGCCCATGGTTCCAGGCCGGTCTGCTTGGCGAGTACACCGGCGATCCCCATGAGGCGGTGCTGCTGGCCAAGTTGCTGCCAGGGGCGGCCAACGGCGAGCTGTTGCGTTTTATTGATTTCGCCGAGCCTATCCGTAACGTCAAGGGCGAGACCATCGGCGTGCTGGGGGCCCATGCGCACTGGCGCTGGGTGACGCAAATCGTCGATTCGGCAGTGATGCAGAAGGACGCCATCCCTGATATCGAGGCGCTGATTGTCGACTTCGACGGCAAGGTGCTTTATCCCGAACTGCTGGCCGGCGAGCAGATGCCTAAAGACAAGCTGGTCACGCCTTCCGGCTGGTCCACGGCGGACGGTTTTGTGACCGCTTCGGTCGCGGTGCCCAGCCCCTCCAACGCAAAAATGACTTGGTACATCATGGTGCGCCAGCCGTTGGATGTGGCCCTGCAACCGGCGCGCACGCTGCTCTACAAACTGCTGATACTCGGTGTACTCGCCGCCGTGGCGTTCATGGTCGCGGCGTATTACCTGGCCTCCTCCCTCAGTCGCCCTATCGAACAACTGGCCAAATCCGCCAAGCAAGTCCAGGAGCACCAGCCCGGCGCCGTGTTTCCCCAGGAGCACTCGGTACTGGAAATCGCCCAACTGGGCCGTTCGCTCACCGGCATGACCCAAGCGCTGCTGGCCAAGGAACGCCAGCTGCAGGAAGCCAACGCCTCCCTGGAAGCCACTGTCGCCCAACGCACCGCCGACCTCACCCAGGCCAACGCCGAACTGCTGAAACTGGCCACCCACGATGCCCTCACCGGCGTGTTCAACCGTCGCCGCTTCGATGAAAAACTCGCCGAGAACAGCCTGCTGTTCCAACGTACCGGCCGCACCTTCGCCCTGCTGCTGATCGATGCCGATTACTTCAAGCGCGTCAACGACACCTACGGCCACGCCATTGGCGATGATGTGCTGTGCCAACTCGCCGCGCTGATAGAAAGCACGACGCGCGCCACTGACTTTGTGGCGCGTTATGGCGGGGAAGAATTCGCCGTGCTGCTGCCGGAAGTCGAAGCGCCGGACAGCCCCGACGTGGTCGCCGAAAAAATCCGCGCGGCCGTCGAGGCGGCAGTGTTTCCAACCGTGGGCCGTCTGACCGTGAGCATCGGCGTGGGCGTGGCCGAGCCTTCGGACCGTGACTCCCTGGCACTACTCAAACGCGCGGACATGTGTTTGTATGAGGCCAAGGCCGCGGGCAGGAACCGGGTGGTTTGAGCACGCCTCCCTCGCCACAGGTACAGTGCCCGCCACGCTATTTCGGATAGGTCCCTACAGGGATGTCATTACCCAAGGCAGTTGTCTTTGGGGCGCAATCAGCTATGAGGTCGAACGCTCAGTGCCCACACAAAGAGTCCCTATGAAGCCCTCCAGCGAAGCCCCTTCGATACGTAGACTGGAAGAACTCCCAGACGAGATCCACACGCTGGAAGCGCAAGCTATTGCCGAAGGGTTCAGGTTCCTCACGCGCCTGATCACAGAGTGGGAAACAGGCGCCAATCGGTTCGAACAACCGGGCGAGTACCTTTTGGGCGTGTTTTACCAGGAGCAACTGATTGCAGTCGGCGGCGTTACCCGTGATCCCTACGCCGGCTCAACCGTGGGCCGGCTGCGCCGGGTATACGTGACTCCCCAAATGCGAGGGCGAGACGTGGGTAAGGCCTTGGTTCAAGCACTGCTGGATTACGCCACGCTGAAATTCCACGATGTGCGCTTATCTACCGATACACCCGAAGCCGCGGCATTTTATCTGCGCTGCGGTTTTCATCAGATCAGCGATGACACCGCAACGCATGCACGATCACTGAGCGCCCACTCGCGCCTACAGAGGTGAGGCGCTCAGCTGTACTACATCAACGGAATCGAATAACTCACAAACACCCGATTCTGGTCCTGGTCCCGCGCCACTTCACTGCGTGACACGCCGTTACGCCAGCCGAACCCGACGTTCTTGAACGTGCCGCTCTGCACCACGTAATCCAACGAGATGTCCCGCTCCCACTCGCTGGCGTCGTTGCCGCTGGCGGTAAGAATGTGGTCGCCCTTGAGGTACATCACCGAGGCCTTCAGGCCGGGTACACCCAGCGACGCGAAGTCGTAGGCGTACTGGGCAAAGGCGGTGCGCTCACCGGCCTGGATGAAGGTCTGCACGGTACGGTCGGTGTAGAGGTACAGGCTGGCACCGCCCTCGCCTTTGTTCACCAGGCCGCCCTGGTTGAGTTGGGCGAAGTTGCTGTCGTCCGAGACTTGCTGGTAGCCGGCGGTGATCACGTGCGGGCCCAGGGAGTAGATGAACGCGGCGCTCCAGGTGTTGTTGTCGATTTCACCGTTGCCGTTCTTGGTATAGCCGCCCAGCTTGTAGCCCTCGGCACGGCCGGCAGCACTGCTGTTTTTGCCGTCGGAGCTGGTCTTGAAGTAGCGCAGGTCGGTTTTCAATGAGCCGTATTCGCCCAACGGCAATACGTGGATCAACCCGGCGAAGTGTTGCTGGTAATAGTCTTCGAGGTTGGCGTAGTAGTACTGGACCATCAGGTCCTTGGTCAGTTGGTAGTCCGCGCCGGCGTAGGTGAATTTATTGCTTTCCTGGGTACCGCCCGCCGCGGCCAGGCCACTGCGGTCGCTGGAGCCGCGACCGGTGGTGTGCTCAAGCTGGCCGCCGACCAGGGTCAGGTTGTCGATGTCCTTGCTGGTGACTTGCCCGCCTTCGAACGACTGCGGCAACAGGCGGCCGTCGTTGCTCACCAGGATCGGCAGGTTCGGGCGCAGGTAGCCGTAGCGCGCTTCGGTCTTGGCAAAGCGTGCCTTAGCCGTCGCGCCGCCACGGGCCCAGTTGTCCGTGGCCTTGCCGTCTTCGGTGGGGATCATCGAGCTGCCGACATGGCGCGCGGCGCTGCTGTCGAGGGTCACGCCGAGCATGCCGATGGCGTCCAGGCCAAAGCCGACGGTGCCGTCAGTGAAGCCCGACTGGTAGTTGAGGATAAAGGCCTGGCCCCACTCTTCGGTCTTCGACGGTGCCGCCGTGCCGTCGCGGTTGTCGTTATTGAAGTAGAAGTTACGCATGCTCAAGTTGGCTTTGCTGTCGCTCAAAAAGTCAGCAGACGCCAAGGGGCTCAGGGCAATGCCCAGGCCGCCGGTCAATACACTTAATACATTCAACGTGGCTTTCATCAGGACGAACTCCGGCGCGGAATCCAAGTTCCGGGCGCAAAAAATGGGCAGCAGGATACCGTCGGCCAAACGTGACGTTGGCCGGGGCATTAACGGTTGTTCAGTTACTTAGTTGTTAGCTAGTTGAGTGAAGTGAAACCTCCGTAAGCCTCAGTCAATCAATCCATGAGCGTCATAAAACGGATACGGCCCCGGGTAATCCCCGAACACGCCGTTGTGGCTGATCAAGCCGTGTTGCGCATCCCAGCGATGCAACAAATACCCCGCCGGTTCCAGGTTGAAATGCGCGGGCGCGGCGTCTTGCAGGTCCAGCACAATCTGATGGGAGGTGCCGGGGCACACACAACTCAAGCTGCCGCCAAAGCGTCGTTGCATCGGTCGGTGCAGGTGCCCGCACAGCAGGCGTTCCACTTGCGGGTGGCGTGCCACTACGCGCTCCAGTGCGGCGGAATTGATAAAGGGTTCGCGGTCCATATGGCCGATGCCGCTGATAAAGGGCGGGTGGTGCAGGATCAGCAACGTCGGCGCGTCCGGGCGGCGTGCCAGTTGCTCGTCCAACCAGTGCAATTGGCTGTCCAGTAGCTGGCCGCCATGCCCACCCGGGATAGTCGAGTCCAGGCCGATCAAGCGCAGCGGATGCTCGTCCACCACCCAGTCCAACGGCCCCTCTGCCGACGACGGCAAATAGGCGTGATCACGGAATGCCTCAAGCAACGGACCGCGTGTGTCGTGGTTGCCGGGCACCAGGTAGCACGGCATGTGCAGGCGCGCGAGTTCGGGGTGCAGCACGGCGTATTCATCAGCGCGGCCGAAGTCCACCAGGTCACCGCTGACCACCACGATATCGGGCCGGGGTTGGCTGGCGTTTAAATGGTCGACGGCACGGCGCAGCGCGCCCAAGGTATCGACCACCCCATACGTCAGGCGCTGGCCGGCTTTAAGGTGCAGGTCGCTGATTTGCGCAACAAGAAACGGACGATTCACAAGCAAACTCTCACGCATTCAGGGTGAACAACATGTGCGGCGCAATCGCCAAGGCGATCGGCGCGCCGACGGCGTACAGGTGGTTGTCGCTGCTGTCCACCAGCAGCGGTTGCGGGCCGCCCACGTCCACCAGCAAGCGGCTTTGGGCGCCCTGGAAAAACTGCGCCAGTAGATGGCCGTGCAAGTGCCCTTCGCTCTCCATCACCCGCAAGTGTTCGGGGCGGCAGTACACCGTGTTGGGCACGTCAGCGGCCTGCCACGGCAACTCGCCGCCGCAGACTTTCAGGCCATGGGCTGTTCGCGAGGTAACGGCAAAGGCATTGAGGTTGCCGACAAAACCGGCGACGAACGCATTGGCCGGTTTCTGGTAGATCTCCCGTGGGCTGGCCAGTTGCGCGACGCGGCCGTGCTCCATCACCAGGATACGATCGCCCAGGGCCATGGCTTCGCCCTGATCGTGGGTGACGAATACCGAGGTGATACCGAGGCCGCGCAGCAGTTCATTCAGCTCGCTGCGCAAGCGCTCGCGCAATTGCGCATCCAGGGCGGCCAGCGGTTCGTCCAGCAACAGCACTTTAGGGCGCGGCGCCAAGGCACGGGCCAAGGCCACGCGTTGACGCTGGCCACCGGACAATTCGTGGATGCTGCGCTTGCCATGCTGTTGCAGGCCCACCAGCTCCAGCAGTTCCTCGCAGCGCTTGTTCCGCGCAAGCGGCGCCATGCCGCGAATCTTCAAGCCGTAGACGATATTGCCGGCCACATCGAGGTTGGGAAACAACGCGTAGTTCTGGAACACCATGCCCACGTCGCGGCGCTCGATGGGCAGACGAGTGACGTCGTCGGTGCCGAAAAAAACCTGGCCCACATCCGGGCGTTCCAAGCCGGCAATCAGGCGCAAGGTGGTGGTCTTGCCGCAGCCGGACGGGCCGAGGATCGCCAGGGTTTCACCGCCTTCAACGGTCAGGTTCAGATCATGCACAGCCACGGTGCCGTCGGCGAACGCCTTGCGACAGCCTTGCAGGCGAATAGTGATAGCGGTCATCGACGCTCTCCACGGGACAAACGAGCGCTGATGGCCTGCAACGCAATCAGCAGCGGCACGATCATCAGCAAAAAGATAAGGGTGTAGGCGCTGGCGATTTCCAGGCGCGCCGAGGCGTAGCTGTCGGCCAGGCCCACGGGCAATGTCTTGGTCATGGGTGTGTGGAGCATCCAGGTCAGGTTGAATTCGCCCAACGACAAGGTCACCACCATCAGCACGCCAGCGAGAATCCCCGCCCGGCAGTTGGGCACCACCACGCTGAAAAAGCGCTTGATCGGCCCGGCGCCCAGACTGGCCGCTGCCTCTTCCAGCACCGGCAGTTGCTGGCGTTGCATCACCGCCATCACCGGACGTACCAGGAACGGCAAGGTGAACAGCACATGGCCCACCAGGATGAACAGCCAACTGCTGCGAAACGTGCCGAACTGGCCGTAGGTGAGCAGCAACGCCAGCGCACTGGCCAACCCCGGCATCGCCACCGGCAACACCATCAGTTCTTCGAAGGCACGGCTGAAGCGGTTGTTCATGCACACCAGCGCATAGGCCGCCGGTACGCCGATCACGCAGACACACACCGCGCACGCCAGCGCCAATTGCAACGACAGCCATACGGTGGGCGAATAGGCCTGCCAGACCTGGATCAGCCAGTCGAAGGTCAGGCCGCTGGACAGGCCGACGAAGAAATTGCGCGTCAACCCGGCCAGCAACGACATCAGCACCGGCACCAACATGAATGCGCACACCAGCAAGGTGAACAGCAGTTGAATCACAAACAGCGATGAGCGCTTCACAAGACAGTCCCCGCATTTTTCACCAGGCGCCGCGTGAGCAATAACACCGCCCAGGTCACCGCGCCGAGCACCACCGACAACGCGGCGGCGACGGCAAAGTTGGCGTAGTTGGTGAACACGTTGTAGATCGCCACCGGGGTCACATTCAGGCGCGTGCCCAAGGTGAACGCGGTGCCGAAGGCGCCCATGGACGTGGCGAAGCAGATCGCACCACAGGACGCCAACGCCGGCGCCAGGCCCGGCACGATCACGTCGCACACCACCCGCCAGTGCCCTGCTCCCAGCGAATGCGCGGCCTCTTCCAGGCTGCGGTCGAGGCTTTCGCAGGCGGCCATCACCGTGAGGATCACCCGGGGAATCGAGAAGTACAGGTAGCCGACAAACAGCCCGGCCAGCGAGTAGGCAAAGATCCAGCGCTCACCGGCCACTTGCAGGCCCAGGGACGCCAGCAACCCCTGGCGCCCGGCCAACAGGATCACCAGAAAGCCCACCACCACCCCGGGAAACGCCAGAGGAAACGTGAGCAAGGCCACCAACGCCGAGCGCCCGAAAAACTGCTGGCGCGCAAGGAATACGCCGCTGATGCCACCGATCAACAACGCGGTGAACGTCACCACGATCGCCAGCACGCAAGTCTGCGCCAAGCTGCCCAGGTACTGCGCGCTACTGAGCACCTGCCAATAGCCGCTGCCGAGGCTGTCGCGGCTTTCGGCGCCGAGCACCATCAAGTGCGCCAGCGGCAACAGCCAGAATGCGAACAGCACCGCAAAGGCCGGGGCCAGCGCCCAGCCCGCCTGTTTTGCCGATGCAGCCACTTACTTGACCTCGTTCAGGTAACGGGCGGCGAAGGCTTCCTGCACAGCGGCCATTTTCTGATAGTCCACCACACCGGCGCGGGCGTAATCGCTGTCGGGCAGGAACTGCGCGGCGACGTCGGCCGGCATGTTCACCGGGCGTACCGGGCGCAAGTAAGCCTTGGCCCAGAGTGCCTGGCCTTGGTCCGACAGTACGAAGTCCAGCACCTTCTCGCCATTGGCGCGGTGCGGCGCGTTGGCCACCAGACTCATCACATAGGGCACGCTGATGCTGCCTTCCTTGGGGATCACGAAGGCGACGTTGGCGTTGTCTTTGTAGCGGGCGCGGTAGGCGTTGAAGTCGTAGTCCACCAGGATCGGCAACTCGCCGGACAGCACCCGCGCATAGGCGGTCTGCTTGGGCACGATGGGGGCGTTTTTCGCCAGCTTCTGGAAGTAGTCGATGGCCGGGGCGAAGTTGTCCAGGTCGCCGCCCATTGCGCGGTTGATCGCCACGGCAGAGACATAACCGACGAAGGCGCTGGACGGGTCCAGGTAGCCGACCATGCCTTTGTATTCAGGCTTGAGCAGGTCGGCCCAGCTTTGCGGCACCGGCAAGCCACCCAATGCATCGACGTTGACCATGATGCCCAAGGTGCCGGAGTGGATCGCAAACCACTGGCCGGCGGGGTCTTTCAAGCCGGCGGGGATCTGCTCCCAGCCCTTGGGTTTGTAGCCATCGACCACACCGGCCTTTTGCGCCTGCAAGCCGAAGGTCACGCCGTAATACACCACGTCCGCGACCGGCGCGGCCTTTTCGGCCACCAGTTGCGCCAGGGACTGGCCGGAGTTCTTGTTGTCCAGCGGCACCTGCACACCCGTGTCGGCGGCAATGGCCTTGAGCTGGGTGCCCCAATCGGCCCAGTCCGGCGGGCAGTTGTAGCAAATAGCCGTTTCGGCGGCCTGGGCCAGGCTGGCCACACCGCACAGCAGCACGGCTGCCAGGGTTTTACTGAATGCGCGCATCAAGGGACTCCTCAAAGGGTTGGGTACTTTCGCCCGGCCGGATATGGCAAGGCAGGCAATGGGAAACCGGGGCATTCCCGGCGATCTGCGCCAGCAGTTGGTCAATCACCGTGCTGGCCAGCAGCGCGATGGGCTGCACCACGCTGCACAGGGTCGGGTGCATCTGGGTGCCGAGGGCTATGCCGTCAAAGCCCATCACCGACAACTGCCCGGGTACATTCCAGGCATTGCGGCGCAGCTCTGCGATCAGGCTGATAGCCAGGAAATCGTTGGAACACACCAGCGCGCTGGGGGCGTCGGGGCCGTTGAGGTACGGCTGGATGGCAGCGAATTCGGCCTGGGTATGCGCGGGCATTTCGATCACCGCGCGGCTTTTGAGGCCGTATTCCTTCATCGCGTCGCAGTAACCGGCATAGCGCAGGCGTGCGCGGTCGGACTGCAAGGCGGGGCCGGCGACCATGCTGATGCGTCGATGACCGGCCTCCAGCAAGTAGCGCGTGGCCAAGGCCATGCCCGCGCGGTTGTCCACCGACACGGCGCTGTAGTTGGGGTTGCTCGGTTGGTGATAGGCCAGCACGAACGGGGTTTGTTCGGTATTCAGGCTGCTGAGCACGCTGTTGCTTTCGGCATCGGTGACCGTCAGCACCAGGCCATCGACGCGCTGGCGCAGCAGTTCTTCCACCACAATGCACTCGCGCTCGCTGCTGTAGTCGGTGGTCGCCAGCACCAGGCTGTAGCCACGCAACCGCGCGGCACGCTCCATGGCCTGGAACTGCTCGGCGAACACCGGGTTGAGCAGGTTGGGTACTACCACGCCGATCAACTGGGTGGTTTGCAGGCGCAGTTGGCGGCCGAGCAGATTGGGCCGAAACCCCAACTCACGGGCGGCGGCGAACACCTGCTCACGGGTCGCCGGGCGCACCTGCTCGGGGGAGGCAAAAGTGCGGGCGGCGGTCGCGCGGGATACGCCAGCCAGCCGCGCAACGTCTTTCAGGTCAGTCATGTTCACTCGCTTGAGATCGATCTCATTGGCGAGGACAGTAACGGGGGAATGTGGCAGGAAGGTGGTGGGGAGATGACGGTTTGATGGCAGTGCAACAAAGTCACATAGGCCAAAATGTGGGAGGGGGCTTGCTCCCGATAGCGGTGGATCAGCCCGCCAATAGTGTGCCTGACACACCGCTATCGGGAGCAAGCCCCCTCCCACACCGGGCCGGTGCATATCCTTAGATAGTCATACTCCGGGGCTATGCTTGAAAAACCGGCGTGCAAAATCCGCCGGCTAACCTTTCGATTCGATCCAAGTGCGGGCACAATGCGTGTCCTTTTTTGGCAGGCACCGCCGCAGGCTCTCAAAAATGATCAAAACGCCGTACTACCTCATCGATAAACAGAAGCTTCTGGTCAACATGCAGAAGATTGCTTACGTGCGCGAGCAGTCCGGCGCCAAGGCCCTGCTGGCGCTCAAGTGCTTTGCCACGTGGTCGGTGTTCGACCTGATGCAGGAATACATGGACGGCACCACCTCGTCGTCGCTGTATGAGTTGAAGCTCGGTCGCCAGAAGTTCGAAGGCGAGGCGCACGCCTACAGCGTGGCCTGGGCCGACGATGAAATCGAAGAGATGCTCGATAACTGCGACAAGATCATCTTCAACTCCATCAGCCAACTGCAGCGTTTTGCCGAACGCAGTGAAGGCAAGACCCGCGGCCTGCGCGTCAACCCGCAGGTGAGCAGCTCCGACTACCTGCTGGCTGACCCGGCGCGTCCATTCAGCCGCCTGGGCGAATGGGACCCGGTGAAGATCGAAGGCGTGATCGAGCAGATCTCCGGTTTCATGTTCCACAACAACTGCGAGAACGGCGATTTCAACCTGTTCGACCAGATGCTGAACACCATCGAAGAACGCTTCGGCGCGCTGCTGCACAAGGTCAACTGGGTCAGCCTCGGCGGCGGCATCCACTTCACCGGTGAAGGCTATGCCATCGACGCCTTCTGCCAGCGCCTCAAGGCGTTCTCGCAGAAGTACGACGTGCAGGTCTACCTGGAACCCGGCGAAGCGGCGATCACCAACAGCGCCTCCCTGGAAGTCACCGTGCTCGACACGCTCTACAACGGCAAAAACCTCGCCGTCGTGGACAGCTCCATCGAAGCCCACCTGCTGGACCTGCTGATCTACCGCCTCAACGCCAAGCTGGCGCCGAGCGACGGTGAACACACCTACATGGTGTGCGGCAAATCCTGCCTGGCCGGGGACATCTTCGGCGAGTATCAATTTGATCGTCCGCTGGCCATCGGCGATCGGCTGTCGTTCATCGACACCGCGGGCTACACCATGGTCAAGAAAAATTGGTTCAACGGCCTGAAAATGCCGTCCATCGTAGTGAAACAACTCGACGGTACAGTCGAAGTGGTTCGTGAATTTGGTTACGACGACTACCTGTCCAGCCTTTCGTAAGCTGGCGGATATAGGAGAAATAAAGCAATTGAAAAAGAACGTTCTTATCATTGGTGCAGGAGGTGTCGCCAAGGTGGTGGCCCACAAGTGCGCGCAGCACAACGACGAACTCGGTCGTATTGCTATCGCGTCGCGCAACATCTCCAAATGCCAGGCCATCATCGACAGCGTCAAGGCCAAGGGTAGCCTCAAGGTTCCCGCCGACATCCAGGCCTTCGCGCTGAACGCCCTGGACGTGGAAGCGACCAAGGCCCTGATCCGCGAGACTGAATCGCAGATCGTCATCAACGTGGGTTCCGCGTTCCTCAACATGTCGGTACTGCGTGCCTGCATCGACACGGGCGTTGCGTACCTCGACACCGCCATCCACGAAGAGCCGGGCAAGGTCTGCGAGACCCCGCCGTGGTACGGCAACTACGAATGGAACCACCTGGAAGAGTGCAAACAGAAGAACATCACCGCCATACTTGGCGTGGGCTTCGACCCGGGTGTCGTCAACGCGTATGCCGCGCTGGCGCAGCAACAGCATTTCGACCGCATTGATTCGATCGACATCCTCGACGTCAATGCCGGCTCCCATGGCAAATACTTCGCCACCAATTTCGATCCGGAAATCAACTTCCGCGAATTCACCGGGCAGGTGTGGAGCTGGCAGAACAGCCAGTGGACCAGCAACACCATGTTCGAAGTCAAACGTACCGACGACCTCCCGGTCGTGGGTTCGCAGAACCTCTACCTCACCGGCCACGATGAAGTGCACTCGCTGTCGAAAAACCTCGACGTGCCCAACGTGCGTTTCTGGATGAGCTTCGGCGAACACTACATCAACGTGTTCACCGTGCTGAAAAACCTCGGCCTGCTCTCCGAGAAGCCGGTCACCACCGCCGAAGGCCTGGAAGTGGTGCCGTTGAAAGTGGTCAAGGCCGTGCTGCCCGACCCGTCTTCGCTGGCTCCGGGCTACACCGGCAAGACCTGCATCGGCGACCTGGTCAAAGGCACCAAGGACGGCCAGCCGCGCGAGATGTTCATCTACAACGTAGCGGATCACGAAGAAGCCTACGTTGAAACCGACAGCCAGGGCATCTCCTACACCGCAGGCGTTCCACCGGTAGCCGCAGCGCTGCTGGTAGCCCGTGGCGAGTGGGATGTGAAACACATGGCCAACGTCGAGGAACTGCCGGCTGAGCCGTTCCTGAAGGCGCTGGACGTGATGGGCTTGCCGACTCGGATCAAGGACGAGCACGGTGATCGAGCCTGGGATGCGATTGCCTGATAGGCGATAGCTGACCGAACAAAAAAATGCGCCCTACGGGGCGCATTTTTTGTTTGGGCTCACATAAATCCCAAACCTAATGAAGATCCAAATGTGGGAGGGGGCTTGCTCCCGATGGCGGTGTGACAGTCAATACACTTGTCACTGACACATCGCTATCGGGAGCAAGCCCCCTCCCACAGGGATAGCACTTCGCCCCGAACTCTCAGAGTTTTCCCACGACTGTTTCAGGTTGTCGCTCGGAACGCGGCTGACTAATCTCTCCGCCGTCGCTGCCAATTCAGCGACCGGATTTGACCGTCCGGCCTTGTTAACGAACTGCTACGCCCTGCACCTATCCCAGGCGTTTTTTTTGTGCCTGAGGTATCGTGTCGCGGCAGTTGTGCGCGGGATACCTTCGGGTATGCCGGGTTCGTTGACAACCGGTCGGTCAACCCGCGTACAGCTGCCACCCTCTTCGTTTGACCGCGAACGCTGGCGGCTCCACTTGTCGACGGAGCTTCACCATGATTAAAGACAGCCCCAACCCCCCAGATAAACTCTTCACCGTACGCCCCAACCTGGGCACCGAAACCCTGCTGGTCAACGCGTCCCAGGATCTATCCTCCATCACCGACATCGCCACTCACCTGGCCTTTGAAATCGACGGCGCGCAACGCAATGTGGCCCTGGGCATCTGCCGCATGCTTGAAGGCGTACAACTGCTGGTGGACAAGGTGCTAGACATCACCGACCCAGCAGTTTGAGATAAAGATCGTTCCCCTGCGCAGCAAAGTGCTGCGCAGGGGAACGACCATCATTGCTCATATGTTTTGAAAGCTATTTGATTAACCATCTTTCTGTTGAGCCAAAAAAGATTGGACATGCAGGTTCCGCATCCGCTGAAACCTGATCATCGAGTGAAAGCAACGCATATTTTTGGCCAGCTGCTTGTATGAACATTAGCGTCCCGCACTCATCAACTTTGAACGTATAAATAGCGCGCACGCTAGAACCTCTAGCACCGTCAACTTTCTCTAACTCCACACTAACACTTTTGGCCTCGCCTTCTTTTCCAATACCTGAAAGTGTATATGAGTTACCTTTTTTCTTCGTAATCGAACCTATCTTTTCTGAGATTTTTATATTGTTCGCCGCAAAACTGTTCGTACAGGCGAAGGCTAAAACAATCACACCTAAAAACTTTACGTTCAAAATACATTCTTCCTTGATAAGAGCCCGGTATAGCCGGAGACACACTATCCTATCGCTGACATATAGCGATTTGATCAACCTTATAAAAAGCTATCAAAAGGCCATCAATCTGTCTAGTTGAATGGTGCGCTGCAAGGATCTGCAGAGCCAGCCATCAAAACACCGACCACCCAATCCGCTCACTCAACAACTCCAACGCCTTGATCCCCGCCAGTGAGTTCCCCGCCGCGTTCAACTCCGGCGACCACACGCACACGGTAAATTGCCCCGGCACCACCGCGACAATGCCGCCGCCGACCCCGCTCTTGCCCGGCAAGCCCACGCGATAAGCAAAATTCCCCGCCTCGTCATACAGCCCGCTGGTGGCCATGATCGAGTTGACTTGCTTGGTCTGGCGCGCGGTGAGGATCTGTTCGCCGCTGTGGGCACTCGTGCCCTCGTTGGCGAGGAAGCTGAACGCCTTGGCCAAGTCCAGGCAGCTCATCTGCAAGGCGCAGTAGTTGAAGTAGCTATGCAGCACCGCATCCACGTCGTTGTGGAAGTTGCCGAAGGATTTCATCAGGTAGGCCATGGCCGCATTGCGTGCGCCGTGCTGGGCTTCGGAGTCGGCGACGACGCTGTTGACCAGGATCTGCGGGTTGCCCGACAGGCGCCGCACGAAGTCGCGCATCGACAGGATCGGCACCGCAAAGCGTGATTGGTTGATGTCGCAGATCACCAGCGCACCGGCATTGATGAAGGGGTTACGCGGGCGACCGCGTTCGAACTCCAGTTGCACCAACGAGTTGAACGGTTGCCCCGACGGCTCGTGGCCCAAGCGTTCCCAGATGGATTCGCCGCCATGGTCGATGGCCTGCACCAGGCTGAACACCTTGGAAATGCTCTGCACCGAGAACAGCGTATCGGCATCTCCGGCGCGGTAGGCCGAACCGTCGTTGCCATACACGGCGATGCCCAGTTGGTTGGCCGGTACATCGGCCAGCGCGGGAATGTAGTCGGCGACTTTGCCGAGGCCGATCAGTGGGCGCACTTCGTCGAGGATCGACTCCAGCAGCGCCTGCATGTCTTGTCCTGTCATCTGTCTTTGAATCAGTGGAAAGCGGGGTGCGGAGGATACTTCAATGGGCGCGGAAGCCCCACACAATCTCCACAACCCGCTCGGCCACCACCAGATAAACCAGGATCAACAACAGCTGCAATGCCAAGTGATAACGCAGCTTGGCCAGCCGGCGAATGCCGTCGCTGACGTTCAACAGCATCAACACCGTGGACAGGATGATCAGCCCCCAGCCCGCCACGTTTGACGCGAACATGCCAATAAAGAGTTCACGTTGCCCGAGCAGCGTATTGGTGCCCGCCGCGAACAGCAGCGCGCACACCAGCAGGTTTTTAACATTGTCGAAGATCTGAGTGCTCAGGTCATTTTCCAGCAGGGCCACATACCGCTTCCATAACGTGTGCATGAGTCATTACCGGGTGGGGATCGCTCGTCAATCAAAGTAGTCCATATGCCCGTACACTGCACCGCTGCGCTCACTTCACGAGGACTTTGCATGAAATTAATGATTGGCCTGGCCGCTTTACTGCTGGTATCGGCATGCACCACGACCCCGCCCGCTCAGGACGCTGCAGCGTCCACCTGCCTGGCGGGCGGCGGCACCATGAAGCAAGTCGGCAAGCTGCAAAGCTGGAAGTGCATCACGCCATATAAGGACGCAGGCAAGGCGTGCACCGACTCCAGTCAGTGTGAAGGCGAGTGCCAGACCAGTGTCACCACCCAGTCCGGCAACGGCCCGGTGACCGGCGCGTGCCAGGTAGATAACGGCCACTTCGGCTGCTCGGCGACGGTAGAGAAAGGCAAGCTGGGCCGGGCGATCTGCGTGGACTGAGCCACACCACCGACCCCATTCGGGGCGCGGGGGCAGCGAAACGGAGGTGTATTGCTTGATGATCGAAGCCGCGCACCCGCCCATGCCTCAGCTGTTCCAGCGGCCAGGAAGCGGCTGAAAGCATCCTAAGCTCAGATCGAAAGAGTATTTATCGAATGGTTTTTAGATCATTAAGCTCAGGGCTATTTCGTTGAAGATCGAGCCCACCATGTCCCTTCGTCGTCCCCTCGCCGCTGTATTAGGATTGCTGGCCTTTTCCGTTGCCTTTGGTGCGCAAGCCCAGGAAACCGTGCGCATCGGCTACCAGAAATCCTCCACGCTGATTACCCTGCTCAAGACCCAAGGCACCCTTGAGAAAGCCCTCAAGGCTGACAACATCGCCGTGAGCTGGCACGAATTCCCCAGCGGCCTGCCGCTGCTGGAGGCGCTGAACGTCGGCAACGTCGACATCAGCGCCGACGTGGCTGACACCGTGCCGATCTTCGCCCAGGCGGCCCAGGCCAAACTCACCTACTTCGCCCAGGAAGCGCCCTCGCCTTCGGCCCAGGCCATCGTGGTGCGTAAGGACTCGCCGATCCAACAGTTGGCGGACTTGAAGGGCAAGAAAATCGCGGTGACCAAGGCTGCCGGCACTCACTATTTGTTGATCGCCGCCCTGAATAAAGCTGGCCTGGCGTTCTCGGATATCGAACCGGCTTACCTGTCGCCAGCCGATGGCCGCGCGGCGTTCGAAAACAACAAAGTCGACGCCTGGGTCACCTGGGAACCCTTCCTCACCAGCGTGCAGCGCCAACTGCCGACCCGCACCCTGGCCGATGGCGCAGGACTCGCCAGTTACAAGCGCTATTACCTGACCGGCACGCCCTACGCCAAGGCGCACCCAGAAGTGTTGAAGGTGGTGTATGGGGAATTGGAAAAAACCGGCAAGTGGGTGAAAGCCCATCCGCAAGAAGCGGCGAAAGTGCTCGGCCCGCTGTGGGGCAACCTGGACGTGGCCACGGTGGAAGCGGCGAACGCGCACCGCAGTTATCAGGTGCAGCCGGTGACGGTGGATCAGTTGGGTGAGCAGCAGAAGATCGCCGATGCGTTCTTCAAGGCGGGGTTGTTGCCGAAGGCGGTGGATGCCAAAGATGTGCAGACCTGGCGGCCTTGAAGGCTGGTGTGATCTAAATGTGGGAGGGGCGGTGCGACGATTCGACTTGCCCCCGATAACCATGGGTATCTAAACAACTTTTCAGACGCTGACAAATATCCCTGTGGCGAGCGGGCTTGTCCCGCGTTGGGCTGCAAAGCAGCCCCAGTCAAGAAGAATGCGGTGTATCAGACACTCTGTTGAGGCTGGTTTTGGGGCTGCTACGCAGCCCAACGCGGGACAAGCCCGCTCGCCACAACAGCCCTATCTGCCGGACGTTCAGTGTTGAGTCAACGTTATGTAGATCCCTATGCTCATCGGCGGCAAGTCGAATCGTCGCACCGCCCCTCCCACAGTGGGTTTGCATATGCCGTTAGAGGAGTGTTCGGGCTAAAGCCTTTTTCCACTCTGCATAACGCCCTGCCATTGCGGGGTCATCCTGCGGCTCAAACCGCTCGCGCTGGCGCTCCAACTGCCCCAGCGCCGTATCACTCGCCCACACGCCCAACGCCCGTCCCGCCAGGTGCGCTGCGCCCAGCGCCGACACCTCCGGCGACAGGCTGCGCACCACCGGGCGTTGCAGCAGGTTGGCAAGGAACTGCATCAGCCAGCGATTGCGCGTGGCGCCGCCGTCCACCCACAGTTCCTTCAAAGGACTGCCGATGTCTTGTTGCATCGCCTCAAACACATCGCGAATCTGATAGCCGATGGATTCCAGCGAGGCGCGCAGGATGTGCGCGCCGGACGTGGCTTCGGTCAACCCGCAGATCAGCCCACGGGCGTCGGCCTTCCAGTGCGGTGCGCCGAGGCCCGACAGCGCCGGGACAAAATATACGCCGCCGTTATCCGGCAGTTGCGCAGCCTGTTCGGTCAAGGCATCCAGGGATTCGCCAGCCACCAGGCGCGACGCCCACTGCACGGCAGCGCCGGTATGGACGATATTGCCCTCCATGCCGAAGGTGGGTTGGCTGCCGTCATGCCAGGCCAATGTGGTGGACAAGCCATGGGTGGACGCAATCGGGCCACTCATGGGCGTCATCAAGGACGATCCGGTGCCGAGGGTGGCCTTGACCAAACCCGGCGCAAAACCGCCCTGCCCGTACAGCGCGGCATGGGAGTCGCCAATCATCGACATCACCGGGATACCGGCGGGCAAGCCGCCCACGGCGACGGTTTCGGCGAAGAACCCGGCGCTCGGCTGGATCGGCGCCAAGGCCGCAGCAGGAATGCCGAACAGTGCCAAAAGCTCAGGATCCCAGGCGCAGGAGTGCAGGTTGAACAACTGGGTGCGTGCGGCGTTGGAATAGTCGGTGGCGAACACCTGGCCGCCGCTGAGTTGCCACAACAGCCAGCTGTCGACCGTGCCCAGGCAAATATCACCCGCAGCAGCGCGGGCGTGACCATTGTCCAGGTTGTCGAGAATCCAGCGAAATTTGCCCGCCGAGAACATTGGGTCCAACGCCAGCCCGGTCTTTTCCAGGATCAGCGCTTCATGACCCTGCGCATGCAGTTGCGTGCACAACGCCGTAGAGCGTCGGCACTGCCAACTGATGCACGGCGACAATGGCTCACCGGTATGCCTATCCCAAGCCACCACCGATTCACGCTGGTTGCTGATCGCGAGCGCAGTGATCGGTCGATCTACCTGGGCCAGGCACTCTTCAATCGCAGCCAACGTGTTTTGCCAGATCAGCAGCGGGTCCTGCTCGGAAAACCCGGCCTGGGGATGGCTGATGCTCAAGGGCCGCGAACCGCGCGCGATCACCTGGCCCAGTTCGTTGACCAGCACCGCCTTGGCGTTGCTGGTGCCTTCATCTATCGCAAGGATCAGCGGGGTCTTGTTATTCATTGATTTCACCGCAACCGAGTGGCAGCCGCCACGATCCCAGCCGCGTCAATGTTATGCAAGGCGCGGGTCGGTTCGCGGGCGCCTGCGGCGGCGTATTCGCCATCGCCGATACCCAGGCGGATCAGGGCAATGCCCAGCCCGGCTTCAGCCAGCACTTCAGCGACCAGGCTGCCGACGCCGCCATTAACGTTGTGTTCTTCCACGCTGATGACGGCGCGGGTGCCGCTCAAGGCGCTGAGCAATACATCACGCTGCAAGGGCCGGATCGAGGACAGGTTGATCACCTGCGCCTGGATGCCCTGCTCCGCCAGCAAGGCCGCCGCATCCACCGCTTCATGCACCACCGAGCCCAGGGCCACGATGCTAACGTCCGCGCCCTGGCGCAGGATATCTACCTGGCCGGGCACAAACTGATAGTCGGCGCCGTGGACGTCCGGCAAGGCTTTACCATCGAGACGGATATACACCGGGCCGTGGTAACGCAGCGCGTAATCGACGATCTGCCGACACTCGACGGCATCCGCTGGAGCAAAAATCTGCACATTGCCGAAGCCGCGCATCACAGAAATATCGTCAAGGCTGTGGTGGGTGCTGGCCAACGGGCCATAGCTGGTACCGGCGTTCAGGCCGAACATTTTCACATTGGCCTGGTTGTAGCAGACGTCCACCTTGATCTGCTCATTGGCGCGAGAGATTAGAAACGGCGCCGCATTGCAGGTGGCTGCAATCTTGCCGCCCAGCGCCAGCCCCGCCGCGACGCTGACCAAGGACTGCTCGGCAATCCCGACATTGATCAACCGCTCTGGAAAGCGCTGCACAAACGGACCGATCTTGGCCGTCGACGTGGAATCGCTGACCACTGGCACAACGTCCAACCCGGCGTCGACTGCATCAATAAAGGCCTGCACCATGACACTCGCCAAATGTTCACTCGCCATGGTTCAACTCCTCCAGTGCTGCATTGATTTCATCGCCCTTGGGCACACGGTGGTGCCATTCAGGGCGGGCTTCGATAAACGACACGCCCTTGCCTTTGATGGTGTGGGCGATCAGCACCTGGGGCGCGCCGGTTTGGGTCTGCATGATTTCCAGGGTTTCGATCAACTGGCCCACGTCGTTGCCATCGCATTCGCTGACGGTGAAGCCGAAGGCAGCCCATTTCACGTCCAGTGGGTCGAGCGGCATGATCTCGGCGGTCAGGCCGGCCAGTTGCAGTTTGTTTTTGTCGACGATCACAAACAGGTTATCCAACCCGTACTTGGCTGCCGCCATGGCGGCTTCCCAGTTGGAGCCTTCGGCCAGTTCGCCGTCGCCGGTCAGCACGTAGATGCGTTTTTTGCTGCCGGACATCTTTGCCGCCAATGCCAGCCCCACTGCCACTGGCAAGCCGTGGCCAAGGGCGCCGGTGTTGAGTTCGATGCCGGGGGTTTTCTGGCGTACCGGATGGCCGGGCAAATGGGAATTGAAGTGCTGGTAAGTGGGCAACCATTCGGTGGGGATATAGCCCGCCTGTGCCAGGCAGCAATACAAACCACCCACGCCATGGCCCTTGCTCTGGATATAGATATCGCGATCAGGGTCTTCAGTGCGTTCCGGGCCGGTATTGAGGATGCGGAAGTACAGAGTGGCGAGGATGTCGGTTTCCGACAGGTCCGCTCCGGTGTGACCGCCCGCCGGTGAATCGGCGTTGAGGTGGATCACATGGCGGCGGATCAGGCGGGCCTGTTCCTTGATCTGGTGGGCGTCGTACTGGAAGGCATTCATGCAGCGGCTCCTGTGGGGCTGACCACGTGAGGTGAAAGTGTCCAAAGCTGTGTTTGAATATTTATTCAGCAGTGACAATATATTTCTATTTAGACGCTGATCGTCCGCGCGGTCAAGTGAGCGATCCACGGAAAAACGAAATAAATAGAAGAAACATCCCTCGGACAAACGGGCAAAATCCCACACGGGCTGGTCTATCCCGTGGCTTTGGCCGTGGTGAAAGCGCCGGTTTAGAGGCATACCTGAAAAATTAAGCGCTTGACTTTGCCACGGTGTCACTGGAATCTGAATTAACAGTCAGGCACGCATAAATATTCAAGCGACCTGAAAGCACTCCAAAAAAAATAAATCAGGAGAACACTGTGGACACCAAAGCTATTGTCCAGCACCCGGCCGAACTCAAGCCGCCACCCCGCCCACGTATTGTGAAACTGCTGCCCAGCAACATCGGCGGCCCGTTGATCGGGCTGGTGTTGCTGGTGCTGGTCTTCTCCTTCAGTTCCGAATTCTTCTTCTCGTTGCGCAATGGCCTGAACATCCTCGATCAGGTCACGGTGCTGGGCATCCTGGCGATCGGCATGACGGCGGTGATCGTCATCGGCGGCATCGACCTGTCGGTAGGCTCGGTGCTGGCCTTCGCGATGATGATGCTCGGCTGGCTCTACCAGGATCAGGCAGTGCCGCTGGGCTTCGCGATTCCGATCTCGATTGCCACCGGGATGCTCGCCGGGCTGGTGTCCGGCGCGTTGATCACCTACGCCAAGCTGCCGCCCTTTATTGCCACGCTGACCATGATGTCGGTGGCCCGTGGCTTGGCGAATATCCTCACCGAAGGCCGGCAGATCGTCGGCTACCCGGAGTGGTTCACCAGCCTGGCCACGGTGCGGCACTTCGGCTTTCTCTCGGCAACCGTCGGGCTGTTTCTGGTGATGCTGCTGGTGGCGTGGGTGTTCCTGCGCTTTCGTGCCGGCGGCCGCAACCTCTACGCCATGGGCGGCAGCCCTGAAGTGGCGCGCCTGTCCGGCATCAAGGTGCGTGCGATTACCTTGTGGGTGTACGCCATCAGCGGCGCGCTGGCCGGCATCGCCGCCGTGACCCTGGCGGCGCGCCTCGACTCTTCCCAACCCAGTGCCGGCCTCAGCCTGGAACTGGACGCTATTGCCGCCGTGGTGATTGGCGGGGCCAGCCTCAGCGGCGGCGTCGGCAGCATCGGCGGCACCCTGGTGGGCGTGCTGATCATTGGCGTGTTGCGCAATGGCCTCAACCTGCTGGGCGTTTCCCCGTTTATTCAACAAGTGGTGATCGGCGTGGTCATCGCCCTCGCCGTGACCATCGACACCCTGCGACGCCGTTCCAGTACTGCCCGTTAAACCTGTTCGACAGTTGACACCCTCCAACAATAAAACCAGGAGTCACCGACATGTTCAGCCCCAAGAAACTGCTTATCGCCACTGCTCTGGCGGCCGCGACCCTTACCGCTGCCGGCACCACCTGGGCCAAGGACCTGACCATCGGCCTGGCCGTGGCCAACCTGCAGGCCGACTTCTTCAACCAGATCAAGCAATCGGTGGAAGCCGAGGGCAAGGCCAAGGGGATCAAGGTGATCACCGTGGACGCCCAAGGCAACTCCTCGACCCAGGTCAGCCAGATTGAAGACCTGATCACCCGCCAGATCGACGTGCTGATCTACATCCCCGCCGGTGCTACCGCCGCCGGTGTGCCCGTCAAAGCCGCCAAGGCCGCCGGTATCCCGGTGATCGCCGTGGACCGCAACGCCCCCGACGCACCAGGCGACACCTTTATCGCCAGCGACAGCGTGGCCGGCGCCAAGACCCTGGCCGAGTACGTGGGCAAGATCACCGACGGCAAAGGCCGCATTGCGATCCTGCAAGGCCAACTCGGCACCACGCCGGAGAATGATCGCGCCAAGGGTTTCGAGGAGGGACTGAAAGCCTTCCCGGACCTCAAGGTCGTGGCCCAGCAACCCGCCGAATGGGCTCAGGACAAAGGCTTCGCCGTGGCCCAGGACCTGCTCCAGCGTGATCCGAATATCACCGTATTCTTTGGCCGCGCCGATGCGATGGCCCTGGGCGCTGCCCAAGCGGTGAAGGTCGGCAACCTGGATCACAAGGTCGTGGTCGTCGGTTTTGACGGCGACGTCGCCGGGCTCAAGGCCGTCGAAAGCGGCGTGCTCAATGCCACCATGACTCAGCAGACCCAGAAAATGGGGCGCCTGGCCGTGGCCTCGGCGATTGATCTCAAAGCCGGCAAGGCCGTGCCCAAGGAGCAACTGCTGCCCACCGTGCTGACCACCAAAGAAAACGTCGCGCCGTTCCTGCAACAGCACCCGTAAGCCTTGGAGGTCGT
Organism: Pseudomonas sp. Irchel 3H9; assembly: GCF_900187495.1. Lineage (NCBI taxonomy): Bacteria > Pseudomonadati > Pseudomonadota > Gammaproteobacteria > Pseudomonadales > Pseudomonadaceae > Pseudomonas > Pseudomonas sp. Irchel 3H9. The sequence goes on along the minus strand of NZ_FYDK01000002.1, from coordinate 344,376 downwards.
CATGCAAGCAGCAGCTCTGGATAGCAGCGCCGATGCGGTGCTGTGCCTGCGCAATATCAGCAAGGCCTACGGCCCGGTGCAGGTGTTGTCCCAGGTCAATGTGGATATTCGCCGCGGTGAAGTGCTGGCCCTGCTCGGTGAAAACGGTGCCGGTAAGTCGACCTTGTCGTCGATCATCGCAGGCCTCGTGCAACCCGAAGCTGGCGGCAGCATGACCTGGCTCGGCGCGCCGTATGCACCCGCCTCGCCGGGTGCGGCACTGGGCGCAGGTATCGGCCTGATCCACCAGGAAATCCGTCTGCTGCCGCAACTGTCGATCGCCGAGAACATCTTCGTCGGTCGCCTGCCCATGCGTTACGGGCGGGTCGATCGCGACTACATCGAGGCCCAGGCGCAGATCCAACTGGAACGCCTGGGGCTCAACGTGCCGGCGTCGCGCAAGGTCGAAGGCCTGAGTGTGGCGGCGCAGCAATTGGTGGAAATCGCCAAGGCGCTGACCTTGAAGGCCAGCTTGCTGATTCTCGATGAACCCACCGCTGCGCTGGGCGCTGAAGAAACCGAGTTGCTGTTCAAGCAGGTGGAACGGCTGAAAGCAGAAGGCGTGTCGTTTATCTACATCAGCCATCGCCTGGAAGAAATCGCGCGCATCGCCGACCGCGTGCTGGTGCTGCGCGACGGTCGTCAGATCGCCCTGCATGCCACCGCGCAAGTGCCGGTGCGCGAGCTGGTGGAGCAGATGGTCGGGCGCAGCCTGGAGCGGATTTTCCCCGCGCTGCAGGCGCCGCAGGAGCAGGTGATGTTGCAGGTCAAGGATTTGACCTGCCGCGAATTCGCCTTGCATGGCATCGACTTCAGCGTGCGCGCCGGCGAAGTGTTCGGCATTGCCGGCGTGGTAGGCGCCGGGCGTACGGAGCTGGTGCGCACCATTGCCGGTGCGGCCCAGGACATCAAGGGCCAGATGGTGCTGGACGGTGAAGTGCGCCAGCTGCGCAGCCCGTTTGAAGCGATTCAGGCCGGTGTAGTGCTGGTACCTGAAGACCGCAAACAGCAAGGCGTAGTCGTGGAACATCGCATCGAAGACAACCTGGTCTACGGCAACACCGACCTGCTGGACAAACGCGGTTGGGTGCTCCCTGCCCCGCTGCGTGAATTCGCCCGAACGGCGGTGGCGCGGCTCGGCGTGAAAGGTTCGCCGCAGTCGCGGATTTCCAGTTTGTCCGGCGGCAACCAGCAGAAGGTGATCATCGCCAAGTGGCTGGCGCGCAACCCCAAGGTGTTCATTCTGGATGAGCCAACACGCGGCATCGACGTGGGCGCGCGGGCGGCGATTTATGAAGTGATCGCGGACTTGGCGGCCAAGGGCATGGCGGTGATTGTGGTCAGTTCCGACCTGGATGAAGTGCTGGGCTTGTCCCATCGGGTGATGGTGATGAGCCGAGGCCGGCAGATGGGGATTCTGGAGCGTGGCGAGGCCACACCGGTGTCGGTGATGGAAATGGCCACCGCCTAGGAACCCGGTCCTCACAAACAATGGCGATCAAATGTGGGAGGGGGCTTGCCCCCGATGAGGGAGTGTCAGTAGATGCATCTGTCACTGAACCACTGCTATCGGGAGCAAGTCGAGTCGTCGCACCGCCCCTCCCACACGGGTCCACTGTGATTTCAAATAACGGAGTTATCCATGCAGCTTTTCAGTCTTCAGGGCCAAGTGGCCTTTGTCACCGGCGCCGGCAGCGGCATCGGCCAAGCCATCGCTGTCGGGCTGGCCGAAGCCGGCGCAGATGTTGCCTGCTTTGATCTTCCGGGCAGCCCCGGCATTGCCAGCACGGTCGAGCGCATCCAGGCTCTGGGCCGGCGAGCCCTGGCCCTTAGCGGCACCGTCACCGAGCGCGCCGCCCTGGATGCAGCCGTCGCGCAAACCGAACAAGAACTCGGCCCACTCAGCGTGGCGGTCAACTGCGCCGGCATCGCCAACGCCCAGGCCGCCGAAGACCTGGAACTGCAACGCTGGCAAACCACACTGGACATCAACCTCACCGGCATCTTCCTCAGCTGCCAGGCCCAGGCCGCCGTGATGTTGCCGCGTGGCAAAGGTGCCATCGTCAACATCGCCTCCATGTCCGGCAGCATCGTCAACCGTGGCCTGTTGCAGGCGCACTACAACACCTCCAAGGCTGGGGTGATTCATCTGAGCAAAAGCCTGGCGATGGAATGGGCCGACAAGGGCCTGCGCGTCAACTGCATCAGCCCCGGCTACACCGCCACGCCGATGAACTCGCGCCCGGAAGTCGCCGACCAGGTGAAGATCTTTGAACAGACCACGCCCATGGGCCGTATGGCCAGCGTGGAAGAAATGGTCGGCCCGGCGATTTTCCTGGTCAGCCAGGCGTCATCTTTCTGCACCGGTGTCGACCTGTTGGTCGATGGCGGCTTTGTGTGCTGGTAAGGAGTCTTGTGATGTCGCAACGTTTCAGCGGTAAAACCGTAGTGATCACCGGCGCCTGCCGTGGCATTGGTGCCGGCATAGCCGAGCGCTTCGCCCAGGAAGGCGCCAACCTGGTGCTGGCCTCCAATGACCTGGAGCGCGTGACCTTCACCGCCGACCAACTGGCCCAGGAATACGGCGTGAGCGCCCTCGCCCTCGGCATCGACGTCACCAACGAAAGCGATATCGAGAAGCTCTACCGCGAAGGCCACGCCCGCTTCGGCAGCATCGACGTGTCGGTGCAGAACGCCGGCATCATCACCATCGACCACTACGACAAAATGCCCCGCGCTGATTTCGACAAGGTGCTACAGGTCAACACCACCGGCGTGTGGCTGGGGTGCAGGGAAGCGGCCAAGTACATGGTCAAGCAAGGCAGTGGGCGGTTGATCAACACCTCGTCCGGGCAAGGCCGCCAAGGCTTTATCTACACACCGCACTACGCCGCCAGCAAAATGGGCGTGATCGGCATCACCCAAAGCCTGTCCCTGGAGCTGGCGCCGCATAACATCACCGTCAACGCATTCTGCCCCGGCATCATCGAAAGCGAGATGTGGGACTACAACGACCGCGTGTGGGGCGAGATCCTCAGCACCGACGAAAAACGTTACGGCAAGGGTGAATTGATGGCCGAATGGGTCAAGAACATCCCCCTGCGCCGGGCCGGCAAGCCCTCGGATGTGGCGGGTCTGGTGGCGTTCCTGGCCTCCGACGACGCGGCGTACCTGACCGGCCAGGCGATCAATATCGACGGCGGCCTGATCATGTCGTAAGGGTTTGGTATCCTCACGGCCATTGTGTCAATAACTGAGGCTTTCATGAGCCAGATCGAAGAACAGCGCCTGATCACCAAGATCGCGAGCCTCTATTACGAAGAAGGGCTCAAGCAGTCCGAAATCTCCACGCAGCTGGACTTGTCCCAGTCCTTTATCAGCCGCGCCCTGCGCCGGGCGCTGCAGGAAGGCGTAGTGAAGATCAGCGTGATGCGCCTGCAAGGCCTGCACCTGGAACTGGAAACCCAATTGCAACGTCGCTACGGCGTGCGCCGGGTGATCGTGGTGGAAGCCACCGAGCCCGGCAATGACGAAAGCATCAAGCAAGCCATCGGCTCGGCCGCTGCGCACTACCTGGAAACCAGCCTGTCGCCCCAGGACCATATCGGCATTTCATCGTGGAGCAGCACCATTCGCGCCATGGTCGGCCACCTGCATGCGCAGTCGGGCAAGCAAGGCGCCGAAGAAGTGGTGCAACTGCTCGGTGGCGTCGGCAATAAAGGCGCGTTCGAAGCCACCTTGCTGACCCAACGCCTGGCCACCCTGCTCAACTGCCCGGCGTATTTGCTGCCGTCCCAAAGCATTGAGCAATCGGTGCAGAGCAAGCAGCGCATCGTGCAGATGGAAGAGGTCAAGGAAGTGCTGCAACGCTTTGACAGCATCACCCTGGCGATCGTCGGCATCGGCGACCTGGAGCCCTCGCAATTGCTGCGCAACAGCGGCAACTACTACACCGAAGACATGCTGCGCCTGCTGGCCGAGCGCGGTGCGGTAGGCGATATCTGCCTGCGCTACTTCGATGCCCAGGGCAAGCCGGTGCTGGAAGAAGATGAAGAATTCGTGGTGTCGGTGGCACTGCCCAAGCTGCGCTCAATCCACCGCGTGCTCGGCCTGGCCGGCGGGCTCAACAAGGTCCAGGCGATACGCGGCGCGCTCAAGGGCGGCTACCTGGACATCCTGATCACCGACCTGGATACCGCACAGGCCCTCAACCAATAACCTATTTTTTGGAGACAGCCGCTCATGACGTCCAAGCTCGAACAACTCAAGCAATTCACCACCGTGGTCTGCGACACCGGCGACCTGGAAGCCATCAGCCGCCTGCGCCCTGTCGACGCCACCACTAACCCGTCACTGCTGCTCAAAGCCGCTGCGATCCCGGAATACGCCGAATTGCTGCGCAATGCGGTGTCGTCATCCAAAGGCGATGTAGGCCTGGCGTGTGACCGCTTCGCGGTGTCAGTGGGCTGCGGCATTCTCAAGGTGATTCCGGGGCGCATCTCCACCGAAGTCGACGCGCGCCTGTCCTTCGATGAAGACGCGCTGTGGGCCAAGGCCAACCAATTGATCGCCCTGTACGACCAGGCCGGCGTCGGCCGCGACCGCGTGCTGATCAAACTGGCCTCCACCTGGGAAGGCATCCGCACCGCCGAACGCCTGGAAAAATCCGGCATCCAGACCAACCTCACCCTGCTGTTCTCCTTCGCCCAGGCTCAGGCCTGCGCCGACGCTGGCGTGTTCCTGATCTCGCCGTTCGTGGGCCGCATCTACGACTGGTACCGCAAGAGCACAGGCCTGGACTACACCGGGGCTGAAGACCCAGGCGTGCAGTCGGTGACGCGCATCTACAACTACTACAAAGCCAACGCCATCCCGACCGTGGTGATGGGCGCCAGCTTCCGTACCCTCAGCCAGATCGAACAACTGGCCGGCTGTGATCGCCTGACCATCAGCCCGGACTTGCTGCAAAAACTGGCTGAAGACAACGGGGCGCTGGAACGCAAGCTGCAACCTGGGGCGGCCGGCGAAGCGCGCCAACCGTTGACCGAAGCGCAGTTCCGCTGGGCGTCGAATGAAGATGCAATGGCCACCGAAAAACTGGCCGAAGGCATTCGCCAGTTTGCGCGGGATCAGGAGAAGTTGGAGGCGCTGTTGGCTGGGCTGTAACGCCGTCAACCTGTAGGAGCGAGCTGGCTCGCTCCTGCATCAGCTTTGTGCCACACCCGTGCCGAACCTGCGAATCGCCAGGCAATACCCGATCAACGCCACCGCCGCCAGCATCCCCCCCGCCACGCCAATCCAGGCGAAACCGAAGTGACTGCCGACCCAACTGCCCATCAGGGCGCCGCCGCCAATGCCGATGTTGTAGATGCCGGAGAACATCGCCATGGCTACGTCAGTGGCGTCCGGCGCCAGTACCAGCACTTTGGATTGCATGGCCAGGCCGAAGCCCATGATCGCCATGCCCCAGAAAATGCTCAGGATCACCAGGTACGACTCGGCGCCGCTCAAGGGCAGCATCAGCGTGAGGCACGCGGCCAGGATAAACACCGCGCCGACCACAAACAGGTGCGGGTTGAAGCGGTGCACCAGGCTGAACAGCAACGAGCCGATGATGCCCGCGCCGCCGAAGACCAGCAGGATCAGGGTCACGGCGCTGCCATCCATGCCGGCCACGCCTTCGACGAAGGGTTCGATGTAGCTGTAGGCGGTGAACTGCGCGGTCACCGTGAGCGCAGTGAGCACGTAAAGCGCCACCAGCGCCGGGCGCTTGAACAGCAGCGGCAGGCTGCGCAGGGAGCCGGAGTTCTGGCTCGGCAACGGCGGCAACGTGCGTGCCAGCCAGAACACGAGAGCGGCGGCGAAAGCGCCGATCACCAGGAAGGTAGTGCGCCAGCCCATGGCCTCGCCGAGCAGACGCCCCAGAGGAATCCCCAACACCATCGCCAATGACGTACCGGTGGCCAGCAAACCGAGGGCTTGCACCTGTTTGCCCTCCGGCGCCAGGCGCACCGCGAGGGACGCGGTGATCGACCAGAACAACGCATGGGACAAGGCAATGCCGATCCGGCTTACCATCAACAAGCCAAAACTGTTGGCCACGCTGGAAAGGATATGGCTGAGGATAAACATGCCGAACAGCACGATCAGCAATTTGCGCCGCTCGACGTTACGGGTCAGCAGCATCACCGGCAGTGAGGTCAGGGACACGATCCAGGCGTAGATGGTGAGCATCAGGCCGACGCTGGACACGGGCATGTCGAAGCTGGCACCAATGGCGCTCAGCAGGCCGACCGGTACGAATTCGGTGGTATTGAACACAAACGCGGCCAGCGCAAGGGCGATGACCGGTTGCCAGTTGGCTTGGGGGGTTGCGGCTGAAATGCTCATTGAAAGGCGAGGTACTCTGGCGATGATCAAACGGCCACCCAGGACAAGCGCCGCCGCTTGGCATTCTATAGGTTTCTCGGCTGGCTGTTGACGCCGATACCCCTCAAGACTCCCTCAGTTTTGTCACGGTGTGGTCACAGTGACGACGTACTTGCCCGACACAATCGGCTGGCCGGCGCTGTCTACCAGCACATACCGCTGATCGTGATCACGCCCAAGGCCGCTGTCTGCAACAGGCGATAGCCGGGGAACGGCGACACCCGCCACCGGCATCAAACTGCGCACGTCGAAGCGATTGGCACGACCGGAAGCGACACAGCCCTTGCCTTCCGTCACCAGCCCACTGCGCGCATTTGTCGCACACCCTGGCTCGACGATGCTGCCACTGAACGCGATGGTGCCCTGCCCCACGGACTGCGCCGCGCCGCATGTACTTGCCCATAGGCCGAGGAGGCCTGCGATTACCGAAATACCTTTACTGCTCATGCCGACACTCCTTCTTGGGCCAGTAAGCAGTAAGTCGCCGGGCTGAGCAGTAACTTGAGGTTATTCGTCGGTTTGAATCAAGGATCTACCTGCGCCATCAACTCCGGAACGCTTTCAGGACGCTTGGCATACCGCTGCGCTAACGCCGCGCAGACCATCAACTGGATCTGGTGAAACAGCATCAACGGCAAAATCAACACCCCCATGCTCGCCCCGGCAAACAGCACTTGTGCCATGGGTACGCCGGTGGCCAGGCTCTTCTTCGAACCGCAGAACAAAATGGTGATCCGGTCTTCCTGATTGAAGCCAAACGCTTTGCCCAGCAAGCTCGACGCCACCAGCACCAAGGCCAGCAACACGCAGCAGGCCACCACCAGACCGCCCAGTTCCCACAGTGGGATCTGATGCCAGATGCCTTCGTTGACCGCTTCGCTGAATGCGCCGTAGACCACCAGCAGGATCGAGCCTTGGTCGACGAATTTGAGCCAGGCCTTATTGCGGCCCACCCACTCGCCGATCCAGCGCCGCGCGATTTGCCCGGCAATAAAAGGCAGCAGCAGTTGCACGCTGATTTTCAGGATGGCATCGACCGTGGAGCTGCCTTCGCCGTGCACGTTGAGCAACAACGTCACCAACAGCGGCGTAAGGAAGATACCGAACAGGCTCGACGCCGCCGCGCTGCAAATCGCCGCCGGGATATTGCCCCGCGCCAGCGAAGTGAACGCAATCGCCGATTGCACGGTGGCCGGCAAGGCGCAGAGGTAAAGCATGCCCATGTACAGGTCTTTGCCGATCAGCGGCGACAGCACCGGCTTGAGCGCCAGGCCCAACAAGGGGAACAGCACGAAGGTCAGGCTGAACACCAGCAAGTGCAGGCGCCAGTGGCCGGCCCCGGCAACGATGGCCTGGCGCGACAGCTTGGCGCCGTGCAGGAAGAACAGCAGCGCGATGGCCAGGTTGGTAACCCAACCGAAGGCTACGGCGGTCTGGCCGCTGGCGGGCAGCAAGGAAGCGAGGATCACCGTGGCGATCAGGGTCAGGGTGAAGTTGTCGGGCAGAAAACGAGGGCGTGTCATAGGCGGATCTTCCAGGGGTTGCCAAGAGCGTCACCGCGACTCTAACGTAACGGCTTGTTACCGACTAACGCCAATGAGCCAGTAAATGCCGCCTAAAGGACATGACAAAACGGTGCGCCGCAGCATCCCCGGGCTGTCCAGCCTGCCACGGCCGGTGTACGGGCGCACCGAATCCTTGCCCAATCGCGCGTTGACCCGGCGCCACAGCCACCCGTGGGTGCAATTGTCTTACGCGATTTCAGGCGTGCTGGAGATCCAGACCAGCGCCGGCCGCTTTGTCGCGCCGCCGCAGCGGGCAGTGTGGATCCCGGCGGGCATGCCGCACCGCGTGTTCAGCTCGCCCCACACCGAAATGCGCAGCCTGTACCTCGATTGCAGCGTGACCGCCTGGGCCTCGGAGTGTTGCCACGTGCTGGAGGTGAGCAGCCTGTTGCGCGAATTGATCCGCAGCTTCAGCGAGCTGCCGGTGGAATATGCCGAGGACGGTCCCGAGGGGCGCCTGGCCCAAGTGGTACTCGACCAACTCGCCGCCGCGCCCCAGGTGGATTTGATGCTGCCACTGCCCCTCGACCCACGTTTACGACAGATCTACCGCAGCTTGAACCTGCGCCCGGAGCAGCAGACCACACTGGGGCAATGGAGCGAAAAACTGGGGCTTAGCGAAAAGACGCTCAGCCGCTTGTTTTTGAGGGATACCGGCCTGACCTTCCGCGCCTGGCGCCAGCGCTTACGCCTGCTGAGCGCCCTGCCCGCCCTGGAGCAAGGCGAGCGCGTGACGGATGTGGCGCTGGGGTGTGGGTATGAGTCGACGTCGGCGTTTATCAATGCGTTTCGCCAGCAGTTTGATGCGACGCCGGGGGAGTTCTTTCGGTGAGGCCTCAGGCACTGAAGGTCGAATGTGGGCGGGGCGATTCACACAATCAAAAGCGCAGATCAACAGACCGCTGACTTCGTCAGTGAAAAGGATGTAAAAGCCAGATCAAAAGCAGAGCAAAAGCAGAGCAAAAGCAGAGCAAAAGCAGAGCAAAAGCAGAGCAAAAGCAGAGCAAAAGCAGAGCAAAAGCAGGACAGCAGGCTAGGACCTATCTGTCTGATCTATGGAGATCAAACTGTGGGAGGAGTTGGAGCTGAGAACCCGGTCGGCTCTAAGGCCGCCGCGGCCTTGCTTTTGATCTGAAATCGCCCCGTCAACCACGATGGCCGGAATTCGACATTGATTTGGGGGGTAAACCGGCAGGGATGCCGGTTTAGTCCCCTGCGCCATGGACAGCGCGTGGCGGCGGCCCCCCAAATCAATGTCGGATTACGGGCATGCCGAGCCTAGGCGAGGCACCGAGTGGTGGGGCGAAGGCCTTTTGGTTACTTTTGGCTGGGCTGGCATGCCGGCCTTTACAAAAAAGACCTGCTGTAAGAGCAGAACCCTAGGCGGCCGTTACCGCAGCAACGGATATGTACTCAGCCAGCAAAAGTGGGGATTTTTCTGTTAGAACCCAGCGTCTGGTTTTGGGGCTGCTGCGCAGCCCAACGCGGGGCAAGCCCGCTCACTACAGGGTCATGTGTCAGCCTCTAGGAGTTGTGTGAGGCTCAGGGAGTTGTGTGTGGCTCAGGGAGTTGTGTAAGCCTCTGGGAGTTGTGTGTGGCTCAGGGAGTTGTGTAAGCCTCTGGGAGTTGTGTGAGGCTCAGGGAGTTGTGTCAGCCTCTGGGAGTTGTGTGAGGCTCAGGGAGTTGTGTCAGCCTCTAGGAGTTATGTGAGGCTCAGGGAGTTGTGTCAGCCTCTGGGAGTTGTGTAGAGCCCCATACTCATCGGGTCCCCCGCTCCCCGCAAGTTTCAGTGATTAACCCACGCAACATGCCAGGCACCAGCCCGCTCTGCGTGGAAATGCTGTTCCACACTTCGCCCGGCTGCTATTGTGCCGCGCTTTGAAAAACGGCCACCGACCCGCGAGGAAATGCACGTTGAACACTGACGAAAAAATGACTGGGGACCTGTTCGAGGTGGATAAGCGTCTGTCACTCAAGCCCGTGGTGGACTTCAACGCCTACCTGCGCAGCGCCTTCGGTGATGGCCCGTGCACCTGCATCCGCTGCAGTGCCAGCGGTGGCGATGAAAGCGGCTATGAGTTCCAGCACACTTTCAACTTCGACAGTAAACCGACCCAACGCCGCTTTGCCTCCACAGCGGGCAGTGATGTGCTGATGGCGCTGAAGAAGGCATGGTTGTCGTACTCCAAGGCCGAGTTGCCGCTCAGTGGCGTGTTGGCACTGGATACGGTCAAGGAATTTGTCGAGCCACAGCTGCACAAGCGCGTGGCACCGTTGTTCCTTGCCAGCGGCTTGGTCAAGGAGGTCGACGGCGAGCTCCATCTGCAACCGCAAGCGGCAGCCTGACCTTTCAGCTCGGGCCGGCAGCTGATCAGCAGTCACCCCGACGCTGGGCCAGAAGACGGTCCACCATCTGCCGCAGGCATGCCTGCGTGTCGGCGCCACTGGCTTGGGCGGCGTCAGAACAAGCGCGTAACGGTGAGCGCGACCACGGCGATACGCTCCACGCGCTCATACCCCGGTTTGTCGAGTTCTTCGCCGAACACATCCGGGTCAAGTTCGCGATAGGTCCAGCCCACTGCATCGCTGCCCAATAAAGGCATGACCGCCTTCAGGAAAGGGTCTTCCCCGGCGACGATCGCCACCCCGGTGTACAGCACCAGACTGCCGCCCAAGGCCAGGCGTGGGAGGGACTCGCCGACAATACGCACCGACAGTTCCTCACCCAGCGCCCCGCCGCCATGCCGATAGGCGCGTTCGCGGTCGTCGTTCATATAGGGTGGGTTGGCGACGATCAAATCGAACTCGCCTTGGACGCTGCCCAGCACATCACTGTGGTACGCGCTGACGTTGACCAGCCCCGCCAACTCGGCATTCACCGCCGTGAGGCGCAAGGCGCGCGGATTGATATCCACCGCCAGCACTTCAGCGTCAGGCCGCGCGCGGGCGATCATCAGCGCGCCCACACCTGCGCCGCAGCCGATATCCACCGCGCGCTTAATCGGCTCGAAACGCTGCTGCAGATGGGCCTCGATCAGTTGCGCGAAACGGTAACTGTCCGGCCCGAAAAACACCGCATCCGCCTGTGTGGTGGGATACGCCGAATGGGCGAACAACAGATCACTCAGGCTCGACCACCGCACCGTGCTGCGCCACAGCGAATCGTGCTGCACGACTACATCGGCTTGCTGCAATTCTTCGCGAAAGGCATCAGGTAACAGCCCGTGATCAAACGGCATGGACCAGCCGAACACGTCACGCAGGTCCACCGCCAGCGGCGTCCCCAGACGCTGGTAAAACCGTTCATGGGTCAACGGCGTCGGCGTGATGAAACGGTAGCCGTTTTCCTTCAAGCCCCGGCCCAGGTTCAGCAGGGCGCGATCAGCGAGTTGTTGCGCAGACATGGGTGAATTCCTTAGCGCAGACGTGCGCGCAGTTGGATAAATCGGCGAGTCGCATACAACCCGGCAGGCGTGCAGTGGCGGCGTGCCGAGAGCCAGGGCAACAGTGCGGTGAGCTGCTGCTCATCGGGCAAATTCCACAACGAATCCACCAGCGCCTGAATATCCGGGTCGGCCGGGCGATGGTGCTCGCGGGAAGTCCGGCTGCCGCGCCCCGGCCGTACGGGCGCGATGCGCTCGCCGCTGATCCAGTCGCCGGCGATCCAGTCATGCAGCACCTGTTTCTCATAGCCGCTGAACACACCGAACATCGCAGCGCCAGCGCCCTCGATCAATTGCCAGAAGCGGCTGTCGGCCGGGTCGTGGTGGCGCTTGATCCAGCCCTTGTCTTCCATCGCCTTGAGAAACGCGCCGGCCTGACCCGGCTGGGCCAGCCACTGGTTGACAGTCTTGCCCTCGAAGCGGCAGTAGTCCGAATGCATGTGCTGGCCGAAGGTGCGCTTGCGTTCGAGCATGGCGACCACCTCGTCGTGCAGATCAAACGCGTCGATCACCGCCAGCGTGCCAGGGCCAAGATCGTTAAGGCGATAACCCTCGGCAACGCGCCGGTAGAACTCCGCACGGCCCTCCCCCAGCGGCAGCAGGCTGAGCACCGACTGCGCCGCCTTGCACGCGTGGCCACTGCTGGCGTTGTCGATGGTGACGTGGAGGGTGAAGTAATACGGGTCAATCCCCAGCTCGCTCAATTCGTAGGCGGTGATCAGCAGGTGCAGCGGTAGCTGCTCATAGCCGAGGTTGTAGCCGATGATTTCCGGCAAAAACGCTTCGGCACACAGGCCCAGCGCCAGCTGCAGAGCTCCCTGCTGGTAGTGGGCGTCGTCGAGGCCGGCGTCGCTGTCGGCGTCGTGATCGCTGAGCAATTTGCGGTAGATCAGCACATGGTTCTGCGCCGCTTCGCCGTCGCCCAATTCTTCCAGGTAGGTGGTGAGCAGGCCGTCGAACCGCGGATCCTGCCAATAGCGCAGCAAACCGTTGAGCCAGGCGCCGTCGACCTGTTTGGTCGGCGCCACGCGTTGCAGGAAATACAACGCCTGAGCTTTGTTCTGGAAGTAGCGCCTTGGATGGCCTTGCTGGCGTTGTTCCAAGTACCCGGCGTAGGCCTGGGCGACATCGGCACACCGCTGCTCGATCCAGGCCGACAATTCTTCAGGCAATGGCGGCAGCTCGGACGACGCCTCGCGCACCTGGCTCAATTGCCCTTGCAGAAACGCCCGCGCAGCCTCTTCAGCGCCCGGAGCTTCGCGATAGAGCTGCTGGTAAACCCCGCGATACTGACCGTGAACCGGGTGGGTGATAGAGGCCGGTTGGCCCGACAGCGCTGTAAGTAGCGTCATGATGGCAGTTTCCGCAAAGTCCGATACAACCAGGCCTCCCGACAAGGAGGCCCCGCAAGAGCGCTGAAAACCACACGCTTCTAAAATGCAGAACCTGCGGGTATGCGGAAAATTCAATCGGGGTTGGCAAGGTACGGATCAGCGGCGATGGTCAGTTGTTCTGACCGCCATGGAGTTCGGTTCGAATGGCGCCGAGAGGCACTGATAGATGTGGCGAGGGAGCCGCCCCCGTTGGGCCGCGAAGCGCCCCCAAAAATGAGACGACTGCGCAGTCCAACGGGAGCAAGCTCCCTCGTCACAGAAATCCAGCAGACCTGTTATTTACGCGCCGCCTCCCACGACTTGAGCAGGTCGCCGTAGCTCACGGTCTCGCCTTTTGGCTTCTCGTTCGCCAGTTTCGGTTTCGGTGCGCCCGGTTGGTCGAACCAGTATTGCGCGTCACGCTCGGGGTTCATTTTCGGGCCGCACACCGGTTGCACTTTGGAGCGTTCCAGGCGCGTCATGATCGCGTCCTGCTCCTTGGCCAGGTTGTCCAGCGCCTGTTGCGGGGTTTTCTCGCCGCTGGCGGCCGAGGCGATGTTGCTCCACCACAGTTGCGCCAGACGTGGGTAGTCCGGCACGTTGGTGCCGGTCGGTGACCACTCGGTGCGCGCCGGGCTGCGGTAGAACTCCACCAGACCGCCGAGTTTGGGGGCCATGTCGGTCATGGCCTGGGAGTTGATGTCGGACTCACGAATCGGCGTCAAACCCACGATGGTTTTTTTCAGCGAGACGGTTTTCGAGGTCACGAACTGCGCGTAGAGCCAGGCCGCGAGTTTTTGCTTCTCAGGCGTGGATTTGAGGAAGGTCCAGGAGCCTACGTCCTGATAGCCCTTCTTCATGCCCTTTTCCCAGTAAGGTCCCACAGGCGACGGCGCCATGCGCCATTTCGGCGTGCCGTCGGCATTCACCACTGGCAAGCCCGGTTTGACCATGTCGGCGGTGAACGCGGTGTACCAGAAGATCTGCTGGGCGATGTTGCCTTGGGACGGCACCGGCCCCGACTCGGAGAAGGTCATGCCCGCCGCTTCCGGTGGCGCATAGGCTTTCATCCAGTCCACATATTTCTGCGTGGCAAACACCGCGGCCGGGCCGTTGGTGTCGCCGCCGCGGGTCACGCTGGAGCCCACCGGATGGCAGTCCTCCACGCGAATGCCCCACTCGTCCACCGGCAAGCCGTTGGGCAGGCCTTTGTCGCCGCCGCCGGCCATGGAGAACCAGGCATCGGTGAAGCGCCAGCCCAGGGACGGGTCTTTCTTGCCGTAGTCCATGTGCCCGTAGATGCGCTTGCCGTCGATTTCCTTGACGTCTTCGCTGAAGAATTTGGCGATGTCTTCATAGGCCGACCAGTTCACCGGCACGCCGAGGTCGTAGCCGTATTTCTCCTTGAACTTGGCTTTGAGCTCCGGGCGCTCGAACCAGTCGGCGCGGAACCAATAAAGGTTGGCGAATTGCTGGTCGGGCAGCTGGTAGATCTTGCCGTCCGGCGCGGTGGTGAAGGACAGGCCGATAAAGTCTTTGAGGTCGAGGGTCGGCGAGGTGAAGTCCTTGCCTTCGTTGGCCATCAGGTCGGTGATGGATTCGGTCTTGCCATAGCGAAAGTGCGTACCGATCAAGTCGGAATCGTTGACCCAGCCGTCATAGATGTTCTTGTCTGACTGCATCTGGGTTTGCAGCTTCTCGACCACGTCGCCTTCCTGAAGCAGGTCGTGGGTCAGCTTGATCCCGGTGATTTCACTGAAGGCCTTGGCCAGCACCTTGGATTCATACTCGTGGGTGGTGAGGGTTTCCGACACCACGTTGATCTTCATCCCACGGAACGGTTCCGAGGCCTTGATAAACCACTTGAGCTCCTCAAGCTGCTGCTCAGCCGTGAGCGTGGACGGTTTGAACTCGCTGCCGATCCATTTTTTCGCGGCATCTTCGTACGCATCGGCCCAAGCCGTGGCGCTCAAACCGCTGAGGGCCAGTACGGCAGCCAATGAAATGCTATGTCGCAGCTTATTGTTCTTATTCAACATAGAGACCTCCAGGTTGTTTATTTATAAGGGCATCAACCCCAACGCATCACACTCAACAGCCATACCAGGGAGAGCGCGGACGCCACCCAGATGCTCCAGTCGGTAACGCCGATAACCAGCAAATGCAGGTAGGCGCTGCCGAGAAGACCGATAAACAAGCGATCACCACGGGTGGTGCTGATCGGTAACAAACCGCGCCGGGGGATGCTCGGCGAACGCAGTTCCCAAGTGGTCATGCCCGCCAGAATCAGAGCGATGCCGCCAAAGAACAGTGCAGTGGGGGTGGTCCAGGCCATCCATTCCATCATCGACTCCTCAGACCCGGCCCAGGGCAAAGCCCTTGGCCACGTGGTTGCGAACAAACCAGATCACCAGCATGCCCGGCAGGATGGTCAACACCCCCGCCGCTGCCAGCACGCCCCAATCGATACCCGAGGCCGACACCGTGCGCGTCATCACCGCTGCGATGGGCTTGGCGTTGACCGATGTCAGGGTGCGCGCCAGTAGCAACTCGACCCAGGAAAACATGAAGCAGAAAAACGCGGTCACACCGATGCCGGAGCCGATCAACGGGATAAAAATCTTCACGAAGAACTTCGGAAACGAGTAGCCGTCGATGTAGGCGGTTTCGTCGATTTCCTTGGGCACGCCGGACATGAAGCCTTCGAGGATCCACACCGCCAACGGCACGTTAAACAGGCAGTGAGCCAGGGCTACAGCGATGTGCGTGTCGAACAAACCGATGGACGAATACAGCTGGAAGAACGGCAGCAAGAACACCGCCGGCGGCGCCATGCGGTTTGTCAGCAGCCAGAAGAACAGGTGCTTATCCCCCAGGAAACGATAGCGCGAGAACGCATACGCCGCCGGCAGCGCCACACTCAGGGAAATCACCGTGTTCAGGCTTACGTAGTACAGCGAGTTGAGGTAGCCGGTGTACCAACTGGGGTCGGTGAAGATCACCTTGTAGTTCGCCAGGGTGAAATCCTGGGGAAACAACGTGAGCCCGCCGAGGATTTCGGTGTTGCTCTTGAAGGACATGTTCAACAGCCAGTAGATCGGCACCAGCAGGAACAGGATGTAGATCAGCAGCGGAATAAGCTTGCGTTTGCTCATGTCAGCGGCCTCAGCGGTTGGCGTCAGAGTGGGTCATGGCGGTGTAGAACAGCCAGGACACCAACAAGATGATCAGGAAATACACCAGGGAAAACGCCGCCGCCGGGCCTAGGTCGAATTGACCTACGGCCATCTGGGTCAACGTCTGACTCAGGAAAGTGGTGGCGTTACCCGGTCCACCGCCGGTCAGGACGAAGGGCTCGGTGTAGATCATGAAGCTGTCCATAAACCGCAGCATTACCGCGATCAGCAGCACGCTTTTCATCTTGGGCAGTTGGATATGTCGGAAGACTGCCCAGGCCGATGCACGATCAATCCGCGCGGCCTGGTAGTACACGTCCGGAATCGCCCGCAACCCCGAATAGCACAGCAGCGCCACCAATGAGGTCCAGTGCCATACGTCCATCACCAGCACGGTCACCCAGGCATCCGCCGTATTGGCCGCGTAGTTGTAGCTGATGCCCATGGCGTTGAGGCTGTAACCCAGCAGGCCAATGTCAGCACGGCCGAAGATCTGCCAGATGGTGCCCACCACGTTCCACGGGATCAGCAGTGGGATCGCCAACACGATCAGTACCAGGGACGACCAACGGCCCTTGGTCGGCATGGTCAGGGCGATGGCGATGCCCAGGGGTATTTCGATCAACAGCACGCAGGCCGAATAGATGAACTGGCGCAGCAGGGAGTCGTGCAGCCGCGGGTCGAGCAATACCTGCTTGTACCAATCGGCACCGACGAAATAGCGGCTGGATTGGTCGAAAATGTCCTGCACCGAATAGTTGACCACGGTCATCATCGGGATCACCGCGCTGAACGCCACCAGCAGGAAAACCGGCAGCACCAACCACCAGGCCTTGTTGTTCTGCACCTTGTTCATGGCAGCACCTCCAGCAGGTAATCGTCGGCGTAGAGCATCAGCCATTGCGCGGGAAAGCTGATGGAGGCCGTGCCTTCGGGCACCGGTTTGTCTTCGGCCAAACGCACTTTCAAGGTGGCGCCATCAAGCTTGAGCGTCATGATCTTGTAGGTGCCGAGGTCTTCCAAATGTGTGACTTCGGCCTGCATGGCGTCGGGGTTGTACTCGTCCCACACGTGGATAAATTCCGGGCGGATACCCACCTGCAATTTCTTGTAGTCCGTGCTGGCGATGCGTTGTTGCAACGCCTCGGGCAATGGCAAGTGGGTGCCGGCAAACCGCACCCCGCCCGCCTCGGCCTGCACTTCGATCAGATTCATCCCAGGGCTGCCGATGAAATAGCCGACAAACGTGTGGCTAGGCCGCTCGAACAATTGCCGTGGCGTGCCGAATTGCACGATCTGCCCGCCATACATCACCGCGATCTTGTCGGCAAAGGTGGAAGCCTCCAACTGGTCATGGGTGACATAGACCATGGTGATGTTGAACTGCTCATGGATCTGCTTGAGCTTGCGCCGCAGTTTCCATTTGAGGTGCGGGTCGATCACTGTCAACGGCTCATCGAACAGGATGGCCGACACGTCGTCACGCACCAGGCCACGGCCCATGGAGACTTTCTGTTTTTCGTCAGCGGTGAGGTTGCGCGCTTTCTTGCTCAGCAGGTTTTGCAGGTCAAGGACTTCGGCGATTTCCTGCACCTTGCTGTGAATTTTCGCTTCGGCCATGCCTTGGTTTCGCAGCGGGAACGCCAGGTTGTCGAACACGGTCATGGTGTCGTACACCACGGGGAACTGGAACACCTGGGCGATGTTGCGCTTCTCGGGCGTGAGGTCGTTGACCACTTTCGTGTCAAACAACACTTGGCCTTCGGACGGGCTGAGCAGGCCGGAAATGATATTGAGCAGGGTCGACTTGCCGCAGCCCGACGGGCCGAGCAAGGCGTAGGCGCCGCCCTGTTCCCAGACGTGGTTCATTTCCCGAATCGCGTAGTCTTCGGGTCCGGTCGGCGCGGGGTTATAGCTGTGCGCCAGGTTCTGCAAATGGATCTCGGCCATCAGGCAACCCTCGCGACACGGCGCCCGGGGGCCTGGACCAAACGGCCCTGGCCATCGAACACAAACAGTTTATGGGTGGGGATATACACGCGGATCGGCGCGTCGACGTCGTACTCATGTACCCCCGGCAGGTGCAGCACCAACAGGAAGTGTTCGCTGCGCACATGCAGGAAGGTTTCCGAGCCGCTGATCTCGGCGACTTCTACGGTTACCGCCAGCTCCAGATCGTCGTCGTTGCTCGGCACCAGGCTGATATGGCTGGGGCGCACGCCAAAGCGGAATTCGCCCTCGCCGATGGGGCGCAGGTCGACGTTCAGCGGGAAGTGCACAAAATTGGCGAAACTCACCTCGTTGCCAGCAATACGCCCAGGCATCAGGTTGATCGGTGGCTCGGAAAACAGCTCGGCGGCGAGCACCGTCTGTGGCTGGTGGTAGACCTCCGCGGCCTTGCCGCTCTGGATCACCCGGCCTTCGTGCAGGATGGTGGTGGTGCCACCCAGGGCCAGGGCTTCGTTGGGTTCGGTGGTGGCGTAAATCGCTATGGTGTGGCGGGCCTGGAACAGCTCGCGCATTTCCTGGCGCAGCTCTTCGCGTAGTTTGTAGTCCAGGTTCACCAGCGGCTCGTCGAACAGGATCAGTTCGGCATCCTTGACCAACGCGCGGGCCATGGCCGTGCGTTGCTGCTGGCCACCGGACAGCTCCAGCGGGTGGCGCTGGAGGAACTTCTCGATGCGCAGCATCCTGGCGGTTTCCAGCACCTTGCTCTGGATCACCTCGTTGGACACACCGGCCTGCCGCAACGGCGAGGCGATATTTTCGAACACGGTCATGGTCGGGTAGTTGATGAACTGCTGATACACCATCGACACGTTGCGCAGGCGCACCGGCTTGTGGGTGACGTCGACGCCGTTCATCAGGATGCGACCGCTGTCGGGTTTGTCCAGGCCGGCCATCAAGCGCATCAGGCTGGTCTTGCCGGACAGGGTGCGACCGAGCAGCACGTTAAAGGAACCGGGTTCGAAACGCAGGGTGGCATCGTCGATCCAGGTTTGGCCTTCGACGACGCGGGAGACATGTTCCAGGGTCAATGACATGACACGACCTTTTTATTATTGGAATGAATCTGGCCAGTCGTCAGAGCGAGTTTCGTGCCAAAAACGGCAGGTGCTTGATCCACAAGGAAATGGAGTGAATGGGATGTTCGGGAGTGAACAATCGGGCTGAACAACTGAACACTCAGGGGGTTGACAATGAACAGTTCTGAACAACACTAATGGGGCCCCCGCGCCTGCGGGGCCCCATAAAAACAATAAAAACAGAAGGTCGCCCGATGGCCGAACCCTTGGCGCACGACACCATCATCCAAGACTCCTGGCGCCGTTGCCGCGCCTTCGGCCTGGACCACCAAAGCACGCCCAGCTTCGATCAATTGCCGGCCGACGGCATCAGCCAACTGCTGGAAAGCCAGCATTCCCTGGTGCAGACCACGCACCAGGAAGTCCTGCCCTATTACGAAAACATCCTGAGCAATTCCAACTGCCTGATCATGCTGGCGGACAACCAGGGCCAGGTGTTGACCTCGTGGGGCACCCAACGCTTTATCGAGCCCAAGCTGGCCCGTGGATTCAGCGCCGGTGCCAGTTGGCAGGAGCGCTCCAGCGGTACGAATGCCATCGGCACCGCGCTGGCCTGTGCCCAGGCGGTGCATATCGAACACGACGAACATTTCCTCAAGGCCAACCGTTTCATGACCGGTTCGGCGGCGCCAATCTTCGATGCTCAGCGCGAGATCATCGCGGTGTTGGATGTATCCAGCGACAGTTACCTGCCGCCCTCCCACACTCTGGGCATGGTCAAGATGATGAGCCAGACCGTTGAGAACCGGCTGATCCTCAATCTATTTCGTGGTGACCATTTCCAACTGACCTTCAACACCGGCCTGAGCAACCTGGACAGCCAATGGGCGGGCCTGCTGATCTTTGATGAAAGTGGCCAGGTGCTGTCGGCCAACCGCCGCGCCGATAACCTGCTGGGCATCAGCCTGTCGCGGGTGATGATCGACAGCTTGTTCAAAGTGTCGCTGCTGGAGTTGCTCAACCAACCGGAGGGCTTGCCGTTTTCGTTGCAAGCGGCGGGACGCAATCGGTTTCAGTGCTTATTGAAACGCCCCAAGCAGATGCCAGTGCAGGCGCGCGTCTTCACTGAGCCTGTGGTTTCGAAACAGGCGACGATTGGTCTCAACACCCTGCATTTTGGTGATGCTCGCGTAGAAAAAGCCGTGCGCCAGGCCGAGCGTTTGCTGGAAAAAGATATCCCGCTGCTGATCCACGGCGAAACCGGCGTGGGCAAAGAAGTGTTCGTCAAAGCCTTGCACCAGGCCAGCTCCCGCAGCCAGAAGGCGTTTATCGCGGTGAACTGTGCGGCGATTCCCGCTGAGCTGGTGGAATCGGAACTGTTCGGCTACGAAAAAGGCGCGTTCACCGGCGCCAATCAAAAAGGCAGCATTGGCCTGATCCGCAAGGCCGACAAGGGCACGCTGTTTCTTGATGAGATCGGTGATATGCCGCTGCCGACCCAGGCGCGCCTGCTGCGCGTGTTGCAGGAGCGTTGCGTGCAACCGGTGGGCAGCAGCGAGTTGTTCCCGGTGGATTTGCGCATCATTTCGGCGACCAACCGCGCACTGCGCGAGCTGGTGCAAGCTGGGCGCTTTCGCGAGGATTTGTACTACCGCATCGGCGGCCTGACCCTGGAGTTGCCACCCTTGCGTGAGCGTACCGACAAGCAGGCGCTGTTCCAGCAACTGTGGCAACAACACCGCGAGCCCACTCAATGGGCCGGTTTGAGCGCTGAGGTGTTGGCGTTATTCGAGCAGCACCCATGGCCGGGGAATTTGCGCCAGGTCAGCAGCGTTTTGCAGGTGGCGCTGGCGATGGCCGAGGAGCAACCGATACGGGCGGAGCATCTGCCGGATGATTTTTTTGTGGATTTGAACGTGGCGCCGCCGCTGCCGACCAGTGAGTACCTGGACGACAGCATTGATCTGACCCAACGTTTGAAGGCGGCCGGCGGGAATATTTCCCACTTGGCGCGGGAACTGGGGGTGAGCCGCAATACCTTGTACAAACGCCTGCGCCAGCACTAGCGGGGCTTGATCACCACCAGCAAGTCGGTGAAGTACTCCACCTGGATCGGCAGGTTATCCGCCAAGGTCGACAGGGCCGCCGCCGTATCGTCCAGCTTGAACACGCCAGACACGCGCAGGTCGCGCAGCGCTTGTGGGTCGAAACGCACCATGCCGGGACGGTAGCTGGCCAGGGTTTGCAGTACTTCGCTCAGCGGCTGGTCGTTGACTTTGAGCAGGCCGCGAGTCCAGGCGTCCGGGTCGGCATTGCCGATCGCCTGCGCAGGCGTGGCGCGGCCATGGTCGAGAACGGAGCGCTGGCCGGCGGTGACCTTGACGCCCTCCTCGACCTCACCTTTAACCGCCACGGTGGACTCGATCACAGTGACCACTGTTGTGCCGTCCGGCGCACGCTTGACCAGGTAACGCGTACCCAGTGCGGTCGCCGTGCCTTGGTCGGTTCGTACCACGAACGGCCTTTGCGCATCTTTGGCCACGTCTACCCAGAGTTCGCCTTGCAGCAGTTCGATCACCCGCTGGTGGCCGTCAAACTTCACGTCCACCGCCGAGTTGCTGTTGAGCTGCAACTGGCTGCCGTCTTCGAGCGCGATCTGACGGCGCTCGCCGACGCCGGTGCGCTGGTCGGCCATCCACACCGGCAGGTGCTCCAGGCTCAGCCAACCGCAGAACACGACGCCGAGCACCCCCAGCACCTGTGCGCTGCGCGCCCGTTGCGGGGCAAATGCGCGGTTCAGGGCGAGGCGAGCCGGTTGCGCCGGCACGCTGTCGAGGCTGCCCCATAAGGCGCGCATGCGGTCGATGGCCACGGCGTGGCGCGGGTCGGCCTCGCACCAGGTAGTGAAGGCCTGACGGTCAGCGTCGGTGACATCCTCATCGTGCAGGCGCGTCAGCCAATTCGCTGCTTGCTGGATGATCTGTTCGGAGTTCATGTCAGTGGATCCGCCGCGTGCAGGCTGTGATAGCAGTGAACCAGGGCGCTGGAGATGTAGTTTTTGACGGTGCTGGGGGACACCGCCAGGCGTGCGGCGATTTCGCTGTAGGTCAACCCATCAAGGCGACTCAACAGGAACGCCTCGCGGGCCTTGGTCGGTAAACCGGCGAGCATTTCGGCGATGCGTTCCAAGGCTTGTAGCGCAACATGGATCGCCGCCGGGTCGGGCATGCCGGCGTCTTCGCACTGGATGACCAGCGCTTCCATATAGGCTTTTTCGATACGCCGACGACGGGCGCCGTCGATCAGCAGGCGCCCTGCCGTGGTGGCCAGGAAGGCCCGGGGTTCCTTGATAGCTTGCGGCTCGGCCAGCATCAGGACACGGATGAATGCGTCGTGTGCCAAGTCGGCAGCGTGCTGGGAGCAACCGAGTTTCCTGCGCAGCCAGCCATGCAACCAACCATGGTGCTCGCGGTACATCGCCGTAAGGGCCTGCTGACGCGCTGAGTCGCCCAGCGCGGCCGGAATGTCATGCATGCGCAAAAAATTCTCAAATGGGAAGTGTTACCAATTGCGCAAACAATGCCAGTAAAACAGCGTTGGAGCAAGCGGGCTCACATTCTCTGAAAGCCCGTTGCCACAGGTGTGTCCGCTTAGCGCCAGCTCCACGACACGCCGGTATAGATGCCACGACCATCCGCGGGTGTAGACCGGGCAACATCCAGGCCTTTGTCGTCATAGCCCGGCGTGACCGTGTTGGCGTAACGGCGGTTAGTGAGGTTGCGCAGGTCAACCCAAGCTTGCCAATCCTGCTTTGGCGCGTCGTAGCCGAACGTTGCGCCGACGATCGTATAGGCCGCGGCGTAGTAGGAGTTGGCGTAGTCCACCGCCACCTTTGATGAATGCTCGGTGTTGAGGCTGGTGTAGAAACCGGTCGGGTGGCTGTAGCGCAGTTGCGCCTGATAGTAGTGCTTGGGGATGCCCGGCAAGGTGTTGCCACCAAAGCGCTCGTCGTCACGGTAATGGAAGTCGCTGAAGGTGTAGGCCTGGCGCAGGTCAAGCTTGCCGCTGCGGCCGCCATCCCACACCGGGCTGAGCAGGCCCAGTTCCACACCTTGATGTACGGTGGGGCTGGCGTTGGATTCGGCAACGATGGCATTGCTGGTTGAAGTCTGGGCTTGAGTTTCTACGGTGAGCAGTTCGTGGCGCACTTCGGAGCGGTAAAGCGCCAGGTCCCACTGGCCGAGCCACGCTTCACCGCGACCGCCGACTTCCAGGGTGGTAGCGGTCTGGTTTTTCAGGCTGACGCCTTCACGCGCCAATCCAGTGGCCGGTCCGCTGCCCGCTGGGAAATACTTGTTGGAACCCCAGATCATCGACCACGCGTGCGGCGGCTCGACGGAGCGGCTGAGGTTGCCGTACACCTGCAATTGCGGGTTGAAGTCGTAACGCAGCCCGATGCGAGGCGCGTAGTCCCAATCGTGCTGGCTGAGCGGCGCCTGGCCTTCGGGATAGCTGACCTGGGTTTCGCGGCGGGTGTAGATGGCGGCCAGGCCGGTGGTCAGCCACAGGTCTGGTATCAGTTCCAGGTCGTTGCCGATATGCAACACGGTGTCGGAACCGAGGTAGCTGTAGTCGCGGGTCTTGGTGCCGGGGGCGTAGCTGGCCGTGTTGCCAGCGGGAATGCGCACATACTCGGCACCGCCGTTATTGGGCATCGCCTGGGTGGTGCGCAGGCCTAGGGTGGTTTTGCTGTCGTGACCGAACACCGTGTCCTGGCGGATGTAATTGAGGGTGCTGCTGACGTCGGTGTAGGCGACTTTCAGACGGATAGTGCCCTCGCGCAGGTCCATCGGGTAATCGTGATACGCCAGGCCAACTTCAAGGCGGGAGTTGTCGTCCAGTTGCAGGGTGGTCTTGTTGGCGATCCAGGTTGAGCCGGGTTGCAGGCGCTTGGAGTCGCGAGCGGCGTTGAGGCTGTTGGCGGCACGCGGGTCGTGACTGATCTGGTCGCGGGTGAGTTTGCCGGGTGTGTCGTTGGTGGTTTCGCGGTAACGGAAATAAAAGCGGGTTTCCAGATTCGGATTAAAGCGATAGCCGAAGTTGGCAGCCACGCCTTTGCCCGTGGCCGCGCTTTGGCGCTGGTAGCCGTCGGATTCCGAGTCAGTCAGGCTGATGTAGTAGTCCGCATCCCCCAGCACCTGCCCCGAACTGATCTCGCGCTGGGCGTAGCCACGACTGCCCGCCTCATAGCGCACCTGCAGCTTGGGTGCGTCGTAGCCGGTTCGGGTTACGTAGTTGACCGCGCCACCGAGCGCCAGGGCGCCCTGATCAAAACCGTTGGCGCCGCGTAACACCTCGACCCGGCTTTGCCATAACGGATCCTTGAGCTCATAAGGTGTGCCACCGGGGCCGGTCAGCGGCAGCCCATCGAACATCTCGTAGAGCCCCGACGCATGGGAGCCAGGGCTGCGGTTGAGGCCCGAACCGCGAATGGACAGCTTCACCCCTTCGTTATTCGCCGCCTTGGCGTACACCCCCGGCTGGTACTTGAACACATCTTCGTTGGTGCTCACCCGCCCCTGCTGCACGCTGCTCATGTCGATGTAATTGGTGGCGCCGGGCACGCTCTTGAGCTGCGCCTGGGCGACTTCTCCAGCCGTGGCTTCAGCGGTGGTGACTTCGACCGGTGCCAGCTGCAAGTCTTCGGCATGCACCAGCGAGCTTAAGGTCAGGGCGGCAAACAGGAATGGAGGTTGGCGCAGCAGCATGGGTGAGTCCTTGAAATGCGGGGGCGTGACGGCTGGGCCGTCACGCGAACAGTGATGGGAAGCCAGCGATGATCACCAAGTCACGCCTTTTTAATGGACCAGACCCTTCCCACAACACCTTCGGACCCGCTTTCTTTTTAAGTCCAAAAACGAATTAACACATGCAAACTCAGTATTTAAAGAAATAACCACTAACCATTATTGTGGAGCCACTGAGTCACCTACGAGATCCCCCTGATGCCAACATCCGCGAACGTCATTGACTTTACCCTTCACCGCAAACGCCGCCAGGCCCGCGCAGCGGCTGAGTTGATGTGGACGATGTACGCGGCACGCGCAGGGTTGGCGGTGTTTACCAACCACGCTGCGACGCCCAGCGATACCCGCCGGGCGTAGGCCGATGAATTTCCTGCATGTGCTTCCCGAACCTCCCGCCCCACTACCCAAAACGACTACGGACGACGATGTAATCAGCCTGTGCGTCGCACATAACCTGCAACGCCTGCGCAGCAAGCGCCATTTGTCACTGGACGGACTGGCCCGTGCCTGTGGCGTGAGTCGGGCGATGCTGGCGCAGATCGAATCCGGGCGCAGCGTGCCGTCGATCAAGGTGCTGTGCAAGATTGCCAAAGGATTGAAAGTGTCGGTGGCGGCGTTCCTGGAAGACCGCGCATTCGAAGGGGTCGAGGTGTTGCCGGCGCAACAGAGCAAACGCCTGGTGAGTGCCGATGGGGCGTTTATCAGTCGAGCGTTATTTCCCTACGATACGGCGCGCCAGTCGGAGTTCTACGAGATCCGCCTGCGCGCTCTGGGTGAGGAAGTGTCCGCAGGCCATGGCCCAGGCATCCAGGAAAACCTGGTGGTCGCCCAGGGCGTATTGGAAGTCAGCGTCAATGAAGAGCGCTACTTGCTGTCTACCGGCGATTCGATCCTGTTCTACGCCGACCAGCCCCACCGCTACCGCAACCCGGCGGACAGCGAGGCGGTGGCGTTCCTGGTGATCACCTACCCAGAACGGTTGGACTGAATGCAAAACGCCCCGACTATTCGGGGCGTTTTTGGTTGCGCGGGACCTGTCAGCAGGTGCAGCACATCATTGGCATGCCGTTGCAGCTCATCATCATCGGCATGGCGCAATCGCTCATCAACTTGTTCATGAGCATGCAGCAGTTGTCCATCATGGCCATGCTCATGCCCGGCATCGGCATCATTTTGCACAGCATGCCATCGGCCTGCATCGTGCATTCCATCACGCACTTCATCATCGGCATCGACATGCCCATCGGCATCATCATCGGCATATTCATGCTCGCCATCATGGCCATGGCGTCGGCCGACAGGCACATCATCGACATATTGGCGCACTGCATCATCATCGGCATGCCGCAGTTCATCATCATCGCCATCATCTCGGCGTTGGTCTTGAACTGAGCCATGTCCATGCCGGCGGCAGGCTTCATGGTGCACATCATCGCGTCACCGGCCATTTCGCACTTCATGGTCGCCATCATCATCGGCATGCCCATCATCGGCATCATTGGCATGGCGGTGTTCATCGGCATCTGCATTGCGTTCATCATGTTCGAAACTCCGTAATCGACAGGAAATGGCTAAGTTCTGGCGCCGATTCTAGTGATGCCGGAGCGCTGCACAAGACGACGGCAGAGCAGCGGGAATGGGTGTTGCGCAGCCCGCTTAGTCAACCGCAACAGCGAAACGTAATGTGATGACCGGGATTGCGCTGTGATAACAACGGTTTTGTAAATCAAAACAGCGTAATCGATGCGATGGATATTCGAACCAGGAATACCCACCAACCTTAAGGAAATAAACGATCTAACGCTGGCTCAGAAACACCAGCCTCAGGTCCGGCTGTACTGCAATTCCAGCGTGGTGCTGATCAGGCGAGTGAAGATGGTGAGTATCTCGACCATTTGCGGGTTTTCCAGTTTTTTGGGGAGTACGTCCAACGCGCATAGGGTGCCGAAGACGCTGCCATCGGAGAAGACAATCGGCAGTGAGATATAGCTTTCGAAGCCATGCTCCCTGGGCAATGGGTTTTGCCAGAAAACCGGATCCTTGCTGGCGTGTTCGATGATGATGGGGGTGGGATTAGCACGCAGACCGTTGCACAGCGTGGCTTCAAGCTGCAATTCATAGCCGACCTCCACGCCAAAATACAGCTCGTCGTACACCGCACATGCCACCCAATGGGTATCGGTCATTTTCGAGATCGCCGAGAAGCGCATATCCGTCAGGCGTGTAGTCAGCCGCAGAATATTGGACGCCGTTTCTATCTCGGCGATGACCGCCAGTTCTTCAGAGGTTAAAGGTTTGATAGCGCTCTCCTGATTCTCAAATAAAACCAAGCAGCCCTATACCTGGGCTATTGCAGCTCATTCGCAAAACGCCCCACCGCGTTCACCACCTGCTTGGCGCCACCCTGGATCTCGGTGATGACGGCGCCAGCCTGGTTGGCCAGTGTCAGGCCTTGCTCAGCTTGCTCGCGACTGCTGAACATTTCTGTGATGGCTTCGTCGGCGAGGCGCTGGTTCTGCTGGACCACGCTGACGATCTCTTCGGTTGCAGTGCTGGTACGGCTGGCCAATTGCCTTACCTCATCAGCTACGACCGCAAATCCACGGCCCTGTTCACCCGCTCGGGCGGCCTCAATTGCGGCATTGAGCGCGAGCAGATTGGTTTGCGCGGCGATGCCCCCGATGGTCTGCACAATCGCGCTGATCAGCAACGATTGTTTGCCCAACGCCTCAATGCTCCCGGTGGCGGATTGCATTTGCAGAGCAATGTTTTGCATGGTCTGTACAGTGTTCTGCACAACCGCGGCGCCACGTTCGGCCGTGACATCGGTTTGCAGCGACACCTCGTAGGCCACGCCGGCGGCGGCCTTGACCTCGGACTCGCGCAAGACCTGGTCGGTGACCACGCTGGCAAACTTGACCACTTTGCACAGCTTGCCTTCCGCATCGTGCACCGGGTTGTAGGTAGCTTCGAGCCACACCTCGTTGCCACGGCTGTCCACGCGTTTGAAGCGGCTGGCGACAAATTCGCCGCGATTGAGGGTTTGCCAGAACGCGGCGTAACCGCTCGAAGCGGCCTCCTGCGTAGTGCAGAACATACTGTGTTTTTTGCCGACGATCTGATCGAGCGTGTAGCCCATGGCGTCGAGGAACTGGGTATTGGCGGTGACGACCGTTCCGTCCAGTCGGAACTGGATGACGGCCGTCGAACGTATCAACGCGTTGATAAACGCTTCGTTTTCTTTGGCTTGCTCAATGGCGCGACTGACTTCGGTGCCGTAGCCCTGGATCTGCGACAGCCGGCCGTCACGCCCTCTGATCGGGCACCATGTCAGGTTGATCCACGCCAGGCTGGCGTCACTGCGCAGGAAGCGGTAATCGTCACTCACCGGCTCTGAGCGGGCGATTGCTGCATTGAAGTCACGAAAACAGGGTAAATCCATGACGTAAGGCGGAACAATTTCACTCAGGAGTCGACCCTGCAACTGTTCGCGGGAGTAGCCCAAAGCCCGGGCAAAATCCTCGTTGACGGCCGTAAGCCGCAAGTCAGCATCCAGGCATATGGAGAGCATGCCACGGTCATACTGCGCAACAAGCTGTCGTAACTGGAAAAGCTCGTCGTCCCGGTCCTGCAGATCCTTCTTCAAACGGCGATTAAACATGGCGGCGTCCCTGGGGTAGTCATCACTGCATCGGCCATGCGGCCTACGGCTTAAGCATAGGCCGACGAATAGTCACTTGCCCCTCAGTTGTTCCGCTCAACGAAGATGGATTAATCGCCGGGCTTATCCAGTGCCTGCATCAGATCGTCTGCCTCGGATCCCACCGCAAACCTGAACCCGTACATCTCATCAGCCGCCAGTATTTCCCGAAGGGCCTCGATCAACTGCGCTTCGGTGGGTGAGTCACGCAGCAGTTTGTGCGCAGGCAATAACAACTCGGCGGGAACTCCCTCGATACTCGCGGCGTTGATCACCGCAAAGAGGATAAAGCGCAGGCGTATCTCGCGGTCCGTCGGCCACACCGTTTTTCGCTTCCCCAAGGTAGGGCCTCACTTTTTCGGAAAAGTCCGAGGCTATTGCCGACGTCGGGGTGTTTCAAGCACGGGGGTGCAAGATAGGCTGTTTCCTACAGCCAAAAGAGAAAGACCTTACCTGCACGAGGATTAGGGTAGTGCATATCGGGCTGACGCTACCGCGTTGCCTGCCGGCAGCTCACTGTACTGGCAGGAAATTCATCAGCAATAAGCTTTGCGCATAGTTGAGACCTATACGCCGGTATCGTTCATCAAGCATCTGTGTCAGCAGATCGAGGCGCGCCACGATCTTGCCAAACTCCACCGCAAAACTAAGGTTGCTGCCCTCCTCCGATATCTCATTGGAAAACAACAGCAACACGCCATTCGCATCCTGGCGCTTGCTGAGCAGCCATGTGGCCTTCTCGATATTGCGCGCGGCATTGCTGACGAACTGTGGATTGATCGAGTCGGTTATGTAGAACTCGGTGCGCCCACCATGGGCTGTCACCAGCATGCTGCCGATCGCATAGATAAACGCACCGACTCGATCGCCCTGAAACTCCGGGCTCAAGGAGTAGCTCAAGGCGACCAGATCGCGACGCTCGCCCAGGGCGGGCAGCGGTCGTCGCTGCTCAATCGCCTGGCGAATCTCTCGCTCGGCACTCACCGCATCCGGGTAACCCGACTGTCTCCACTGGCTGGGATTGCGCAGATAGAGCTTGCTCATCAGTAAATACAAACTTTGCAGGTTGTCACGCATGCCCAGGGTCGCCATACGATCGACACTGGTTTGAAAGAACTCATCGGGCTTTCCATTGCTGAACTGCTTGGCAATGTCCTGCCCCTGTTGCTGGGTGCAACCAGTGGCGCCGAGTACAAACATCGCAACCAACAGCAGTGGCCGGCGTAGGCGACGAATGATTGAAAGAGGAAACGTACGATCCATCGAAACCCGATCTTGTTCTACTGCCCTCGCGGGGAATCGGCGGGGCTGGGACAAGGATAGAGCCGAGAAATCAAAAAAAGTGCGACCGATATCGGCAGATTGTGTTCGAAGTGTGTGCCAGAGCGCTTCGTGACGAATTCGTCGCAGGGTCTATACTTCTGGAAGCAGTTGAATGTGTTGTTGGCGAGCCAGGGTTGCATTTCCATTTTCGAGCGTTCTGGCGCATATATGTACATTGCCTACGGCACTACCACCAGCAACTGCCTACGAGGTGACGGCGATGAAGCATCCAATTCGAGCACAGATGTTTGCCCAGATGATTTGCCTGCTTTCGGTGGCTCAGCTTTTCTGCTGATTGAGATGAGAAACTGCCTTTAACAGCGGCTGCGGGTGTGGCAGTGAGAGGTATTGCCCATCTGACTCCAAAATCCCAAAACCAAAAAAGCCCCGCATTGCGGGGCTTTCGTATGAATCTTGGTGGGAAAGCAGGGATTCGAGCGCTTCTTGGACACCCCATAGCCTCTCTAGGCCAAGAAGTGCCCATGCTGGATCTACTTATGCTTGCCAGCGCATTCGGCGACCGCGAAGAAAATATACTTCATCGGTGCTCAACCATTCGAGTCCCGTGAGGCACGTACTTCACCAGAGACGGAAGTCTTTTTCAGCGCTTCCTTTACTGGAAAAAGACCGCCCCTAACGTGGAGTCATTATTTGGCTTGGCGAAGCACAAGCTCCGACAGACGAGTTTTAACTCGGAAGCAGAACTCGCGAATTTGAAATTGATAAGCGGGCATAACCATGTAGTTTAAATCGGGACCTAACGAGTCTTTAATTTCCATGTATTTAGCAGTTTTGGCAGCAATGGCTTGGTATTCCGCTTCATATTTGGCGTAAGACGCTTTGTTGTAAACCTTTAAAACATCCAGCTCTTTACGGCATTGCTCAGCGCGATTTTGATTTAGGTCTGTTTCTGATTCTGACTGAGCGGCTTCAGCAGAGGCATGGACTGGGGATTCAGCACTGGCGTTCGCAGCAGGTGCAGCTTCATAACGCACAGTCCAATTTTCTGGTGTCGAATGGGCGACTTCAGGTGGTGCTTCATGGACCACGGCAGGGGGTGGAGTCACGTTAGGTTTTTCTGGAGTTTTCGTAGCGCATCCCGAGAGGGCAAGTCCTACCACTACAACGATGCCACACATTTTATCCATCGGTTTCACCAAGAAGTAATTACGGTTGGCTGAGTCGTTAGGTTCTGGGTAAAAGTCATAACTCATTCAGTGATCGAGTGTAAATTTTCTACCAGACTCAAGGCGCTCAGCCTCTCTTCCTTGAGTGCACAGATGAGCGATAATAGTAAAAAAACAAAAAGATGACGAGTAAAAGCTCTTCAGAAAAGCCACAAAATTATTGGGACAATTTATGGGACCAAACTAAGCATGCCCCCTGATTGGGGATGCTGAGCGGGAGAATCCGGACCGACACGCCAGGAAGGCAAAGCAGGTACAACGCGGCTACTAAGCACTGTGGTGGTTTCAACTTCGTGATAGACGGCCCAAGACAGCATCGAAAGTTATCGACATTCGCGGCCCGAGTCAGCCACTGGTGCACGGTGAGCAGGCGGTTACCAAACGGGTTACAGAAGGAGATATGCAACCGTCAAATCCTTCGAATAGGCAAATTTAGGCATGCCTATGACGAACCGTCTTCCGCAACCAGGACTCCAGAAACACGAAAGCCCCGCATTTGCGGGGCTTTCGTTTGAATCTTGGCGGGAAACCAGGGATTCGAACCCTGGGAACGCTATTAACGTTCGCCGGTTTTCAAGACCGGTGCATTCAACCACTCTGCCAATTTCCCTTTTGCGTCACAGGATTATAGTAGGTCATCCTGTCTCAGCGGGCGCCATAATACCCGAATGAAACACACTGTCAAACTCTCGCCATCGCTTGTTACAGAGCGTCTGTTATGATCTTTGCGACTGAACGTTTCAAAACCGAAGGAGTGTCGCCATGCGCGAACAGAATTACGCAGTGAATGGTAACGCGCAGGCTGAGCAGCTTGAAGTCAGCCGCGTGTTGCGCAACACCTATGGCCTGCTCGCCCTTACCCTCGCATTCAGCGGCGTGATGGCGTTCGTAGCGCAGCAGATGCGCGTCGGCTATCCAAATATCTTTGTCGTGCTGATTGGCTTCTATGGTCTGTTTTTCCTGACCAACAAGCTGCGTGACTCGGCCTGGGGCCTGGTGTCGGCGTTTGCCTTGACCGGTTTCATGGGCTTCATCCTCGGCCCTATCCTCAACCGTTACCTCGGCATGGCTGGCGGAGCGGAAGTGGTCAGCTCGGCGTTTGCCATGACGGCCCTGGTGTTTGGCGGTCTGTCGGCCTACGTGCTAATCACCCGCAAGGACATGAGCTTCCTGGGCGGCTTTATCACCGCAGGCTTCTTCGTGTTGCTGGCGGCGGTGGTTGCAGGCATGTTCTTCCAGATCAGTGGCCTGCAACTGGCGATCAGCGCGGGGTTTGTGCTGTTCTCCTCGGTGTGCATCCTGTTCCAGACCAGCGCCATCATCCACGGCGGTGAGCGCAACTACATCATGGCCACTGTTAGCCTGTATGTGTCGATCTACAACCTGTTTATCAGCCTGTTGCAGATCTTCGGCATCATGAGCCGCGATGACTAATTGTTAGCCGAATAAAAAATGCCCCGCATCGAAAGATACGGGGCATTTTTATTTTTTACTTACCAGGAGCAAGGCATCAGTACTGGTTGGGTTCCATTTCCAGTTCGACCTTGAAACGCTCAACGATATCCTTTTGGATACGCTGGGCCAGGTGCGCAATATCATGCCCTGTGGCGTTGCCATAGTTGACAAGCACCAGCGCCTG
Source organism: Pseudomonas sp. Irchel 3H9 (assembly GCF_900187495.1). Lineage (NCBI taxonomy): Bacteria > Pseudomonadati > Pseudomonadota > Gammaproteobacteria > Pseudomonadales > Pseudomonadaceae > Pseudomonas > Pseudomonas sp. Irchel 3H9. The sequence goes on along the minus strand of NZ_FYDK01000002.1, from coordinate 311,669 downwards.
CAGCTTGTGCACGCCCGCGTCACCCTCACGAAAGCCCTTCCAGCCGGCCTTGTCGATCAGCCAACCGGCGGCAAGCTTCATGTGCCTATCCCCCTGGGGGTAGGCCACCAGGTCCGGATACTGCGCTCGAAGTTCTTCAGCCAATGCCCTGGTCACCAGCGGATTCTTGAAGAAGCTGCCGGCATTGCCCAGTACTGCCGGATCTGGCAATTTTTCGCTGCGAATGCTGCAAATCGCGCGACTGACATCGCTTGGCGTCGCGTCAGTGATGCCCTGCCCTGCCAGGCGCTGTTGTACCGGACCATAGTCGAGTTTGAGGTGGCTGACGCGGCTCAGGGCAAAGCGTACCCGCAGGATCAACCAGCGTCCGGTTTCGTGCTTGAACAGGCTGTCACGGTAGGCAAAGTTGCATTCTTGCAGGCTGAAGTCCCGTAGCTCACCGGCATGACGATCCAGTGCGGTCAGGCCGGCAAATACATCCTTGATCTCCACACCGTAGGCGCCAATGTTCTGCATGGGGGCAGCCCCAACGGTCCCAGGGATAAGACTGAGATTCTCCAGACCGCAAAAGCCCTCCGCCAATGTCCAAAGTACAAATGGGTGCCACGCCTCGCCCGCTTCGGCTTCAACCACCACATGCACGCCGTCATCGTGCAGCACGCGAATGCCCTGGGTGGCCATACGTAGCACCAACGCAGGTATGTCCTGGGTCAGCAGCAGATTGCTGCCACCGCCAATCACCAATAAGGGCAACGCTTGTGCCGAAGCGTAAGCCAATGCCTCTCGCACATCGGCGTCGCTGCGGGCCTCGGCATAAAGCCGGGCGCGCACGTCGATGCCAAAACTGTTGAATGGCTTGAGCGAAACCTGCGCATGCACTTGCAAGGTCATAACCGCCCCTTCAATTCGATCACTAATAAATCACAGGCCCGCTCGATCAGGTCCAGCACCCGCTCGAAGCCTTGCTCGCCCTCGTAATACGGGTCTGGCACGTCGTCCACTTCCGAATGGTAGCGGCGCAGAAACAAATCCAGTTCGGCCTTACCCTGCCCTGACTGTAGCGCCTTGAGGTTACGCAGGTTGCTGCTATCCATCGCCAGGATCAGGTCGTAACGCGCAAAGTCAGCACGGGAGACCTGCTGGGCACGCTGGGCCGACAAATCGTAACCGCGGACCAACGCTGCACGCTGGCTGCGCTGGTCCGGCGGGTTACCGACATGCCAGTCGCCGGTGCCAGCAGAAGCAACCTCGACCTGCCCGGCCAGCCCGGCTTCGCGCAATTTATGGCGCAGGACGCCTTCAGCGGTGGGCGAGCGACAGATATTGCCCAGGCAGACAAACAGAACCTCCATCAGGCCCCCAGCAGGCGACGGACGCGCTCAAGGTCTTCCGGGGTATCGACACCGGCAGGCGGCGCTTCCAACGCATCGCCTACGTGAATACGCACGCCGTGCCACAGGGCCCGCAGTTGTTCCAGGGATTCGGTATTTTCCAACCAGCACGGTCCCCAACTGACGAAGTCATGCAGGAAACCTGCGCGGTAGGCATAGATGCCGATATGCCGGCGGTACGGTACGCCCTCCGGCAACACGTCTCGGTTCTTGGCAAAGGCGTCACGCGCCCAGGGCAAGGTGGAACGGCTGAAGGTCAACGCCAGGCCATTCACATCACTGACCACCTTCACCACGTTCGGGTTGAACAGGGTTTCAATGTCGTGAATCGGCTCGGCAAGGGTGGCCATGCGCGCTTCACCATGGGCAGCCAGGTTGGCGGCCACCTGGTCGATCACGCTCGGCGGAATCAACGGTTCGTCGCCTTGTACATTGACCACGATGGCGTCAGGCGCCAGACCAAGCTGCGTGGCCACTTCGGCCAGGCGGTCGGTGCCGGAGTTATGGTCTTCGCGGGTTAATACCGCTTCGGCGCCGAAGCCTTTGCACGCGTCAATAATGCGTGGATCGTCGGTCGCTACAACCACCCGATCAGCGCTGCTTTTACAGGCCTGTTCCCACACCAGCTGGATCATCGGCTTGCTGCCGATCAATTGCAGCGGCTTGCCTGGCAGGCGGGTCGATGCGTAACGCGAGGGAATGACAACGGTAAAGGCGGTGGTCATTTATCCAGGCGCTCATCGGTGGTCAGGGTGCGGGCTTCGCTTTCCAGCATCACCGGGATGCCATCACGTATCGGATATGCCAGGCCCGCGCCTTTACTGATCAGCTCGGTTTTGTCGGCGCTGAGCTTGAGCGGGCCTTTGCAGATCGGGCAAGCAAGGATATCGAGCAGTTTGGTGTCCATGAATGTTTCCTGGAAAGAAGTGTTTTAAGGCAAGAGACGGGCGGGCAACAAGCGCGTCAGCTGCGTGTCGAACCACGCGACGAACGCCGGTGACGGCACCGCATCCACCGCAAGGTACCACCAGTCGGGCTGGGCAAAGGCGCGGCACTTCACCGCGTCCTTCTCGGTCATTACCAGCGGCAATGACGGAGTAAAATTCAAGACTTCGGCGCTGTAGGGCGCATGGTCGGCAAACGCATGGGGTATCGGTTGCCAGTGTAGCGTTTCAAGGGTGTTGAAGAAACGTTGCGGGTTGCCGATACCGGCGACCGCGTGCACCCGTTGACCTGCTTGAAAGTACTCCACCGACTGGCGTTCGCCGGTATACAGATTGACGAGTGCCGTAGGCTGCAGGCGGAAGGCAAAGCCATCGTCGCGATCTGATACTGCGCCGTTATAGAGCAGCGCATCTACACTCTGCAGGCGCTCGACCGGCTCGCGCAACGGCCCGGCCGGGAGGCAATGACGATTACCAAGGCCACGGGCGGCGTCGATCAACACCAGTTCCAGGTCACGGGCCAGGCGATAGTGTTGCAGACCATCATCGGAAAGAATCAGGTCCAGCGGCTCGCAGGCCAACAGTGCCTTGACCGCACGGCTGCGATCGGGATCGATCATCATGGGCACGCCGCAACGCTGCACGATCAACAAAGGTTCGTCACCCGCCACTTCGGCGCTTTGGCTGGCCTCGACGCGCCATGGCAGTTGCGCAGGCTTGGCGCCGTACCCTCGACTGACCACACCTACACGCAAGCCATTGCGCCGACAGTGTTCGATCAACCACAGGATCAACGGCGTCTTGCCGGTGCCGCCTACGGTGATGTTACCGACCACAACCACTGGCACGGGCGATTGATAAATGTCGCCCTCGCCCGCCACGAACCGCGCGCGTTTGCGCTGCACTACGCGGCGATACAAAGACTCCAGCGGCCGCAATAACGCGAGCGCCGGATGCCCCTCGTACCAGGCCTTGAGCAAACGATCGGACATGGACATCAAGGTTGGCTCGCCGCCTCGACAGTGCTCATGCGCAGATGGCTGAAACCGAGCTTGCCGGCGGCGTCCATCGCGGTGATAACGGCCTGATGCTGGGTCTTGCCATCGGCACTGATGGACAACGGCATCTTGGTGTCTCCTCCGGATTCTTTCTCCAGGGCGACCATCAGGCTGGCGAGATCGTTTTTCTCCAGTAACTGGTTATTCACCGAGAACGCGCCGTCGGCGCTGATGGCGATGTCCAGTTGCTTGATTTCCTGGTCTTCCGCCGGCGAACCACTCACCGCTTCCGGCAAGTCGACACGCAGTTCGGTCTGCCGGGTGAAGGTGGTGGTGACGACAAAAAACAGCAGCAGGATAAATACCACGTCGATCAGCGACGCGAGGTTGATATCGACATTTTCCCGTTGCTTGCGGCGAAATTTCACGCTTTGCCCCCAACCAGGTCCACATCACGGTCGCCTTGCACCACTTCCACCAACTTGATGGCCTCCTGCTCCATGCCGACCACCAGCTCATCGATGCGCCGCTGCAGGAAACGATGGAAGAACACCGCAGGAATACCGACCATCAAGCCTGCTGCCGTGGTAATCAGGGCCTTGGAAATCCCCCCGGCGAGCACCGCCGCGTTGGTGGTCATGCCCGACCCCATGAATGAGCTGAAAATATCGATCATGCCCAATACCGTTCCCAGCAGACCGAGCAACGGTGCCATGGCAGCGATGGTGCCGAGAGCATTAATGTAGCGCTCCAGTTCATGAATAACCCGGGCGGCGGCCTCTTCAATGCACTCTTTCATGATCTCGCGGCCATGCTTGGAGTTAGCCAAGCCCGCGGCGAGGATTTCGCCCAAAGGCGAATCAGCGCGCAATGCCTTGAGTTTTTCCTTGTCCAGTTGCTTGTTCTTGATCCAGCCCCAGACCTGCCCCAATAGATGCTCGGGCGTGACTCGACTGGCGCGCAGGGTCCACAAGCGTTCGGCAACGATGCCGAGTGCGGCGATGGAGCTCAAGATAATCGGCAACATCATCCAGCCGCCGGATTTGACCAATTCCCACACAGTGAATGTCCCCTCGAAAAAGTGCGCCACTTTACCATACAGGTTCGGCAACGGGGTTCGTCAGCCATGGCTTCGCCTGTCGTAGGCTCCAGCCTTATAGTAACGTCGAATTACGGTAACGCTTCGCGCCAAAAACGGCGTTGACTACGCGCAACAATGGGTGGCAGGAAAGCCCCCAATTGCAAGCGCACCGCTCCATGCTCAGCACTGTCATATAACTGGCTGCCCAGCGTCTGGTAGCGCTCAACCACCTGTGGATGAGGATGGCCGAACGCATTGCCACGCCCACGGGAGATCAGCACTGACGTGGGTGCCAGCCGCCGTAGAAAAGGCCAGGATGACGAACTCCGGCTGCCATGGTGAGGGGCTTGCAGCCAATCGGTCCGCACGGCCAGTGGTGAGTCGAGAAATGCCCGTTCGGCGGCGCGATCAATATCCCCGGTGAGCAATAGCCGTTCACCATTGGCTTGGACCTGCAGAACGCAAGACTTTGGATTGCCATTAATAGCCTCAGACCACTGCCACAACTCGAATGACACACCGTCCCATTCCCACTGCTCGCCACTGATACATGGCTGGGCTCCGAGAAACGCTGGCAACCCTTCGGTTTCACCGCCCACGACCCGCTTGATCGGCACCCCTCGGGCAACAGCCGCTGCCCCACCGGCATGATCGGCATCAGCGTGACTGAGCAACATCATGTCCAGTGACTCGACGCCGAGTTTTTTCAGCGACGGCAATACCACACGAGCCCCCAGATCAACTGTGCCAGACCGCAGGCCAGCGTCGTAAAGCAACGTGTGATGCCGGGTACGCAGAATCAAGGACTGCCCCTGCCCCACATCCAACTGCACCACCTCCACCCGCCCATGGGGCACCGGCTCACGCGGTGGAAAGACTGCCAACAGCAACATCGGCCAGCCCAACAGCCGAAACGGCACACCTTTGGGCATCAACAACAGCACCGCTCCCATCAGACTGATCAGCCAGTAACCCAAGGGCACATCGGCAGGTATCCACGCGGGCGCTTGCCTTGCGAGCCATGCCAGACCCAGGAACAACGCATCCAGCGCCCCACCCGCCAGCCACAGCAAGCCCTCCCCCAAATATGGCAGCGGCAGCATGGCGGTCCCCAGCAACGCCAGCGGCAACACCACAAGACTGATCCAAGGCACGGCCACCAGATTGGCCAGCGGCGCACTGACGCTGATGGGCAACCCGAGCACCAACAACACAGGAAGCAGGCCAATGGCAATCAACCATTGAGGACGCGTCCAGGCCTGCCAGACACCCCACGGCCCCAAGCGCCCGCCGAAAGCCAGGATCAATACGGCAACAGCCGTAAAAGAAAGCCAAAACCCCGGTTGCAGGCTGGCCAATGGTTCAAGGATCAGTACACCATTGAGCGCCAGCAACAACGGCCACCAGAACCCCAGATGACGGAAGCGCAAACGCCACAGCAGCACCAAGCTCACCATGACGCAGGCCCGCTGAACCGGCACACCGAACCCCGCCAACAGGCCATAACCCAGCGCGGACGCAAACGCCAGGCCACATGCCCAAGGCAGCCATGGCCACATTCGGGGCCAGAAACCGTAGCGTGCCAGTAGCGCGACCAACCCGTAGACCAGCCCCGCCAGCAAGCCGATATGCTGGCCGGAAATAACCAGCAGGTGCACCGTGCCGGTGTCCTGCAACACCTGCCAATCCTCGGCTGCCAGCCCGGAACCGTCCCCCAGCACCAAAGCTGCCAGGCCCGCCTCGCGACCTTGAGCGTCGACGGCAATCAACCGTTGGCGGACCGTGTCGCGCCAGGCATGGCGGGCCGGCGACAGGCGCTCACCATCTTTTACCGAGCCGGTGGCGCCAATGCGTTGTGCCAGCAACCATGCCTCTTGATCAAAACCGTGAAAATTGAGCAGCCCGGACGGCCGCTTAAGCGTGACTGCCAGGCGCCAGCGCTCCCCGCTGCGTACCTCGGGCCCACCGTGCCAGGACACACGAATGCGCTTGGGCAACCGGGCGTTACGCGACCGGCTGTCGGCCAGATCGAAACGCACCCCGGTGCCGGTCTGTTGTGGCAACCCAATGACGCGCCCCTCCAACCATCGCGTCTGGCCATCGAGCGCCGGTGGCAAGCGATCATCCAGCGCCCATTGCGCACTGATGCACGCCCAGCTCAAGCCCAGCAGGAAAAACGCCAAGGGAGACGTACGAAATGGCAGCAGCATCAAAACCAGCACCAGCATGGCTATCAGCCATCCAGTGGTCGGTAACTCAGGTAGGAAACGCAGGGCAAGCAAGCCCAGCGCCAGCGCGAACATCCCTGTCTTCATGAATCATCCTTTTCAAGTGATCCACTCAGTCTTAGCTGGGTGCTCGGTACGTCCTATGATGTTTTGTCACAAAGTCTGAATTTTCTGTTTATAGAATGCGGGCATACTTGCCCCTCGAACTGACCTGGACCCCTTATGCCACGGCGCTTATTCAAACGGTACATGCCCGACCCCACCAGTATCAGGGAACACAAGTCATTACAGTTTCTTGGCACGCTGCTGCATGACCCGAACCTCTGGCATCTGAATCGGCACTCGGTGGCGCGCGCCATGGCGGTGGGTCTGTTCGCAGCATTTATCCCCATTCCGTTGCAGATGCTATTGGCTGCGGTGCTGGCAATTACCGTGCGCGGCAATATGCCCATCGCCGTCAGCCTGGTTTGGCTGACAAACCCGATCACGATGCCAGTGGTATTTGTTTGTACTTACATGACCGGCGCCTGGTTGATGAACGTGCCCCCGCGCAGCCTGCCCGATGACTTGACCTGGGAATGGATCAGCGGCCAGTTGAGTACGCTGTGGCAACCCTTCTTGCTCGGCTCAGTGGTGTTGGGGCTGGTGCTGGGCGCATTGGCCTATTGCCTGACGATGGGCTATTGGCGCTGGTGGGTCGCGCGCCAATGGAAGAAGCGCAAGCTGCGCCGGGGCTGAGCCCTAGCGCGCCGGTAACCGCAGGTGTACACGCAAGCCCTGACCGGTGTTTTGCGCCCACAGGCTGCCGTCCTGACGCTGTAAGGCATTGCGCGCGATGCTCAGGCCCAGGCCGAAACCACCATCACCGGGCCGTGAGCCGTCCAAGCGCGTGAACGGCGCAAAAATCCGCTCCAGATCACGCTCATCAATCCCCCCGCCCTGATCCTCCAACCACAGGTGCCAGTACTCCCCATCGCGTCGCCCATCCAGACGCACAACCCCGTTTTCCGGAGAGTGGCGTATGGCGTTGCGCAAGATATTTTCCAAGGCCTGGGCCAGGGCGTTTAGATTACCGCGCACCCAACAGTCAGCGCCCAACAGGCACGGCAGTCGCGATGCGGACCAATCGCTTTCAAAGCAGGCATTCTCCCGCAGCATGTCCCACAACGCCTGTACCTGAAGATCCTCCTTGGGCAGTGGCGCCCGCTCGGTGTCCAGCCAGGCCAGCTGCAAGCTGTCTTCCACCAGGCGCTGCATAGCGTCAATCTCTCGGCCCAACCGCTCACGCAACTGAGCAAGATCCTGCTCACTGTCGCAGGCCACGCGCAATCGGCTCAACGGAGTGCGTAGTTCATGGGACATGTCCCGCAGCAGTTGTTGTTGCAATACAACAGTGCCCTGCAAACGCTCAGACATGTGGTCAAACGCACGGCCCAACTCGCCCAATTCGTCCTGTCGACTGGTGGCGTCAAGGGGCATCCGCGTGTTCAATTGATCGGCACGCCAGGCATTGGCCTGCTCGCGCAGTTGATTGAGAGGCATGATCAGCAGCCGGTACAGGCCGACGCACAGCAACAAGGTAAACAGGCCTGGAATCACACCATTGGTCACCACGCGCCAGACCACTTGATAACGCCCCGGCATAAAACGCTGTGGCAATTCAATGACCAACGAACCGGCACCCGGATCTACCGCAAACGGGATCTTGAGCCACGGCAAGCCCTTGACGTGGCGGCTGACCGGCCAATCCAGGCCCCGCAAGAACGTCAGGCGCTGGCTTTCCGTAGCGGTCAGTGGGTAGCTGCTCAACGACTGCAAGTCGTTGCCTATTACGCCGATCCACGTGCTTTCCTGTTTGCCCATCGCCTGCAGCCACGCATCAATACCGGCATGGCCGCCACGATTCCAGGCCTGCTCGGCGCTCACCGCATAACCACTCAGCGTGACCCTCGCCTCGTCGGACAAATACGCGTTCTTTTGCTCCATGTACCGGCCCCAGGACCAACTGAGCCAGATCATCAGCAAACAGAAGGCAATCAACAGGCAGGCGAGCTTCCAAAATAATGAATGTTTGCCCGGCAGCCGTTTCAGCGCCCTTTCAAAGCCCATCGTCGTGACCACTGAGCACATAGCCCTTGCCCCACACCGTGCGCACTTCGCGCTCGCTGTAGCCGATCGCCTTGAGCTTGCGACGGATCTGGCTGATGTGCATGTCGAGGCTGCGGTCATGGGGCGCATAGCCGCGCTGCAACACATGTTGGTAAAGGAATGCTTTGCTGAGGACTTCTTCAGTGTTGCGGTGCAGGGTTTCCAACAGGCGGTATTCGCTGCGGGTCAGGCCTGCCCAGTGTTCCTGATGAAACACATCGCACAGCTCATCGTCGAAACGCAGTGTGCGAGCATCCCCACGCACCGGCGCAAGCGTCGGCAGCGGGCGTCGATCCAGGGCCACCCGGCGCAGGATGGCTTCGATACGCACGCGCAACTCGACCATGCTGAACGGCTTAGGCAAGTAGTCATCGGCGCCCAGGCGAAAACCGCTGACGCGATCGGCCTCGGCACCCAATGCCGACATCAGGATCACCGGGATCGAATGGCTCTGGCGTAGATGAGTCAAGATCGACAAACCATCCAGCCCCGGCAGCAGGATATCCATCAACACCAGGTCGAACGCCTGTTCGCGCGCCATCGCCAGCCCTTGCTGGCCGTTCTGGCACCAGGTGACCTGGAAGCCACAGCGCCCCAGATGCTCGTGGACATAGGCGCCCAGCACGGGATCATCTTCGATGGTCAGGATATTGGGTAGGCCAACTGCTGCGGGATTCATTAGCGTCTGCAAGTCATTCTCAATCGCTGATTATTCAAGATTACCCTGGCGCAGGCAATCGCTACGGGGCCAAACGAGCCGAAGATTGCCCTCTCTCAACAATTTGCGAGATTCCAGGCAGTGCAAATGGCTACACTGCGCAGGTGGCGCGGGCCGGATGCCGGCGCGGAAGATTGATTTCAGTGTGGTAGCAGGAGAGTGGCGTGCTTAGAAGAATGGGGATAAAAGGCCGCGTACTGTTGCTGAGCTTATTACCGACCAGCCTGATGGCCTTATTGTTGGGGGGCTACTTCACCTGGATGCAACTCTCGGAGTTGCAGACCCAATTGCTGCAGCGCGGCGAAATGATCACCGAGCAATTGGCGCCTCTGGTGGCTCCTGCTTTAAGCAGCAAGAACACTGACCTGCTGGAGCGCATCGCCACTCAATCCCTTGAACAACTGGATGTGCGCACCGTGTCGTTCCTTGCGCCGGACCGTACGCCCCTCGCCCACGCTGGCCCGACCATGCTCAACCAGCCGCCAGCCGGCAACAGCTCTCACCTGCTGCAACGCACCGACAATGACGCCACGCGCTATCTGCTGCCGGTGTTTGGCCGCCATCGCAACCTTGCCGGCGACTTGATCCCCGATGAAGCCGACCGCCTCTTGGGCTGGGTCGAAGTAGAACTGTCCCACAACGGTATGTTGCTGCGCGGCTATCGCAGTCTGTTTGCCAGCCTGCTGTTGATCGCCATTGGCCTGATCTGCACAGCAGCCCTGGCGCTGCGCATCAGCCGCACGATCAACGAGCCGATTGGCCTGATCAAGCAAGCAGTGGCCCAGCTCAAGGACGGCAATCTGGAAACCCGCTTGCCTCCTTTGGGCAGCCAGGAACTGGACCAACTCGCCTCAGGCGTCAACCGCATGGCCGAAACGCTTCAAAATGCTCAGGAAGAGTTGCAGCACAGCATCGACCAGGCCACCGAAGACGTGCGCCAGAATCTGGAAACCATCGAAATCCAGAACATCGAGCTGGACCTGGCCCGCAAAGAAGCACTCGAGGCCAGCCGTATCAAGTCCGAGTTCCTGGCCAATATGAGCCATGAAATCCGCACACCGCTCAACGGTATCCTCGGCTTTACCCACCTACTGCAAAAAAGCGAGCTCACACCGCGCCAGTTGGATTACCTGGGCACTATCGAAAAATCCGCCGACAACCTGTTGGGCATCATCAACGAGATCCTCGACTTCTCGAAGATTGAGGCCGGCAAGCTGGTGCTCGACAGCATCCCGTTCAACCTGCGGGATTTGCTGCAAGACACCCTCACCATCCTCGCCCCCGCTGCCCATGCCAAGCAGTTGGAGCTCGTCAGCCTGGTGTACCGCGACACGCCGCTGGCACTGGTGGGCGACCCTCTGCGGCTCAAACAGATCCTGACCAACCTGATCAGCAACGCCATCAAGTTCACCCGCGAGGGCACTATCGTGGCCCGGGCGATGATCGAGGAGGAACAGGAAGACAGCGTGCAACTGCGCATCAGCGTGCAGGACACAGGCATCGGCCTGTCCAGCCAGGATGTGCGGGCTTTGTTCCAGGCGTTCAGCCAAGCCGATAACTCTCTGTCGCGCCAGCCGGGCGGCACCGGGCTGGGCCTGGTGATTTCCAAGCGCCTGATCGAGCAAATGGGCGGTGAAATCGGCGTCGACAGTACGCCGGGCGAAGGCTCGGAATTCTGGATCAGCCTGAACCTGCCCAAAACCCGCGACGATATCGAAGACCTGCCCTGCGCGCCGCTGCTGGGCCATCGCGTGGCAGTACTGGAAAACCACGAACTGGCGCGCCAGGCCTTACAACATCAACTGGAAGACTGCGGCCTGGAAGTCACGCCGTTCAATAGCCTGGAAAACCTGACCAACGGCATCACCAGTGCCCATCAGACCGAGCAAGCCATCGACTTGGCGGTGCTCGGCGTCACTGCCAACGACATCCCGCCCGAGCGCCTCAACCAGCATCTTTGGGACCTGGAACGCCTGGGTTGCAAAGTGCTGGTGCTGTGCCCAACCACGGAACAGATGCTGTTCAACCAGTCGGTGCCCAACCCCAACAGCCAGTTGCAGGCCAAGCCGGCATGCACCCGCAAGCTTCGCCGCGCCCTCTCCGACCTGATCAGCCCGCGCCCGTCGCGCAGCGAACCGGGCGAGCCGCTGTCCAGCCGTGCGCCGCGTGTGCTGTGTGTCGACGACAACCCGGCAAACCTGCTCTTAGTGCAAACGTTGCTGGAGGACATGGGCGCCCAGGTACGTGCGGTAGAAAGCGGTTATGCCGCAGTCGACGCGGTAAAACAGGACACCTTCGACCTGGTGCTGATGGACGTACAAATGCCTGGCATGGATGGGCGCCAGAGCACCGAGGCGATCCGCCAGTGGGAAAGTGAGCGCCATGGCACACCCTTGCCAGTGGTCGCCCTTACCGCCCACGCCATGGCTAACGAAAAACGCGCCTTGCTGCAAAGCGGCATGGACGATTACCTGACCAAACCCATCAGCGAAAGACAACTGGCCCAAGTGGTGTTGAAGTGGACCGGCCTGGCCTTGCGCAACCAAGTGCCTGAGCGTGTCACTGAAGGTCTTGGCCCAGGGGTGCAGTTGCCGGTTCTGGACCATGAGGAAGGCCTACGCCTGGCCGCAGGTAAAACCGATCTGGCGGCTGACATGCTTGCCATGCTGCTGGCCTCCCTGGAAGCCGACCGCCAAGCCATTCACATCGCCCGCGACGCCAAGGACAACCTGGCGCTGATCGAACGCGTCCACCGCTTGCACGGCGCCACCCGCTACTGTGGCGTACCGCAACTGCGCGCCGCCTGCCAGCGCGCCGAAACCCTGCTCAAGCAGGACGATGCCAAGGCGATGACCGCGCTGGACGAACTGGACATGGCCATCGCGCGACTGGCCAGCGAAGCACGGGTCAGTGTCTGACCCTATTTCATGGCGCTGACCCACTGACAAATTGCAGGGAGCTTTTCAATGCGCGTGATTCTTTTCAGCAGCCAGACCTACGACCGCGATAGTTTCCTCGGCGAGCCACTGCCACCTGGGCTGGAACTGCAATTCCAGCCGGCCCGACTCAATCTCGACACCGTGGCCCTGGCCGAACACCACGAGGTGGTTTGCGCCTTTATCAACGACGACCTCAGCGCCCCGGTGCTGGAACATCTGGCCAAGGGCGGCACCCGACTGATTGCACTGCGCTCGGCGGGTTACAACCATGTCGACCTCGCCGTCGCCAAGCGTCTGGGCCTGACGATCGTACGGGTACCTGCTTACTCGCCCCATGCGGTCGCCGAACACGCCGTAGCGCTGATCCTCGCACTCAACCGCCGCCTGCACCGTGCCTACAACCGCACCCGCGAGGGTGACTTCAGCTTGCACGGTCTTACCGGTTTCGACCTGGTGGGCAAGACTGTCGGTGTTGTCGGCACTGGGCAGATCGGCGCGACATTTGCCAGGATCATGGCCGGGTTCGGCTGTGAGTTGCTCGCCTACGACCCCTTCCCCAATCAACAGGTACAGGCAATGGGCGCGAAGTACGTGAGCCTGCCCGAGTTACTGGCCCAGGCGCAGATCATCAGCCTGCACTGCCCGCTGACCGCTGACAGCAAGCACCTGATCAACCCCCGTTCCCTGTCGCACATGCAGCCCGGCGCGATGCTGATCAATACTGGCCGTGGCGGCCTGGTGGATACCCCGGCATTGATCGAAGCCCTCAAGGACGGCCAACTCGGCTACTTGGGTCTGGATGTCTACGAAGAAGAAGCCCAGCTGTTTTTTGAGGACCGCTCGGACTTGCCCCTGCAAGACGACGTGCTCGCACGCCTGCTGACCTTCCCCAATGTGATCATCACCGCACACCAGGCGTTCCTTACCCGCGAGGCCCTGGCGGCCATTGCCGGCACTACCCTTGCCAACATCGCTGCATGGGCCGATGGTCGGGCGCAGAACCTCGTCGAAGGATGATCAGCGGTCACATAGCAAGCTCATGATAAGCAGGCACCCGTGATAGGATGCCGCGCCTATTTGGAGGATCCATGGCCGAACACGATTTCCGCTTCAGCTTGCTGAGCCCGCAACACACCCTGATCGAATGCCGCGCCCTAGTGCCGGGCCGTTACCAAGTCACCGGCAACGGTGGTTCGATCAAGCATGGCGATGTCCTGATCGTCACCCTGCGCGGCAGTAAAACCCTGTCGATGCGCCTGACCGTTGAAGGTGACGCGCGCTACTCCATCCGCCCGGCGGGCCAATGGGTCGCCATGGCTCAAGGGCCGAAATTCGGCGAGTTGGAGATTCACACTTGGAAGGTCAACTGCGACAGCTGCGACACCTTGCTGGAGTTTGAATTCGCGGTAGAAACCAAGCTGACCAAAGAACCGCTGCAGCCTGCCGCCAACGCGCGCATCAAAGAGTTGGGCTGGGCCAGTGAAGGCGACAAGCACCGCTGCCCGAAATGCCAGAAGGCTGCGCAATGAAAGGCCTGCTTCTGCTCGCCGCCGTCGGCGTGGCCTTGAGCGGCTGTGCCGGTGATGCGGTCAAGCTCAAGCAGGATCACAGTTACGTGGTGGAGTGGATTGGTGAGCGGCCATTGATGGACTACGCGCACCTGACTGTCACCCTCGGCGCCGATGGCCGCGCCTACGGTAATGGCGGCTGCAACCACTGGTTTGCGCCGTACACGGTCGAGGGCGACAAGCTCAGCTTCGGCAAAATCGGCAGCACCCGCAAGCTCTGCGCCGAGGCCTTGATGGAGCAGGAGCATCGCTTCTTCCAGGCCCTGCAAAGCGTACAACGCTGGGACATCTCGCCGATCGAGCAGACCCGCTTCTGGCCGGCCGAAGGCAAGCCGATTCGCCTGTGGCTGGAAGAAGGCTGATCACGCTGCTTGCGGTCCAAATGTGGGAGAGGGCTTGGCCCCGATGGCGGTGTAACAGTCAACGGATGTATTGACTGAAACACTGCAATCGGGGGCAAGCCCCCTCCCACATTTGATTTGAGTGGTTGCTTTAACCGCGCAAGGCCTTGAGTTTGGCCAGTACCCCTTCCGCCGTCTGTTCGCCCATCAACTGCTCACGCACCTTGCCCTTGTCATCAATGATGTAAGTCACCGGCAATGCCTCGCTGCGCGGAATTTCAAAGATCCCGTCGGGGTTTTGCGCCAGCACGGTGAATTTAATGCCCAGCTTGTCGCTGGCCTCTTTCAGCTCTGCACCCTGCACATTATCGAAGTTAACCCCGAACACCCCAACGCCCTGCCCCTTCAGCTGTTCAGCCAAGGCATTGAGTTCAGGGATTTCCGTGCGGCACGGGCCACACCATTCTGCCCAGTAGTTGACCACCAGCCATTGCTTGTCCAAGCGCTCGGCCGCGACTTTCTGACCGTACTGGTCAACGCCATAGTCATTCCCGCAGCCGCTGAGCAGCAGGGTTGTAATGATCGCCAATGCACCGATCAGTCGACGTGTCATGGGGTAATCCTTCGCAAAAATGAACGTTGGCTGCGACCTATCGCCTCTTACGGTTTAAGGACGGGGTGCAGCGCGGGTAGAATACCCGCCACCTTACGCAAGATGCGACCCGCACATGACCGATCTGACGCTTTATCACAACCCGCGCTGCTCGAAATCCCGCGGTGCGCTCGAACTGCTTGAAGCCCGCGGTCTCACCCCAACCGTGGTGCGCTACCTGGAAACCCCGCTGGATGCGTCGCAAATCAAGGCCTTGCTGGCCAAACTGGGCCTCAGCGCCCGTCAATTGCTGCGTACCGGCGAAGACGAGTACAAAACTCTCAACCTGGCCGACGCCAGCCTCAGCGAAGCCCATCTGATCGCCGCCATCGCCGAACACCCCAAGCTAATGGAGCGTCCGATCCTGGAAACCGCCGACAAAGCCATCATCGGCCGCCCACCAGAAAACGTGCTGGAGATTCTGCCGTGACCACACCGTACGTGCTGGTGCTGTATTACAGCCGCAACGGCTCGGTCAGCGAAATGGCCCGGCAGATTGCCCGGGGCATTGAGCAAGGCGGCATGGAGGCGCGCTTGCGCACGGTGCCGGCGATCTCCACCGAATGCGAAGCCGTGGCGCCGAGCATTCCGGACGAAGGCGCGCTGTATGCCAATCTAGATGATCTGAAGAACTGCTCAGGCCTGGCCCTGGGGAGCCCGACGCGCTTCGGCAACATGGCCGCGCCGCTCAAGTACTTCCTCGATGGCACCAGCAACCTGTGGCTCACCGGCGCTCTAGTCGGCAAGCCGGCTGGCGTGTTCACCTCCACCGCCAGCCTGCACGGCGGCCAGGAGACCACGCTGATGTCGATGCTGCTACCGCTGCTGCACCACGGCATGCTGATCACCGGCCTGCCCTACAGCGAACAGGCATTGCTCGACACCCAGGGCGGCGGTACGCCATATGGCGCCAGCCACCATTCCGGGCCGGACGGCAAGCGCATGCTCGATCAACATGAAATCACCCTGTGCCGGGCACTGGGGTTGCGCCTCGCCACCACCGCCACGCTGCTGGAGAATGGTCGTGGCCAAAAAGCCTAAAGTTCTGCCGCCCCAAGCGTGGCTGGAGCCGCGGGTCAAGGTGGCACGCGCGCTGAGCCTGCTGGCGTTTTTTAGCCTGGTGGGTTTGCTCTGCGTGTATTACCTGTTCGTCGCCGACCTGCACGGCGCACGCCCGTGGGTGATCCTGCTGATCGAGCTGGTGCCGCTGTTGTTGCTGGCGCCGGGCATGATCAGCGGCAGTGCGCGGGGGCATTCATGGATGTGCTTTGCGGTGAACCTGTATTTCATCAAGGGCGCGCTGGCGGCGTATGATCCGAACCGACAGTGGTTCGGGGTGCTTGAGATGCTGGCAAGTCTGGCGGTGTTTTGTACCGCACTGCTCTATGTGCGGTGGCGGCATCAGTTGAATCGGCGGCTGGCTGAGGCCTGATCAACGATTTGCAGTGCATCCGGCTTGTGTGGCGAGCGAGCTCACCACACAAGAACTTGCGCCGACTGGGGTCAGTGGTTGACGGTGTAAGCCAACATCATCGACAACTGACACATCGGCCGCCCACTCTCGGCATGCCACTGGTTGAACGCGCCCTGAACCGTTGCCAGATCCCGCAGGCTGGTCGGCGCCTTGTCGACGATCTTCTGCGCATTCAATGCAGCCACTACGTCATCACTCGGCACAAACGTATCCTTGCCCACCATCCGCAAGAATCGCGGCGCCGACAGGCCGCCCAACTGATGGCCGTGCTTGCTCAGGTACTTCCAGAGCCCGACGATATCCGTCACCGGCCAGTCGGCGATAAACGCGCCGAAGCTGCCCTTCTCTTGCTCAATATCCAGAATCATCTGCGCATTGCGCGGCACGCTCTTGAGCTTGCCCAGGTGACGGATGATACGCGTGTCCTGCATCAGGCGTTCCAAGTGCTCGGCGCCCATCAGCACGACTTTTTCCGGATCGAAGCCGAAGAACACCTGCTCAAACGCCGGCCACTTGGCGTCCACTACGCTGTGCTTCAACCCGGCGCGAAACACCCGGAGCGCCAAGGTCGACAGGTAGCGATCATCGCTGATCTTGCGCAATTGGGCCGGGGTCTTGGGTACCGGCAGGTGGGCTTCCAGTTGAGCCGCTGAACCAAAGCGGTTCAGACAATATTCGTGCAGCCACTTGTAATCGCGCATGCCCTCTCCTGGGGATTGAAATGAAAACGGCGCCCTTGAGCGCCGTCTTTCAGAGCGTTGAACTGCTTCAGAGGTTCACTACGTTGACGAAGCGCGAAGCGGCCGTCTCGTCGATTTTCAGGCTGGTGAAGTCAAACAGGTTGCGGTCGGCCAACTGCGACGGCTGCACGTTCTGCAAGCTGCGGAAGATGCTTTCGGTGCGCCCCGGCGTCTTGCGCTCCCAGTCCAACAGCATCTCCTTGACCACCTGGCGCTGCAGGTTTTCCTGGGAGCCGCACAGGTTGCACGGGATGATCGGGAATTGCTTGAAGTCGGAGTAGGCCTGGATGTCTTTCTCGTTGCAATACGCCAGCGGACGGATTACCACGTTGCGTCCGTCATCGGAGCGCAGCTTGGGCGGCATGGCCTTGAGGGAGCCGTTGAAAAACATGTTGAGGAAGAAGGTTTCGACGATGTCGTCGCGATGGTGACCCAATGCCATCTTGGTGGCACCGATTTCATCGGCAAAGGTGTAGAGCGTGCCACGGCGCAGGCGCGAGCACAGCGAGCAGGTAGTCTTGCCTTCCGGGATCAACTCCTTGACCACCGAATAGGTGTCTTTCTCGACGATGTGGTACTCGACGCCCAGCGCTTTCAGGTAAGCCGGCAGCACGTGCTCGGGAAACCCCGGTTGTTTCTGGTCCATGTTGACGGCAACGATGTCGAACTTGATCGGCGCGACCTTTTGCAGGTGCAGCAGCACATCAAGCAGGGTGTAACTGTCTTTGCCGCCGGAGAGGCAGACCATGACCTTGTCGCCATCCTCGATCATGTTGAAATCGGCGACTGCTTCACCCGCCAGGCGACGCAGGCGTTTTTGCAGTTTGTTCTGGTTGACCGTAAGAGTGCCCATGGCGATTGGATCCGCTGGAGGTGTGTGACGAAAAGCCGGGTATCTTACCGATGTCGAGTCCACACATTCAACGTGGCCCCGCATTCCAATCTGCGATTAGGCCCACTGTTTACAGTGCGATTTGCTCTAAAGGCCCTACAGTTATTCCGGTCATCCCTTCCTATACTGCGACGTGAGGTCGCACATCTATATCCAGACCTTTCAGGCCAATTGGCCCGTGGGCGCTCCGATGGGGGGCGATGGTAACAACGACAGGAGTGACTGGCATGATCCATCACGTCGTGGGGCTGTTTACCCATCCCGACCAGGAATGGCGGGAAATCCGTGGCGATAAAGAAGAAAGCATCGGCCACATGTACCTCACTCACACCCTGATTCTCGCGGCAATTCCCGCAATATCAGCGTTTATCGGCACCACCCAGGTGGGCTGGGTCATCGGCAATCGCGCGCCGGTGATGCTGACCCAGGAAAGTGCGTTGTGGATGACCATCATGTCGTACGCAGCCATGCTTGGCGGCGTGGCGGTGATGGGCGCGTTCATTCATTGGATGGCCCGTACCTACGACGCCAACCCCAGCATGGCTCGCTGCGTGGCCTTTGCGACCTACACCGCGACGCCGCTGTTTATCGGCGGGCTGGCGGCGCTCTACCCGCACATGTGGCTGGGTATGGTCGTGGGCACAGCGGCGATCTGCTACACGGTGTACCTGTTGTATGTGGGGCTGCCGACGTTCATGAACATCGATCCGGACGAGGGCTTCCTGTTTTCCAGCTCGGTACTGGCCGTAGGCCTGGTGGTGCTGGTGGCGATCATGGCGTTTACGGTGATCGTCTGGGGCCTGGGCGTAGGGCCGATCTATACCAACTGAACCGCTGAAACCGTAGGCAAGGCCACCGCAAGGTGGCTTTGTGCGTTATGCATGACCATTCGGCGCCTGACAGATTCGGAAACACTCAGCTTTGCGGCATACTGGGCATCTCTGGAGATATGTACAGCATGCCCGAGCAACTCAATACCCGCGTCGAAGATTGTTTCCTGCAAGCCGAATCCTTTTTCAAACGAAGCTTCAAACGCCCCCAGGTCAGCCTCAAGCTGCGGGGCCAGAAAGCCGGTGTCGCGCATTTGCACGAGAACCTGCTGCGCTTTAACCCACAGTTGTACCGAGAAAACAGCCAGCACTTCCTCAAGCAGACCGTGGCCCATGAGGTGGCGCACCTGATCGCCCACCAATTGTTTGGTGAACGCATCCAGCCCCATGGCGAGGAATGGCAGTTGATCATGCGTGGGGTCTACGAACTGCCGCCGGACCGTTGCCATACCTATGCCGTGCAGCGGCGCCAGGTGACCCGCTATATCTACCGCTGCCCATGTGCCGACAGCGACTTTCCGTTTTCGTCACAGCGCCATGGCATGGTGGCTCAGGGGCGGCGGTATCTGTGTCGGCGCTGTCGGCAGACGTTGGTGTTTACCGGCGAAACCCGGGTGGAATAAAGGCCTCATCGGGAGCAAGCCCCCTCCCACATTTTGATCGTATTCACAGGCCTGAATGTGGGAGGGGGCTTGCTCCCGATAGCGTCCGCCCAGCCACTACATAATCACCTTGGAGCTGCGCAGCTCGCTGATGCGCGGCGGGCTCAAGCCCAGCTCCGCCAACACTTCATCACTGTGCGCGCCAACGGCGACGCCAATGTGCCGGGGCGCTGGCAACCCGTCCGAAAACTTTAACGGGCAGGCAATCTGCGCCTGGCTCGAGCCATCGCCCCTGGGCACCTGGCTGACCAGTGCCCGCGCCTTTAACTGCGGATGGGCAACGGCTTCGCTGAGCGTCAGCACAGGTTCAACGCAGGCATCAACCCCGGCAAACAGCTCGCACAATTCCTCGAAACTGCGCTTCTCGAACTCCACCTGCAAGGCCTGCTTAAGCGCCGGCTGCCGCTCTGGCTTCAAACCCTGCGCGGCCAGCTCCGGGCGCCCCAACGCTTCACACAATTGCTGCATAAATGCCGGCTCCAGGCTGCCCACCGACATCCAGCGCCCATCGCGCGAGCGGTAGTAATCGTAGAAACTCCCGCCATTGAGCACATGGCCTTCCCATTCCGGCTCCGCACCACAGGCGAGATAACCCGCCCCAGCCATGGCATTCAAGCTGAACGAGCAATCGGTCATGCTTACATCCAGGTATTGCCCGACGCCACTTTGCTGCCGGGCGATAACGGCAGCCAGCAACCCCACCACCGCATGCAGCGAACCCCCGCCCACGTCCGCCAACTGCACACCCAACGGCAGCGGCCCGCTGTCCTGGCGCCCGGTATAGCTGGCCACGCCTGCCAGTGCCAGGTAGTTGATATCGTGGCCGGCGCGATCCTTATACGGGCCGGTCTGGCCATAACCGGTGATCGACACATAAATCAGCCGGGGATTAATCGCCTTCAATGCCTCATACCCCAGGCCCAAGCGTTCCATCACGCCGGGGCGAAACTGTTCGAGCACGATGTCGTAGTCTTTGACCAGCGCCCGCACAATCTCCAAGGCCTCGACCTGCTTGAGGTCCAGCGCCAGGCTGCGTTTATTGCGATTGAGGTAGGCATGGCTTGCCGAGGTGCCCTGATCATGGGGCGGCAAGACCCGCAGCATGTCCAGGCGCGTGGGCGATTCGATACGCAGCACCTCGGCGCCCATGTCCGCCAGCATCAACGAAGCAAACGGGCCGGGCAGCAAGGTGGAAAAATCCAGCACTTTGAGGGACGCCAAGGGACCTGACATGGGGACTCCACTTTCGGTTCGAATGCCCACAGACTAGGCAGCCTTGCGCCTACCGGCAATCGTCAGAACGATCACCGACAGTGACCGTTTTGATCACGGCGGGCTTTTTCGCGACGGCGGCTTTATCATTGGCCTACGTTTGCTTGCCGAGTGTTCCATGAAGTTCGCGATTGCCCTGTATTCCGCCGCCCACGCGCCCTCTTCGCGCCGCGCCTTGCTCTTCGCCCAGGCGGCGTTGGCCGGTGGGCATGAGATTGTGCGGTTGTTTTTTTATCAGGATGGCGTTTACAGCGCGTCCAACAACCTCGTAGCGCCCCAAGATGAGCAGGACATTGCCCGCCAATGGCGTGAGTTTGTCAGCACTCATCAGCTCGACGGCGTGGTATGCATCGCCGCCGCCCTGCGTCGTGGCGTGCTCAACAGCGAAGAGGCCACGCGCTATCAACGCAGCGCAGTGAACCTGGATGCACCGTGGACGCTGTCAGGCCTGGGGCAATTGCATGATGCAATCCAGGATGCCGACCGCCTGATCTGTTTTGGAGGGCCGTGAAATGTCCAAATCCTTATTGCTGATCAGCCGTCAGGCGCCGTGGTCCGGGCCGAGCGCACGGGAAGCGCTGGATATCGTGCTGGCGGGTGGCGCCTTTGATCTGCCCATCGGCTTGCTGTTCATGGATGACGGCGTGTTCCAGCTCGCGCCGCACCAGAACGCCAAGGCCGTGCAACAAAAGGACCTCAGTGCCAACCTGCAGGCATTGGAGCTGTTCGGCATCGACGATGTGTTTGTCTGCCGCCACAGCATGGCCGTGCGTGGCTTGACGCCGCCAACCGAAGCGCAACCGTTGAGCAACGACGCTATTTCCCAATTGATTGACCGTTACGGCCAGGTAATTACCCTCTGATGTCGACTTTACACGTGGTGTCTCACTCCCCGTTTACCGATAGCCGCCTCGACAGCTGCCTGCGTATCTGCGGCGCCGAGGACGCGATCCTGCTGTGCGGCGACGGCGCCTACGGCCTGCACGCCCCAGCCCTGCAAACCAAGGGCGTGAAGGTCTTTGTGCTGGCCGAAGACATGCAGGCGCGCAACCTGCCATTACCGGACTGGGCCGACAGCGTGGACTATCCCGGTTTCGTGCAACTGTCGATCGACTACGACAAGGTCAACACCTGGCTATGAACACCCTGACCGTGGGCGAGCGCCGCCTCGAACTGGACAAGGACGGCTACCTCGTCGACCTGAACGACTGGTCCACCGAGGTGGCCAACGCCCTGGCCACCGCCGAAAACCTGGTATTGACTGCGGCGCACTGGGAAATCCTCGAACTGTTGCGCGGCTTTTACGCCGAATTCCAGCTGTCCCCAGCCACGCGCCCGCTGATCAAGTACACCGCCTTGAAGCTAGGCCCGGACAAAGGCAACAGCCTGCACCTCAACCAATTGTTCAACGGCACTCCCGCCAAACTCGCCGCCAAGCTGGCGGGCCTGCCCCGGCCGACGAATTGCTTATGACCGACTTCTCCCCACTGACCCTGCAAACTCCTGCCGAGCACCCATTTGCGCAATTCGTACGCATCCTGGGCAAAGGCAAGCGCGGCGCGCGTAACCTCACCCGCGAAGAAGCCCGCGAAGCCATGGGCATGTTGCTCGACGAAAAAGTCGAAGACACCCAACTGGGCGCCTTCCTGATGCTGCTTCGGCACAAGGAAGAAAGCCCGGAAGAACTCGCCGGTTTCACCGAAGCCGTGCGCGAGCGCCTGGATGCCCCCACACTGAATGTCGACGTCGACTGGCCCACCTATGCCGGCAAGAAACGCCACCTGCCGTGGTTCCTGCTGGCAGCCAAATGCCTGGCGCAGAACGGTGTGCGCATCCTGATACACGGCGGCGGCGCCCATACGGCGGGCCGGCTGTACACCGAGCAGCTGCTGGATACCCTGCACATTCCCCTGTGCCGAAACTGGCAACAGGTCGGTACGGCGTTTGAGCACGCAAACCTCGCATTTATCCCGCTGGGCGACTGGGCACCACAACTGCAACGCATGATCGATTTGCGCAACACCTTGGGTCTTCGCTCGCCGATCCACTCGCTGGCGCGGCTGCTCAACCCGTTGAATGCCCGTTGCGGCCTGCAAAGCATCTTTCATCCGGGCTACCAGGGCGTGCACCGCGATGCCAGCGGGCTGCTCGGGGATAACGTGATTGTGGTGAAAGGCGACGGTGGCGAGATAGAGATCAACCCCGACACTATCAGCCACCTGTACGGCACCACCGGCGGCGAGAGCTGGGATGAAGAATGGCCCGCCCTCTCCGCCCAGCGCCACGTCAAGCCGGCAACGCTGGAGCCTGAGCACTTGAAGGCCGTATGGCGCGGCGATGCAGAGGACAGCTACCCGCAGCTGGCGCTGATCGCCACCATGGCCCTGGCCTTGCGCGGCCTTGACCACCCGCGGGAGCAGGCGTTCGAACTGGCGCAGCAATATTGGGAAGCACGGGATAAATCGATTTAATCGATCATTCATCCGCACTCTTTGCGCTTTTAGTTCGAACTCATCCCTTTAGACTGGGCTCCAACGCTTATTAGCCAAGGAGCCAGTCATGGGTTTGCTGATCGAAGGACACTGGAAAGACCAGTGGTACGAAAGTAGCGCAGACGGCGCTTTCCAACGGGAACAGGCACAGCGGCGCCACTGGGTGACCGCCGATGGCCAACCTGGCCCGAGCGGCGAAGGCGGCTTTAAGGCCGAGGCCGGTCGTTATCACCTCTATGTGTCCCTGGCCTGCCCATGGGCGCACCGCACGCTGATCATGCGCAAGCTCAAGGGCCTGGAAAGCCTGATCGATCTGTCCGTAGTCAGTTGGCTGATGCTGGAAAACGGCTGGACCTTCGACAAGGCCCACGGCTCGACCGGCGATAAGCTGGATAATTTCGAATTTATGCACCAACGCTACACCGCCGACACAGCCGACTACACCGGCCGCGTGACCGTGCCGGTCCTGTGGGACAAGAAGCTCAAACGCATCGTCAGCAATGAATCGGCGGAGATCATCCGCATGTTCAACAGCGCCTTCAACGGACTGACTGGCAATACCCTGGATTTCTATCCCGACTCCCTACGTACAACCATCGATGAGCTGAACGAGCGGATCTACCCGGCCGTGAACAATGGCGTGTACCGCGCAGGTTTTGCCACCTCACAAAAAGCGTATGAAAGCGCGTTTGATGATGTGTTTGCTGAACTGGACCATCTGGAACAGCACTTGGGCGACCATCGCTACCTCGCCGGCGAGTACCTGACCGAGGCGGACGTGCGCCTATTCACCACGCTGATTCGTTTTGATGCGGTGTATTACAGCCACTTCAAATGCAATTTGCGACGGATTGCCGATTATCCGAACTTGTCGAACTGGCTGAGGGAGATGTTTCAGTGGCCGGGGGTGGCCGAGACGGTGGATTTTGAGCACATCAAGGGGCATTACTATGCCAGTCACCGCACGATCAACCCGACGGGGATTGTGCCAAAGGGGCCGTTGCAGAGGTTTGATGCTGGGCACGATCGCCAGCGGTTGAGTGGCGAAGGCGTCTGGCGCTGATTCAGGAAATGCGCTGTGTGTGATGGTCTCATCGGGAGCAAGCCCCCTTCCACATTTGGAACTGTGAATACAGTAAAAATGTGGGAGGGGACTTGCTCCCGATGTTTTTAAAAGGCTCAGACCTGAGACTGGGCGCCTTCAAACCACTTCAGCTTCTCACGCAACACTACCACCTCACCCACGATCACCAGCGTCGGCGCATGCACTTCATGCTCCGCCACCATGCGTGGCAAGTCCGCCAGCGTGCCGGTGAACACGCGCTGGTTGGAGGTGGTGCCCTGCTGGATTAACGCCGCCGGGGTATCAGAAGCACGGCCATGCTTGATCAGTTGCTCGCAGATAATCGGCAAGCCAATCAAGCCCATGTAGAACACTAGGGTTTGCGACGGCCCCACGAGATCACTCCAAGGCAGATCCGACGTCCCGTTCTTCAAATGCCCGGTGATAAAACGTACTGACTGCGCATAGTCACGGTGGGTCAGCGGAATACCCGCATAGGCCGCGCAGCCGCTGGCCGCCGTGATTCCTGGTACCACCTGGAACGGGATGCCATGGGCCGCCAGCTCTTCGATCTCCTCACCACCACGCCCGAAGATGAACGGATCGCCACCCTTGAGGCGCAACACGCGCTTGCCTTGCTTGGCCAGGTCCACCAGTTGCTGGTTGATCTGGTCCTGCGGCACAGCGTGGTCTGCGCGACGCTTGCCGACATACACACGTTCGGCATCGCGGCGGCACAGGTCAAGAATCGCCGGGGCGACCAAGCGGTCATAAAGCACCACGTCCGCTTGCTGCATCAGACGCAGCGCACGGAAGGTCAACAGGTCGGGATCGCCCGGGCCTGCACCCACCAGGTAGACCTCACCCGGCGCATACGGCGGTGCGCCGTTGACCTTTTCAATCAGTAGACGCTCAGCCTCATCACCCTGCCCAGCCAACTGGCGGTCGGCAATCGGGCCCTGGAACACTTCTTCCCAGAACGCACGACGCTGCTGCACATCCGGATACAAGCCTTTGACCTGGGCACGAAAACGCGCCGCTAGCCCCGCCAACTGGCCGTAGGTGGACGGAATCCAGGTTTCCAGCTTGGCGCGGATCAAGCGTGCCAGCACCGGCGCATCGCCGCCGCTGGACACCGCAATCACCAAGGGAGAACGGTCGACAATTGCCGGGAAGATCACACTGCACAAGGCCGGTGCGTCCACCACATTGACCGGTACACAGCGACGCTTGGCATCACTGGACACTTGCGCATTCAGTGGCTCGTCGTCGGTGGCGGCGATGATCAGGGTGCAACCATCAAGGTCGGCCTCCTGATAACCGCGCACAATCAGTTCCCCGCCACTGCCCAGCACCAATTCACGCAACTGGTCTTCGATCTGGGGAGCAACCACCCGCAGCACCGCACCGGCGTCGGCCAGCAGCCGGGATTTGCGCAAAGCAATCTCCCCGCCACCAACGACCAACACACGGCTGCCGCGCAGGTTATGAAACAGCGGCAGAAATTCCATTTAGCCGATGACCTCAACGCCCGCCATGTAAGGCTTGAGCACTTCAGGTACACGGATCGAACCGTCAGCCTGCTGGTAGTTTTCCAGCACGGCAACCAGGGTACGACCTACAGCCAGGCCCGAACCGTTGAGGGTGTGCACCAGTTCCGGCTTGCCGGTTTCCGGGTTACGGAAACGCGCCTGCATCCGACGGGCCTGGAAATCACCGCAGTTGGAGCACGACGAGATCTCGCGGTACTTGTCCTGGCTCGGCACCCACACTTCCAGATCGTAGGTCTTCACGGCGCTGAAACCCATGTCGCCGGTGCACAGAGCCAGCACTCGGTACGGCAGCTCCAGCAGTTGCAGCACGCGTTCGGCGTTGGCGGTCAGGCCTTCCAGGGCTTCCATGGAGGTCGACGGCTCAACTACTTGCACCATCTCTACCTTGTCGAACTGGTGCTGGCGGATCATGCCGCGAGTATCACGGCCCGATGCACCGGCTTCACTGCGGAAGCACGGGCTGTGGGCCACGAACTTGAGTGGAAGTTGCTTGGCATCGAGGATCTCGCCAGCGACGATGTTGGTCAGCGACACTTCAGCAGTCGGGATCAGGTACAGATCGGCTTCACCATCGCGGCTGATCTTGAACAGGTCTTCTTCGAACTTCGGCAACTGGCTGGTACCCATGAGCGCCGGACCTTGAACCAGGTACGGGGTGTAGGCCTCTTCGTAGCCGTGCTCGCCGGTGTGCAGGTTGATCATGAATTGCGCCAAGGCACGGTGCATGCGCGCAATCGGACCGCGCAGCAACGCAAAGCGCGCGCCGGACATCTTGGCGGCGGTTTCGAAATCCAGGCCACCGGTCAATTCGCCCAGGGCGACGTGGTCCTTGATCTCGAAATCAAAGGCTTTTGGCGTGCCCCAGCGGCGCACTTCGACGTTGCCGTCTTCGTCTTCGCCAACGGGCACAGACTCGTGCGGAATGTTGGGGATGCCCAGCAGGATCGAATCCAGCTCGGATTGGATCTTGTCCAGCTCGACCTTGCCGTCGGACAGCTCGGTGCCCATACGCTCGACGTCCGCCATCAGCGGCGCGATGTCTTCGCCGCGCTGCTTGGCCTGACCGATGGATTTGGAACGCGCATTACGCTCAGCCTGCAGTGCTTCGGTGCGGGTCTGGACGGTCTTGCGCTGTTCTTCCAGCGCTTCGATGCGCGCAACATCCAAGGCAAAGCCACGGGATGCCAGGCGGTCCGCTACGTCCTGAAGGTTGCTACGTAACAGTTTGGAATCGAGCATGTCGGTCTCTCGTTTATCAAAGTTTGGTCAAGGACAGGCCAGCCCAGGTGGCGAGCAGCCCGCCGAACACGCTGATGCCCAGGTACCCGAAGGCGACCAGGGCCTGCCCGCTTTCCAGCAAGCGCAGCGTATCCAGTGAAAAGGATGAAAAGGTCGTCAGACCGCCTACAAAGCCGACAATCAAGCCGGCACGAATTTCAATCGGTATTTCCGGGCGCAACAGGAACCAGCCGTACAGCAACCCAATGATCAAGCAGCCAACAAGGTTGACCGCAAGGGTTGCGGCATAAAAATGCTTAGGCCAGTTGGCGCTCACCCAAGTACCGGTGGCGAAACGCAATAATGTACCAGCGATGCCGGCTGCGGACACGGCAAGAATCGTCTTGAGCACTACTTTCTCCGCTGTTTGGGGCTGAGGCGATCGAGTTGGGCCAGGTGATTGAGTTTTTCACCGATTTTCAGCTCCAGGCCACGGGGCACCGGCTGGTAGAGCGGCAATGGCTCAAGCTCATCTGGGAAGTAGTCTTCGCCGGCGGCATAGGCGTCCGGCTCATCGTGGGCATAGCGGTATTCATCGCCGTAGCCCAATTGTTTCATCAACTTGGTCGGCGCATTGCGCAGGTGCAGCGGCACTTCAAGGGAGCCGTGCTCGGCGGCAGCACGTAGCGCCGCCTTGAAGCCCATGTACACCGCGTTGCTTTTCGGCGCGCAGGCCAAGTAAGTGATGGCCTGGGCCACCGCCAACTCACCTTCCGGGCTGCCGAGCCGCTCCTGCACGTCCCACGCCGCCAGACACAGGCTCAAGGCGCGCGGGTCAGCGTTGCCAATGTCTTCGCTGGCCATGCGTACCACGCGGCGCGCCAGGTACAAGGGGTCGCAGCCGCCGTCGATCATCCGCGCAAACCAATACAGCGCGCCGTCAGGGTTGGAGCCGCGCACAGATTTGTGCAGCGCCGAAATCTGGTCGTAGAACGCTTCACCGCCCTTGTCGAACCGACGACGTGTGTCGCCAAGCAGGCTTTGCAACAGGTCGACGCCAATCTCGCTGCCATCCTCGGCCAGGTCCGACGCATTCTCCAGCAGGTTGAGAAAACGGCGACCGTCGCCATCGGCAGCGGTTAGCAGGATCTTGAAGCCTTCTTCGCTGACACTCAGTTGGCGCTTGCCCAGGCCCTTGTCTTCACTCAACGCGCGGTGCAGCAGCTTTTGCATCGCCGCTTCATCGAGGCTCTTGAGCACATACACTCGCGCCCGCGACAGCAAGGCGTTATTCAATTCGAAGGACGGGTTTTCGGTAGTAGCGCCGATAAAGATCAGCGTGCCATCTTCGACATAAGGCAGGAACGCATCCTGCTGCGACTTGTTGAAGCGATGCACTTCGTCGACAAACAGGATGGTGCGCTTACCGTATTGCCCAGCCTGCTGCTTAGCCACTTCCACCGCCTGGCGGATTTCCTTGACCCCGGCCAGCACCGCAGAAACCGTTTCGAAGTGCGCATCCGAGACTTTCGCCAGCAGCCGCGCCAGAGTGGTTTTACCCACGCCCGGCGGGCCCCAGAAAATCATCGAATGCAGCGCGCCCTGCTCCAGGGCTTCGCGCAAAGGCTTGCCGCGAGCGAGCAGGTGTTCCTGACCGACGTACTCATCCAGGTTGGTCGAACGCAAACGCGCGGCCAGGGGTTGGGCAATCGGGTCACTTCGAAACAGATCCATGGGCAGCGTTTAAAACCTCTGGTTTATTCCTGGATCACGTCGGCACCCTTGGGGATGTCGAACTTGAACTTGGAAGCAGGCACCGGCTCGTTGGCCTTGACCCCGGAGAACAGGATATCGGTGCGTTGGCCGACGCTGTCGATCAGGCGCATGTTATTGATCACGCCGTTACCGAAAGACAGGTGCAGGCTGTCAAACAGCGTGTCCTTGGACTTCGGCTTGAGGGTGAATTCGATCACGTTGCTGGTTTGCTTGGAGGTGATGTCGAAGCTGTCGTTAATCTTCGACACATCACCCGACAGCAACAGCGCAGGCGTCTGATTCAGGCGCGGGTCGAGCTTCTTGATAGTCGCCTGTTCCAGATCCGGGTCCCACAACGTGACCTTCTGGCCGTCGGAAACGATGGTCTGCTCAGCCTTCCCTTCGGTGTGCCAGTAGAACAGCCCCGGACGCTGCACAGCCATTTCGCCTGCCGTTTCCTGCAAACGGGTACCGCCGGCATCCAGGGTCAGTTGGGAGAAGCGCGCCGTCAGGGTCTTGGATTTGTCCAGCAGGTTGGTCAGGCTGGCGACAGAGGCCGGGTCAGCGTGAGCCGAAACAGCGGTCAGGGCCAGTGCCGGCAACAACAGCATGCGGATAAAGCGCATGGGAGTCCTCATTGAGTCGTAAGGGCGCGCCGCGTGCTGCCACGCGGCGCGGGATCAGTCGCGCATCTGCCCAGGGGCAATGACTTCACGCGAGCCGTTGGTGTTCATTGCGGTGACGACGCCGGCGTTTTCCATCGCTTCGATCATGCGGGCGGCGCGGTTGTAGCCGATTTTCAGCTTGCGCTGAACTGCAGAAATCGACGCGCGACGGCTTTCCAGCACAAACGCCACGGCTTCGTCGTACAGGGCGTCGGTCTCGGCATCATCGTCGCCACCGCTGCTGCCACCGTCGAAACCGCTGCCAGCTTCTTCGACGCCGGCGAGGATGTCGTCGTTGTATTCGGGTGCGCCGCGCAGCTTCCAGGCTTCCACCACGCGGTGCACTTCATCATCGGAAACAAAGGCGCCGTGTACGCGAATCGGCAGGCTGGTGCCCGGTGGCATGTAGAGCATGTCGCCGTGACCCAACAGTTGCTCGGCGCCACCCTGGTCGATAATGGTCCGCGAGTCGATCTTGCTCGATACCTGGAACGCCATGCGCGTCGGGATGTTGGCCTTGATCAGACCGGTGATCACGTCCACCGACGGACGCTGGGTGGCGAGGATCAAGTGAATACCTGCTGCCCTCGCTTTCTGGGCGATACGCGCGATCAGCTCTTCAACCTTCTTGCCGACGATCATCATCATGTCGGCGAACTCGTCGACCACCACCACGATGGTCGGCAGCTTGCTCAGCAGTGGCGCTTCGTCGTGAATGCTTTCGCGTTTGTACAACGGGTCGGTCAGCGGTGTGCCGGCGTCCTGGGCTTCCTTGACCTTGGCGTTGAAGCCCGACAGGTTACGTACACCCATCTTCGCCATCAGCTTGTAGCGGCGCTCCATCTCGGCAACGCTCCAGCGCAGGGCGTTGGCGGCGTCCTTCATGTCGGTTACCACTGGGCACAGCAGATGTGGAATGCCTTCGTAGATCGACAGTTCAAGCATCTTCGGGTCGATCATGATCAGCTTGGCGTCTTCCGGGCCGGACTTGAACAGGATCGATAGGATCATCGCGTTCACGCCCACCGACTTACCGGAACCGGTGGTACCGGCGACCAGCAGGTGAGGCATTTTCGCCAGGTCAGTGATAACCGGCTTTCCGCCGATGTCATGGCCCAGCGCCAGGGTGACCGGCGATTTGAAGTTGTCGTATTCCGGCGTCGACAGTACTTCGGAGAAGCGCACGATCTGGCGGTCTTCGTTGGGAATCTCGATACCCACGGTGGTCTTGCCGGGGATCACTTCCACCACGCGCACGCTGGTCACGGCCAGGGAACGGGCCAAGTCTTTGGCCAAGTTGGAGATGCGGCTGACTTTCACACCAGCGGCCGGCTGAATTTCGTAACGGGTAATCACCGGGCCAGGGTGGATCGAGTCCACCGACACTTCGACGCCGAATTCCTTGAGCTTGATTTCCAGCAAGTGGCCGACAGCCGCCAGGGATTCGGGGGAATAGTTGAGCTGTTTCTTTTCAGCCGGGTCGAGAATCGAGATCGGCGGCAAGGTGCCTTCGACAGCGCTATCGACAAACAACGGCGCCTGTTTCTCTTTCTGCACGCGATGGCTTGGCTCGGGGGCCTTGGGCGGCGCAGGTGCAATCACAGGCGGCACCTGCTTCTCGCGGTCGGACATGTGCTTGCTCAGGGCCTGTTCGCGCTCGATCAGGCGCTCCTTGACCTTGGCCTGTTCGCGGCGATCCGGTGTGCTTGGGGCTACGACTTCGTTGACGCGAGTATCCACTTCACGCAACTGAGCCACCATGCGTTTGCGGTCAACACGAGCGGACCACCAACGGTTGGCGGCGCCCTGGAATAATTCGAGCAGGTCGAGGGTGATCTTGCCTGTCACGTCCATCACCTTGAACCACGAGAGGTCGGTGAACACCGTGAGGCCGAACAGGAAAAGCGCAATGAACATCAGAGTGCTGCCCTGGATATTCAGGGTCTTGCGCGCCAGGTCGCCGAGGCTTTCGCCCAAGGCCCCGCCCGCGCCCGCCGGCAAACCGGTGGGCGCATGGAAATGAATATGGGCCAGCGCCGCGCCGGAGAGCACCAGGAACACCAGACCGATCAGGCGCCAGGAGAACAGCCAGCCGCTCCACTGCCACGGCTCGTGACGCTGACGGAAGATCTGCCAGGTCTTGATCGCCAGCAGCAGCGGGAAGATGTAAGCAAAGTAACCCAGCACCATGAAGAGGATGTCGGCGCTGTAGGAACCCACCGGACCGCCGAAGTTTTGCACATCGTCTATCTTGCTGTTGTGGCTCCAGCCCGGATCGTCCTTGCCGTAGGTGAGCAAGGCCATCATCAGGAACAAGCACAGCGCGCCGATAGCGATCAGCGCGCCTTCCTTGAGTCGATAATGCAGGTGCTGGCGCCAAGCCGGCACGACTGCTGCTTTAGGTGTTGCGGCGGATTTCTTCAAAACGGGTCTTTTCCTGCGCCTTTAGCGCGTCCATCTGTTGAATGACTGCAAATACTGCCCAATCCGAGCAGTTGAAAAATAAACGATCGTCGTTGAATCTACGTTTAACACTGGGCAATTGCTGAATGAAAGGACGATAACGCCACAATGGCCGCATTGTACGGGTTTGTACCCCCGATGCCACGCCACTTGGCTTTCTTCAGGCAGCATAGCCAATTGTGTGTCACGACATGTTCAATTTGAGCATGCATTGTCTTTGCTGACAAAGGCTTATGAACTGTTTTTACTAATCCAGACAAGCTTGGCAAATGGCCTGCATGGGCCGGCCCCGAATACGACCACACCCCCGGCATAGAGTTGCAGAAACACCCGCTCACGCTAATACGCATCAATGGCTGATTCAAGCTGGCCCGATGGCGCTGCGTCGACAATAATCAGCACTGCCGAGGCGGGTGCCATACCTGCCACTCCCCTCCCCTTCCATAAGCCTGGATGCCATGCTGACCTGGTTACAACGCAATACCCTGACCTTCCCACCGCTGGCCAAAGCTATGCGCGAACCCAATGGCCTGCTCGCCGCCGGCGGCGACCTGTCGGCCGAGCGACTAGTCCAAGCCTACCGGCATGGCTGCTTCCCATGGTTCTCGGAGGGTCAACCGATCCTCTGGTGGTCTCCGGACCCGCGCACGGTGATCTTCCCTGACGAGCTGCACGTATCCCGCAGCCTGAGCAAGCTGTTACGCCAGCAGCGCTACAGCGTGACATTCGACCAGGACTTCGCAGCAGTCATCCAAGCCTGCGCCGCACCGCGCGCCTATGCCGATGGCACCTGGATCACCGAAGGCATTCAGAGCGCCTACCTGGAGTTGCACAAACGCGGCCATGCACACTCGGTAGAAGTATGGGACGAAGGGGTGCTGGTGGGAGGCCTGTATGGCCTAGCGATGGGCCAACTGTTTTTTGGCGAATCCATGTTCAGCCGCGCCGACAATGCCTCAAAATTCGGCTTCGCCACACTGACACGACAATTACAGGCCTGGGGCTTTGTGCTGATCGACTGCCAGATGCCCAACGATCACTTGCACAGCTTGGGTGCCCGCGCCATTCCTCGCACTGAGTTCGCCGGTTTTCTACGCGACCACTTGGACCAGCCCAACACCGGACCATGGGTTTCTTAGACGACATCCGCGCACCTGGCTTACACTTATTTCAAAGCTTATCCCGAGGGTTGATCATGACCGAGTTGGCGCGTTTGAAGTTTTATGCCACTCAAGCCCACTCTTGCAGCTATCTGCCAGACGAGCAGGCCACCACGTTGTTCCTCGACCCCAGCCAACCGATGGACGTGCACGTGTATGCCGATCTTTCGGAAATGGGCTTTCGACGCAGTGGCGACCACCTTTACCGACCCCATTGTCAGAACTGCAATGCCTGCGTACCGGCACGCCTGCCCGTGGCGCAATTTCTGCCGGATCGTAACCAGAAGCGCATCCTCAAGCGCAACGCCGACCTGACGGTGACATCGTGCAAGCCTCGATTTACCGAAGAATATTTCGACCTTTACCAGCGCTATATTGAGCAACGCCACGCCGACGGCGATATGTTCCCCCCGAGCCGCGACCAGTTCTCCACGTTTCTAGTGCGTGACCTACCCTTTTCACGCTTCTATGAGTTTCGAGCGGACGGTCGCCTGCTGGCCGTCGCCGTGACCGACTTGCTGCCTAATGGCCTGTCAGCGGTATACACGTTCTATGAACCTGCCGAAAAACGCCGCAGCCTCGGGCGCTTTGCAATTCTCTGGCAAATCGGCGAAGCACTGCGCCTGGAACTGGAGGCCGTCTACCTCGGATACTGGATCAAGAACTGCAAAAAGATGAGCTACAAGACCCAATATCGCCCCATAGAACTGCTAATTAATCAAAGATGGGTCACGCTTAACTAGAACCCCTTGGCTTAAACACCCTTTTTCGGGCACAATGCACGCCGCTTTTGCCTGGCGCAGTTGCACCGGGCCATTCACTGGATACCGAGGGCTTTACTGCATGTCGAAAGAAGACAGCTTCGAAATGGAAGGCACTGTCGTCGACACCCTGCCCAACACCATGTTTCGTGTGGAGTTGGAAAATGGGCACGTCGTAACCGCGCATATCTCCGGCAAGATGCGCAAGAACTACATTCGTATTCTTACCGGTGACAAAGTGCGCGTCGAGCTGACGCCCTATGACTTGAGCAAAGGGCGCATCACTTACCGCGCTCGCTAAGCAAGTCAATACAAAACGCCCGGTTATGCCGGGCGTTTTTGTGTGCATGGGATTCTCAAACACCGATGATTCCTGTGGGAGGCGACTTGCCCCCTCCCACACCGGATCTTCATTGTTCTGAGAACTGCATTTCAAGACAGCAAAAAGGCGCCTTTCGGCGCCTTTTGCGTTACTGCAGAACGATCAGGCCATTTCAGCCGTGGTTTCGAACTCGAAGGTCAGCTCGCCATCCTTCAGGTCGATATGCACCACGCCACCATGGTCGGAGAGTTCGCCGAACAGGATCTCTTCGGCCAATGGCCGCTTGATCTTGTCCTGGATCAGACGCGCCATTGGGCGGGCGCCCATTGCGGCATCGTAGCCACCCTCGGCGATCCAACTCCGCGCCGCTTCCGTGACATCCAGCTGCACGCGCTTGTCTTCCAACTGCGCTTGAAGCTCGGTGAGGAACTTGTCCACCACACTCTTGATAACCTCATGACTGAGGCGACCAAACTGGATAATGGTGTCCAGACGGTTGCGGAACTCCGGCGTGAAGCTCTTTTTGATCACTTCCATCGCATCAGAGGAGTGATCCTGATGGGTAAAGCCGATCGAAGCCCGCGCGGCTGTTTCGGCACCGGCGTTGGTGGTCATGATCACGATCACGTTGCGGAAGTCCGCCTTGCGTCCGTTGTTGTCGGTCAGGGTCCCGTGATCCATGACCTGCAGCAGCAGGTTGAAGACTTCCGGGTGAGCCTTCTCGATTTCATCGAGCAGCAATACGCAATGGGGCTGCTTAGTGATCGCTTCGGTCAACAAACCGCCCTGATCAAAGCCTACATACCCAGGAGGCGCACCGATCAAGCGCGACACGGTATGACGCTCCATGTACTCAGACATGTCGAACCGCACAAGCTCGATCCCCATGGCCTTGGCCAACTGCCGCGCCGCTTCGGTTTTGCCGACACCGGTCGGGCCAGCAAACAGGAACGAGCCGACCGGTTTGTCCGGCGACTTGAGGCCCGCACGCGACAATTTGATCGCAGTGGACAGCGCGTCGATGGCTGCATCCTGGCCGAACACAGTGAGCTTGAGATCGCGCTCCAAGTTACGCAGCAGCTCTTTGTCGGAGCTGTTGACGTGCTTTGGTGGAATTCGCGCGATCTTCGCCACGATGTCCTCGACCTGAGGCACGTCGATGCGTTTCACACGCTTCTCGATCGGTTGCAGGCGCTGATAAGCCCCCGCCTCGTCGATCACGTCGATAGCTTTATCCGGCATATGCCGATCATTGATGTAACGCGACGCCAGCTCTGCAGCTGCACGCAGCGCCTCATCGGTGTACTCGATGCCATGGTGCGCTTCAAAACGCCCCTTGAGCCCGCGCAGGATGCTGATGGTGTCTTCAACCGAAGGCTCGGACACGTCGACCTTCTGGAAGCGACGCGCCAGCGCACGGTCTTTCTCGAAGATGCCACGGAATTCCTGGAAGGTGGTCGAACCAATGCAGCGGATATCACCCGACGACAGCAACGGCTTGAGCAGATTGGACGCATCCATCACCCCGCCAGACGCCGCACCAGCACCAATGATGGTGTGGATTTCGTCGATGAACAGGATCGCCTGCGGGCGTTTTTTCAACTCGCCGAGCAACGCCTTGAAGCGCTTCTCGAAATCGCCCCGGTACTTGGTCCCGGCGAGCAACGCGCCCAGATCAAGGGAGTAGACGACGCTGTTGGCCAGCAGGTCAGGCACCTGGTTATCCACGATACGCTTGGCCAGGCCTTCGGCGATTGCGGTTTTGCCCACGCCCGCCTCACCCACCAGCAACGGATTGTTCTTGCGACGACGCGCGAGGATTTGCGCTACACGCTCAACCTCAAGCTCACGCCCCACCAGCGGATCGATCCGACCCTGGCGCGCCAGTTCGTTGAGATTGCTGGCATAGGCATCCAGCGGGTTGCTTGAAGAAGAAGACTCACCGCCCTCGTCGTCCTGCATATCCTGCTCACCCTCAGAATGATCGCCGTGCCCAGGCACCTTGGAGATACCGTGGGCGATATAGTTGACGACATCAATACGGGCAACGCTCTGCTGCTTGAGCAGGAACACTGCCTGACTTTCCTGTTCGCTAAAGATCGCCACAAGCACGTTGGCGCCTGTGACTTCACGCTTACCGGAGCTCTGTACGTGGAAAACAGCACGCTGCAATACCCGCTGGAAGCCCAGGGTTGGCTGGGTCTCGCGGTCCTCGTCATGCACGGGGATCAGTGGCGTGGTGGAGTCGATAAACTCCTGCAGGTCATGCTTGAGTTTGTCGAGGTTGGCGCCGCACGCACGCAGAACGGTGGCGGCAGCTTCGTTATCCAAAAGTGCCAGCAAAAGGTGTTCGACTGTCATGAATTCATGACGCTTCGAACGAGCCTCCTTGAAGGCAAGATTGAGGGTGACTTCGAGCTCGCGGTTTAACATAGCTTCACCTCATACCCAAGTGGTCGGCGTTAACCGTCCTTCTCGATTTCACAGAGTAGCGGATGCTGGCTTTCCCTGGCGTACTGGTTGACCTGCATGGCCTTTGTCTCGGCGATGTCACGGGTAAACACTCCACATACTGCCCGTCCTTCTGTGTGAACGGCCAGCATTACCTTGGTCGCCAACTCTCGGTTCAGGTTAAAAAACACCTCGAGCACTTCGACCACGAAATCCATCGGTGTGTAGTCATCATTGAACAAAACCACCTTGTACATCGGCGGCGCCTGTAGAGCAGGCTTGGCCTCCTGAACAGCAATGCCTGCAGAACCGTCGTCATCGTGTTCGTGATCCGGTCGATCCTGATTGAATGTTAGTCGAATCTGGCTGATTGCATGCATGGAAAGAAAGGTTCGTCAGTGGTTCAAATACAGTGGTGGGGGCGACCTGTCAGAATTTCAACTCTCAACTGGCCGGTCGCCTTGACTATCGGCGAATCGGTGTTACAACCAATAGAACCCACAGTGGGTAAAAAAGGTCCGCGCAGTCAACCTTAATTTATTCGGGTTAGGACGGATAAACTGGATGATACTCCAGTGATGGAGTCTGGTGCAGAGGGAAATGGGTATGTCCGGCGTCAAGATCAATGGCAAGGTCAAGTGGTTCAACAACGCCAAAGGATATGGCTTTGTTAATGAGGAAGGGAAAAACGAGGACCTTTTTGCGCACTATTCAGCAATCCAAATGGATGGTTATAGAACGCTGAAAGCGGGCCAGCCCGTGAGTTTTGAAATCATTCAAGGCCCCAAGGGACTGCATGCCGTGAACATCGGCGCAGTGAGCGCGCAAGCACCGGAAAAGACCACGGAGAAACACGCTCATAAAGAGAAGAAGCAACCGGCCTGAACCGCCGCCGAGCATGCAGTCTGCGGCAAGAAAAACGGCCATCCCACTTAAGTTGGGATGGCCGTTTTTTTGTCGCGTGAGACGTTACATATGCGAGATCAGCGCATCACCGAAGCCCGACGACGACACCAGCGTGGCGCCCTCCATCAGGCGCTCGAAATCATAGGTCACGGTCTTGGCCGAAATGGCGCCATTGGTGCCCTTGATGATCAGATCGGCAGCTTCAATCCAACCCATATGACGCAGCATCATTTCCGCTGAAAGGATCAAAGACCCCGGATTGACCTGATCCTTGCCCGCATACTTGGGCGCTGTCCCGTGAGTCGCCTCGAACATTGCAACGGTGTCAGACAGGTTGGCACCCGGCGCAATGCCGATACCACCTACTTCCGCCGCCAACGCGTCGGACAGGTAGTCACCATTGAGGTTAAGGGTTGCAATCACGTCATATTCAGCCGGACGCAGCAGGATCTGCTGGAGCATGGCGTCGGCGATTGCATCCTTGACCACCACATTCCTGCCGGTGCGCGGGTTCTTGAACTGCATCCACGGCCCACCATCGAGCAGGGTCGCGCCGAACTCTTCGGCCGCCACTTCATAGGCCCATTCCTTGAAGGCCCCTTCGGTGAACTTCATGATGTTGCCTTTGTGCACGATGGTCAGCGATTCGCGGTCGTTATCCACCACATATTGCAAGGCCTTGCGCGCCAAGCGCTTAGTGCCCTCTTTGGACACCGGCTTGATGCCAATCCCGCAATCCTGGTCGAAGCGGATCTTGGTAACGCCCATTTCCTCCTTGAGGAACTTGATCACTTTAATAGCTTCCGGCGAGCCAGCTTTCCACTCGATCCCGGCGTAAATGTCTTCGGAGTTTTCGCGAAAGATGGTCATGTCCACGTCGCCGGGCTTCTTGACCGGACTCGGCACACCTTCGAACCAACGCACTGGGCGTAGGCACACATAAAGGTCGAGCTGCTGACGCAGAGCCACGTTCAGCGATCGAATACCACCACCGACCGGCGTGGTCAGCGGACCCTTGATGGACACCACGTAATCCTTGACGGCATCCAGGGTTTCCTGGGGCAGCCAGGTATCCTGATCGTAGACCTGAGTCGCCTTTTCGCCGGCGTACACCTCCATCCACGAGATCTTGCGCTTGCCGCCGTATGCCTTTTCAACAGCTGCGTCGACCACTTTGATCATCACCGGGCTGATGTCGACGCCAATACCGTCACCTTCGATATAAGGGATGATCGGTTGGTCAGGAACATTGAGAGAATGGTCTGCATTGACGGTGATTTTGTCGCCGACTGCCGGAACCTGAATCTTCTTGTATCCCATGCTGAACTCCATCTATGGATTAAACATCTGGCTGCGTTCGAGCCTACTCCAGATAAATGACGACCGAAACCTCACGCCATGTTCATTTGCATCGAAAACAGCATAATTTGTCGCCTACAAGCCTGAAAGCAAAGGGAAAAGCGCCAATCTTGAGCACATCATGCGACTTTAGGCGTACCCCGGTACCTGCGACCTTTAGACCAATGGACGACACACCTTTTGTATGAAGGCTCGGCGTAAGCATAGCGACCTATGTATAATGCCGCCGCTGACCCAAGAGTCACGACAGCTGACCGCTCTAGAATAGGTGCCTTCAGCTACAAAGCCGGACTATTACAATAGTCCACCCGCTTGACGCTCGACTGATGCAACCCAACATCACCGCGAAGAAACCTCGACATTTCGCTCATGGATGACTTTGAACGAACGCGCTCCACCCGGCGCATCTCGAGTTTCTGCGCACGCTTTCAGCAAAGAAGAGAGTTAATCCGAATATGCCCACCCGCTCGAAGATCATCTACACCTTCACCGACGAAGCCCCTGCCCTCGCCACCTATTCACTGCTGCCTATCGTAGAGGCCTTCACCGCTTCCGCTGATATTGCCGTGGAAACCCGCGATATTTCTCTCGCCGGGCGCATCCTCGCAAGCTTCCCCGAGCAACTGGGCAACAAGGCCATACCGGACCACCTCGCCGAACTGGGCGACCTGGCCGTTACCCCTGAAGCCAACATCATCAAGCTGCCTAACATCAGCGCCTCGACCCCGCAGCTGCAAGCGGCGATCAAGGAACTGCAGGCCCAGGGCTACGCCCTGCCGGACTATCCGGAGACCGTAACCACCGACGCGGAAAAAGAAACCCGTGCACGTTACGACAAGGTCAAGGGCAGCGCCGTGAACCCGGTACTGCGCGAAGGCAACTCCGACCGCCGTGCGCCGCTGTCGGTCAAGAACTACGCCCGCAAGCACCCGCACAAGATGGGCGCATGGGCTGCGGACTCCAAGTCCCACATCGCCCACATGAGCAATGGCGACTTCTACGGCAGCGAAAAAGCCGTACAGATCGAAGCCGCTGATGCTGTCAAAATTGAGCTGGTCGGCAAGGACGGCACCACCACCGTCCTGAAAGAAAAGACTACCGCTCAAGCTGGCGAGATCCTCGACAGCGCCGTGCTGAGCAAAAACGCACTGCGCTCGTTCATCGCCGCTGAAATCGAAGACGCCAAGAAACAAGGCGTACTGCTGTCGGTTCACCTCAAAGCCACCATGATGAAGGTCTCCGACCCAATCATGTTCGGCCAGATCGTTGCCGAGTTCTATAAAGATGCCCTGGCCAAGCACGCCACGGTACTGGAGCAGATCGGCTTCAACCTGAACAACGGCATCGGTGACCTGTACGCTCGCATCAAGGCCCTGCCGGCCGAGCAGCAAGCGCAGATCGAAGCTGACATCCAGGCGGTCTACGCCGCTCGCCCTTCCCTGGCGATGGTCAACTCCGACAAAGGCATCACCAACCTGCACGTGCCGAGCGACGTCATCGTCGACGCCTCGATGCCAGCCATGATCCGTGACTCCGGCAAGATGTGGGGCACCGACGGCCAGCTGCACGACACCAAGGCCGTGATCCCGGATCGCTGCTACGCCACTATCTACCAAGCGGTCATCGAAGACTGCAAGGCCAATGGCGCTTTCGATCCAACCACCATGGGCAGCGTGCCAAACGTTGGCCTGATGGCGAAGAAAGCAGAAGAGTACGGCTCCCACGACAAGACTTTCCAGATCAAGGCTGACGGCGTAGTCCGTATCACCGACAGCAAGGGCAACCTGCTGATGGAACAGAACGTCGAAGCCGGCGACATCTTCCGCATGTGCCAGACCAAAGACGCGCCGATCCAGGATTGGGTCAAGCTTGCCGTCAACCGCGCGCGCGCCAGC
The DNA here is from genome assembly GCF_900187495.1 of Pseudomonas sp. Irchel 3H9. Taxonomy (NCBI): domain Bacteria; kingdom Pseudomonadati; phylum Pseudomonadota; class Gammaproteobacteria; order Pseudomonadales; family Pseudomonadaceae; genus Pseudomonas; species Pseudomonas sp. Irchel 3H9. Next base: position 270,728 of record NZ_FYDK01000002.1, on the reverse strand, counting down.
AACACCCCTGCCATCTTCTGGCTGGACCCTAAGCGCGCTCACGACGGCGTTGTGGTCGAGAAAGTTCAGGCCTACCTGAAAGACCACAACACCGAAGGTCTGGACATCCGCATCATGTCGCCAGTCGACGCGATGAAGTTCACTCTGGAGCGCACCCGCAAGGGCCTGGACACCATCTCGGTGACCGGCAACGTACTGCGCGACTACCTGACCGACCTGTTCCCGATCATGGAACTGGGCACCAGCGCCAAGATGCTGTCGATCGTGCCGCTGATGAACGGCGGTGGCCTGTTCGAAACCGGCGCCGGCGGTTCGGCACCGAAGCACGTGCAACAGTTGCTGGAAGAAAACTTCCTGCGCTGGGACTCCCTGGGCGAATTCCTGGCCCTGGCCGCCTCCCTTGAGCATTTGGGTGTGACGTACAACAACCCGAAAGCCCTAGTACTGTCCAAGACCCTGGACCAGGCCACTGGCCAATTCCTCGACAACAACAAGTCGCCATCGCGCAAAGTCGGCAACATCGACAATCGCGGCAGCCACTTCTACCTGGCGCTGTACTGGGCTCAAGCCCTGGCCGCCCAGACCGAGGACACTGCACTGCAAGCGCAGTTCGGCGAACTGGCAAAAACCCTGGCCGAGAACGAAGCAACCATCGTTGCCGAACTCAACGCCGTACAGGGCAAGCCAGTGGACATCGGCGGCTACTACGCGCCGAACCCAGAGCTGACCAGCAAGGCCATGCGCCCAAGCAACACCCTCAACGCGGCAATTGCCAAGTTGAAGTAAGGTTGTAAGGGAACACCACAAACCCCGGCCATGCGCCGGGGTTTGTGTTTTAAGGCTTTAACAGCGCTGAAGCTATATCGAAAAATGCTAGCGAACTGTAAGTATTGACAGGTTACCTGCCGCCCCCAAAAGAACATTCTGCTCTCGTGACTAATGACCCGAGAACAGGAGCCCATCAAATGTTTCGCCCCCACAAACTACTGCCGCTATACCTGTTCCTGCTCGCTTTAGCGCCATTGTCAGATGCAGGTCAAGACATCAAAATAAAGTATTTCCTCCAGGCAAACTTCACCTGTAAAAACGGCATCACGACACCCGGATATAGCGTTTACGTGGTTGGCTCGCGACCGGAGATCGGGGAATGGGTTCCAGCGAAAGCTTTTTTGCTAAGCCCTGCAAACTACCCGACGTGGACAGGCGAGGTGAGTTTTGCAAATGTTGAGCTCAATCAGGAGGTGAAGTGGAAGTGTATTATTCGCAACGAAAATAACCCCCTGGATGTTCAGAAGTGGCAACCCGACCCGGACAATGAGACGACATTGATTTTCTCTCCCTCGGCTCAGACCACCGGCACGTTCTGAGCAGCTTGCTGATGCCAGGCGTATCATGGGAGCTGCCCCGCCTGAATTCGAGACCCGCTTATGACCTGGCAACCCCACATTACCGTCGCCACCATCGTCGAAGACAACGGACGCTTCCTGATGGTCGAAGAACTCAAGGGCGGCCGCGCTGTGCTCAACCAGCCCGCCGGCCACCTCGACCCGCATGAAACCCTCACCGAAGCAGCCGTGCGTGAAACCCTCGAAGAAACCGGCTGGGACGTGGAAGCCACCGGTATCGTCGGCATCTACCTGTACACCGCACCCAGCAATGGCGTGACCTACCAAAGGGTCTGTTTCATTGCCAAAGCCCTGAAACACCACCCGAACTACCAACTCGACGAAGGCATCCTGCGCGCCCGCTGGCTGAGCCGTGACGAGCTGATGGCCGTGCGCGAGGACTGGCGCAGCGAGCTGATCATCCGCTGCATCGATGATTATCTGGCCGGCCAGCGTCACAGTCTGGAATTGATCCGCCCTTCTCTTTAGCCTTGCGGGCCCAGGCCTGCTAGAATCGCGTCCTTTTTCAAGACACCCGTTGAAACCCTATGCGTGATCCAGCCCCTTCTGACACACAAAAGAAGCGCGTCATCGTCGGCATGTCCGGCGGCGTGGATTCTTCCGTTTCCGCCGTTCTGCTCATGGAGCAGGGTTATGAGGTGGAAGGCCTGTTCATGAAGAACTGGGAAGAAGACGATGGAACGGAATATTGCACCGCCATGGACGACCTGGCAGATGCCCAGGCCGTGTGTGACAAGATCGGTATCAAGCTGCACACCGCCAACTTCGCCGCCGAGTACTGGGACAATGTGTTCGAGCACTTCCTGGCTGAATACAAGGCCGGTCGCACGCCGAACCCGGACATCCTGTGCAACCGCGAAATCAAGTTCAAGGCGTTCCTCGACTACGCCATGATCCTTGGCGCCGACCTGATTGCCACTGGCCACTACGTGCGCCGTCGCGACATCGATGGCCGCACCGAACTGCTCAAGGGCCTGGACCCGAACAAGGACCAGAGCTACTTCCTGCACGCTGTTGGCGGTGAACAGATCGCCAAGACCCTGTTCCCGGTGGGCGAGCTGGAAAAACCCGAAGTGCGCAGGATCGCCGAGAAACACGGCCTGGCTACCGCGAAGAAAAAGGATTCCACCGGGATTTGCTTTATCGGCGAGCGCCGCTTCAGCGACTTCCTTAAGCAATACCTGCCGGCGCAACCGGGTGAGATCAAGACCACCGAAGGTGAAGTGATCGGCCGTCACCATGGCCTGATGTACCACACCATTGGCCAACGCCAGGGCCTGGGCATCGGGGGTTTGAAAGACGCCGGTGAAGAGCCGTGGTATGTGCTGGTCAAGGACCTGGAAAACAACGTGCTGATCGTCGGCCAGGGTAATGAACACCCGCTGCTGTTCTCGGGCGCGCTGCTGGCCTCGGAGATCTATTGGGTCAACCCGATCGACCTGAGCACCCCGCGCCGCCTGACTGCCAAAGTGCGCTATCGCCAAAGCGACCAGCCCTGCACCCTGGAAAAAACCGCGACAGGCTACCGCGCCACCTTTGATGACCCGCAACGTGCGGTCACTCCTGGCCAGTCGGTGGTGTTCTATGACGGCGAAATTTGCCTGGGCGGCGGCGTGATTGAAGTCGCGCAAGCCTGGAGCAACCCGGCATGAGCCCTACCCAAGAGCAATTGACGGCACTCGGCGGGGTATTTCTCTCCGCCGTGCTCGTGGACAAGATCGCCAAGACCGGCCAGGTCACCGAAGCCGGCCTGACTTGCATGCTCGGCAGCCTGCTGATCCGCGACCCCAAGGACACCCTGGAAGTCTACGGCGGCGACGACCTCGCACTGCGTGAAGGTTACCGCGCCCTGATCGGCGCCCTGGAGCGCGACCCCAGCACCTTGCAGCGCGAGCCGCTGCGCTACGCCCTGTCGATGCTCGGCCTCGAGCGCCAACTGGCCAAGCGCGAGGACATGCTGGAAACCATCGGCAAACGCCTGCCACAAATCCAGTCCCAGGTAGAACACTTCGGCCCGGCCCACGAAAACGTGATCGCCGCCTGTGGTGCGCTGTATCAAGACACCTTGAGCACTTTGCGCCAGCGGATCCAGGTTCACGGCGACATGCGCAACCTGCAGCAACCGAACAACGCCTCGAAAATCCGCGCCCTGCTTCTGGCCGGTATTCGCTCGGCGCGGTTGTGGCGTCAGTTGGGCGGCCATCGCTGGCAGTTGGTGATCAGCCGTCGAAAATTGCTCAAAGAGCTTTACCCGTTGATGCGCAACGAATAAGTCGCAGCAAAGGGCTTTTTTCAAGCCGTTACGCGTAATACGCCGGTCAGTTGGCGACGGACCGGCGGATTTTTTCATGTATGATACGCGCCCCATTTCGTTGCCCGACTGTCCGAGAACACCCCATGCAGCTCTCTTCGCTCACTGCGGTTTCCCCTGTTGACGGCCGCTACGCCGGCAAAACCCAGGCCCTGCGCCCTATTTTCAGCGAATACGGCTTGATCCGTGCGCGTGTTCTGGTTGAAGTGCGCTGGCTCCAGCGCCTGGCCGCTCATCCCGCCATCAGCGAAGTGCCGGCGTTCTCTGCCGAAGCCAACGCTGTGCTCAACACCCTGGCGGAAAATTTCTCCCTGGAGCACGCCGAGCGTGTGAAAGAGATCGAGCGCACCACCAACCACGACGTCAAAGCCATTGAATACCTGCTCAAAGAGCAGGCGGCCAAGCTGCCGGAACTGGCCCAGGTCAGCGAGTTCATCCACTTTGCCTGCACCAGCGAGGACATCAACAACCTGTCCCACGCCCTGATGCTGCGCGAAGGCCGCGATGACGTGATGCTGCCACTGATGCGCCAAACCGCAGAAGCTATCCGCGAGCTGGCCATCCGTTTCGCTGACGTGCCAATGCTGTCGCGCACGCACGGCCAGCCGGCTTCGCCGACCACCCTGGGCAAAGAACTCGCCAACGTGGTGTATCGCCTGGAGCGTCAGATTGCTCAAGTCGCTGCCGTACCATTGCTGGGCAAGATCAACGGCGCCGTCGGCAATTACAACGCGCACCTGTCGGCCTACCCTGAGATCGACTGGGAAGCCAACGCCCGCGCCTTCATCGAAGACGAGCTGGGCCTGGGTTTCAACCCTTACACCACACAGATCGAGCCCCACGACTACATCGCGGAGCTGTTCGACGCCATTGCGCGCTTCAACACCATCCTGATCGACTTCGATCGCGATATCTGGGGCTACATCTCCCTGGGCTACTTCAAGCAGCGCACCATTGCCGGTGAAATCGGCTCGTCGACCATGCCGCACAAGGTCAACCCGATCGACTTCGAAAACTCCGAAGGCAACCTCGGCATCGCCAACGCCCTGTTCCAGCATCTGGCCAGCAAGCTGCCAATCTCACGCTGGCAGCGCGACCTGACCGACTCGACCGTACTGCGCAACCTCGGCGTGGGTTTTGCCCACAGCGTGATCGCGTACGAAGCCAGCCTCAAAGGCATCAGCAAGCTGGAGCTCAACGCGCAGAAAATCGCCGCTGACCTGGACGCATGCTGGGAAGTGCTGGCCGAGCCGATCCAGACCGTGATGCGTCGCTACAACATCGAAAACCCGTACGAGAAGCTGAAAGAGTTGACGCGCGGCAAGGGCATCAGCCCTGAAGCGCTGCAAACTTTCATCGACGGCCTGGACATGCCAGCCGCCGCCAAGGCCGAGCTGAAACTGCTCACCCCGGCCAACTACATCGGCAACGCGGTAGAGCAAGCCAAGCGCATCTGATCATCGCAAGACCCTTGAGACGCCCGGCCGCGCCGGGCGTTTTTATTCCAGTCTGAAAAGTGCTTTCTTTCAATAGGTTACACATGAATCCTGATATCCCTCTTCAACTTCTGGGCGGCATCACGGCACGGGAATTCCTGCGCGACTACTGGCAGAAAAAACCACTGCTGATCCGTCAGGCCATCCCTGATTTCGAAAGCCCGATCGACGCCGACGAACTGGCCGGCCTGGCCTTGGAAGAAGAAGTCGAATCGCGCCTGGTGATCGAACACGGCGAGCGCCCGTGGGAACTGCGTCGCGGCCCGTTCGCCGAAGACGCCTTCGGCAGCCTGCCTGAGCGCGAGTGGACCCTGCTGGTGCAGGCGGTCGACCAGTTCGTTCCGGAAGTGGCCGAGCTGCTGGAGCAGTTCCGCTTTCTACCAAGCTGGCGCATCGACGATGTGATGATCAGCTTCGCAGCGCCTGGCGGCAGCGTTGGTCCGCACTTCGACAACTACGATGTGTTCCTGCTGCAAGCCCAAGGCAAGCGCAACTGGAAGATCGGACAGATGTGCAACTCCGAAAGCCCGCTGCTGCAACACGCCGACCTGCGCATCCTCGCCGAATTCGAAGAAACCGCCGAATGGGTACTCGAACCGGGCGACATGCTCTATCTGCCGCCACGCCTGGCGCACTTCGGCATCGCCGAAGACGACTGCATGACCTACTCGGTCGGCTTCCGTGCGCCGAGCGCCGCCGAAGTGCTCACCCACTTCACCGATTTCCTCGCCCAATACCTGACGGATGAAGAGCGCTACACCGACGCCGACGCGCAGCCGGTCAGCGACCCGCATCAGATCCAGCGCGACGCCCTCGACCGCCTCAAGAGCCTGCTGGCCGAGCATATGAGCGACGAACGCATGCTGCTGACCTGGTTCGGCCAGTTCATGACCGAACCGCGCTACCCAGAACTCGTGGCCGGCGAAGAGCTGGACGAAGAAGACTTCATCAGCACCCTGCAAGACGGCGCGATTCTGGTACGCAACCCAAGCGCGCGCATGGCGTGGTCGGAAGTGGACGACGACGTGCTGCTGTTTGCCAGCGGCCAGAGCCGCTACCTGCCCGGCAAGCTGCGTGAACTGTTGAAACTGGTGTGCTCCGCAGATGCGTTGCACAGCGAAAACCTGGGTGAGTGGCTCGCCGACGAAGACGGCCGCGACCTGCTGTGCGAGCTGGTCAAGCAAGGCAGCCTGGGATTTGCCGATGAATAAAATTCACGTAAGTGTCGCGGACTGGCAAAAGGATATCGCCGAGATTCGGCGCATTCGTGAAGCGGTATTTATCGCTGAACAATCGGTTCCACCCGAGTTGGAGTGGGACGCGGATGACGCTGGTGCGATGCACTTCCTGGCGTTCGAAGGCGACTTTCCAATCGGCACCGCTCGCCTGCTGCCCAGCGGCGAGATCGGCCGCGTATCGGTCCTCAAGGACTGGCGCGGCCTGAAGGTTGGCGACAAGCTGATGGAAGCGGTGATTGGCGTGGCCGAGCAACGCGGCCAGACCAAACAGTTCCTCAGCGCGCAGGTCTATGCAGCGCCGTTTTATGAGCGGTTGGGCTTCAAGATCGTCAGCGATGAGTTCCTGGAAGTCGGGATTCCCCATGTTGATATGGTGCGTGGGGGCTGACGCCTGCTTAAGGGCTTGTCTGTGGTGAGCGGGCTTGCCCTGCGCTGGGCTGCTTAGCAGCCACAAAACCAAACGCCGCGTTCTTTCTGAAAGAACGCGGCGTTTTTTATAGGGGCCGCTACGCAGCCCAGCGCGGGGCAAGCCCGCTCACTACACCCCAGGCCGACAAACTGGCACTATCAAGCCTAAATGACTCGCAGAGATAACGGACATGTCCCTACGCACCCTGCTCACCGCCCTCATCCTGGCCGTCAGTTGCTCGGCAATGGCCGACACCGAAGTCGTCAACCTGAACAACCGCACCAGCGCCGATCTATTGCCGGTGGCGCAGAATTTTATCGGCAAGGACGGCACCGTCAGCGCCTACGGCAACCAACTTATTGTTAACGCCGATCCCGGCAAGCTCCAGGACCTGCGCGCACTGATTGCACAACTGGACACACCGGCCAAGCGCCTGCTGATTACTGTAGACACGAACGAAAACAACCAACAGAACAGTGGCGATAGCCAAACCCGCATCATCAACTACGGCACTGCCAGTCGCGACGGCGGCATCCAGCAGATCCAGGCCAGCGAAGGCGTGCCTGCGCTAATCCAGGTCGGCCAGAGCGTGCCACTGACCACCACCCAACCAGACGCCTACGGCCGCCCGCAGAACCAGACCCAATACCGCAACGTCACCCAGGGCTTCTACGTCACTGCCAGCGTCACCGGCGAGACCGTGCATCTGGCGATCAGTACCAACCGTGACCGCATGAGCCAGGAACGTCCCGATGTAGTGAATGTGCAAAGTACCGACACAACCGTCAGCGGGCGTCTTGGCGAATGGATCCCCCTGGCCGGCATCAACCGTGAAACCCAAGCCGATAAATCCTCTACAACCCGCAGCTACTCTACCCAGGGCCGTGATGACCTGACGTTGCGGGTCAAGGTCGACACCCTGAACTGAAGCACCAAAAACTGACTGATGAGTCGTATTAGACTAAAGATGTAGTGCTATAAAAAAAGCACTACAAAACATTTGACGATCCAAAAAAGCATGGGCATGATGGCCTCGCTCCCGCTAATCAGGGGCCCTGGCAAGGGCCTTCGGATCGTCGCTCTAAGCTACCCACCTGAGCCGATTCGTGTCTGTACCGCCCACAAGGTGTGTTTGACGAGGTTGCGACTGGAACGAAGTTGTCCCGAGGGACGGAAGCTAACCAGGTAACCCGGCAACATGCTGCAGAATACCCAAGGGCCCACGATGCCCGAAGACCGTTCTCGGCCAGCCTTTACCTGCCCCCTCTCGATCATCGTTCATCCCGTCGCCTTCCCCGTCGAACCTGACTTGACCACCTATGCTTCTGGTCAGCGAGCAGCCATACCCCGCAACGATTGCGCGGCTGGCAAATGGATCTTTCCACCTAGACCTATGCGACGAGGTTTTTCCCCATGGCACTGACACGCGAACAGCAAATTGCAGCCCTTGAAAAAGATTGGGCTGAAAACCCACGCTGGAAAGGCGTAACCCGCGCTTATTCCGCTGCTGACGTCGTCCGCCTGCGTGGCTCGGTTCAACCTGAGCACACCTTTGCAAAACTCGGCGCCGAGAAGCTGTGGAACCTGGTCACCCAAGGTGCCAAGCCTTCCTTCCGCCCCGACAAAGATTTCGTCAACTGCATGGGCGCCCTCACTGGCGGCCAAGCAGTCCAACAGGTAAAAGCCGGCATCCAGGCGATCTACCTGTCCGGCTGGCAAGTGGCAGCGGACAACAACTCCGCTGAATCCATGTACCCCGACCAATCGCTGTACCCGGTTGATTCCGTGCCGACCGTAGTTAAGCGCATCAACAACTCGTTCCGTCGTGCTGACCAGATCCAGTGGAAAGCTGGCAAAGGCCCAGGCGATGAAGGCTACATCGACTACTTCGCGCCAATCGTAGCTGACGCCGAAGCCGGCTTCGGCGGCGTACTGAACGCCTATGAGCTGATGAAGAGCATGATCGAAGCAGGCGCCGCGGGCGTTCACTTCGAAGACCAACTGGCTTCCGTGAAGAAATGCGGCCATATGGGCGGCAAGGTACTGGTTCCGACCCAAGAAGCTGTACAGAAGCTGACCGCTGCCCGTCTGGCGGCTGACGTTGCCGGCACACCGACCATCATCCTGGCCCGTACCGACGCCAACGCAGCAGACCTGCTGACCTCGGACTGCGACCCGTACGACCAACCATTCGTTACCGGCGAACGCACCCAGGAAGGTTTCTACAAGGTACGCGCCGGCCTCGACCAGGCCATCGCCCGCGGTCTGGCCTACGCACCGTATGCCGACCTGATCTGGTGCGAAACCGCCAAACCGGATCTGGACGAAGCGCGTCGTTTCGCCGAAGCGATCAAGAAGGAATACCCGGACCAACTGCTGTCCTACAACTGCTCGCCTTCTTTCAACTGGAAGAAGAACCTGGACGACGCGACCATCGCCAAGTTCCAGCGCGAACTGTCCGCCATGGGCTACAAGCACCAGTTCATCACCCTGGCCGGCATTCACAACATGTGGCACAGCATGTTCAACCTGGCGCACGACTACGCCCGCAACGACATGACCGCCTACGTGAAGCTGCAGGAGCAGGAATTCGCTGACGCCTCCAAAGGCTACACCTTTGTGGCGCACCAGCAGGAAGTGGGTACTGGCTACTTCGATGACATGACCACCGTGATCCAGGGCGGCACCTCGTCCGTGACCGCGCTGACCGGGTCGACTGAAGAAGAGCAGTTCCACTGATCGATGTGAGTACACAGCCACTGCGGACCCGTTAAAGAGCTAACCGCAGTGCTGCACGACAATCACCCCCCGACTGGTTCGGGGCGTTTTTTTGCCTCAGATATCTGCCCCGGGCCAATGAGAATCCAACTGTGGGAGGGGGCTTGCCCCCGATAACGGTGGATCAGCAACAGCGTTATTGACTGACACTCAGCCATCGAGGGCAAGCCCCCTCCCACAAGGGAACGCACGCAACCTGAAGATTTTGTACAAAACCTTGATCCAGAGCGGTATTCGCTGCGGATAAATCGGTTAAAAGATCCGCTCCGGCAACTTGCGCCAATCAAACAAGTAACGGCAACTTACCCCGCCACATGAGAAACAATCGCTTAAACCCCGCGCAAACAATATTCATTATCATTTATACCATGAAAACTTCGTTACTGGTTAAACAAAACATAATTGATCAAATGCCCGCTAATCCCCGCCCCGCAAGGGCTACAGCCCCAAGAAGGTGCACTATGTCCTTATTCCATCGAATAATTTCGCTATAGGAATTTTACTTGCCCGGTGTTTAGCCATAAAATCACCGCGATTGACTGCGCTGCGACATATCGTCACTGCATCATTACTTTTTCGAGCTCAGAGACCTTTGCTCTCTGTTAAGGATTTCCAGCATGACCGAAGCGACAGGACTCATGGCCCACAACTGGGGCTTTGCCATTTTCCTCCTCGGTGTTGTCGGCCTTTGCGCCTTCATGCTCGGTGTTTCCAGCCTCCTCGGGTCAAAAGCCTGGGGCCGCAGCAAAAACGAACCGTTCGAGTCGGGCATGCTACCTACAGGTGGCGCCCGTCTGCGGCTCTCAGCCAAATTCTATCTGGTCGCGATGCTGTTCGTGATCTTCGATATCGAAGCCCTCTTTCTCTTTGCCTGGTCTGTGTCCGTCCGCGAAAGCGGCTGGACCGGATTCGTCGAAGCTCTCGTTTTCATAGCAATTCTGTTGGCAGGCCTTGTCTACCTATTTCGAGTGGGCGCCCTTGACTGGGCTCCGGAAGCTCGTCGTAAGCGGCAAGCGAAGCTGAAACAATGAGGCTTTGGCGATGCAATACAATCTCACCAGGATCGACCCGGATGCTCCTAACGAGCAGTACCCCATCGGCGAACGGGAAACCGTTTCCGATCCGTTAGAAGACCAAGTCCACAAAAACATCTACATGGGCAAACTCGAAGACGTGCTGAGTGGCGCGGTCAATTGGGGGCGTAAAAACTCCCTGTGGCCGTACAACTTCGGCCTTTCGTGCTGCTACGTGGAAATGACCACCGCCTTCACGGCGCCCCACGACATCGCGCGCTTTGGCGCCGAAGTTATCCGGGCATCACCGCGCCAGGCGGATTTCATGGTTATCGCCGGAACCTGCTTCATCAAGATGGCGCCGATCATTCAGCGTCTCTACGAGCAAATGCTCGAACCGAAGTGGGTTATCTCCATGGGTTCGTGCGCCAACTCCGGTGGCATGTACGACATCTACTCAGTGGTCCAAGGGGTGGATAAGTTCCTGCCCGTGGACGTCTACGTGCCTGGCTGCCCGCCCCGCCCTGAAGCATTTCTGCAAGGCTTGATGCTGTTGCAGGAATCGATTGGCAAGGAGCGTCGTCCGCTTTCCTGGGTCGTCGGCGATCAAGGCGTTTACCGCGCCGAGATGCCCTCGCAAAAGGAACAGCGCCGCGAACAGCGAATCGCAGTCACCAACCTGCGCAGCCCTGACGAAGTCTGATCCAGCCCGCTTCTTTTATAGAACGAACACCTGGCTTCATTCTTTACGTTGACCGAAAGCGATAAAAAACCATGACTACAGGCAGCGCTCTGTACATCCCGCCTTATAAGGCAGACGACCAGGATGTGGTCGTCGAACTCAATAACCGTTTTGGCCCTGACGCCTTCACCGCCCAGGCCACACGTACCGGTATGCCGGTGCTGTGGGTGGCGCGCGCCAAGCTCGTCGAAGTCCTGACCTTCCTGCGTAACTTGCCCAAGCCGTACGTCATGCTTTATGACCTGCATGGCGTGGACGAGCGTCTGCGCACCAAGCGCCAGGGCCTGCCAAGCGGTGCCGATTTCACGGTGTTCTACCATCTGATGTCGCTGGAACGTAACAGCGACGTGATGATCAAGGTTGCCCTCTCCGAGAGCGACCTGAGCGTCCCGACCGTAACCGGTATCTGGCCGAACGCCAGCTGGTACGAGCGTGAAGTGTGGGACATGTTCGGTATCGACTTCCCCGGCCACCCGCACCTGACGCGCATCATGATGCCGCCCACGTGGGAAGGTCACCCGCTGCGCAAGGACTTCCCTGCCCGCGCCACCGAATTCGACCCGTTCAGCCTCAACCTCGCCAAGCAACAGCTTGAAGAAGAGGCTGCGCGCTTCCGTCCGGAAGACTGGGGCATGAAACGCTCCGGCACCAACGAGGACTACATGTTCCTCAACCTGGGCCCGAACCACCCTTCGGCTCACGGTGCCTTCCGTATCATCCTGCAACTGGATGGCGAAGAAATCGTCGACTGCGTGCCGGACATCGGCTACCACCACCGTGGCGCCGAGAAGATGGCCGAGCGTCAGTCGTGGCACAGCTTCATCCCGTACACCGACCGTATCGACTACCTCGGCGGCGTGATGAACAACCTGCCGTACGTGCTCTCGGTCGAGAAGCTGGCCGGCATCAAGGTCCCGGACCGCGTCGACACCATCCGCATCATGATGGCCGAGTTCTTCCGGATCACCAGCCACCTGCTGTTCCTGGGTACCTATATCCAGGACGTCGGCGCCATGACCCCGGTGTTCTTCACATTCACCGACCGTCAGCGCGCCTACAAGGTCATCGAAGCCATCACCGGTTTCCGTCTGCACCCGGCCTGGTACCGCATCGGCGGCGTGGCCCACGACCTGCCGAATGGTTGGGAGCGCCTGGTCAAGGAGTTCATCGACTGGATGCCCAAGCGTCTGGACGAGTACCAAAAAGCCGCGCTCGATAACAGCATCCTCAAGGGCCGTACCATCGGCGTCGCCGCCTACAACACCAAAGAGGCCCTGGAATGGGGCGTCACCGGTGCAGGCCTGCGCTCGACTGGCTGCGACTTCGACCTGCGTAAAGCGCGCCCATACTCCGGCTACGAGAACTTCGAGTTCGAAGTGCCGGTGGCCGCCAATGGCGATGCCTACGACCGTTGCATCGTGCGCGTAGAAGAAATGCGCCAGAGCCTGAAGATCATCGAACAGTGCATGCGCAACATGCCGGCCGGCCCGTACAAGGCGGATCACCCGCTGACCACGCCGCCGCCCAAAGAACGCACGCTGCAGCACATCGAAACCCTGATCACGCACTTCCTGCAGGTTTCGTGGGGCCCGGTCATGCCGGCCAACGAATCCTTCCAGATGATCGAAGCGACCAAGGGTATCAACAGTTATTACCTGACGAGCGATGGCGGCACCATGAGCTACCGCACCCGGATTCGTACTCCAAGCTTCCCGCACTTGCAGCAGATCCCTTCGGTGATCAAAGGCGAGATGGTCGCGGACTTGATTGCGTACCTGGGTAGTATCGATTTCGTTATGGCCGACGTGGACCGCTAAGCATGAACAGCACGCTTATCCAGACAGACCGTTTCACCCTGAGTGAAACCGAGCGCTCGGCCATCGAGCACGAGCTGCATCACTATGAAGACCCGCGCGCGGCGTCGATCGAAGCCCTGAAGATCGTTCAGAAGGAACGTGGCTGGGTGCCGGACGGCGCCCTCTACGCCATCGGCGAGATTCTCGGCATCCCTGCCAGCGATGTTGAAGGCGTGGCTACGTTCTACAGCCAGATCTTCCGCCAACCGGTGGGCCGTCACATCATTCGCGTGTGCGACAGCATGGTCTGCTACATCGGTGGTCACGAATCCGTGGTCAGCGAGATCCAGAACAAACTGGGCATCGGCCTGGGCCAAACCACTCCGGACGGCCGCTTCACGCTGCTGCCGGTGTGCTGCCTGGGCAACTGCGACAAGGCGCCGGCGTTGATGATCGACGACGACACATTCGGTGACGTGCAGCCTGCTGGCGTGACCCAATTGCTTGAGGGCTACCCATGACCCTTACATCTTTCGGCCCCGCCAACCTGATCAAGCGTTCGCCTGAGACCCATCCTCTCACCTGGCGCCTGCGTGACGATGCCGAGCCGGTATGGCTCGACGAGTACCAGGCCAAGAACGGCTACGCCGCTGCGCGCAAAGCTTTTGCCGACATGGCACAGGACGACATCGTCCAGACCGTGAAAGACGCCGGCCTCAAAGGCCGCGGCGGTGCAGGCTTCCCCACGGGCGTGAAGTGGGGCCTGATGCCCAAGGACGAGTCCATTAATATCCGCTACCTGCTGTGCAACGCGGATGAAATGGAGCCGAACACCTGGAAAGACCGCATGCTGATGGAGCAACTGCCCCATTTGCTGATCGAAGGCATGCTGATCAGTGCCCGCGCGCTAAAAACCTACCGTGGCTATATCTTCCTGCGTGGCGAATACACCACCGCCGCCAAGCACCTCAACCGTGCCGTAGAAGAAGCCAAGGCTGCTGGCCTGTTGGGCAAGAACATCCTGGGTTCCGGCTTTGATTTCGAACTGTTCGTGCACACCGGCGCCGGGCGTTACATCTGCGGTGAAGAAACCGCACTGATCAACTCCCTCGAAGGGCGCCGCGCCAACCCGCGCTCCAAGCCACCCTTCCCCGCCGCCGTGGGCGTATGGGGCAAGCCGACCTGCGTCAACAACGTTGAGACCCTGTGCAACGTGCCGGCGATCATCGCCGACGGCGTGGACTGGTACAAATCGTTGGCCCGTGAAGGCAGCGAAGACATGGGCACCAAGCTCATGGGCTTCTCCGGCAAGGTCAAGAATCCTGGCTTGTGGGAGCTGCCATTCGGCGTTACCGCACGCGAGCTTTTCGAGGACTACGCCGGCGGCATGCGCGACGGCTACACCTTGAAGGCCTGGCAGCCAGGCGGCGCTGGCACCGGTTTCCTGTTGCCCGAGCACCTCGACGCACAAATGTATGCCGGCGGCATCGGCAAGGTGGGCACCCGGATGGGTACTGGCCTGGCGATGGCGGTGGACAACACCGTGAACATGGTCTCGCTGCTGCGCAACATGGAGCAGTTCTTTGCCCGTGAATCCTGTGGCTTCTGCACCCCATGCCGCGACGGTCTGCCGTGGAGCGTCAAGCTGCTGATGGCCCTGGAAAATGGCGAAGGCCGTGAGGGTGACATCGAGACCCTGTTGGGTCTGGTCGGTTTCCTCGGCCCAGGCAAGACCTTCTGTGCTCACGCACCGGGCGCCGTGGAGCCATTGGGCAGCGCAATCAAATACTTCCGCTCGGAGTTCGAAGCCGGTATTGCGCCTACCAGCGCCGCCGTCCCGCCTCTGGCAAGGCCGATCGTAGTCGGCGCGTAACGCTTTAAAAGGCGAAGGGTCCGTGCCCTTCGTCTTCTCATGGGCTGACGCCGTAAAGGCTGTGTTGATGCCCATGAATAACAAGATTCCATTAGCCACGCCCGCTGACAACGGGCCAACGAAGAACTTTGAACCATGGCCACTATCCACGTAGACGGCAAAGCGCTCGAAGTCGATGGGGCGGACAACCTGTTACAGGCATGTCTGTCACTAGGCCTCGACATCCCGTATTTCTGCTGGCACCCCGCACTCGGTAGCGTCGGTGCCTGTCGCCAGTGTGCGGTCAAGCAATACACCGACGAGAACGACACCCGTGGTCGTATCGTCATGTCCTGCATGACCCCAGCCACCGACAACACCTGGATCTCCATCGAAGATGAAGAATCCAAGGCGTTCCGCGCCAGCGTTGTCGAATGGCTGATGACCAACCACCCCCACGACTGCCCAGTCTGTGAGGAAGGCGGTCACTGCCACTTGCAAGACATGACGGTGATGACCGGCCACAACGAGCGCCGTTATCGCTTCACCAAGCGTACCCACCAGAACCAGGACCTCGGCCCATTCATTTCCCACGAGATGAACCGCTGCATCGCCTGCTACCGGTGCGTACGTTTCTATAAAGACTACGCTGGCGGCACCGACCTTGGTGTCTTCGGCGCCCACGACAACGTGTACTTCGGTCGCGTTGAAGACGGCGTGCTCGAAAGCGAGTTCTCCGGCAACCTCACTGAGGTCTGCCCGACCGGTGTGTTCACCGACAAGACCCACTCCGAGCGCTACAACCGTAAGTGGGACATGCAATTCGCCCCGAGCATCTGCCACGGCTGCTCCAGCGGTTGCAACATTTCCCCGGGCGAACGCTACGGCGAACTGCGTCGTATCGAAAACCGCTTCAACGGTTCGGTCAACCAGTACTTCCTGTGCGACCGTGGCCGTTTCGGCTATGGCTACGTCAACCGCAAGGATCGCCCGCGCCAACCACTGCTGGCCGACGGCACTAAGCTGAGCCTGGACGACGCGCTGGATAAAGCCGCCGACCTGCTGCGCGGCCGTAATATCGTCGGTATCGGTTCGCCTCGCGCCAGCCTCGAAAGCAACTACGCGTTGCGCGAACTGGTCGGTGCCGAGCACTTCTACTCCGGCATCGAAGCTGGTGAGCTGGAACGCATCCGTCTGGTCCTGCAAGTGCTGAACGACAGCCCGCTGCCAGTGCCGAACATGCGCGACATCGAAGACCACGATGCCATCTTCGTGCTCGGTGAAGACCTGACCCAGACCGCCGCGCGTATCGCGCTGTCCCTGCGTCAGTCGGTCAAAGGCAAGGCTGAAGAGATGGCCGACGCCATGCGCGTACAGCCGTGGCTGGACGCTGCGGTGAAAAACATTGGCCAGCACGCGCTGAACCCGCTGTTTATCGCCAGCATCGCTGAAACCAAGCTCGACGACATCGCCGAAGAATGCGTCCACGCTGCACCGGACGACCTCGCCCGCATCGGTTTCGCCGTGGCCCACGCCCTGGACGCCAGCGCGCCTGCCGTCGAAGGCCTGGACACTGAAGCCGTCGAACTGGCCCAACGCATTGCCGACGCCCTGCTGGCAGCCAAGCGTCCATTGATCATTGCCGGTACCTCGCTGGGTTCCAAAGCATTGATCGAAGCCGCCGCCAACATCGCCAAGGCCTTAAAGCTGCGCGACAAGAACGGCTCCATCAGCCTGGTCGTGCCGGAAGCCAACAGCCTTGGCTTGGCCATGCTGGGTGGTGAGTCCCTGGACGCTGGCCTGCAAGCCGTGATCGACGGCAACGCCGACGCCATGGTGGTGCTGGAAAACGACCTGTACACACGCACCGACGCCGCCAAGGTTGACGCTGCACTGAACGCCGCCAAAGTTCTGATCGTGGCCGACCACCAGAAGACCGCCACCAGCGACCGCGCTCAGTTGGTATTGCCAGCGGCGAGCTTTGCCGAAGGCGACGGTACCCTGGTCAGCCAGGAAGGCCGCGCCCAGCGCTTCTTCCAGGTATTCGATCCGAAGTACATGGACGCCAGCATCCTGGTTCACGAAGGCTGGCGCTGGCTGCATGCCCTGCGCGCGACCCTGTTGAACCAGCCGATCGATTGGACCCAACTGGACCACGTGACCGCAGCCGTCGCCGGCAGCACACCGCAGCTTGCGCGTATCGTCGATGCCGCACCGTCCGCCGCGTTCCGCATCAAGGGCATGAAATTGGCCCGTGAACCGCTGCGTTACTCCGGTCGTACCGCCATGCGCGCCGACATCAGCGTGCACGAACCGCGTACCCCACAAGACAACGACACCGCGTTCGCCTTCTCCATGGAAGGTTACTCGGGGTCAGTCGAGCCGCGTCAGCAGGTGCCGTTTGCCTGGTCGCCGGGCTGGAACTCGCCACAAGCCTGGAACAAGTTCCAGGACGAAGTCGGTGGTCACATCCGCGCTGGCGACCCAGGCACCCGCCTGATCGAAAGCACCGGTGACTCGCTGAACTGGTTCGCAGCAGTACCGCGCCCGTTCAACCCGGCCCAGGGCACTTGGCAAGTTGTGCCGTTCTTCCACCTGTTCGGCAGCGAAGAGAACTCTTCCAAGGCCGCGCCGGTGCAAAGCCGCATCCCAGAAGCGTACGTGTCCGTGGCCAAGTCCGAAGCCGACCGTCTC
Source organism: Pseudomonas sp. Irchel 3H9 (assembly GCF_900187495.1). Classification (NCBI taxonomy): domain Bacteria; kingdom Pseudomonadati; phylum Pseudomonadota; class Gammaproteobacteria; order Pseudomonadales; family Pseudomonadaceae; genus Pseudomonas; species Pseudomonas sp. Irchel 3H9. The sequence goes on along the minus strand of NZ_FYDK01000002.1, from coordinate 252,993 downwards.
GGCGTCAACGACGGTGCCGTGCTCAGCCTGAACGTGGCCGGCCAGACTCTGCGTCTGCCGCTGCGTATCAACGAAGCGTTGGGCGCTGGCCTGGTTGCACTGCCTAAAGGCCTTGCCGGCATTCCGCCTGCGATCTTTGGCAAAACCGTTGACGGTCTGCAGGAGGCAGCGCAATGACCTGGTTCACCCCTGAAGTGATCGACGTGATCATCTCGGTCGTCAAGGCCATCGTGATCCTGTTGGCCGTGGTCGTTGCGGGCGCCCTGCTCAGCTTCGTCGAACGTCGCCTGCTGGGCTGGTGGCAGGACCGTTACGGTCCGAACCGCGTTGGCCCATTCGGCATGTTCCAGATCGCTGCCGACATGCTGAAAATGTTCTTCAAGGAAGACTGGACCCCACCGTTTGCCGACAAGGTGATCTTCACCCTGGCACCGGTCGTGGCCATGAGCGCCTTGCTGATTGCCTTCGCGATCATCCCGATCACCCCGACCTGGGGCGTGGCGGACCTGAACATCGGCTTGCTGTTCTTCTTCGCCATGGCCGGTCTGTCGGTCTACGCGGTGTTGTTCGCCGGTTGGTCGAGTAACAACAAGTTCGCCCTGCTGGGCAGCTTGCGTGCCTCGGCCCAGACCGTGTCCTACGAAGTGTTCATGGGCCTGGCGCTGATGGGCATCGTGGTGCAGGTCGGCTCGTTCAACATGCGCGACATCGTCGAGTACCAGGCGCAGAACCTGTGGTTCATCATTCCGCAGTTCTTCGGCTTCTGTACTTTCTTCATCGCTGGCGTCGCCGTGACTCACCGTCACCCGTTCGACCAGCCTGAAGCAGAACAGGAACTGGCCGACGGTTACCACATTGAATATGCCGGCATGAAATGGGGCATGTTCTTCGTCGGTGAGTACATCGGCATCATCTTGATCTCTGCCCTGCTGGTGACGCTGTTCTTCGGCGGCTGGCACGGTCCGTTCGGCATCCTGCCGCAGTTGGCGTTCTTCTGGTTCTTCCTGAAGACCGCGTTCTTCATCATGTTGTTTATCCTGCTGCGCGCTTCCATTCCGCGTCCACGATACGACCAGGTGATGGATTTCAGCTGGCGCTTCTGCCTGCCACTGACCCTGATCAATTTGCTGGTGACTGCTGCCGTTGTGTTGTTGAACACGCCAGCGGCCGCGGTTCAGTGAGGATTTGACCCATGTTCAAATATATTGGCGACATCGTTAAGGGTACCGGTACCCAGTTGCGAAGCCTGGTGATGGTATTCGGTCACGGTTTCCGCAAACGCGACACCCTGCAATACCCGGAAGAAGCGGTGTACCTGCCGCCGCGCTATCGCGGCCGTATCGTGCTGACCCGCGACCCCGATGGCGAAGAGCGTTGCGTAGCCTGCAACCTGTGCGCCGTAGCGTGCCCGGTGGGTTGCATCTCCCTGCAGAAAGCTGAAACCGAAGACGGTCGCTGGTACCCGGACTTCTTCCGTATCAACTTCTCGCGCTGCATTTTCTGCGGCCTTTGCGAGGAAGCTTGCCCGACCACCGCAATCCAGCTGACACCGGATTTCGAGATGGCCGAGTTCAAACGTCAGGACCTGGTGTACGAGAAAGAAGATCTGCTGATCTCTGGTCCCGGTAAAAACCCTGATTACAACTTCTATCGTGTTGCAGGTATGGCCGTTGCCGGTAAGCCGAAAGGCGCCGCACAAAACGAAGCCGAGCCGATCAACGTGAAGAGCTTGCTGCCTTAAGGAAGAAAGATGGAATTCGCTTTCTATTTCGCATCGGGTATTGCAGTGGTGTCCACGCTTCGTGTGATCACCAACACTAACCCCGTGCACGCCCTGCTCTACCTGATCATTTCGCTGATCGCCGTGGCCATGACGTTCTTCAGCCTCGGCGCACCGTTCGCCGGTGTGCTCGAAGTGATCGCCTACGCCGGCGCCATCATGGTGCTGTTCGTGTTTGTGGTGATGATGCTCAACCTGGGGCCGGCTTCGGTCGCCCAGGAACGCGTCTGGCTCAAGCCCGGCATCTGGCTCGGCCCGGTTGTCCTCGCAGCGCTGCTGCTGGGTGAACTGCTGTATGTGCTGTTCGCTCACCAGAGCGGCCAGGCCATCGGCCACACCACCGTAGACGCGAAAGCCGTGGGCATCAGCCTGTTCGGTCCGTACCTGCTGGTGGTCGAACTGGCTTCGATGCTGCTGCTCGCGGCAGCCATCACCGCCTTCCACTTGGGCCGCAACGAAGCCAAGGAGCAATGACGATGCCTGCTATCCCTTTGGAGCATGGTCTGGCGGTCGCCGGCATCCTGTTCTGCCTTGGCCTGGTCGGCCTGATGGTTCGCCGTAACATTCTGTTCGTGTTGATGAGCCTGGAAATCATGATGAACGCTGCGGCACTGGCGTTCATCGTTGCAGGTGCACGTTGGGGCCAGCCCGATGGACAAGTCATGTTCATCCTGGTGATCAGCCTGGCAGCCGCCGAGGCCAGTATCGGCCTGGCGATCCTGCTGCAACTGTATCGTCGCTTCCACACGCTTGATATCGACGCTGCCAGTGAGATGCGCGGATGAACATGATCTTTCTGACTTTCGTATTTCCCCTGATCGGTTTCCTGCTGCTGTCGTTCTCCCGTGGACGCTGGTCGGAAAACCTCTCGGCCCTGATCGGCGTGGGTTCCATTGGCCTGTCGGCCATCGTGACCGCCTACGTCATCTGGCAATTCAACGTAGCGCCGCCGGAAGGCGGTCACTACACCCTGGTGCTGTGGCAGTGGATGTCGGTGGAAGGCTTCAAGCCTAACTTCGCCCTCTACGTCGACGGCCTGTCGATCACCATGCTCGGCGTGGTCGTCGGCGTGGGCTTCCTGATCCACCTGTTCGCGTCCTGGTACATGCGCGGTGAAGCGGGCTACTCGCGCTTCTTCTCGTACACCAACCTGTTTATCGCCAGCATGCTGTTCCTGGTGCTCGGCGATAACCTGTTGTTCCTGTACTTCGGCTGGGAAGGCGTGGGCCTGTGTTCGTACCTGTTGATCGGTTTCTACTACAGCAACCGCAACAACGGTAACGCGGCACTCAAGGCATTTATCGTCACCCGGATCGGCGACGTGTTCATGGCCATCGGCCTGTTCATCCTGTTCCAACAGGTGGGCACGCTGAACATCCAGGAACTGCTGGTGCTGGCACCACAGAAATTCCAGGTCGGCGACTTCTGGATCACCCTGGCGACCCTGATGCTGCTGGGTGGCGCCGTGGGTAAATCCGCGCAACTGCCGCTGCAAACCTGGCTGGCGGATGCGATGGCCGGTCCTACCCCAGTGTCGGCACTGATCCACGCCGCTACGATGGTAACTGCGGGTGTCTACCTGATCGCCCGTACCCACGGCCTGTTCACCCTGGCGCCGGACATCCTGCACCTGGTGGGCATCGTCGGCGGCGTGACCCTGGTGCTGGCCGGCTTTGCCGCGCTGGTGCAGACCGACATCAAGCGTATCCTCGCCTACTCGACCATGAGCCAGATCGGCTACATGTTCCTGGCCCTGGGCGTTGGCGCCTGGGACGCGGCGATCTTCCACCTGATGACTCACGCTTTCTTCAAGGCCCTGCTGTTCCTTGCCTCTGGCGCGGTGATCGTTGCCTGCCACCACGAGCAGAACATCTTCAAGATGGGCGGCCTGTGGAAGAAACTGCCGCTGGCCTACGCCAGCTTCATCGTCGGTGGTGCAGCCCTGGCCGCACTGCCACTGGTGACCGCCGGTTTCTACTCGAAAGACGAAATCCTCTGGGAAGCCTTTGCCAGCGGTAACCAGAACCTGCTCTACGCAGGCCTGGTGGGTGCGTTCATGACCTCGCTGTACACCTTCCGCCTGATCTTCATCACGTTCCACGGTGAAGCCAAGACCGAAGCGCACGCAGGTCACGGCATCTCCCACTGGTTGCCACTGTCGGTGCTGATCGTGCTGTCGACCTTCGTCGGCGCCCTGATCACCCCGCCCCTGGCCGGTGTACTGCCGGAAAGCGCCGGCCATGCCGGTGGCGCCGCCAAGCACAGCCTGGAAATCGCCTCGGGTGCCATTGCCATCGCGGGTATCCTGCTGGCCGCGCTGTTGTTCCTCGGCAAGCGTCGCTTCGTGACGGCCGTGGCCAACAGTGGCATTGGCCGCTTCCTGTCGGCCTGGTGGTTCGCCGCCTGGGGCTTCGACTGGATCTACGACAAACTGTTCGTCAAGCCTTACCTGGCTATCAGCCATGTACTGCGCAAAGACCCGCTCGACCAGACCATCGGTTTGATCCCGCGCGCCGCCAAGGCCGGTCACACCGCCCTGAGCCGCAGCGAGACCGGCCAACTGCGTTGGTATGCAGCGTCCATGGCGGTCGGTGCCGTGCTGGTGATCGGCGCCATCGTTGTCGTGGCGGTCTGACCATGTCTATGTACATTGCGAACTTTGCAAACTTGCGAAAGGAAACGAGCCTGTCATGATTCTGCCCTGGCTAATCCTGATCCCCTTCATCGGCGGCCTGCTCTGCTGGATGGGTGAACGCTTCGGCGCCACCCTCCCCCGCTGGATTGCGTTGCTGACCATGTCCCTGGAACTCGCACTCGGCCTCTGGCTGTGGGCCCACGGTGACTATTCATTCGCTCCGGCACCGGGTGTCGATCCGACTTTCGCGCTTGAATTCAAGCACGTGTGGATCCAGCGCTTCGGCATCAACGTGCACCTGGCCCTCGATGGCCTGTCGCTGTTGATGATCCTGCTGACCGGCCTGCTGGGTATCCTCTCGGTACTCTGCTCCTGGAAAGAGATCCAGCGTCACGTGGGCTTCTTCCACCTGAACCTGATGTGGATCCTGGGCGGCGTTGTCGGCGTGTTCCTCGCCCTCGACCTGTTCATGTTCTTCTTCTTCTGGGAAATGATGCTGGTGCCGATGTACTTCCTCATCGCGCTCTGGGGTCACAGTTCTTCGGACGGCAAGAAAACCCGGATCTACGCGGCGACCAAGTTCTTCATCTTCACCCAGGCTTCCGGCCTGATCATGTTGGTGGCGATCCTGGGTCTGGTACTGGTCAACTTCAACAGCACAGGCGTGATTACGTTCAACTACGCCGACCTGTTGAAAACCAAGATGTCCCTGACCACCGAGTACATCCTGATGCTGGGCTTCTTCATCGCGTTCGCGGTGAAGCTGCCGGTGGTGCCGTTCCACTCCTGGCTGCCTGACGCTCACGCCCAGGCACCGACCGCCGGTTCCGTTGACCTCGCCGGCATCCTGCTGAAAACCGCTGCCTATGGCCTGCTGCGTTTCGCGCTGCCGCTGTTCCCGAACGCCTCGGCGGAGTTCGCGCCGATTGCCATGACCCTGGGTCTGATCGGGATCTTCTACGGTGCGTTCCTGGCGTTCGCGCAAACCGACATCAAGCGTCTGATTGCCTTCTCGTCCGTTTCCCACATGGGCTTCGTACTGATCGGCATCTACTCCGGCAGCCAGCTGGCGTTGCAAGGCGCAGTGATCCAGATGTTGGCGCACGGTGTTTCCGCCGCTGCACTCTTTATCCTGAGTGGCCAGTTGTACGAGCGCCTGCACACCCGTGACATGCGTGAGATGGGCGGCGTGTGGTCGCGCATCGCGTACCTGCCGGCGATCAGCCTGTTCTTTGCCGCTGCCTCGTTGGGCTTGCCGGGTACCGGCAACTTCATCGGCGAGTTCCTGATCCTGATGGGTGCCTTCGTGCAAACGCCTTGGATCAGCGCCATTGCTACTTCCGGCCTGGTATTCGGTTCGGTCTACTCGCTGATCATGATCCACCGCGCCTACTTCGGCCCGGCCAAGTCCGACACCGTCCTGAAAGGGATGGATGCTCGCGAACTGATCATGGTGCTCGGCCTTGCGGTGCTGCTGATCTACATCGGCGTGTACCCGCAACCGTTCCTGGACACTTCTGCCGCAACGATGCATGGCGTGCAGCAGTGGTTCGGCACCGCCTTCTCTCAACTCGCTTCGGCCCGGTAAGAGCGCTATGGAATTCACGATCCAACACTTTATCGCGCTTGCGCCGCTGCTGATTACCAGCCTCACCATCGTGGTGGTGATGCTGGCAATCGCCTGGCGCCGCAATCACTCACAAACGTTCCTGCTGTCCTGTGCCGGTTTGAACCTGGCTTTGCTGTCGATTATCCCGGCACTCAAGGTCGCGCCACTGGCGGTGACCCCGCTGATGATGGTCGATGACTTCGCGCTGCTGTATATCGCGCTGATCCTTGTCGCCACCCTCGCCTGCGTCACCCTCGCCCACGCCTACCTCGGCGAAGGCGGCACCGGCTACCCAGGCAACCGCGAAGAGCTGTACCTGCTGATCCTGCTGGCTGCGGCCGGCGGTATCGTGCTGGTCAGCGCACAGCACCTGGCCGGCTTGTTCATCGGCCTGGAACTGCTGTCGATCCCGACCTACGGCCTGGTGGCATACGCCTTCTTCAACAAGCGCTCCCTGGAAGCCGGCATCAAGTACATGGTGCTGTCGGCGGCCGGTTCCGCGTTCCTGTTGTTCGGTATGGCCCTGCTCTACGCCGAAGCCGGCAGCCTGAGCTTCACCGGTATCGGCCACGCACTGGCTGCCACCAACAGCCCGGCGCCGATTGCCCAACTGGGCCTGGCGATGATGCTGATCGGCCTGGCATTCAAGCTGTCGCTGGTGCCGTTCCACCTGTGGACCCCAGACGTGTACGAAGGCGCCCCGGCGCCGGTGGCTGCGTTCCTGGCTACCGCGTCCAAGGTTGCTGTGTTTGCCGTGATGGTGCGTCTGTTCCAGATCTCGCCTGCTGCCAATACCGGCGTGCTGAGCAACGTGCTGACCGTGATCGCCATCGCGTCGATCCTGTTCGGTAACCTGCTGGCCCTGACCCAGAACAACCTCAAGCGTCTGCTGGGTTACTCGTCCATCGCTCACTTCGGCTACCTGCTGATCGCCCTGGTGGCGAGCAAAGGCCTGGCCGTGGAAGCCATCGGCGTTTACCTGGTCACCTACGTGATCACCAGCCTCGGCGCCTTCGGTGTAATTACGCTGATGTCCTCGCCGTACAAAGGCCGTGACGCTGACGCCCTGTACGAGTATCGCGGCCTGTTCTGGCGCCGCCCGTACCTGACCGCCGTACTGACCGTGATGATGCTGTCCCTGGCCGGTATCCCGCTGACCGCGGGTTTCATCGGCAAGTTCTACATCGTCGCTACCGGTGTCGAAGCCCACGAGTGGTGGCTGGTTGCGTCCCTGGTACTGGGCAGCGCTATCGGCGTGTTCTACTACCTGCGCGTGATGGTCACCCTGTACCTGATCGAGCCAAACCTGCGCCGTGTGGATGCCGAGCTGCATTGGGAACAGAAGGCAGGCGGCGTGATGCTGCTGGCCATCGCCCTGCTCGCGTTCTTCCTGGGCGTGTACCCACAACCGTTGCTCACCCTGGTGCAGCACGCGGTACTGGGCGTTTGATCGCTTAGCGGGATGCAGTAAACAAAACGGCGCCTTCGGGCGCCGTTTTGCGTTTCTGGATGCCCTGTAACAGGGCGTTCACCTCACTCGTTTTGGGCCAAATCGCGGATGGCCCAAAATTGCATATCCAACCCAGGAAACCCGGCGGGTACATGGATCGCAAAACCGCTCGACTGGCTCAACAGTTGCCAATACTCGCTGCTGCGATCAAGTTCGAAATACGTGCAGCCCGCATAGAACGGCAATTGCCGTGGGGCTGCCGGCAAAGGCCGCAGGCCAACACCCGGCAGTTGCAGGTTGACCAGGTCGCGGATTTTCTCCATCGAGCCGATCTTGACCTGGGAGGGGAAACTGCTGCGCACGCTGTCGGCCGCCATTTGAGCCTGAACCACCAGGATGAAGGTGGCCGAGGCCAGTAACGCCCGGTCCGGCAGCACGGCCACACGGATGCCGTATTGGCGCTCTTCCAAGGGAATAGCGATGGCCCGCGTATCCATCACGGTCGAGAGCATCCGACGCAGTTCAAGCATCACCGGAGCAAACGTTTCTGCCAGGGCCGTATGGCGATACACCGGGTAGGCAGGCGTGCGCTTATCGTCGCGGCTAAACGTTGCCAGCTCACCGGCCAGGGCCGAGAGGTCGCGATACAGTTGCTCGGGATGCAGGCCGCTCATGGTCGATAAATGGCGCATCAGCGGCAGGCTGCGATTGAGCACCTGCAGTTGCAGGACATCGGCAATGTCCGCTGCACCACTGCCATCGAGCCGGGCCACGCGTGAGGCCGTGGCTTCGCCCCGCTGCTGCACCAGCCCTGCGACCTCATCGACCATCGCCTTGAGGCATTCGGCCGCCCGGATATCCAGACAGGGCGGGCAGTAGCCGCGATCAAGCACCACACAGTTGTCGGCGCGCTTTTCCACCACGTGGGCGATACCCAGTGAGGTGTAGGCATCGGCCACGTCGCCCTCAAAGGCCAGACGCACGCGCAACTTGCCGACACTCATCAGCGCACTGCTGTCCAGTCCATTACTGTCCCAGACTTCGTATTCTGCGCTGCGAAGACGGGCGAAATTTTCGATACTGGGGTTGTCGTCAACCTCCGGGATCCCGGGACGTAAGCTTGGTAACGCCAACACCACGGTCAGGTCGCGCGCATCATCGGGGATGGTCAGAGGCGGCGGCATTTCATCATCGAATGGCAGGCCGACAGGCGTTCCATCCGGGAATATACCGCTGTATGAAAGCAACGATACCTTGCCCAGAGCCAGTTGCTGCGGGTCAATGTCCAACGCCGAAAAGCCCCAGCCATACGCACGCAACGCCGTGACCCGTGCCTCCAGCTGGGTTTGCAGGAAACGGTCATGTTGTTGCAGATGCTGAGGCTGCAACAACATGCCTTCGGACCAAACCACTTTGTGTTTCCAGGACATTAAGTTCTTCCAATATGGGCAACGGTAGAAGCAGACAGACTCGACAACGACTTACTTGCCATCGTCGGCCTCCTTGGGCGGCAGCGGTACACCCGCAGGCCCGGTGGCCGCTGCCAATGCTGCGGCGGTGGCAGCGGTTGCGGCCTGAGGCAAGGGCACAGGCATGGCCGAAGCGAGAATCGAGCCTGGAGAAAAGGTCATAAAGGCCCCACCGACCTTCAAGGTGATGCTCGCGCCGGCTTCGATCACCACGTTCGCGCCGCCCTTGATATGCACATCGGTACCGGCGGTGATACCCGTCTTCATGGCGCCCTCGATAATCATCTCGCTGCCGGCGCTCATCGATACCGCACCGCTGGTTTTTTCATTGCGGTTGCCGTCCACAGAGGAATGACGATCACCGCCGACCTTCTCGCGCAGGTCCTGGTCGATTCTGGAGTGACGGTCGCCGCCTACCCAGTCCAGGGCATCCTTGAGCACTCGCTGGTCGAAGTTTTTCTGGGCGTGCAGGAACACCTGCTCCGAACCCTTCTTGTCCTCGAAGCGCAGTTCGTTGTAGCCACCACCGCCCTTTGAAGAATGGGTCTTGAGTGTCGAGCGGGTGGCATTTTCTGGCAGTGCATAGGGCGGCAGCGATTCCGCGTTATAGACGCTGCCGGTGACCAACGGCTGGTCGGGGTCGCCGTCGAGAAAGCTGACCACCACTTCCTGGCCGATACGCGGGATATGCAGGCTGCCCCAACGCTTGCCGGCCCAGCCCTGGGCTACTCGGACCCAACATGAGCTGTTTTCGTCGCCCTTGCCCTCGCGGTCCCAGTGGAACTGCACCTTGATCCGTCCGTATTTGTCGGTCCAGATGTCTTCGCCCTGTTTGCCCACCACCTTGGCGGTCTGCGGACCGTGCATCCGTGGCTTGGGCGATACGCAAGGTGCTCGAAATGGCTGCTGGTGCGGCATGGCCACGAACTCGCAAGTCAACACGGGCGCGGGCTCGGTCGGTGGCGTCGGCTCATAGGTGTCTAACGACAACGTGTAACGCGCTTCCAGCAGCAAACACTGCGCGTTCTGTTCACTGCGCGGGTGCTCGGCCAAGGTCATCAACGCTCCCGGGAACAGCCCCCGGGCACGAGTGGCACCGCTGATCCGACCGGCGCCGGTCTGTAGCGATTCAATCAAGGTGCGGGCATAGGTTTCGCCCTGTTTGCGCTCGGTGTATCGACCCGGATAGTCGTAACGTTCGTGACGAGACTGCGGGTAGTCACCAGGCATGGCCGACTTGACCATCAGATTGACGCTGGGCTTTTCGAAGTCGAAGTCCTTCAGGGTGTAGCCGCCCGGCGCCACCTCGCCGCTCATGTGCCAGGCGTAGATCACCTCGCTTTCGCGCAGGGCGTGATCCTGGGACGGCATGTAGCGCAGTTGGGCATAGCCCGGCGCCGGCGAATGCGCGCCGCAGGAATCGGCAAGTACCAAGGTATGACGGCCAGCAGCGCTTTTGAAGAAGTAGTAGATACCTTCCTGCTCCATCAGCCGGCTGACAAAGTTGAAATCGCTCTCGCGGTATTGCACGCAATAGTTAAGTGCCGTGTAGTCCGCACTCAGGCCCGAGGTGTCGACATCGGCAATGCTGTAAGGCGCGAACACCTGGTTGAGGATCTGCGGCACGCTCAGGCCCTGGAAAATACGGCAGTCGCTGGCCAGTGTCAGGAACCACAACCACGGCCTCAACACCGCTTTGCACGTGGTATAGCGCCCTTGACGACCGGTTATGGAGAAGTGGCTCACATGCCCGCTGAAGTAACGACTACCGCCCTTGGGCAAGTCCACCGCAATGCTCATCGGCGTAGCGAGCAAGTCGTTGATGTCCAGGTCGGCGCGTTCGCTGTACAGCTCCACCTCGTATTCACTGAGACGAGACAGCCCCTCGAATGCCTGCATGCTGCGAAACAGCAGCACATCGTCGCCGAGCACACTGCTGACCTGAATGTCACGATGCATTTGACTGGTTGCCATAGGGACTACCTCGCGGACTCGGAAAAGACATAGGCAAACTCGCCGTTTTCCACGCTGACCCCAACCTGGCTAGCCGGGATGCCCTGTAACAGACGATCGAGGAACTCACGGCTGATTGCTGGCAGCAAGCAGTTGGTCAGGATTGAGTCAATCATCCGCCCACCGCTTTCCAGCTCGGTGCAGCGGCTGGCAATCAACTGCACCACGTCATCGCTGTACGTGAAGGGAATCTTGTGGCTGTCAGCGATGCGCTGCCTGATCCGCTCCAGTTGCAGGCGGATGATGCGGTCGAGCATGGCGTCGCTGAGGGGGTAATACGGGATCACCACGAGGCGTCCGAGCAAAGCCGGCGGGAAGACCTCCAGCAACGGCTCACGCAAGGCTTTTGCGAGGGCTTGCGGTTCAGGCACGGCCTGCGGGTCACGGCACTGCCGGCTGATCAGGTCGGTGCCGACGTTGGTGGTCAGCAGGATCAGGGTGTGCTTGAAGTCGATGACTCGCCCCTCACCGTCTTCCATCCAGCCCTTGTCGAACACCTGGAAAAACAGCTCGTGCACATCCGAGTGCGCCTTCTCCACTTCGTCCAGCAGCACCACGCTGTAAGGCTTGCGCCGTACTGCTTCGGTGAGCACGCCGCCTTCGCCGTAGCCCACGTAACCAGGCGGCGCGCCCTTGAGGGTGGAGACGCTGTGGGCTTCCTGGTATTCGCTCATATTGAGGGTAATGACGTTCTGCTCGCCGCCATACAACGCCTCGGCCAGGGCCAGGGCCGTCTCGGTCTTACCCACCCCGGAGGTACCGGCGAGCATGAACACCCCCACCGGTTTGCCCGGATTGTCGAGGCCCGCGCGGGAGGTCTGGATACGTCGCGAGATCATCTCCAGCCCATGATCCTGACCGATAATGCGCTGGCCCAAACGGTCTGCCAGGTGCAACACGTTCTCGATTTCATTCTTGACCATGCGACCTACGGGGATGCCGGTCCAGTCCTGTACTACCGCCGCGACGGCCTGTTCGTCGACGTTGACCAGGACCAACGGAGTCTCGCCTTGCAGCAGCGCCAATTGCTCCTGTAATTGACGCAGTTCCAACCGGCCCGCTTCAGGTTCATCGGCATCCACATCGACCAACCGGCTACGCAGACGCAAGATCTGCATGACCAGCGCCAGCTCGCTGTGCCAGCGGCTGCCAAGGACCTTCAGGCGCTCGCGCTCGGTCGCCAGCAACGCATCGACCGATGCACAACGACTTGAGGTTTGCGCCCCCATGGCGCGTTCACGCTGGATGATCCCCTGCTCGGTTTCCAGGCATTCGATACGCCGGCGGCTGTCATCGACTTCCGCCGGGGTGGCGTGCAGGCTGATGGCGACGCGGGCGCACGCGGTGTCGATCAGGCTCACCGCCTTGTCCGGTAACTGCCGCGCCGGGATATAGCGATTGGACAAACGCACGGCCGCTTCCAGCGCCGAATCGAGGATCTGCACCTGATGGTGCTCCTGCAGGCTGAAGGCAAGACCGCGCAGCATCAGCAGCGCACGGCTTTCATCCGGCTCATCGACCTGCACCGTCTGAAAGCGCCGGCTCAGGGCCGGATCTTTTTCGATGTGTTTTTTGTACTCGGCAAACGTGGTTGCGCCCAAGGTACGCAAGGTGCCACGGGCCAGGGCTGGCTTGAGCAGATTAGCCGCATCGCCGGTACCCGCGGCGCCACCTGCGCCGACCAGGTTGTGGGTTTCATCGATAAACAGCACCACCGGTTTGACGCTGGCTTGAACCTCATCGATGACCGAGCGCAGGCGCTGTTCAAACTCACCTTTCATGCTCGCACCGGCCTGCAACAGGCCGACGTCAAGGGCAAGCAATTGTACGTCCCGCAGGCTAGGCGGCACGTCGCCACGGGCGATGCGCTGGGCGAATCCTTCCGCCACAGCAGTTTTGCCCACGCCCGCCTCGCCCACCAGCAGCGGGTTGTTCTGGCGACGGCGCATCAGGATATCGATGACCTGCCGGATCTCTTCATCGCGTCCGACGATAGGGTCCATCGTGTTTCGCCGCGCCTGCTCGGTCAGGTCGACAGTGAAGCGCTTCAGGCCTTCCTGACGGTCGGGCGCCAGTGCACCGACAGCCTCACCCGGCACCTGGTACCCGTCGCTGGCCGTCATACGGGCCTCGGGCGAATCCTTGAGCAACGCGCCAAACTGCTCACTGAGGTCGTCGGTCCTGACGTTGTTGAACTCCCGGGACACACCATACAAACCATTACGCAATGCCGGAGTTTTCAGCATCGCCAGCAGCAAATGGCCAGAACGCACCTGGGACTCACCCAGCATCAGGGTGGCGTAGACCCAGGCACGCTCCACGGTTTCCTCGACCTGCGAGGACAGGTCCGTCACCGAGGTCGAGCCCCTAGGCAAACGATCCAGGGCGGCAGTGAGGTCCCGGTCCAACACCACCGGATCAATGCCGTAATGGCGGACCAGGCGCAACAGGTCCGAATCGGTCAATTGCAACAACTGCTGCAACCAGTGCACCAGCTCGACATAGGGATTGCCGCGCAGTTTGCAGAACACAGTGCTGCTTTCAATCGCCCGGTAGCACAGGCTGTTGAGCTTGCCGAAAAGCGCGACGCGACTGATATCAGCCATGGGCAGTTCCTTGAGAAGAAAATGAGGGTCGAGGCTTGATCAGCAACTGCCGATCATCCCGCTGGGGCGCTCTGCTGCTCAGCCAACTGGTCCAGCCCAATGACGTGGACCCCAGGCGTAAGCGAGGCCGGTGTTCTTTCTTGACGATCAGGTTGACGTCCCAGTCCATAGCCATGCCGACGTACTGACGCACCCAATCCTGCACCCGTTGCAGGCTGTCGCCACCGGGCAGCAAACGGCGGGTTTGTGTCAGGTCCAGAGGGCCAATCAGCAGGCGAAACTTGTGTTGGGCATTCCAGACTTTCCGGCCCATGACCGTGGCCTGGCCGAGTACCACCGCGTCCGGACCGCTGCGCAAGGTGCACAGCCCGTCACGGGGCAGGGTCATCCAGTGGCCGACAAATTGCTCGACCTCTACGGGAACGCCAAGGTAGTCGCCAAGCAAGGCGGCCAGGCCTTCGGCATTGCGTGTTTGCGGTCCCAGGCGACCGGCGAAATGCAGCTTGGCGAGGTCCACCACGCCGTCGCGCGCCTGCAGCGACGGTAGGCCAATACCGAGCAATGATCCCAGGTAGTTGGCAAAGCGGTCCGCTCCCGGACGGTCCAGACTCACCGTTGGCTGGGCACTGGCCCAGGCGCGATAGAACAGGCTGATCATGCGGTGATGAAACACGTCGCAAAATGCCGCCAGCGTAGGGTCGTTGAGGTTGCGTTGACGGTCGCGAATGTATTCGGTGAGGTGAATCGGCAACGGGCCATTGGCGCCCATCAGGCCGAAGAAATTGAGCAGCAGTTTAGGCGTGTCGCCGGGTATGAGGCCCGCAATCATTGCCGGCTCAAACGCCAGCGAGGAATGCTGGCCGAAACGCACCGCCTCGTCCGCCGGACGCGTGGCCTCGCCGATGCGCGGCAGGTGCGCAAAGGCGCACTCCAACTGGCGCAATGCCGCGTAGAAATCAAACCGACCCGGATGCGCTTCAAGCTCGCTGAGCAGGCTCAGAGGATCTCGCATCTGCCCACCCGCGCAGGCCACTGCATGATCACGCCGCGTGACGCGCTCACGATCCGCGTCTCGGTGAATGAGTTGAGCGACACGTACTTGGCGAAAAACTGTTCCAGCACCGAGCCCAATACACAGACGCCTGCACCCTCGAACGCAGACTCATCCACGCTCACACTGATCTGCAAACCTCGCCCATAGGTGACGGGTCCAGACAATGGCAGGCGCCGCACGATGCTCTGCGCAGTCACCGAACGCACGCCTTCGATCTGTTTATGTGCAACGGCATCGTCGACGCGGCAATACAGGCGCAACATGTCACGCAAGGCTACAGCGCCCTGCTCCGTGTCCTGGTCCAGCAGTGACAGGTAGTTAAGGGACAAATGGCTGACCAGACGCCATGCGGTATCGCCTTCGGCATACGACGGCGCGGGCATCGTGGGCCCTGCCACGCAACGTACCGACTGCACCGGCGCAGCGGATTGGACGCTGAAGTCGGTGCTGCCACTCCCCACCGGCATGCTCAGCACCAGGTCGCGGTTGCTGCACAGGGCGTCGATGCCCAATTGGCGCAGGTCGCTGCGGTGAGGAGCCTGCTCGCCGTCCACCAGCGACACGAATACCTCGCTGCCCCCATAACTGGAGCGCGGGCCTCGGCTGCGCTGCTGTTCGGACAAAACCCGCGTGTCGCGCCGTCCTGGTAGTACGCACGCGGCGGCGTGCGTCCCTGCAGGTCGTTGGCGCGGTAGAAGGGTTCGAATGTCTGACTGGCCTCGGCACCACTGCCGTAACCGGTCACCCCTTCAATTTCGTAGATCTCGTAGTCCATTGACCGTGTGCGGTCGGGGCTCACATGGTATTCAGAGCGCTGTTCATCCAGGTGCACACGCTCGGTGCGCATCGGGAACAGGTTGATCGCCGGCGTGCAATACAGCGCGAAATTGGCAGCACTGAGGCTTTGCTCAAGTAACGGGTCTGCCGTCTTGAACAACACGATCAGCTCCAGTTGCTCGGCGGTGCAGCGGCTGACACTGCTCGCCAACCCCACCACGTCGACGAACATGAAGCGTTGCGGCAAGGCGAAGTATTCCTGCAACAAGCGATAACCCTGGAACGAACGCGGCCCGATGGGCAGCAAGGCTTCGCTGTCGCTATAGCCCACACTGCGAATCGCACTGCTGGGCAGCAGCTGATGCCAGTCCCCAGACGCTTGCATGGGCATGACCAGCACACCCGCCACTTGGGCCAACAGCTGCTCAAGAACCCGCGCGGGCGTGCCGTCCCCGCCACGGATGTGCAGCCGCAGGGTGTCGAGGGCCAGGTCGCTGAAAGCCAGGCCAGCCCCGACGCTCAAGCGCAGGCGCAACGCGGCCTTGACTGCGCCGAGACGTGACAGGTCAACCCCGGCCACCTGCGTGCTGCAGGCGAAATAGCGCGCCTCGACCAACTCCACCGGCCACAGGGTTACCTCATGGGCAGTGCGAAACTCGCAGGCGGTCTGGTCCCCCTTGCCCAACTGGCTGTGCAATGCCGTGTGGCGTGGCACCTTGAAGCCGGCGGCCAGGCTGCCCTCTCCCATGTCCGGGTGCAGTTGCACCACCGCCATCGATGGCGTTGGCGCCAAGTAGTGTGGGTAGATCAGTTCCAGCAGGTGATGGGTAAATTGTGGGAATTGGGCATCAATCTTCAGTTGCACCCGCGCGGCGAGAAAGCTGAAACCTTCCAACAACCGTTCAACATAGGGGTCGGCACAGGCGTAGGTTTCCAGCCCCAGGCGGCCGGCAACCTTGGGGTAGTCGCGGGCGAATTCACCGCCAACTTCCCGCAGATGCGCCAGCTCACGCTCGTAATAGCGCAGCAGTTTTGCGTTCAACGCACGTCCCTTGTCTCAATATCGAAGATCCGCGCCTCGCCTGCTTCCAGGTCGAGTTCGGTCTTCAGGTACAGGCGCTCGGGCAACGGTTGGCCCCAGAGTTCGCCATGAATTTCAAAGGTCATCTGGTTGGGACTGATGGTTGCACCCGAGGAGGCAACCGGCACGACACGCAGGCTTTCGCGCAAAATCCGCGGTTCGAAATCCCAGATCGCCTGGCGAATGCGGCGTCCCAACGCTTCGCGGTCCAGGCCGGCAGCCGTCTTTCCCGCGAGATCGGGCAGCCCGAAATTGAGCACTGATTGTCCCGCCAACGGGCACTTCCTCAGGTCGCGAAAGCTGCCCAGACTGGTGCTGTTGAGCAGCCACCCCAAATCGCGTAATACCGCCTTGCGCAAGCGGCGCATGGACAACACGCGCTTGTCGCGAGGCTCGAAAACCTGCGCGGTGTCGTCATCACTCAAGCGATCGAGCAAGGACGGTTGCAAACGTTCGAGACTGGTTAGTTCAGCCATGCGCTGAGGCCTCCATCGACAGGACGGCGGGCGGGCGAACCCACCCACCGTCGGGCATCCGAATCAGATCTTCTGATTCTTTTCCAAGTCCCACTTCTTCGGCGTACCGGTGATTACCGTGTCACCGTTGAAGGCGTCATAGGCATAGCTGATGGTGGTGAAGTTGATCGAAAGGGTTTCGGCCGGCCGATCGCCAGTGCTGCTGGCGGAGTAAGCACTGATAATCGCGCCGCCCAGGATGATCTTAAGAAACACTTGCTGTTTTTTGTCCGCGCCGCCCGTATGGACAAAGTGGATCTCGGCATCGCCCAGGCTCTTGCCGCACACAGCCTGCATAAACAGATCGGCCGAGGCCACGTCGGCCAGTTTGGTCACGGAAATTTCCGAGAACGAAGGGTTGCTGGTGTCACGGTCGGCACCGCCGCTACTGGAGGAAATCGCTCGGAAAACCCCCATTTGGATAGCGTCGAGGGTGATCCAGTCTTTGTGACCGTCGACGGTGGAAGTGCCTTTGATTGGGGTGCCTTTAAAGTTCAGCAGGATCATGGTGAGTACCTTTCAGGTTGAACAACGGGGTTATGACGCTTGGGTTGAAGGCAGCCTGGAGACCAACCGCAAGGACACGGTCAAGCCTTCAAGCTGGTAGTGCGGACGCAGGAAAAACTTGGCGCTGTAGTAACCGGGGTTGCCTTCGATTTCTTCCACCACGACCTCGGCCCCCGCCAGCGGCTTACGCGCTTTATCGGCATCGGTCGCGGTGGCCGGGTTGTGCTCCACGTAGCGGCCAACCCAGTTGTTGAGCAAGGTCTGCATATCGTCGCGCTCTTTGAATGAACCGATCTTGTCGCGCACGATGCACTTCAAGTAGTGAGCAAAACGGCACGTGGCAAACAGGTACGGCAGACGCGCTGCCAAGTTGGCGTTGGCGCTGGCATCCGGGTCGTCGTACTCCGCCGGTTTGTGCAGGGACTGGGCGCCGATGAAGGCCGCGAGATCGCTGTTTTTTTTGTGCACCAGGGGCATGAAGCCGTTCTTGGCCAGCTCGGCTTCGCGCCGGTCGCTGATGGCGATCTCGGTCGGGCAGGTCATGTCCACACCGCCGTCGTCAGTCGGGAAGGTATGCACCGGCAAGCCCTCCACGACGCCGCCGGATTCGATGCCGCGAATTTGCGAACACCAGCCATAGTGTTTGAACGACCGGTTGATATTCACAGCCATGGCGTAAGCCGCGTTGGCCCAAGTAAAATCCTTGGCGTCGGCGGCGTCGGTGGTTTCTTCAAAATCGAAGTCTTCCACCGGATTGGACTTGGCACCGTAAGGGGCACGAGCCAGGAAACGCGGCATGGCCAGGCCCACGTAGCGTGAGTCTTCACTGGCGCGCAAGCTGCGCCACGCCGCGTGCTCCGGGGTCTGGAAAATTTTGGTCAGGTCACGTGGGTTGGCCAGTTCCTGCCAGGACTCCATGAGCATCACGCTGGGGTCAGCGGCGGTGATCAGCGGGCAGTGCGCGGCGGCACTGACACGGGCGATCTGGGTCAACAGCTCGACGTCCGGCGCACTGTTGTTGAAGTAGTAGTCAGCGACAAAGGCGCCATAGGGCTCGCCACCGAACTGGCCGTATTCCTCTTCATACAGCTTCTTGAAAATCGGGCTCTGGTCCCAGGCCACTCCTTTGAACTTGCGCAGAGTCTTATGCACTTCGTGCTTGGAAATGTTCATCACCCGAATCTTCAGGGACTCGTCGGTCTCGGTGTTACTGACCAGGTAATGCAAGCCGCGCCAGGCGCTTTCCACGGCCTGGAACTCCTCATGGTGGAGGATATGGTTGACCTGTTCGGTGAGCTTTTGGTCGAGACTGGCGATCAGGCCTTCAATCGTGCCGAGCACGTCATGGGACATCACCTGCGTGCCTTGCAGCGCCTGTTCCGCCAGGGTGCGCACGGCGGATTCCACGGCGTCCCTGGCTTTGTCGGTCTTGGGCTTGAATTCTTTTTGCAGCAGGCTGGCGAAGTCACCGGCGTCGAATGCCGTGGCCGGAGATCCCTGTTCGGGTTGTTCCGATTGCGTAGTGGACATGACGGTATCCTTGAATTATGGGCAACAGCGTCCCCATACCGGGGCAAACGAGGCGCCGGCAGAGACCACGGTCATTCAGTTAGTCGGGTTGTTGGGGGGCCGCGCACAGGGCCTGCATCACACTCGGATCGCTGAGCACTTTGGCCAGCAATTCTTCGGCCCCTACCTTGCCGTCCATATAGGTCAGCAGATTCGACAGCTGGCGGCGCGCGGCCAACAACTGATTAAGGCTGGGCACCTTGTTGGCGATTGCACCTGGGGAGAAGTCGTCCATGCTCTCAAAGGTGATCTCCACCGGCAGGTTGCCCTCGCCCGTCAGGGTATTGGGCACCTGGAATGCCACACGGGGCTTCATGGACTTGAGGCGTTCGTCAAAGTTGTCCACATCGACTTCCAGAAACTTGCGCTCGGCTACCGGCGGCAAAGGCTCGGCCGGTTTGCCGGAAAGGTCTGAAAACACGCCCATCACGAAGGGTAACTGCACGGTTTTTTCCGCGCCGTAGATCTCCACGTCGTATTCGATCTGGACGCGCGGCGCACGATTGCGGGCGATAAACTTCTGGCTACTTTCTTTGGCCACGGAACTGGCTCCGGTGAGTGGAGTGGATAGATGAACGTTCAGTTGTCGTTGGTGCGGATGCCGCTGACCTGTGCCAGTTGCGCAAGTCCATCGGGCGCCAGGTCTTGCAGCAACTCCATGAAATTCTTGTCGATCAGTGTTTTTGCCCGTTGCAGCAGGAACGGCACCGGGCTCGCGGGCTCATGGGTATGAAAATAGCTGCACAGCCGATCGATGACCTGGCGCGCCTCTTCGCGGCTGCGGATCTCGCCGAACAGTGCCTGCGGTGCGGCCACCTCTGAGGTAGCAACAGTGGCTGCAGCCGCCTCGACCGGCGCAGGTTCAAGCAAGAACCGGCGGACTATTTCAGCGGCGCGACGCAGTGGAGCGGCCAGTCCATTGAGGTCGATGGCGCGACCTACGCCGACTTTTTCGGTCAGCCACTGCTCAATCTGCAGGCTGTGCGCCAACGCCTGGGTCAGCGCAAGGTGAATGGCCTGTAGCTGTTGCGCATTGGCATCGACAAGCGCCCCTTCGATCATCGCCAGGCTCGGGTGATTGCCCTCGCCGCCGTGCTCGACAATCGCCAAATCGATCATCCTCAAGCTGACCGCGCCGATGCCTCGCGCGTTGATCAACGGCGCATCCAACACGTCGCGTACCAGGCCGTTGGGGGCACATAGGAACGCCAGGATATTGATGCGCAACAGCGGGTCATGGCCATCCTCCGGGTCGAGCCTGGGGTACAGCCCGTCCCAGCAATTTTCCAACAACTCCTGCACCAGCCCCAGGCCAGCCGACAGGCCGGCGATGCCGTGCACGTTGAGTTCGGCGCGGGTGGCCCAGATGGCCAGGCGCAAATCGCGGCTACGCTCCAACATCGGCAGTGCGAGGGCCATGACGCGCTTCCAGTTCGGCTCGATGGCGTCGGTAACGGTGTCGCCGTACTGAACCTCGGGTTTACCCAGTGCCTCTTCTTCAAGTTCTAAGAATTGCGCCGAATATTCAAAGTTCTGGCCACCGCCATCGGCCTCGCTCAGGGGCAAGCACAACAGGGTGAAATCCAGTGGTTGAGCTTCGGTGGGCGACCCCATCATGTGTCCCTCGGGCAAATGGCTCTGGCAGTAGAGCCGCGAGTCGGGACGTCGAATCCAACGGTTCAGAAAACTGAGCCTGTTGGAGCCCCCGCGCTACGCCTACTGCCGAAAATATTCAGCGTGGGCGGATTTATATAGCGATGGGACCACACGAGAATGCAGGCAGTGTCATTGCGGGGCGTAGGATTAAGCTGCGAATGCAGCGCTCGTGAGCAGAGAACGCGCACTCATAAATGGCGTCGCCTGGCTTTAGGTCGGCCACCCGCCGGCCATTGCTTGAGCCAGTGACGGCTGCACCGGCACGCGAATACCGAAGGTGTCCCTCAGCAAGGCCGTTAGCTCTTGCGCGTTGTTCAGCAGCCGTTTTTCGCTGGGCTGATCCAGGGAATGGATCGCGTAATGCGCGTTGTTCAAGGTATGGCGTTTGCCGGGCGCCAGCAGTGCGACTTTCAATTGGCCCAAGAACGGCGAGTTCGGGTGGGTCGAGACATACCAATTACCGATTTCGTAATCGATGGCTCCCTGCACCTGCAAGTCGAACACATACAAACCACGCCACTCCCCCGCCACTTCGGCCCACAACGTGTAACTGTTCTCCCCTGCATTGAACGTCAGGCGATAGGGCTCATGGGCGGTGGCCTGCACGGCCTCAGTGTCCAACTGCAACGGACTGCTGGGCACCATGCCGCCAAAGCCTACATCGGTGATGTAACGAACCCCGTCCAGGGTCACCAGGCTCAAACGATGGGTGCGTGCCGTGCGCGCGTCCGGCGGTCCGCCCATCACCACCCGACCGGTAATGCCACGGGCCTCGAAACCCAGTTCCTGCAGCAGCGCGAGGAACATCTGGTTCAACTCATAGCAATAGCCGCCGCGGCCATCGAACAACACCTTTTGCTCGACGCTGGGCAAGTCGATCGGCACCGGCAGGCGCAGCAGGGTCGACAGGCTTTCAAAGGCGAAGGTGCACACATGGCGCAGTTGCAGATCCCGCAGGGTTGCCAGGGTGGGCGGTGGCGGCGAATCGTATCCCAGGCGCTGCAGGTACAGATGGCTGTGGTTGAGGCGGGTCATGGCACGGTCCTTGGGCGCAGGAAGAGTGCGTCACTATGCCGCGTTCACATGCAAACTGTCATTTTGAATGAACCTTTTTGAACGCTTCAGCCTCCATCTATAACAAGACAGGGAGGCAACATGAGTACCGCAAAAATCTACACCATCCACTACCAACTGCACGGTCAACCGAAGTCCTTTGTGGTGCGTGCCGAAGTGATGAATAACGCCGAGGCCTGGCACTGGGCAGCGGTCGATGCCGACATTGCTCATGTCAGCCGTATCGGCCGCGTCGGCCACGAGCAAGTGAAAAAAACCACCCGGCCCTGGGCGGAGAAGTTCGGGATTACCGACGTTTCCTGGACGCCACCTAAATAAACGAAGGCCCCGCTCAATGGCGGGGCCTGATTACCTATTACGCTGTTATTTCTTTAAGTCGCCCAACGGATCGTAGGGCGGCTTTTTTTTCGCCTCGTCCTTGTCCTTTTTATCCAGCGGGGCAATCGCCGGACCTACCGGATCAACCTGCGGATCAGCCACATCCGGCGAGTCGGGGTCAAATCCCAGCTCATCCTTGCCGCTGGCGTGTTCGTTAGAGGGGGGCCCATCCGAGCGCTTGTTCATCATGGTCTCCTGTTAGAGCGGGCGAGCTTTGTCGTGGAGGTTTTCCAAGTCTTCTTCGACGCGCTCCACATCATCATGGTCGTCACGCTCTTTCGGGTCATTGGGGCGCAAGGCATCGTTGTCGCGCTCTTCTTCACCGGGTGTGCGATCAGGGTCGGGTGTACCGGGCGGTGGTTGCTTGTATTCGGGCATGGTGGTTCACCTCAAAGGGACTACATTCGTTTAGAGAAACTGCCACAGATCATGGTTCAACTTGATTGCCCCACCGCTGACCGCTGACCATGAGAAGATGCCACCCCCTACCCGCCCTGGAGACCTGGACCGGATGTTCGAGCTCAAACCCTGCGACCCCGTCACCTACCGCCAACAGACCCGCCGCAGCACGTTGATCGTTGCCGTGCTGTTCATGGCCTTGGCCATGCTGCTGTCGACTCTGGCGGTGATGCTGTTCGGCGAACCCGGCGGTGATAACTTTCGCTTCAATGTCGGCGGTGTGTTCGCGGGGGTGCTGATTACCGTCGCCCTGGTGCGCGGCCCGTTCTGGTCCAAGTCGTGGCTGGCCGCTGCGGTGTACGGCTGGCAGCTCAAGCGCACGCTGATGCGCGTGACCAATGTGATGCACACCGTCACCGAACGTGTGCAGGCCAATGATCCGACGGCCATGAAAGTGCTGCGTTTCTATCACCTGGGGCTGACGCAGATGCATGCACTGGACGCCAACTCCAGCGCCCAGGCGCAACTGGTCGGCGAAATGGACGCGCATAAAGCCAGGATGCAGACGCTGGGAATCGACACCGAACAGACCCGTTTCGACCCCGCGTGGCTGGACGGATTGAAAAGCGTTTAAATCATCTGCCTCGCCAGCAGAACAACGCACTCACCGCAATCGCCGCACCCGCCACGCCAAACACCAGCGGCGCCGACGCCACCGGCAGCAGCAGACCCGCCAGCAGCGGCCCCAGGCCAGCGCCGATGTCGCGCCAGACCGCATTGGACGCCAGCGCCGACACTCGCATCGAACCGGGGTTGCGCTCGGCGACCAAGGTAGTCACCAGCGGCAGTTGCAATGCGCGCAGCACCAGCACCGCCGCCGCGCCGACGATCACCCAATAGCTGCCGAATGCGCTCAAGGCCAGGGCACTCAAGAACGAAAACAGCAGCAGCATGGCGGTGGCGCCAAATCGCTGCGCCGCGCGACCGCCCAAGGGGCTCAGAAGCATTTCCGAGACGTAGCGCAGGGCCATTAAGCCACCAGCAATCAGCACCGCATCGCCGCCGAGAATTTTCTGGGCCTGGATCGACAGCCCAAAGATAAACAGCCCGTCCAGCGCCACGCCTTCGATAAACGACCACAGTGCAACGCTGTCCGGCCACTTGAAGCGACGCCCTGGTGTGCTGTGCAAATCATGTCCGGCGCTGGGCAAGCCGCGCGCCATCCAAAGGCCTATCAGGCAGCAACCGGCGAGAATCACAAAGATCGGACGCGGCCCGGCCCACAGCGTCAGCCAACCACCGAACGGCAACGCCAGCATCGGTCCCCAGGCGATCAAGGCCCGCGAACGCCCGGCCCGGCGCGCAGCGCCCTCTGGCTCAGCGGTGGCCAATACCTGGGTCGACAGGTTCAACGCGGCAAAACACAGGCCCCACACCAGCCGCAACCCGAGCAACGCGGCAAAGCCGGATAGCACCGAATTGCCCAGGGCACACAGCGCAGCGGCACCGGCGGCGATCATGCAGGTCAGGCGATCGCCGTTGCGCGCGTAGAAATTCAACACATGCCGGTAACCGAAAATCCGCACCAGGCGGTTGGCCGCCAGCAACACCCCGGCCTGTGCCAGGGTAATGCCAAAGGCCTGGGATTCCATGGGCAACAGCAGGTAGAGCAACACGTCGCTGGGCAGGCACAACGCCAGGGTCAGCGCGGCGCGGCGGGAGGTGGTGTCGGAAGTGCGTTGGGCCTGACTGGACATAAATCTGAAACATCCCGAAATATTCAGGTCGCCACGGTAGCCTTAGCGAACCGCGCTTTACAACGCCCCGTCACGTCTTTTTCCCATAGGGCAGCAAACGCAAACCGCTGGCCACGCTGCCCACCAGCGCAAACGCACAGCCCAGCCACAACGCAGAGTGCGGGCCGCTAGCCATGAACAGGTGGAAACACAACGCCACCAGCGAGGCGCCCAGCGTCTGCCCCAACAAGCGCGAAATCGCCACGATGCCACTGGCCCCGCCGCTGCGCGCCAGCGGTGCACTGGTCATCAACGCCTTGAGATTGGGCGACTGGAAAAAACCAAAACCGGCGCCGCACAAGGCCATGCGCCAACCGATATCAAAGGCCGACGCGCCGGTGTCCAAGGTCGCCAATGCGGCCATGCCCAGGCTCAACATCAGCAGGCCGATGCCGCACAGCAGGCCCAGGGATACACGGTCGGCCAGGCGCCCGGCGACCAGTGCCATCACCGCCACTACGGCCGGCCATGGCGTCATCAGGAAGCCGGTTTCCACCTGGCTATGGCCGAGCACTGCTTGCAGCAGAAATGGCAGCGACACGAAGGCCAGGCCCTGGGCACTGAAGGCGCAGATCGCAGTGAGAGAAGACAATGCAAACACTGGCCGCTTGAACAGGTCCAAGGCGAGCATCGGCGCCGGATGACCGGCCTGGCGACGCAGCAACAAGGTGCCGCACAGCAGCGCCACGGCAATCAAGCCCAGGGTCAGTGCGCCTTGAGCGCCGTGCACCGCGGTGCCAAGGCCCAAGACCAACAAGGCGAACAAACCGGCACATAACAATGCCGCCAGCCGGTCAAACGCGTGCCCGGTGATGGGGAGGATGGGCAGTGAACGCACGCCGAGTGCCAGGGCCAACAGCCCCAGCGGCACATTGATCAGGTACAGCCAGTGCCAGGTCGCCACTGACAGGATCGCCGACGCGGCGGTCGGCCCCAAGGTAAAGGCCAACCCCACCACCAACGAGTTATAACCAAGGCCGCGCCCAAGCATTTTCGACGGGTAGATATGCCGCAGCAACGCCGTGTTTACACTCATGATCGCCGCCGCCCCCAGCCCCTGCACCACCCGCGCAGCCGTCAGCGTCTCCAGCGAACCGGCCAACCCGCAAAACAGCGACGAGACGATAAACAACAGCAACCCGCCAAGGTACACACGGCGATGCCCCAGCACGTCACTCAGCGACGCAAACGGCAGCACCGTGGCAATAATCGCCAACTGGTAGGCGTTGACCACCCAGATCACCGAGGCGGAATCGGTACCAATCCCTTCGGCCAGTGTCGGCAGTGCGGTGTTGACGATGGCCGTGTCCAACGTCGCCATGCCGATCCCCAGGGAGATCGCGATCACGGCAGGCAGGCGTTTGTTGAGAGGCAGGCCATCGGCGGCAGAAGACATGAACGATCCACGCGGGTGATAAGGCTGCCAGATTAAGGGCAGCGCTGATTTTTTTCAGCCGCGGATCAGTTGCCTGTCGACAATTTCATGTTCGCCAGCGCGCTCAGGTCCAAATGCCCGCCTATAACCGGCGGGCACCAGTAGTAACCACCGGTCAACGGCGTGCTGATGCGGTACAACCCGTCGACAATCCCGTCTTCCAACCCGCTCATCCGGCGCAGTTGTGCTTCGAAAGCATCGAACGAGTGGCCGAACGCGAGGAACATCAACCCCGCCTGACCGTTCTCGGCCCACGGCATCGAGCGGCGTACCACGAAGGCTTCCGGGGTAAAGCTTTCCTGGGCGGTGCGTTTGGTGTGGGCGGATTCGGGGGCGTCGTCCAGCTCTTCGTTATCGCCATGGCGGCGGCCGATGATGTGGTCGCGCTCCTGGGCGGGCAAGGCGGCGAAGCCGTCGAGATCGTGCTGCCATTGCTGGATCGCAGCGAAGCTGGCGCCGCTGTCGGTCAGCGCGGCGTCAACGGCGGCGTCGTCGTGGGGGTTTTCGGTGCCGTCTTCATAGTCGGTGAGGTCAAAACCGGTCTTGTAGCGAAAGCCTTCGGTTGACTGCACCAGGCCAAACGCCGGGGCCAGGGCCTTTTCATAGGCACGGCTGCGCAACAGCAGTTCACCGCGATCCACACCGTGCAGCCACACCCACAGTGCCTGCTGGGTGGACGGATTATTCGCACCCGGGCCGCTGACCGCCGGGAATGGGCGCAGACCATCGATGTGCGTGCCCAGTGCATTTACCAGCGGTTCACCAAAACCGACCACTGCCGCCGAATCCACCAGTTGCACCAGCGCGTCCAACGCGGCCGGTACGGCTTCAAGGGTTTGCACGGCAAAAAACAGATGGCGTGCCTGCAAAGGCACCGGTGCGGCAAGAATGCCCGGCTGGTAGTGACTCATGTGAACTCCTTCAAGAAAGGCGCGCAGTTTACCCGCGGTACGTCATCGTGCGTAGGAGAAAGCGCGCAAGCCTTGCCATAGAGCCCTCTGTTGGGTGACTCTCTAGTCATGTTTTGAAACTATTCCAGGGGTAGCGACATGACCACCAGCAACCTGCTCGCCCAGCTGTTTCCAACGTCGGTGGCCGATATTCCCGAGCAATTCCGGCTTGAAGCACCCATTGAACAGCGTGATTACCTGGTCGATGGCCAGTTGCAGGTGTGGAACGGCCCGCTGGCCCAGGTGCAGAGCCCGGTGCAGTTGGGCGACAGCCGTGTGGTGATCGGCAGCACGCCGCTGCTGGACGCCGACACCGCCCTCACCGCCCTCGATGCCGCCGTGCGCGCCTACGACCGGGGCCAGGGCGAATGGCCAACCATGCGTGTGGCGGACCGTATCCAGCATGTCGAAGCGTTTTTGCGCCGTATGCGCGAACAGCGCGATGCCGTGGTTACGCTGCTGATGTGGGAAATCGGCAAGAACCTCAAGGACTCGCAAAAAGAGTTCGACCGCACCTGCGACTACATCACCGACACCATCAATGCCCTCAAGGAACTGGACCGTCGCAGCAGCCGCTTCGAACTGGAACAGGACACCCTCGGGCAAATCCGCCGCGTACCGCTGGGTGTAGCGCTGTGCATGGGCCCCTACAACTACCCGCTCAATGAGACCTTCACCACGCTGATCCCGGCGTTGATCATGGGCAACACCGTGGTGTTCAAACCGGCCAAGCTCGGCGTGCTGCTGATCCGCCCGCTGCTGGAGGCGTTCCGCGACAGCTTCCCGGCCGGAGTGATCAACGTGATCTACGGCAGTGGCCGTGAAACCGTCAGCGCGCTGATGGCCAGCGGCAAGATCGATATCTTTGCGTTTATCGGCACCAACAAGGCCGCCAGCGACCTTAAAAAACTGCACCCCAAGCCGCACCGCTTGCGTGCTGCACTGGGCCTGGACGCGAAAAACCCCGGCATCGTGTTGCCCGAGGTGGACCTGGACAATGCCGTCAGCGAGGCCGTCACCGGTTCGTTGTCGTTCAACGGCCAGCGCTGCACCGCGTTGAAAATCCTGTTTGTGCATGAGGATGTGGTCGACAGCTTTATCGAGAAATTCAACGCCAAGCTGGCGACACTCAAGCCCGGCATGCCGTGGGAAGACGGCGTGTCGCTGACGCCGCTGCCGGAAGTGGGCAAGGTGGATTACCTCAACGATCTGGTGGCCGATGCTCAACAACACGGTGCCCAGGTGGTGAATGCCAACGGTGGCACCAGCCGTGGTTCGTTTTTCTACCCGGCCGTGCTGTACCCGGTGAACCCGCAGATGCGCGTGTACCACGAAGAACAGTTTGGCCCGGTGGTGCCGATCGTGCCTTACCGCGATCTGGAGACGGTGATCGAGTACGTACTCGACTCGGACTTCGGGCAGCAATTGAGCATCTTCGGCACCAACGCCGTGGCAGTCGGGCGTCTGGTGGACACCTTTGCCAATCAGGTTGGCCGGATCAATATCAACGCCCAATGCCAACGCGGGCCGGACACGTTCCCATTCAACGGGCGCAAGAACTCGGCCGAAGGCACGTTGTCGGTACATGACGCCTTGCGGGTGTTCTCGATCCGCACCCTGGTGGCCACCAAGTTCCAGGAGAGCAACAAGGCGCTGGTCAGCGACATCCTGCGCAACCGCGATTCGAGCTTCCTGACCACCGATTACATTTTCTAGAGGAACGCGAGCAGTTGATTAACCTGCATTTGCCTATGTTTGCCCGGCGCCTGCTGCGCCCGTTGCTCGACCCGTACCGTCGCTATCGCCATGCCAAGCTGATCCACGCCGTGCGCGTGTCCATTGGCTTGCTGGCGACGATCCTGCTGACCACCGGCATCAACCTGCCCCACGGTGAGTGGGCGTCGGTGACCATGCTGATCGTGATCGGCGGTTTGCAGCACCACGGCAATATCGGCAAGAAAGCCGTGGAGCGCGCCTACGGTACTTTGATCGGCGCCAGCGTCGGCTTGCTGCTGGTGGTGCAACAGGCCTACTTCGGTCTGCCGCTGTTGACCTATTTGCTGATGTCGGTGGTGTGCGGGTTCTTTTCCTATCACGCCATCGGCAAGGGCGGATACATCGCCCTGCTGTCGGCGATCACGGTGTTTATCGTCGCCGGCCACGGCGACAATCCGATCTCGGATGGTTTGTGGCGCACGGTCGATATCCTGATTGGCATCGTGCTGGCCCTGGCGTTTTCCTTCGCCCTACCGCTGTATGCCGTGTACTCGTGGCGCTACAACCTGGCCAGTGCTTTGCGCGACTGTGCGGCGATTTACAGCAGGATCATCAACGGCCAATCGGTCACCGATGATGAACACCTCAAATTGTTGAACCGCTTGAATGCCGCCATGGTGCAACTGCGCTCGCTGATGCCGTCGGTGTCCAAGGAAGTGCGCATCTCCATGACCGAACTGGACGCGATCCAGCGGCACCTGCGCATGTGCATCAGCACCCTGGAAATTCTCGGCAACACGCGGCCGGACCCGCGTGATGAACAGGCCACTGCGCGCATGCAGATGATGTTGAAGGCCGAGCACCGGCAGATTCGTGTGCAGTTGGTGGGGATGGCGCGGGCGCTGAAGTCGGGGGTGACAGAGCGGTTGGAGCGGCCAAGCCATGCCGGCGTGAGCGAGCCGGCGCTGGATACGCCGGTCTACAGCGCGTTGGACGGTTATCGGTTGCTGACGGTGCAATTGGCGGCGAATGTGGATGGGATGCGCCAGCGGCTGGCTAAGAGCGCCGGGCGCTGGAAGATCTAGAAAGCTGGTCCGTTGACGTGTACCCAGCATCTACACCTTCACACTTTCTCCTACATATTTTTCACGTTTTATTCACATCCCGGGACGTAGGGTGAAGCCTCATCCGTTACAAACGTTGCACATCAAGCCCGCCGCCCCAGCGGGCTTTTTTTTGCCTGGGATTTGACTTAGCGCGAGGCCTTGGCAGCGGGCGCGGCCGCTTGCTCACGAATGGCACGCTGGGTATCCAGCACCTTCGCCAACGCGGTTTCCGCTTCCGGGCTTTGCTGCGGCACACGAATCGCCGCCGAGACCAAGGTGATCAATTTGGCCATCACTTCGGCATCCGTCGCCGGGCGGCCCAGGCTCATGGAATTCATCAGCAGGCGCAGTTCGGTGCCGGCCATCACCCCGGAAATCGCCTTGAGGGCAAATTGCAGGCGCACGCCCAGCTCATTGCGCGGCAGATCTGGCAAGGCCAGGGCGAACGCTTCGAAGAAGCGCTGGAACACCGGCTGGTAATGCACCTTGAGGTATTCCTGGATGAACGGTGAGGTGTCGCTGTACACACGACCCAGGAAACGGATGAACGAACGCCCTTCCCCACTCGCACTGGCCGGATCGCTGCGCTCCAGGCCCATGGCCGGGGCGAACAGCACGCCTAGGAGGGTATCGCAATCGAGTGGGCCATCAGACTCGGCTTCGCAGCGCGCCAGCAGTTCCAGGCGCTGCTCGTTGAGCGGTTCCAGGCGCTGCATCAGCAGGGTTTTCATCAGGGAATCCTTGTCCCCGAAGTGGTAGTTCACAGCGGCCAGGTTCACTTGGGCTCGCTCGGTAATCTGCCGTAACAACACTGCGTCATAACCGTACTTAATAAAGAGCGCCTCTGTCGCATCCAGCAATCGAGTCTTGGTAATGTTTGGAGCGCTGAGTTTCTTCGCGACCATAAAGGGTTCCACGGCGGAAATATTGTTTTAAAAAATAATTTGATTTTTTATACCGGGGCGGCCGGTCGAAAGCAAGTGGGGATGCACCGCCATACGATTCAAAGCCTTGGCCAGTGGGCATTTTGAGGGGGATCCGGGCAATTTTGGCGGCCCCTCACACCGTCTTATGTAATCGTTTCAAAGGGTAAAACCGCTCTACATCCATGGCTGGCGAAGCGCTGGGAACACGGTTAGTATTCAAACAATATTTTAAAAACAAGAAATAAAACCAGTCCGTGACGCGTACCTGACAACTCCCGAACTTGTTACAAGGATTTACCGGGGGACATGACGGCAGCGTCGAGACTGCAGGCGTAGTCATGATGACAGATACCCCCGCGCACCCAGGCTTGATCTCCCTGCAAGGCATCGGCAAACGCTATCAGTTGGCCGGGCAAGAGCTGTCCATTCTCAATGACGTGTGCCTGTCCATCACCCGCGGTGACAGCTGCGGCATTCTCGGCGCGTCCGGCTCCGGTAAAAGCACCCTACTCAATATCCTTGGCCTGTTGGACTTGCCCAACTGCGGCCAGTACCACTTTGCGGGCCACGATATTTTCAGCGCCACCCCGGATGAACTGGCGGCGATCCGCAACCAGCAGATCGGTTTTGTGTTCCAGAGCTTCAACCTGCTGCCGCGCCTCAGCGCCTTGGACAACGTCGCCTTGCCCCTGAGCTATCGCGGAGTGTCGCGCCATGAATCGGTGGAACAGGCCCTGCGCATGCTCGAACAAGTGGGTTTGGCCGACCGCGCTCACCATCGCCCCGCCGACCTTTCCGGCGGTCAGCGCCAACGCGTTGCTATCGCCCGCGCGCTGGTGGGCAAACCTTCGGTGATCCTGGCCGACGAACCCACCGGTAACCTCGACAGCAGCACCGCTCAGGACATCATGGACCTGCTGCTGGCGCTGAACCGCGAGCAACAGGTCACGCTGATCATCGTCACCCACGACGCGACTATCGCCGAGCGACTGGAACGCAAGATTCTGGTGCGCAACGGCGTGGTGCACGAGGTTGGTCGCCTATGAGCCTGCGGGTCGAACAGAGCCTCAGCCAATTGCTGCATGAAGCCTTCATCAGCCTACGCACCCTTGGCAAGCGCTCGGTTCTGGCCCTCTTGGGCATCGTCATTGGCAGTTCGTCGGTGGTAGCACTGATCAATATCGGCCATAACGCGGCAGTGGATGCCGCGATGATTTTCAAGGACATGGGCACCGACACCCTGGTGGTGCAGTTCCCGCCCAAAGGCAACAACAACGTGCCGATGCGTACCCCACTCAACCTGCAAGCGGTGCGCGAGGCCGTGCCAGGCATCGCGCACATCGGCGCACTCAGCCTGTTCAGCGGGCCCATCGTGTTCCATGGCCGCACAGCCAACGCCAACTTCGTCGGCGGCACAGCGGAGATTCCCCAAACGATGCGCCTGGAACTGCGACAAGGGCGTTTTCTGTCGAGCTACGACGCCAACGAAACCTATGGCGTGATTGGCGACCAGGTCGCCCAGGCACTCGGGGCGCCGGGCGATCCCGTGCAACTGGGCGACCGGGTGCGTATCAACGACTACTTGTTCCTGATCGTCGGCATTCTGCACAACCAACCGCGGGCGATGCTGATGCCGGTGCAGGCCAACGAGTCATTGTTCATCCCCGCCGAAGGCATGCGCCGTATCTACGCCACGCCGCAGATCAGCAATGTGATCATCCGCGCCGCGCCCGGCCAGGACATGGAGCACATCGCCCGGGCAGCCGCCGACGCGTTGCAGACCCAGCTCACCGAACACACTGTCGACATTCAGGTGCCTCAGCAAATGATCGACGGCATGACCCGGCAAAGCCGCACCTTCGCCTACCTGCTACTGGCCCTCGGCGCGATTTCCCTGGTGGGCGGTGGCGTGGGGGTGATGAACGTGATGCTGATGAACGTCTCGGAGCGCCGCCGCGAGATCGGCATTCGCATGGCCTTGGGCGCTCGCCAGCGGGATATCCGCAACCTGTTCCTGCTCGAAGCCGTGACCCTCACCGCCGTCGGCGCGCTGTGCGGCGCGGTGCTGGGCATGAGCGCTGCCTGGCTCTACGCCTGGCTGTCGGGCTGGGAGTTCGCGCTGGCGGCTGCCGCCCTGCCCCTCGGCGTGGGCAGTACATTGCTGGTGGGTTTGTTCTTCGGCCTCTACCCGGCAGTTTCGGCCTCGCGATTGCAACCGGTGGAGGCCCTGCGTGATGAGTAAATGGCTCTGGTTGCTCGCGCTGATCAGCCTGCCCGGCGTGGCGGCCGATGTGGTCATCCGTCCCTCGGCCCCCAGCAGCCCCCGCAGCGTGTCGTTGAACGCCCAGGTCACCGCGCTGACCCTTGGCGACGCGGTGTACCTGGGCCTGCGCAACAACCCGGCAATCCGCAGCGCCTACCTGCAACGGGTGGCGCAGAAGTTCGACCTGCGGGTCGCTGAAGACGTGTTCAACCCCAAGCTCACCCTCAACAGCTATTACCGCGCCACCCGCGGTTCCCAGGACAGCGCACGCAACACCAACGTGGCGCCGGCCACCAGTTTGCTCAGTGAGTACGGCACCCGACTGAGCATGGGCTGGACCCAGCAACTGAACAACGCCGACCGCGCCGGCCGTTACCGCAGCGACGGCCTGGACCTGGCGATCATCCAACCGCTGCTGCGCGGTGCCGGCTGGGACGCCACCACCGCGCCGCTGCGCCTGTCACGCCTGTCGGAACAGGCCAATCGCCTGAACCTCAAGGCCACCGTGGCGCAGACCATCAGCCAGATCATCGCCACCTACCGCGAACTGCTGCGCGCCCAGGAACAACTGCTGATCGTGCAGGAAGCCCTCAAACG
Organism: Pseudomonas sp. Irchel 3H9; assembly: GCF_900187495.1. Taxonomy (NCBI): domain Bacteria; kingdom Pseudomonadati; phylum Pseudomonadota; class Gammaproteobacteria; order Pseudomonadales; family Pseudomonadaceae; genus Pseudomonas; species Pseudomonas sp. Irchel 3H9. Next base: position 219,632 of record NZ_FYDK01000002.1, on the reverse strand, counting down.
CTCCGACACCTTGCTGAACGTGAACAAGGCGCTGATCAGCGCCGGGCGCATGGCCGAGTTCGAAATCGTGCAGACCGAAGCCGATATCGCCACCCAGCAGTTGGGCGTGGAAGAAGCGCAAAACCAACTCGATACCAATCGCATGGCGCTCCTGCGTCTGCTGGCCCTGGACCTGTCCACGCCGATTCGCGCCACCGAAGCCCTGGAGGCCAAGCCCATGCAGATCGACAAGCGCCAGGCCTTCACCCTGGCGCAAACCCAGCAACCGGAGTACCTCGCCGCCCTGCTCGGCAGCCAGCAGGCCGACCTCGACCTGGTGATCGCCAAAGACTCCGGGCGCTGGCAGGTGGATTTGGTGGCCGGCGCGAACCAGATTCGCGACAACTACAATAACGACGCCGGCAGCAGCAATAACCGCACCTGGGACAGCTACGCCGGGGTGCAGGTGCAGATCCCCATCGGTGACATCAGCACACGCCAGGCCGAAGTGCGTGCGCGGGTGAATGTGGAGGATCAGGAAATCCGCATCACCGACGCCCGTCAGGAACTGGAGCGCAGCGTCAACGATGTGGTGCGCGACCTCGGCACCCGTTGGCGCCAATATGAAATCTCCCAGCGTGCGGTGGAGCTGTCACGGCGCAAGATCGAGATCGAGCGGGAAAAGCTCAGTGCCGGACGTTCCACCAACTTCCAGGTGCTGAGTTTCGAGACCGACCTGCGCAACGCCGAAAACGCGCAGCTCAATGCACTGATCGCTTATTTGAACGCCCAGACCCAGCTCGACTTGACCCTGGGCATGACGCTGGAAAGTTGGGAAATCACCCTCAATGACTACTAATCGAAAACGCCTGCTGGGCGCTGTAGTGATCCTGCTGCTCGTCGGAGCGGGGCTGGCGTTGCGCAGTCCTGCTTCCAGTCCCGCCAGCACCGCCGAGCAATGGCTGGCCATAAAACCCGACCCGCTGGTGCACCAGATAGGTCTGGTGGGCAAGATCGAGCCCGACACCACCCTCATCCTCACCGCCCCGTTCGACGGCAACGTGCAGGCCAACCTGGTGGAACAAGGCCAACGGGTCGAGGCCGGTCAGGTGCTGCTGCGCATGGACCCGGCCACCCTCCAAGTGCAACTGCGCGACGCACTTTCCGCCCAGCTCAAGGCCCGGCGTACCGTGCAGGAGATGCAAGACTGGGAGAGCAGCCCGGCAGTCAGCCGTGCCCGCCGCAGCCTGCGCACCACCGAGATGAATGCCGGCAACACCCAGCGCAAACTCACCGAAAGCGACAACCTGTTCAAGCGCGGCATCATCCCGCGCAACGAACTGGACGAACTCAAGCAGCAAGCCCAGCAACAACAGCTGGACCTCGCCTCCGCCCGCAGCGAACTGCAACAGGCGCTCGATCAAGGCAAAGGCGAATACCGCCAGATTGCCGACATGGAACTGACCAACGCTACGGTGAAATACGAGGCCCTGCGCACGTTGCTCGAAGGCCAGGAGGTCAAGGCGCCGTTTTCCGGCATCGTGGTGCCCGCGCCTGGCAATAACACACCCCAAGGCGGCGGCATTACCAACGCACCCATCCAGGTTGGGAGCAAGATCAGCCAAGGCCAGGTGTTGTTCGGGTTGGCGAACATAGAACGGCTGAAAATCGTCGCCAAGGTCTCGGAGTTGGACATCAACCAATTGCATCAGGGTCAAGCGGTGGAGGTCATGGGCGATGGGTTTGATGGCGAGCGGCTGACTGGCTCAGTCAGTGTGGTCAGCGGGTTGGCAATGGCCAGTGACAGCCAGGGCAGTGCGCAGTTTCCGGTGACGCTATCGATCCCCAAGCTGACGCCCCAGCAGTTGCAGCGGGTGCGGTTGGGGATGAGTGCGCGGTTGACCATCATCACCTACAACAATGCGCAGGCGATTGTGATTCCGAGCGAGGCGATCCAGGCAGATATGACGGTGGAGTATCGAGAAGCGATGGATAAGCCGGTGGAGCGAGTGAAAGTGACCACCGGGCAATCGACGGCGCAGGGGGTTGAGGTGTTTGGCCTCAAGCCTGGCTTTGTGAAGACCTCAAGATAAATGGAGATCCCCTGTTGGAAGGGCGGTGCGACGGTTCGACTTGCTCCCGATGGCGGTGTGTCAGTTTATGCAGCTGTGACTGACCCACCGCCATCGGGAGCAAGCCCCCTCCCACATTTGAAATGAGTTCAACTTAAGAACCGGTGGGCTCTCAGGCCGCCACGCTCTTGCTTTTGATCTGAAATCGCCCCGTCAACCACGATGCCCGGCATTCCGGCCTTTACAAAAGTGACCCGTTGTAAGAGCGGGACCACTAGCCGCCTAGGCTCGGTGTGCCCGCACTCAGGCTTGAATCCGTGGGCCACCGCACTGGGCGATCCATGGCCCAGTGCGTCTAACCCGGCGTCCTGCCGGGTTAGCCACGGATTAAAGCCTGCGTTCGGCCAGCGTGTTTGACGGGGCGCCTAAGATCACAATCAAAAGCGCAGATCAAAAGACCGCTGAATTCGTCTGCGAAAAGGATGTAAGAGCCAAATCAAAAACAGATCCAAGACAAGGTGAGGCCTATCTGATCTATGGAGATCAAACTGTGGGAGGGGCGGTGCGACGGTTCGACTTGCTCCCGATGGCGGTGTGTCAGTTTATGCAGCTGTGACTGACACACCGCCATCGGGAGCAAGCCCCCTCCCACATTTGGGCGGAGTTGGACCTGAGAACCCGGTCGGTTCTCAGGCCGCCACGCTCTTGCTTTTGATCTGAAATCGCCCCGTCAACCACGATGGCCGGCATTCCGGCCTTTACAAAAGTGACCCACTGTAAGAGCGGAACCACTAGCCGCCGTTACCCAAATAACGGATATGCACCCCAAAAAAAACCGCACATCTGAAGCAAGCCCTACCCCATTCAGGCCTTCACCAATCTCGAAGCCAGCGCCTTGGCCTGAAGCGCCACATCCGTCACCGCCGTGCTTTCCCACCACATCCCGCGCAATGGCGGGCCCATGGCAAACAGGCGTTCACTGACCTGCCCCTGGGCATCCAGCACTGCGCCGGACACATCCGCCGCAATCCCCAACGCCAACGGCCCAGGCCTGATCAACCCGCGTTTGAGCAACTGCTGCGGCAACGGCCGGGCCACGCGGCGCCAGTCGTATTCGATGCCGCTGGAGTTGATCAGCGCTGCCCCCGACACTTGGGTGATCGCCTGTTCGCCTCGATAACGCAAGCGAATGGTTACGCCCTCGCCCGAAGGCTCCAGCCCTTTGAAAGACGCCGCTTGAATCCGCAAGCGCCCTTCCTCATGCAGCCGCGCTACCAACTCTGCGCTCAATGGCGGCGAGCGGTGGTGATGGCTTTCCCACCAGGGCCGCACATGCCGCACGAACTGACGTTTCTCCCGCTCGCTGGCCTGGCTCCACAACCGGCCGATATGGGCGCGCACGGTGTCCAGCGGCGACTGCCAATCGATGCCCTGCTCCAGCGCGATCCGGCATTGCCGACGCACTTCGCGCAGCAACTGCCGAGGGCTGCGAAGGCCGTGGTCAGCGGCAAGAAAATCCTCCCAAGCCGGCGGTTGCCGGCGCACATGGGGCAACAAACCGTGGCGTGAGAAAACCTCGATAGGTCCGCGATGCCCGGCCTGTTCCAGGGACACCACCGCGTCGACCATGGTCAGCCCGGAACCGATGATCAGCACCCTGGACTGCGGGTCGAGCTGGGTCATAGCCTGCACATCCCACGGGTCCACCGCCGCGGCGTTCAAGCCGCTGGATTCGGTTTGTGGCGTGCGCGCCGCCGGGAACATGCCGGTGGCCAGTACGGCAAACGCACCGCGCAGTTGCTGGCCGTTGTCGAGGGTCAGCAGGGTTGAATCCGCGTCAACTTGCAGGTCGACCACTTGCGCCCTGACATGCTCCACCGTGGAAGCCGACAACACCTTGGCCTCAGCCAACCGTTGCTGCGCATACAGGCCAAAAATCCCGCGCGGCGGGAACAGTTCGCTGATGGGCACGTGCTGCTGGTCCGACTCCGGCCAGCCGCCAGCGCCGATGTAGTCAGTGAGCCATTGAGTCAGGTCATCGGCATTGTCCGGGTCAACACTCATGCGTGCCGCGTTGCCGTTTAGGGTGTGGCCCAACTCCACAGCGCTGTAGGCCTCGCCACGCCCGAGCTCGGCGCGCGGCTCGATCACCAGGATCCGACGCTGACCACCTAGACGCAGCAGTTGCACGGCCAGCATCGTCCCACTCAGGCCGCCGCCGACGATCAGTACATCAGCGTTGCGGATGGATTCACTCATGCAGGTTCGCCCTTACTGTTTACCCAGGTAAATATCATGCAAGTCACCCCGCGCCAGCAATTCAGCGGCGCTGCCGCTCAAGGCCACGCGCCCAGTATCCAGCACGTAACCCTGGGACGCATAGGTCAGCGCGACGTTGATGTTCTGCTCGGCGATCAGGAAGCTCACCTGCTGCTCGCGGTTGAGCTGCGCGATGATCTCGAAAATCTCCTGCACGATCATAGGCGCCAAACCCATGGATGGCTCGTCGAGCAGTACCAAAGTAGGACGAGTCATCAACGCACGGCCGATGGCGACCATCTGCTGCTCGCCGCCCGAGGTGAGCCCGGCGCGGGTGTGGCGCTTGGTCTTGAGCCGGGGGAACCAGGCGTAGATGCGCTCCAGGTCGTGCTCCATTTCCTTGCGGCTCAGGCGTCGCACAAAGCCGCCGCTGCGCAGGTTGTCTTCCACCGTCAGCTGGCCGAACACATGGCGCCCCTCCAGCACATGCACCATGCCCTGGCGCACGCGCTGGCTGGGGTCGACATCCGCCAGGTCCTTGCCTGCGTACTCGATCACACCTCGGCTGACCTCGGCGCGCTCGGCCCGCACCAGACCAGAGATGGCCTTGAGGGTGGTGCTCTTGCCGGCACCATTGGCACCGAGCAAAGCGACAATGGCGCCCTTGGGCACGCTCAGCGAGACCCCGGCCACCGCCAGGATTGCGCCGTCGTAGATCACTTCAATGTCATTGACTGTCAGCAGTGACGCGCTTTCGGCTTCAGTGGCAGGCTGGCTCATGGCTTATTCATCCCCCGTGCAGGTGCGTGGCGTGAGGCCTTTTTCCTTGGCGAACGCGGCGGATTTTTCATCGATCAACGGGCGCAGCAGCCCACGGTCGGCGGCGATCCATTCGCTGACCAGCGTCCAGTTGGCGCCGTCCCATTGCTGCACGCGCGCAGAACCGCCGCCTTCATGGTCGCGGCATGACAGCTTGAGGTTCTGCATCAGGCCCAGGTAACCCATGGCCTTGAGGCGTGCGTCGTCGATATTCAGGTGTTCCAGGCCCCAGCGGCCTTCTTCACCATTGAGTGGACGCTTGCCGAACTTGGCCTGACCGGTGCGGATCGCCTCTACGGCCACGGCCGCGTTCACCAGGCCGGAGTTGTAGTAAACGCTGCCGAAGTTTTTCAGGTCCTTGAGGTCGCTGTGGCCCTTGTCGAGGATGTATTGCTTGAGGCGTTTGTGGATCTCAAAATCGGCGCCCGCCGGGTATGGCGTCAGCGCCAGGTAGCCCTTGGCGGCAGCGCCAGCGGGCAATACGTCTTCGCTGGAACTGGCCCAGATGTCGCCGATGATATGGTCAACCGGGAAGCCGAAGCGCGCGGCGGTCTTCACCGCCACCGGCGTCGACACGCCCCAGGTGCGCAGGAACACCCAGTCCGGGTTGGCCTGGCGTACCTGACGCCATTGCGCGGACTGTTCATTGCCGGGGTCAGCCACTGGAATCTGGATATTTTCAAAGCCGTATTTTTCGGCCAGCAATTTCAGCGGGCCGAGGGTTTCGCGCCCATAGGCCGAGTCGTGGTAGACCGTGGCGATCTTCTTGCCCTTGAGTTTGTCGAAGCCGCCTTCGCGCTGGGCAATGTAGTTCACCAGGGTCGAGGCTTCGCTGTAGAAGGTCAGCATCACCGGGAAGTTGTAAGGGAACACCGTGCCGTCGGTGGCTTCGGTGCGACCGTACCCGAGGGTGATCAGCGGGATCTTGTCCACCTCGGCCCGCTCGCTCAAGGCATACGCCGCCGGCGCGCCGTTGGGCTGATACACCGCGACCGGCGCGCCATCCAGGCCATTCTTGAAGCGCTCGTAGCACTCGATGCCCTTCTCTGCCGTCCACTCGGTCTCGCATTCCTGCCACACCAGTTTCACGCCATTAATGCCGCCTTCGACCTCGTTGATATAGCGCAGGTAGTCGATCATCCCGGCCCACACCTGCACGCCGCTGGACGCGTAGGCGCCCACCCGGTACGTCGCCAGGGGGAAGAACTGCTGGTCGGCCGAGGCCATCGCCTGGGGTACGGCAGCGGACAACGCCGCCAACGCAAAGGCCGCACTGACCAGGGATCGTTTTAAGGATGCACGCATGGAAATTCTCTTCTATAGGTCAGAAACGTAGGGGCCACTGACGCAGCCGATCGCGAAGGTTGTGCAACAGGCGAATCAAGCCCTCGGGTTCCTTGATCAGGAACACGATGATCAACACGCCAAAAATGATTTTTTGCAGATTCTGCAACTGCCCCGCGTCCACCGAGCCGCCGAACAGCGCTTGCCCCGCGTGGCTGAGAAAGATCGGCAGCAAGCTGATAAACGCCGCGCCCACGAAGTTGCCGGCGATGCTGCCCATGCCACCGATAATGATGATGAACAGGATCTGGAAGGAGCGATTGATATCGAAGCTGCTGGCGCTGGCCGTGCCCAGGTAGGCAAACGCCCACAGCGCGCCGGCGATGCCGAGGTAAAACGAGCTGACCGCAAACGCCAGGCGCTTGTAGCGCACCACCGGGATGCCGACCACGGCGGCAGCGGTGTCCATGTCGCGGATCGCCATCCAGTTGCGCCCCACTTGGCTGCGCACCAGGTTGACGGCGGTCCAGGTCAACAGCAGCACCGTGACCAGCGTCAGCCAGTAGCGGCCCAGCGGCGTATTAAGGTCATGGCCGAACAGTGCAAGTTTCGGCGCAGAGATAGTCCCGGACGATCCGTAGTTGTAGAACCACGGGAATTTGACGAACAGCCATTCCAGGAAAAACTGCGCGGCCAATGTGGTGACCATCAGGTAGAAGCCTTTGATCCGCGAGCTGGGCAACCCGAACAACAGGCCGACCAAGGCGCTGATAATCCCGCCGCCCAGCAATGCCAGCGGCAATCCCAGCTCCGGCAAGCGCAGCAGGAATCCGTAGGTCGCGAAGGCGCCGACCGCCATGAAGCCGGCCGCGCCCACCGAGGTTTGCCCGGTGTAGCCGGTCAGCAGGTTCAAACCCAACCCGGCCAGCGACAGCACTAGAAACGGGATCAGGATCGCATTGAGCCAATAGTCATTGCCCCACAGCGGCACCACGATAAACGCCAACGCCAGCAGGCCGAGCAGGCCCCAGGGCACACGTCGCGGGACCAGCAACAACGGCGCGGTTTCTTGAGCAACAGGGATCGACATGGTTTCAGACTCGCTCAATAGCGCGCTCGCCGAACAGGCCGGCGGGACGGATATACAGGAAGGCCAAGGCCAAGACATAGGCGAACCACGGCGTGATGCCGCCGCCGATCAGCGGGCCGATATACACCTCAGCCAGGTTTTCCGCCGCGCCGACAATCAGCCCGCCGACAATCGCGCCACCAATCGAGGTAAAGCCGCCGATGATCAACACCGGCAATGCCTTGAGCACCACCAGCGACAGCGAAAACTGAACCCCCTGGCGCGCGCCCCATAACAGCCCGGCCACCAGCCCGACAATGCCGGCCACCGCCCAGACGATCTGCCAGATGCGGTTGAGGTTGATGCCGATGGACAGCGCTGCTGTGGTGTCATCCGCCACTGCGCGCAACGACACACCGATGCGGGTCTTGTTGAACAGCAGCGCGAGCACCGTCACCAGCACCACGGCAGCCGCTGCGGCGATCAGGTCGAACTGGCTGAGCATCAGCGGGCCGACAAACAGCGGCACGTCGTCGATGCCCAAGTCCAGGGCGCGCACTTGCGCCCCCATCAAGCCCTGGGCCAGGCCTTCGATAATGAATGACAAGCCGAGGGTGGCCATGAACAAGGTGATCTGAGAGCGGTTCACCAGCGGGCGCAGCACCAGGCGCTCGATGAGCAACGCGCCGACGATCATCACGATCACCGTCAGCAGCAACGCGAGGGCAAACGGCACGCCCTGGTCATGCAGGCTGACAAAGGTCAACGCCGCAAACAGCAACATCGCGCCCTGAGCAAAATTGAACACACCGCTGGCTTTGTAGATCAGCACGAAGCCGATGGCGACGAGTGAATACATCGTGCCGGCGAGCAGGCCGCCAAGCAGGGTTTCGAAGAAGAAGGTCATCAGTGTACGGCTCCCAAGTAGGCGGCGATCACCTCGGGATTGGCCTGTACTTGCGCCGGCGTGCCGTCGCCGACCTTGCGCCCGTAGTCGAGCACCACCACGTGGTCGGACAGTCCCATCACGACGCCCATGTCGTGTTCGATCAACACCACGGTGGTGCCGAGGTCGCGGTTCACGTCAGCGACGAAGCGCGCCATGTCCTGTTTCTCTTCTGCGTTCATCCCGGCCATGGGTTCGTCGAGCAGCAACAGGCTAGGTCCGGCGATCAGTGCACGGCCCAACTCCACACGTTTTTGCAGGCCGTAGGACAGGTTGCCCACCAGCACATCGCGGTGTGCTTGCAGCTCAAGGAACTCAAGAATGCCTTGGCCCCGCTGGCGAAAGGTCGCGGCCTCGCGGCGCGCGCGTGGCAAGCCGAGGGCCTGCTCGATAAAGCTGCTGCGCATGTGCCGCGACAGGCCGGTGAGAAGGTTGTCGAGCACGCTCATTTTTTTGAACAGCGCGTTGTTCTGGAAGGTGCGGCCAATGCCTCGGCGCGCGGCGCCCAAGGGGTCGATGCGGTGGAAACGTTGCTGTTCGAAGACGATCTCGCCGGCGTCAAAGCGATACACGCCATTGAGCACATTGAGCAACGAACTTTTACCGGCGCCGTTAGGGCCGATCAACGCGCAGATCTCGCCGCGCTGCACGTCAAAAGACAAGGCATTGATGGCCTTGACCCCTTTGAATGACAGCGAGATATCGCGCACCTGAAGAATAGCGTCGCTCATGCGATTTCCCGTTTGAGTTCAGCCAGCCACACGGGCTCGGCAGTGGATTTGAGAGGCTGCCAGATAGAGGCCAGGCGCTGGAAACCCAACAGTTTGCGTACACGGTTCTTCAGTAAACGGCGCAGGCCGCTTTGAGGGTGGGCGATGGCCCAGTCGCACAGGCGTCGGCGCCAGGTGCCGCGGGGTGCAAGGCGGCTTTCGATCTCATCGGCCAAGTGCCGCAAACGCTCGGGCGACAGCAGCAAGCCGGTGGGCGCCACTTCACTGCGATCGCGCTGCGCCGAGGCCAGGCTTTCCGGGAAGGCCAGGCCGTGGCCGCTGCTCAGCCATTGCTCCAGCAGCACCGCCAGACCGCCTTGCCAATGGGTGCCCTCCTCGCTCCACAGTGCTGTTTCGCCGGAGGGTTGCCACCAGCGCTGCAAATGCTGCGCAGGCTCGACCGGGCCGAGCAATTGGGCGAAATCCAACCGCTGGGTGAACGTCCAATCGCGCTGACGACCTTGAGCGTAGGCGTGGCTGGGATGCATACGCCACAGGTGTTGCTCCAGGGCCTGCGGCTCAAGGTCATCGGCCAGCGTCAGCACTTGCGCGCCGACGGAATGGGCCGCCAACGCCAGCAACAGCAGGTTCGGCTCAAAGGCGCCGCTGAGCACCAGGCGAGACTGTTCACTTAAACCTTGCTGGCGCAAACCATCGGCCAGGCGCTCGACGTCGCGCAGGGTGTCGATCCAGCGCCAGGCATACCACTGGCCCTGGCGCTTGTGGCGCAGGGCGATGTGCAACGGTGTGAGTTGTGCCCAGTGTTGCAGGTGTTCCAGGAGGGCCTTGGGTTCGAGCACGCTCATAGGTGTTTGCTCCTATTGGAGGGTGTGCGTGCGGTGGTCCGCTGGCTTGATTATTTGGATCGACACGGGACAACTGTGGGAGGGGCGGTGCGACGATTCGACTTGCTCCCGATGGCGGTGGGTCAGTTAGACCACCTTTGACTGAGCCACCGCTATCCGCGGCAAGCCCCCTCCCACATTGGATTTATGTGCATTCGAAAGATCGCGATAGCTGGCGCCCGGGTGGTTGGCTCCCAGTCGCGCACCGTCGCCAAACAACTTCTCGCGCAACGTGCCTTCGGCGTATTCGGTCTTGTACACCCCACGCTTCTGCAACTCCGGCACCAGCCATTCCACGGCGTCGATAAAGGTTTCGTGGGTCAGCGCATAGGCCAGGTTGAAGCCGTCGACGTCGGTCTCTTCGACCCATTCCTGCAACAGGTCTGCCACCGTCTCCGGACCGCCGACAAACAGCGGACCGAAGCCACCGATGCCGACCCAGTCCGCCAGTTCATTCGGCGTCCAGACTTTATTCGGATCGGCCGTGGAGAAGGCTTCCACCGCCGATTGAATGGCGTTGGTGTGCACATGCTTGAGCGGCTCATCCGGTTTGAACTGGCTGAAGTCGATGCCGGTCCAGCCGGAGATCAGCGCCATCGCGCCTTCGTAGCTCACATAGGATTTGTAGTCGTCAAACTTGGCTTTAGCCTTGGCGTCCGTTTCGTCGACGATCACCGTCTGCAAATTGAAGATCAGGATTTTCTTCGGATCACGCCCGGCCTCGGCCGCACGACGGCGGATGTCGGCAACGGTTTTTTTCAGCAGCACCTTGGACGGCGCGGCGACGAACACGCATTCGGCCTGCTCGGCGGCAAACTGCTTGCCACGGCTGGACGCGCCGGCCTGGTACAGCACAGGCGTGCGCTGCGGCGACGGCTCGCAAAGGTGAATGCCGGGCACCTGGAAGTGTTTGCCGACGTGTCGGATCTCGTGGATTTTGCTCGGATCACTGAAAATCCGCCGCTCGCGGTCGCGCAGTACCGCGCCCTCCTCCCAACTGCCTTCCCAAAGCTTGTAGCAAACCTCCAGGTATTCCTCGGCGTAGTCGTAGCGTGCGTCGTGTTCGGTCTGGGCTTTCTGGCCGAGGTTCTTGGCGCCGCTTTCCAGGTAGGAAGTGACGATATTCCAGCCGATACGGCCCTTGGTCAGATGGTCCAGGGTCGACAGCCGACGCGCGAATGGATAGGGATGCTCAAACGACAACGAAGCGGTGAGACCAAAGCCCAGGTGCTCGGTGACCAACGCCATCGGCGCGATCAGCGACAACGGGTCGTTGACCGGCACTTGGGTGGCCTGGCGAATCGCCGCATCACCGTTGCCGTTGTACACATCGTAGATGCCCAGCACGTCGGCTATAAACAGGCCGTCGAACTTGCCACGCTCCAGAATTTTCGCCAGATCGGTCCAGTATTCCAGGTCCTTGTACTGCCACGAACGGTCACGGGGGTGCGCCCACAGGCCGGGAGATTGGTGGCCGACGCAGTTCATGTCGAAAGCGTTCAAGCGGATTTCACGGGACATCACAGCACTCCGTTGAGGTGGTAGTTGCCGACAATCTGGTATTTGTTGCGCAACGGATCATCCAGGGTCGACGGCAGCGCGGTGCGTTGCCCGGTCAGTTCAAATTCCGCGTTACTGGCGGCGATGAGGGCTTCGGCGGCGGCGATTTGCGCCTCGGTGGCGGCCACCGGGCTCGGGTGGGTTTCGGCGCGTTCGAGCAAGGCAGCGGCCACATCCACACGGATCTGCAAGTCGCCGAAGCGGCTGATCACATAGGGGTCAGCGCTTTTTTCGACATGGCGGCGGGTGCTGTCCAGCAGTTGGCGCGCGAGATTCAAGGCAGTCATGGGTCAGGTTCCTCAGTTCCAGGCGTGGCGCGCAGGTTTCACGCCGTTGAGCACGAAGTTGCCGATCAGGTGGTATTTCCAGCGGGCCGGGTCGTGCAGGGTGTGGGTGCGCGCGTTGCGCCAGAAGCGGTCGAGGTTGTGCTTGGCCGTGACCGAACGGGTGCCGGCCAGTTCGAAGAGTTTGCTGCTGGCGAGCAAGGCGGTTTCGGCGGACAGCACCTTGGCTTGGGCGACGATCAGCGAGGCGTTGGCCACGGTGTCTTCGTTCGGTTGCGCCAAGGCTTGGTCAACCGCGATGCCGGCCTTGGCGAGGATCGCTTCAGTGCCGTGCACGCGCCATTCCAGATCGCCGATGGCGGCGATGGTGAACGGGTCCTGCCAGCCGTGATCCTGCTGGCTGTCGATCCAGGGACGGGCCTGGCGCGCGAGAATTTTTGCCTGTTCAAGGGCGCCGAGGGCAATGCCGGTATCCACCGCTGCCTGGATGATTTGCGAAATCGGCCCATCGGCCGTGGGCTGGTCAAACGCCAGGTGGGCGGGAATCACCGCGCTCAAGGGCACAGTCACGCCGTCGAGGGTCACGCCGCCGCTGGCGGTGGTACGCTGGCCGAAGCCGTCCCAGTTGTCGATCACGGTCAGGCCTGGCGCGTTGCGCTCGACAAAACCAATGAACGCCTGGCCCTTTTCGTTATTGCCCACCGTGGGCACGATATGGGCGAACAGTGCGCCAGTGCAGTAGAACTTTTCACCGTTGATTTGCGCGGTATCACCGTGAAACCGGATTTGGGTGTCAAAGGTGCCGGCGTTTTTGCTCTTGGCCTCGGAGAAAGCATTGCCGAAGCGGTAGCCCGCCAACACCTTGCCGAAGTAATAGCGCTTCTGCTCCTCGGTGGCGGTTTGCAGGAGGATGTCGACGACACCCAGATGGTTCTGCGGGATTTGCCCCAAGGACGGGTCTGCGGCGGAGATCAATTTGATCACTTCGGCCACGGTGACATAAGACACACCGGCGCCACCGTAGGCCTTGGGAACAGTGATGCCCCACAGGCCGCTGGCGGAGAACTCGTCGAGTTCGTCTACCGGTAAGCGACGGTCGCGGTCGCGCACGCTGGCATCGACGGCGAAGCGTTCGGCCAGGCGCGTGGCGACCTCAATGGCCTCCGCGTCCGAGCGGATGATATGGGCAGGGTGTTGAGGGTGGGCTGACATGGGCCGACTCCAGGCTCCAGGGATATGCAGGAGCTACAGCAGGAGTCGTGCCACATGAAAAATAACTTTAAAAACAATGAGTTAAATTAAAATCTCGCAAAGAACGGGAGCGCTGTCATACAGCAAACTGTCTAGTCACTGTTCACCTGCAAACAGTAACGTATGGAACACGCTCTATGCAGGGGTGCGAGGAGCCCCTTCGACAATGTACTTACCAAGGTCCGATTTATAAGGCGGCGAAAGCCCTTCCACCTCAAAACTCACATAAACGAGGGACGTGAAAAAAACCGGTTTTCCAGTCCACGCGGGAATTCCCAAGGTTTCTACCGATTTAACTTCAACCCTGAAGTAACTGGTGCCATTCCCCTCAATCTTCCCAATGATTGTTTGACCTATGCTCATGCCAACGAACGGTTTGATAACCAATTTGAGCTCTTCAGCCTCCACATCAGCATATTGGACGACACCGCCCTGTGATGGCTCCAGGGATGGTGCAGGGTTCACCAGCACGGGGGTTTGTTCGTCTTTCATGGTCCATCCTCCAGTGATTGATTAAATCACGGCCAACCAACCACTTCCGGGCAGTGATGCCATAAACCTATGCCCGGCACATGAGACAAACAAGCTGTGAAACTTGACAGGTGCTCATCAGCATCCTTGTAGACAAGGCCGCTAAATCACCACGTTGCGCACAAAGCGCACGGCGACCTCGCCATCGTTGCGATAGGCGTGGGGCTGGTGGCTGGCGAACATGAAGAATTCGCCGGCGCCGATGGTGTTTTCCTGATCGCCCACGACCAGCGTCAAGCTGCCCTCGAACACAAACAGCTGCTCGCTCCAGCCTTCCAGGTCGGGGTCCGGGCAATAGCGATCACCGGGTTCGAGGCGCCACTCCCACAATTCAACCTCGCGCCGCGCGGTGGCCTTGGCCAGCAATACCGCCTTGCTCCCGGCAATTTCACCGGCCCAGGCCAGTTCGTTGATGCGGCTGTGATCGCGTACGTCCGGAGCCTGGATCAGGTCGCTGAAGGCTACGTCCAATGCTTCGGCCACGCGGTCCAAGGTGGACAGGCTGACGTTTTTCTCACCCGCTTCGATGGCCACCAGCATGCGCCGGCTGACCCCGGACTTTTCCGAGAGCGCGGTCTGGCTCAGGTCGGCGGCGTGGCGCAGGCGACGAACGTTTTGGCTGACGTGCTGCAGGACCGAGGCCCGTTGTGGATTTTCTTTGTGCACTATATTGCTCAATAGGTGGGTGTGCGCAGTATACTGCCCAGCGTGCGGCGCATTGTGCGGTCCGTACCTTTCCCTGTGCAAGACCGAGCCGCCATGACCACCACCAAAACCCCTTCGCGTTTCAACCGCTTCAGCAAAGCCGAATGCATTCTGGTGTTTATCACCATGATCTGGGGCGGCACCTTTTTATTGGTGCAGCACGCTATGACGGTGAGCGGTCCGATGTTTTTCGTGGGTCTGCGCTTTGCGGCTGCGGCCATCGTGGTGGGTTTCTTCTCGTTGCGCACGCTGCGCGACCTGACCTTGTTTGAATTGAAGGCCGGGGTGTTTATCGGTGTGGCGATCATGTTTGGCTACGGCTTGCAGACCATCGGCCTGCAGACGATCCTGAGCAGCCAGTCGGCGTTTATCACCGCGCTCTACGTGCCGTTCGTGCCGTTGTTGCAATGGCTGGTACTCGGCCGTCGCCCTGGGTTAATGCCGAGCATCGGCATCATGCTCGCGTTTGCCGGGTTGATGCTGCTGACCGGGCCTGCGGGGGCTTCGCTGAATTTCAGCCCAGGTGAAATCGCGACCTTGATCGGTGCCATTGCGATTGCGGCGGAAATCATCTTGATCAGCGCATTTGCCGGTCAGGTGGATGTGCGCCGGGTGACGGTGGTGCAATTGGCCACAGCCTCACTCCTATCGTTTTTGATGGTGGTGCCGATGGGCGAGGCGCTGCCGGGGTTTTCGTGGTTGCTGCTTTTCAGCGCCGTGGGCTTGGGCTTGACCAGCGCGGTAATCCAAGTCGCGATGAACTGGGCGCAACAGAGCGTTTCACCGACACGAGCCACGTTGATCTACGCCGGCGAGCCGGTGTGGGCCGGTGTGGTGGGGCGGATTGCCGGCGAGCGGTTCCCGCCGATTGCAATGCTGGGGGCGGTGTTGATCGTGGTGGCAGTGATTGTCAGCGAATTAAAGACGAAGGGGCAGAAAGCGCTCGCGTTGGCTGAAGAGCTGGAGCAAGAGCGTCAGAATTGAGGTTCGTGTTTTGGAGTTGCCTCGCAGCCCGGCAAGAGCATACGCCCTCGCCACAGGGGTAATTCCAGCCTAATGAAACAATGCCAAATGGGAAGTTTCAGCCTACCTTGTAGGATCCTGCCACATCTTGCCGTTTGGTGATCATCAAAGCGGCACGTATGATGCATCCCAAACTCCCGCAGATTAGAAGCCTATGTCCCTGATAGTTCTACTGCTTCTGCCATTCATTGGCAGCTGTCTAGCGGCCTTGCTGCCGCACAATGCACGTAACACCGAATCCCTGTTGGCCGGCCTTGTGGCTCTGGTCGGCACCATTCAAGTCGCCCTGCTCTACCCCCAGATCGCCCACGGTGGCGTGATCCGCGAAGAATTCATGTGGTTACCCAGCCTTGGGCTGAACTTCGTGTTGCGCATGGATGGGTTTGCCTGGCTGTTCTCGATGCTGGTGCTCGGCATCGGCGCGCTGGTGGCGCTGTATGCGCGCTACTACATGTCGCCGGACGATCCGGTGCCACGTTTCTTCGCATTTTTCCTGGCTTTTATGGGCGCGATGCTCGGGCTGGTGATCTCCGGCAACTTGATTCAAATCGTATTTTTCTGGGAACTGACCAGCCTGTTCTCGTTCCTGTTGATCGGTTATTGGCACCATCGCGCCGATGCGCGACGCGGCGCCTACATGGCGTTGATGGTCACCGGTGCAGGCGGTTTGTGCCTGTTGGCAGGCGTGATGTTGCTGGGGCATATCGTCGGCAGCTATGACCTGGACCTGGTGCTGGCGGCGGGCGATCAGATTCGCGCGCACGCCCTGTACCCGGTCATGCTGGCCCTGGTGCTGATCGGCGCCTTGAGCAAAAGCGCGCAGTTCCCGTTCCACTTCTGGCTGCCCCACGCCATGGCGGCACCGACCCCGGTGTCTGCCTATCTGCACTCGGCGACGATGGTGAAGGCCGGCGTGTTCCTGCTGGCCCGTCTGTGGCCCTCGCTGTCGGGCAGCGAAGAATGGTTCTGGATCGTCGGCGGTGCCGGCGCCCTCACCCTCCTCCTCGGCGCTTACTGCGCCATGTTCCAGAATGATCTCAAAGGCCTGCTGGCCTACTCCACCATCAGCCACCTCGGGCTGATCACCTTATTGCTGGGCCTCAACAGCCCGCTGGCGGCCGTCGCGGCGGTGTTCCACATCCTCAACCACGCCACCTTCAAAGCCTCGCTGTTCATGGCGGCGGGCATCATCGACCACGAAAGCGGCACCCGCGACATCCGCAAGCTCAGCGGCCTGGTGCGCCTGATCCCGTTCACCGCGACCCTGGCGATGGTGGCGAGCGCATCCATGGCCGGCGTGCCATTGCTCAATGGATTCCTGTCCAAAGAGATGTTCTTCGCCGAAACCGTGTTTATCTCGGCCACTCAGTGGGTGGAAATCGCCCTGCCTATGATCGCAACCATCGCCGGCACCTTCAGCGTGGCCTATGCGCTGCGTTTTACGGTCGATGTGTTCTTCGGTCCGCCTGCCAAAGACCTGCCCCACACACCCCACGAGCCACCACGCTGGATGCGTGCCCCCGTCGAGTTGCTGGTATTCACCTGCCTGCTGGTGGGCATTTTCCCGGCCCAGGTGGTCGGCTCGATCCTCGCCGCTGCGGCACTGCCGGTGGTCGGCGGTGTACTGCCGGAGTACAGCCTGGCCATTTGGCATGGCTGGAACGCGCCGATGATCATGAGCCTGGTGGCCATGACCGGTGGCGTGGTGCTCTACCTGATGCTGCGCAAGCAGCTCAAGCTCGGCCGTTTCAAGTACCCGCCGGTCATCAGCTACTTCAACGGCAAGCGCGGCTTTGAGCGCAGCCTGGTGGTGATGATGCGCGGCGTGCGCAAAATCGAAAAACGCATCAGCACCAAGCGCCTGCAGACCCAGTTGTTCCTGCTGGTGATCGTCGCGGTGATCGGCGCCATGATCCCGATGTTCAACAGCGGCCTCAGTTGGGGTGACCGGCCGAAGATCCCCGGCTCGATCGTGTTCGTGACCCTGTGGCTGCTGGCAATTGCCTGCGCCCTGGGCGCCGCCTGGCAAGCCAAATACCACCGGCTGGCGGCACTGACCATGGTCAGCGTGTGCGGCCTGATGACGTGCATCACCTTCGTATGGTTCTCCGCGCCCGACCTGGCATTGACTCAACTGGTGGTCGAAGTGGTCACCACCGTGCTCATCCTGCTCGGCCTGCGCTGGCTGCCACGGCGGATCGAAGAAGTCTCGCCACTGCCCAGCTCGCTACGCAAGGCGCGCATTCGCCGCCTGCGTGACTTCCTGCTGTCCACCGTGGTCGGTGGCGGCATGGCGCTGCTGTCCTACGCGATGCTGACGCGCCAGACGCCCAACGATATTTCCTCGTTCTACCTGAGCCGCGCCCTTCCCGAAGGCGGCGGCAGCAACGTGGTAAACGTGATGTTGGTGGACTTCCGTGGCTTCGACACCCTCGGCGAAATCACCGTGCTAGGCGCCGTGGCGCTGACGGTGTACGCCCTGCTGCGGCGCTTCCGCCCGTCCAAGGAAAGCATGCAACTGCCTGCACAACAGCGCCAACTGGCGCCGGACGTGGCGACCGACCTGGTCAACCCGCGCCAGGCCAGCGATACCGCCCTGGGCTTTATGATGGTGCCGGCAGTCCTGGTACGCCTGCTGCTGCCGATTGCCCTCGTAGTGTCGTTCTACCTGTTTATGCGCGGCCACAATCAACCGGGCGGCGGTTTTGTCGCCGGCTTGGTGATGTCGGTGGCGTTTATCCTGCAATACATGGTGGCCGGTACGCAGTGGGTCGAGGCACAAATGAGCCTGCGGCCAATGCGCTGGATGGGCTTCGGCCTGTTCTCGGCAACGCTGACCGGGATCGGCGCGTTGTTTGTCGGCTACCCGTTCCTCACCACGCACACCTGGCATTTCAGCCTGCCGCTGCTGGGCGATATTCATGTCGCCAGCGCGCTGTTCTTCGACGTCGGCGTATACGCCATGGTCGTCGGCTCGACCTTGCTGATGCTCACTGCCCTCGGTCACCAGTCGGTGCGCGCGCATAAACCGAGTAACCAGGCCAAAGTAGTCGCCGCAACAGAAGGAGCCGCCTGATGGAAGAAGTCATCGCAATTGCCATTGGGGTCCTGGCGGCCTCCGGCGTCTGGTTGATCCTGCGGCCACGGACGTTTCAGGTGGTGATGGGCCTGTGCTTGTTGTCGTACGGGGTCAACCTGTTCATTTTCAGCATGGGCAGCCTGTTTATCGGTAAAGAGCCGATCATCAAGGACGGCGTGCCGCAAGACCTGCTCAACTACACCGATCCCCTGCCCCAGGCACTGGTGCTGACGGCCATCGTGATCAGCTTCGCCATGACCGCACTGTTCCTGGTGGTGCTGCTGGCGTCACGGGGCCTGACCGGCACGGACCATGTGGACGGCCGGGAGCCCAAGGAATGAACTGGGTCAACCAACTGATCGTCGCCCCCATCCTGCTGCCGTTGCTCACCGCAGCGCTGATGCTGATGCTCGGCGAAAAACGCCGCCCGCTCAAAGCCAAGATCAATCTGTTCTCCAGCGTCATCGGCCTCGGCATCGCGATCCTGCTGTTGTACTGGACGCAAAAAGGTGGGCCCGGCTCGATTGGCGTCTACCTGCCGGGCAACTGGCAGGTGCCATTCGGCATCGTGCTGGTGGTGGATCAACTCTCGGCATTGATGCTGGTGCTCACTGGGATTATCGGCGTGAGCGCGCTGTTGTTCGCCATGGCCCGCTGGGACCGTGCCGGTACCAGCTTCCATGCGCTGTTCCAGATCCAGATGATGGGCCTTTACGGCGCGTTCCTCACGGCGGACCTGTTCAACCTGTTCGTGTTCTTCGAGGTGCTGCTGGCCGCGTCCTACGGCTTGATGCTGCACGGCTCGGGCCGCGCGCGGGTGTCGTCGGGCCTGCATTACATTGCGATAAACCTGCTGGCGTCGTCGCTGTTCCTGATTGGCGCGGCGATGATCTACGGCGTTACCGGTACGCTGAATTTTGCTGATCTGGCACTGAAAATCCCGCTGGTACCGGAGGCCGATCGTGGCCTGTTGCATGCCGGTGCGGCGATCCTCGCCACCGCGTTTTTGGCCAAGGCCGGCATGTGGCCGCTGAACTTCTGGCTCGCGCCCGCTTACTCCTCGGCCAGCGCGCCGGTGGCGGCGATGTTCGCGATCATGACCAAAGTCGGCGTGTACACCGTGCTGCGCCTGTGGACGCTGCTGTTCTCCGGCCAGGCCGGCGCTTCGGCGTTGTTTGGTGGCGACTGGCTGGTGTACGGCGGCATGGCAACCATCGTCTTCGCTGGGCTAGCAATGGTGGCGGCGCAACGCCTGGAGCGCATGGCGAGCCTGAGCATCCTGGTGTCGGCCGGCATCCTGCTGTCGTCGGTGGGTTTCGCCCAGCCGAGCCTGACCGCTGGGGCGCTGTTCTATCTGGTCAGCTCGACCCTCGCGTTGAGTGCGCTGTTCCTGCTGGCCGAATTGATCGAGCGTTCGCGCTCGGCCAATGACCTGCCGTTGGATGAAGAAATCGATGCATTGCCCAAGGCCATGGAGTCGTTGCACCCGCGTCCAGGGGTCAACCTGGATGACGAGCAGAAAGCCGTAGTCGGCCAGGTGATCCCCTGGACCATGGCGTTCCTGGGCTTGAGTTTTGTCGCCTGCGCACTGCTGATCATCGGCATGCCGCCGCTGTCCGGGTTTATCGGCAAGCTCAGCTTGCTGAGTGCGCTGGTCAATCCACTGGGCCTGGGCAGCGGCCAGGAAGGCCCGATTCGCCCTGCGGCCTGGGGCCTGATGGCATTGCTGATC
The DNA here is from genome assembly GCF_900187495.1 of Pseudomonas sp. Irchel 3H9. Classification (NCBI taxonomy): domain Bacteria; kingdom Pseudomonadati; phylum Pseudomonadota; class Gammaproteobacteria; order Pseudomonadales; family Pseudomonadaceae; genus Pseudomonas; species Pseudomonas sp. Irchel 3H9. Next base: position 199,424 of record NZ_FYDK01000002.1, on the reverse strand, counting down.
CTGTCCGGACTGGCCTCGCTGATCGCCTTCGCCCGTCTGGGTGTCCAGCGTTTCTGGACCCCGGAGGAGCGTCCATCGCCCTTGCTGCGCCGCTACGAATGCGTGCCGATTTTCTTCCTGCTGGGCCTGAGCATCCTACTGACCTTCAAGGCCGAGCCGCTGATGCGCTACACCCAAGCCACCGCCCAGAGCCTGAACAACCCGGAAAGCTACGTGATGGCGGTCATGGCCACGCGACCAGTGCTCAGCCCTGAAGCCAAGACGGCCGCTCTGGAGGTGCAACCATGAAGCGTCTGCTCCCTGCCCCATGGTTGTCCCTGGCATTGTGGGTGCTGTGGCTGGTGCTGAACCTCTCCGTCAGCCCTGGCCATCTGCTGCTGGGTGCTGCGCTGGGGGTGCTCGCCCCACTGCTGATGGCGCCGTTGCGCCCGCTGCCGATCCGCATCCGCCGACCTGGCGTAATCATCCGCCTGTTCTTCCTGGTGGGCCGCGATGTGATCGTCTCCAACCTGCAAGTGGCCTGGGCTGTGCTGACATGCGGCTCGCGCCCACCGCGTTCGCGCTTCATCAAGATCCCCCTGGACTTGCGTGACGCCAACGGCCTTGCCGCCCTGTCGATGATCACCACCGTAGTGCCCGGCACCATCTGGTCGGAACTGGCGCTGGATCGCAGCATCCTGCTGCTGCACGTCTTCGATCTGGAGGACGAAGTGGCCTTCATCGAACATTTCAAAAGCGCGTACGAGCGGCCATTGATGGAGATCTTCGAATGAGCGCCCTGCTCTCCAATGCAATCCTGTTCAGCCTGTTCCTGTTCTCCCTGGCCATGGTGCTGACGCTGATCCGCCTGTTCAAAGGCCCTTCAGCTCAAGACCGGGTACTGGCGCTGGACTATCTGTACATCCTGGCGATGCTGATGATGCTGGTGCTCGGTATTCGTTATGCCAGTGACACCTACTTTGAAGCGGCGCTGTTGATTGCGTTGTTTGGCTTTGTGGGCTCGTTTGCCCTGGCGAAATTCCTGCTGCGCGGGGAGGTGATTGAATGATGCCGTTCTGGATGGAAATCGTGGTCGCAGTGCTGCTGGTGTTGAGCAGTGTGTTTGCGCTGATCGGCGCGATCGGTTTGCTGCGCATGAAGGACTTCTTCCAGCGCATGCACCCGCCTGCCCTGGCCTCGACGTTGGGAGCCTGGTGTGTAGCGTTGGCGTCGATCGTGTATTTTTCGGTACTCAAGTCCGGGCCGGTGCTGCACGGGTGGTTGATTCCGATTTTGCTGTCGATCACCGTGCCGGTGACCACGTTGCTGCTGGCCCGTACGGCACTGTTTCGCAAGCGCATGGCCGGTGATGACGTGCCGGCCGAAGTCAGCAGCCGCCGCGCCGATAAAACACCGTAGCTCCGGCACTTTATCAGCGCTAGCTCGCGAAGCTCGTCAACGATAACGCAGCACTTCATGCTGAATCGTGGCGCACTCAGGTTTTCGCGAGCAAACTTCGCTCCAACAGTGATTGAAGGTCCGCCCGCCTCAGGGCGTGCAAGGACTCAAGCGCCGCCACGGCTTGGCTGAACCGCTCAATACAAAGTTCAGGTCAGGCCGATTATTCTGCGTCCAGTGGGCGACCTCGTAGTTGTAACCGTCATAGGACACCTTCTCGTTGGGCGTCGCGTAGGCCTTGGTCGCCACCCAGACCGGCGCGCAGTTACCGGCTTGTTGGGCTGTGACGTTAACCGTATGACTTGCACTGGCGCTGCGATTGTCGGCATCGGTCACCATGAGGTTGATGGTGCGTGGGCCAGCCGTGGCAGGCGCGGTAAGGATCGGACCGATCCCGGAGGAAGACGCCGGCGAAAACTCATTCGCCATCCATGCATAACGCAGGTTGCCGCCACTCGACCCCGCGCCCGACAGAGTCAGCGTCTTGCCTGCCTCCACGGAAATCGGACCGCTGATTATCGCCTGCGGTGCAGGGCTATCCACTGGCTTGGGCTCTATCACGACGTCCTTGGACAGCGAAGTCGGATTGGGGGAACCGGTGCGGTAAACCAGCACCGTAACCCTGCCGGTCGTACTTTGCGTGACCTCGGGCGCCTTCGCCACGATATTCGGGGCGCTCACATTCTGGTAAGCAAACGCCGGCGAAAACGCCCAGCTATAGCCGCGAACATCCCGCAGATCATTGACGACGGCGGTAAAGACAGCCACCTCACCGGAAATCAGCGTCTGCGGCCCCTCTACCCTATCGGGTTCGGGCGTGGGCTCATCGGACTGGACCTGAATGCTGCGCGTGACGGTATTACTGCGGTTCTCGCTGTTGGTCACCGTCAGCGATACCGGGAAACTGCCCGCTTTCTCAGGCGCTTTGAAATCAGGTGCTACTGCGGATGAACTGGATGGCTCAAAATCAGCGGCATTCCACCGATATGTCATCTTGGCCGACGAATGGGGGATCTCTGAACTGGACCCATCCAACTGAAAGGTTTGAGCGCTTTTTATCGACGAAGGTCCCTGGATTTTGGCATAGGGGTCAGTGTCTACGGGTTGCCTGCGCCTGACGACAACGGAGGTCTCCAGTGTCACGGTATCGGCCGGAAGGCTGATTTTTTGAGGATAAGGATCGTTCTCGGTGCCCGGTAACTTCATCAGCGGCGTGACACTGACACTGAACGTAAAGGGCGTACTGACAGAGGGTGTGGGGGCAACGATGCGCAAACTCTTCTGCGTCACGCCGATGGGCTGGGTCCATCCGTCCGGCACGGTCCAGCGATATTGGAATTCGGGGTCCTCTGCGCCTTCGTGGGAGATGTCGGCCGTCAATTCCACCCAGGTCCCTCCGTTAGCGGAAGAGGCGCCAATGATTTCCCCTTTGATCCGCACGGAGGGAAGGACTTTCAGCGTCTCACTCCGGGTGTTCGCCATCTTGCCGTCAGTAATCTGCACCTCGACCGGGTACTCCATGAATTGCGGCGCCGATGGGGCCTCAATCATCGCGTAACGCCCGTTGACCTGCGGATTGAGTTCAACAGGGATCTTCCAACGATACGTAAACGGCGCTGCGCCTGCATTGGGCACACTCGTCGATCCCGCCTCCACCATCAGGGGAGCACGACTGTTGCGGTAAGAAGACGCTATGGGCTCACGTTTCTCCCCGGTTTTTATCTTCATGACAACTGACGGGGCAAAAACAAGCGGCACGTCGTTACCCAGGTACGCATGCAGCAATCCGCGAATCTGCCGCTCGTTGACCGCCCCCCAACCAGCCTCGTGCCCCTTCACACCATAACGTCCACCGCCCATGATGCCTTGGGGTGCGGGGCCGTACGTACAGTCTTTGTGGATGGTGTAAAGGCCTAACGTGCCAGCTTCAACCGCATTTTCTTCGGTTGGCAAAGGCGTTTGCGGACTGATCAGATCGCCCCACTTGATTTTTTCCCTGTCAGTCTGACGGGTGATATTCGGCGCCGCAGGCTCGACATCGAAGCACGTCTCGCCGGCGTCATAGGACGCATATTCATCCGCCAACCTGAACAACGCATGACCGATTTCATGGGGAATCGAGGTGATGGCCAGCGGCGTATTGGCAGACGGTTTAAAGATATAAATCTTATTGGTACTGGCGAGACCGCCGACGCCGACCTGATGATATGTAAACTTCGAAAGTTTAATCGAAACGTCATAGATGCCATGCCCCAGTTGATTACTGTGCCGCATGATCGTTTCAATATTCTTAGTATCCGGCTCACCCGATACCGGCGAAACATGGTCAAAGCGTAAAAAACCCACTTTATCTTTAATCGCATCGAACACAGTATCGCCCATAATAATATCGATGGCGGCCTGGGTATCGTCACGAAAGGCCTGCATATCGTCTTGGGCATAACCATCGCCGACAATTGCAAACACCAGCGGCTTTCTCTGGGTGCTACCGTCCGGATTAAGCATGACCACCTTGTCGCTGTCGATATCGCCTAGGACACCGCGCAAAGGTGCTCGCTTCGCCAAGCGTTCGATGGCCTGGCGATCGAGTTCCAGTAACGGCTTGCGCATCGCTGCGCCATCGAGTGAGTCAACCGCCTTGAGGTCAATACGAAAGATCTTGATCCTGGACACTTGGCTGTCGTAAGGAAGTAATACTTCTTCAGTGCCTTCTACAGCAGATTCCGCACTGACACTTGATATTGCACCTGTTATCTCATTAAAAACTTCGCCGCGACGATAACGACTGTCATTAATGGTGCTGCTATAAAGCGTATTGCCATTGGCGTCCACAGTAATAACTTTCCATCCCCGCTCAACATCGGCATGTTCCGCCAAAATCGCCGGAGGCACCTTGTAATTACCGAGGGAAACTTCAGCAACATCTAGCGCATCGTGCTGACTTTGCAGTTGCATCCACACACTTTGAGCTTGGGAGATCGGCATCCACACCAGTAGCGCCAATACAGTTAATATCTTATTCATTCCAATATCCTTCGTACCGGTGAGGAGATCAAAATTCTTTAAGAGATAAAACTGTTTCGCCGCACACTACGCTAACGTTCTCTGATTTAAGTCAGGATCATAAATTGATGTTTGTCAAGAAAGGTGACTCAGGCACATTGCCGCGAGTCAAACCCGGCAACTGCAATTAGCCTTCATTCGGTACACCAGTCGGCACATAGTGAACACCTGCCAGCCACTCCACAGCAGCGTGTTTGCGCTGATCGGTGCGACCGGGTTGTTGCGCATGAAGGACGTCTTCCAGCACATGCAGCCGCCTGCCCTCGCCTCGACGTTGGGGGCCTGGTGTGCTGCTGGCCCGTACGGCGCTGTTTCGTAAGCGCATGGCCGGTGATGACGTGCCCGCTGAAGTCAGCAGGCGCCGCTGAGCTCTGAGGCGAACACGGTAAAAATGTGGGAGGGGGGCTCGCCCCTTCCACATTTGGATCTGTGCTCATTCAAATAACCGCCAGCTTGAACATCGGCTTGGTCGTGGCGCCCTTCTAAGGCCATGATGGCGCGGGTATCAGAACAAATAGCAATTTTCCGAACTGTTCCAGGACGTACGCGATGAGCAAAACCTACACCCCCGCCACCGCCGCGGCCGATGTCGAAAGCACCCTCCACTGGCTCGGCGGGCGCTGGAAGCTGATAATCCTGTTCCACCTGTTCGGCGGTCAGGTGCAGCGCTATTCAGACCTTGAGCGACTGATCCCGGATATCTCGCAGAAGATGCTCGCTCAGCAATTGCGCCAACTCGAAGCGGATGGCCTGGTGCAGCGCACGGTCTACCCGGTGGTGCCGCCCAAAGTGGAATACAGAATGACCGAATGGGGTCAGAGCCTGTGCCCGGTGCTGGATGGCCTGCTCAAGTGGCAAGCGGCCAAACCCGAGGCCTAAACCGTGGGAACGGTGCCGCCGTCGATCACATACTCAGTACCGCTGATAGACGCTGCACGCGGCGATACCAGGAAGGCAATCAAGTCAGCGACTTCTTCAGGCTTGGCAGGACGCCCGAGCGGAATACCACCCAGTGCTTGCATGATGATCTGCTTGCCACCTTCGTAATCTGTGCCCGCCTCTTGCGCCAGACGCTCTGCCAGCGCCACCGCCGCATCCGTCTCCACCCAACCCGGCGAAACACGCACCACCCGAATGCCCTTGGGCGTGACTTCCTTTGACAGGCTCTTGCTGTAGGTCGCCAAAGCCGCCTTCGCAGCGGCATACGCCGTGGTGGACTCCGGCAAAGGCAACTCACGCTGGATCGACGTGACATGAATAATCACGCCGGCCCCACGCTCGATCATTCCTGGCAACAGCGCCCGATCCACTCGCACCGCCGCCATCAGGTTCTGGCCCAACGCACTCGCCCACTGCTCATCATCGAGCACTGCGAAACCGCCGCCTGGCGCGCTGGAACCGCCAAGTACATTAACGATGATGTCGACGCTGCCGAACTGGCTTTTCACCGCGTCGGTGGCGCACGCGCAACCGGCGGCAGTGCCGAGGTCGGCGGCGATGAAATGCACGCCTTCGGGTGTCGATTCCACCGCCGAACGCGCGACCGAAATCACCTGGACGCCTTGTTCCTGCAACACGGCAACCACTGCGGCGCCGATACCTTTGGTGCCGCCGGTGACCAAGGCGCGAAGGCCCTTTAGTTGAAGATCAAAACTCATGGGAAACCTACTCCTGGATAAACGGAGACCACAGGATAGGAACGGGACGAAGAGGCCACAAGAACGCACGAAAAGGTAATGGGCTAACCAAAAAGTTAGGATCCGGATTCAGGGGGTCGCAGGCCATGGAGCACATCGTCCAACGTCCTGGATCAACCAACTTCCTATACGTCCTAGCACTCAAAAAGGGGCATAAGGGCTATTTATATTGGCGCTCGGTTGTTGCACCTGATGATTAAAGTAACATTGTCGCCCAGCCCAACATCACCCGCAGGCTGCCGTTACGTCCACACGCAAAAAGGAGTTTTCGCCATGGATATCAAATGTTCGGTTTTTATCGCAGCCAGCGTCGACGGTTTTATTGCTCGCCCCGACGGTGATATCGAGTGGTTGCACAAACCGGAATACGAAACCGCCGAGTTGAACGGCGTGACGTATGAAAGCTTCATCGCAACGGTCGATGCGCTCGTTATGGGCCGCAAAACCCTGGAGAAAGTCTTGTCCTTCCCCGAATGGCCCTATAAGGGTACGCCGGTCATTGCGCTTTCCCGCCAACGACTGGAGCTACCTGAGCATTTGGAGGGCAAGGTCGAGGTCATGGCGGGAGACGTGACCTCACTCGTGGTAGCGTTAGCAGAACGCGGTATGAAGCATCTTTATATCGACGGTGGCCAAACGGTCCAGGCGTTTCTTGAAGCGGGCCTGGTTGATGAGCTGATCATTACGCGTATCCCGGTTTTGCTGGGGCAAGGCATTCCATTGTTTAGCCAGGTTGGCAGTGAGCATGGGCTTCGCCATGTCGGAACCCAGGTGTCGGACAATGGTTTTGTTCAGAGTCGATATCAACTGACAGCCGGCACTCGCGCCTCGTAACACGGACTGGAGGTCAGGATGACTAAACATATTATTGTCATTGGCGGCGAGTCCGCCGAAGAGATGCAGCGCATGACGCACATTGACGAACATATCGTCGCTTCATCAGGCAAAACACGCCCTACCGTGCTCTATATCTCCACAGCCAGTGGGGATGACCGAGTCAAGATTTTTGACTTCACGGCCAAATATGAGAGCGCTGGTTGCAGCGTACGCACGCTGACATTTTTCATTCCACCCTTTCCCAGCCCGGATCATATGTCTTCGTTGTTTGAGCAAGCCGACATCATCTACGTGGCAGGCGGGAATACCCGCGCCATGCTGGCTATCTGGCGTGAATTCGGCGTAGTGGGCCTTCTGACAAAGGCATGGGAAAACGGCAAGGTCCTGTGTGGTGTCAGCGCTGGGGCGATTTGCTGGTTTGAATACGGGCACTCCGAGTCAGGGGGAGCGTTCGCCCTGATTGCCGGCCTGGGTTTTCTGCCAGGAGCGCTGTGTCCGCATTTCAGTTCAGAGGCGGGAAGAGAGACTTCGTTTGTTGAGCTTGTCCGGCTCAAAGGCGCACAACCCGCCTACGCGGTCGATGATGGCGTCGCCCTGCATTTCAAGGACGGCAGATACCACGAGACGATTCATAACGACGCGACAAAGAATGCGTATGACGTCACTACGGCACCTGCGTATCTAACACCACTTTCGCAGGTTTCCGGCGGCTAGATCCGTCCTTTTTCCAGCTACGGTCCTCTGAAGGAACAGACCGTGAGCCCACCCATCGCACTAGTCGCAGGAAGCCCGGTTTCCCGGCTTCGAGGACGCAGGCACTCTCCCAATGTGGGAGATGTCGAGCTTTAGCGAGGCTTCGAAGGCGGCGGCACTGTTGGCAGGTATGTTGGCTGAGACAGCGCTATCGGGTGAGCCGCTCACTAAAACGGTGCAAAAAAAAAACGCCCCGAACCAGTCGGGGCGTTTTTCATCCAGCGTTTGCCAATCAGGCCTGATCAGCCAACCGCCACGTCGTCCCGCCCTTCCCGTCTTCCAACACCACGCCCATCGCGGTCAGTTGGTCCCGGATACGGTCGGATTCCGCCCAGTCCTTGCCTGCGCGAGCCGCCAGACGCGCCTGGATCAGCGCATCAACCTCAGCCGCATCCACACGCCCTTCGGCGCCGGCTTGCAGGAAGTCATCGGCTTCCATCTGCAATACGCCCAGCACGCTGGCCAGCTCTTTCAAGCGAGCAGCCAGGCCAGCCGCTGCGTCGAGATCGCTCTCGCGCAGGCGGTTGATTTCACGCACCATTTCGAACAGCACCGCGCAGGCTTCGGGTGTGCCGAAGTCGTCGTTCATGACTTCGGTGAACCGTGCCACGAACGCTTCGCCGCCAGCCGGTGCAACGGCGGGCAAGCCTTTCAACGCGTGGTAGAACCGCTCCAGAGCGCCCTTGGCGTCCTTGAGGTTGTCTTCCGAGTAGTTGATGGCGCTGCGGTAGTGGCTGGACACCAACAGGTAACGCACTACTTCCGGGTGGTACTTTTCCAGCACGTCGCGAATGGTGAAGAAGTTGTTCAAGGACTTGGACATCTTCTCGCCATTGATGCGGATCATGCCGCAGTGCATCCAGGCGTTAGCGTAGGTCTTGCCGGTGGCGGCTTCGCTCTGGGCGATTTCGTTTTCGTGGTGCGGGAACTCAAGGTCGCTGCCGCCGCCATGAATGTCGAAGGTCTCGCCCAGGCAGCAGGTGGACATCACCGAGCATTCGATGTGCCAGCCCGGACGCCCGGCGCCCCATGGGGATTCCCAGCTCGGCTCGCCGGGCTTGGTGCCTTTCCACAGCACGAAGTCCAGCGGATCCTGCTTGGCTTCGTCGACTTCGATACGCGCACCGATGCGCAGGTCTTCGATCTTCTTGCGCGACAGCTTGCCGTAGCCCATGAACTTGGCGACGCGGTAGTACACGTCGCCATTGCCGGGGGCGTAGGCATAACCCTTGTCGATCAGGGTCTGGATCATGGCGTGCATGCCAGGGATGTGATCCGTGGCGCGCGGCTCCATGTCCGGCTTGAGGATGTTGAGGCGAGCCTCGTCCTCATGCATCGCGGCGATCATGCGCTCGGTCAGCGCGTCGAACGACTCGCCGTTTTCATTGGCGCGGTTGATGATCTTGTCGTCGATGTCGGTGATGTTGCGAACATAGGTCAAGTCATAGCCGCTGAAACGCAACCAGCGGGTCACCAGGTCGAAGGCAACCATGCTGCGGCCGTGGCCGATGTGGCAGTAGTCGTACACGGTCATGCCGCACACGTACATGCGCACCTTGTTGCCATCCAGCGGCTTGAAGACTTCTTTGGTCTTGCTGAGTGTGTTGTAGATCGTTAGCACGACAGTTCCTTAAAACAGAATCACTGGCCCCACGAATCACGCAAGGTCACGGTACGGTTGAATACCGGAGCGCCTGGTTTCGAGTCCTTGATATCCGCGCAGAAGTAACCTTCGCGCTCGAACTGGAAACGGTCTTCCGGCTGTGCGTCGCCAAGCGATGGCTCAGCACGACAACCAGTGAGTACTTGCAGGGAATCAGGGTTGATGTTGTCGAGGAAACTGGCGCTGTCTTCGGCCTTCTCAGGGTTCGGTGAGCGGAACAGGCGATCGTACAGACGCACTTCGCACTCGATGCTGGCCGCAGCCGGCACCCAGTGGATCACGCCTTTGACCTTGCGGCCTTCAGGGTTCTTGCCGAGGGTTTCCGGGTCGTAGGAGCAACGCAGCTCAACGATGTTGCCATCGGCGTCCTTGATTGCTTCGTCGGCGCGGATCACGTAGCTGCCGCGCAGGCGCACTTCGCCGTTCGGCTCCAGGCGCTTGTAGCCTTTTGGCGGCTCTTCCATGAAGTCATCGCGGTCGATGTAGATTTCACGGGCGAATGGCAGCTTGCGCACGCCGAGTGCTTCGTTCTGCGGATGACGCGGCAGTTCGAGGTGATCGACCTTGTCTTCCGGATAGTTGGTGATCACGACTTTCAACGGACGCAAGACGCACATGGCGCGCGGAGCATTCGCGTCGAGGTCCTGACGGATGCTGAATTCGAGCATGCCGAAGTCAACCACGCCATCGGAACGGTTGGTGCCGACCATGTCGCAGAAATTGCGGATCGACGCCGGGGTGTAGCCGCGACGGCGGAAGCCCGACAGGGTCGACATGCGCGGGTCATCCCAACCAAACACGTGCTTCTCATCGACCAGTTGCTTGAGTTTGCGCTTGCTGGTGATGGTGTAGTTCAGGTTCAGGCGGCTGAATTCGTACTGACGCGGGTGCGCCGGAACCGGCAGGCTGTCCAGGAACCACTCGTACAGCGGACGATGGCTTTCGAACTCCAGGGTGCAGATGGAGTGGGTGATGCCTTCGATGGCGTCCGACTGACCGTGGGTGAAATCGTAGTTCGGGTAGATGCACCACTTGTCACCGGTCTGGTGGTGGTGGGCATGGCGGATGCGGTACATGATCGGGTCGCGCAGGTTCATGTTCGGCGAAGCCATGTCGATCTTGGCGCGCAGTACGCGGGCGCCGTCCGGGAACTCACCGGCGCGCATGCGGGCGAACCAGTCGAGGTTCTCTTCCACGGAACGGTCGCGGAACGGGCTGTTCTTGCCCGGTTCGGTCAGCGTGCCACGGTATTCCTTGGCCTGCTCCGGGGTCAGGTCGTCGACGTAGGCCTTGCCGGCCTTGATCAGCTCGACGGCCCAGTCGAACAACTGGTCGAAGTATTTGGAGGCATAGCGCACTTCACCGGACCATTCGAAGCCCAGCCACTTGATGTCGCTTTCAATGGCGTCGATGTATTCCTGGTCTTCCTTGGCCGGGTTGGTGTCGTCGAAACGCAGGTGCGTGACGCCACCGAACTCCTGGGCCAGGCCGAAGTTCACACAGATCGACTTAGCGTGACCAATGTGCAGGTAGCCGTTGGGCTCTGGCGGGAAGCGGGTGACGATCTGCGTGTGCTTGCCCGAATCCAGGTCCGCCTGGATGATCGGGCGCAGGAAATTGACCGGGACGGCAGGTCCGGCCTTGGAATTCGAAGTAGTGTCGACAGTGGGCTTGCTCATAGGATCCTTGAACAGACAGGTTCGTGGCCGGTTGGGGCCAGATAAAACAAAGGCCGTATCATAGCTGATGCTGTCAAGCTGCTGACAGAGCGCGGTCAAAAACTGCTGCACTTATTGCTGCTTTTATGACGGGCGCGGTAAAAAACCACCTCGAAATTCCTGCAAGGCACGCTAAACTGCGCGCCTTGGCCGCAGTTTAGCCAAACCGGTAAGGCGCCAAGGCGCTCAAACCCACGAATTTCCTGAAAGAGTAGTGAACATGACTCAAGTCAAACTGACCACCAACCACGGCGAGATCGTCATCGAGCTGAACGCCGAGAAAGCGCCGATCACCGTCGCCAACTTCATCGAGTACGTGAACGCTGGCCACTACGAAAACACCGTTTTCCACCGCGTCATCGGTAACTTCATGATCCAGGGCGGCGGTTTCGAGCCAGGCATGAAAGAGAAGAAAGACAAGCGTCCAAGCATCCAGAACGAAGCGGACAACGGCCTTTCCAACGACAAGTACACCGTCGCCATGGCCCGTACCATGGAGCCGCATTCGGCCTCCGCGCAGTTCTTCATCAACGTGGCCGATAACGCCTTCCTGAACCACAGCGGCAAGAACGTGCAGGGTTGGGGCTACGCCGTGTTCGGTAAAGTCACCGAAGGCCAGGACGTTGTCGACAAGATCAAAGGCGTGTCCACCACGTCCAAAGCCGGTCACCAGGACGTTCCAGCAGAAGACGTAATCGTCGAGAAAGCCGAGATCGTTGGGTGATATTGCTGATTTCAGATTTGCATCTGGAAGAGGAGCGCCCGGACATCACCCGGGCGTTTCTGGATCTGCTCCACGGCCGCGCCCGTGGCGCCCAGGCGTTGTACATTCTGGGGGACTTCTTCGAAGCCTGGATTGGCGACGATGGGATGACCCCCTTTCAACGTTCGATTTGCGCAGCCCTGCGCGAGCTGAGCAACAGCGGTACCCCGATTTTTATCATGCATGGCAACCGCGATTTCCTGATCGGCAAGGCGTTCTGCAAAGCAGCAGGCGCGACCTTGCTCAAGGACCCGAGTGTCGTGCAGTTGTATGGCGAACCCGTGCTGTTGATGCACGGCGACAGCCTCTGCACCCGCGACGTGGGTTATATGAAGCTGCGGCGCATCCTGCGTAACCCGATTGTGCTGTTTATCCTGCGTCACTTGCCCTTGCGTACCCGCCACAAGCTGGCGCGCAAGCTGCGCAGTGAGAGCAGGGCGCAGACGCGCATGAAGGCCAACGACATTGTCGATGTAACCCCCGAGGAAGTGCCGCGGGTGATGCAGCAGTTCGGCGTGCGCACCTTGGTCCACGGCCATACCCACCGCCCGGCGATCCACAAGCTGCAGATTGGCGAGCAGGCGGCCAAGCGCATTGTGCTGGGGGATTGGGACAAGCAGGGCTGGGCGTTGCAGGTGGATGAGCAAGGGTTTCAGTTGACGGCGTTTGATTTTGTGAATCCGCAGCTGGCATTGCCTGGCGCCTGAGACCTCAAACACCACTGATCCAATGTGAACAGAGATCAAAATGTGGGAGGGGGCTTGCCCCCGATGGCCGTGGATCCGTCAGCATTTTTTGGCTGACCCACCGCTATCGGGGGCAAGCCCCCTCCCACATTTGATTGCATTCCAGTCCGTGTGGATCAGTGGCCGCTTGCTTCCGGCCCTGCCTTGGCGCCAAACGGCGGCTTCGCCAGCCACACCAGCAGCATCAATCCCATGAACATCCACCCCAACAACGTGAAGTAATCCACGGTGGACATCATGTACGCCTGGCTGGTGAGGATCTGGTCCAACTGCGCATAGGCCTTGTGCCCTGCCCCACCCAACGCATCCAGCGCATTGCGCGTGGCCGCGTCATAGGTGGTCATGTTCTCGCTCATGTACGCATGGTGCTGGTCCGCCCGGCGAATCCAGATCCAGGTGGTCAGCGACGCCGCAAAGCTGCCGCCTAACGTACGCAGGAAGGTTGCCAGGCCCGCACCGTCGGCAATCTGGTGCGGTGGCAGGTCGGACATCAAGATACTCAAGGTCGGCATAAAGAACAGTGCAACACCAATCCCCATGAACAACTGCACAAGGGCGATGTGGGTGAAGTCCACTTCATTGGTAAAGCCTGCGCGCATGAAGCAGCTCAAGCCAATCGCCAGGAACGCCAGGCCCGCCAGCAGACGCAGGTCGAACTTGTGCGCGTACTTGCCCACGAACGGCGACATCAGCACCGGCAGAATCCCGATCGGCGCCACCGCCAGGCCGGCCCAGGTGGCGGTGTAGCCCATCTGGGTTTGCAGCCATTGTGGCAGGATCAGGTTGATGCCAAAGAAGCCCGCGTAACCGAGGATCAACACGATGGTGCCGATGCGGAAGTTGCGGTAGGCAAACAGCCGCAGGTTGACCACTGGGTGCTTATCGGTCAGCTCCCAGATGACGAACACCGCCAGGGCAATCGCCGAAATCGCCGCGCCGATGATGATGAAGTTGGATTCGAACCAATCCAGGTCATTGCCCTTGTCGAGGATGATCTGCAAGGCCCCGACCCCCACGATCAGGCTTAACAACCCGACGTAATCCATCGGCTGATAACTGGTGACCACAGGTCGCTTCTTCAACTGCGCACGCACCACCATCACCGCAAAAATGCCGATGGGAACGTTGATAAAGAAGATCCACGGCCAGCTGTAGCTGTCGGTGATCCAGCCGCCGAGGATTGGCCCGGCAATCGGCGCGACCACCGTGACCATCGCCAGTAACGCGAGGGCCATGCCGCGCTTCGCCGGCGGGTAGACCGCAATTAACAAGGTTTGGGTCATCGGGTACAACGGCCCCGCCACCAAGCCTTGCAGCACCCGAAAGCCGATCAGCTCGGGCATCGAAGTGGAAATCCCGCACAGGAACGATGCCAGCACAAACAGAATGGTCGCCCACAGAAACAGCTTCACCTCGCCAAAGCGTCGGCTCAACCAACCGGTGAGCGGCAAGGCGATGGCGTTGCTCACCGCAAACGAGGTGATCACCCAGGTGCCCTGCTCCGAACTCACGCCCAGGTTGCCGGAAATGGTCGGCAACGCCACGTTGGCGATGGTGGTGTCGAGCACCTGCATAAAAGTCGCCAGCGACAGGCCAATGGTGGCCATCAACAGGCTGGGTGGCGTGAACGAGGCGTTATTGCTCATCAGCGTTGCACAGCCTTGGGAGCGGCGACGCTGTTGTCATGGATCAACTGGGTGATCATGGCATCGGCTTCGGCCAATTGGCGGTCATACACGTTGGTGGTGAAAGAGGCCTTTTGTGGCGGCTGTTGCGCCAGCACGGGACCGCTCTGGTCGTGCAGGTCCACATTCACCACGGTGCTCAAGCCAACGCGCAGTGGGTGCTTGGCCAACTCTTCGGCATTGATATGGATGCGCACCGGTACTCGCTGCACGATCTTGATCCAGTTACCGGTGGCGTTCTGCGCCGGCAACAGGGCGAACGCGCTGCCGGTGCCGGCGCCGAGGCTGTCGACGGTGCCGCTGTATTTCACATCGCTGCCATAGATATCCGACTCGATGTCCACCGGTTGGCCAATGCGCATGTCGCGCAGTTGGGTTTCCTTGAAGTTGGCGTCGATCCACAGCTGGTTCAGCGGGATCACGGCCATCAATGCGGTACCCGGCTGCACGCGCTGGCCCAGTTGCACGGAGCGCTTGGCGACATAGCCGGTGACCGGCGCGATCAGGGTGCTGCGCGCATTGGTCAGGTAGGCCTGACGCAATTGCGCGGCGGCAGCTTGCACGTCCGGATGGGACGAGATCACCGTGTCATCCACCAGGGCGTTGCTGGTTTTGAGCTGCTGCTCAAGGTTGGTCAGGGCGTTCTTGGCGGCCGTCAGGCTGTCGCGGGCATGGGACAGTTCCTCCAGGGAAATCGCCCCGCCCTGGGCCAGGGTCTTACGACGGTTGTAGTTGTCCTGAGCGGTCTGCACATCGGCTTTCTGCGCGTTGACCTGGGCTTTCATGCCATCAACGTTGCTGTACAAGCCACGCACCTGACGCACGGTACGCGCCAGGTTGGCCTGGGCACTTTGCAGGCCGACGGCGGCGTCATTCGGGTCGAAGTTGACCAGCACCTGGCCTTCGTGGACCAAGTCGCCATCGTCCGCGCCGATGCTCACCACGGTGCCGGTGACCAGCGGGGTGATTTCCACCACGTTGCCGTTCACATAAGCGTCGTCGGTGCTCTCGTTGAAGCGCCCGTAGAATTCGTGCCAGGCCCATACGCCAAGGACGCTGAGGATGACGATCAGCGCAAGGCTGATCAGCATGACTTTGCGTTTGCGCGGGTTGTTGTCTTTGGGTTGTTCTGTAGCGTTAGTGTTTTCGGCAGTGGCCATGACAAATACCTCAAATTATTCCGTGCGAGTGGCTGGGGTGGTCGACGCCACGTTGTCGGCGTTGAACCCGCCGCCCAGGGCCTGCATCAATTGAATCGATAGAGCGATCTGCCCGGCATTCAGGGTCGCCAGCTGACGCTGGGCCTGCAGCAATTGCTGTTCGATGCTGAGCACGTCCAGGTAGTTACCGATCCCGGAGCCGTACCGCTGAAGCACCGTGTCGTAGGACTGCTGGGCAATATCGGTAGCGTGTTGCTGGGCCTGGATCTGCCGGCCGGTTTCGCGCAGTTGCGAAAGGGTGTTGCCAATATCACCCAAGGCTTGCACCAGGGTTTTGTTGTATTGGGCCACGGCGAGGTCGTAGTCGGCGTCGCGGGCATCGAGGCCGGCGCGCAGGCGGCCGCCGTCAAAGATCGGCAGCGAGATCGTTGGCGCGATATTGAAGAAGCGGCTGGCCGACCCGAACATCGCATCCCCCAGCAACGACTCGGCCCCGGCGCTCGCGCTCAGGTTGAGGTTGGGGTAGAAACGCGTCTTGCTGGCCGCGATGTCCTTGCTCGCCGCCTCCACACGCCACCGTGCGGCGATCAGGTCCGGACGACGGCCCAACAGTTCGGCAGGCAATACCGACGGAACGGCAACGGCAGCGGGTTTCAACACGCTGGGACGCGCCAGCTCATTGCCGCGATCCGGGCCTTTACCGAGCAGCACCGCCAGGGCGATCTTGGCACTCTGCAGTTGTTTTTCAGCGTCGATCAATTGCGATTGGGAGCTGGCTTCCAGGCTTTCGGTCTGCTGGTACTGATAGTGGCTGTCGATGCCCGAATCCAGGCGGCGCTTGCTGAGATCGAGCATTTGCCGGGTGCGCTTGAGGTCGTCAGTGGCCAGGTCACGCACGATATGGGCCTGGCCCAGGTCGCTGTAGGCCTTGGCCACATCAGCAGCCAGGGTCAGGCGCGCGGCCTGTTGATCGACTTCAGCGGCACGGGCCTGGCCCAATGCAGCTTCCCAGGTGGCGCGCTGGCCACCCCAGAGGTCAAAGGTGTAGTTGAAGCTGGCACCGATTTTTCGCACGGTGGAGTACGCATCGCCCTGCCCCAGCGGGTCCTGATCCTTGGCCAGGCGCGAACGGGTCACACCGGCGCTGGCATCCAGGGTCGGCATGCGCGACGCGTCGGCGGCGTAGGCGGCCGCTTCGGCCTGGTGGGCACGGGCGCTCGCCACTTGCATGTCGGGGCTGTTTTGCAGGGCTTCATGGATCAGGCCGTCGAGCTGTGGGTCGCCGAGGCCTTTCCACCAATCGGCGCTGGGCCAGGCCGCACTCGACAGGGTCACGCCGCTCAGGGATTTACCGGCTTGCAGAGTGTTGGAGTCGAGGCGCTGGCCTTGGGTGTCGAGGCCGCTGAAATTGGCGCAACCGGCCATGCTCATGGCGACCAGCACTAGGCATAGGGCACGTGGATTCATCATTTACCTACCCGCTGAAGGGTGATGGGATCACCCGCAGCTATCAGAATTTTCTTGAGGATCTGTTCCAGGGTTTCCAACTCGCCGGGCTCCAATACGCCCGCCAGTTGGTTCAGCGCCTGGGCGCCGATGTGCGGCAGCATGTCCGCCAGGCGCTGGCCGTCGGCAGTCAACACCAACTGCACCTGGCGTCGGTCCAGCTCGGAACGCTTGCGGCTGAGCAGGTTTTTTTGCTCCAGGCGATCGAGCATGCGGGTCATCGAACCGCTGTCCAGGGACAGGTTGCGGCACAGCTCCGCCGGGGTGTCGACGCCGAACTGGGCCATGATGATCAACACCTTGAACTGCGCGGCCGTGATGCCGTGGGGTTCCATATGGGTGTCGATGATGCGGTCCTTGAGGATCGCAGCGCGGCCCAGCAACAGGCCGAGATGGCAGTTGTGGAAGTTTTCGGGGGTGAAATGGGGCATCGAAAGTCACCTTATTGCTGCCTAGGCAGCGAATGTATGACGAGATGTTACTGCTTAGGCAGCGAATGTCAAATGGAATAATTAGCTTGCTTGCTAATTCGACGACAGGCGGGAGCAAATGTGTGAGGGGGCTTGCCCCCGATCACGGTGTGTCAGTCACTACATCTGCTGACTGTCACACCGCAATCGGGGGCAAGCCCCCTCACACATTGGTTGACCGACTAGGACTTAGAAATCGCGCTTGTAGAAAATGTCGAGGGAACTGGCCACGCCACTCGCCACCTCCAGGTATACCTTCTTGCTCAGCAGGTAGCGCAAGGCAATGGTGCTGGCCGGTTCGAACACGCCCACGCCATAGCGCAGGCTGAGCTTCTCGGTGATCTTGCCGCTGGCTACTACGGCGGTGTTATTGCCGCTGCCCTGGGTGTCGAGGTCGAAGTCCTGAATGCCCAACTTGGTGGCGATGTCCGAGGTCACCCCGGCGCTGCCCATCAAACCCAGGCCCAGCGCCGCTTCGGCGAGCATGTTGTTGTCTTCGCCAGTGGTGGTGCGTGAACGCCCCAGTACCAAGTACGACAACGCATCCTCTTGGGCCATCGCCGGCTCGGAGAAAATCTGCGTAGTCGGTTGCTCGGCGCTGCCGCTCAGGCGAATACCGGCGGTCACGGTCCGGGACGGCTCTGTGGTGACACGCACCGCCTCGATGTCCAGGAACGGCTGGTCCAGAGGGCCGGCAAACAGCAGACGCGCCCGCCGCACATTGAGCCGCTGCCCGTACGCGCGGTAGCGCCCATCGTTGAGCCAAAGCTCGCCACGAGTGTCCATGTTGTCGCCGACATGCACATGACCCTGCACCTTGGCGGTGAGGCCGAAGCCTGAGAAGTTGAGCTGGTCTTCGCCCACTGCCACGTCGATATCCATGGCCATGGCCATCGCTGGCTTGCCCTCCTCGGTCTGACTGCCGACGATGATAGTGTCGTCCGAGACCTTGACCGTCGACGGCGGCAATTCGCGCACGGTGATGTCGCCACGCGGGATCTTCACTTTCCCGGCAATCGCCAGTTTGTCGTCCTTCAAGGTGATCTTCAGGTCCGGCGCCACTTCCAGCGTGGCGTAGGGTTCGACTGTGACCGGCAATTGCGAGCCTTGCAGACTGAGGTCCACGGCCAGGGCCTGCCCCCAGTCGATCTGGCCCTTGAGGCTGCCCTGCCCGGCTTTGCCACTGCGCCAACCACCATTGAGCTGCACGCTTTCGCCGGCGATGAGAGCCTGCACGTTCAGGCCTTCGAGGCTGACGGGCAACTCCGGACCAGAGACTTCGCCGCCGATCAGGTTCACATTGCCGTTGATCTGCGGCGCGAGCAGGCCACCGGAAATCCGGCCGTTGCCGTTGAGCTTGCCGTTGAGGGTTTCCACCATCGGCACAAACGGACGCGCTACCGCCAGGTCCAGCCCGGTGAGGCTGAAATTGCCAGTGATCGGCTTGTTCTTCGGCAGCGGATTAATCTGCGTCTGCAACAGCAATTCACCGAGCTTGCCACCCCGGAAGTTCAACTGTGTGTCGATGCGCTTGGGGTTGAGGGTGGTTTCAAGCTTGAGGGTGTCGTAAGGAAAATCCAGCCACTGGTCCTTGTCCTTGACGCGCAAAGTGCCGCCGCTGGCATCCACCGAAATCAAGCCCTTGGGGCCGCTGTCGGGCAGGTCGAGCTGGACATCGGCATTGAGCCTGCCGCGCCAGGCAAAATCCTTGGGCAAAAAGGCCGCGAGGCTGTCGATTGGGAATTGCTTGAGGTGGTAACGCAACTTGGGCTCGGGCATCAGGCGCTGGTCTTCGCCGCACAGGCTGGCGCCGCCGGAGACCCAGCAATGCGCCGCGAAGGTCAGCTTGCCGTCGGCCATGTAGTCGATTTTCGCCGGGGCTTGCAGTTTCCAATCCTGCCCGCCGGCCTGGACATCACCGCTGGCCAGGCGCCCGCGCCAGTTGCCTTTGTCGAGGTTGCCGTCCAGGGCCAGGGCCAGCTTGACCAGCGGACCGGCCAAGTCGAGCTGGACCTTCTGGTTCTTGATGTCGCCTTGAGCGCTGGCGGTCAGGGTGCCGATCTGGGTGTCGCCGCTTTGAATACCGCTGCCTTTGAGGTCGATCTTGGCGCGCTGGGCGCTGTCGAGGGTAGCGCCGAGGCTGAGGCTTTGCAGGCGGTTGTCGGCAAACGCCAGTTGCTGGCCCTTGATGTCGAGTTTGCCCTGAGGCGCGTTCAGGCTGCCGGCCACGTCGAGGCGGCCATTGATCTGCCCGCGTAACTGCGGCCAGAGCTGGGCGAGGCGCGCCAGCTTGATGTCGATCTGCCCGGCCAGGCGTTGTTGCAGGCTGCCGCTGCCGTTGATGCGGTTGTCACCCAGGCGAATATCCAGGTTGGCCAGGGTCCATTGCTCCCCTGCACCTTCGGCCTTGGCCGCCAGCACGGCGGTTTGGCCCCGCAGGCGGCCCTTGAGGTCGAGGTCGGCATTCAGCTTGAGTTGCTCGTTCTTGAACTCGCCCTTGCTGCGCAGCGGACCGGCCAACGTACCCGGCAGTTCAGCGACCCAGTACGCCGGATTGAGCGCCGACAGGTCCAGCGCGGTATCCCAGGCGATACCATCGGCAAACTGCAGGTTCAGGTGGCCTTCGGCCTTACCTTGACCGGCGGTGAGTTTCAGCTCGGGCAGGAAGACTTGCTTGAGGTCGCCACTGAACGGCGTGACCACATTGAACTTGCCGGCCGGGCCGTCGAGGTCGGCCTTGAGGTTGCCCAGGTAGTTGCCGTCTTTATAGGAAATCTCGCCGTTGAACGTACGCACCGTCACTTGGGGTTCGTCGATCACGGGATAGAGGCGATGCCAGGGGAAGTCGAGCCAGTCGATCCTGGCATCGGCTGTGAAGCCTTGTTGCCAATCCAGGTTGGCACTCAGCTTGAGGCTTTGCTTGTCACCGGCATTAAGGTCCAGGCCCGCAATTTGCGCGCCGCTGGCGTCGACTTTGCCTTGCAGCAGCAGGTCCACCGGACCTTTCTCTGCCGGTAGCACGGCCTTGCCGAGCAGTCGGTAGCCGTTTTTCAGATCACCCTTGGCGGTGAGGTCCAGTTGATTGAGTTGCAGGGTGTCGGGCAGATCGGCGCTGGGCTTGAAGCCGTCAGCGGTGATGTGCAACTGGGCCGGAAGGTTTTCAGCCAGGGGTTGCAGCTCGCCCTGCAGTTTGGCCGGCAGGTAGCCGCTGCTGTCGGCGTCGAGTTTGAGGGTCTTGAGCAGGTCGCCGTCGACCTTAAGGGCAACTTTCCAGGGCGCGCCGCCGGGCGCGTAAGGCAGGCTCAGGTTTCCGCTGGCGGTCAACGGCCAGTCGCCAGTGGGTTGCAACAGGCCAGACAGGTCCAGCACCAGATCGTCGCGCTGCAGGTGCACTGAGTCGATTTGCATCCCGGCGGCGGTCCAATGCGCCGCCAGTTGCAGGCCTTTAAGCTCTTCGCTGCCGTTGAACACCAGGCTACCGACGCGAACGTCGCCTAACTGGAGAGCAACCGGCAATTTCAGATCTGGCAGTACAAGGGGGCCGCTGCTTTCTTCGGTGCTGGGTGGAAATTGCAGAATGACCTGATCCACATCCAACCGGTCAATGCACAAGGTCATGCGCAGCAGGCAGGCTGGCGACCACTCAAACGTGGGCGCCTTGAGTTCCACGCGGCTGGTGTCTTGCTGCCACAGCAGATGATCGGCGCTCCACTGGCCGCCCAAACGGCCCTGGAAATTCTCCACACTCAAACCCGGCACTTGGCCCAACGCCCAGCGGCTGCCCGCCTGGCTGCCCAGTACCGCCCACAGTGCCAGCAACAGCACGGCGAGGATGGCCACCACGGCCAGCCCCGCTATTTTCAAACCACGCATCACAGCTCAGGCCCCATGGAAAAGTGCAAACGAACGCCGCCCGGGTCTTCCAGGGCATGGGCCAGGTCGAGGCGGATTGGCCCCACCGGCGATACCCAGCGGATACCGACACCCACGCCGGTTTTCAGGCTGGGCAGTTCCAGGGTGTTGAACGAGTTGCCCTGGTCGATGAAGGTCGCGATCCGCCATTTTTCGGCGATGGAATATTGATACTCGGCGCTCAAGGCCACCATGTAGCGGCCACCGATGCGATCACCTTGGTCGTTCTCGGGCGACAGCGTCTGGTACTCATAACCGCGCACGCTCTGATCGCCACCGGCAAAGAAGCGCAACGACGGAGGCACCGACTTGTAGCCATTGGTGGCACTGCCGCCGAACTGCGCCCGCGCCAGGAAACGATGATTGTCCCACAGGGTAGTCAGGCCTTTGACCATGGCCGTGCCGTACAGCAAGTTGGTGTCGGAGCCCAGGCCTTCCTTCGCCACCTTCGTGTCGAATTGCAGGCGGTAGCCGTTGTGGGGGTCAATGCGGTTATCGCTGCGCAGGTAGGAATAACTGATACCAGGCATCAGCAGGTTGCTCAGGCCGGAGTCGTTGCCCAGGCGATATTCTTCGCGCTGGTACTTGAGAGAAATCACCCGTGTCCATCCACTGGGCAACTTGCTGTGCCATTCGGGGCCGACGGTAAGCAATTTACTCAGGGTGTCGGTGTTCGCCAGTTCTTCATTCTGGTAGCCGCCAGCGAAGCGCAGTTTGTCGGTGAGCGGCGGGTCCAGCGGAATGTCGTACCACAGGCCGACGTTCTGGCGCGGAGCCGAGAGTTCGGCTTCCCAGCCATAACTGTGGCCCTGGGG
The DNA here is from genome assembly GCF_900187495.1 of Pseudomonas sp. Irchel 3H9. Classification (NCBI taxonomy): domain Bacteria; kingdom Pseudomonadati; phylum Pseudomonadota; class Gammaproteobacteria; order Pseudomonadales; family Pseudomonadaceae; genus Pseudomonas; species Pseudomonas sp. Irchel 3H9. Next base: position 177,199 of record NZ_FYDK01000002.1, on the reverse strand, counting down.
GTTAACCCAGTGGCGAGTCCAGTTGGCCTTGCCACGCGGACCGACGTCGGTGGAGTAACCCAGGCCCAGGCCCATGGTGCGGGGCTTGCGTGTGTCCAGATTGACGGCCACCGGGATCACGTCTTGTGTCGAGGCGGTGGGGCTGGCATCCACGCGCACCCCTTCGAAAAAGCCGCTGGCTTGCAGGTTCTGGTTGAGTTCGGCGATCAGTTCGGAATCGTAAGGGTCACCGTTTTTGAACGGCACCATGCGTTGCAGCAGTTCGTCATCAAACGGCGTGTCGCCGGCAAAGCTAACCTTGCCCAGGCTGTAGCGCGGGCCGCTGTCATAAATGAGTTCGATATCGGCGACGCCTGCTTGTGGGTCCACCGCGAGTTTCTGGCTGGTAAAGCGCCCGCTGAAAAAACCGTAGCGCGAGGCTTGATTCTGGATCAGACGCTTGGCGTCTTCGTAGTGGCCGTGGTTGAGCACGGCGCCGGAGATAAGGTCATCGCTGGCAGGCACGCGAAAAGACTTAAGGTTCGCAGCCTCGCCGTCGACCCGAATAGTCACGTTGCGTAAATGCACCGGTTCACCGGGGTCGACGCGGAGGATCAGGCGCGGGTTCTTGCCGCCTTTCACCTCGCTGTCGATGTTTGGCTGATAGAAGCCTAGTGCCTGCGCCGCTTTGCGCGCCTGCTCTTCGGCGCCACGGCTGAACCGCAGCAAGGCCTCTTCGTCACGATCGCCAACCCCGCCGATGTAGCCTTCAATGTTGGCTTTCAACGCGTCGTTTGAGGGTTTGATCCGCACGTCCAATTCGCTTAGCGCAAATGCGCCGCAGCTTGTGAACAGCAGAACCAAGCCGCTGGTAAATCTTCCTGGAAACTTCATAGGCGCGGATGCTACACGAGCTGGGGGAACACTTAGAACTCAGACGATTCTGAAAAATTCTGCATTAAGCCGTTGCAGCATGTAACAGCTGGGGATTGGGGTGGAAAAAGACATGCTCCAGGATAGGCCCTACAGCGACTTCGCCGATTTCCTCATAGCCCTGGCGCTTGTAGAAATCCAGGTAGCGGGAATTGCCGGTGTCCAGCACCACACCCGAAGAGTGCGGGTCTTCGGCGCACCAGTTGTGCACCGCCTCCAGCAACTGTTCACCGTAGTGTTTGCCCTGGAACTGCGGGTGAATGCCCAAAAGCGGCAGCACATGCACCGATTCGCTCGGCAGGCACGCCAGCACGGCGTGATGATAATCAAGATACCGCCGTGTACCGCGCACGCCAGTGCTCAGCCACATGCGCAGTTGCCACGCCCAGCTCTCAGTGATCCCCAGGCGCCGTTGCGGGGGTGCGATCAAGGCAATGCCGATCAGCCGATCATTCACAAACAAACCGATCGCCGGAAGTTTTTGAAAGAAATGCTGCTTGACCAGCTCCCGCACGGTGGCGCGTACCCGCTGCTCATAACCTGGGCGTTCGGCTTCGAAGATGTAGGCAAACGTCGGCTCATGCCGATAGGCCTGGTACAGCAGGGAGCGGGCCTCGCGGGAATAGCCGCTGTTGAGCAAGCGAACTTCGCCAATGGCAGTGTCAGTCATACAATCAATCTCCCTGGGCGCCACTCAATAGATGGCGTTCTTATGGGTACGAACCTACGCAGCACCAGTCGTTCCCAGACATTAGCAGCGCATCTGTCCTACCGCCACGCTGGCCCCCGTCCGACTTGTCCGCTAGCATCGCCCTTTTGCCAGACTGGACCGCCGACCATGAAAATCGTCTCCTTCAATATCAACGGGCTGCGCGCCCGCCCCCATCAGCTGGCGGCGCTGATTGAAAAGCATCAACCCGATGTAATCGGCCTGCAGGAAACCAAGGTCCACGACGACCAGTTTCCTCTGGCCGAAGTACAAGCACTGGGCTATCACGTTTACTACCACGGCCAAAAAGGCCACTACGGCGTGGCGCTGCTTTCGCGTCAGCCTGCGTTGAGCCTTCACAAAGGCTTTGCCAGTGACGAAGAAGACGCCCAGCGTCGTTTTATCTGGGGCACCTTCGCCGATGAAAACGGCAACCCGGTGACCATCATGAACGGCTATTTCCCACAGGGTGAAAGCCGCGACCATCCAACCAAATTCCCCGCCAAGCAGCGCTTTTACGAAGACCTGCAACAGTTGTTGGAAAGCCAGTTCAGCAACGATCAGGCGCTGGTGGTGATGGGCGATGTGAATATTTCCCCGGAAGACTGCGACATCGGCATCGGCGCCGACAACGCCAAGCGCTGGCTGAAAACTGGCAAGTGCAGTTTCCTGCCCGAAGAGCGCGAATGGATGGCCCGCCTGAAAAACTGGGGCCTGGTGGACAGCTTCCGTCACCTCAACCCGGACGTGACCGACCGCTTCAGTTGGTTCGACTACCGCAGCCGCGGCTTTGAAGATGAGCCCAAGCGTGGGCTGCGAATCGACCTGATCATGGCCTCCAACGGTTTGCTGCCACGGGTCAAGGATGCCGGCGTGGATTACGACCTGCGTGGCTTGGAAAAACCGTCGGACCATGCGCCGATCTGGCTTGAACTGAGCTGATCCCCCTGACTGTACTCGGGTCAAATGTGGGAGAAGGGGCAAGCCCCCTCCCACACTTTTGATCATTTGAGTGCCAGTCACATTATTGAAATCCTACTGACTTAATCTCGCGGCACTCCCTTTGGCTTGAGAAGGTGCCGGCATGATGCTGCGCGTTCTGTTCCTGTTGTGTTGCGCGTTTTCCCTCTCCGTTGTGGCTGCCCCCCTACCCGTTCCCGATCAAGGCCCGGCTTTGCGCATCCAGGGTTCCAACACCATTGGCGCGGCGCTGGCCCCGGCATTGGCCAAGGGTTTGATGGAGCATCAAGGGTTGCAGAACGTGCACAGCGAACCTGCCGAGGGTGCCAATGAACAGCGCGTGATCGGCAAGACACGCCAGGGCAAAACGGTGACTATCGACGTCGCAGCCCACGGTTCCAGCACAGGCTTTGCCGCCCTGAAGAAAACCAGCGCCGACCTTGCGGCCTCGTCCCGACCGATCAAGGACAGCGAACTGGTAGACCTTGAACCGCTTGGTGACTTGAAAAGCCCCGACGCCGAACACGTGATCGCCATCGATGGCCTGGCAATCATCCTCAACCCACAGAACCCGCTGAATACCCTGAATACCGAGCAACTGGCGCAGATCTTTAACGGTGAGATCAGCACTTGGGAGGCTCTGGGCGGCATCGGCGGCGCGATTCATATCTACGCCCGCGATGACCAGTCGGGCACCTACGACACCTTCAAGGAATTGGTGTTGCGCCTGCGCGCCAAGCCCCTGGTTTCTTCGGCCAAGCGTTTCGAGTCCAGCGAGGCATTGTCCGATGCGGTGAGCCAGGACCCTCAGGGCATCGGTTTTATTGGGCTGCCCTACGTGCGCCACGCCAAGGCCGTGGCGATTGTGGATGGCGACTCGCAACCGATGTTGCCGCTCAACAGCCTGATCGCCACCGAGGATTACCCGCTGTCGCGCCGATTGTTCTTTTACCTGCCGCCCACCGCCCATAACCCGTGGGCCAAGGCGCTGGTGGACTTTGCCCAGAGCAGCAAAGGCCAGGCGATTGTGGCGGCCAGTGGGTTTATTGCGCAGCAGGTGCAGGCCATGGCCGTGGAACCGCGCCCGACAATGCCGGATGACTATCAAGCCATCGCTCGGGACGCTCAGCGCTTGACCGTGAATTTTCGTTTCGAAGAAGGCAGCGCCAGCCTGGATAACAAGGCGCGCCAGGATGTGCAGCGGGTGGTGGCGTATCTCAAGGGTCACGACAAGCTGGACAAAAAGGTGACGCTGGTGGGATTCGGCGATACCAAGAACGATCCGCAGCGGGCGGCGCTGCTGTCTAAATTGCGGGCGATGGCGGTGCGACGGGAGTTGGTCAAGAGCGGCGTAGTACTGCGAGATATTCGCGGGTTTGGTGCGCAGATGCCGGTGGCGGCGAATACGGCGGATGAGGGGCGGATCAAAAATCGGCGGGTGGAGGTTTGGGCGTACTGAGGACTGCCGGATCTTCAGTGCCTGATCCTGCCTCATCGGGGGCAAGCCCCCTCCCACAGGTGACCGCGTATCTCCAGTAGGAATACTGTCGAATGTGGGAGGGTGCTCGCCCCCGATTGCAGCCGACGCCGTATTACTGCCCGCTGCGCATCAACTCTTTAGGCACATATTTGCCGATTTCAAACTTGCCGATTGCAGCGCGGTGCACTTCGTCCGGGCCGTCGGCCAGGCGCAGTGTGCGTTGCATCGCGTACATGTAGGCCAGCGGGAAGTCGTTGGAGACGCCTGCGCCGCCGTGGATCTGGATCGCGCGGTCGATGACCTTCAGCGCTACGTTTGGCGCCACCACCTTGATTTGCGCAATTTCGCTTTTCGCCACTTTGTTGCCCGCGGTGTCCATCATGTACGCCGCTTTCAGGGTCAGCAGGCGCGCCATATCGATCTCCATCCGTGAGTCGGCGATCTTGTCGATATTGCCGCCCAAGCGTGCCAACGGTTTACCGAACGCCGTACGGCTGACCGCGCGTTTGCACATCAACTCCAGCGCACGTTCGGCCATGCCAATGGAGCGCATGCAGTGGTGGATACGGCCTGGGCCAAGACGACCTTGGGCAATTTCAAAGCCGCGGCCTTCGCCAAGCAGTACGTTCTCATAGGGCACACGCACGTTGTCGAACAGCACTTCGGCGTGGCCGTGAGGCGCGTCGTCGTAGCCGAACACCGGCAGCGGGCGCACGATTTTCACACCGGGGGTGTCCACCGGCACCAGGATCATCGAGTGCTGCTGATGGCGTGGCGCGTCGGGGTTGCTCAGGCCCATGAAAATCAGGATCTTGCAGCGCGGGTCGCAGGCGCCGGAGGTCCACCATTTCTTGCCATTGATCACCCACTCGTCGCCCTGGCGTTCGGCGCGGGCGGCCATGTTGGTGGCGTCCGACGAGGCGACGTCCGGTTCGGTCATGGCGAAGGCCGAGCGAATCTCGCCGCGCAACAGCGGTTCGAGCCAGCGTTGTTTCTGCTCTTCGTTGGCGTAGCGCACCAGTACTTCCATGTTGCCGGTATCCGGTGCCGAGCAGTTGAACGGCTCCGGGCCCAGCAGTGAACGGCCCATGATTTCGGCCAGCGGCGCATATTCGAGGTTGGTCAGGCCGGCGCCCAGTTCGGACTCGGGCAGGAACAGGTTCCACAGGCCTTCGGCTTTAGCCTTGGCTTTCAACTCTTCCATGATGGCGGTGGGCTGCCAGCGGTCGCCTTCGCTGACCTGGCGTTCGAACACCGGCTCGGCCGGGTAAACGTAAGCATCCATAAACGCGGTGACGCGTTCACGCAGTTCCTGAACCTTGGGCGAATAGGCGAAATCCATGAGCAGCTCCCTTCTTTGAGAGGTTGTTTAGGTCATGCAATCGATGCTAGAACAGCGCTCATAATTTACCTAGCCTATTCTCGGCGTGTATTAACATTCATCACCGATATATGATCGGCGTCTCAGCACGCAACAAATCGCCACCTAACAATAAGAGCGCAACCCAATGAATCTGAGCAAGGTCGACCTCAACCTCTTTATCGTCTTCGACGCGATCTACACCGAAGCCAACCTGACCCGCGCCGGTCAGATCGTCGGCATCACCCAGCCGGCGGTGTCCAACGCCCTGGCACGCCTGCGCGAGACCTTCAACGACCCGCTGTTTGTACGCACCGCTCAGGGCATGGTGCCCACGCCGATGGCGCAGAACATCATCGGCCCGGTGCGTAATGCACTGTCGTTGCTGCGAGTGTCGGTACAGGAAAGCCGTATCTTCAATCCGCAACAGGCGGCCAAGACCTACCGCATCAGCATGACCGACCTCACCGAAGCGGTGATTCTGCCGGCGCTGTTCCAGCGCCTGCGCCGTCTGGCGCCGACGGTAGTGATCGAAAGTTTCCTGTCCAAGCGCCGCGAAACCACCAAGGAACTGGCTGCCGGGCGCCTGGATTTTGCTGTGGATGCGCCGCTCAACACCGACCCGCAAGTGCGCCACGTCAAGCTGATGGAAGACCGCTACGTGTGCGCCATGCGCAAGGGCCACCCGATGGCGGGCAAGGACAAGCTGACCCTCGACGATTACCTGGGGCTGACCCATATCCACATCTCCAGCCGCCGCAACGGCCTGGGCCATGTCGACCTGGCCTTGGGCAAGATGGGCCTGCAACGCAAGATCGCCCTGCGCTCCCAGCATTACCTGATGGCCTCGCAAGTGCTGCAGCAGACCGACATGGTGATGACCGTGCCCGAACGCTTCGCACGGCGCCATGAGTTGCACTGGGTCAACCTGCCGGTCAACGATGTGCCTCCGGTGGAAACGCACCTGTACTGGCACGAAAGCACCGACCAGGATCCGGCCAACCGCTGGATGCGTGAGCAGATGATCGAGTTGTGCCAGCAGGTTACGGCCCATGAGAAGAAGCTGGACAAACAACAAGCCTGAGGTTGAAGCGCGCACCTTGTGGGAGGGGGCTTGCCCCCTATGGTCAGCGAAGCTGGCCTTGACGTTTACGTCAACCTGCCATTAGCTTAGCGCCAGGACCTTCTTGAGCGCCGCCATGAGCATCACCTACAGCATCTCCGACCTCGCCCGCGAGCTCGACATCACCACTCGCGCCATTCGCTTCTATGAAGAACAAGGCCTGCTGACCCCGGAGCGCCGGGGCCAGGAACGCATCTATTCGGCACGGGACAAGGTCAGCCTCAAGCTGATCCTGCGCGGCAAACGCATCGGTTTTTCCCTGGCCGAATGCCGCGAGCTCATCGAACTCTACGACCCCAGCAGCGGCAACCACATCCAGCTCAACAGCATGCTGGCTAAGATCGCAGAGCGCCGCGAGCAGCTTGAGCAACAGTTGCTGGATATCGAACAGATGAAACTGGAACTGGACACCGCCGAAGAGCGCTGCACCCAGGCCCTCGCGCACACCATGAGCCAGGCTGGCCATTGATCAGAAGGTAACTGCCATGTCCCACCCATCAAATCCACTCCCCTCCCATGTGCGCCTGGTCGAAGTCGGTCCGCGCGATGGGCTGCAGAACGAAGCCCAACCCATCAGCGTGGCCGACAAGGTGCAACTGGTGGACGCCCTCAGCGCGGCGGGTTTGAGCTACATCGAAGTTGGCAGTTTCGTCTCGCCCAAGTGGGTACCGCAGATGGCCGGTTCGGCCGAGGTATTTGCGCAGATCCAGCGTAAGCCCGGCGTGACCTATGGCGCACTGGCACCGAACCTGCGGGGTTTTGAGGATGCGCTGGCGGCCGGGGTGAAAGAAGTCGCGGTGTTTGCGGCAGCGTCCGAGGCGTTTTCCCAACGCAATATCAACTGTTCCATCAGTGAAAGCCTGGAACGCTTTGCGCCGATCATGGCTGCAGCCCGGCAACATGGCATCAGCGTGCGCGGCTATGTGTCCTGCGTGTTGGGTTGTCCTTACGAAGGCGAGATTGCGCCAGAGCAAGTTGCCGCAGTCGCGCGGGAGTTGTATGCCATGGGCTGCTACGAGGTTTCCCTGGGCGACACCATCGGCACCGGCACGGCAGGCTCTACCCGGCGACTGTTCGATGTCGTCGGTGCGCAGGTGCCACGGGACAAACTGGCGGGCCACTTCCATGACACCTACGGCCAGGCGGTCGCCAACATCTATGCCAGTCTGCTAGAAGGGATCAGTGTGTTCGACAGCTCTATCGCGGGCCTCGGCGGCTGCCCTTACGCCAAGGGCGCCAGCGGTAACGTTGCCACTGAAGACGTGGTCTACCTGCTCAACGGCCTGGGGATCGACACCGGCATCGACCTGCAAGCATTGATTGCCGCAGGCCTGCAAATCAGTCAGGTCCTAGGCCGCCCTACGGGTTCGCGGGTGGCCAAGGTCCGTAATGCCGTTTGAGTAGAGCAGCCGTGACAATGTGTTACCGCACGACTACACATCGAGTAACACGGGAACATATTTTGTCGAACTTTGCGTAAGCCAAATCCGAACAAAAAACTAACATGCTGATTTTAAAGGCTTTTTAAAAGTTGGCACGGCTTCTGCTATCTCTATGGCATAACAAGAATAAAAAGCGCCAAACCTAATAAAAATAAGACGAAACGACTCTGACATAACAAAAACAACACGGCAGAGACGCAGCTAACAGATTTTTTTGGAGAAGATGTGCTTCGCAGGGTACGGCTCGCCGAAACCCGCAACCGGTTAGAGAAAAATAAAACTACCTCAGGTAGCTACCCACTGGTTGGATCGGTCACGAAGAAGCAGGTCAGCGCTCAAAAAAATACGTTTGCTCTTGACCCCGCATGGGGGTCGCTAAAAACAGCGGTAAAGGGTCACGGCTACCAAAAACAACAACAGGCCGCCCTTCAATAATAAAAAAGAGCACGCAACGACAAATTAAAGGGGACCCTCGGGTCCCCTTTGTGCTTTCTGCACATGGCCTTTTCAGACCTCTGTCCCCTGCTCAGCGGCGGCGTTGTTGAGCACCGACCGCGTCAGCGTGCGCATGGCCTGTTCTTCTTGCTCCCACTGCGCCACGCGCAGCAGGTTGAACTGCTCGATATAAAACGCACTTTGCATCGAACCATTCACCAGAATCTCTTCCCTGGGCTTACCCAGCACAGTCATCAGGTTATCGACCAATTCGGTGTGTGTTGCCTGCCACTGCGCCCTGTCCTGCGCGCTATCCTCCAGCGCCTGCCAGTCCGAGACCGCTTCGAGCGCCTCGCCCTTGGCCCGGTTCAGCGCGGTACCGGGCGCCGTCAAGGCCTCAAGCTCCTGAGGGTAGCGAGTGCGCAAGTGCTGTTGCCAGAAACGCCGCTCGGCAAAAAACGCTGACTCATCCGCAACAATCCGCTCATTCGCGAGCACCTGCGTATAGGCCTGGTCGAGTGCTGCCGGGCTTACATTGGCTTGCTGGGGAAACAACATGCCGCGGGATTTGACGGGCAGGTCCAGCCGGTCCGCCAGACCGACCCGATAGGCCAGGATGACTTCGACCTGCTCGGTAAACCCAGGCCCTCGCGCCTCGACGTCCCGTTGCGCAAGGGTGTCCACCAGATGCAGGCGAAACAGTTTTTTCGCCGTGCTGATCAGTGCGCCCTCCGCGTGCGCATCCCCCGCTTGTGCCAGGGCCCTTGCGCCGATCAGTTCCCTTTCAAGGTTCATGAACTCCACCGTGGTGCCATCGCCACAGGTGACTCGATCATCTGCGGTGCTGAAGAGCGTTTCGCGGATGTCTTGGCTTTGCTGTGCTGCTTCCAGCATGTCCCACACCCGCGCCGCCAGGGCTGCACGAGTGTTGGGTGAGGCATATTCGGCGCTGCGTGTGGTGTCGGCCAGTACCGTGAAGAACGGCGCCGAGTCAGCACTGGCACTCAGGTCATCCCACAGGATCCCGCGCTCAGCCTGCAGCGCCGTCGGTGTATCGGCCAGCCAGAGTACCCGCGCTTCGTCGGCGGTGACATGGTCTGCCCATTGCGCCTGATTCACCGGAAACTCACCGGGAAGGCGCACCCGGGTAGCCTCCGAAAAGGGGTTGTCATGCACAGAGATCCGTTCCAGATGCTGGAACGCGTACTCCGGCAGTGTCGTGAGCCGATTGGTATACAGGTCGATCCGCGCCAGTTGAGTCAGTTGCTCGACGCCCGCCGGGAAACGAGTGGTCCCGGTATCGCTCAGATACAGCTGGTTCAGACTGCGCATGTTGCGCACGTCGGCGGTCCATCCAAGGTTGCGATTGCCGGAGAGGTTTAGAATCTTGAGGCCATGCATGGCTTCCAGGCGCGCTCGGCTTTGCTCGGTCAGGCGGATATCGTTGCGGCTCAGGTTGAGCTTGGTCAGCCCAACGCCCGCGTTGGCGAACTCCGGCAGTTGAGTGAGGTTGTTCTCACGCATGTCCAGCCAGCGCAAACCGCCGAAGGACTGCAGAAACGGCAGGGAGCTGTCCGACAGCCCCATGCGCCGTAAAGTCAGGCGGCCCACGTGGTCCATATTGGCACTGAGCTGCGGAAGCTCGTCGATGACTTCACCAGACAGGTCCAGGACATGCCCGATAGACGTGCCATCCGCCGCGAACGCCGTAGCCGACTCGCGCTGCCAGGCGTATCGCACGGTCGCGCTGACCCGACGCCTGGCGCTGCGGTAACCGGGCTCACCTTGTTGCTGCCAGGCGACCAATTCCCGGTCAAGCTGTGCGAACTCTTGTTCAAGCTGATTGAGCCTGGCCACCAGCGCCGCACTGCCACGGCCTTGCAACCCCAGCATCTCGACCACCGCCTCAATGGATTTCGACGGGTACAGCATCATTGCTTTCATCACGCACACCGAGGGCCATTGCTGCGCGCCACCCACCGGGCTGAGCGGGTAGCCGATGCGCCCGTCGGCCAGGCGCATGGGCGACTTGAACCCCGGCTTGATCGCTTGCAGGCGCAGGGCTTGGCGGCTCGCCTGTTCGCTCAACGGCTGAGTGGTGATCTGTGCCTTCAAGGTCGGCGTCGATTCGCGTATTCGCGGCATGTCGAGGCCCTGATCCTCAGTGGCCACCAGTAGCGCGCTGTAGAACGCGTCTTTATCGGCACGATGGTACGAAGCCACCTGCGGTTCGCGGTACACCGCCCATTCCTTCATGCTGACGCGCACAAGACGCCGCTGTCGCGGGGCGTCCGCACGGCCTATGCGGTCCAGCACCGGCCCGTCATAGGTGCCTGCACGCAACTCGATGCCGACACCGTCGAGGCGGCCGGGCAGCGCCGCCAGCTTGTGCAGCGCCAGGTGTACGCCATCCATGGTCAATTCACTGTCAAACAGCATGTCGGTATGCGCACGCATGACCCGTGCTTTTTGCAGGTAACAACGAGCCTCTTCGGCCAGACGCAGGGGCAACCGGGATGTGCTGTCCAGGTGCACCAACTCCTCGGGGCTGGCGTGGTTGGCCAGCTCCTCGGCGGCAAGCCGGGGCAGTCCGGGGAAGCTGTCCTGGATCAGCTGTGCATGAGTATTGCTGGGCCTATCACCGGCCAAAACCTCCTCGCGGTACAGCTTGCCCCGGGTGTTCTTCGCCACCTCCAGCAACCGGTCACGGTACCTGAGTGCTCTCGCCTCGGGCGTACGCTGCGCGGGCATCATAAGCTGCGCCTTTGCCTCCAAGTCTTCTCGGCTTGCCGGCCGGGGAATGGGATCGCCTTCCTCGTCCGTCAGCCCACCAAAATCCAGGCGAGTACGGAGATCGTGCAGCACGGCCTCTTCGTCGAGCAGTTGACGGATTTCAGGCTCACTCAATTGTTTGAGAAAAGCTGGCAGCAACATGCCACTGTCGGTCTGCTCGGCATCAAGCTTCACCACCTGGCTGCGTGTCCTGACCCGGTCAGAACGCCAGGTCAGATTGCCTTCGGCATCAAAGATCACCAGCACCCTGGATTTTGGCCACAGGCCGTTGTCCACCAGCAATTTCAATTGCAAGGTCGCGTCGACCCGGCCGAACACCTGCGGATCATTGCTGCTCAACTGGTCGATAAACGCCTGGTGCTTGCCCGCCAACTCAAAGCGCCGCAGGGTTTCGCTGAATATCGGTGGCGGCAGTTGCTGCTCGACATAGATACGGCGCAGTTCATCATCGGACACCCCGCTGATCAGCCGAAGCTGCTCCAACTGGTCATCGCTCAGGCGCTCGACACGGGGGCCCATACGGCGCAACAAGGTTGTGCGATCCCAACTCAAAGGCTGTTCAAACTCGTGCACCCACGCGCCTTCGCCGTTATGCCGGATACGTGGTGCATAGCGCGTGTCACCTTCGGGATGGATCAATGTGAAGGCATTGCGGCCCCGTGCGGCCTGGACTTCATAGTGGCCGCCACCTGCAGCCGGCAAGTACAGGCGCCCCTCGTGGGGATAGAGTCCATCGGACTGCGGTACAAGACCGGCCGGCAATGTAACCTGATGCTTGTAGGCACCCGGACTGAAGTCATACAGACGCGGTCGCCCGCCCATCTGGACATGCACCAACCGTCTGACCAACGCGGTGTCCTTCAACACCGTCAGCGCCTTGGGGACCGCCAGCCCCGCCACATTCAGCGCCACCGCCGAGAGATGCGCCCAGGCCTGGTGCGTGTCGCCGTCGGACCATGACTCAAGGCCCTCACACACCTCGCGAGCCATCTGTATCGCTCCCACCACCAGCATCACTTCACCGAGCACCGGCACCACGAACGCCGCCAGATTAAGAATATCCAGGGCCTTGCTGCCCCAGGACCAGAGCCAGGCATTGTAGGTTCGCGTAGTGATGTCGTCGGTCGAGACCGCGCCGGCACTGGCGTTGTTCATGATCGAACGCACGCGCTGCAGCGCGCTGTCGTACCACACGTCTTTCCAGACCTTGCCGTAGTCCCCCTGGCGCTGGACCGGCGTTCTCTTGTTTGCATCAAAATTATCGCTGATGCGGTACCCATCCTCAGGGTCAAGCAACATTTTAAGCTTGGCAAAAAAATCATTCTGCTCGGCCAGTGGCACAAATTGGCTGAAGAACGTGCGGTACTGTGCGCGGCACAGGCGTAGGGTCAGTGCTTCGGTGAAAGCGCCCACGTTGTCATAGGCCTTTAGCGGATAAAGCGGATCGCCGGGGATGTAAACCATGCACGGCCGAGGCACGATCTCGGAGTTGACCAGGTACTGCTCCATCACCCGCGGGCCGATGATCAGGATGCTGTCCAGCTCCAGCCCCAGCAGCCGAAATCGACAGAACGCGACATCATCACCCGCCCATTTGCGTCCAACCGGGTCGATCAGGATCTGTTTGATCAGCGCATGCTGAGACGGGTCGATATCCGCCTTCATCAAGGCGATCTCAGCGGCCAGTTCCAGTTGGTTTCGATGGCTGGTGATCAGCGTGCTGTAGAGTTTTCCGGGCGGCGCGCCTGGCACTGCGTTTATGTGTGCATTGATCGTGGCACGCACGTGTTCGAAGTATGACTTGCCCAGGTCAAGCTCCCGGCACAACTGGGCAAAACGATAGGCGTCAATGTCCAGTTTTTGCGCCTGGACACTCCACACAGAATGAATGACGCGTACGCGGTAGCTGTGAAAGTTGTAACAGGTGATCAGGTGGCAATCACCGCACACCGGTGCGGTGGCCTCACTCGCAGTGAAGTTATTCAGCGCCGCTTCAAGCAGGCTCTGGCCTTTATAGAAATAAAACTCGGGCGCCAGTGCATGCTCGCTGTCGGGTTCCAACTCAGCGGGTCCGGGGTTGCATGTAGTGTTCGCCATCTTGCGCGCATAGAACACCTGGCGAACGTCCAGGCGTTTACCGAACGTTTTCTCGATGGCGGCAACCAGTAATGGCTCGGCGTAGTCCGCCGGATTTTGCAGCGAACCAAGCAACTGATCGAGCTGGTTCAGCGAGCGCCGACTGCGCTCGTGAACCTTCTTGAGCCGCTCCTTGGCTGGCGCTTGCGCCTGTTTGTACCAATCCGGGATACGCAGGCCCACGGCGGTCAGTTCGGTTTTACGCGCGTCTACTGCGTCGGTGTACCACCCGGGCGTGTTGTCGCGGATTACCGTGACGTGAGGGCCCTGATCCTCCTCAATGTCAGGTGTGGCTGGGTCTGTCATGTGCATCGCCTTCAGATAGCGGAATATCCCGCCACTCTAGGCAATGGGCCCCATACCGAAGCGGTAGCCATGCACCGCGTTTCAGGCGTCGCCCTGCAGCTCCTGGAGACTGATTTCGCGCATCCTGAACTTCTGGATCTTACCCGTCACCGTCATCGGGAACTCCTCCACAAACTTGAAATGCCGAGGCGTCTTGAAGTGCGCTATGCGGTCCTTGCACCACGCCTGCAACTCCAGCGCATTGGCCACATGGCCAGGGTGGAACTTGATCCAGGCGACAATTTCTTCGCCGTAGCGCGCATCGGGAATGCCGATGATCTGCACGTCAGCCACTGCCGGATGGGTGAAGAAGAACTCTTCCAGCTCCCGTGGGTACACGTTTTCGCCGCCGCGAATGATCATGTCCTTGTTGCGCCCGGCAATGCACACGTAACCGTGTTCATCCATGCTGGCCAGGTCGCCGGTGTGCATCCAACCGGCGTCGTCAATGGCCTCTCGGGTGCCTTCGGGGTTGTTCCAGTAGCCGAGCATCACGCTGTAGCCACGGGTGCACAGTTCGCCGATCTGGCCGCGTGCAACGGTGTTGCCCGCCTCGTCGATGATCTTGTTTTCCAGTTGCGGCTGGGTGCGACCGACAGTGGTCACGCGGCGTTCCAGGTCGTCATTGGCGCCGGTCTGCAGCGACACCGGGCTGGTTTCGGTCATGCCGTAGGCAATCTGTACTTCGCCCATGTGCAGTTCGCTGATGACCCGGCGCATCACTTCGATGGGGCACGTGGCGCCGGCCATGATGCCGGTGCGCAGGGTGGACAGGTCAAAGTCCGCGCGGCCCGGATGATCGAGCATGGCGATGAACATGGTGGGCACGCCATACAAGCCGGTGGCGCGCTCTTGGGCGACGGCGGTGAGGGTCAGCAGCGGGTCAAAGCCGTCATTGGGGTAGATCATGGTGGTGCCGTGAGTTATGCAGCCCAGGTTGCCCATCACCATGCCGAAACAGTGGTACAGCGGCACCGGGATCACCAGACGATCCTGCGCGGTGAGGCCCAGGCTTTCGCCGACCATGTAACCATTATTGAGTATGTTGTGATGGCTGAGGGTGGCGCCTTTGGGGAAACCGGTGGTGCCGGAGGTGTATTGAATGTTGACCGGTTGATCGAAGTGCAGGCTGGCCTGGCGCGCGTGAAGTTGCTCGAGCGCAACGCTGGCGCCGAGGTTCGCCAGTTGCGACCAAGGCATAAACCCCGCGGGCGGCTCGGGGTGAAGGCTGATCAGGCCGCGCAGGTCGGGGTTCAGTTCCTGCAACATAGCGTGGTAATCGGAGGTCTTGAACGAACCGGCACACACCAGCCATTGGCAGCCGGATTGCTTGAGCACGTAGGCAAGCTCGCTGCTGCGATACGCCGGGTTGATGTTGACCAGGATCACGCCGAGCTTGGCGCTGGCGATCTGGCTGATGCACCACTCCGCGCAATTGGGCGCCCAGATGCCCAGGCGATCGCCGGTCTGCATGCCCAATGCGAGGAACGCGCGGGCATGCAGTTCAACCGTCTCGGCCAATTGCTGCCAGGTATAACGACGTTGCTGATGAAGCACTACCAGCGCTTCGCCCTGCGGGTATTGCGCGACGGTGCGATCGAAGGCCTGGCCAATGGTCATGGCCAACAAGGCCTTGTCCTGAGCGCCACGGCTATAGCTCGGCTGCGGTTGATCCATAACGACCCCTGTTGTCTTTTTTGTAGGTTGACGTAAACGTAAACTACGATTGACAGCACCACAACGCAAGCTTACGTTAACGTAAAGGTGAGCGCCCTCCTCTGATGAGCCCTCCATACAACAACAACGCTGATATTTAAGGTGCCTGTCCATGAGTTACCCGTCCCTGAACTTCGCCCTCGGTGAAACCATCGACATGCTGCGCGACCAGGTGCAGTCCTTCGTGGCCAAGGAGATCGCGCCTCGCGCGGCTCAGATCGACAGTGACAACCTGTTCCCCGCCGACCTGTGGCGCAAGTTCGGTGACATGGGCCTGCTGGGCATTACCGTGGCCGAAGAATACGGCGGCGCCGGCCTGGGTTACCTGGCCCATGTGGTGGCCATGGAGGAGATCAGCCGTGGCTCGGCGTCTGTAGCGCTGTCCTACGGCGCACACTCGAACCTGTGCGTGAACCAGATCAACCGCAACGGTAATCACGAACAGAAACTCAAATACCTGCCCCAACTGATCAGTGGCGAACACGTCGGCGCTCTGGCCATGAGCGAGCCGAACGCCGGGTCAGATGTGGTCTCTATGAAACTGCGCGCCGACAAGCGCGGCGACCGCTACGTGCTCAACGGCAGCAAGACTTGGATCACCAATGGTCCCGACGCCAACACCTACGTGATTTATGCCAAGACCGACCTGGAAAAAGGCCCTCACGGCATCACTGCGTTTATCGTCGAGCGCGACTGGAAGGGCTTCAGCCGCAGCAGCAAATTCGACAAGCTGGGTATGCGCGGCTCCAACACCTGCGAACTGTTTTTCGATGACGTCGAAGTGCCCGAGGAAAACATCCTCGGGGTGCTCAACGGCGGCGTAAAAGTACTGATGAGCGGCCTCGATTACGAGCGTGTGGTGCTGTCCGGCGGCCCTACCGGGATCATGCAGGCCTGCATGGACCTGATCGTTCCCTACATCCACGACCGCAAGCAGTTCGGCCAGAGCATCGGCGAATTCCAGCTGATCCAGGGCAAGGTCGCCGACATGTACACCCAACTCAACGCCAGCCGCGCCTACCTCTACGCCGTGGCCCAGGCCTGCGAGCGCGGCGAAACCACGCGAAAGGACGCGGCCGGGGTGATCCTCTACAGCGCCGAACGCGCCACGCAAATGGCCCTGGACGCGATCCAGATTCTCGGCGGCAACGGCTACATCAATGAATTCCCCGCCGGCCGCCTGCTGCGCGACGCCAAACTGTATGAAATCGGCGCCGGCACCAGTGAGATTCGGCGGATGCTGATCGGTCGTGAACTCTTCAACGAAACTCGCTGAAGGAGCGCCCCATGGCCACCTTGCACACTCAACTCAACCCGCGTTCGGCGGAGTTTGCCGTCAACAGCGCGGCGATGCGCCAACAGGTCGACGCCCTGCACACCTTGCTCGCCCATGTGCAACAAGGCGGCGGCGCCAAGGCGCAGGAGCGGCACACCTCACGTGGCAAATTGCTGCCCCGTGAGCGCATCAATCGCCTGCTCGATCCGGGCTCGCCGTTCCTTGAACTCAGCCAATTGGCCGCCCATCAGGTGTACGGCGAAGACGTGCCTGCAGCCGGGGTAATCGCCGGGATCGGTCGCGTGGAAGGCGTCGAATGCATGATCGTCGCCAACGACGCAACGGTGAAAGGCGGTTCGTATTACCCACTGACCGTGAAAAAGCACCTGCGCGCCCAGACCATCGCCGAGCAGAACCGCCTGCCGTGTATCTACCTGGTGGACTCCGGCGGCGCCAACCTGCCGCGCCAGGATGAAGTATTCCCCGACCGCGAGCACTTCGGGCGGATCTTCTTCAACCAGGCCAATATGAGCGCCCAAGGCATCCCACAGATTGCGGTAGTGATGGGCTCGTGCACAGCCGGTGGCGCCTATGTACCCGCCATGGCGGACGAAGCGATCATGGTGCGCCAGCAGGCCACCATCTTCCTTGCCGGCCCACCGCTGGTAAAAGCCGCCACGGGTGAAGTGGTCAGCGCTGAAGACCTCGGTGGGGCCGATGTGCACTGCAAGATATCCGGCGTGGCCGACCACTATGCCGACAGCGACGAACACGCCCTGGCCCTGGCCCGACGCAGTGTGGCCAACCTCAATTGGCGCAAGCAGGGCCAGTTGGTGCAACGCGCGCCAGTGGCGCCGTTGTACAGCAGCGATGAGCTGTACGGCGTGATCCCGGCGGATGCCAAGCAGCCATTCGATGTGCGCGAAGTGATCGCACGGTTGGTGGACGGTTCGGTGTTCGATGAATTCAAGGCGCTGTTCGGCACAACACTGGTGTGCGGTTTCGCGCACTTGCACGGCTACCCGATTGCGATCCTGGCCAACAACGGGATTCTGTTTGCCGAGGCGGCGCAAAAAGGCGCGCACTTTATCGAATTGGCCTGCCAGCGCGGGATTCCACTGCTGTTTTTGCAGAACATCACCGGCTTTATGGTCGGCCAGAAATACGAAGCCGGCGGCATCGCAAAGCATGGCGCCAAGCTGGTCACCGCCGTGGCCTGCGCCAAGGTGCCGAAGTTCACGGTGATCATCGGCGGCAGTTTCGGCGCCGGTAACTACGGCATGTGCGGCCGCGCCTACGACCCGCGTTTTTTGTGGATGTGGCCCAACGCACGCATCGGGGTCATGGGCGCCGAGCAGGCCGCCGGCGTGTTGGTGCAGGTCAAGCGTGAGCAGGCCGAGCGTGCGGGCAATGCATTCAGTGCTGAAGAAGAGGCCGCGATCAAGCAGCCGATCCTCGATCAGTACGAAACCCAGGGCCACCCCTACTACTCCAGCGCGCGCCTGTGGGACGACGGTGTAATCGATCCGCAGCAGACCCGCGAGGTGCTCGCCCTTGCGCTGTCCGCCTCCCTGAACGCCCCTATCGAGCCGAGCCGCTTCGGCGTGTTCCGCATGTAATCGGAGCTGTACCCATGAGCGATTTCAACACCCTCGAACTGATCACCGACAGCCGTGGCTTCGCCACCCTGTGGCTCAGTCGTGAAGCCAAGAACAACGCGTTCAATGCCGAAATGATCCGCGAATTGATCATTGCTCTCGACCAGGTGCAAGGCGACCCAACCCTGCGTTTTTTGGTGCTGCGCGGACGCGGCAAGCACTTCAGTGCCGGCGCGGACCTGGCCTGGATGCAGCAGTCAGCCGAGTTGGATTACCACACCAACCTCGACGACGCCCGCGAACTGGCAGAGCTGATGTACAACCTGGCCAAGCTGAAAATCCCGACCTTGGCCGTGGTGCAAGGCGCAGCCTACGGTGGCGCCCTCGGATTGATCAGTTGCTGCGACATGGCGATCGGCGCCGATGACGCGCAGTTCTGCCTGTCGGAAGTGCGCATTGGTCTGGCGCCGGCGGTGATCAGTCCGTTCGTGGTGCAGGCCATCGGCGAACGCGCGGCGCGCCGGTATGCTCTGACGGCCGAACGCTTTGGTGGCCAACGTGCGCGAGACATCGGTTTGCTGGCCGAAAGCTACCCGGCCGGTGAGCTGGATACCCAGGTCGAGCAGTGGATTGCCAACCTGTTGCAAAACAGCCCGGCAGCGATGCGCGCGAGTAAAGATCTGCTGCGTGAAGTGGGCAACGGCGCCCTCACCCCAGCACTGCGCCGCTACTGCGAAAACGCAATTGCACGGATTCGCGTCAGTGCCGAGGGGCAGGAAGGATTGAGGGCGTTCCTGCAAAAAAGGTCACCGAGCTGGCAATCCCAGGAGCCGCGCCCATGAGTACACTGACGACCCTGCTGGTAGCCAACCGAGGTGAGATTGCCTGCCGGGTGATGCGCACCGCCAAAGCAATGGGCCTGACAACCGTGGCCGTGCACAGCGCCATCGACCGCGATGCGCGGCACAGTCGCGAGGCGGATATTCGCGTGGACCTGGGCGGCAGCAAGGCCACGGAAAGTTACCTGCAAATCGATAAGATCATCGCGGCCGCCCACGCCAGCGGTGCCCAAGGGATTCATCCGGGCTACGGCTTTTTATCGGAAAACGCCGGTTTTGCCCGGGCGATTGAAGCCGCCGGCCTGATCTTCCTCGGCCCGCCCGCCTCGGCCATCGACGCCATGGGTAGCAAATCCGCCGCCAAGGCGCTGATGGAAACCGCTGGTGTGCCGTTGGTGCCGGGTTATCACGGCGAAGCCCAAGACCTGGAAACCTTCCGCGCCGCCTGCGAACGTATTGGTTATCCGGTGCTGCTAAAAGCCACAGCGGGCGGCGGTGGCAAGGGCATGAAGGTGGTTGAGCACGTCGACCAACTCGCCGAAGCATTGGCCTCCGCCCAGCGTGAAGCACTGTCGTCGTTTGGCAACGGCCAGATGCTGGTGGAGAAATACCTGCTCAAGCCGCGCCATGTGGAGATCCAGGTATTTGCCGATCAACAGGGGCACTGCCTCTACCTCAATGAACGCGATTGCTCGATCCAGCGTCGGCACCAGAAGGTCGTCGAGGAAGCGCCAGCGCCGGGGCTGAGTGTTGAACAGCGCAAAGCCATGGGCGAAGCCGCCGTGCGTGCCGCCCAGGCCATCGGCTACGTTGGCGCCGGTACCGTGGAGTTTTTGCTGGATGCGCGCGGCGAGTTCTTCTTTATGGAAATGAACACGCGGCTGCAAGTAGAACACCCGGTGACCGAGGCCATCACCGGCCTGGATCTGGTGGCTTGGCAGATTCGTGTCGCCCAGGGCGAAGCGCTGCCGATCAGCCAGGAACAGGTGCCACTGATCGGCCATGCGATTGAAGTGCGCTTGTATGCCGAGGACCCGGCCAATGACTTCTTGCCCGCCACCGGGCACTTGGCGCTGTACCGCGAATCCGCGTCGGGCCCGGGGCGTCGGGTAGACAGCGGCGTTGGGCAAGGGGACAGCGTTTCGCCGTTCTACGACCCGATGCTCGGCAAGTTGATTGCCTGGGGCGAGGACCGTGAGCAGGCACGCCTGCGATTGCTGGGTATGCTCGATGAGTTTGCCGTCGGCGGGATCAAGACCAACCTGGGCTTCCTGCGGCGCATCATTGGCCATCCCGCATTTGCGGCGGCCGAACTGGATACCGGATTTATTCCGCGTTATCAGGATGAGTTGCTGCCCGTGCCCGGTGAGTTGAGCGATGAATTCTGGCAGGCGGCGGGTTCGGCGTTTATGCAGAGCTTGCCGCCGGGTGAAGGGCCTTGGGCGGACACCCGTGGGTTTCGTGCCGGGCTACCCGCCGAGGTTTCCCTGCATTTGAGCTGTAATGGGCAGGATCGCCGAGTGACAGTGGGCGAAGATGTTCCGCGACTGTGCGGGGAGCACCTGCTGATCGATCATCACGGCGTGCGTCATTCACATCTGGCAGTACGTCGCGAGGGCACCCTGTTCTTGCGTTGGGATGGCGAGATGCATGGCGTGAGCCTGTTCGACCCAATTGCCGCCGTCGAGGCCAACCAGTCTCATCAAGGTGGCCTTACAGCGCCGATGAACGGCAGCATTGTGCGAGTGCTGGTGGAAGTCGGCCAAGCGGTTGAAGCCGGCACGCAATTGGTGGTGCTCGAAGCGATGAAGATGGAGCACAGCATCCGCGCGCCCAAGGCCGGAGTGGTCAAGGCGCTGTTCTGCCAGGAAGGCGAAATGGTTGCCGAAGGTTGCGCGCTGGTGGAACTCGAAACCGCTGATTAGAACTTCGCCGTGGCCTGCACGACGACGCCAAGGATGCGGCAATCCTTGGTGAACAGCCGTTTCGGGTAGGTAGGGTTGAGCGGCACCAGGTAGAGCTCGCCGCTCTCTTCCATCAACTGGCGGAAGGTCGCCTGGGGGCTGTCTGCCCATTGGGCGACCACCAGCCTGCCGGGTTGTGCGGCGATTGCGGGATCCACCAGAATCATCATGCCCGCAGCGATGCTCAGGCCACTAAGCGCCGTCATGGCGTCCCCCGTCACGGGCAGCCAAAAGGCATCTCCGTGGGCATGGTAGTCCGACAGCTCGAAGCCCGCGGCGCCATAAGCGGGGCGCTCTTCGCGCACTTCGCACAGGCCCCTCCACTCGCTGACCGGGTAGCGAAAATACGGTGTGTACTGTTTAGCCTGAATGGGGACTTCGTCGGTTTTCTCACGCACCTCCTGCACCACTTCCAGGTAGCCCAGCCCCAACTCTTCCAGGACCCGGTTCATGTCTGCCAGGCTCGGCACGCGCCGCTTGTTGAGCCAATGGCCCACACCGCCCTGGGACATGCCCAAGCGTTCAGCCAGCTCGCCCTGTGTGACCTTGCGGTCTTTCATGTTGGCCTTGACCAACGCTATCCAGTTATCCATGGCGCCAGACAATACGGCAGGTATTTTTCAGGGCAATAAACAGTTTGTAGTAATCCATAAAACGACATAAATACGATACGTACTATTATCAGGCTCAAGGTTTTCGACACCCACACAGAGTACCGCCCCTTATGACAACGAGCCCGTATCTCCTGCCTGAAGCCACCAAGAGTGACGACGTTTACAACCTGCGCAGCAGCGGTGCTGCCCAGAGGGCGCTGGACTTTTACTTGAAAGAAAATATGTCAGCACCCGTCCCGGACGAAGGTTTTTTCACACTCAAACCGGGCATCAGTCAGGAAGAAGCGCTGGTGCACGCCTCAGAGCTGTTGCGCAGCGCCGCCGCTACGGCCTATGAATCGGCGAGCAGCCATCAGGGCAATCAGCGCGACCTGGCGTTTTCAGTGGTGTATTTGATTGATATGGCGAAGGCGATGATAGAGCGGTCGCTGCAGGCATCGGAGGCTCAGACGAACGCGTAAGAGGCGCGAAGGAAAATATTTCTATCACAGGGATAAAAACATTTGACTTGCAAATGATAATGATTATTATTGGGCTCAGCTGATCGCGAGATCAGTCGATAAACCAAGGGACCTTAGGTCGGACTCTTGGAATATCTCCTCATCAGGCTAATCACGGTTTTTGACCCGGCTCTTTGGCCGGGTCTTTTTTTTGCCAGTTTCCCTGGCGTGGCTTCAGGCTAATGAAGACTGTGTGTTGCTAGATGGCGCGCATGGTAGCAAAAGACCATCGCCAAAAGAAAGTCAGTCGGGCGCTCTGGCTCAGATCTCTGCGAAATAGCGCTTGAGAATCAATCTCATAGATTTTAAGCTGCGGCGGCGTCACGGACGACGCCCCCCTTCTCGCAACAATTTTGCGTCCAGTCTTTACCAGACTCCTGTGTAATATAGTCGTCACAACACTCATATTCAGGCAACCAGACTATGACCGTGGCCTTGACTTCCATCAAGATCAGCACCGACTTCGACAGTGGCAATATCCAAGTACTCGACGCCAGCGATGCATACCATTTGTTGCTGGCAATTCGACCCGATACCCGCAGCCACCATTTCCAATGGTTCCACTTCAAGGCCGAAGGCATGCACGTGGGCCACACCCACACCTTTCGCCTGAGCAACGCGGGTGGCTCCTCGTATAAGCACGCCTGGAGCGGCTACCACGCTGTCGCGTCTTATGATCACGTCAACTGGTTCCGAGTACCGACTCGCTTCGACGGAGAGATCCTGCACATCAGCCTCGAAACCCGCGAGAAACATGCCTGGTTCGCCTACTTCGAGCCCTACAGCCGTGAACGCCATGATCGGCTGATAGAGCTGGCGCTGAAATACGCCGGCACTCAACTGCTGGCGACCGGTAAAAGCGTCGAAGGCCGCGATATCCAACTGCTGCGCCGTGGCAAAGGCGGCGAAGGCCGTCGCAACATCTGGATCATCGCCCAACAGCACCCCGGCGAACACATGGCCGAATGGTTCATGGAAGGCATCATCGAGCGCCTGCAACAGGACGGCGATGCCGAGATGAAAAAACTCCTGGCCGTTGCCGACCTGTACCTGGTGCCGAACATGAACCCCGACGGTGCCTTCCACGGTCACTTGCGCACCAACGCCATGGGTCAGGACCTCAATCGTGCCTGGCAAAGCGCCAGCCAGGAGATCAGTCCAGAAGTGCTGTTCGTGCAGCAACAGATGGAAGAGTACGGTGTGGACCTGTTCCTCGATATCCACGGTGACGAAGAAATCCCCTACGTGTTCACCGCCGCCTGCGAAGGCAACCCGGGCTATACCCCGCGTATCGAAGCGCTGGAAAAACACTTCCGCCGCCACTTGAGTGCGCTGACCCGAGACTTCCAGACCACACATGGCTACACCCGCGACTTGCCGGGCGAAGCCAATATGACCCTGGCGTGCAATGCAGTCGGCGAAAAATACGACTGCCTGTCCCTGACCCTGGAAATGCCATTCAAGGACAACGACGACGCCCCCAACCCGAAAACCGGTTGGTCGGGTGAGCGGTCCAAGCAATTGGGCAAGGATGTGTTGAGTACCGTGGCCGATATCGTCACGGTCCTGCGCTAACGCCCCTGCCCTCAGCCGGCATCAGTCCCTGGTGCCGGTCATACTCTGCAACACCCCATCACGCCGAATCAGTCCATGGAACAACGCCGCCGCCAAGTGCAACAGCACCGTGAAAAACAGCAGGTAAGCCAGATACCCATGGGCCTTGCGCAGCAGCGCAAACAGCGGTGCGTTAGCCGCCACCAGCGCCGGCAACTGCACCGAACTGCTGAGCATTACCGGATCACCTGCCGCCGAGATCATCGCCCAACCCAGCAGCGGCAATATCAGCATCAACCCATACAGCACCAGATGGGATGCCTTGGCCGCCAGCACTTGCCACTGCGGTAAGTCAGACGGTAACGGCGGCTGACGGGTGGAAAAACGCACCACCAATCGCACGATCACCAACGCCAGGATCGCAATCCCCAGCGGCTTGTGCAGGTGGATCAACCACTCATGCCGCTCCGACACCGACGCCGCCAGCCCCGCGCCGATAAACAACATGGCGATGACCATCAGCGCCATCAACCAGTGCAGCAGACGTGCCAGGGGCGCAAAAAACCGAGGGTGGGCATTCATGGTTTCGACTCCTGAGGGGCACTGTGCAACGGGCCGACTTCACCGGCACGGCGCAGGTACGAACTGGCATACGCCGCCGAGCGGGCGGCCAGCAGCGGATCATTTGAGGCTTCGATGCCGCTGGGCAGAATCAGCGGGTCAAAGTTGATGTCGCGGCAATCACCGTAGGCCTGGGGTTGGCTGCTTTGCAGCACCAGGGTGCCGGCGTTCAACACTTTGTGCTCGCCGGTCCAGGTCTTGCTCGCATCGTCGAGTGGATCGCCGGGGTTGGCCAGCGTGATGTTCAACTGCCAACGCAATGGGCCTGACGCCAGGCGCTGCGCCAAGTCTTTCTCAAGGAAGTCAGCACCGCCCGGCGCAGTATCCCCCGCCGCGTCCTGGCTCTGCGGCACCACGCCCCAGCGCACGGCCTGGCGCTTGCCATCGGCGCTCACCAGGTAAAACGCGTTGATGCCGTTATAGGTTTCGGTGGCGTAACTGGCCGATGGCTTGGCGGTCTTGACCCACGCCAAAAACGGCGCCGTCTCGGGATGCGCGGCGAAAAACGCCGGCATATTCGCCGGGTTCGGCTTGCCTGTGGCCGGATCGGGCGCACCCGCTTTGAGCATCTGGTAGAACGCCTCGGGCGTGCCTACCGGGAACACCGGCATGCTGTTCATACCCGTGCGCCATTGCTGGCCGTTGGATTGGTTGAACTGCACGGCAAAGCTGCGGATCGGCACACTGCTGTCCGGTGCATATGGGTTACCACTGGGCAACGCAAACCGGCCGACCAGGGGCGTCTTGGCCTCGCTGAACACCAGGGCACTGGAGTACGCACGGGCTTCGGGGCTGCTCTCGAAATACCCGGCCACGCACACGCCCTTGGCATGGTTACGGCGAAAACCGGGGTGCACGCCGTTATTCGTTTCCAGGGCATTGACCAAGGTTTTCGGCCGCAGCCGCTGTGGGTCGAGCGTGCCGTTGACGTAGGCAAATGCCCCGGCAACGACAGCAACTATGGCCCCAATACCGGCGAGTCGCGCAATCAGGCTCGCAGTGCTCAACGCAGGACGGGGCGGTGATGAGTGATCTACCATGAACAAACTCCAGGGCCAGAGGCCTTAGGGGGTGAAACTTAAGGTCGGAGCATTGAGACGAATGCCGATCTGCTCTATTCCCTGGCCGTGGATTTATTTTTCCTAGCCTGGAATAACCCTTAACGCCGGACGTCTCTCTAGTCCCAGCGTAGTGACCAGCCAGACACCCATGCATGAACTCGACGAACAGTTACGTGAACTCATCCCCAGGCTGCGGCGTTTTGCCGTGTCCTTGACCCGTAACGCCAGCAGCGCCGATGACCTGGTGCAGTCCACCCTGGAACGGGCGATTACCCGCTGGGCCGACAAACGCGTTGAGGGCGATCTGCGCGCGTGGCTGTTTTCGATCCTCTATCGGCAGTTCCTCGACGCCCACCGCCGCACCCGGCGCTATGCACGCATGCTGCAGTTTTTTACTGGCCGCGATGACGCGCAGCCGTCGGTGGAGCGCACCGTGATCGCCCAGTCGACCCTGCAAGCCTTCGATCAACTCAACACCGAACAGCGCGCCCTGCTGTTATGGGTGTCGGTCGAAGGTCTGAGCTACAAGGACGTCGCCGACATCCTCGACGTGCCAGTCGGCACCGTGATGTCGCGCCTGTCCCGGGCACGCCAAGCCTTGCGTCAACTCAGCGATGGCGAAATTGCCAGCCCTTCCCTGCGGATACTCAAATGATCAGCCTGCCCCCCAGCGAACGCGACCTGCATGCCTACGTCGACCACCAGCTTCTGGAGAGTGATCGCCGTGTGCTCGACACCTATTTGGCGGCCCATCCCGACGTCGCGGCCCGGGTCCAGGCTTGGCAACAGGACGCGCAACTGCTGCGCGCGTCCTTGAGCGGCGCCCTGCAACAGCCGCCCAACCCGGCACTGGACCCGGCGCTGATTCGCCAACGCATCAAGCATCAATCGCGCCGCCACTTCGCCACGGCGGCGGTGTTGCTGATTGCCGTCAGCCTGGGCGGCCTCGGCGGCTGGCACGCCCGTGAAGCCACACAAGCACCGATGTTGCCGATGGCCGACGCGATGCAAGCGTTCCGCCTGTTTGCCCAGGAAGGCATCATGCCCGCCGACTACAACGGCCAGGACAGCGGCACCATGCAGGCGTGGCTCGACCGCTACTTCAACCAGGCCCACCGCCTGCCGGACTTGAGTCAGTCGGGCTTCAAGCCGGTCAGCGGTCGATTGCTCACCACCGACCAAGGCGCCGCCGCCATGGTGCTGTACGAAGATCCCCAGGGTCGGCGCATCAGTTTCTACATTCGCCCACCGGGCCCGGACAACGGTTTCCTGCCCCGCGGCCAGCGCACGGCGGATGGGTTACAAGCGCAGTACTGGTCCGGCGGCGGCTACAACTATGCGGTGGTCAGCCCGACGGATCAGCCGCCACCCTCCCTTCAGCCGTTCTAGAACCCCACGTCCAGTACCACATTGTCGAGATAGGTGCCGGCGGGTGGGGTGGTCTGGTCGCTGTAGATTTTTGCGTTGTAGTTGAACACCTGGCTGCCGGTGCCCAAGCCATTGCCGGGGTTGACCTCAGCCGTGGAACTGGCCCGCCGCGCTGCGCCAACACTGCCCCACCGCGTGGTGCCGGCGCTTTTGAAAATGTCGTAGGCCAGGTAATTGCTGCCTGAAATCATGCGCCGCCGCCCACCCGCACTCAGCGGATTCTGGCCGTCGCTCAGGCCCACGGTGTAGGCACTGCCCTTGGTGCAGGCGATGTTGATGGTTTGTCCGGTCACGGCAGTGAACCCACTGATCACCGGAGCACTGCCAAAGCTGATATTGGGCGCGGTGATCTGACAGTCGTTGGTGACGATCATGCTGACCGTCAGGGTCGCGACGGCATTACCAATGTCCCGTCCCAGGCAGACGCCGCCGATGCCGATCCCCGAGCAATAGTTCCAGTTCCAGGCAATGTTCAACGTCTCGGTATATAGCCCCGCTGCCACATTGCTGCCCGTGATACTGCTCAGGTACAGCGGCACGGTTTTCGTCCCTGGCCCTGCGATCAGCCCCAACGCCTGGGCAATCCCCCCGGATCCACCAAAATCGAATTGCGTGCCTCGGGTAATCGGATAGCTGCTGCTGTTGTTGCCGTAAAGGGTGTAACCGATCACGTCACCGGTCGGCCCGACCATGCCACTCTGGGCCGACGTAACGGTGGCGTAGAAGTGGTCCGACGACACCAACAGCGAAATCAGCGCCGACGTGCAACTCAAACCGGCGTTGGCCGTGGAACTGGTCTGCGCGGCAGTGCGCACCGTCATTGAACTGATCGAGCCGAAGCTGGCCGGCGCGGTGGTGACCACCGAGCACGCCGCAATCGCCGGGCCCGCCTGCAGCAGCCCGAGCAGCAACCATGCCCTGCCTCTCACTGGCACACCAACGGCCCGATCAGCGGCACGCCTTGTTGCTGCTCATCGATATCAAAGGTCGCCTGGCAGGTTCGCCCTTGTCCCAACGTCACCTGCAAGGTGTTGTGGGCCGACAGGTTCTCCAGGTACACCAGACCATCCCAGCCCACCACCGCCTGCTGGCCGCTTTGCTCATGGACCACCAAACTGCCCAGGGGTAATTCCTGATGCTGACTGTCCACCAGGGTAACGCTCGCAGCGAGCACTCGCCGCAGCGGGAACTCAAGCAGATAACCCGCGCCACGGCGCACCGAAACTCGTTGTTCCACGTTAGGGCTCTGCACATTGAGCGGCAGGTTCAGCGGATCGATTTCATACTTGCCCCGGTAATACGCACTGCTCCATGGCACCAGCAAATGCCCATTGCGATCGGTCTCTCCCACCAACTGGTTTTCGTAGCGCACCGGAATCCCGGCAAACCCCTGGGTACTCACCACCACAAATGCATCGTTGATGCGGTTGGCAGCAAAGGTGTCGCCGCCCATCCACACCAGAGAGCCACTGGCATCCGCCCAGCGCGTCTCGGCATCGCTGCTGCCGTACACGCCGGCCTGCAATTGCACCGACTGCAAACGCCAGGTCAAGTCAGCTTGTCGATAGCTGGGTGCATCGCCTTGGGCATACCCCAGGTTGTAGCCGAACCCACCTTGGCTGGGCACCGCACTGCTGTAGTTGACGCGCTGGCGACGGGTGCCGTCCTTTCCGCGCTCGGTGCTCAACGCCAGGCTGCCGTTGAGGTCGAACGGGATTACCAGTTGTGCCTGCATGGCCCAATTGCTATCGCCGATCTCGCGGTTGGCCGACAGGTAGAAACTGGTGTTGCGCCACAACGGCTTGCTCCAGCTCAGGTTGAGCAGCCGCGTGCGGGAATCGTCCGCTGCCTGCACGTCGAAATACCCAAGGCCCAGGCTGCCAAAACGCTGCAGATTGAGGCTCAGGGTCACCTGTTCGCTGCGCTTGCTGAGGCTGGCATAGGGCGTGTCGACCAGGGTCAGATCGGCGTAATCGGCGCGCCGTTCTACCCGTTGGTAGGACAGGCTGTAACGGGTG
Source organism: Pseudomonas sp. Irchel 3H9 (assembly GCF_900187495.1). NCBI lineage: Bacteria > Pseudomonadati > Pseudomonadota > Gammaproteobacteria > Pseudomonadales > Pseudomonadaceae > Pseudomonas > Pseudomonas sp. Irchel 3H9. The sequence goes on along the minus strand of NZ_FYDK01000002.1, from coordinate 148,315 downwards.
CTGTTGTACTGATAACCCAGGCTCAGTTGCTGGCCGTTGCGGCCTTCAAACTGGCTTTGACTGAGGGCAGTGTTGAGCACGCCAAAATTGCCCAGGCGCACATTGGCGCCCAGCCCGCCGAGGGTCAGATCGCTGGTGGCTTCGGCGTGGCTTTCCAGAGTGAGGTTGTCGGAGTAGCCATAACGCAACGTGGCACTGGTCACCCCTGATCCATAGGAGAAGTCGCGCACGGTGTAGTCGCGGCGCAACGTGCCGGCCGCCACCGAAAAATCCGTCAGGCCTTGTTGCAACAGCGTACTGGTGACGTAGAACGGCACCGTGGTCGACACTTGGCGACCCAGGGCGTCGGTGGTGACGACCACCGCTTCACCCGCGCCGTTGATAAAGGGGATATTGGTCAGGGTGTAGGGCCCCGGTTGCAGCAGCGCGCTTTCGGATTTGTAGCCGTTGATGAACAGATCCACCGACGACGGCACTGCCGCCTCGCCCGCAAATTGCGGCAAGGGATAAGTAACCAGATCGGGGCGCACCGCAAAATCGCGCGACAACTGCACCCCGCCCAAGCGTACCGAGCTGCTCCAGGGCAGCGAACCGCTGATCACGTCGCCGGCCTCGTAGGTGAGCAAGCGCTCATCATCCGAGAAACGCCAGGTGGTGTCGTAGCGCCGGTAACCATTATTGAGGGTGCTGTCGTTGATACCGCCGGCCAGGGTCTGGCGATACTGCCCGGTGTTGGACAAGGTGCCCCAGTTGTCGAACAGCCGCACTTCATTCCAAGCCGCGAGGTAGCTGCCGCCTTCATCGGTGTCGTTGAAATACAGGTCGTAGTTGAGCAAAGCGCCAAAGCTGCTCATGGCCTGGGTACGCGGGTAGGTGTCGCGGTTGCCAATGAACTGCTCCTGCAACCACGACGGCGGCACGTCGATCAGCAGGCGCTGGCCGTTGCTGTCGTAATCGCTGTGCAGGCCGGGGATTGCGTCCAGGGCCACGCTGCCGCTGAGTTCACCGGGCAATTTCATGCCCACGTCCTGCAGCGCACCGGCCGGCACATAGAGTTGCCCGGCACGTTGATCGACTGCAACGACGCGGCCGGTGTCCATCTGGTTGACCACCAACTCCAGAAATAACTGTGCATCGGCGACAGCCTCCATGCTGCTCGGCGGCGGTGGCAGGTCGCCAGCCACTGCCACGCCCCACAGCCCGCTGACCACCACCGACAGCCATAGATGACGAGCCCGACCACGACTCACCATGGCGTTGTGTCCTTCAATGGACATCTCCATCTGCTTAAAACCCGGAGCTTCCCCGCCCCGTTACACTGCCTTCAACGCTTCGGCGCCAGGCTCTCCAACTGCGCCGCACCATTGACGCGAACCTGCAACGGCTGATCAGCCGACACAGCATCCGGCACCGGCCAGCGCATCGTCGCGCCGGGCAGCACATAACCCAACAAGCCCTCCACCAGCGGCCGCGTCTGTCCGCTCTGCTTGAACGACGCGTCCGTCAATCGTGCATGCACAGCGCCCTGGTTACGCACCTCGATGTAATTGCGCCCCGCGACGGTGACCTTGTGCCAACTCAGGTCCGGTTTGCCCGCGCCCGCCGGGTCACGCTGACGCGTGGCGTCCTCCTTGCTCCACAGCCCCGCGCCGTAGGCGAATAACGGCACCGAGTAGCGCATCTGGAAACGAATCGCCGCCGCCGTATTCTTGCCTTCCGGCGGCGTAGGCACCTGCAATGGCGAGGGAATTTCATCAATGATGATGCGGTAGGCCAACTCCTGGCCGGGCGGCACTTCACGGGTGCGGGTCAGGCGTACCAGTTGCTTTTGACCTGGTTCGATCCTGGCCACCGGTGGGCTGCCGATCACATCGCGCTGGTTCTGGTACTGCTCGTCAAAGCCACTCTGGCTCCAGGCAAATACGCGAATCTGCAGGCTCGCGGTTTCCGTTCCGCGGTTCTCCAGCCACAGCGCGCTGGCCTGTTGATCAGCTTCCAGCACAGGGTCGATAGGCCAGATCAGCACCGAACTGGCGGCCTGCACCAGCCCCGTCGTACACAACGCCCCCAAGGCAATACCTGCGGCCCACAGCCGCCGGGAAGGTGAACGCATAAAACCACTCCTTTTACCGATAAGCCCTACCACGTCAGCTGCACCTGCAGCGTGTCGCTGTACGTCCCCCCAGGCTGATTGCCCGGTAAAACCACCCGCCCATAGATCGGCAGACTGATGTTGTTTGCGTCGCTGTACGCCACGCTGACGCTCTGGCTGATCCCCAGGCTCTGGCTGAACGCCGCGTCCCGAAACAGCTGATAAGCCACTCGCGCACTGCCGCTGTTGAGTTGCAGGTTGCGCCCGCTGCTGTTATGCAGGCCGCCGTCGACACTCATGCTTAACGCCACCCCCGGCGTGCATTGCAGGGTCACGCCGCCGGTCAGCGCCGCGGTCACGGCGCTGGTCGCCAGGGCCGAGTAACTGCCGTAGTTCAGCGCGCCGTAGTTGGCGCCGCCGCCGACGATCAGGCAGCCCGGCGTAATCGTCGCGCTCACCTGAAAACTCTGGCTGGTCACTGCCGCCAACGGCAGCGGCACCACCAGCCCACAGGCCAGCAATGCGCGAAGCCAGCGCATTAGAACGTCAGTTCAACGGCCACGGTGTCCGAGTACGTGCCCGCCGGCAGCCCGGCCTTGCCCACTGCCCGACCATAAAGGTTCACGGTTTGCGCCACACCGGTGCTGGTCGCGAGGGTGATCACGCCGTCAATCGCCAGCAGCGCCGAATGGCCGCTGTCGGTGTAGAAGTCGTAAGGCACGAAGTTACCCGCGCCGTCGGCCAGTGCACGTGTACCTCCCGGAGAAGCACCATCATGGGCACCGGCACGCACTTTCACTGCTGGCGTGGTGCCACTGGAGCACAGGATCGAGAGCGCGCCACCAGTGCCGGTACCGCCCAGCAGTTGGGCGTCAGCATTGGTAAACAGGCTGTTGGTGGTGCCGAAGTTCAAGCTACCGAAGTTGAGACCAGTAGCCGCTCCGGAACCGTTGACCTGGCAACTGGCAATCAGTGTCAGGCTGGAGGTGATCTGGCCGGTCACCGTGGTGGCCGCATTCAGGCTGGAGGCCATCGCCAGACCCAGTGCACAAACGCCGAGTCGAGATACAAGTGCATGCATGATCGTCATCCTTTTGATTTACCAATCCAGTGTCACCGTCAATGTGTCGGTATAGGTTCCTGCAGGGAGGGCCGTGGTATTGGCCACCACGGCGCCCCACACCGGGATGGTCATTTGCGTGCCATTAGCGGCTACAAAACTGCGTTGCTGGCCGATGGTGTAAGGGATACGCCCCCGCGGGTCGGCCATTAGTTGATAAGGGATAGTCTGGCGGCCGTTGCTCAGGCGCCGGGTGGTGCCGACGGCATTGGTGCCGCCGTCGATGGTCACGGTGAAGCTGGCGACCGTCGGGTTGCACGAGACTGTCAGCGGCGCGTTACTGCCGTCTGAGATGTTCGCCCCCAAGGGGTTGCTCCACGTAGGTCCCTGGCTGCCGAAGTCCAGCATGGCGGTGCCGCCCGTCGGGCTGACCGGCGCTGTGTCGTTGCCCTTGCTCACTTCGCAACTGGCGGTGATCACCATGCGCGCCTGGATAAACCCGCTGGCCACCGCCGCGCGGGCGTCTTCAGCCAGCAGCAACAGGCCACCCATGGCCAGCAGGGTCCAGCCACGGCTCACCATGTGACCGTTACCTTGAGCAGGTCGGTGTAACGGCCGACGGCCGGGATGTCCTTGAGCGGTTCGATACGACCATACAGCGGCAGATCGACGGAGCCAGAGTCCGGCACACGGCCGCTGAGCGGGACATTCACTGGCAACGGAACACGCCGCGCGGCGTCGGCATAAATGCGATAAGGAATGGGTTTGCCGGAGGGGATGCCCGTGCTCAGGTAACGCACTTCGCCGGTGCCACCGTTCAGGCCGCCGTCGACGCGCATCTGGTACGGGGTGTCGGGGTTACATTCCAGGCGCGGCTGGCGCTGGCTGATCAGCGCCGCACTCAACGGCCCGGCCGGGTCATCCAGACGCGGGCCGCTGCCAAAATCCAATACGCCAAGTTGCTCGATGCCAGCGCTGCGGGTGGTGCCCACCAACTGACAGCCCCGTTGCACATCGATGCGCACCACAACTTGCAGTTGCGCCGCGTAAACCGTGCTGCAGAGCATCGCGCCCATGACTGTCAATACTGCTCGTCCCTTCACTGCCCCAAATCCTTATACAGGGGTGACTTCCATGTAGAAGGGTAGTCACTGAGAAAAAATCTGCCAGTGTGGACAGGATTACCTGTGCTCCATGCCGTTTAGAGATAGCTGGCCGCGGCCTTCTGTATTGGTCAAATCGCTGCAAGCGACCTAAAGTAAGCGACCTCGACACACAGAGTGAATCCCATTGGCCGTGCTTCCTTTAATCCGTCGCTTGCTCGGTAAACACACCGACGGCCACGACGACTTGCCCATCCAGACGTTCTTTGAGAACAAGGCCCGGCAACAGGGCTATACCCTCAGCGCCGGCCAGGCCCAGGCAATCGCCGCCATGGCGCGCGCGACCCAGCACCTGCTCGCTGGCCAACCCACCCGCAGCCTGTACCTGCACGGCCCGGTAGGTCGCGGCAAAAGCTGGCTGCTGGACGGTTTCTTCCAGGCGCTGCCCCTCGCCGAAAAGCTGCGCGTGCACTTCCATGATTTTTTCGCCCAGTTGCACCGGGGCATGTTCGCCCACCAGAAGGCCGAGGATGCCCTGGCCGTCACCCTGGACGAACTGCTCGACGGCTGCCGTGTGCTGTGTTTCGACGAGTTCCACGTGCACGATATCGGCGATGCCATGCTGATTACCCGGCTGTTCAAGGCGTTGTTCCAGCGCGGCGTACTGGTACTGGTCACCTCCAACTATGCGCCCGAAGGCCTGTTACCCAACCCGCTGTACCACGAGCGGTTCAAACCGGTGATCGACTTGATCGCCACGCGCATGGAGGTGCTGGAAGTCAGCTCGCCCAAGGATTTTCGCAGCCTGCCCCAGGCTCATTCCGTGCAGCGCTTTACCACCGGGCAATACGTGTGGCCGGGCACTCCGACCCAGCGTGCGGCGCTCGGCCTGCCGGTCACCGATGGCCCGGCGCAGCACCTGACGGTGGGCAACCGACAATTGATCTGCCGCCAGCATCACGCTCGTACCATCGCGTTCACCTTCAGCGACCTCTGCGAACAGCTGACAGCCGTGATGGACTACCTGCTGCTGTGCGAGGATTTCGATCACTGGATCATCGACGGCCTGCCCCACTTGGCCGAGTGCCCGATCGCTGTGCAGCAGCGCTTTATCAACCTGGTGGACGTGCTCTACGACAAAGACAAGCACCTGATCCTGATCGGCGAACAACCGCTGGCACAGGCGATGAGCGGTCAGGCCATCGACTTGGCGCGCACCGCCAGCCGCCTGAATCAACTGCAACACGCCAGCCCGCAACCGGTGCCCGACCCGGTATCATGAGCGCCATTTACGCCCCCTTGCCGAGTGACCGCGCCGTTCATGAATACCCTCGCCCAACTCAAGGCTGGCCAATTGGCCGGCGTTACGCGCCTGGACCTGTCCTGCGGGCTCACCGAATTCCCAGAAGAAATCTTCGGGCTGGCCGACTCCCTGGAGATCCTCAACCTCAGCGGTAACGCCCTGAGCCGCCTGCCCGACGACCTGCACCGCCTGCCGCACCTTCGCGTGCTCTTCTGCTCGGACAACGCTTTTACTGAGCTGCCGGAATGCCTGGGGCAGTGCGCCAAGTTGAGCATGATCGGCTTCAAGGCCAACCAGATCAGCCACGTTCCCGCCGCCGCTTTACCGCCGCTGTTGCGCTGGCTGATCCTCACCGACAATCGCATCAGCCAGTTGCCTGACGCGTTGGGCGAGCGGCCGCTGCTGCAAAAACTGATGCTCGCCGGGAACCAGCTCGCGGCCCTGCCGGAAAGCCTGGCCAACTGTCACAACCTCGAATTGCTTCGCATCGCGTCCAACCGCTTTACCCATCTGCCGCAATGGCTGTTAGCCCTGCCAAGCCTGACCTGGTTGGCCTATGCCGGAAACCCGGTGGAAATGGCAGTGGATGTGGCGGCAGACGACGCAACGCCGGACATCCCGTGGGCAGAACTGGAATTGGCCGAAGTGCTGGGCGAAGGCGCCTCGGGGGTGATCCGCAAGGCCCTATGGAAACCGCAGGCCAAGCCGGTGGCAGTCAAACTCTATAAAGGCACGATCACCAGCGATGGCTCGCCGCTGCACGAAATGCAGGCCTGCATCGCCGCCGGGCTGCATCCCAATCTGATCAAGGTCCAGGGCCGTGTAGTCGGCCATCCCGATCACCAGGCCGCACTGGTGATGGACCTGATTGACCCCAGTTACCGCAACCTCGCCGCCCTGCCGAGCCTGGCTTCGTGCACCCGCGACATCTACGAACCGACTGCCCGTTTCAGTGCCAATGTGGCCTTGCGCATGGCCCAGGGCATCGCCTCGGTGGCCGCTCATTTGCACAGGCACGGCATCACCCATGGAGACCTGTACGGCCACAATATTCTGTGGAATGAAGTGGGCGATTGCCTGCTAGGGGATTTTGGCGCAGCGTCGTTCCATGCCACGACGGATACCTTGGAAACACGGGCGTTACAGCGACTTGAAGTGCGGGCGTTCGGGGTGTTGCTGGGGGAATTGTTGGAGCGGGTTGAAACGGGGTTGAGCGGTGAACTCTTGGAACTCCAAAAAATGTGCTGTCAGCCGGATGTGTTGGCACGACCGAGCTTCGAAGAAATCAACGCCTTGCTGGCATCTATCCAACACTCTTAAACCATGTGGGAGGGGGCTTGCTCCCGATTGCAGTGGGTCAGACCCACCGCTATCGGGAGCAAGCCCCCTCCCACAGTTGTACAGCTATAAATTCAATCAGCCCGCCAGGCCCACGAACATATCCTGCACGTCATCATGGTTGTCCAAACCTTCGAGGAAGGCTTCGACTTCAGCCATCTGCTCATCCGTCAAACCGCTGACCGGATTTTTCGAGATGTAGCCCAGCTTGGCCGATAGCACGGTGAAACCCTGCTCGGGCAACGCTTTCTGCACTGCGTCCAAGTCGGTGGTTTCGGTGATGAACAGGGTCGCGCCCTCTTCTTCGCCGTCTTCAAAGTCCTGTGCACCGGCTTCAATCGCAGCCATTTCCGGATCCGCATCCGGGGTATCCGGCGACGCTTCGATCAGGCCGACGTGGTTGAAGTCCCAGGCTACCGAACCCGAAGCACCCAACTGACCCTTGCGGAACGCCACGCGGATTTCCGCCACGGTGCGGTTGATGTTGTCGGTTACGCACTCAACGATCAGCGGCACCTGGTGCGGGGCGAAACCTTCGTAGGTCACGCGGTGGTATTGCACAGTTTCACCGAGCAGACCGGCGCCCTTCTTGATCGCGCGTTCCAGGGTTTCCTTGGGCATCGAGGCCTTCTTGGCCTGCTCCACCACCAGACGCAGGTGAGCGTTGGTCGCGGTGTCGGCGCCATTGCGGGCGGCGATGGTGATTTCTTTCACCAGCTTGCCAAAGATCTTGCCCTTGGCATTGGATGCCGCTTCTTTATGTTTGACTTTCCACTGTGCGCCCATGACTCACTCTCTTCTATACATCGCGCCGAAACGTCTACTGGCCGGCGCTTTGGGGGCAGAGTTTATAGGGCAAAAACGCTCTGATCCACCAAAAACCGGCCATCCCCCTCAGGTTCGCAAGGGTTTGATCGCAAGACCGCGGTCCGGCACGAAATCCCCGACCTGGGCCAGCACGGCCGGCCTGGCGTTCCAGTAGGGCATCAGCACCAGCGAGGAAAAGAGCGCGGCACCGGCAAACACGATAAACACCGTCACCGTATCGAAGTAGCCCGGCAGCAACCCGCCGAGGATCGCCCCCACCGAACCGCAACCGTTCACAAAGCCTGCGGCTGTCGCCCCCGCCTTGGCGGTGCCGAAGTCGATGGCGGCGGTGCTGCTGATCATTGAGTCCGGCCCGTAGAGGGTCAGGCCCATCACAAACAACAACGCCATCACCAGCAGCACGCTGCCGGTGTGCAGCGCGCCCATGAAGAGCGCCAAGGCCACGGTCAGGGCCAGCAGGCTGAGCACGCAGGCCGGCATGCGTCGGGCGCCGAAGAGTTTGTCGGAAGCCAGCCCGATCAGCACTGGCCCCAGCAAACCGGCCAGTTCGAACGCCGTCGGCACGATGGCCGCGCCGACCTTGCCGACCGAGGGCATTTGCTCATACACGATCACCGGGCCCCACAACAGGATCGCGTAGCGCGCCGGTTTCAACAGGAAATACGCCAGCCCCAGGGTCAAGACGGTGCGGTTACGCAAGATGGCCCGCAGCGGTTCCAGCACGCTGATGCGCTTCTCGGCGGCGGCCTCCTCGGCGCTCAACAGCGGCTCCGGTTCCACGGCCGGCAAGTCCACGTCCTGCGGCGTGTTGCGCTGGAAGAGAAAGAACAGCACCGCCACAAACGCTACCACCGCCGCACTGGAGATAAACGCCGCATGCCAGCTGCCGATCAGGGTGTAGGCCCACCACCCGGCAAAGGGCGACGCCACCAGGCCACCGAAGGCGTAGCACGAACTCCATAACCCCAGCACCCGCCCGCGCTGCTGCGCCGGGAAGAAACTGCCGAGGTTCTTGCACAGTCCAGACCAGCCGGTGGACTGCGCCAAGCCCTGGATCAGCATGCAACTTATAAAGATCGGCAAGGTGGCAAACGTGCCCATCACCAGCGCCGCAGCGGCAGAAATCAGTAACCCGCCGAGTACCACGACACGCGGCCCGAAGCGGTCGGCAAGCATGCCCCAGGTGAACTGCCCGACGGCGTAGGCCGCCAGGTAAATGCCATCCAGGTTGGCCATCATCATTTTGTCGAGGGGGAAACTCGGGTCGTCGACGATCCCCAGCTTGGCCACGGAAAACGCTTTGCGAGTGAAATAGAACGCGGCGTACGCCAGCCAGGTGATGGCGAAAATCTGCACGCGCCAACGCTTGATGCTACCCATAGGGATATTCATGGTGGTTCTGACCTCAGGTGAGTGTGCCGGCAGAATCGAGAAGCAAATGCCTGTTGTTTTTATGGTTAAGCACTGCAATGCCGAGCCGTAGATGGCGCGGTATTGGTCAGATGAGTCCGGTGTCCCAGAGCCCATGACCACCGGAGGTTGTAGGACTCAACCTACAGTGGTTGAGACATATCAAAGCAATGGCTGACTAATAGGTAAAATCGATTTATCGTATTTCAAATATAAGCTCAGCTTGTAAGAGGATTTGCGATGTCGGTGTCCCATGCCCAACTCAAAGCCTTTCATGCCGTGGCCGTACACGGCAGTTTCACCCAGGCCGCGGAACGGTTGTTCCTGACGCAACCGGCGATTTCCGACCAAGTGCGCAAACTCGAAGAGCGCTTCGGCGTGCTGTTATTTCATCGCAACAAGCGCTCAGTGCGCCTGACAGACCTGGGCGAACGCCTGCTGAGCATCACCCAGCGCCTGTTTGTGATCGAGGCCGAAGCCGAGGAACTGTTGCAGGACTCCCGCGCGTTGCTCACCGGCACCCTCACCCTCGCCGTGGATGCCCCCGTGCATGTGCTGCCGCAGATCGCGCGTTTTTGCCAGCTGTACCCGGGAATCAGCGTGAAGATCGAAACCGGCAACACCGACGAATCGCTGTTTCGCCTGTACAACTACCAGGCCGACCTGGCCTTGCTGGGCCGCGACGTCGACGATGAGCGCCTGCTGTCGCTGCCGTTGCCTGACGACCAATTGCTCGCCTTTGTCGCGCGCAACCACCCGTGGGCCGGACGCGAGTCCATCTGCTTGGCTGACCTGGACGACACGCCGCTGGTATTGCGTGAAATCGGCTCGGTCACCCGTCAGACCCTTGAACACGAAATGAGCCAGGCAGGCTTGCGCATTCGCCCGGCGATCCAGGTGGAAGGCCGTGAGGCCGCGCGTGAAGCGGTGGTGGTGGGCATCGGCGTGGGCGTGGTCTCGGCGGCGGAGTTCGGCGCCGACTCACGGGTGTGCGCCATGCCGATCCGCGATTGCAGCCAGCGCATGAAAGAAACCCTGGTATGCCTCAAGGAACAGAGTTCCCGCCGGGTGGTGGCGACGTTCCTGGAGATCGTGCGCGACAGCCTTCAGCTCGGCGCCAACTCGAAAAACGCCTGAATCAGGCGCAACGAACGGCGCCGCTCCATGCAACCGAGCGTATGCCGGTTGACCAGCCCATCGCCCTCAATCGCCACGGCCTGCACGCGCGGGTCGGGGCTGACTTCCATGGACGAGACCACGCCCACCCCCAACTCAGCAGCGACGGCTTCGGTCACCGCTTCGCGGCTGTCCAGTTCCAGCAGCACCTTGGGCTGCACATTCGCCGCCACACAGGCGTCATCGAAGGTGCGCCGGGTGATGGAACTGGGCTCGCGCAGCACCATGATCACGTCGTTGAGTTGCTCAAGGCGAATACCCTCGGGTTGCTGCGCCCACGGATGGCTGGCCGGCACCAATGCGCAAATCCTCGACTCGTTCAACGGTTGCAGGTGCAGGCCATTGCGCGGCTCCACTTCGGTGAGCACCGCCACATCCGCATGTTCGGATAACAGCGCGGCGAGGGTTTCCTGGGCATTGCCCAGGCGCAGGTTGACGGTAATCCCGGGGTAGCGCGCGCGCAGGCTGGCAATCATCGGCATCACCAAGTGCGGGCCGTCCGCCGCGACTTCCAGACGCCCGGTCAGCAGTTGGCGGTTGGCCTCCAGCATCGTCTGGGCTTCGTCCACCAGGCCGAAGATCGCCCGTGTGATCGCCGCCAGCCGTGCGCCCTCTTCAGTCAACTCAACCCGTCGGGCGGTGCGCCGTAGCAACGGGATCTGGTAGTACTCCTCCAGGGCCTTGATATGCCCGGTCACCGCCGGTTGGCTGATGAACAGCCGCGCGGCAGCACGGGTAAAACTGCCCTCGCGGGCCACGGCATCGAATGCGCGCAGTTGGAACAGGTTCATAGTCATCGGCCTCACTGATAGCTCGCATAACAACAAACAATTTGATTGATGACAAGCCAAACTGCAATTTAGGCGCCGTAGCTTCAACCCCCGATGCCTTGCGAGGACTTGAGATGACCACTGCCGCGCCGATCCTGCTGACCCCTGGCCCCCTGACCACATCCAACCGCACCCGTCAGGCCATGATGGTGGACTGGGGTTCATGGGATGACCGTTTCAACCAACTCACTGCCAGCGTCTGCGAGCAATTGCTGGCAATCCTCAATGGTGCTGACAGCCACCACTGTGTGCCCTTGCAAGGCAGCGGCACCTTTGCCGTCGAAGCGGCCATCGGCACCCTGGTCCCACGTAATGGCAAGGTGCTGGTCCTGATCAACGGCGCGTACGGCAAGCGCCTGGCGAAGATCTGTGAAGTGCTGGGCCGCGACTTCAGCACCTTTGAAACCGCTGAAGACGAACCCACCACCGCCGCCGATGTGGACCGTTTGCTCCAGGCCGACACGGGCATCACCCACGTCGCCTTGATCCACTGCGAAACCAGCACCGGCATTCTCAATCCGTTGCCGGAGATCGCCCAGGTCGTTAAGAACCACGGCAAGCGCCTGATCATCGACGCCATGAGTTCCTTCGGCGCCCTGCCAATTGATGCCCGCAATGTGCCGTTCGACGCACTGATCGCCGCCTCGGGCAAGTGCCTCGAAGGCGTGCCCGGCATGGGCTTCGTCTTTGCCGAGAAGCAGGCACTGGCCGCCGCCCAAGGCAACTGCCATTCCCTGGCGATGGACCTGTTCGACCAGCACACCTACATGGCGAAGACCGGCCAGTGGCGCTTCACCCCACCGACCCACGTGGTCGCCGCCCTGCACGAAGCGCTGCTGCAATACCAGGAGGAAGGTGGCCTGCCTGCACGCCATCGACGCTATGCCGACAACTGCCAGGCGCTTCTGGACGGCATGGCCAGCATTGGTTTGCGCAGTTTTCTGCCGACCGCAATCCAGGCTCCGATCATCGTCACCTTCCACGCCCCCAAAGACCCGCGCTACCAGTTCAAGGACTTCTACGAGCGGGTCAAGGCCAAGGGTTTCATCTTGTACCCCGGCAAATTGACCCAAGTGGAAACGTTCCGCGTCGGCTGCATCGGCCATGTCGACGCAACCGGCATGCAGGCGGCGGTCAAGGCAATCGCCGAGGTGCTGCAAGAAATGGAAGTGTTGGACATCTGATTCTCCCCATAACCCACAGGATCTGAACCATGAACTATCAAAACCCCAACACCCTCCAGGCCGTCATCCTCGATTGGGCCGGCACCGTCGTCGACTTCGGCTCCTTCGCGCCGACTCAGATTTTTGTCGAGGCCTTCGCCGAGTTCGACGTGCAAGTCTCCATCGAAGAAGCCCGTGGCCCGATGGGCATGGGCAAGTGGGACCATATCCGCACCCTTTGCGACCAACCGCAAGTCGCCGAGCGTTATCGCAAGGCGTTCGGCCGCACGCCCACCGACGACGACGTGACCGCCATCTACCAGCGCTTCATGCCGTTGCAGATCGAGAAGATCGCCGAACACTCGGCGCTGATCCCCGGCGCACTCGACACCATCGCTCAACTGCGTGAGCAAGGCATCAAGATTGGCTCCTGCTCCGGCTACCCTAAGCAGGTGATGGACAAGGTTGTCGCCCTGGCCGCCACCAATGGTTACGTCGCCGACCATGTGGTCGCCACCGATGAAGTGCCCAACGGCCGCCCATGGCCGGCCCAGGCCCTGGCCAATGTAATTGCCCTCGGAATTGATGATGTGGCGGCGTGCCTCAAGGTCGACGACACCGTGCCCGGCATACTCGAAGGTCGTCGCGCCGGAATGTGGACCGTGGCCCTGACCTGCTCCGGCAATGCCCTGGGGCTTACCTATGAACAGTTTCAAGCCCTCGATGCCGCCACCCTGGCCAGCGAACGCACGCGCATCGAGGCGATGTTCGAAGGCTCACGCCCGCATTACCTGATCGATACCATCACTGACCTGCCGGCGGTGATCGCCGATGTAAACCAGCGTCTGGCGCGCGGTGAAATGCCGCAAAGCCACTGACAAGCGTCAATACAAAGGCATTCGCGCCGGGCAAATCGTTCAAAACAGGCATAAAGTAAAAAGACTCCGTCGCCAAAGAGCGGAGGTTTACCCTGATGAATAAGGAACCGAGCGATGCCGTGGAAAAATTCCGATACGCGCTACAGCACCATGTCGATTGCGCTGCACTGGTTGATGGTGGTGCTGCTGGCGGTGGTCTACGCCTGCATAGAGTTACGCGGCCAGTTCCCCAAAGGCAGCGGCGCCCGCACCTTGATCGTCGAGATGCACTTCATGTTCGGCCTCACCGTGTTTGTATTGGTATGGCTGCGTCTGTTCGCGCGCAGCCTGGGGGTGGCGCCGAAGATCGTACCCGCCCCGCCGCAATGGCAAAGCCTGCTCGCCACCCTGATGCACGCCGCGCTGTACGCCTTGATGATCGGTATGCCGATTGCTGGTTGGCTGATCGTCAGTGCCGAGGGACATTCGGTGATGTTCTATGGCATGGAGTTGCCGCCGTTAATTGGCGAGAACAAGCCACTGGCCAAAGAGATTGAAAGCTGGCACGTGTTGTTCGGCCAAATCGGGTATTGGCTGATCGGCCTGCATGCCCTGGCGGGGATCTTTCATCATTATGTGATGCGCGATAACACAGCGTTGCGGATGATGCCGGGTAAGCGCGCTAGGCTGTAAGCCCTCGGCGGCCTTGCAGGCCGCCAGTGTGCACAAAGATCAGGCGAGTACCGGGCGCGATGTGCCCGGCCTCGATCTGCTGCTTCAACGCCAACAGGGCTTTGCCGGTGTACAGCGGTTCCAGCGGCACGCCGCAGGCCTGCTCCGTGGTTTCAATAAAGTCGAGCAACAGCGGGTCGACCTTGGCGAAGCCACCCCGGCAGGCATCCAGCAATGTATAGCCGCCTTGCACCAAGGCACTCACGTTTTGCGCCACACCATGATCGTCCGGCACGGCCATTGCGCCGAACACCGGATGGGCGCCCGCCTCTGCCAGGACTAAACCTGCCAGCGTGGTGCCGGTGCCTGCTGCCAGCCACCAGCCGTCGTAATCGGCCCAACCCAGGTTTCTCAGTTGTTCACGGGCCTGTTCGACCAACACCCCACACCCCACTGCGCCGGCCAATCCGCCGCCGCCTTCGGGCACGGAATACAGATGCGGATAAAGCGCGCGCCAAGGTTCCCAGAAACCCGGCTCATGGCGCGCACGATAGCCGCCATAACCGAGCCAATGCAGCTGCATGCCGAATGCTTTCAAATCCTGGACGGTAGCCGTGTCTTGCGCATGACCGCGCAACAGGCCGACAGTGGGAAAGCCAAAACGCGTGCCCGCCGCCGCCAGTGCGTGCAGATGGTTGGAATAGGCGCCGCCGAGGCTGATAACGCCGCTGGCGCCTGCCCGTTGCGCCTGGGCCAAGTGCTCGGTGAGCTTGAACCACTTGTTGCCACTGATCAGCGGGTCGATGCGGTCCAGGCGCAGCACGGCCAACTCGACGCCGTTGAGCCAATCCAGTGCTAACGGTTCAAGCGGAGCATGGGGAAGCCAATCGAAAGGACCCATCGGGCGGCATCTGAATAAAAAAAGGGGCGGTAGTCTAACACCGCCCCTTTCGTCGTCTTACAGCTGCGCGGCGAGGCGTGAGCCTTGGTTGATGGCGCGCTTGGCATCCAACTCAGCCGCCACATCGGCGCCGCCGATCAGGTGTACGTTCTGGCCCGCTGCGACAAGGCCGTCGTGCAATTCACGCAACGGATCCTGGCCGGCACAGATGACGATATTGTCCACCGCCAACAGCTGCGGCTCGCCCTCGGCGCCGATGCGGATATGCAGGCCGTCATCGTCGATTTTCAGGTACTCAACGCTGTTGAGCATCTGCACCTGCTTGTTCTTCAAGCCGGTACGGTGAATCCAGCCGGTGGTTTTGCCCAGACCGTCGCCGACCTTTGAAGCCTTGCGCTGCAACAGAAACACTTCACGGGCCGGTGGATGGGGTTGAGGCTTGATGCCGGCCACACCGCCACGGGCTTGCAACTGGGTGTCGATGCCCCATTCTTTCCAGAATGCTTCACGGTCCAAGCTGGTAGACACGCCCTGGTGCACGAGGAATTCCGACACGTCGAAACCAATACCGCCAGCGCCAATCACCGCGACGCGCTTGCCCACCGGCTTGCGTTCAAGGATTACGTCTAGGTAGCTCAGCACCTTGGCATTTTCCACGCCCGCAATCGCCGGTGTGCGAGGCGCGATGCCGGTGGCCAGGATGATCTCGTCGTAGCCGCCAGCCGCCAGCTGCGCGACATCCACTCGGGTGTTGAGGCACAGCTCGACGTGAGTGGTTTGCAACTTGCGCTTGAAGTAGCGCAGGGTTTCAAAGAACTCTTCCTTGCCGGGCACACGCTTGGCGATGTTGAACTGGCCGCCGATCTCGCTGGCCGAGTCGAACAGCGTCACGTGGTGACCGCGTTCAGCGGCTACGGTGGCAGCGGCCAGACCCGCAGGGCCGGCGCCGACCACAGCGATTTTTTTGATCTGCTTGACCGGCAGGTAATTCAGTTCGGTCTCGTAGCATGCACGGGGATTGACCAAACAGGTGGTCAGCTTGCCGCCAAAGGTGTGGTCCAGGCAGGCCTGGTTGCAGCCGATGCAGGTGTTGATTTCATCGGCACGCCCGGCGGCGGCCTTGTTGACGAACTCCGGGTCGGCGAGGAACGGTCGCGCCATCGAAACCATGTCCGCATCGCCTTCGGCGAGAATCTGCTCGGCAATTTCCGGTGTATTGATGCGGTTGGTGGTGATCAGCGGGATCTGCACCGCACCGCGCAACTTGGCAGTGACTTTACTGAACGCGCCGCGTGGCACCTTGGTGGCGATGGTCGGAATACGCGCTTCGTGCCAGCCGATGCCGGTGTTGATGATGGTCGCACCGGCCTGCTCGATGGCCTTGGCCAACTGCACGATTTCTTCCCAAGTGCTGCCGCCTTCCACGAGGTCGAGCATCGACAGGCGGAAGATGATGATGAAGTTCGGCCCCACCGCTTCGCGCACCCGCCGCACGATTTCCACGGCAAGGCGCATGC
Organism: Pseudomonas sp. Irchel 3H9; assembly: GCF_900187495.1. Lineage (NCBI taxonomy): Bacteria > Pseudomonadati > Pseudomonadota > Gammaproteobacteria > Pseudomonadales > Pseudomonadaceae > Pseudomonas > Pseudomonas sp. Irchel 3H9. Next base: position 132,065 of record NZ_FYDK01000002.1, on the reverse strand, counting down.
GATTTTCGTAGCTGCCGCCCCAACGGTCGGTGCGGTGGTTGGTGTGGGCGGCAAGGAACTGGTTAATGAAATAACCTTCGGAGCCCATGATTTCCACGCCGTCGTACTCGGCGACCTGGGCCAGCAGCGAACAGGTGACGAAATCCTGGATCTGCTTTTCGATGCCCTCTTCGTCCAATTCCTTGGGCTTGAACGGGTTGATCGGCGCTTGGATAGCGCTTGGTGCGACCTGCTTGGGGCTGTAGGCATAACGGCCGGCGTGGAGGATCTGCATGCAGATCTTGCCGCCCGCTTCATGCACGGCCTTGGTCACGATCTTGTGCTTTTGCGCTTCCTCGTCGGTAGTCAGCTTGGCCGCACCGGCGTACACCCCGCCTTCATCGTTGGGACCAATGCCACCGGTGACCATCAGGCCCACGCCGCCACGGGCGCGCTCGGCAAAATAAGCCGCCATGCGTTCGAAGCCACCGGGTTTTTCTTCGAGGCCGGTGTGCATCGAACCCATCAGAGTACGGTTGCGCAAGGTCGTAAAACCCAGGTCCAACGGGGCCAGCAGGTGCGGGTAGGCAGCAGCGGTCATGGTACAGCTCCACAACGGATCATCACGGGACGTGGAAGGCTCGAATGGCCTGCCATCGGTTTATGTCCCACAGACTAAGAGGCGATCCCCTACCGCTCAATGACCGAAACTCACAACTTATTGATCCAAACGCACAGCGCCCCTTGGCAAGCCGCCGCATGGGCCCTACCCTAGTCAGCGAACCCTGCACTTGGTCTGTTGTCTGTTCCCCCATGCGTAAACTTCTAGCTTTTACCGTCACCCTGGCCCTGGTTGCCGCCGTCGCCGCGTATCTGGTCTGGACCCAGGAGCGCCCCGTGGCGCATTACCTGTCGGACCTGCGCAGCACCCTCGCCGTCAACGAAGGCCAACCCGCCGATCGAGGTAACCTGCTGGGCATCCAGCCGGAGTTATTCCCCGCCGACTACCAGAGCCTGGAACGCCTGCACCTGAAGCTTGCGGCGTACCTGCAAAACGCACGGGACCAGGGCCTGATCAACGAAAAGACCATTGTGGTACTGCCTGAACACATCGGCACTTGGCTGATGCTCACCGGCGAAAAAAACGAGGTGTACCAAGCGCTGCATGTGAAGGACGCGATGCACTGGCTGTCGCTGAGCAATCCCTTGCAATTCCTGCGTGCCTGGATCAGCGCCACGGGCGATGACCGCACCAACGACGCCTACCTGCGCATGAAAGCCCCGGCCATGGCGCGTGACTATCAAGTGCTGTTCGGCGGCCTGGCCAAGGAATTCGGGGTCACGGTGGTCGCTGGCTCCATTGCCCTGCCCAACCCAAGTGTGAGCCAAGGGCAACTCCAGGTCGGCCATGGCGCGCTGTTTAACGCCAGCGTGGTATTTGCGGCAGACGGCTTGCCCGTCGGCAATCTGCAACGCCAGCTCTACCCGATCTACGATGAGCGCGGTTTTATCGAGCCTGGAGACGAAAATATCGTCAGCGTGGTCGACACCCCGGCCGGCCGCCTTGGCGTGCTGGTGGGCAGTGACAGCTGGTACCCGGACAACTACCGCAAGCTCAACGAACAGGGCGCGCAACTGATTGCAGTGCCGGCCTTTGTGCTTGGCCGCGAGACCTGGGATCGACCATGGCGCGGTTTTAAAAGTGTCTCCACTCCACAGGAAATCAGCCTCAAGCCCGAAGAGCTCAGTGAGGGCGAAGCGTGGCGCCGCTTGACCTTGATCAGCCAACAACCGATCAGCCAGGCCAGCGCCGGCATGAGCGTATTTCTGCGCGGGCAGTTCTGGGATTTGGGCACTGCCGGGCAGAGTTTCCTGAGTCACAACGGGCAGATCAACGCCGACAGCGACGCCCGTGGCGCGCGCCTGCTGAATATCTGGCTGTAACGCGGTGAAGCCGGTACGCCTCGGGGATTTGTCGGTGGGCTTCGTGCACACCCTGGCCGACGCGATCCACAGCCACGGCCTGGACCCGCAACCGCTCTTGCTGCAATACGGCCTGGACCCGGCGCGCCTCGCCGAAGCTGGCGCGCGCTTGTCGATCCCGCGCTATATGCGCCTGGGCCATGCGGCCATTCAGCTGACCGGCGACCCCGGCCTGGGCTTGCGCATGGGGCAACTCAGCCGCTTGAGCCAAGCGGGACTGGCTGGTGTCACCGCCGCACAGGCGCCTAACGTACGCGAAGCCGCTCGCACCCTGACGCGCTTTGAGCCGCTGTATGGTGCCAACTATCGCGGGCAATCGAGTTTTCATGAGGATGCCGAAGGCGCCTGGCTGCGTTTCTATTCCATCAGCCCCTACAACGCCTACAACCGTTTTGTGGTGGACTCGATCATTTCCAGCTGGTTGCATCAGCTCGCCAACCTGGCTCAACAACCGTTGCTGGCGCAACGAATCGACATCGAGTTCGATGCCCCCGAGTACAGCGAGCAGTACAGCTTATTGGGCGCCAACCAGGTCCACTTCGGTGCCGAGGCCAACCAGTTGCGCCTGAGCCAATCCACCCTGGCAATGCGTAACCCGCAGCATTGCCCAAGTACCTGGCAGCTCTTGCTGCAATTGTGTGAAAGGGAGTTGGAGCAGTTGACCCGCACCCGCAGCTTGCGCGAGCGCATTACCCGGTTGCTCGGGCCGATGCTCAATGGCGGCCGGGAACCCGACCTGGAAGAAGTGGCGGCACGCTTGAAGCTACCGACCTGGACATTGCGCCGTAAACTGGCCGAAGAAGGCACTCAATTCCGCGCGATTCTCAACGATACCCGCCGCGACCTGGCCATGACCTACATTCGCGATACGGAACTGGCGTTCGGCGAGATCGCCTACTTGCTCGGCTTTGCCTCAGCCCAAGCCTTTCAACGGGCATTCAAGCGATGGAACAACCAGACCCCAGGGGAATTTCGCCGCAGTCAGCGGCATTCCGCCTGAAGTCGGTCTTACAGCTCGGTGGCGTCGTCGGCCGGATCCAGCGGATCGAATTCAAAGGCCTGGTACTCCAGCAGTTCTTCCTGGTAATCGTCCATCATGGACTCCTTCTTGACGTTAAAAGTGGCTGCAGATAAATGACCTGCATCACCAGCCTAAAGTGCCGTCATGACGAAAAAATGTCTGCGCCATGACGTTCCTGCACTTCAAGATTAAACGTAGCAGCGTTATGCGGATTTAGCGCCAGGGCTTTGAAGCGCGATTGCAATCAGCTACGCACTCAAACAAATGGACGGCAATGCATTCCATTGTGGGAGAGGGCTTGCACCCTCGCACATGAGATCTGCATCAGGTTTCAGCTTTGCGTCGGCCACGGGTTTGAACACCTGCCTCCACCGCCATCCCGGCGGTACGCTCCAACGCCTCGGCAAACGCCCGGCGCTGCTCCGGTTCGATCTGCGACAGGAACAACTCGTCCACCGTACTTTCGTAGATCTTCCACATTTTTTTACGCAACGCCCGGCCGGTATCGGTGATCGACGCAAATGCCGCGCGGCCATCGCCGTCGGAGCGTGAACGCAGCACCAGGCCCTCTTTTTCCAGGCGGTCTACCAGGCGCGTGAGGTTATAGCGCTCAATGGCCAATACATCGGCCAACTCGTGCATGCGGCGGGTGCCTTCGGGGCCGCTTTCTAGACCCCACAGTGCGTCGTACCAGGCGTAAGGGGGCAAGTCGGCGGCCGCCAGGCGGCGCTCGATTTCACGGATGACCGTCCTGTGGGCCCTGACAAAACGGAACCATACATCGGGCTCTTTCGACGACATGCAACACCATCCGGTGGATTTCAAGAAGGTTGCAATAGTAGCTCATCCCGCGCTAGATTCGGCCATGTAGTTGCAATTGCAACAACATTGACGACGCTCCCACAAGGAGCCCGCCACTTGAAATCCGCCGACCCTGGAGCCTCACATGACCCCGAATAACGCAGTCAGACGCGACGTCGATCCACAGGAAACCCGCGAGTGGCTGGAGTCCATCGAATCGGTGCTGTCCACCGAAGGCCGCCCGCGCGCCCATTACCTGATCGATCAGTTGCTGGATTTCGACGTGGCGCGGCATGGCGACTTCTATGGGCGGGTGACCACGCCTTACGTCAACACGATCCCGGTGGATCGCCAGTTGCCCTACCCCGGCAACCTGGCCATCGAACGCCGCACCAATGCGTTTATCCGCTGGAACGCCATGGCCATGGTATTGCGTGCAGGCAAACACTCCGGTGTGGGTGGGCATATCGCCACTTATGCGTCAGCCGCTGTGCTTTACGACGTCGGCTTCGACCACTTCTTCCGTGGCCGCACCGACCGCTTCGACGGCGACCTGGTGTACATCCAGGGGCATTCCTCGCCTGGCATTTACGGCCGCGCCTACCTCGAAGGCCGCATCAGCGAAGCACAACTGGATAACTTCCGCCGTGAAGCCGGTGGTGAGGGCATTTCGTCCTATCCCCACCCACGACTAATGCCGGACTTCTGGCAATTTCCTACGGTGTCCATGGGACTGGGGCCGATCACGGCGGCCTATCAGGCGCGTTTTATGCGCTACCTGGAGTTTCGTGACCTCAAGCAACACCAGGGCCGTAAGGTCTGGGCATTCCTGGGTGATGGCGAAATGGACCAGCCGGAATCCCTGGCCGCCATTTCCCTGGCCGGACGCGAGAAACTCGACAACCTGATCTTCGTGGTCAACTGCAACCTGCAACGCCTGGACGGCCCGGTACGCGGCAACGCCAAGGTGATCCAGGAATTCGAAAGCCTGTACCGCGCCGCCGGCTGGAATGTGATCAAAGTGATCTGGGGTGGTGGCTGGGATGCACTGCTGGAAAAAGACACAAGCGGCCTGCTGCGCCAACGCATGATGGAATGCGTGGACGGTGACTATCAGAACTACAAATCCCAGAACGGCGCCTACGTGCGCGAGCACTTCTTCGGCAAATACCCGGAGTTGCTGGCACTGGTTGCGGACCTGTCCGACGACGACATCTGGAAACTCTCACGGGGAGGCCATGACCCGGACAAGGTCTACAACGCCTATGCCGCCGCCGTGCGTCACAGTGGCCAACCGACGGTGATCCTGGCAAAAACCGTCAAGGGCTTTGGTATGGGCGAAGCCGGCGAAGGCCAGAACATTAACCACCAACTGAAAAAGATGGGTGCCGACGCCGTCAAGGCCTTCCGCGACCGCTTCGGCCTGGAGGTGCCCGATGAGCAACTTGCTGAAATTCCTTACCTCAAGCCCATAGCCGATAGCGAAGAAGCCCGTTACTTCGCCGCACGTCGCCAGGCCTTGGGCGGCTATGTGCCCGCGCGCCACATTGCGGTCGAATCGCTGCAGATCCCCGAACTGAGCGCCTTCGCCACTCAGCTCAAGGACACTGGCGAACGCGCGATTTCCACCACCATGGCCTTCGTGCGCATCCTCGGCACACTGCTGAAAGACCCGCACCTGGGCAAGCTGATCGTGCCCATCGTGCCGGACGAATCACGTACCTTCGGCATGGAGAGCCTGTTCCGTCAGATCGGCATCCACTCCGCCGTCGGCCAACTCTACACCCCACAGGACTCCGGACAACTGAGCTACTACAAGGAGAGCAAGGACGGACAGATCATGCAGGAAGGCCTGAATGAGTCAGGCGCCATTTCCTCATGGATCGCGGCGAGTACGTCCTACAGCAACCACGGCCTGATGACCGTGCCGTTCTATATCTTCTATTCGATGTTCGGTTTCCAGCGCGTCGGCGACCTGGCTTGGGCGGCGGGCGATGCGCGCGCGCGTGGTTTCTTGCTGGGCGCCACGGCCGGGCGTACCACACTGATGGGCGAAGGCTTGCAGCATGACGATGGTCATAGCCATATCCTCTCGTCGGTGATTCCGTGCTGCATCTCTTATGACCCGACCTTTGCCTACGAACTGGCGGTGATTATTCGCGAGGGCATGCGGCGCATGTACGTTGAGCAAGAGGACATTTACTACTACATCACCCTGCTCAACGAAAACTACCCGCACCCGGCGATGCCCGAAGGCGTGGAAGGCGGCATTCTCAAAGGTATGTACAGGCTCAGCGCCAACCCTGAGGCGCAAGTGCAACTGATGGGCAGTGGTTCGATCCTGCGAGAAGTGATCGCCGCCGCTGAACTGCTGGCCACCGACTTCGGTGTGCACGGCAACGTGTGGAGCGTGACCAGCCTCACCGAGTTGCGCCGTGACGGGCATGCGGTCGAACGCTGGAACCTGCTGCACCCGGAAAGCGAGCCTCGCGCGAGTTATGCAGAGCAATGCCTGGCCGGGCACACGGGGCCAGTGGTGGTGGCGACGGACTACGTGAAACTGTTCGCCGATCAGCTTCGTCCGTTCGTGCCGGGCCGTCGCTTTGTCGCGCTGGGCACTGATGGCTTCGGGCAATCAGACACCCGGGAAGCCTTGCGTGAGTTCTTTGAGGTGGATCGCCACTTCATCGCCCTGGCCGCCCTGAAGGCGCTGGCGGATGACGGCATGATCGGTCGCGACAAGGTCAGTGAAGCGATCAAACGCTACGGGATCAACGTCGACAAGGTGAATCCCGTAGCGGTCTGAACTACTGCGCAGGCGTTGGCAGGGGCGGAATCGCTTCTGTCGGCGCAGGCAGGTCCGGCGTGGTCGTGGCGGGTGCGGGCTCGGCCTGCGGGGCAATCGGTGCAGCTTCAGGCGCAGGCACAACCGGCTCCGCAGCAGCTGGTACGGCAGGCTCTTCCTTCGGCGCCTCGACTTTCTCCGCAGCGGGTGCGGCCTTCGGCTCCGGCACACCGAGGTCCGCCTTTGGCTGCTCGGGGATATGCTCAGCCTTCTTCACTTCCTGGGGCAGGAAGACGTCCACCAACGCAAAGTAGCGATCGTAGAACTTCGGCGCGGACACCGTTTCACTCGCCACCTTCACCATCGAGTCATCGGTGGAGCCAATCGGCATCGACACCGACCCCAGCACGCCTACACCCAGGCTAGCGGAGTTGTTGACCTTCTTAAGCGCATAGCGATCCTGAAGGGCGTTGGCAAACATCGTCGAGTGCTTTTTACCTTTGCCGTCATCGGCACACACCACGTTGAAGCTGATCTGCAGGTGAGTTTCGCCGGTCTGCTGGAAACTCTTGTTACCCACGACCAGTTTCGGGTCGCTGCTGGTGATGATGTAGCCCTGGCTCAGCAAGGCACGCCGCGCGGCCTCGCACGCTGCTACATCGCTAACGGGGTAATCCCGGGAAAACGTACCGGAGTCGTCGAAGTTCTCATGTTCATAAATAGCGGTCTTGGGTGACGAGCAGCCCGCGGCGCCCGCCAGCACCAGCGCCAGCCCGAGGCTACGCAAGTGGAATGATGTCGACATTGAAGATCCTGAGGAAAACGGTCTGGGCGGTATTGTGCAACAGAACGAGGCCTTGGCGCGCGCATTCCTGTCGGTAAAACGTCACAGGGTTACGCACCGGGGCCTGCAGGGAAAAGCCCGGCGCACATATGGTCAATAAACACGCGTACCTTGGTCGAAGTATGGCGACCGGGCCACAACATCCAGAAACTGCCCCGGTGTTCCAAGTAATCATCCAACACCCGTTGCAAGCGCCCCTCGCCCACGGCCTGGTTGACCATGTAGTCCGGCAGGCAGGCAATGCCCAAACCCTCGAGCACCACGTGGTTCAGAGACTCAATGGTGGTACTGACCAACGGCGTACGTAACAGCGGTTCCGCAGCATCCGGGGCAAGACGCAACGGCCAGGGCTCGAGCTTGCCCGTGGCGCAGAACTTGTGGCGCAGGCAGGCGTGGCCATTCAGGTCCTGCGGTTGCTGCGGGGTGCCGTGTTGGGCGAAGTATCCCGGTGTGGCGACGAGCACCAACTGGTAGTGACCCAGGTGGCGCGCCATCAACCGCGAATCTTCCGGCTTGCCCGTGCGAATCACCGCATCGAAACCTTCCTCGATCACGTCCACCATACGGTCAGAGAAATCCACATCCAACTCGATATCCGGATAGACGCGCATAAAGTCACTGAGTACTGGCATCAACAAGCCCCGCACCTGCGGCACACTGATGCGCAGCTTGCCCCGTGGGGTTGCACCGGCGTCTGTCAGTTCCTGCTCGGCTGCTTCCACCTCAGCGAGAATCCGCCGCGACCGTTCAAGGAACAGCGAGCCTTCACTGGTCAAGGTGATACTGCGCGTGCTGCGGTGAAACAGCCGCACGCCCAGGCGCTCTTCCATCCGCGCAATGCTTTTGCCTACAGCCGACGACGACACCCCCAGCACACGGCCGGCGGCGGTGAAGCTGAGCGTCTGCGCCACCTGCACGAACACCGAAAGGCTGCCCAAGCTGTCCATGATCCCGCCTTCAGCGATTGCGGACACTTACGTCCGATAAGTTCGGAACCTTAGCCTGTTTTTCCGTCAACCACAGCCCCCTACTCTGCCTGCTTGCCCTTTTACCTGGATAAAACGTCATGAGCAGCAGCACTTCACTCACCGCATCAGCCCAGCGGGATTCATTACCGCTGGGCGGTCTACTGGCCCTGGCCAGCGCCGGCTTTATCACCATCCTCACCGAAGCCATGCCCGCCGGATTACTACCCCAGGTAGGCGAAGGCCTAGGCGTGTCGCCCGCCCTGGTCGGTCAACTGGTCACGGTCTATGCCCTTGGCTCGTTGCTGGCGGCCATCCCCCTGACGCTGCTGACCCGCGGCTTGCGCAGACGACCGTTACTGCTGATGGCCATCGGCGGCTTTGCCTTGGTCAACAGCGTAACCGCGCTGTCCAGCCACTACGGGCTGACCCTCGTGGCGCGCTTTTTTGCCGGGGTCTTCGCCGGGCTGCTTTGGGCGTTGCTAGCGGGTTATGCGAGCCGAATGGTGTCGCCACACTTGCAAGGTCGCGCCATTGCCGTGGCCATGCTGGGTGCACCGCTGGCGCTGTCACTGGGTGTGCCTGCGGGCACCTTCCTCGGCACCGCCGTTGGCTGGCGCCTGAGTTTTGCAATCATGACCGGGCTGACCTTGGTGTTACTGGCTTGGGCACGCTGGCAACTGCCGGATTTTGCTGGCGAACGGGCGGATAAACGCTTGGGGCTGCGCCAGGTGCTGAACCTGCCAGGAATTCGTCCGGTGCTGTGGGTAACGTTTACCTACGTGCTGGCCCACAACATTCTCTACACCTACATCGCCCCGTTGCTGGTGCCCGCCGGGATCGATGCGGATGTTGACCGAGTGCTGCTGGTGTTTGGCCTCTCGGCGGTGCTGAGCATCTGGCTGGCAGGTGTGTTGATTGACCGGTGGCTGCGCGCCTTACTATTAATCAGTTGTGCGCTGTTTAGCCTGATCGCCCTGGCGCTGGCGTTCTGGATCAATGTGCCGGCAGTCATCTATACCGCCGTGGCGTTATGGGGCCTGGCGTTCGGCGGCCTGCCGGCGCTGTTGCAAACCGCACTGGCCCAATCGGCGGGCGAGTCGGCGGATGCCGCACAATCAATGCTGGTGACCGTGTGGAACCTGGGGATAGCCAGTGGCGGGCTGGCGGGTGGCGTGTTGCTTCAGGGCTGGGGCGTCGCGGGCTTTCCATGGGCCGTTATGCTACTGATGCTACTGGCCTGGGCCGGCGCATCACAGACGGAGCCCCAGCAGTTGGCCCGGCCAGCCCGCCAAGTCGAATGTTGAAATGCGCTCGTAGCCACAGGACTCATAAAAACGCACCAGATCCCCTGTCCCACCGCCGTAGCAGTCCACACGCAAACGCGTGACGCCTACTGCCCGGGCCTGATCATCGGCAAAGGCCATCATGCGCCGCCCAAGGCCGCGAACACGCGGGTCACGCGCGGCAATCAACAGGCGCACATACACCTCGGGCTCAGTCGCCAACGGTACATAAGGCATGGGATCGCCCAAAACCAGCGCTCCACGGATACGCCCTGCGGGATCCTCTACCACCCACGCCCCGGGCAACGCGCAGGCTTCAGCCACTTGCGCGACCCGCCGGGGCAACGCCGACCAGGGCTCGGTGCCCCACTGATGGGTATTGCCTATGCCAACGAACCATGCAATCACCTCGTCGAACACCTGGAGCACGGCAGAAACATCCGCCACACGGGCGCGGCGGATCAGCAAGCCGTCCATTCCTTGAATCAACATGCATGGAACTCCTGGGTCGACGATACCGAGCACCCAGTCTAGCGCACATAAAAAAGCCCCCGGTCTTTTCAGGCCGGGGGCTTCTTGTTCAAACCAACATCAGTACTTCTTGATATCAGCCTTGGTTTCCAACTGCTTGCGGTACGCTGCGAAGTCCTGCTGGCCGACACGGGAAGCGAGGAAGCGGCGGTATTGGGCCTTTTCTTCTTCCGATGGGGCTGCAGCTTCATTCACGCCGTTCAAGCGCACGATCGCCAGGCTACCGTCAGCCAGGGTCACGGTGGTGAAGGTCGGCTTGTCCTTGACCGCAGGCTTAGGCATGCGGAACAGGGCTTGCAATACGGCTGGATCGATCGCTTCCTGGCTACGAGTAGCCGCTTCAGTGACTTTCCACGCCTGACCGTCGACCGGCTGGTTCAGCGGTGTCTTGCCATCACGCAGGCTGGCGATCAGCTCGTCAGCGTGAGTCTTGGCAGCCGCGCTGGCGCGCTCCTTGGCCATCTGCGTGCGGATTGCCGCAGCAACGCTTTCCAGCGGCAGTTGCGCAGGTTTGCGGTGCTCTTTGGCACGCAGCACGATGATGGTTTCCGGGTCCAGCTCAATGGCGGTGCTGTTGGCACCTTCATCCAGCACTTCCGGGCTGAACGCAGCGGTGACCACGGCACGGTTGGCCGCGACACCGTCACCACCTTCACGGCCAAACGGTGCGGAGGTGTGCACGGTCAGCTTCAGGTCAGAGGCAGGCTGAGCCAAATCAGAAGCTTCGAATGCCGCATCTTCCAATTGCTTGGTCGCTTCGACAAAACGCTGCTCTACCTGCTGGGCCTTGAGCTCACGGGTCAGTTTGTCTTTCAGGCTGGCGAACGTCGGCACTTGCGGTGCTTCAACGCCCAACAACTTGATCAAGTGCCAACCGAAGGCGCTGCGCACCGGCGTCGAGACCTGGTCCTGTTTCAACGCATACAGGGCCGTTTCGAAGTCCGGATCGTAGACGCCAGGGCCAGCGAAGCCGAGGTCACCGCCGTTGTTGGCAGAGCCAGGATCCTGGGAAAACTCCTTGGCCAGGGCTTCGAACTTCTCACCTTTGGCCAGGCGTGCCTGGATTTCTTCGATCTTAGCCTTGGCTTGCGCGTCGGAAACCTTGTCGTTGACTTCAATCAGGATGTGCGCCGCGCGACGCTGTTCAGCGAGGTTGGCGGTTTCTTTCTGATAGGCCGCCTGCAGCTCATCGTCCTTGACGTTGACCTGGTCGAAGAAAGAAGACTTCTTCAATTCCAGATAGTCGATGACCACCTGGTCCGGGGTCATAAACTCTTTGGCGTGCTGGTCGTAGTAAGCCTTGACCTCTTCGTCGGTGAGCTTCACCGCCGCAGGGTTGGCCTTGATGTTGACGGTGGCGAAATCGCGAGTCTGTTTTTCCAGACGGGCGAATGCGAGCACTTCGGCATCGGTGACAAAACCGCTACCGGCAATGCCTGCGCGAACCTGACCGATCAGCATTTCCTGGGTCATCATCTGACGGAACTGCAGACGGCTATAGCCCAACTGACGGATCACCTGGTCAAAGCGTTCGGCGTTGAACTTGCCGTCAACCTGGAATTCCGGCGTTTGCAGGATCACCTGGTCCAATGCAGCTTCAGAGAACCCGAACTTGGAATCGGCAGCACCCTGCAGCAGCAGCTTGCGGTCGATCAGGCCTTTGAGAGCCGCCTCGCGCAGCAGTTTTTCGTCGAGGAGCGAAGCGTCGAAATCCTTGCCCAACTGTTGCATCAGCTGTCGACGTTGCATGTCGACGGCCTGGCTCAGCTCGGTCTGGGTGATTTCTTCACCGTTGACCTTGGCCACGTCCTGCTTGTTAGTACCCGAAGCCTGGAAAATGGCTTCGATACCGGTGAACGCCATCAATGCGACGATGATCCCGATAATGGTCTTGGCAATCCAGCCTTGTGAATTGTCCCTGATATTTTGCAGCATGCGTCCCCCAGAAACGGTTGAACTTCAAAAATTGGCAACCGTGGAGCGTGGGTAGAATCCGGATAGAAGAAAGGCGCATCCGAGGATGCGCCTTCTCGTAACTGGCGGAGCGGACGGGGGGTTGAACTTGCACCCCCGGCGTGGCGACCCAATGGATACGTGGGTCAGCTACCGCTCCGCTGCCAGGCCAGACCTGCGTCCGACCCGGGTAGCAAAGGCTTGAACGAAGCTTAGTTAACGGCTTCTTTCAGGGCTTTACCGGCTTTGAAACCTGGTTTTTTGGCAGCAGCGATTTGCAGTGCTTTGCCAGTCTGTGGGTTGCGGCCAGTGCGAGCTGGGCGGTCAGTCACAGAGAACGTACCGAAGCCTACCAGTACCACGGAGTCGCCGGCCTTCAGAGCGCCAGTGACGGATTCGATTACTGCATCCAGCGCACGGCCAGCAGCAGCTTTCGGGATATCAGCGGATGCAGCAATAGCATCAATCAGTTCCGACTTGTTCACTCTAAGTCCCCTTATATATCTATTGAGTATGATTCTAAGTTTTTTGGTAAACAGCAAAAACCAGTGCTGAATGGCCTACAGACACTTAAGAGCCGCTTTATAACAAGGGCTCTAAAAAGCTGTCAAGGAAGCCTCCAGGCTTATTCACATTAATGCGTGCTAATTCTTTCCTTGGAATCAGACTCTCGTTTTTCATCCTTGGCAACTATCTCCGGAGCCACATCCGGCAAGGGCTCTGGCGCGTATTGCAGCGCAATTTGCAGGACCTCGTCAATCCATTTAACCGGTTTAATCTGAAGATCCTGCTTGATGTTGTCAGGAATTTCCTTCAAGTCGCGAACATTCTCTTCAGGGATGATCACTGTTTTGATACCACCCCGGTGTGCTGCAAGCAATTTCTCTTTCAGACCACCGATGGCCAATACCTGACCACGCAGGGTGATTTCCCCAGTCATGGCAACGTCGGCACGCACCGGGATGCCGGTCAATGCAGACACCAAGGCCGTGCACATGCCTACGCCAGCGCTAGGGCCATCTTTAGGCGTAGCACCTTCCGGCATATGGATGTGAGTGTCATGCTTCTCGTGGAAGTCCAGGGGGATCCCCAGGCTTCTGGCGCGACTGCGCACCACGGTCTGCGCGGCAGTGATGGATTCAACCATCACGTCACCCAGGGAACCGGTCTTGATCAGCTGGCCTTTGCCTGGAATCACAGCAGCCTCGATGGTCAGCAATTCTCCGCCCACCTGGGTCCACGCCAAGCCAGTCACCTGACCGACTTGATCCTGCTGCTCGGCCAGGCCGTAGCGGAATTTCTTCACACCCAGGAAGTGCTCCAAGGAGTCGGCCACCACCTTCACGGAGAAGCGTTTTTCCAGCGCATGCTCTTTGACTGCCTTGCGGCAAATCTTCGCGATCTGGCGTTCAAGGCCCCGCACACCGGCCTCGCGGGTGTAGTAACGTACGATGTCGCGGATCGCTTCGATGTCAAATTCGATCTCGCCCTTCTTCAGGCCATTCGCCGAAATTTGCTTGGGCGCGAGGTACTTGACCGCAATGTTGATCTTCTCGTCCTCGGTGTAACCCGGTAGACGAATCACCTCCATCCGATCCAGCAAGGCCGGCGGGATGTTCATGGAGTTGGAAGTGCAGAGGAACATTACGTCAGACAAGTCGTAGTCGACTTCTAGGTAATGGTCGTTGAAATTATGGTTTTGCTCAGGGTCGAGCACTTCCAGCAACGCCGATGCCGGGTCGCCACGCATGTCGCTGCCCATTTTGTCGATTTCATCAAGCAGGAACAGCGGGTTGCGCACACCCACCTTTGTCATCTTTTGAATCAATCTTCCTGGCATCGAACCGATGTAAGTTCGGCGATGACCACGAATTTCCGCCTCATCACGCACACCGCCGAGCGCCATGCGCACGAATTTGCGGTTAGTCGCACTGGCAATCGATTCGGCGAGAGAGGTTTTACCAACACCTGGAGGGCCGACCAGGCACAACACCGGACCACGAATTTTCTTCACGCGCTTTTGCACGGCGAGGTATTCGAGAATCCGCTCTTTGACTTCTTCGAGGCCATAGTGATCGGCGTCGAGAATTTCCTCGGCACGTGTCAGGTCCAAACGCACTTTGGTCTGGGCCTTCCACGGCACTTGCACCAGCCAGTCGATGTACGAGCGCACTACGGTCGCTTCAGCGGACATCGGCGACATCTGCTTGAGCTTGTTCAGCTCGGCATTAGCTTTGGTAAGAGCGTCTTTCGGCAGGCCTGCGGCATCAATGCGCTTTTTCAGCTCTTCGATTTCGTTGTGGCCCTCCTCGCTGTCGCCAAGTTCTTTCTGAATGGCCTTCATCTGCTCATTCAGGTAGTACTCGCGCTGGCTACGCTCCATTTGTTTCTTCACGCGACCACGAATGCGCTTCTCAACCTGCAACAGGTCGATTTCGGCATCCAGCAACGCTAGGACATGTTCAACACGGGCCGACAGGTCGATGATTTCGAGGATGTCTTGCTTCTGCTCGATCTTCAGCGCCATGTGTGCGGCCATGGTGTCGACCAGACGGCTTGGCTCATCAATGCTATTGAGGGAAGACAGGACCTCAGCCGGGACTTTTTTGCCCAACTGCACATACTGCTCGAACTGCGAGAGCAGGCTGCGTACAAAAACTTCGGATTCGCGCTCAGGGGCTTCGACTTCGTCGATCAGCGCCACTTCGGCGCGCAGGTGACCATCCACCTCCATGAAACGCTCTACAGCACCTCGTTGCTCGCCTTCTACCAGCACCTTGACGGTGCCATCAGGCAGTTTGAGCAGTTGCAGGACAGTAGCAATTGTACCGACGCGATACAGGGCGTCTTCGCCTGGATCATCATCGGCAGGATTTCTCTGGGCCAACAGCAGGATCTGCTTGTCGCCCGTCATCGCTGCCTCAAGGGCTTCGATAGACTTCTCGCGCCCCACGAACAGCGGGATAACCATGTGCGGATAAACGACGACATCACGCAACGGCAGGAGAGGCAATTCAATGGTTGTCTTCATGATTTCGCCTCTATGACAGTTGAAAAATAAGCTTGAAACCAAGATGGGGGCTGCATGCAAAAAAAACAAGCTTATTGCCAGCAGTTAAACGCAGTAAACGCTTCAAGATAAAAGTCGCACAAAAAACAAAGGGGCCCTAGGGGCCCCTTGTTTGTACCGAAACTGCGAAACGCTTACGCGTCTGGCGCAGCTTTGGCAGTCGGCTCACTGTTCTCGTAGATATACAGCGGCTTGGACTTACCTTCTATAACGCTTTCGTCGATCACCACTTTACTCACCTCAGACTGCGAGGGAATTTCGTACATGGTGTCGAGCAACACGCCTTCAAGGATAGAACGCAGACCACGTGCACCGGTCTTGCGCTCCAGCGCCCGCTTGGCTACCGACTTGAGGGCATCAGTACGGAACTCAAGGTCCACACCTTCCATCTCAAACAGCTTGGCGTACTGCTTGGTCAGGGCATTTTTCGGCTCGGTGAGGATCTGAATCAGAGCAGCCTCATCCAACTCGTCCAATGTTGCCAGGACCGGCAAACGGCCAACGAATTCCGGGATCAGACCGAACTTGACCAGATCGTCAGGCTCAACCTCACGCAGGGACTCGCCCACCTTCTTGCCTTCTTCCTTGCTGCGCACTTCTGCACTGAAACCGATACCGCCCCGGGTGGAACGTTGCTGAATAACTTTTTCCAGCCCAGAGAACGCACCGCCACAGATGAACAGGATGTTGCGCGTATCAACCTGAAGGAATTCCTGCTGCGGGTGCTTGCGGCCGCCTTGTGGCGGTACGGAAGCAACCGTGCCTTCAATCAGCTTCAACAGAGCCTGCTGCACGCCCTCACCAGAAACGTCCCTGGTGATCGACGGGTTGTCAGACTTGCGCGAGATCTTGTCGATTTCGTCGATATAGACAATACCCATCTGGGCCTTCTCTACGTCGTAATCGCACTTCTGCAGCAGTTTCTGAATGATGTTCTCGACGTCCTCACCCACGTAGCCAGCCTCAGTGAGGGTGGTAGCGTCGGCGATGGTGAACGGAACATTCAGCAGACGAGCGAGGGTTTCTGCAAGCAGGGTTTTACCCGAGCCTGTAGGACCGATCAGCAAGATGTTGCTCTTGCCGAGTTCGACTTCGTCGCCTTTCTTGTCACGCTGGTTCAGACGCTTGTAGTGGTTGTACACCGCTACGGCCAGAACCTTCTTTGCACGCTCTTGACCAATCACATATTGATCAAGGATGCCGCTGATTTCTTTAGGCGAAGGCAGTTTATGCGCGCTGCTCTCGGCCTGTGCTTCCTGCACCTCCTCGCGGATGATGTCATTGCACAGGTCGACGCACTCGTCGCAGATAAACACCGAGGGGCCGGCAATCAACTTGCGTACTTCATGCTGGCTTTTGCCACAGAAGGAGCAATAGAGCAGCTTGCCGTTGTCCTCGCCGTTGCGGGTGTCAGTCATTCGTTCGATCCAAATCCGATAGGCTTGCAACACAAGATGAAGGCTTATGCGGGCTTTTTCAAGCCCGCCGATGATCGGACACGCCGACCAGCCCTATTTTGAGCGGCTTATATTAAGCGGGGCGCTTTTCGATCACTGCATCGATCAACCCGTATTCACGTGCGGCTTCGGCGCTCATGAAGTTGTCGCGGTTGGTGTCGCGCTCGATTTCTTCCAGCGTGTGCCCGCTGTGCTTGGCCATCAGCGTGTTAAGACGTTCGCGGATGAAGAGGATTTCCTTAGCGTGGATTTCGATGTCCGACGCCTGGCCCTGGAAACCGCCCAGTGGCTGGTGAATCATCACACGCGAGTTCGGCAGGCAGTAACGCTTGCCCTCGGCACCCGCCGTCAGCAGGAACGCGCCCATGCTGCAGGCCTGGCCAATGCAGGTCGTCGAGACGTTAGGCTTGATGAACTGCATGGTGTCGTAGATCGACATACCTGCCGTCACCGAACCGCCCGGCGAGTTAATGTAAAGATGGATGTCCTTGTCCGGGTTTTCCGCTTCAAGGAACAGCAGCTGCGCACAGATCAGGTTGGCCATGTAGTCCTCTACCGGGCCCACCAGAAAGATCACTCGCTCCTTGAGCAGGCGCGAGTAGATGTCGTAGGCGCGCTCGCCACGAGCAGACTGCTCGACAACCATCGGGACCAAGCCGCCTGCGGCCTGGATATCAGAGTTCTGCTGAATATAGGAATTACGGAACATGCTCTGCAGTTACTCCCAAATAGTCATGTCTTGAAAACGCATAAGCCAGCGCGAGGCTGGCTTATGGTTGAATTTCCAACGAGTTGGACAATCAGTCGGCTTGTGCTGCTTCCGCCGGCTTGACTGCTTCTTCGTAAGAGACCGCTTTATCGGTCACCTTAGCCTTCTGCAGAACAGTATCCACAACTTGTTCTTCCAGCACAACCGAACGCACTTCGTTCAGTTGCTGGTCGTTCTTGTAGTACCAAGCCACAACCTGCTCAGGCTCCTGGTAGGCCGAAGCCATTTCCTGGATCATTTCGCGAACGCGATCTTCATCAGGCTTGAGGTCGAACTGCTTGACCACTTCAGCCACGACCAAACCCAGCACAACGCGACGCTTGGCTTGCTCTTCGAACAGCTCGGCAGGCAGTTGGTCAGGCTTGATATTGCCACCAAACTGCTGAACCGCTTGAACGCGCAGGCGATCCACTTCATTGGACAGCAAAGCCTTAGGCACTTCGATCGGGTTGGCAGCCAGCAGACCGTCCATGACCTGATTCTTAACCTTGGACTTGATGGCCTGGCGCAGCTCGCGCTCCATGTTCTTGCGAACTTCGGTGCGGAAGCCTTCGATGCCGGTTTCCTTGATACCAAACTGATTGAAGAACTCTTCGTTCAGCTCTGGCAGCTTAGGCTCGGAAACGCTGTTGACGGTCACGGTGAACTCGGCAGCTTTGCCAGCCAAGTCCAGATTTTGGTAGTCAGCAGGGAAAGTCAGGTGCAGAACACGCTCTTCGCCGGCTTTGGCGCCAACCAGGCCGTCTTCGAAACCAGGAATCATGCGGTTGGAGCCCAGTACCAATTGGGTACCCTTGGCAGAGCCACCAGCGAACACTTCGCCGTCAACCTTGCCAACGAAATCGATGTTCAGCTGGTCTTCGTTCTGGGCGGCACGATCGGCCACTTCGAAACGAGTGTTCTGCTTGCGCAGGATTTCCAGCATGTTGTCCAGGTCGGAATCAGCGACATCAGCGCTCAGGCGCTCGATTTCGATACCGTCGAAACCAGCGACTTCGAACTCTGGGAACACTTCAAATACGGCAACATATTCCAGGTCCTTGCCAGCTTCCAGGGACTTAGGCTCGATCGAAGGCGAGCCAGCTGGGTTCAGCTTTTGCTCAACAACGGCTTCGTAGAAGGAAGCCTGGATCACGTCACCTACAGCTTCTTGACGCGCATCAGCACCAAAACGGCGCTTGATTTCGCTCATCGGCACTTTGCCTGGACGGAAACCAGCGATCTTGGCCTTTTGGGCAGTCTGCTGCAGACGCTTGTTGACCGCAGTCTCGATACGCTCTGCCGGCACGGTGATGCTCAGGCGGCGCTCAAGAGCAGTAGTATTTTCAACAGAAACTTGCATGAATATTCCTCGTTGCACAGACGTTAGCCGGCCGTTTCCGACCCCAGAATCAAGGGCATGCATTCTAGAGGGTCAAACTCAAGAAGTCACCCTACTGGAAACGGGTAAAAAAACAGCAGGCCATTTGTAGGTTCAAGTGCACGCGTGCACCTCAGCCCGTTAGCAAATACAGCTCATCACGCCAGGGCTCTGCGCCAACCCTTCTATATATAGAAGGACCAGGAACGCAGCCCCCGGCAGCCAGCCTTGCGAGCAAGACCGGCGACAGGGAAGCAGCATCGAGAAACACAAATACGATGAAGCGCCCCGCCCTTGAAACTCGAAACGCTTAAACGAAAACGGCACAGCCCTTTTCAGGTACTGCGCCGTTATCGCTATTTAATAGCGGTACTGACCTCTCTATAGACGAGCATCAGTCCTACACGTTCAAAACCGGCAACGATTCTAACGCCAAGGCATTGAGAATGCTTGCTTTTTTGACAACCATAATCTCTAGGCGCCTCGCACTACTCGACCGCAACCGCCCACAGAAACAAGACCCGGCTTTTTCCAGATGCAAAAAAAAAGCGCCAGATCATTGATCTGGCGCTTTTTCAAAATATGGGGTGGACGAAGGGGATCGAACCCTCGACAACGGGAGTCACAATCCCGTGCTCTACCAACTGAGCTACGCCCACCATATTGCATTAACAAAGAACTCGAACATCTTCTTTGTTGACCCCACCCAGCCTGACGGCTTTGCGAAGCTTTAATTGGTGCGGATGAAGAGACTCGAACTCTTACGCCTCGCGGCGCTGGAACCTAAATCCAGTGTGTCTACCAATTCCACCACATCCGCGTTTGAAGCTCTTAAAGCAAAGGCGCCAGACAATTAATCTGGCGCCTTTTCAAAATATGGGGTGGACGAAGGGGATCGAACCCTCGACAACGGGAGTCACAATCCCGTGCTCTACCAACTGAGCTACGCCCACCATATAGCGCTACTTGTGCCAAAGCTGCCTAATGGCGCACCCGGCAGGACTCGAACCTGCGACCATCCGCTTAGAAGGCGGATGCTCTATCCAGCTGAGCTACGGGCGCCTTATTAATCTGTACTCTTCGAGGATTACAAACTAAGTGCTTCCAGCCTTGCAGTACAACAATTCTGCTCGACCTTCTTAACCAGTGCTAGGCTGTGCCCGACAAGTGCGACGAATAGTATAGAGGGCCCGGAAACCCGTCAAATCTTTTTTGAAAAAAATTCATTTTATTTAAGGGGTTAGGCCAATTTGCAGACCAAGCGCCTTTGCCCTCACGCCATGGCGTGCGAGAATGCGCGCACTTTTCCTCCCCCTCTCGATGGTTAATCACGCGTAATGACTGCACAACTTATCGACGGCAAATCAATCGCCGCCAGCCTGCGCCAGCAGATCGCCAAACGAGTCACCGAGCGCAGCCAGCAAGGCCTGCGCACGCCTGGCCTCGCGGTGATCCTGGTCGGCAGCGATCCTGCCTCTCAGGTTTATGTCTCGCACAAGCGTAAAGACTGTGAAGAGGTCGGCTTTATATCCAAGGCCTATGACCTGCCTGCCGCCACCACCCAAGAGGCACTCACCGATCTGATCGACGGCCTCAACGACAACCCTGCGATCGACGGCATCCTCCTGCAACTGCCACTGCCCGAGCACTTGGACGCGTCCAAGCTGCTGGAGCGAATCCGCCCGGACAAAGACGTCGACGGCTTCCATCCTTACAATGTCGGCCGCCTGGCCCAGCGCATCCCCCTGCTGCGTCCGTGCACGCCAAAAGGCATCATGACCCTGCTGGAAAGTACCGGTGTCGATCTGTACGGCCTTGATGCAGTTGTGGTCGGCGCGTCCAACATTGTCGGTCGCCCAATGGCCATGGAGCTGCTGCTGGCCGGCTGCACCGTGACCGTTACCCACCGCTTCACCAAGGACCTGGCAGGCCACGTTGGTCGTGCCGACCTCGTTGTCGTAGCCGCCGGCAAGCCGGGCCTGGTCAAGGGTGAGTGGATCAAGGAAGGCGCCATCGTTATCGACGTGGGCATCAACCGTCAGGAAGACGGCAAGCTGGTAGGCGATGTGGTGTACGAGACTGCCCTGCCCCGCGCTGGCTGGATCACCCCGGTGCCAGGCGGCGTCGGCCCGATGACCCGCGCTTGCCTGCTGGAGAACACCCTGTACGCCGCAGAGACCCTGCACGGTTAATAACCAGTCGTACTGAAAAAGCCCTGCCTTATCGCAGGGCTTTTTATTGCCCGAAAAAAACCTGTTTTTTCTTAGTTTTTAAGCACTTTCGTCTGGTTTTAGAAGAACATTCGACACACCATCGTCCATACTCCTAAAATGTAACGGCATTTATCAAAGAAACCGTTACTCAACGGTATTTCCTACTTTTTTAGCGAGTTCATCCGCGTGAAAATTCGTCTTTCTATTGCCAGCCTATTTTTTGCGTTCACAGGCACCTTTGCGCACGCCGCCGAATCCACCCAGGCGCCGCGCGACCCATCCAAACTGCAGATCGCATCCGGCAGCGCCATGCTGGTGGACCTGCAGACCAACAAGGTCATCTACGCCAGCAACCCCGACGTAGTAGTGCCGATTGCGTCGGTGAGCAAGTTGATGACCGGCCTGATCGTGCTTGAAGCCAAGCAGAACATGGATGAGTACATCGACATCAACATCAAAGACACGCCGGAAATGAAAGGCGTGTTCTCCCGCGTAAAAATCGGCAGCGAAATGCCTCGCAAGGAAATGCTGCTGATCGCCCTGATGTCATCGGAAAACCGCGCCGCCGCCAGCCTGGCCCACCACTATCCGGGGGGCTACCCGGCATTTATCGCGGCGATGAACGCCAAGGCCAAGGCGCTGGGCATGACCAACACCCACTATGTTGAACCCACCGGCCTGTCGATCCACAACGTGTCCACCGCCCGCGACCTGAGCAAGCTGTTGGCTGCCGCACGGCACTACCCGCTGCTCAGCCAGTTGAGCACCACGAAGGAAAAGACCGTTGCGTTCCGCAAGCCCAACTACACCCTGGGTTTCTCCAACACTGACCACCTGATCAACCGCGCCAACTGGGATATCAAGTTGACCAAGACCGGCTTCACTAACCAGGCCGGCCATTGCCTGGTACTGGTGACCAGCATGGGTAATCGCCCGGTGTCGCTGGTGATCCTGGATGCGTTCGGCAAGTTCACGCACTTTGCCGATGCCAGCCGTATTCGCAGCTGGGTCGAGACCGGCAAGGGCGGTTCGGTGCCGGACGTGGCATTGCGCTACAAGGCCGACAAAAATCTGAAGAACCGCTCGAATGCGGCGCAAGCCCACCGTTAAAGGGCGCCGCACCACATTTTTATCGGTGTTCTGACAATACTTTAAGCGCCTGGGCCGCCGCCTGCTCCTGCCCGGCTTGGGCCGTCGCATTTGCCGCCTCGCGCCAACGCTGGGCATCCACATTCGCTGGCAACTGGCTCGGACGCTGGGTGAGGATCGCCCAGTGCCCGGCGCTTGCCCACTTCGATTCAAAGTCGCTGAAACTCATCAATAAACGCCGGTCCATGCCCGAGCGCAGCAGAACCGTGCTTTTCTGCTGATTGAAGCCCACCACGACAACATAGTGCGCATCCGACCACAGCCCGCCACCCACCCGCGCCATCACCGGATAACCCGCCGCCACTTGCGCCAGCACGGCCGTCAGTTTGTCATCCAGTGGATACACCATCAGCCCGTACTCACGGGCCAGCACTTGCATGTTGCGTTCCAGGTCCGCTTCGCCGCCCGGCAAACGCAGCGGCTTATCCAGCAAACCCGGTGTCATGACAATGCCTTGTTGCGACAGCATGCTGGCTAACGCCGTAGGACCGCTCTGATAAGCCTCGCTGCGAAAGGTCGGCACACCATTGAGTTCGACGCGCTCCGGCAAGCCCGGCAGTTTCGAAGGATGCCCGGAACAGGCCGCGAGGCCCACGGCGCAGGCCAGCAACAGGGATGATTTAACGTTCGACCGTAACCGCAATTTTTTACTCTCTTGATCAACTGCCGGTAAGGGCCCTGATCATAGGGCGCTCGGCCACGCGGGTATAGCCCAAAGCCAGGGTTTACCGCCTGAGATAGAGCAAACAAGTTGGATGAACACGACCATTGGTCAATAGCAGGCAACCGTCAGGTAGCTAGACTGTCCATTGAGAAGACTGTGTGTGCCCCGTACTGGGCGAAAGGAGGCCTGAATGAGCCTTGCAACGACGATTGTGATGTTGATCTGCGGTTGGCTGGCGGTTGCCGGCGCCATGTTGTGGGGGGTGTTGCGCATTACCCGTCGGCACCATCACCCCCACGTAAAACCTGCCAAGCCCCTAAAGGCAGCGGCACACCACGCCTAGCCAGGCATGCAATTAAAGTCCCGCGTCGCCGCAACTTCCTTGCCGTGGCCATCCTTTAAGGATGCACGCACGGTGGTGCCCAGGCTGGATTCCACCAGCGTGTAGTGCTCACCCGCCTTAAAGGCTTCGTATTCGACCCGGCCTTGGCAATCCCGCTGATTGTCGTCGCCGGGCTCCTCTTCGTACAACGTAACATCCAGGCTGTGAGCCCCCGGTTTCACCTCGAAATAGCGCCCGTCATCCACACGCTTGCCGTCCACGCGCTCAGCCAGCAAGTCATTCGGCGCATCCTCCGTCAGACCAATCCAGGCCTCACTCGGATCCGCTTTAGGGATCGGGCCGGCGCACGCCGACAGCAGCAATACGACACCCAATGCAGGGATCAACAACAGAGGTTTAAGTGACATGGCAGTACTCCAAAAAGACGATATGTCCGATGGGTGACAAGCGTGACCAGCAGCGCTGCCTGGAACAAATGAATCCATATGAAACGATCTTCAGCCCTTACCTAAATGTTCCTTCACCTGGCTGAAAGGCGCGTGTTAGGTGGGTCGGGCAAGACTGCCGGGGTTTGCAATCCTGCTCCCTCGGAGGTTCACGCATGCTCGGGCTGGTAAAGACCGCACTGCAAAAGCCCTACACGTTTATCGTGTTGGCCATATTTATCTGCATCATCGGGCCGATGGCGGCCCTGCGTACTCCCACCGACGTGTTCCCCGATATCGGCATCCCTGTGGTCGCCGTGGTCTGGCAGTACAACGGCCTGTCGCCGGACGCCATGGCGGGCCGCGTGATCTACACCTACGAACGCTCCCTGAGCACCACCGTCAACGACATCGAACATATCGAATCCCAATCCCTGCCAGGGATGGGCATCGTGAAAATCTTCTTCCAACCCGGCGTCGATATCCGCACCGCCAATGCCCAAGTGACCGCCGTGTCACAAACCGTGCTCAAGCAAATGCCGCCGGGCATCACGCCGCCGCTGATCCTCAACTACAGCGCGTCCACTGTGCCGATCCTGCAAATGGCGTTTTCCAGCCCAAGCCTCTCGGAAGCCAAGATCCGCGACCTGGTGCAGAACAACATCCGCCTGCCGTTGAGCGCCCTGCCCGGCCTGGCCATGCCCACACCGATGGGTGGCAAGCAGCGTCAGATCACCCTCGACCTCGACCCGCAAGCGCTGGCTGCCAAAGGCCTGTCGGCCCAGGATGTGGGCAATGCCCTAGCGCTGCAGAATCAGATCATTCCGGTGGGCACTGCCAAGCTCGGCCCCAACGAATACACCATCCTGCTCAACAACAGCACCAAGGCCATCGATGAGCTTAACGACCTGCCGATCAAGACCGTCGACGGCGCGCTGATCACCATCGGCCAGGTTGCCCACGTGCGTGACGGCTCGCCGCCGCAGACCAACATCGTGCGCGTCGACGGTCATCGCGCAGTGCTGATGCCGACGTTGAAAAACGGCAGCATTTCCACCCTGTCGATCATCGACGGTATCCGTGGAATGCTGCCGCGCATCAACGAGACCCTACCACCGTCACTGAAGACCTCGTTGCTGGGCGACGCCTCGGTGTTCGTCAAGCAATCGGTGGGCAGCGTGGCCCAGGAAGGCATCATCGCCGCGCTGCTGACCAGCGCAATGATCCTGCTGTTCCTCGGCAGCTGGCGCTCCACGATCATTATTGCGGCGTCGATTCCTCTGGCAGTGCTCTCAGCGATAGCGCTGCTGGCCGTCAGCGGGCAAACCCTCAACGTCATGACCCTCGGCGGGCTGGCGTTGGCGGTGGGGATCCTGGTGGACGACGCCACGGTGACCATCGAAAACATCAACTGGCACCTGGAACAAGGCAAGGCGGTGAAGACCGCGATCCTCGACGGCGCCGCGCAAATTGTCGGCCCGGCGTTCGTCTCGCTGCTGTGCATCTGCATCGTGTTCGTGCCGATGTTCCTGCTGCAAGGCATTGCCGGTTATCTGTTCCGGCCCATGGCGCTGGCGGTAATCTTTGCCATGGCCAGCTCGTTCATTCTTTCGCGCACCCTGGTGCCGACGCTGGCGATGTTCCTGCTCAAGCCGCATACGCCGGAGCAAGGCGCGGGACATCATCCGGAAGATGAATTCATCAACCACCATGAGGGTGAGCAGCACACGAAACCGCGCACTGCCGCGCTGCAAGCCGTGCTGAATTTCCAGCAAGGGTTCGAGCGCCACTTCTCGAATATCCGCGACACCTACCATGGTTTGCTGACATTGGCCCTGGGTCATCGCAAGCGCTTTATCGTGGGTTTTCTGGCCTGTGTGCTCGCCTCATTCCTGCTATTGCCCAGCCTTGGCCAGGACTTTTTCCCGGCCACGGATGCCGGTGCGTTGGCCCTGCATGTGCGCCTGCCGCTGGGCACGCGCATCGAAGAAAGCGCCGCCGCCTTCGACCGTATCGAAGCGCGGATCCGTGAGGTCATCCCTGCCGAAGAACTGGACACCATTGTCGATAACATTGGCATCCCGCTCAGCGGCATCGACATGGCCTACAGCAGCAGCGGCACCATCGGTCCGCAGGATGGCGACATTCAAGTCAGCCTGAAAAAACACCACGCGCCCACCGCCGACTACGTGAAAAAACTGCGTGAAGCGCTCCCGCAAAGTTTTCCCGGCAGCCACTTCGCGTTCCTGCCGGCGGACATCAGCAGCCAGATCCTCAACTTCGGCGCGCCGGCGCCGCTGGACGTGAAAATCTCCGGGCGCAGCGATGAAGAAAACCGCGCCTATGCCGTCGAGCTGGAACGTCGCCTGCAACACGTGCCCGGCATCGCCGACCTGCGCATACAGCAGTCAACCGGCTACCCGTCGCTGCAGGTGAATGTCGACCGCCTGCGCGCCAACGGCCTGGGCATTACCGAGCGCGACGTGACCAACAGCATGGTTGCCTCCCTCGCCGGCAGCTCGCAAACCGCGCCGACCTTCTGGCTCAACCCGGCCAACGGCGTGTCCTATTCCATCGTCGCCGCCACCCCGCAATACCGCCTCGACAGCCTTCCGTCACTGGAAGCGCTGCCCGTCACCGGCGCCAACGGGCAGTCGCAGATCCTCGGCGGTGTGGCAACCATCTCCCGTGTGCAAAGCCCGGCGGTGGTGACCCACTACAACATCGAACCGACCCTGGACCTGTACGCCAACGTGCAAGGCCGCGACCTCGGCGGCGTGGCCCGCGACGTGCAAAAGGTGCTGGATGACACCGCGTCCATGCGCCCAAAAGGCGCGACGATCAGCCTGCACGGGCAGATCGACGCGCTGCATGAAGCCTTCAGCGGCTTGAGCTTCGGCCTGCTTGGCGCGGTGGTGCTGATCTACCTGCTGATCGTGGTCAACTTCCAATCGTGGGCCGACCCGTTTGTGATCATCACTGCGTTGCCAGCGGCGTTAGCGGGGATCGTGTGGATGCTGTTCCTCAGCGGCACCTCATTGTCGGTGCCGGCGCTCACCGGAGCCATCTTGTGCATGGGCGTAGCCACGGCTAACTCAATCCTGGTGGTGAGCTTCTGCCGTGAGCGCCTGGCCGAACATGGTGATGCGCTCAAGGCCGCGCTGGAGGCCGGTTACACGCGCTTCCGCCCGGTGTGCATGACGGCCCTGGCGATGATCATCGGCATGTTGCCCCTGGCGCTGTCCGAGGAGCAAAACGCGCCGCTGGGCCGTGCGGTGATCGGTGGTTTGATCTTCGCCACCATCGCCACCCTGTTGTTTGTTCCCGTGGTCTTCAGCCTGGTCCACGGGCGTCACCCTAGTCGCGCAGTTGCAGGAGAAACCCCACATGTCGTCTGATCACAAACCCTCGCGCAAGCGCCTGATGTTCATGGGTGTCGGCGGACTGACCGTGGCTGCCCTGTTGGTCGCCAACGGCTTGCATGCCCGCACGCTGCACGAGCAATCGGTCTCCGCCTGGACAGAGACCGCCGCCATCCCGCAAGTGATGGTGTTTCAACCCAAGCAGAATGTGGCCGGCGATACCTTGCGCCTGCCGGCGCACCTTGAGGCGTGGAGCAAGGCGCCGATCCACGCCCGGGTCAGCGGTTATTTGAAGGACTGGACAGTCGACATCGGCCGCCAGGTCAAGGCCGGGCAAGTCCTCGCCGAAATCGACAGCCCCGACCTCGACCAGCAACTGGCGCAAGCCCATGCACGCTTGGTGCAGGAACAGGCCAATGCGCGCCTCGCTGCAACCACCGCAACCCGATGGCAAAACCTGCTGGCGAGCCACTCCGTATCGCGCCAGGAAGCCGATGAAAAAACCTCCAACGCCGCAGCCGCCAAAGCCAATGCCCAGGCTGCTGCTGCCGACTATGCGCGGCTGTCCGCACTGGAAGGCTACAAGACGATTCGCGCGCCGTTCGCCGGCACCATCACGGCGCGCAACACCGATATCGGCCAATTGATCAAGGCCGACACCGACAGCGACCCGGAGTTGTTCAGCATCGCGGATACGCACCAGCTGCGGCTTTATGTACCCGTGCCACAGAACTACGCGGCAGTGATTCACCCCGGCCTGGAAGCCCGGCTCACCGTGCCCGAACACCCTGGCGAGCACTTCAAGGCACGGCTGATCGGCGACTCCACTGCCATCGACCGCCGCTCCGGCACCCTGCTCGCGCAGTTCGTGGTCGACAATCCCGACGACGCGCTACTGCCAGGTGATTACGCCGAAGCCACGCTGCCGATTCCGGCCGACACCCATGGTGTGAGCATCCCGGCCAGCGCGTTGATCTTTCGCGCCCAAGGCACCCAGGTCGCGGTACTGGATGGGCAGAACCATGTGCACCTGCAAGCCATCCATATCGGCCTCGACCTGGGCGAACGTCTGGTAATCGACCAGGGTCTGAAACCTGCCGACCGCGTGGTCGACAACCCGCCCGACGCTCTGCGCGAAGGCGACGCTGTGCAACTGGCCGACGCCGGAGGTGCGCATGCGCGTAAGGCTTAAGGTGCGCATGCGCACAGGGCTTAAACCACTCGCTGCATTGACGCTGCTGGTATTGCAAGGTTGCTCGATGGCGCCGAGCTACAAGGTGCCGTCTATTGACCTGCCAGCCAACTACCGCGAACAGACCAGCGACGGCAACTGGCACAGCGCGCAGCCGTCCGACCAACTGGCTCCCGAATGGTGGAAGCTCTACAACGATTCGCGCCTGAATGACCTGCAACAGCAATTGCTCAAGGCCAACCCGGACTTGGCTGCAGCGCTGGCGCACTTCGATGCGTCCCAAGCCTATGCCAGTCAGTTACATGCCGGGCTGTTCCCGCAGATTACCGCCAGCGCACAACCGTTGCGCCAGCGCCAATCTGACTCGCGGCCGCTACGGGGGGAGACGCAGCCGTCGGTGTACAACAGCAACACCGCCGGTTTTTCATTGAGTTACGACCTGGACCTGTGGGGCAAAATTCGCAATCAGGTCGCGGCCGGTGACGCCCAGGCGCAAGCGTCCGGGGATGACCTGGCGGTGGCGCGCCTGAGTTTGCAGCGTCAGTTGGCGACCTTGTACGTGCAGCTCAATGGGCTGGATGCACAGAGCCGGATTCTTACTGGCTCGCTGGAGGATTTCAGCCAGGCACTGCAACTGACCCGCAGCCGTTATGAGGGCCAGATAGCCTCGGAGCTGGACCTGACCCGTGCGCAAAATCAACTGGCGCAGGCCAGGGCGCAATTGGATGAGGTACGCGGGCAACGCAACCTCACCGAGCACGCCATCGGTGAATTGGTGGGTGTGGCAGCCAGCGACTTTACGCTGCCGCCCGGCCAGCAACTGATCGCCCTGCCAGGGGTTCCCTCGCAGCTGCCAAGCCACCTGCTGCAACGTCGCCCGGACATTGCGGCGGCAGAACGCCGGGTGTTTGCGGCCAACGCGAATATCGGCGTAGCCAAGGCGGCGTGGTATCCGGACTTCAGCTTGACCGGGCTGATCGGCGGGCAAACGCAGGGCGTGGGGAATTTGCTCTCGGCGGGTAATCGGTATTGGGCGCTGGGGCCGTTGGTGAACCTGCCGATCTTTGACGGTGGCCGCCTGAATGCCAATGAACGCCAAGCCAAGGCCGAGTTTGAAGAAGCGTCCGCGCAGTACCGCAGCCAGGTACTGAAGGCCGTGCGCGAGGTGGAAGATAACCTCGCGCAACTGCGGGATTTGCAGCAGGAAGCGCAGGATGAGCAAGCCGCGGCGGACGCGGCGCAACACACGCAATCGCTGGCGATGAACAGCTATCAAGCAGGTGCGGTGAGTTACCTGGATGTGGTGACGGCGCAGACGGCGGCGTTGCAAGCGCAACGGACATTGCAGGCGGTGCAGACGCGGCAGCTGCAGGCCAGTGTAGGACTCCTGACGGCACTCGGCGGCGGCTGGCAACCTGGCGCCTGACATCACCTCCAGGCACAGTTCAAGCTAAATCCAGGAGAGAGCTTGCCCCCGATAGAGGTGGCTCAGTCAACCACCACTGACTGAGCCACCGCACATTTCAGCCCTCTGGCCGACTATTAAGAAAAACACTCACCGCTGTGTAATCACTACCATTGGCATGCCGATACAGGGTACTGCTGTGATAGTCGGATACATCCCCCGACACCGAAACCGTAATCGAACGGCTCTCGACATCAACTTTTACCGCCCCGTCACGCGTAACTAGAAACGGATGGGCATCTTTCAATACAGCCAATATTTCACTATCGGTTCCCAAGGTGCGGTAAACGTAATATCGGTAACTGAACGGAACAGTGGCCCCTCCGCGATCATCCTTGACGCCATAGATCGAAGCGTCATCACTGATCGGTACACGGAGTACAACCTCCGTCAATTGCGGACGGCCCGGCGAAAGCAGCCAATCACCAGCGATATACACCAAGCAAAGCGCCAGCAAAATCGTTGTAACCCTTGAGTAAAGCGACTTTCTAGTAGTTCCTGAACCTGGCATAGCTGATTCCTTTCTTGATCCAATATTGGTCGACTGGATCGTCACCGAAAGGCGCATCCCCCCACCAACGACCAAACTCGGGTTTATCCGTACCCGCTCTGGTTTGAGCAAGTCCCGCTGCGCGTAAAAGCACTTCCTCGCTGAAACCCGCCGCAATCCCCACCGCACCATAGTGAAAATTTCCAAACGCTTCATATTCTTTGGAAATTTGCTTGTAGTCCCACGGGCCGCGATTGCGGACCTGAGTATAAAACCAAGAGTACATAAACGCTGAACCGGCTTTCAGTACATTCTTTTTATGAAAAGCGGTGGCCATATTTTCGTCAACAGATACACCAGGCGGGGTTATAGGGTTCGCCATTGCATGCTTCCTCTGCATTAGGTTTTTGCGCGGCAGAACCTAACACCAGATAGCCAAGATGATGAGCGAGGAGAAGAACAAAAGAGACTTCGTACAAAGGAGTAAGACATGCCTTACACCACAGCCTCAAAACAAGGTACTTCCACGTCCAATGAGGTTTCGGCAGCGTCAGTTCCGGCCTCATCGGGAGCAAGCCCCCTCCCACACTGGTCCCGCGTCAGACACACAATGTATGAACACCGCTGAGCCAATGTGGGAGGGGGCTTGCCCCCGATGGCGACCTTCTCGACACATCCTGCCAAAAGCCTGCCCATCAACCTCTTGCTCTCCAATCTAGCCTCTCTAAGCACATCTAGAGAGGGCCAGGGAATGGCAGATTTACCCGCTTCACACCGCCTGCGCATCGGCCGCTTCAGCGAACCCAACCGCATCTACCTCATCACCACCAACACTCACGAACGCATACCGATATTCAACAACTTCCATCTCGCTCGCTTAGTGGTCTGGCAATTTCGGCTGGCCCAGTACCAAGGGCTGGCCAATTCCCTGGCATGGGTGATCATGCCGGACCATTTCCATTGGCTGCTTGAACTGAAAAAAGGCTCGCTGGCGGACTTGATGTGCCAGGTGAAGTCAAAAAGCACCAGGACCGTTAATGGTGCAAGCGGACGCAAGGGGCGGCTTTGGCAAGAGAGCTTCCATGACCGGGCGCTACGCAAGGAAGATGACTTGGTGAAAATGGCCCGATATGTGGTGGCTAATCCATTGCGAGCAGGCCTGGTCGAGCGGATTGGCGACTACCCACTGTGGGATGCCATCTGGGTCTAACGTCTGGCAACACTAGCTGAAACAACACCGTTCAAATGTGGGAGGGGGCTTGCTCCCGATTGCGGTAGGTCAGTCAGATTATCTGCAACTGATACACCGCTATCGGGAGCAAGCCCCCTCCCACATTTTTTACCGCATTTCAGGCCGCGAGTTTGCCGCTGGCGATGGCTGCCGATGCAGCCACCATGGCGCGCAGCAATACCGCACACCCCGCCGCCAGATCATCCGGGGCGGCGTTCTCGATCTCGTTATGGCTGATCCCCCCCTCACACGGCACAAAGATCATCCCCGCCGGCCCCAACTCGGCGACGAAGATCGCGTCGTGACCTGCCCCGCTGACGATGTCCATGTTCGACAAGCCCAGCCCATTCGCCGCATCGCGCACGGCGTCAACGCAGCCTTTGTCGAAGTACAGCGGCGGGAAGTCGGCCGTGGGTTCCATTTCAAAACTCAAGCCATGCTTGGCGCAGGTGTCATCAATGACCTTGCGCACCTCGGCAATCATCGAATCCAAGCGCGCCGGTTCCAAGTGACGGAAGTCCAGGGTCATGCGCACTTCGCCAGGAATGACGTTGCGTGAGCCGGGATACGCCTGCAGGCAACCCACGGTCCCGCAAGCATGGGGCTGATGCCCCAACGCCGCCGCATTCACCGCCGCCACCACTGCCGCCGCGCCTACCAGGGCGTCCTTGCGCAGATGCATCGGCGTCGGCCCCGCATGCGCTTCAACGCCGCGCAGCTTCAGGTCGAACCACTTTTGTCCGAGGGCGCCGAGTACCACGCCGATGGTCTTCTTCTCATCCTCAAGAATCGGCCCTTGTTCGATATGCGCTTCGAAATACGCACCGACCTTGTGCCCACTTTCAGGACGGGTTCCCGCGTAGCCAATCGCATTCAACGCATCACCCACGCTCACGCCATCCGCATCGACTTTGGCCAGCGTCTCCGCCAGGGTGAATTTTTCGGCAAACACTCCGGAGCCCATCATGCAGGGCGGAAAGCGCGAGCCTTCTTCGTTGGTCCACACCACCACTTCCAGCGGCGCTTCCGTTTCGATATTCAGATCGTTCAGGGTGCGCAGCACTTCCACCCCGGCTAATACACCAAAGCAGCCATCAAACTTGCCGCCCGTGGGCTGAGTGTCGATATGGCTGCCGGTCATCACGGGCGGCAGGTTGGGATTACGACCGGGACGGCGCGCGAAAATGTTGCCAATGCCGTCAACGGTCACGGTGCAACCGGCGTCTTCGCACCACTGCACAAACAGGTCGCGGGCCTTGCGGTCGAGATCGGTGAGGGCCAGGCGGCACACGCCGCCCTTGGGGGTGGCACCGAGTTTGGCCAGGTCCATCAGCGACTGCCACAAGCGGTCGCGGTTGATGTGCTGGTGGGTCGATTGCAGAACGTCAAGGGCAGCGTTCATGGGGATCTCCTCAGGCTTGTATTTCTTATGAATTGACAACGACCGGGCTGATTCCGCGCCTGGCATTCAGGCCGTAATACAACAACCCGCCCAACGCCGAACCGGTAAACCAGCCGTAGCTGTAGAACCAGCTGAACGCATCACTGCCCAACGACAGCAACGTCAACACCACCGGCACGCCAAAGGCGATAAAGCCGCTCCAGTTCCACGCCGGGTATACGTCGTCGCGGTATAAGCCGGCCAGGTCCAGTTGCTGTTTGCGGGTGATGAAGTAGTCCACCACCATGATCCCGGCGATCGGGCCCAGCAAACTTGAGTAACCCAGCAACCAGTTGGAATACACGGTTTCCAGGCTCACATCCGAGACGATCAGGCCGAGTTTTTTCAGCAGTTCATGGCCCATCAATACCAGCCCGACCAGGCCGGTGAGGATCACCGCCGTGGTGCGGTTGATCAGCTTGGGCGCGATGTTCTGGAAGTCGTTGGTGGGCGAGACGATGTTCGCGGCAGTGTTGGTGGACAAGGTCGCGACGATGATCAGCGCCATGGCCACGGCCACCCACACCGGGCTCTGGATATGACCGATCAGGGTCACCGGATCGGACACGCTGACGCCTACCAGCTTCACTGACGCGGCGGTCATGATCACGCCGAGGGCGGCGAACAGAAACATGGTCAGCGGCAGGCCGAAAATCTGCCCGAGGATCTGGTCCTTCTGGCTTTTGGCGTAGCGGCTGAAATCGGGAATATTCAGCGACAAGGTGGCCCAGAAGCCCACCATCGCGGTAAGGCCGGCCATGAAATAACCGGTGAGGCTCGCCCCCTCAGGGCGCTTGGGAGGAATAGCCATCAGCTCGCTGATAGATACATTCGGCATCGCCCACACCAGCAGGCCAATGCCCACAGCTACCAGCAACGGCGCCGACAGGGTTTCCAGGCGCTTGATCGACTCGGCGCCACGCAATACGACCCACAAATTCAGACACCAGAAAATCATGAAGCCGATCACTTCACCGGTGCCGCCTAGGGACTTCCACCCCTCAAAAATCGACCCCAGGAACAGGTGAATCGCCAGTCCGCCAAACATCGTCTGGATACCAAACCAGCCGCACGCCACCAGCGCGCGGATGAGGCACGGCACGTTGGAACCGAGGATCCCGAAAGACGAACGCAGCAATACCGGGAACGGAATGCCGTACTTGGTGCCGGGGAAGGCGTTGAGGGTCAGCGGAATCAGCACCACGATATTGGCGAGCAAAATCGCCATCAGCGCCTCGCCCACCGACAACCCGAAGTAAGCGGTCAGAACGCCACCCAGGGTGTACGTGGGCACGCAGATCGACATGCCAACCCACAGCGCGGTGATGTGCCATTTGTTCCAGGTTCGTTCATGCACCTTGGTCGGTGCCATGTCGTGGTTATAGCGAGGGCTGTCGAGGACGTCGGGGCCGGCGTCGAGTTCGTACAGGCCGTTGCGTTCTATGACTTGCGATCTGTTCTGTTGCATGGCCGCTCCACGGTTTTTTCGAATTATTTTTGCTCACCTGCGTGGTGAGTGCAGGTGGCCGGAGTACCTCGTAAACAACATGACATCACGGGCCCGGCCAGCCGTTTCTGCACTCAATAACCGTGCCGAAAACCGCTACCACACCCTTACCGCTCATATAACTGACTGATGTTAATCAGCTTTCCGATTGAACCTGCGGTACTTGCCACGCGACTCAGGCCGAATAACGTGGAAGTTGCCCGAACTGTCGGGACTCAATCTGGTGCAACACAATTATTTTTATTTCCCAGCCCCGTCAAGAGGCATATCTCAACCGTCTGATTTGCAATAAGAAATGTTGCTCATATTGAGATCCTGTCAAGTGCGTCAAAATGGTGAGAGGCCGCTACATTTTGGTGATTTTAATTTTTAATCCTTACAAATCAGATACTTAATATGGATATAAGCTTATTAAAAATCTTCTTGCTCAATCGAAAAACTCGGGCTAGTTTCTATTCCTGTCACCGATGACAGGAATTAACCGACCATCGGCAGCAGTATTACAACACTTAGAACTGGCACAAGCCGGTCAAGCCTGTGAGGAACTCGACATGTCGCTGTTGATCCATGGCGCTACCGTTATTACCCATGATGAAAGTTACCGCGCCGATGTGTTATGCGCAGGCGGTCTAATTCGCGCCATTGGCACGGATCTGGATATTCCCGCCGGCACTGAAATACTCGATGGCAGCGGCCAATACTTGATGCCCGGCGGCATCGACCCCCATACCCACATGCAACTGCCTTTCATGGGCACCGTGGCCAGTGAAGACTTTTTCAGTGGTACAGCAGCGGGCTTGGCCGGAGGCACTACCTCCATCATCGATTTTGTGATCCCCAACCCGCAGCAGTCCTTGATGGAAGCGTTTCACCAATGGCGCGGCTGGGCCGAAAAATCGGCATCCGACTACGGCTTCCACGTGGCAATCACCTGGTGGAGCGAACAGGTGCGCGAGGAAATGGCCGAGCTGGTCAGCCATCACGGCATCAACAGCTTCAAGCACTTCATGGCCTACAAGAACGCAATCATGGCGGCCGACGACACCCTGGTCGCCAGCTTCGAGCGCTGCCTGGAACTCGGCGCCGTGCCCACCGTGCATGCCGAAAATGGCGAATTGGTGTATCACCTGCAACGCAAGTTGATGGCCCAGGGCATCACCGGGCCGGAGGCGCACCCGCTGTCGCGCCCGTCCCAGGTAGAAGGTGAAGCGGCCAGCCGTGCGATCCGTATCGCCGAGACGATCGGCACGCCGCTGTACCTGGTGCACGTGTCCACCAAAGAAGCGCTGGATGAAATCACCTATGCCCGTGGCAAAGGCCAGGCTGTGTACGGCGAAGTGCTCGCCGGCCACTTGCTGCTGGACGACAGCGTCTACCAACACCCCGACTGGCAAACCGCCGCCGGCTATGTGATGAGCCCGCCGTTCCGCCCGCGCGGGCACCAGGAAGCGCTGTGGCATGGCCTGCAATCGGGCAACCTGCACACCACCGCCACCGACCACTGCTGCTTCTGCGCCGAGCAAAAAGCCGCCGGGCGTGACGATTTCAGCAAGATCCCCAACGGCACCGCCGGTATCGAAGACCGCATGGCGCTGCTGTGGCACGAAGGCGTCAATACCGGGCGCCTGTCGATGCAGGAGTTTGTCGCGTTGACCTCCACCAACACCGCGAAGATCTTCAACCTGTACCCACGCAAAGGCGCGATCCGCGTGGGTGCGGATGCCGACCTGGTGCTGTGGGACCCCGAAGGCACCCGGACCATTTCCGCCAAGACGCACCATCAAAAGGTCGACTTCAACATCTTCGAAGGCAAGACCGTGCGCGGCGTGCCGAGCCACACCATCAGCCAGGGCAAACTGGTCTGGGCCGATGGCGACCTGCGCGCCGAACGCGGGGCCGGGCGGTATGTGGAACGGCCGGCGTATCCGTCGGTGTTTGAGCAGTTGAGCAAGCGGGCCGAGCATTCAAGGCCGGTTGCTGTGAAGCGCTGAGACCGCCATCGGGGGCAAGCCCCCTCCCACGCTTGACCGCATTCATTCAGATACAACTCGGTCGAATGTGGGAGGGGGCTTGCCCCCGATGAGGCCCAAACAGACAACACAAAAAACCAATGCCCATCAGAGGCAGCACCTCAATAACCGTGAGGCCAACACCGTGATCCAGACCCTGACCCACCTCCCCCATCCCCATGAAGACGGGGCCACCCTCGCCAGCCATTTCACCGACCTGGCGCCGCCCCTCAACGCCCGCCAGGCCCAACTGGAAGCCTCGCGCTGCCTGTACTGCTACGACGCACCGTGTGTAAACGCGTGCCCCAGCGAAATCGACATCCCGTCGTTCATCCGCAATATCCACACTGACAACGTCCAAGGCGCCGCGCAGAAAATCCTCTCGGCCAATATCCTCGGCGGTAGCTGCGCCCGGGTCTGCCCCACCGAAATTCTCTGCCAACAAGCCTGCGTGCGTAACAACAGCGAAGAATGCGCGCCCGTGCTGATCGGCCTGTTGCAACGCTACGCCATCGACAATGCGCACTTCAGCGAACACCCCTTCCAGCGCGCCGCTTCCACCGGCAAGCGCATCGCCGTGGTGGGCGCCGGGCCAGCCGGTCTGGCCTGTGCCCATCGCGCAGCCCTGCATGGCCACGACGTGGTGATTTTCGAAGCCAAGGAAAAAGCAGGCGGCCTGAATGAATACGGGATCGCCAAATACAAACTGGTGGACGACTTTGCCCAGAAGGAGTTGGATTTTCTCCTGCAAATCGGCGGCATCGAAATCCGCCACGGCCAGCGCCTGGGTGACAACCTGACCTTGAGCGAACTGCACCAACAATTCGATTCGGTATTCCTCGGCCTGGGTCTCGCCGCCAGCAAACAACTGGGGCTGCCCCACGAAGACGCCCCCGGCCTGCTCGCCGCCACCGATTACATCCGCGAGCTGCGCCAGGCCGATGACCTGACTCAACTGCCGCTGGCCGACCGCTGCATCGTGCTCGGCGCCGGCAACACCGCCATCGACATGGCCGTGCAAATGGCCCGCCTCGGCGCCCGCGATGTGAACCTCGTCTACCGCCGTGGCCTTGCCGATATGGGCGCCACTCACCATGAACAAGACATCGCCAAGGCTAATCAGGTGCGCCTGTTAACCTGGGCACAGCCCGAAGAAGTGCTGCTGGATGACAAGGGCCACGTACGCGGCATGCGCTTCGCCCGCACCCGCGTGGAAAACGGCCGCCTGCTCCCCACCGGGGAAACCTTCGAACTGGCTGCCGATGCAATCTTCAAGGCCATTGGTCAAGGCTTCGACAACGACGCATTGCACGATCCCCTGGCGCAACAGCTGCACCGCGTGGGCGAGCGCATCTTCGTCGACGAACAGCTACGCACCAGCATCCCTGGGGTCTACGCCGGCGGCGACTGCGTCAGCCTCGGCCAGGACCTCACCGTACAGGCAGTGCAACACGGCAAGCTGGCCGCCGAAGCCATGCACGCCCAACTCATGCTCAATGTGGAGGCTGCGTAATGGCCGATCTCTCGATTGTCTTCGCCGGTATCAAAGCCCCCAACCCGTTCTGGCTGGCCTCCGCGCCGCCCACCGATAAGGCGTACAACGTGGTGCGTGCGTTTGAAGCAGGCTGGGGCGGCGTGGTGTGGAAGACCCTGGGTGAGGACCCCGCGGCAGTCAACGTGTCGTCACGTTACTCGGCGCACTTCGGCGCCAACCGTGAAGTGTTGGGCATCAACAACATCGAGCTGATCACCGACCGTTCACTGGAGATCAACCTGCGGGAAATCACCCAAGTGAAAAAGGATTGGCCCGACCGCGCGCTGATCGTGTCGCTGATGGTGCCGTGTGTTGAAGAGTCCTGGAAAAACATTCTGCCCCTGGTGGAAGCCACCGGTTGCGACGGTATCGAGCTGAACTTCGGCTGCCCCCACGGCATGCCCGAGCGCGGTATGGGCGCGGCGGTAGGCCAGGTGCCGGAGTATGTGGAACAGGTGACGCGCTGGTGCAAGACCTATTGCTCGCTGCCGGTGATCGTCAAGCTCACGCCGAATATCACCGACATACGTGTGGCGGCGCGGGCGGCCTATCGCGGCGGTGCGGATGCGGTGTCGCTGATCAACACCATCAATTCCATCACCAGCGTGGACCTGGATCGCATGGTCGCCCTGCCCATCGTCGGTACGCAAAGCACCCACGGCGGTTATTGCGGCTCGGCGGTCAAGCCGATCGCCTTGAACATGGTCGCGGAAATCGCCCGCGACCCGCAGACAAAAGGCCTGCCGATCTGCGGCATTGGCGGCATCGGCAACTGGCGCGACGCAGCAGAATTTGTCGCCCTCGGTTGCGGCGCGGTGCAAGTGTGCACGGCGGCGATGCTGCATGGTTTTCGCATCGTGGAGGAGATGAAGGACGGGCTGTCGCGGTGGATGGACAGCCAGGGTTACGCGAGCTTGCAAGAGTTTTCCGGGCGGGCGGTGGGCAATACAACGGACTGGAAGTACCTGGACATCAACTACCAGGTGATCGCCAAGATCGACCAAGAGGCGTGCATTGGCTGTGGCCGTTGCCATATTGCCTGTGAGGATACCTCGCACCAGGCCATCGCCAGCTTGAAGCAGGCGGACGGCACGCATAAGTACGAGGTGATCGATGATGAGTGCGTGGGCTGCAACCTGTGCCAGATCACCTGCCCAGTGGCGGATTGTATCGAGATGGTGCCTATCGACACGGGCAAGCCGTTTTTGAATTGGACGCAGGATCCGAGGAATCCCTACCGGGAGGCGGTGTAGGCCTGTAGGCCGCTATCGGGGGCAAGCCCCCTCCCACAATGGTCTGCATTCTTTCAAACAAAATGCAGTAAAGCCCCCTCCCACAGTTGTCTGCATTCTTTCAGACAAAATGCAGTAAAGGTGGGAGGGGCGGTGCGACGATTCGACTTGCTCCCGATGAGGCCCTCAGCCCCACCACACCACTCAAGGCTCCAACCCAATCCCGCGCAAAATCACACCTGTCACCGTCTGGATCGCCTTCTCGAACTGCATATCCGACAGCGGCTGGTGATCATTCAAAATCTTCACTTGGTGGTCAAAGTCGGCATAGTGCTGGGTCGATGCCCAGATCATATACAGCAGGCTCGACGGCTCCACCGGCAGGATGCGTTTGTCTTCCACCCACTGGCGAATTTTCGCTTCCTTCATCTTGGCCCAGTCGTACAGGCTCTCGTCCAGCGCCTCACCGAGTGTTGGTGCGCCGTGGATGATTTCGTTGGCCCAGACCTTCGAACCATAGGGCCGCGTGCGTGAGCGCTGCATCTTGGCGCGGATGTAACTGCTGAGGACCACCCGCGGGTCATCGAAGGTTTCGAAGCTCAGGGCGTCCTGTTTCCACACCTCCAGCAGGTCGAACAGCACGGCGCTGTACAGTTCGCTTTTGGTGGTGAAGTAGTAATGCAGGTTGGAGCGCGGCAGTTGCGCTTCTTCAGCAATGTCGGCCATGGCGGTGCTGCCGTAGCCTTTCTCGGCGAAGATTTTCTCCGCCGCCAGCAGGATTTTTTCGACGTTGATCCGACGAATTCCGATCTTGTGATTGCCCATAAGGGCTCCCTGACAAAGACATACGCCAAAGACTACCACCCGCTCTAGATCGGGGCGACAGGCGCAGTCGAAACTTCGTACACTGCCCGCTCCTAACCATTGATGGGTATTGCACAATGTTGATCAAGAAAACCCTAACCACTGTCGCCCTGCTCGCCTCCCTGCTGGGTGCCTCCGCAGCATTTGCCCATGCTCATCTCAAAAGCGCCACGCCTGCGGCAGACAGCACTGTCACGGCCCCCCAGGATCTGCGCCTGACCTTCAGCGAAGGCATCGAAGCCACCTTCACCAAGGTATCCCTGAGCAAGGACGGCACCGAAATCGCCATCAAGGGCCTGGATACCGAAGGCGCCGACAAGAAAACCCTCGTAGTCACCCCGGCCGCGCCATTGGCGGCCGGTAACTACAAGGTGGTGTGGAATGCCGTCTCGGTCGACACCCACAAGAGCAAGGGCGAATACAGCTTCAAGGTCGGCCAATAATCCATGGCGACGCTGCTGGTGCTGTGCCGCTTTGTGCATTTCATCGTCGTGTTGCTGATGTTCGGGGCCTGTGTGTTCAGGCCCTGGCTCCTGGGCGCCAAACCGCAGCCCGTGCTGGACCGACAATTGTTGCGCCTGACCCGTGGCCTGGCATGGACTGCCCTCGCGTCGGGTGTGATCTGGTTAATGTTGATCACCGTCAGCATGGCGGGCTCATGGGCGGCGGCGCTGGAACCGTCAACCGTGCAGTTAGTGCTGGGCAAGACCTTTTTTGGCCAGGTATGGACCTGGCATCTGATGTTGAATGGGTTGCTGGCCATCGCCCTGATGACCGCGTGGAAGGCCCCGCGCCTGCCGCTGATCACACTCTTGCTGATGACCCTCGCGCCGGTCGGCCATGGCGCCATGCTCGACGGGCTGAGCGGGCAGCTGTTGATCCTGAACCAGGTGGTGCACCTGATGTGCGTCGGTGCATGGTTGGGTGGGTTATTGCTGCTGGTTATGATCCTCAGGCAATCGAACCGTGATGAGCTGGCACCTGTCCTGCGTCGTTTCAGCGGCGTGGGCTATAGCCTGGTCGCGGGCCTGCTGGTGACTGGCTTGATCAATGTGCGCGTACTGACCGGGCAACTGTGGCCCACGCCGTTGTTCAGTGGTTTTGCCCTGATTCTGTTGATCAAGGTGATGCTGGTGTTGGGCATGTTGGCCCTGGCACTGCTGAACCGGCTGCGCCTTGATCGTTGCGAACAGCAGCTGGGCAGTTTGAAGGTCAGCGTGATGGTGGAGTGGCTGCTGGGTGTTTGCGCAGTAGCCGCCGTTTCGCTCCTCGGCACTTTGCCGCCGATGGTCCTGGCTGACTGAATATACAAGGGGCGGTGCGACGATTCGCCTGGCTTCTGATGGCGGTGTATCAGCGACATCATCTGTGACTGACCCACTGCTATCGGGGGCACGTCGAATCGTCGCACCGCCCCTCCCACATTGACTGTTCCCGCCTTTACTTAGTCATCGTATAACTTCTGCTTGACACTCCAAGAAAACCCCGCAAATATCCGCCCTGATGTTGTACGACGACGTATAACAAATAATAAAAACAACAAATCAAAGGGAGCGTCACTGTGAGTCAATTCGCCCGTAATTCCTCGTCGTGTATCGGCCTTATCGGTCTCGGCGGCCTGGCCTTCACCCTGCCCCTCATCACCCACGCCGAAGGTTTTGTCGACGACGCCAAAGCCACGCTCAACCTGCGCAACGCCTATTTCAACCGCAATTTCACCAACCCGGCGAACGCCCAGGGCAAGGCCGAAGAGTGGACGCAGAGTTTCATTCTCGATGCCAAGTCGGGCTTCACCCAGGGCACGGTGGGTTTCGGCCTTGATGTGTTGGGCCTGTATTCCCAGAAACTGGATGGCGGCAAAGGCACTGGCGGTACCCAATTGCTGCCAATCCACGATGACGGCCGCCCCGCCGACAACTTCGGACGCCTGGGTGTGGCGCTGAAAACCCGACTGTCGAAGACCGAACTGAAGGTCGGCGAATGGATGCCGGTGCTGCCGATCCTGCGTTCCGACGATGGTCGCTCCCTGCCCCAGACCTTTCGCGGCGGCCAGGTGACGTCCAACGAGATCGCCGGCCTGACCCTTTACGGCGGCCAGTTCCGTGGCAACAGCCCGCGCAACGACGCGAGCATGGAAGACATGTTCATGAACGGCAAAGCGGCATTCACCTCCGACCGGTTCAACTTCGGCGGCGGCGAATACAGCTTCAATGACAAGCGCACCCAGGTCGGCCTGTGGTACGCCGAACTGAGCGACATTTACCAGCAGCGCTACGTCAACCTCACCCACAGCCAGCCGGTAGGCGACTGGACGTTGGGCGCCAACCTCGGTTTCTTCAGCGGCAAGGAAGACGGCAGCGCCCTGGCCGGCGACCTGGACAACAAGACCACCTTCGCCCTGCTCTCGGCCAAATACGGCGGCAACACCTTCTATGTGGGCCTGCAAAAACTCACCGGCGACAGCGTGTGGATGCGCGTCAACGGCACCAGCGGCGGCACCCTGGCCAACGACAGTTACAACGCCAGCTATGACAACGCCAAGGAAAAATCCTGGCAGGTGCGACATGACTTCAACTTCGTGGTGCTCGGCGTACCGGGGCTGACCCTGATGAACCGCTACATCAGCGGCAGCAACGTGCACACCGGGGCGATCACTGATGGCAAGGAGTGGGGGCGTGAATCGGAGCTGGCCTACACCGTGCAGAGCGGTGCGTTGAAGAACCTGAACGTTAAGTGGCGGAACTCGACCATGCGTCGGGATTTCAGCACCAACGAATTCGACGAAAACCGGATCTTTATCAGCTATCCAATCTCGCTGCTGTAGAGCTCAGTCTCCCAGCCCAAGAAAATCCCCTGTGGGAGGGGGCTTGCTCCCGATGGCGGTGGGTCAGTAACAGATGCATTCACTGGCACGCCCTCATTGAGGGCAAGTCCTCTCCCACATTTTGCTCCGCACTCTGTCCGCAAGAACGTTGACAACCTGGGGGCTCCCTAACAATACTTCGGCATAGTCATACGACAACCTACAACAAAAATTTGGAATCCCCATGACCACGACCACCCCCGC
This sequence comes from Pseudomonas sp. Irchel 3H9, assembly GCF_900187495.1. Taxonomy (NCBI): domain Bacteria; kingdom Pseudomonadati; phylum Pseudomonadota; class Gammaproteobacteria; order Pseudomonadales; family Pseudomonadaceae; genus Pseudomonas; species Pseudomonas sp. Irchel 3H9. Next base: position 89,073 of record NZ_FYDK01000002.1, on the reverse strand, counting down.
TCCCTTCAACCGCCTGCTGCTCACCGGTGCCGCCGGTGGCCTCGGTAAAGTCCTGCGCGAGCGCCTGCGCCCTTACGCCCAGGTACTGCGCCTGTCCGACATCGCCGCCATGGCCCCGGCTGCCGATGCCTCGGAGGAAGTCCAACCGTGCGACCTCGCCGACAAACAAGCCGTGCACCACTTGGTGGAAGGCGTCGACGCCATCCTGCACTTTGGCGGTGTCTCGGTGGAGCGTCCGTTTGAAGAAATCCTCGGTGCCAATATCAGCGGCACATTCCATATCTACGAAGCCGCCCGTCGCCATGGCGTAAAGCGCGTGATCTTCGCCAGCTCCAACCATGTGATCGGCTTCTACAAGCAGACCGAAACCATCGACGCCCATTCCCCACGCCGCCCCGACAGCTACTACGGCCTGTCCAAGTCCTATGGCGAAGACATGGCCAGCTTCTACTTCGACCGCTACGGCATCGAGACCGTGAGCATCCGTATCGGCTCCTCGTTCCCGGAACCGCAGAACCGCCGGATGATGCACACCTGGCTGAGTTTCGACGACCTCACTCAACTGCTCGAACGCGCGTTGTACACGCCGAACGTCGGCCACACCGTGGTCTACGGCATGTCGGATAACCTCGACACCTGGTGGGACAACCGCCACGCCGCACACCTGGGTTTTGTGCCCAAGGACACGTCCGAAGTGTTCCGCGCCCAGGTCGAAGCCCAGCCGCCAGTGGCTGCCGATGACCCGGCAAAAATCTATCAGGGTGGCGCATTCTGCGCAGCCGGACCGTTCGGTGACTGAGTTCACATCAACCCAAGGGAATGAGTTGCCATGACTGCTGAATTGATCGTCGACGCCCGCAATGCCGTGGGCGAATGCCCGGTATGGGTGCCTGAGGAAAACGCGCTGTACTGGGTGGACATTCCCAACAGCGGCCTGCAGCGCTGGAGCGCCGGCAACGGCCATGTCGCCGCCTGGAAAGCCCCGCAGATGCTTGCCTGCATCGCCCGCACCAATGCGGGCAATTGGGTCGCAGGCATGGAAACCGGCTTTTTCCAACTCACTGCACACAACGACGGCAGCCTCGACACCACCCCCCTGGCCAGTGTCAAGCACCCACGCCCGGACATGCGCCTGAACGATGGCCGCTGTGATCGTCAGGGCCGTTTCTGGGCCGGCAGCATGGTGCTCAACATGAGCGCCAATGCGGCGCAAGGCATCCTCTACCGTTATGCGTCCGGTTCAGCGCCCCACGCCCAACTTGACGGGTTCATCACCCTGAATGGCCTGGCCTTCAGCCCAGATGGCCGCACGATGTACGCCTCCGATTCCCACCCGCTGGTGCAGCAGATCTGGGCCTTCGACTACGACATCGAGACCGGCACGCCGTCCAATCGCCGCGTGTTTGTCGACATGAACCATTTCCTGGGTCGACCCGACGGCGCCGCGGTTGACGCCGAAGGCTGCTACTGGATCTGCGCCAACGACGCCGGTTTGGTCCACCGCTTCACCCCCGACGGTCGCCTGGATCGCTCCCTGAGCGTGCCGGTGAAAAAACCCACCATGTGCGCCTTCGGCGGCAGTCGGCTGGACACCCTCTTCGTCACCTCGATCCGTGATGACCAGAGCGACCAGTCCATCGCCGGCGGCGTGTTTGCGCTCAACCCCGGCGTCACCGGATTGCCGGAGCCCACCTTCACCCTCTAGCTGCATCGCTGTGCCTTGAATACAACAATAAAATAACAAGACAGGAGTGACCCCCAATGGACTTCAAACGCACCTTGCTCGCCGCCGCAGTGTTCACCCTCAGCAGCGCCGCTCACGCGCTGGAAATCAAATTCGCCGACATCCACCCCGCTGGCTACCCCACCGTGGTAGCCGAAGAAAACATGGGCAAGGCGCTGACCAAGGAAAGCAACGGCGAACTCACGTTCAAGTACTTCCCGGGCGGCGTGCTGGGTTCCGAGAAAGAAGTGGTCGAACAGGCCCAAGTGGGCGCCGTGCAGATGACCCGCGTCAGCCTCGGCATCGTCGGGCCGGTGGTGCCGGACGTGAACGTCTTCAACCTGCCGTTCGTGTTCCGCGACCAGGCGCATATGCGCAAGGTCATCGACGGCGAGATCGGCGATGAAATCCTCGCCAAGATCACCGACTCGGAGTTCGGCCTCGTGGCCCTGGCCTGGATGGACGGCGGCACGCGCAACCTTTACACCAAGAAACCGGTGCGCAAGATCGAAGACCTCAAGGGCATGAAGATCCGCGTGCAGGGCAACCCGCTGTTCATCGACGCCTTCAACGCCATGGGCGCCAACGGCATCGCCATGGACACCGGCGAGATCTTCAGTGCCTTGCAGACCGGTGTCATCGACGGCGCGGAGAACAACCCGCCCACCCTGCTGGAACACAACCACTTCCAGAACGCCAAGTACTACACCCTCACCGAACACCTGATCCTGCCTGAGCCCATCGTGATGTCGAAAATCACCTGGAACAAACTCACTCCCGCCCAGCAGGACATGGTGAAAAAAGCCGCCAAAGTCGCCCAGGCCGATGAGCGCGTGCTGTGGGACGCCAAGTCCGCCAGCAGTGAGGAAAAACTCAAGAAGGCCGGGGTCGAGTTCATCACCGTCGACAAAAAACCCTTCTACGACGCCACCGCCGCGGTGCGAGCCAAGTACGGCGCGCCTTACGCCGACATCATCAAGCGTATCGACGCCGTTCAGTAACGCCCCATTCCCTGACAAGGCCTGGCGCGGTCGGCATCGACGCGCCCGGTGACGGTGAACGCCATGAAGAATCTACTGCTGCGCATCAACGACCGTATCTACATGACCTGCATCTGGGTCGCCGGTCTCTCGGTCCTCGGGGTCGCACTGATCATTCCCTGGGGCATCTTCGCCCGCTACATCCTCGGCACCGGTTCCAGCTGGCCGGAGCCCACCGCTATCCTGCTGATGCTGGTGTTCACCTTTATCGGCGCCGCCGCCAGTTATCGTGCCGGGGCGCACATGTCGGTGGCCATGGTCACGGACCGCCTGCCACCTGCCCAACGCCGAATCGTCGGCATTTTCTCGCAACTGCTGATGGCGACAATCTGCCTGTTCATGGCGATCTGGGGCACCAAGTTGTGCCTGTCCACCTGGAACCAGTTCATGAGCGCCATCCCCACCCTGCGCGTGGGTATCACCTATATGCCGATCCCCATCGGGGGCGTGCTGACGCTGATTTTCGTGCTGGAAAAACTGCTGCTGGGTGACCAGAGCAACCGGCGCGTGGTGCGCTTCGACCTGGTAGAAGAAAACGAAGGGGCTGCCTGATATGGACGCATTGATTCTGCTGGGCAGCTTTATCGCCCTGATCCTGATCGGCATGCCGGTGGCGTATGCCCTGGGGCTGTCGGCGCTGATCGGCGCGTGGTGGATCGATATCCCGTTCCAGGCCCTGATGATTCAGGTGGCTGGCGGGGTGAACAAGTTTTCGCTGATGGCGATTCCGTTCTTTGTGCTGGCTGGGGCGATCATGGCCGAGGGCGGCATGTCGCGGCGGCTGGTGGCGTTTGCCGGGGTGCTGGTGGGCTTTGTGCGCGGCGGGCTGTCCCTGGTGAACATCATGGCCTCGACGTTTTTCGGCGCGATCTCCGGCTCGTCGGTGGCGGACACCGCTTCGGTGGGCTCGGTGCTGATTCCAGAAATGGAGCGCCGTGGCTATCCACGGGAATTTGCCACGGCGGTGACCGTCAGCGGCTCGGTGCAGGCCTTGCTCACGCCACCCAGCCACAACTCGGTGCTCTACTCCCTGGCGGCTGGCGGCACAGTGTCCATCGCTTCGCTGTTCATGGCCGGCGTGGTGCCGGGCCTGCTGATGAGCGTGTGCCTGATGGTGCTGTGCCTGATCTTCGCGAAGAAACGCAACTACCCCAAAGGCGAAGTCATCCCCCTGAAGCAAGCACTGAAGATTGCCGCCGATGCGCTCTGGGGCCTGATGGCCATGGTGATCATCCTCGGCGGCATCCTCTCGGGCATCTTCACTGCCACCGAGTCCGCCGCGATTGCGGTGCTGTGGGCGTTCTTCGTGACCATGTTCATCTACCGCGACTACAAGTGGCGCGAGCTGCCCAAACTGATGCACCGCACGGTGCGCACGATTTCCATCGTGATGATCCTGATCGCCTTCGCCGCCAGCTTCGGCTACATCATGACCCTGATGCAGATCCCGGCGAAGATCACCACGCTGTTCCTGACGCTGTCGGACAACCGCTACGTGATCCTGATGTGCATCAACGCCATGCTGCTGTTGCTCGGCACGGTGATGGACATGGCGCCGCTGATCCTGATCCTCACGCCGATCCTGTTGCCGGTGGTGTTGGGTATCGGCGTCGACCCGGTGCATTTCGGCATGATCATGCTGGTGAACCTCGGCATTGGTCTGATCACCCCGCCGGTGGGCGCGGTGCTGTTTGTCGGCGCAGCGGTGGGCAAAACCACCATCGAGAAAACCGTAAAGGCGCTGGTGCCGTTTTATGCCGTGCTGTTCCTGGTGCTGATAGCAGTGACGTACATTCCAGCATTGTCGCTGTGGCTGCCGAGCGTGGTGCTGTAATGCTGATTGAACTTGAAGACAACCTGACCCACCTCACCTTGAATCCGGCCGTGGGCGGCAGCATCGTCAACTGGACGGTGCGCGCCACCGGGCAGCCGTTGCTGCGCCATAACGATGAGCAGGCGATCCATACCGGTTTGCCGGGCAAGCTGGGGTGCTATCCGTTGGTGCCCTGGTCCAACCGCATTGCCCACGGCGGTTTCGATAACCCCGACGGTTGGCTGGTGCTCACGCCTAACAGCCTGACCGATCCGCTGCCGATTCACGGTTCGGCCTGGCAACAAGCGTGGCAGGTGGTCAGCCAGTCGGCAGATGAAGTGGTGCTGGAGGTGGTCTGCGAGACGCCTTTTGCCTATCGCGCCGAGCAGCGGATTCACTTGAGCGATGGGGCCTTGCGTATCGAACTGCGCGTGACCCATCTGGCCGAAACAGCGGCGTGGCATGGCGTGGGGTTGCATCCGTACTTTCCGCGTCGGCCGGGTACTCGGTTGCAGGCCAAGGCCGCGCAGGTGTGGATGAGTGACGCGTCCAAGCTGCCGACCGGCTTGGCACCGGTGCCGGACGAGTGGGATTTCCAGGAAATGAATGCCCTGCCCCAAGGCTTGGTGGACAACGGCTTTTGCCAGTGGGACGGGTATTGCCGGATCGAACAGCCGGACCTGGGCTATGCGCTGGAATGCCAGGCCAGCGGGGCCGATTACTTCCTGCTGTACTGCCCGCCGGGGCTGGGGTTCTTTTGCATCGAGCCGGTGAGTCATCCGGTGAATGCTCATCACCTGGCGGGACGGCCGGGCCTGAAACTGCTGGAACACAATCAGTCGGTCCAACTCAACTTCACCCTGAAATACATTCAAAATGTGGGAGGGGGATTGCCTCCGATGGCGGCCTGACAGCCGAACAGGATGCTGGAACAGACCGAGTACATATCCATTATTCAGCCAACGGCCGCTATGGGTTCCGCCCTTACGGCGGCTCGCTTCGCATCGTGATTACCGTTGACTGCTATAAAGTGGCGTAAATACCTATAGCTATCAGGGGCAAGCCCCCCCCACAGTTTTGATTTAGGTTTTGTCAGTGATGTCAGGGTGGAGAGTTTTTCAGACGCCCAGCCGTATCGATACTCACGACAACCGACAACCCCGGCCGCAAACGTTCGCTCTCAGCCTGATCCGGGTCCACCGTAATCCTTACCGGCACGCGCTGGGCAATCTTCACAAAGTTGCCCGTCGCGTTGTCCGCCTGCAACAGGCTGAACTCCGAGCCGGTGGCCGGCGAAATATGCTGCACCGTGCCATGAAACTTGCGGTGGTTCAGCGCATCCACGGTAAAGGTCACCGGCTGGCCGACCTGCACATTGTCCATTTGGGTTTCTTTCATATTGGCAATCACCCACAGCTGCTTCGGCACCAGTGCCATCAGCTGCGCGCCAGAGTTGACGTAGGCACCGAGGCGCACGCCAATCTGCCCCAACTGACCGTCGCGGGGCGCGGTGATGCGGGTGTTGGACAGATCGATCCGCGCCAATTCCACCGCCGCATCGGCACTCGCCACCGCCGCTTCCAGGGAGCCGCGATTGACGATCACCGTCTGCAAATCCTGCCGCGCGATTTCCAGGCTGGCCTGGGCTTGGGCGACGGCGGCGACCGTCTGCGCATTGGCAGCACGGGTCACGTCCAGCTCGCGCTTGGACACCGAACCGTCGCTGATCAGCTCCTCGTTACGACGCAAATCCGCAGTGCTTTTACGCGCCTGTGCCTGGCTGTCTACCAGCGCAGCCTGGCGTAACTTGATGGTCGCTTCGGCGCTGTTGCGCTGCTGCACCACATTGGCCAGCGAGGCCTTCTGCACCGCCAGTTGCGCCAAGGCTTGGTCCAGGCGCTGCTTGTAGATGCGGTCATCAAGGCGCACCAACAAGTCACCGGCCTTGACGTACTGGAAGTCCTGCACTGGCACCTCGAACACATAGCCGCTGAGCTGCGGGCCAATAATCGTCACTTGGCCACGTACCAGGGCGTTTTCAGTAGTTTCCACCGCGCTGCTGAAAGGCGGCAGTTGCCAGGCATACAGCACGATCAGTACCCCGACGATGGCAATCGCGGCGAAACCCATGGACGAAAGGATGCGCACGCGCAATGAGCGCGGCTCGGTGACCGTAGCGCCGGGCGGCATGGTGCCTTCCGGGGTGGATGCAATGGCGGTGGTGGTGGTTGTCGAAGGTTCGGTCATGAAGGTGCGCCGCTGGGTTGAACGGGAGGGGCTGCTGCTTGGGTGGTACTCATCAGCCACAGACTGCGAATAAATATCCAGAGCATGGTCAGGATCGCGATGATCGCAATCAGCATGAACACATCGTTGTAAGCCATGACATTCGCTTCACGGGTGGCCGCCGTGGCCAAGCTGCGGATACCCATCAGGTTGCGCAGCTCGGGGTCGGCAATGACACCGCCATAGGCCGAGCCACCGCTGCTCACCCGCGCGGCCACACGCGGGTCGAGCAAGGTCAAGTGTTCGACGATCATGCTGGAATGAAACTTCTCCCGCACGACCTGGAACGTTCCCAGCAACGCAGCTCCAATCAGGCCGCCGAGGTTCTGGCAAATGCCGAACATCACCGAAAAACTCACCAGATTGCGCGGGTTCGTCAGCACGTTCTTGGTGCCCAACACCATGGTCGGTCCCAGGAAAAAAGTGCCGCCAAAGCCCAACAGGAACTGGCTGATATACAGGTTTTCGGGCCGGGTCAGGTTGCTGGAGAAACTGTCCATCACCGAACCCGTGGCCATCAGCGCCAGGGAGATCACCAGCGGCATCAGCAGATGAGCCGGGTTGATCGTCAGCGCACTGACCGCCAGCCCGCTGATCGCGCCGGCCAGCATCACCACGTACAGCGTATGCATCTGCTGGTAGCTCATGTTCAACATCTGCATGAACCCGACCGCACCGGTGGACTGCTCCGACAGCACCATGCGAATCAGGATCACCGCCAGTGCCAGGCGAATCATGGTGCCGCTGCCCAGCCAACGGGTCATCAACATCGGGTTGGCGCGGTTATGCTCAATGGCCAGGCCGGCCATGATCAACACCAGGGAACAGGCTGACGCGATACCGATCCACGGGGCCTCCAGCCACCAGTCGATGCGCCCCAGGGACAGCACCGCACAGAGCAACGCCACGCCGGTGGCGAGGATGCCGAAGGTCAGGAAGTCGAGTTTCTCAAAGGTCTTGAAGCGGTCACCCGGCGGCAACTTGAGCAAGAACACACACCCCAGGCAGATCAGCGCCATCCCCAATTCAAACAGATACAAACCGCGCCACTCGGCGATTTGCAGCAAATCTTCGGAGAACAACCGCGCCAGCGGCAACGCCAACTGCGCCGTGCCCAACCCCAGCACCAGGGCTTTGAGTCGCCACTTGGCGGGGAACGCCTGGATCATGTAGTACAAGCCCAACGAACTCAGGGCCGCGCCCACCATCCCGTGGGCCGCCCGTACCGCGATGGCCGAACTGAGATCGTTAACGAACAAGTGGCCGAAGGTCACCAGCGCGTACAGCACCAGGAACACCTCGGTGAACACGCGCAGGCCGAACTGCTGGCGGAACTTCACCAGCAGCAGGTTCATGCACACGTTGGTCATCACATAGGCGGCGGGCAACCAGGCCATTTCCGCAGTGGTCGCGCCGAGGGCGCCTTGCAGGTATTGCAGGTTGGCGATGACCAGGGCATTTCCCAGGCCGCCAGTGATCGCGACCAGCACACCGACCAGCGCATACAGCCAACGCTTGTGCGTAGGGTGCCACGGCGTCGACGGCGAACCGGGCAGGCTCGGGCGCTCGTGGGGTTCCCAGGTGTGGGGGGTGTATTTATCCATTCGATGACCTAGATGACCCGACGGGTGAGGTCGGTAAAACCATTACTCAGAGTAGTAAACCTGAGCGGGGTTCATCTTGCCATCTTGGGCATGGAATTGATGCCTGGAGCGGGTACGGTCAAAAGTCGGAGGGGGCTTGCTCTCTTTGGATAGCATGCCCATCCAGAACCGCCTTCCCGATCAGATCCAACCCAACCAACTCCAGTAAGTCGCCGCAAACACCAACATCAGCCCATACCCGATCACCGTCACCAGAATCCCCACCTTGGCGAACTGCCGCGCCGTAAACGTCCCAGTCCCCAGGCACACCATATTCTGCGGCGCATTAATCGGCAGGATAAACCCGTAGCTCATCACAAACCCCAGCAGCATGGTCATCCCCAACCGGTTGAACTCCCCGGGCAAGGTCTGCAACACCGCAATCAGGATCGGCAACAGCGCCGAGGTCAGCGCCGTGGCGCTGGCAAAGCCCAGGTGGATCACAATCAAAAACGCTCCCAAAATCGCAAACACCCCCAACGGCCCGACCTGATCCAACCCGGTATGCGCCACCACTTGGGAGCCCAGCCACTGCCCGGCTTGGGTCGTCAGCAACGCGGTGCCGAGGCTGATGCCCACGCCGAATACAATCACCGTGCCCCACGGAATACGCGACTGCACATCCTTCCAGGTCATCACACCGATCCCCGGCAACAGCAGGAACACCAGCCCCGCGTAGGTGGTCGAGGTGGTGTCGAAAGGGTGCAGGCGCCCTTCCGTCGCCCACGCCAACAGCAACAGCACCGACACGGTGAGCAAGCGCTTCTGCGGGCCGGTCATCGGGCCGATGTCCACCAGGGACTGGGCCACGGCCTCCTTGCCACCGGGGATGCTGTCGGTTTCCGGCGGCAGCAGCTTGATCACCAGGAACAGCAACACCGCCGACATGATCACCGCCCACGGCGCGCCGGCGATCAGCCAGTCGATCCACGACACGCGCTGGCCGAGCATCTTGTCCATAAAGCCCACGGTCAGCAGGTTTTGCGCGGCGGCGGTCTGGATGCCGACGTTCCAGATGCTGGTGCCCTGGGCCACCACGATCATCAGGCCGGCGGCAATATTGGAGCGCTTGTCCACGCCAAACGCGGCAACCACGCCCATCATGATCGGCACCACACAGGCACTGCGCGCGGTGGCACTGGGCACCACGAGGCTGAGCAGGATGGTCACCGCAATCGCCCCCAGCAGAATGCCGCGGGTGCTGGTGCCGACGCGGGTCAGGGTCACGAGGGCGATGCGCCGGTCGAGGCCGGTGTGGGTCATGGCCGCCGCAATGAACAACGCGCCCGCCACCAAGGCCAGTGCCGGGTTGGAAAAGCCGGTGAGCGCCATGCTGATGGCCGGGCTGGAGCCGATCAGGTGGGCGGGGTCTTGCAGCGACGGCGCCGTACCCAGCAAAAACGCCATGAGCGAGGTGATCATGATCGCGCTGGCCTCATAAGACACCGCCTCGGTGATCCACACCACCACGGCAAACGCGAGGATCGCCAGCATGCGCTGCCCGGCCACCGGCAGATCGGCGGGCAGCGGCAACAGCAGCACGCCGACCATCGCCAGTACGCCGATCACCAGACCCAGGGGCAACTTGAAGGATGCTGCGGTTGTTGCGGGGGCGTTCATGGCGGGCTCCGTCGTGCTCTAAATCAGGCAGGCAGCATGGGGCAAAGCGCCGCAACGGGTGTTGACGGGTATCAAGACCCTAGGTCAATAACTGGCTCAATACCGCCCGCAACTTGCCGGGCTTGAGCGGTTTGTTCAACAACGGCGCGTCAAGGCGGCGCAGCACACGACGGCATTGGTCGGTGCGGTCGGCGGTGATGATCACGGCCGGGATCTTTTGCGCGAAATGCTCGCGCAGATGCTTGACCACCGCAGCGCCCACCACGCCGTGGTCGAGGTGGTAGTCGGCGAGGATCAACTCCGGCGCCCTGCCCTGCAACGCCAGTAACGCGCCGGCCTGGTCGGTGGCGGTGACCACCTCACAGCCCCACTGCACCAGCAGCGCGCGCATGCTTTCGAGGATGCTCACCTCGTTATCGATCACCAGCAAACGCCGCCCCGGCAGCGGGTTGCCCGTGGTCGGCAGCACCGGCAGTTGGCTGATCGCCAGGGGCATCTCTTCGCTGATGGGCACCTCGATGCTGAACATCGAGCCACGCCCCGGCCACGAACGGACCGCCACCGGGTAGCCGAGGATCTCGGCGATACGCTCGACAATCGCCAGGCCCAGCCCCACGCCTTTGCGATCCGAGGCGCGGCCGACGTCGAGCTGGTTGAATTCGAGGAAGATCGCGTCGAGCCGGTCGGCCGCGATGCCGCGCCCGGTGTCCCACACCTCCAGGCGCAGGCGGTCGCCACGGCGGCGCGCGCCGAGCAGGATGCAGCCCTCGTCGGTGTAGCGGCAGGCATTGCTGAGGAAGTTACGCAGGATCCGCGTCACCAGGCGCAAGTCGGTGCGAATCGCATAATGACCGGTACGCGCGCGCAGGTTCAGCCCGGCCGCCAGCGCCACCGACTGGAACTCCGAGACCAGCGGCGCAAACAGCTCATCCAGACGATACAGCGCCACGTCGGGTTTGACCGCCGCCTGGTCGAGCCGCGAAATATCCAGCAAATCGGTGAGTAAATCTTCCGCGCCTTCCAGCGCCTGGTGAGTACGTTCCACCAGCACCTGCTCAACGCTGGGCAAGTTGCGTTCACGCAGGGTGGAGATCAGCAGCCGCGCCGCGTTCAGCGGTTGCAGCAGGTCATGGCTCGCGGCGGCGAGGTATTTGTCCTTGCTGCGGTTGGCAGCCTCCGCGGCGTCGCGCGCATCGCGCAATTCCTGCTCGACCTGCTCACGCTGGGCGATCTGCTGTTGCAGGTTGCGGTTGGCTTCCAGCAGCTCATCGGTGCGCGCAGCCACGCGCTGCTCCAGCTCATCGTTGAGACGGATATAGCGGTTGCGCTCCGCCTCCAGCTCGTCGAGGCGCGCGGTGAGTTCCGGGTAGTGACTCTTGCGTGCCGAGTGATTGCCCAGGCCCAGCAGCCCGGCCAGTGCTTGTTGCTGGTCGTCAGAGCGCTTCGCCATAAACAACCTCGACGTCACGCTGGCTGGACTCACGAGGGTTGGTGAGGATGCAGGGGTCGTCCATCGCATGCTCGGACAGGAACGGAATATCCGCCACGCGCACCCCATGCAGACCCAGGGTTTCGTGGAAGCCAATGGCATGTTTGAGCGCGATCAGGTGGTCGACCAATCGTCCGCAGATCTGTCGATGGTTGAGGCCACGGCAGTCAATGCCAAAGGTCTCGGCAATCACCTTGAAGCGCTCCGGCGCCGAGTTGTAGTTGAACGCCACCACATGCTCCACCAGCACCGCGTTACACAAACCGTGGGGCAAATCGAGAAAGCCGCCGAGGCTGTGGGACATGGCATGCACGGCGCCGAGGATCGCGTTGGAAAACGCCAGGCCCGCCTGCATGCTGCCGAGCATGATTTTCTCGCGCAGGGCAATGTCCGTGGGGTTGGCGATCATCTGCACCAGGTTGCCGTTGATCAGGCGCATGGCTTCCAGCGCATGGGGGTCGGTCAGTGGGCCGTGGCCGGTGGACACGAACGCCTCGATGGCATGCACCAGCGCGTCGATGCCGGTACAGGCGGACAGGAACGGGTCCATGCTCGCCGTGGTTTCCGGGTCGATCAGCGACACATCCGGCACCACCGCCTTGCTGACGATGGAGAACTTCATGCGCTCCTGCTGATTGGAAATGATCACGAACTGCGAGACATCCGCCGACGTACCGGCGGTGGTGGGGATCAGGATCAACGGCGGGCTGGGCACACGAATGGTGTCCACGCCCTCGAACTCAAGAATGCTACGCCCATGGGCGACCACAATGCCGATGGCCTTGCCGCAATCCATCGGACTGCCGCCGCCGATGGCCACGATCACGTCGCAATGGTTTTCCCGATACACCTCGGCGCCGAGCATTACTTCTTCGACGCGCGGATTGGGCGACACAGCGCTGTACAGGCAGTAGTCGATACCGATGGCTTGCAGGCTGGCTTCCACATCCGCCACCCAACCGGCAGCGATCACACCGGGGTCGCTGACGACCAGCACCTTGCGCGCACCGAAGGTCTTGGCATAGTTACCGACGTTGTGCCGGCAGCCGGCACCGAAGATGATTTCAGGCGAGACGAATTTACGCAGGAGGCTCAGATTGGGGCTCATTGGAAAGCCTGTTCTTATTATTTTTGGGAGATGCGCTTCACACTAACCCATTCGCAGGCGAATGCAATCAGACCAAAGGGTCATTCCCAATACGGCACCGGCCAGCGCGAGGCTGGCCGGAGATGGATCAACGGCTGGCGAAGTACATGGTCACTTCGAAGCCGATACGCAGGTCGGTGAAGGCGGGTTTGGTCCACATGGGGAGAGTCCTCTTGTTGTGCCGGAAGATTCCGGTAGAGGCATTAATGCATGGGGGGATGGGGGTGCGAATGCTACTTTCGAAGGAGCTCGCACCCGCATTGGTAGCGGGTATACGCCGATCAAAATGTGGGAGGGGGCTTGCTCCCGATAGCAATGTGTCAGCCACATCACTGTTGACTGACCCACCGCCATCGGGAGCAAGCCCCCTCCCACAGGGGACCGCGTTGCAATCCGAGGGTTAGAAGAAACCCAATGGATTGATGTCGTAGCTCACCAGCAAATTCTTGGTCTGCTGGTAGTGATCGAGCATCATCTTGTGGTTCTCACGCCCCACGCCCGACTTCTTGTAGCCGCCAAACGCCGCATGCGCCGGGTACAGGTGATAACAGTTGGTCCACACGCGGCCAGCCTTGATCGCCCGGCCCATGCGGTAGGCGCGGTTGATGTCGCGGGTCCACAGCCCGGCGCCGAGGCCGAATTCGCTGTCGTTGGCAATGGCCAGGGCTTCGGCTTCGTCCTTGAAGGTGGTGATACCCACCACCGGGCCGAAGATTTCTTCCTGGAACACGCGCATCTTGTTGTGGCCCTTGAGCAGGGTCGGCTGGATGTAATAACCGCTGGACAGGTCGCCTTCCAGGCGCTCGGCGGCGCCGCCGGTGAGCAGCTCGGCGCCCTCCTCCTGGGCGATCTTGAGGTAGGAGAGGATCTTGTCGTATTGCTGCTCGGACGCCTGGGCGCCGACCATGGTCTCGGTATCCAACGGGTTGCCGCGCTTGATCTTGACGATCTTCTTCATCACCACTTTCATGAAGTCGTCGTAGATCGACTCCTGCACCAGCGCCCGCGACGGGCAGGTGCACACTTCGCCCTGGTTGAAGAACGCCAACACCAGGCCTTCGGCGGCTTTTTCGATGAATTGCGGCTCGGCCTGCATGATGTCTTCGAAGAAGATGTTCGGCGACTTGCCGCCCAGTTCCACGGTAGACGGAATGAGGTTCTCGGCGGCCGCGTGCATGATGTGCGCACCGATTGGGGTCGAGCCGGTAAAGGCAATCTTGGCGATGCGCTTGCTGGTGGCCAGTGCCTCCCCGGCTTCGCGGCCAAAGCCCTGCACGATATTCAGCACGCCCGGTGGCAGCAGGTCATTGATCAACTCGGCAAACACCATGATCGACAGCGGTGTCTGCTCGGCCGGCTTGAGCACGATGCAGTTACCGGCAGCGAGGGCCGGGGCGAGTTTCCAGGCGGCCATCAGCAGCGGGAAGTTCCACGGAATGATCTGCCCGACCACGCCCAATGGCTCATGGAAGTGGTAGGCCGCGGTGTGTTCGTTGATCTCGGCGGCGCCGCCTTCCTGGGCGCGGATGCAGCCGGCGAAGTAGCGGAAGTGGTCGGCGGCCAGGGGCACGTCAGCGTTGAGGGTTTCGCGCACGGCCTTGCCGTTGTCCCAGCTTTCGGTCACGGCCAGTACTTCGAGATTCTGCTCGATACGGTCGGCGATTTTCAGCAGCACCAGGGAGCGATCCTGGGGCGACGTCTTGCCCCAGGCGTCAGCGGCGGCATGGGCGGCGTCGAGGGCTTTGTCGATATCGGCAGCGTTGGAGCGCGGGAATTCGGCGATCGCTTCACCGGTCACTGGCGAGGTGTTGGTGAAATACTCACCGCTCAGCGGGGCGACGAACTCTCCGCCGATGTAATTTCCGTAGCGCTGCTTGAAGCTGACGATAGCGCCAGGGGTGCCAGGTTGTGCGTAGATCATGTTAAAGCCTCTGTCTGGGTCCGGGCCTGTCGGTCAACAGGCGATGACCCGATAGTAAAGAGCCCCCGTTGCCGGGCGAATGCGCCGTTGGCAGGGGGGCACTTGTCATTTGGTCGTAGATTCAGTGTTTGGCGACCAGCTCTTTGGGCAGCTTGAAGGTCCAGAGCATGCCGCCCTGGTTGAAGTCCTTGATGCGCTTGGCCACCTCACCGCCCCACAACGGCACCGCGCCGCCCCAGCCGGAGAGCACCGAGACGTACTGTTCGCCGTCCATTTCCCAGGTCACAGGCGAACCGAGCACGCCGGAGCCGGTCTGGAATTCCCAGACCTTCTCGCCAGTCTTGGCGTTGAATGCTTGCAGGAAACCTTCCGGCGTACCGGTGAACACCAGGTTGCCCTTGGTGGTCAGCACCCCGCCCCACAGCGGCGCGAAGTTCTTGTGGCGCCAGACTTCCTTACCCGTCTTAGGATCGATGGCGCGCAGTACGCCGATATAGTCTTCGTTCAACGGCTTGATAGTGAAGCCCGCGCCGAGGAACGCCGCGCCTTTCTTGTAGGCGATACCTTCGTTCCAGATGTCCATGCCCCACTCGTTGGACGGCACGTAGAACAGCCCGGTGTCACGGTTGTAGGCCATCGGCATCCAGTTCTTCGCACCGAGGAACGCCGGTGCGACAAACACCGAAGTGCCCTTGGTTTCGCTGCCCGGCGCACCTGGGCGGCTGGCTTCGTTGTAGATCGGACGACCGTCCTTATCCAGGCCCGTGGCCCAGGTGATCTTGTCGACAAACGGGAAGCCTCGGATGAACTTGCCGTTGGTGCGATCGAGCACGTAGAAGAAGCCGTTGCGGTCGGCGGTGGCCGCCGCTTTGATTTCCTTGCCACCTTCAGTGTAGTTGAAGGAGACCAGCTCGTTGACGCCGTCATAGTCCCAACCGTCGTGGGGCGTGCTCTGGAAGTGCCACTTGATGGTGCCGTCGTCCGGGTTCAGCGCCAGGCGCGAGGACGAGTAAAGGTTGTCGCCAGGGCGCAGGTGCGAGTTCCACGGCGCCGGGTTGCCGGTGCCGAACAGCAGCAAGTTGGTTTCAGGGTCGTAGTAGCCGCCCAGCCACGGTGCCGCGCCGCCGGTTTTCCACAAATCCCCCGGCCAGGTCTTGCCCGCCTCGCCGCCGGAGATGCCGTTTTCCACAGCCTTGCCGTCTTTGTAGACATAACCCATATGGCCTTCGACCGTCGGGCGGCTCCACAGCAGCTCGCCGTTTTTCGGGTCATAGGCCTGGATCTTGCCCACCACGCCGAATTCGCCACCGGCCACGCCGGTGATCAGCTTGCCGTTGACCACCAGGGGCGCGGCGCTGATCGAGTAGCCTTCCTTGTGATCGGCGACCTGCTTGCTCCACACCACTTTGCCGGTGTCTTTGTTCAGCGCCACCAGCTTGGCGTCGAGGGTGCCGAAGAACACCAGGTCGCCGTACAGCGCCACGCCACGGTTGATCACGTCACAGCACGGGCGGATGTCATCGGGCAGACGCGCATCGTACTGCCAGAGCTTCTTGCCGGTGCGCGCATCCACCGCGAACACCCGCGAGTAGGAACCGGTGAGGTACATCACCCCGTCCTTGATCATCGGCTGCGCCTGTTGCCCACGCTGCTTTTCGCCGCCAAAGGAAAACGCCCAGACCGGGCGCAGTTCCTTGACGTTGTCGACGTTCAGGGTGTCGAGGGGGCTGTAGCGCTGGCCCTGCACACCCAGGCCGTTGGTGACGATCTGCCCGGGGTTTTTCGGGTCCTGGAGGATGTCCTCATCGGTGACCGTGGCCATGGCCTGGCCGGATAACAGGATGGCACCGAGCAACACACTCAAGGCGAAGGGTTGGCGACGTGCGGGTTGGGTCATGACGGCTACCTCTGCGGTTTTTTGTTATACCCGGGAAATTTTCCCGGTCTGGTGCAGATTCTTGGGCGCAGGGGCCATTGTCACAATTGACCGCAGTATCGAGTTTGCTAGTTCCTTAGTAGCGGTTGCATCTGCTCGCGCTCGTAACGCGGGTACAGGTGGCTGACGCTGCGGATCAGTTCATAGCGGCTCAGGCTGATCGCGGCGAAACGTTCGGGGATGGGGCTGCGGATCATCTCGGCCATGTCGTTGCCCTTGGCAGCGCCGTCACGCAGCAGCTGATCGAGCCAGGTCAGGTAGTCGCGCATTTGCGTGAAGGGTTGCGCGTCGCTGGCCACCGGGCCATGGCCGGGCACGATCAGGGTCCAGGGCAAGGCTTGCAGGGTGCCGAGGTCGGCCAGCCACACCGCCAGCCCCGGGCTGTTGGGGGTGGTGAGCGCGCGTTGGTAAAACACCAGGTCGCCGGCGAACAGCACGCCGGTGCTCTGGTCGAAGATCGCCAGGTCGGCGCCGGTGTGGCCGGTGAGCGCGAGCAGGCGCAAGTCGTGACGGCCGACGCTCAGCACACCGGGTTCCAGCACCTGGGTGGGCAACACCACCTCGGTGCCGCGCATCCAGTCGCCGACCATGCGGTAGAGGTTTTCCGCCATGCCGTCGCCCTGCTCATGCAGCAGCCGCGTGGTCTCGGCCAGGGCGCCGATGGGCACGTCCTTGAAGGCCTGGTTGCCCAGCGCATGGTCGGGGTGATGATGGGTAATCAGCACCTGGATCACCGGCTTGGGGGTGACGCGGGCGATGGCCTCGCGCATGGCTTCGCCGTAGCGCCGCGACGGCCCGGTGTCGATCACCACCACGCCGGCCTCGGTGACGATGAAGGCGGTGTTGACGATATTGCCGCCATTGGCCTTGGCAAAATTGTCAGTGCTGCCTTCGAGTAGCCAGGTGTCGTCGGCGATCAGCCGGGGCTTGAGGGCATAGTCGAGATCTGCCAGGGCGGGCAGGCTCAGGCCCAGGCATAGCAATAGAATCCAGCGCATGCCGCGCTCCTTCTGGTCAGGGGATGGCCGCGTCGAACTCATTGCCGCTGTTGTCACGCAGCACCAGTCGGGTGGGCCCCGGCGCGTCGATGTCGAAGGCCAGGTTGGGGTTCTCGCTAACCGCCGGGAACAGCTCAAGATCAGCCAGCACTTGGCCGTCCTGGCCGCGCAGTTGCGCATGGTTGATAAAAAACTCGGGGATGCCGCTGACCATGCCGTTGTCCATCGGGTGCGCAACCTGCACACGCACGCGGCTGAACTCACCACGCGGGTAACGGCCGCCGAGCACTTCGCCGATGTGCTCTTCCCAACCGGGCTGGGTGCGTACCACGCTGGGCGCGGTGCAGCCGCCGCCGGCCGCGTCTATCAGGGTCGAGCCCACATGCCACAGCCCGTCATCGGTGAGCACCGCTGCACGCAACGGTGTGGCCTGTTCGATACGAATGCGCAGCGACAGCCACGGCAGCACGCCGGCCTTGGGCTGGAAGTCGACGATTTTCGGCAATGGGTTGAGCTCGGCCCAGGCGAGGATTTTCACCACATGGCCGTTGAAGGCGCGGGCGTCGATTTCCAGCGGCACCTGGCGCGCATCTTCGGCGAACGGCGGCGCCAGCAGCTTGACTCGATCGTCGAACACGAACGGCGCCTCGGCCAGGAACTGCTTGTGATAGAACGCCCACATCACCGACGGCACCGGGTCGACCTCCACGGCGTGAGCCGCCAGCGGCAGCCAACACGCCAAGATGCAGCTCAGTCGCCAGTTCATCACCTGCTCCTATTGATACATCTCGGGGACTTCGTACTGCAGGCCGTAACGGGCATAGATGGCTTGCACCGCGCCGTCGCGGATCAGGCCTTCCAGCGCCTCTTCCACCGCGTAGGCCAACTGGCGATTGCTCTCGTGCACCGCCATGCCGATCTCCCAGCGTTGCTTGCCCATGTTCGGGTAGGCGTTTTCGGCAAGGGCCAGTTGCGGGTCATGGGCTTCATGCACCTGCCAATCGACTTCGCCGCGCATCGCCATCACCGCATCGACCTCACCGGCTTTCATCGCCGCAAAGGCCTGGGGGACGTCGGGGTAGTGATGGGTCTTGGCGGCGAGCATGCCGTTGAACACCGAGGTGAGGTAGAACGACGGCACGCTGTCGACTTCGACGCCAATCGGGTGCTGCTCGAACACCGCCACGCTGGCGACCGTGTCCAGGCGCCGACGGTCATAGGCCACCTGCCATTGTTCGTTCTGGTACGGCCCGAACATCACCACATGGCCGTTTTCCAGTTCGCCCTGGTCGTTGCGCTTTTGTGCGTAATCGCGATCGTAGGGCGCGCGCATCATCAGGTCGGCCAGTTGCTGGTTGTGCAACTGGCTGCCGCGCCAGATGTAGTCGCGCAGGTCGTCATCGAGCTTCTCGCCGGCCGGCGCCCAGATCAACTTGAGCTTTACCCCCAGCGCCGTGGCCAGGGCCTGGGCCAGTTCCACATCGACCCCCCGCGCGTTGGCGCCGTCTTCGAAACTGTAGGGGGCGAAGTCCTTGTACACCGCCACCTTGATTTCGCCGTCAGCGATCATCTGGTCATAGCTGCGCACCTGCGCCTGTGCCGGCTGGCAACACAGCAGGGCCAGGCCAAGCACATAAGCGAACAGGCGCATGGCTTACTCCTCGACGTGCACGCTGTCCAGGTAGGTGCGCACCGCCCACAAGGCTTCCTGGCTCAGGTAGTCGGCCATTTTGGGCATGTACACGCGGCCGTCACGCACCGCGCCATGGCGCACGCGCTCGACGAACCACTCATCACCGGCTTCGCCCACATCGAGCATGCGCAGGTCGGGGGCGATACCACCGGACTTGGCTTCCAGGCCGTGGCAGGCGGCGCAGTTCTGGTTGTAGGCGGACGAGCCGATTTCCACGGCCCGATCGTGTTCCGGTGAGGTGCGGTACGGATTGACCGCCGCCCAGCCGTCTTCGTTGACCGGCACGCCGGCGTCCTTGATCGAAGTCAGGCCCTTGGTTTCCACCGCTTGCGGGACCACGTTGCCATGGGCCCAAACAGAGCCGGCGCCGAATACACCCACCAACAGGCCAGCCACGAGCCAGGCATTGTGTTTTGTTGTCATTATTTTTGCCCTCAGGATTGCACGCAAAACCTCATTGCAGAGGCTATGGCAACCATCTTAGAAACCCCGGGGCATGGGCCGTATGCTGCTTTGGTGGCCGCCCTCTCCTCCCTTGGTAGTAGGGCTTGTGGGGCACACCTAAAACAGCGGCGGTCCGGGAAGTCTTCCCGGCCACAGCGGGACTTTTTCCGTATCCGCCCGGCGCCCCGGCGTTCCACCCTGTGCAGGCCAAAACCTCCACTGGGAACTGCAACCATGACAATAAGATCGCTACCCGCCCGCTCACCTTTAAGCCTTGCCGTGCAAGCCTTTATGCTGGTGGGCAGCCTGTCCCTCAGTGCTGCAACCTTCGCAGCCGCCGAGCCTGCCAAATCGACACGCAACGTCACCTGGGAAGACATTGCCAACGACCACCTGACCACCAAGGACGTGCTGCAATACGGCATGGGCACCAACGCCCAGCGCTGGAGCCCACTGGCCCAGGTCAACGACAAGAACGTGTTCAAACTCACCCCGGCCTGGTCCTATTCCTTTGGCGACGAGAAACAGCGCGGCCAGGAGTCCCAGGCCATCGTCAGCGACGGCGTGGTGTACGTCACCGGTTCCTACTCCCGCGTGTTCGCCCTGGATGCAAAAACCGGCAAGCGCCTGTGGACCTACAACCACCGCCTGCCCGACAACATTCGCCCGTGCTGTGACGTGGTCAACCGCGGCGCGGCGATCTTCGGCGACAAGATCTACTTCGGCACCCTCGACGCGCGCCTGATCGCCCTCGACAAAAACACCGGCAAAGTGGTGTGGAACAAGAAATTCGGCGACCACGCCGCCGGCTACACCATGACCGGCGCCCCGGTGCTGATCAAAGACAAGGTCAGCGGCAAGGTGCTGCTGATCCACGGCAGCTCCGGCGATGAATTCGGCGTGGTCGGCCAGCTGTTTGCCCGCGACCCCGACACCGGTGAAGAAGTGTGGATGCGCCCGTTCGTGGAAGGCCATATGGGCCGCCTCAACGGCAAGGACAGCACCACCACTGGCGACGTCAAGGCCCCTTCGTGGCCGGATGACCCGACCACCGAAACCGGCAAGGTCGAGGCCTGGAGCCACGGTGGCGGCGCGCCTTGGCAAAGCGCGAGCTTCGATGCCGAGACCAACACCATCATCGTCGGCGCCGGCAATCCTGGCCCGTGGAACACCTGGGCACGCACCGCCAAGGACGGCAACCCCCACGACTTCGACAGCCTCTACACCTCGGGCCAGGTTGGCGTCGACCCGAGCACCGGCGAAGTGAAATGGTTCTACCAGCACACCCCGAACGATGCCTGGGACTTCTCCGGCAACAACGAACTGGTGCTGTTCGACTACAAGGACAAGGACGGCAAAGTGGTCAAGGCCACCGGCCACGCCGACCGCAACGGCTTCTTCTACGTGGTGGACCGCAACAACGGCAAGCTGCAGAACGCCTTCCCGTTTGTCGACAACATCACCTGGGCCAGTCATATCGACCTGAAGACCGGGCGTCCGGTGGAGAACGAAGGCCAGCGTCCGGCCAAGCCATTGCCGGGTGAAACCAAAGGCAAGCCGGTGGAAGTCTCGCCGCCGTTCCTGGGTGGCAAGAACTGGAACCCCATGGCCTACAGCCAGGACACCGGCCTGTTCTACATTCCGGGCAACCAGTGGAAAGAGGAATACTGGACCGAAGAGGTCAACTACAAGAAGGGCTCGGCCTACCTGGGCATGGGTTTCCGCATCAAGCGCATGTATGACGACCACGTCGGCACCCTGCGCGCGATGAACCCGACTACCGGCAAGGTGGTGTGGGAGCACAAGGAAGCCTTGCCACTGTGGGCCGGCGTGTTGGCAACCAAGGGCAACCTGGTGTTTACCGGCACCGGCGACGGTTTCTTCAAGGCCTTCGACGCCAAAACCGGCAAGGAGCTGTGGAAGTTCCAGACCGGCAGCGGCATCGTCTCGCCGCCGATCACTTGGGAACAGGATGGCGAACAGTACATCGGCGTGACCGTCGGCTACGGCGGCGCGGTGCCGTTGTGGGGCGGCGACATGGCCGAGCTGACCAAACCGGTGGCGCAAGGCGGGTCCTTCTGGGTGTTCAAGATTCCGAGCTGGGATAACAAGACCGCGCAAAAATAGCCCCCGCGAGAATGCCGCGCCGCCTTTTGTAGCAAGCGGGTTCCCTTGTGGTGAGCGGGCTTGCCCCGCGCTCCGCTGCGCAGCAGTCGTAGAACCTGAGCGCACGCAGGTGCTGGAGGAATGCCAGGGCCGCTTCGCAGCCCAGCGCGGGGCAAGCCCGCTCACCACAACAATCCCGCTCACCACAGGATCTCCAGAGGTCTCGCAATGAACTACCTGCCCTTGTTACTCCTGTTGTCCCTTACCCCTGGCCCACGCCGACGATGGCGACGACGCCCAGAAGTAACCCATCAGAAAATGCCGGGGCCGCGTTTTTCTGTGGTGAGCGGGCTTGCCCCGCGCTCGGCTGCGCAGCAGTCGTAGAACCTGAGCGCACGCAGGTGCTGGAGGAATGCCAGGGCCGCTTCGCAGCCCAGCGCGGGGCAAGCCCGCTCACCACAACAATTCCGCTCACCACAGTATCTCCAGAGGTCTCGCAATGAACTACCTGCCCTTGCTACTCCTGTTATCCCTACCCCTGGCCCACGCCGACGATGGCGACGACGCCCAGAAGTACCCCATCAGAAAATGCCGGGGCCGCGTTTTTCTGTGGTGAGCGGGCTTGCCCCGCGCTCGGCTGCGCAGCAGTCGTAGAACCTAAGCGCACGCAGGTGCTGGAGGAATGCCAGGGCCGCTTCGCAGCCCAGCGCGGGGCAAGCCCGCTCACCACAACAAGCCCGCTCACCACAGGATCTCCAGAGGTCTCGCAATGAACTACCTGCCCTTGTTACTGCTGTTATCCCTTACCCCTGGCCCACGCCGACGATGGCGACGACGCCCAGAAGTAACCCATCAGAAAATGCCGGGGCCGCGTTTTTCTGTGGTGAGCGGGCTTGCCCCGCGCTCGGCTGCGCAGCAGTCGTAGAACCTGAGCGCACGCAGGTGCTGGAGGAATGCCAGGGCCGCTTCGCAGTCCAGCGCGGGGCAAGCCCGCTCACCACAGTATCTCCAGAGGTCTCGCAATGAACTACCTGCCCTTGTTACTCCTGTTATCCCTTACCCCTGGCCCACGCCGACGATGGCGACGACGCCCAGAAGTAACCCGTCAGAAAATGCCGGGCCGCGTTTTTTGTGGTGAGCGGGCTTGCCCCGCGCTCGGCTGCGAAGCAGTCGTAGAACCTGAGCGCACGCAGGTGCTGGAGGAATGCCAGGGCCGCTTCGCAGCCCAGCGCGGGGCAAGCCCGCTCACCATAACAATTCCGCTCACCACAGTATCTCCAGAGGTCTCGCAATGAACTACCTGCCCTTGCTACTCCTGTTATCCCTACCCCTGGCCCACGCCGACGATGGCGACGACGCCCCGTTGATCGTCAACGGCTGCACCATCGCCGAACACAGCCAATGCCCCGGCGCCAACCTCAAGGGCGCCAACCTTCGAAATCAGAACCTGAGCAAAATGAACCTGGCAGGCGCTGACCTGCGCGATGCAGATCTGCGCCATGCCAACCTCGACCTGGCCAACCTGGAAAAGGCCCAGCTGCAAGGCGCCAACCTGACCCGCGCCAGCCTGCAACAAAGCAACCTGCGCCTGGCGGACTTTAGCGACGCCACGATGATGGCGATCCAGGGTTGGGGCCTGTTCGCCCAAGGCGCCCAGTTCGAAAACGCCAACCTCAGTGCGGCCTACCTGCAATTTGCACGGCTGTCAGGGGCCAAAATGCACAAGGCCAACCTGCGTGCGGCCGACCTGGAGATGACCTGGCTGAGCAAGGCCGACTTGCAAGGTGCTGACCTCAGCGACGCCAATCTGCAGGAAGCGAAGTTCGGCGAGAGCAACCTTGAAAACGCCACGCTGACCGGCAGTCGCCAGCACTATGCAAATTTCCAGGATGCCAATATGGAAGGCTGCCAGGATTGCCCAACGACCTGGGATCGCTGAAACGACGCCATTGAAATGTGGGAGGGGGCTTGCTCCCGATAGCGGTGGGTCAGTGACAGATGAGCTGACTGATACACCGCTATCGGGAGCAAGTCGAATCGTCGCACCGCCCCTCCCACAGTGGGTTTGTGCACACCCAATTATCCAACCACCCGAACCACCCCCATGTCGATTCCCAGGTGCACCAGCTCGGCATGGGAGCTCACCTGCAGTTTGCTCTTGAGCAAGGTCAGGTGATTGGACACGGTCTTGCTGCTGATATTCAGCTGGTCGGCAATCGCTCGGGTGGGCGTGCCTTTGGCCAGCATCAGGAAGATTTCCAGTTCGCGCGGGGTCATGCCCTGCAAGCGTTGATCACTGGGGGTGTAGGCCAGCTCGGTGGCCAGGGCCTGTTCGATATAGGCGTGGCCGTCGAGGATGCGCCGCACGGCTTCAATCAACACCTCGGGCGCCGAGCTTTTGGTCAGGTAACCGGAGGCTCCGGCGTCCAACGCCTGGCGCACCAGCGGCAGCTCGTCGTGCATGCTGAAAAACAGCACGCGCAACTGTGGCAAGCGCTGGCGCAGGCGGCGCGTGGTTTCCAGGCCGCTGATGCCTGGCAGGCCGAAGTCCATAATCACCAGATGCGGCACCGCCTCCTGCACCCGGCTCAGGGCCTCTTCGCCACTGGCCGCTTCGCGTACTTCGACCGCTGGCAGCAGCGCGCGCAGCAGGCTGGCATAGCCTTGGCGCACCACGGCGTGGTCATCCACCAACAGAATATTCATGAGGCCTCCAACGGCATGTTCAACGCCAGCGCCCAACCGCCGCCGGGGTGGCTGATGATCTTTAATTCGCCGCCCAGGCAGCGGGCGCGTTCGGCCATCGAATACAGGCCCACGCCGGGCCGCTGGGGCGTGACTGCACCGCGACCGTTATCACGCACCCACAGGCGCAGACGTGAACCGCGGTGTTGCAGGCGCACGCGCACCTGGCTGGCATCGGCATGCCGCAGGATGTTGGTCAGCGCTTCCTGGAGCAGGCGGTACAGGTGAGTTTTGTTGGCGCCGGACAACGCCGGCAGGTCGGCACTGACCTGCAATTGGCAGGGAATCCCATGGCTGGCCTGCCACTGCGTTACCAGCATCGAGAACGCCTCGCCCATCGGCAAGTGTTGCAACGCCACCGGGTAGAGGTCGTGGACCAGGGCGCGGAAACCTTGCTGCAAGTGCTCGCAATGATCTTCCAGCAGCCCCACCGTACGGGTCAGCACGTGCGGCTGATCGGCGACCAGCCGCAACAGGCAGGCCTGGGCGCGGATGCCGGCCAGGTATTGGCCGAGGTCATCGTGCAGGGTCTGGGCCAGGTGGGTGCGCTCCTGCTCCTGCACCGCCAGCAGGGTCTGGGTGAGCCGGGTGTTATCGGTGCGCGCCTGCTCCAGGGCGTCGGTCATGCGGTTGAAGTGCAGCGCCAGTTGCCGCGCTTCCGGCGCGCCTTCACCGCGCAGCCGCACATTGAGCTGGCCGGCGCACACCTGTTGCAGGGCGCGCAGCAATTCATCGAGCACGCCCATGCCCCGCCGCACGGCCCAGCGGATAGTCAACAGACTCAGGGCCAACGCCAGGGCGCACAGGCCCAACAGTTGTTGCAAGGAATCCCAGACTTCGTCGATTTCATCCCGTGGGTCGACGGCGATGGACACGCGCCGACCGTCCGGCAAGTCCAGCACCTGGGCACTGCGTCGCGCCTCGACGAACAGCAGGCGCCCAAGCCAGGCGTCCAGCCCGTCCGAGGCCGGCGCTTGGGCGGTGTCGCCGCTCGCCAGCCAGTGCACGCGTACATGACGCAAACTCGCGGTGAGGTGGGGTTGCAGGCTGGCCGGGTCGCGCTCGGCGGTTTCGCTCAGGTAGTGCACCACCGCTTCGGCCGATTGCAACTCGCGCTCCACATCGGCCAGGGCCTGGTGCAGCAACAGCGCGGTGCAGGCGCAGGTCACCAGGGCGAAGAAGCCGCAGACCCATAGATTGATGCGCCACAACGCCGACATAGCCAACTCCCGAACAACACACTGAAGCGTCATGCTAAGACCGCTTCACGCGCTGCGAGCTACTACCTTGGTACTGCCCCAGCGCTACTTTCTGCATATTTGCAGCGACCTTAAGGCTTTCTATGCTGGCGCTTCCTGTCATGGAGTGCCTTATGCGCCAGCTCGCCCCTTACGCCGTGATCTATCTGCTGGCGATTGCTTGCGCAGCCGGGGTGGCCACCGCCAGCCAGGCCGCCGAGCCCTTGCAGGTGCAGATCGGCTACTTGGGTTATCGGCCCGATCCGGGCCCGCTGCTGTCGAATGTGATTCCCGAACCTGCCGACGCCGGGCAGCGCGGCGCCGAACTGGCGATCATCGACAGCAACAGCACCGGCGCCTTTCTCAACCAGCGCTACAGCCTGACGACCGCCACGGTTGATACGCCGGACGCCCTGCTCGCCGCCGCCCAAGCCCAGCATGCCCAGGGCCTGCGTTTGTTCGTGGTCAACGCCCCCGCCGCGAGCCTTCGCCAACTCAGCGCCGCGTTGCCTGACAGCCTGCTGTTCAATGCCGGCAGCCCGGATGACAGCCTGCGCAGCACCGACTGCCTGGGCAACGTGCTGCATACGCTGCCCAGCCGGGCGATGCTCGCCGATGCGCTGGCGCAGTTCCTGGTCGTCCGTAAATGGCAGAAAGCGTTGCTGATCGTCGGCCCCACCGAGGATGACCAAGCTTACGCCGCCGCTCTGCGCCGCGCCGCCAAACGCTTCGGCGTGCGTCTGGTGGCGGAGAAAGCCTGGCGCTTCGATAACGACCAACGCCGCAGTGCCCAGGCGGATATGCCGCTGTTCACCCAAACCGCCGAATACGACGTGGTGCTGGTGGCCGACGAGCGCGGCGACTTCGGCGAGTACGTGCCCTACCAGACCTGGTACCCGCGCCCCGTCGCCGGCACCCAGGGCCTGACGCCCACCGGTTGGCACAAGACCGTCGAGACCTACGGCGCCGCCCAACTGCAGAAACGCTTCGAGGCCCTGGCCGGACGTTGGATGAACGACCGCGACTTCGCCGCCTGGATGGCCGTACGCAGCGTCGCCAGCGCGGTGAGCAAGTTGCGTCAGGTCGAGCCCATGGCGATCCGTGATCTGGAAATCAGCGAGCAACTGCCCCTGGATGGCTTCAAGGGCCGCAAGCTCAGTTACCGCGCCTGGAACGGCCAATTGCGCCAACCGATTCCCATCGTGCAACCCCGCGCGTTGGTCAGCACATCGCCCCAGGAAGGCTTCCTGCACCCCACTAACGAAATGGACAGCCTGGGCTATGACAAACCCGAGGTGAACTGCCGCTTCCCTTGATCACCTACCCACAATAATAAGGAATCCGCCATGCGCCGCACCCTGCTCTCATGCGCCCTGCTGCTTGCCGCCGGGCACGCCGTGGCCAGTACCGCCTGGGTCTCCAACGAGAAAGACAACAGCCTGAGCCTGATCGACATGCAGACCCTGCAAGTCACCGACACACTCAAAGTCGGCCAGCGCCCGCGAGGCTTGCTGCTGTCCCATGACAATAAGCTGCTGTACATCTGCGCCAGCGACTCGGACCGCGTGCAGGTGATGGACGTGGCCACGCGCAAGATCATCAAGGAACTGCCCTCCGGCAAAGACCCCGAGCAGTTCGCCCTGCACCCCAATAACCGCTGGCTGTACGTGTCCAACGAAGACGATGCGCTGGTCACCGTGATCGACACCGAGACCTCCAAGGTGCTCGGCCAGATCAACGTCGGCGTCGAACCCGAAGGTATGGCCGTCAGCCCGGACGGCAAGTGGGCGGTGAACACCAGCGAAACCACCAACATGCTGCACTGGATCGACACCAGCACCCAGACCCTGGCCGACAGCACCCTGGTGGACCAGCGCCCGCGCTTCGTCGAGTTCAACCACGATGGCTCGCAGCTGTGGGCCTCGGCGGAAATCGGCGGCACCGTGACCATCCTCGACGTGGCCAGCCGCGCGATCCTCAAGACCCTGACCTTCAAGATCAAGGGCGTGCACCCGGACAAAGTCCAGCCGGTCGGCATCAAGCTCAGCGCCGACGGCAAATACGGTTTTGTCGCCCTCGGCCCGGCCAACCATGTGGCGGTGATTGATGCCAAGACCTTTGAGATTCTCGACTACCTGTTGGTGGGCCGCCGCGTGTGGCAGATGGCATTTACCCCGGACGAGAAACAGTTGCTCGCCACCAACGGCGTGAGCGGTGATGTGTCGGTGATCGACGTGGACAGCCTCAAGGTGGTCAAGTCGGTGAAAGTCGGGCGTTACCCGTGGGGTGTGGTGGTGACGCCATGAACGCCCTGGAGGTGCGCGACGTGAGCTTCGCCTATGGCGCACGGCAGGCCTTGTGCGAGGTGAGTTTCAGCCTGGCGCCAGGGCGTTTTGCGGCATTGCTGGGGCCCAATGGCGCCGGCAAATCCACCTTGATCGCCCTGCTCACGCGGCTGTATGACCTGCAAAGCGGCGACATTCGCGTGGGCGGTCATTCCCTGCGCGATGCGCCGCGCGCCGCCCTTAAGCAATTGGGCGTGGTATTCCAACAAAGCACCCTGGACCTGGACTTGAGCGTTGAGCAGAACCTGCGCTACCACGCCGCGCTGCACGGTTTGTCGCGGCGCCAGACCGACGCACGGGTCGACGCCGAACTGACGCGCCAGGCCCTCACCGAGCGCCGCCGCGAAAAAGTCCGCGAACTCAACGGCGGGCATCGGCGCCGGGTGGAAATCGCCCGCGCCCTGCTGCACGAACCGCGCGTGCTGTTGCTCGACGAAGCCAGCGTCGGCCTCGACCCCGCCAGCCGCCTGGCGCTGAACCAGCACGTGCGCAACCTGTGCGCCGAGCACGGCATCAGCGTGCTGTGGACCACTCACTTGCTCGACGAAGTGCAGGCCAACGATGCACTGATGATTCTGCACCAAGGCCGCCTGGTGGCCAGCGGGCAAGTTGATGAGTTGATCCAGCAACAAGGCGGCGACCTGGGCAGTGTGTTCGCCCGATTGACCCGACCCACTGTGACGGGAGCCGCCGCATGAACGCTTACTGGCAATGCCTGCGCGGCATCGTGCTGCGTGAGTGGCTGCGTTTTGTGTTGCAGCGCACGCGCTTTCTCAGCGCCCTCGTGCGCCCGTTGCTGTGGCTGGTGGTGTTCGCCGCCGGGTTCCGTGCCGCGTTGGGCATCTCGGTGATCGAGCCCTACGACACCTACATCCCCTACGAGGTCTACATCATTCCGGGACTGGCCTGCATGATCCTGCTGTTCAACGGCATGCAGGGCTCGTTGTCGATGGTCTACGACCGCGAGATGGGCAGCATGCGCGTGTTACTGACCAGCCCGTTGCCGCGCACGTTTTTGCTGTGCAGCAAACTGTTGGCCACGGCATTGATCTCGCTGTTGCAGGTATACGGATTCCTGGCGATTGCCTGGGTCTACGGCGTGCAACCGCCAGCCATGGGCCTGTTGACTGCCCTGCCGGCGTTGCTGCTGGTGGCGTTGATGCTCAGTGCATTGGGCCTTCTGCTGTCGAACGCGATTCGCCAATTGGAGAACTTTGCCGGGGTGATGAATTTCGTGATTTTCCCGCTGTTTTTCCTGTCGTCGGCGTTGTACCCGCTGTGGAAGATGCGCGACTCCAGCGAATGGCTGTACTGGCTGTGCGCGGTCAACCCGTTTACCCACGCCGTGGAACTGGTGCGCTTTGCCCTGTATGAACGCTTCGCCGGCCTGGCCCTGGCGGTGTGCCTGGGGTTGACCCTGTTGTTCACGCTGCTGGCGGTGCTGACCTTCAATCCCCAGCATGCCGTACTGCGCAAAAAAGGCTGAAGCCGATAAAACTACTACTTTGGTACTGGTTTTCCTGTCTATCGTCGCATTCCCAAGGGCTCGGGACTCACGTGTAATGCGCGCATAACGATAAGGATCGCCCTGCCATGCTGCACGCCCGACTGCCTATGTTGGCACTGCTGTGCCTGTTCGTCGCCCACGTCCAGGCCGACACCCCACTGTTTTCCGCCGACGGCTACCGCATCAGCCTGTACCGCAGCCCCACGCCCGACCACCTGCCTGGCGCCACGATTGTCGACACCGCGGCCCTGCAAAACCTGCTCGGCCAAAGCCCGGCGCCGGTGCTGATCGATGTGTACCGCCGCCAATGGCTGCAAGGCCGCTTCATCGAAGACCAGCCCCACGCCAACCTGCCCGGCAGCCACTGGCTGGCCAATACCGGCGACGGCGACCTCACGCCGGAGTGGCAAAGCTATTTCGTGCGCCACCTGTATGCCTACAGCGGCGGCGACCTCACGCGACCGTTGGTCTTCTATTGCCGCTCCGATTGCTGGCTGAGTTGGAACGCGGTAAAACGTGCCGCCAACCTCGGCTATACCTCTGTGTACTGGTATCGCGACGGTCTGGATGCCTGGGAGGCGGCGAAGCTGCCGGTGACGGTCGCCCAACCCGAGCCATTTCAAACATCACAATAAGAAAGGTGAACGGCCATGTACAAAATCCTGATTGCCGACGATCACCCACTGTTTCGCGAAGCGATCCATAACGTCATCAGCGACGGCTTTCCCGGCAGCGAAGTGATGGAAACCGCCGACCTGGACAGCGCCCTGGCGCTGACCCAGGAACACGACGACCTCGACCTGATCCTGCTGGACCTGAACATGCCCGGCATGCACGGCCTCAATGGCCTGATCAACCTGCGCAACGAGGCGCCGACCATTCCGGTGGTGATCGTCTCGGCCGAGCAGGACAAGCAGATCGTGCTGCAAGCCATCACCTATGGCGCCGTGGGTTTTATCACCAAGTCCTCGCCACGCCTGCAAATGACCGAGGCGATCCAGCAGATTCTCAACGGCAACGTGTACCTGCCGCCGGACATCATCCGCACCCAGAAGCCCGGCACCCACCGGCGCCTCAACGAAAACCCCGGCTTCGCCCCCGAACTGCTGCAAGCCCTGACACGCAAGCAATTGCTGGTGCTGGAGCGGATGACCAAGGGCGAGTCGAACAAGCAGATCGCCTACACCCTGGAGATTGCCGAAACCACGGTGAAGGCCCACGTGTCGGCGATCCTGCGCAAGTTGAACGTGCACAACCGGGTGCAGGCGATCCTCAGTGCCGGGGATATCGATTTCGGCTCATACCTGCGCCGCTGACCCGCCTGACACAACACCGGTCAAATGTGGGAGGGGGCTTGCTCCCGATAGCGGTGGGTCAGTCGACATCTACTTGGGTGAAACACCGCCATCGGGGGCAAGCCCCCTCCCACATTGGTTCTCCGTTTGTCAGGGACGACCGAGCAGGTGGCTCGTGGCGGTCTTGAGCTTCATTGGCCGTACCAGAGCCGCCAATCCTCCAGACACAACACCGGTCAAATGTGGGAGGGGGCTTGCTCCCGATAGCGGTGGGTCAGTCGGCATCTACTTGACTGAAACACCGCCATCGGGGGCAAGCCCCCTCCCACACTTGATCTACGTTTGTCAGGGACGACCGAGCAGGTGGCTCGTGGCAGTCTTGAGTTGCATCGGCCGTACCTGCGCGCCAATCTTCCAGACACAACACCGGTCAAATGTGGGAGGGGGCTTGCTCCCGATAGCAGTGGGTCAGTCGGCATCTACTTGGCTGAAACACCGCCATCGGGGGCAAGCCCCCTCCCACACTTGATCTACGTTTGTCAGGGCCGACCGAGCAGGTGACTCGTGGCGGTCTTGAGCTTCATTGGCCGTACCAGAGCCGCCAATCCTCCAGACACAATACAAATAAAATGTGGGAGGGGGCTTGCTCCCGATAGCGGTGGGTCAGTCGGCATCTACTTGGCTGAAACACCGCCATCGGGGGCAAGCCCCCTCCCACACTTAATCTACGTTTGTCAGGGACGACCGAGCAGGTGGCTCGTGGCAGTATTGAGTTTCATCGGCCGAACCTGCGGCGCCAATCCTCCAGACACAACACAAATAAATGTGGGAGGGGGCTTGCTCCCGATAGCGGTGGGTCAGTCGGCATCCACTTGGCTGAAACACCGCCATCGGGGGCAAGCCCCCTCCCACACTTGATCTCCGTTTGTCAGGGCCGACCGAGCAGGTGGCTCGTGGCAGTCTTGAGCTTCATCGACCGTACCTGCGGCGCCAATCCTCCAAACACAACACAAATAAAATGTGGGAGGGGGCTTGCTCCCGATAGCGGTGTGTCAGTTGGCATCTACTTGGCTGAAACACCGCCATCGGGGGCAAGCCCCCTCCCACACTTGATCTACGTTTGTCAGGGCCGACCGAGGGGTGGCTCATGGCAGTCTTGAGCTTCATTGGCCGTACCTGCGCCGCCAATCCTCCAGACACAACACCGGTCAAATGTGGGAGGGGGCTTGCTCCCGATAGCGGTGGATCAGTCGGCATCCACTTGGCTGAAACACCGCCATCGGGGGCAAGCCCCCTCCCACACTTGATCTACGTTTGTCAGGGACGACCGAGGGGTGGCTCGTGGCGGTCTTGAGCTTCATTGGCCGAACCTGCGGCGCCAATCCTCCAAACACAACACCGGTCAAATGTGGGAGGGGGCTTGCTCCCGATAGCGGTGGGTCAGTCGACATCTACTTGACTGAAACACCGCCATCGGGGGCAAGCCCCCTCCCACACTTGATCTCCGTTTGTCAGGGCCGACCGAGGGGTGGCTCGTGGCGGTCTTGAGCTTCATTGGCCGTACCAGAGCCGCCAATCTTCCAGACACAACACAAATAAAATGTGGGAGGGGGCTTGCTCCCGATAGCGGTGGGTCAGTCGGCATCTACTTGGCTGAAACACCGCCATCGGGGGCAAGCCCCCTCCCACACTTGATCTCCGTTTGTCAGGGCCGACCGAGCAGGTGGCTCATGGCGGTCTTGAGTTTCATCGGGCGTACTGGCTTGTGCATCAAGGTGTGCCCCAATTCGCGGATCTGTTGCTTCAACTCATTGCTGTAGTTGGCGGTGATCATCAGCGCCGGGATTGCACTGGCCCGGCGTGCGTTGATGCGTGCCACGGCATCTACACCGTTCTGGTCGTCGTCGAGGTGATAGTCGGCGATCAGCAAGTCGGCTTCGGCATGGTAGTTGTCCACCTGCCGTGCCAAATCCTGTTCCGACAACGCGGTAATCACCCGGCAGCCCCAGCCTTCCAGCAAGGTGCGCATGCCCGCGCAGATCGCCGCGTCGTTATCCAGCACCCACACCCGTGCGCCTTGCAGGCGTTCGAGCATCGGTTCGCTCATGGCCAGCATCGGCAGTGACTTGGGTGCCGTGGCGCTCAACGGCACCTCCACCGAGAACATCGAGCCCTGGCCCGGCCAGGATTTGACGCTGATGCGATGACCCAGTATCCCCGCGATTTTTTCCACGATCGCCAGCCCCAGGCCCAACCCGCGGTCCTGGTCCGGACGCTGCACATCGCCGCGTTTGAACTCCTGAAAAATCTCCTCCAGCCGCTCCTCGGCAATGCCCATGCCGCTGTCCCACACCTGGATCGACAGGCGCTGGTGCTGGCGGCGACATCCCAGCACCACACGCCCTTTGTAGGTATAGCGAATCGCATTGCTCAGCAGGTTGCGCAGAATCCGCGCCAGCAACTGAATATCACTGCGCACCAGCGCCGAGCAGCCGACAAAATGCAGCTCCAGGCCCTCGCTGCGGGCCAATTCGGTGTATTCGGCAGCCAGGTTGTCGAGCAATTCACTCAGGGCAAACGGTGCGATGTCGGCCTTGATCACTCCGGCATCCAGCTTGGAAATATCCACCAGAGTACCCAGCAGGTTTTCCACGTCTTCCAGGGAATTGCTCACGTTGCGCACCAACTGTTCGCTGGGGCGTTCGAGCAAAGCGCTGGTGAATAATCGCGCAGCGTTCAGCGGTTGCAGCAGGTCGTGGCTGACGGCGGCGAGGAATTTGGTTTTCGACAGGTTGGCCTGTTCGGCTTCGAGCTTGGCTTCGCGCAGGCGGGTTTCCATGCGGCGGCGCTCGTCGATTTCCTTGAGCAACTGGTCGTTAAGCGCAGTGAGTTCCGAGGTGCGCTGGGCGACACGCTGCTCCAAGTGTTGATAGGCCTGATGCAGGGCCTCGGCGGTGCGGCGGCGTTCGGTGATGTCGCGGATCAGCACAAAGATCCCCACCACTTCGCCACTGGCCAGCAGATTGGGGACATAGGAGCGCAGCATGTAGCGCTCCTGGTTATTGATATTGGTCTCGGCGAATTCAAAGGTCACGCTCTCCCCCGCCAAGGCGCGGGCGACGTAGGCGTCCAGGCGCTGGCAGTGCTGTTCGCTGTGGACCTCGCGCAGGCTCTGGCCGAGCATCATGCCGCGCGGCCAGCAGTACCATTCTTCGTAGACTTTGTTGGTGAACTCGTAGACCAGGTCAGCATTCAGGTAGCCGATCAGGGCCGGAACGTGGTCGGTGATCAAGCGAATCCAGCGCTCGCTTTCCTGGGCTTTCTGCGCCGCCACCTGTTCGCCGCGCAGAGTTTCGGCACGCAGCCGGGCGTTGATCAGCAAGTGGTTGCTGGCCTTGAGTTCGGCCATCGCCTGGTTCAGCGCGTCGGTGCGTTCACGCACTTGCTCGGCCAGTACCACCGAATGCTGGAAGGTGGTGTAGGGGTTGTTGCCCTGGGTCACGCCGGACTCGATGCGCTCGATCAGCGCGGCGTTGATCCGCGCCAGCTTGTGGTTGTCCTGTTGCAGCTGGGCAACCTGGGCGAGCAGTTCAGCGCCGGCCTCGGGCAATGGCGACCCCGGTGAAGGTCTGGTTGATATGCATGCCATTGAACTGTTCTCCGTAGGTGTTGAACCCCATCACCCGCTGGTCACGCAGGAAGCCGCCGATCTGTTCCAGATTGTCACTGTCTTCCAGCTCAAGGCGGCGCAGGAAGCAGTCGCAGCCGATGGTCAACAGCAGGTCGCCAAGGCGCGCTTGCAGGCCGTCGAACAGCGTTTGCAGGTTCGGCAGGATCGGCCCGGGCTTCATCACGGTGAGGACGATGCCGTTTTCCACGGCGCAGTAGAAACTCAGGCTCAAGTCGTCGTGCACTTGCTGGATCGCGCGTACGTAATACTGATCGTGGATGCGCACCGCCAGCGGGTGCGCCGCGAACACGCGGTGATCGAGATCGGCCACGGCCACGCCGATATGCCGCGCGTACTCTTCGGCGGCAGGTTCGGCGTTGAGCTCGAAGACCCGGCGCGACGGGCTGTCGGCGCCGGTCACCACCAGCTTTTCACTGCGCGGCAGAATGTGGTGGGTGGTAAACACCTCGAAGTCCAGCCAGGTATTGACCAACACCACCACCGCCGCGCCGCTGTGGAAGGCGCCGTTAAAGTACACGTGGGTGTGGGTGAGGAAGTTGTCGTCGCCGGCCGAACCGCCAAAATGCGGAATGTCGCCAAGCGCGGCGCTGAGGGCCGCGAGCACCACCTCTTCACGGCTGGACAGGCCATCGAGCAGGGTCAGGGCGAACGTGTTGCCCTTGATCGGCGCCAGGGTATTGCTGCGGCAACCGCCGACCAGGCGTTCGACCATCTGCTGGGCGTCGATCAGGCTGAAGTGTTCCACCTGATCGATCAGCTCGGTGGCGATGGAAAAGTGCGCGTGGTTAAAGCCCATCGCCGTCACGCAATTGCGGCCGTAGCCCTGGGGCGTGATCTCGCCGGCGCTGGTGCAACCCACCACGCGCACGTTACCGAAGCACTGTTGCAGGGCCTGGCCCAACGCCTGCAAATCGTAGGAGGCCGAACAGAAAAACAGCACAAACCCCAGGTAAGGGTGCAGCAGTTGACGGGCCAACTCCTCAGCCGCCTGCCCGGCGTCGGTGGCCTGGGACATGGCGCTGATTACGCCTTCACTGTTATGCATCGTTGGTTCCCCCTCTGAGGCATGAGTGTACGAAGGGCGGGGGGTGGGACCTATGCTACTTGGGTACTGGGTGGGGGGATGCGATGGGATGAGTCTCTCCACTGACCGATCCAGCCCATCGGGGCAAAGGTATCTACACCTTGCCTAAAAGCCGACACATAACGCGGTGGTGAGCGGGCTTGCCCCGCTCACCACGAAAGCACTATTTTCCCAGAATGTGTTTTCACCAAAGAGGTGTAGATACCTCTGCCTGTGGGGGGCAAGTCGAATCGTCGCACCGCCCCTCCCCCATTTTTGAATGGCTTACCACGTCAGGACTGCACCTACCGCAAAGGTATCGGTGTCTTCATTCTGCGCACGGGTGTCATGCCCCTTGATCTGGAATTGGTTGTACTCCGCCACCAGCTTCAGGTTGTCGTTCACGTCATGAAACAACGCAATCCCGCGCGTCTCATAATCCGCCCCGCTGCCCACCACGCCGTTGCCGTCGTCCTCTGTCTTGCCGTAGGACAGCGCCAGACGGTTCTTGCCCACTTTGTACGAGCCTTGCACCAGGTAACCGTTGCTGTCCACATTGCGCAGGGTGGCTTCCCCGGCATTGTTGGTGAAGAACGGGTTGATGCCCTTGGCCTGGAAGCCCGAACCGGTCAGCGACAAGCCGCCGATTTTCGCCTGTACGCCATAGCCCAGGCCTTTGGACGTCACCGATTCGACGCTGGAGTCGGTGTTGTCCGAAGTCTGGTAGCTGCCATTGAGCCAGCTGTAGATCTTCGCCCCGCCCAGGTCGAACTGGTAGGTGATCTCGCTCTCGGTGCGCGGGTTCTTCTGGTAGGCCTTGCCCAGTGCGCTGCTGTCGTTGGTGTCCACCGGGTCCATGATGCCTACAGCCACGCGCAGGCCGTCCATCATTGGAGTGCGGTAGGTAATCTGCGAGGTGGGGAACGGGTACGGGTAGCCGCTGCCGATATTGCCGAACGACACACCGCCGCCGTCCACCAGGCCAAGGCTGTCGCTGACCTGGCCGTAACCGGCGAGCAGTTCATCGAGCAGGATATTGGAACGGGCGAACAGGCCGAAGTCCTTGCCGATCAGCACTTCGCCCCACTCTGGGTTCGCCACGGTGCCGTAAAACTGGCGCACATCGATGGCGGTGTCGGTGCCGTTGGTTTCGCTGTCGTTGATCGTCACCCAGAACGAGGCGCGGGCGCCGAGCTTGAGGTCGTCGACCTGCTTGCCCATGTTGAAGCCCAAGTAGTTGGGCAGAAAACCCATCTTCACCCGGGATTGGCGGCGGTCGTATTGGTCGCCGGCGCGGTCCACGTCACTGTTGACGTAGAAAGCGTTGATGTAGCCGTCGGTGGAAAAGGTGGTTTCGTCCTTGTCGTACAGCATGATTTCGGCGTCAGCGAACGGGCTGAGGCTAAGGCCGACGATAAAAGCAGGTAACAGACGCAGGGGGAGATTTTTATTGTTATGCATGGCGCGCTCCGCAACGGGGACTTGATGTCGGAGGCGATTATCGAAAAGCGCCAGGCCACGGCCTACGCTGCCTTGGCCGTGGTTTCAGGGTGCTTTGGACGGGCAGCGGGTGCCCGGCAACTCTGGTGTAAGACGGGCCCAGTCACAGGCCCGGCACTTAGTGCGTAAGACCGGCCTTGGCCAACATGCCCACAGCCACCAGTACACACAGACTGGCAAACCCCACCTGCAAGGTGCGCGCGGGGATCACGGAACACAGGCGCCGGCCGACCAGCATGCCGACGATACTGGCGGCGATAAACACCCAGCCCACCGGTTCGATGCTCACACCGGCATGCAAGGCACCGGCCACGCCGATCAGCGAGATCAGGCTGATCACCATCAACGAGGTGGCGACGATGCCGCGCATCTGTACGTCGGTGAGTTGTTTGAACGCCGGCACGATCAGGAAGCCTCCGCCCACGCCGAGCAAACCGGAGACCGCACCGGTCACGGCGCCGAGCGCGGCCAGGGTGGCGCTGCATTTGGCGGTCCAGGCCAGGCGTCCAGTCTGTTGATTGAGCATGCAGTTCTTCTGGCCCCAGGAGGCGGCGCCGTGATCACTCGGCCCGGCCTCGACCTTTTCACGCTGCAACATGCGCCAGGCCACCAGCACCATCAGCGCACTGAACAAGCCCATCAGCACCGGTTCCGTCATTTGGTGAGCAAGAAACACCCCCAGCGGCGAAAACAGCGCGCCGAGCAAGGCGATCAGCAGCGCGGCGCGGTAACGCACCAGGCCGTGGCGCAAGCCATCAATCGCACCGACGGCCGCCGCCGCGCCCACCGCCAGCAAAGACACCGGCGCGGCCTGGGTCATGCTCAAGCCCAATCCCAGCACCAACGCCGGCACCCCAAGGATGCCGCCGCCCGCACCGGTCAGGCCCATGACAAGGCCCATCAACACACCCAACACACTGGCCAGCAGCATTCAGTCCACCTTGCTCAGACGGGTCAGCCACTCGCGGCCCTTGAGCATGCCGTTCCAGTAGAACCACGGCAGCAGCGTAGCCTTGAGGAACCACATCGAACGGCGCGCCTTGGTCGGATCGAGGGCGAAGGTCGGCAGCAACTTGCCGCCGTAGCCGAACTCGGCAAGCACCACCTTGCCCTTCTCCACCGTCAGCGGGCAGGACCCGTAGCCGTCGTACTTGAGCGGCAAGGTTGCTTGCTTACGCAGGGCCAGCAGGTTTTCGGCAACCACCACGATCTGCTTGCGCACAGCGGCGGCGGTCTTGGCGTTGGTGGTGCCGCACACATCGCCCAGGCCGAAGATGTGCGGGTAGTGCAGGTGTTGCAGGGTATGGGGGTGCACTTCACACCAACCGGCGGCGTCGGCCAGCGGGCTTTGGCGGATAAAGTCCGGGGCGACTTGCGGCGGGACGACGTGCAGCAGGTCGAAGGATTTCTCTTCAACCGTTGTATTGCCCTCGGCGTCTTTCACTGCAAACCAGGCCTTGCGTGCCGGACCGTCAACTTTCACCAGATTGGAATTGAACGCCAGGCGCGCGTTGTATTTTTCAACGTACTTCATCAACGGCGGCACAAAGGTCGCCACCCCGAACAGCGCCGCGCCGGCCAGGTTGAATTCCACATCAATGTGCTTGAGACGGCCCTGCTTGAGCCAGTGATCGCAGGACAGGTACATGGCTTTCTGCGGCGCGCCGGCGCATTTGATCGGCATGGCCGGCTGGGTGAAGATCGCCTTGCCGCCCTTCAACTGCTGCACCAACTGCCAGGTGTAGGCGGCGTATTCGTAGCTGTAGTTGGAGGTGACGCCGTGCTGACCGAGGGTGTCTTGCAAGCCCTCGATAGCCTCCCAGGCCAGGCGCAGGCCGGGACACACGATGAGATGCTGCCAACTCACGCGCTGGCCGCTGTCGAGTAAGAGGGTTTGCTCGTCCGGCAGCACCTCGCTGACCGCTGCCTGTATCCAGGTGACGCCATTAGGCAGCACGTCGGCCAACGGGCGGCGGGTCTTTTTCAGGTCATAGGCGCCGCCGCCCACGAGGGTCCAGGCCGGCTGGTAGCAATGGTGGTCGTTGGGTTCGATGAGGGTGATGTTCAGGTCGGGGTCGCGCTTGAGCAGGCTGGCCAGCAGGCCGATGCCAGCCGAACCGCCGCCGATGACAACGATATCGCCACTGATGGATGGGCCCCAGTGTTGTTCGGTCATGGTCTGATGCCTTTTATCGTCAATGCACACAAGGGTCGTTGCCGTATGGCGTCACGCCCAGCTTTTTATGACCGCGCCGCAGTACAGCCCGGACAGGGTTTTCATCACTTGGATCACTTCGTGGCTGGCCAGCCCGTAGAAGATGTACTTGCCTTCCCGACGGGTGGCGACCAACCCTTCGTCGCGCAAGATGCCCAACTGTTGTGACAAGGTGGGCTGGCGCACACCGGTCATGGTTTCCAGCTCGCCGACGTTGCGCTCGCCCTGGGTCAACTGGCACAGGATCAACAGGCGATCCTCATTGGCCAGGGCCTTGAGCAACGCACAGGCCTTGGACGCCGACGCGCGCAACTGGGCGACTTCGCCTTCACTCAGAGTAGATTCCATTTGCCTCGGGTCCTTTGCCTCACTTAAGCTCAAAACATTATGTGTAAATGTAAAGTGATTGTAATCACTTTTTTCAGCATCAGGGGCAGCCGTCATGTCAGCGTTGATTCATTCCTTTCTGGACGAGACGTCGTCGACCTACACCTACGTCGTCTATGAAACGGACGGCGGCCCCTGTGCCATCGTCGATTCGGTCCTCAACTACGACCCGGCTTCCGGGCGTACTGACACCGCCCAGGCCGACAAGGTTATTGCCTTTGTGCGTGAGCACAGCTTGCAAGTGCAGTGGCTGTTGGAGACACACGCCCATGCCGACCACCTGTCCGCCGCGCCGTACCTGCGCCGGACAGTGGGCGGCAAGATCGCCATTGGTCAGTCGATCAGCAAGGTGCAAGGCGTGTTCAAGAACCTGTTCAACCTGGAGCCGGAATTTCGCGTCGACGGCTCGCAGTTCGACCACCTGTTTGCGCCGGATGAAATCTTTCACATCGGCAACCTCAAGGCCCAGGCGCTGCACGTGCCCGGCCACACCCCGGCGGACATGGCTTATCTGATCGAGGATCGATTGATCCTGGTCGGCGACACCCTGTTCATGCCCGATGTCGGCACGGCCCGCTGCGACTTCCCTGGCGGCGATGCGCGACAGCTGTATGCGTCGATGCGCAAGCTGTTGGCCTTCGCTCCCGACACGCAGCTGTACGTGTGCCATGACTACCCGCCCGAGGGTCGCGAGGCAAAATGCCTGACGACCGTGGCGCAGCAGCGAGCGGGCAATATTCATGTGCATGACGGAGTGGATGAAGCGACGTTTGTGGCGATGCGCACCCAACGCGATGCTGGGCTGGGGATGCCCACGCTGTTGTTGCCGGCGATCCAAGTGAATGTGCGGGCCGGTCATATGCCGCCAGCGGAGGCAAACGGGGTGGTTTACTTGAAGATTCCGTTGAACCAGCTCTAAAGCCGCCCCGCATGGCGTCCATGCCATTGAATGTTCCGAGGGTGTTACGCAGGTGTGATCAGGCTACGGCAAATTTCGACACGATCTGCTTGAGGTCCACCGCCAGCCGCGACAGCTCTTGGCTGGCAATCGACGTCTGCCCGGCCGCCGAAGAACTCTGAATGGAAAGATCACGGATGCTGATCAGGTTCTGGTCCACCGAGCGGGCCACATGGGCCTGTTCTTCAGAGGCCGTGGCGATCAACAGGTTGCGGTCATTGATGTCGGTAATGGCGTCGGTGATCTGAGTAATCGCGGCACCCGCTTCATGGGCGATCTTCAATGAATCCACTGCTTCGTTGCGGTTAAGGGCCATGGAAGACACCGCTTCGCTGGAGCATGTTTGGATTTTCGCGATCATCTGCTCGATTTCCTGGGTCGAGGTCTGGGTTCTATGGGCCAATGCCCGTACTTCGTCGGCGACGACCGCAAAGCCTCGGCCCTGCTCCCCTGCCCTGGCCGCCTCAATGGCAGCGTTCAAGGCCAGCAGGTTGGTTTGCTCGGCAATTGAACGGATCACTTCAACCACTCGGGCAATATCCTGGGCCTGCTTGGCCAGCCCTTCGACTTCGACGCCGGTCTGCTGCACCGTGGCGCTGAGCTTCTCGATGGAGGCGATGGTTTGCTTCACACGCTCCTGGCCGACTTTGGCCGAGCGCTGGGAATCCTGTGTGGACTGGGAAGCCGACACCGCATTGCGCGCCACTTCTTCCACGGCCGCCGTCATTTCGTTAACCGCCGTCGCGGCCTGATCGGTTTCCATGCTTTGGCGTTCAATACCGGCGCTGGACTCGCGGGTAATGGCGCTCATCTCCTCCGCCGCCGCAGCCAATTGCCCGGACGCTTCCGAGATATGCTGCAAGGTGCTTTTCAGGTTCATTTGCATAGACGCGGTAGATCGTTGCAACTCGGTCAACTCGTCGTTGCCATTGATGGCAATCGCCACGCGCAGATCGCCGTCAGCAATCTTGCCGGTCGATACCAACAGTTCGCGGACTGGAGTAATGATGCTGCGGGTAAACAGGCTTGCAACCACGACGGTGATCATCAAGGAGGTGCCCATCAATATCCAAGTGAACAGACGCGCCGCGTCATATTCGCTGGAAGCCACCTGAACCGCCGTATTGGAGCCACCGGAATTCAACGCGATCAACTCGCTGATGGAACGCTGTACATCAAGGGCAATCGGCCCGTTGACGTCACGCAAATAAGTCGACATCTGTTCAGCGGACAGCGTGGAGGCTTGCGCGAGGAACTCATCCATCTTCTGGCTGTAGTTCTTTATGCCGGTCAATGCGTCGTTGTACTTGGCTTGTTCTTCGGGGCTTGAGACTAACGGCGCATAACGCTCTGCAATATCAAGGGCTTCCTTGCGCGTCGCTTTGAGCTTCTCAAGGGAGGCCGGATCCTGGCGCCCGATATCCATGGCATAGCGGCGTAGATCAAGACGCAGTTTGTAAAAAGCCGAATCTATTTCACCTGCCGAACGAATACTGGGAAGCCAGTTAGATTCGATTTCAACCGTCGATGAATAGACTTTATCGACTTTTATCAGCGTCATTGCTCCTTGGATCAACAGCAAAAGACACACCACACCAAAACAAAGTGTGGTACGGAAGTTCAGCTTCAAGGCTCTCATGGACATCGCGGCGCACCCCTTTCCTGGGCCGCGAACTTCACGGCCTGATGGGGATTAATGTGTTAAACCAGACGTGAAAAATACGTGACTAATTAGGTATTTTTTTATTGGCAACCCTAAATATTTAAATAGCGAGTTTAGTTGTCTAGCTAACTATTAACGTGCCAAGGGAAACCGCGCCACTTTATTAGACCATCAGTCCATCTCTTGGCAGCGGCAATGCTGTTTTGTAACGCACTTGTTTGAGGGCAAAACTGGAGCGGATATTCGCCACCCCCGGTACCTTGGTCAGAAAGTCCATCATGAACCGCTCCAGCGACTGGATCGTCGGCACCAACACCCGAATCAAATAGTCCGGATCACCGGCCATCAAATAGCACTCCATCACCTCGGGCCGGTCGGAAATCGCGCCTTCGAACTGCTGCAACGCCAGTTCGTTCTGCTTTTCAAGGCTCACATGGATAAACACGTTGACGTGCAGCCCCAGTAAATCGGCGTCGAGCAGCGTGACCTGCTCGCGAATCAGGCCCAATTCCTCCATCGCCTTGACCCGATTGAAACACGGCGTGGGCGACAGGTTGACCGAGCGGGCCAGGTCGGCGTTGGTGATGCGGGCATTCTCCTGCAGAGCGTTGAGAATGCCGATATCGGTACGGTCCAGTTTGCGCATGAGACAAAATCACCTGTTTATTATGTTTATGCAGGTTTTTTATCCGCAATTGATCCCAGGCGCAACGAAACAGAGATAAATATTCTTCTACGCCACGCCTATGATTGTTGTAGGACAAGATTTCTTCTACCCGAAGACTGACTGTCAGCTAGCGCGCCCACTACAAGAAATTCACAAGATCGAGCGTAGAAGCCATGACCCAGCAGTACGAACCACTGCGCCTGCACGTCCCTGAACCCTCGGGCCGACCAGGCTGCAAGACCGACTTCACCTACCTGCGCCTGACCGACGCCGGCCTGGTGCGAAAACCCGCCATCGACGTAGAACCCGCCGACACCGCCGACCTGGCCAAGGGCCTGATCCGCGTACTCGACGACCAGGGCCAAGCCTTGGGACCGTGGGCCGAAGGCGTCTCCACTGACATCATGCGCAAAGGCATGCGTGCGATGCTCAAGACGCGCATCTTCGACAACCGCATGGTGGTCGCACAGCGTCAGAAAAAAATGTCGTTCTACATGCAAAGCCTCGGCGAAGAAGCCATCGGCAGCGCCCAGGCCCTGGCCTTGAACATCGACGACATGTGCTTCCCCACCTACCGCCAGCAAAGCATCCTGATGGCCCGCGAAGTGCCACTGGTGGACCTGATCTGCCAGCTGCTGTCCAACGAGCGCGACCCGCTCAAGGGTCGCCAGTTGCCGATCATGTATTCGGTGAAAGACGCCGGCTTCTTCACCATTTCCGGCAACCTCGCCACCCAATTCGTTCAGGGCGTGGGCTGGGGCATGGCCTCGGCGATCAAGGGCGATACCAAGATCGCCTCGGCCTGGATCGGCGACGGCGCCACCGCCGAATCCGACTTCCACACCGCCCTCACCTTTGCCCACGTGTACCGCGCGCCGGTGATTCTCAACGTGGTCAACAACCAATGGGCTATCTCCACCTTCCAGGCCATCGCCGGCGGTGAAGCCACCACTTTCGCCGGACGCGGCGTCGGTTGCGGCATCGCTTCCCTGCGCGTGGACGGCAACGACTTTATCGCCGTGTACGCTGCCTC
Organism: Pseudomonas sp. Irchel 3H9; assembly: GCF_900187495.1. NCBI lineage: Bacteria > Pseudomonadati > Pseudomonadota > Gammaproteobacteria > Pseudomonadales > Pseudomonadaceae > Pseudomonas > Pseudomonas sp. Irchel 3H9. The sequence continues at coordinate 44,907 of NZ_FYDK01000002.1, read as the reverse complement.
CGCCTGGGCCGCTGAACGTGCGCGGCGCAACCTCGGCCCGAGCCTGATCGAGTGGGTCACCTACCGTGCCGGTCCGCACTCCACGTCCGATGATCCGTCCAAATACCGCCCCGCCGATGACTGGAGCCACTTCCCGTTGGGCGATCCGATTGCTCGTCTCAAACAGCACCTGATCAAGATTGGCCAGTGGTCCGAAGAGGAACACGCGGCGGTCAGTGCTGAACTTGAAGCCGAGGTGATCGCCGCGCAGAAACAGGCCGAACAGTACGGCACCCTGGCCGGTGGCCAGATTCCAAGCGCCGCGACCATGTTCGAAGACGTCTATAAAGAGATGCCGGAGCACTTGAAGCGCCAGCGTCAAGAGTTGGGGGTCTGACATGAACGATCACAACAACAGCATCGAATTGGAAACCGCCATGACCACCACCACCATGACCATGATCCAGGCCCTGCGCTCGGCCATGGATGTGATGCTTGAACGTGATGACAACGTGGTGGTGTTCGGCCAGGACGTGGGTTACTTCGGCGGTGTGTTCCGTTGCACCGAAGGCTTGCAGACCAAGTACGGCAGCTCGCGGGTGTTCGACGCACCGATCTCGGAAAGCGGCATTATCGGCGTGGCCGTGGGCATGGGTGCCTATGGCCTGCGCCCGGTGGCTGAGATTCAGTTTGCCGACTATGTGTACCCCGCCACCGACCAGATCATCTCCGAAGCGGCGCGCCTGCGTTATCGCTCGGCCGGCCAGTTCACGGCACCGCTGACCATGCGCATGCCCTGCGGCGGCGGCATCTACGGCGGCCAGACCCACAGCCAGAGCATCGAAGCGGTGTTCACCCAGGTCTGCGGCCTGCGCACGGTGATGCCGTCCAACCCCTATGACGCCAAGGGCCTGCTGATCGCCTCGATCGAAAACGATGACCCGGTGATCTTCCTTGAGCCTAAACGCCTGTACAACGGCCCGTTCGACGGCCATCACGACCGCCCGGTAACCCCGTGGTCGAAACACCCGCAAGCGCAGGTGCCGGACGGTTACTACACCGTGCCGCTGGACGTGGCCGCCATTGTGCGTCCGGGTTCGGCAGTCACCGTGCTGACCTACGGCACCACCGTGTATGTGTCCCAAGTCGCTGCCGAAGAAACCGGCATCGACGCCGAAGTCATCGACCTGCGTAGCCTGTGGCCGCTGGACCTGGAGACCATCGTCAAATCCGTGAAGAAGACCGGCCGTTGCGTGGTGGTACACGAAGCCACCCGCACCTGCGGTTTTGGTGCCGAGTTGGTGGCGCTGGTGCAAGAGCATTGCTTCCACCACCTGGAAGCGCCGATCGAACGCGTCACCGGTTGGGACACCCCTTACCCGCACGCGCAGGAGTGGGCGTATTTCCCAGGCCCGTCCCGAGTGGGCGCGGCGTTGAAACGGGTCATGGAGGTCTGAATGGGCACGCACGTTATCAAGATGCCGGACATTGGCGAAGGCATCGCGGAAGTTGAACTGTCGGTCTGGCATGTGAAGGTCGGCGACATGGTCGTCGAAGACCAGGTGCTGGCGGATGTGATGACCGACAAGGCGATGGTGGATATTCCCTCGCCGGTGCACGGCAAAGTGATTTCCCTTGGCGGCGAGCCGGGTGAAGTGATGGCCGTGGGCAGTATTCTGATCAGCATTGAAGTAGAAGGTGCGGGCAACGCCAAGGAGGCGCCCGTGGTGGCGGAGCCGGTGAAAGCTGCTCCCGTTGTCGAGGCCAAACCTACACCAGTGGTTGAAAGCAAGCCCGCGCCCGTCGTGACCGCACAGGCCCCTGTGGCCCGCGATGCCGATGAACGCCCCCTGGCCTCCCCCGCCGTGCGCAAGCATGCGCTGGATGCCGGAATTCAACTGCGGCTGGTCCAGGGCTCCGGCCCCGCCGGGCGGATCCTGCACGAAGACCTCGATGCCTACCTGCAACAAGGGGCGTCAAACGCTTCGACGGCAGCCAACCCTTACGCCGAACGCAACACCGAAGAACAGATCCCGGTGATCGGCATGCGCCGCAAGATTGCCCAGCGCATGCAGGACGCCACCCGCCGTGCCGCGCACTTCAGCTATGTGGAAGAGATCGACGTCACCGCCCTCGACGAGCTGCGCGTGCACCTCAACGAGAAGCATGGCGCGACGCGCGGCAAGCTGACGTTACTGCCGTTTATCGTGCGCGCCATGGTCGTGGCGCTGCGGGATTTCCCGCAGATCAACGCGCGTTATGACGACGAAGCCCAGGTCATCACCCGCCTCGGCGCGGTGCATGTGGGCGTCGCCACCCAGAGCGACGTGGGCTTGATGGTGCCGGTGGTGCGTCACGCCGAAGCCCGCAGCCTGTGGGGCAATGCCGAGGAAATCGCGCGTTTGGCCACGGCCGCGCGCAATGGCAAGGCCAGTCGTGACGAGTTGTCGGGTTCGACCATTACCTTGACCAGCCTGGGCGCCTTGGGCGGCATCGTCAGCACCCCGGTGCTTAACTTGCCGGAGGTGGCCATCGTTGGCGTCAACCGTATCGTTGAGCGGCCGATGGTGATCAAGGGCCAGATCGTGATTCGCAAAATGATGAACCTCTCCAGCTCCTTCGATCACCGCGTGGTCGATGGCATGGACGCGGCGCAATTCATCCAGGCCATTCGCGGCCTGCTCGAACAACCCGCCAGCCTGTTCCTGGAGTAAGGGCATGACTCAGACATTGCATACCACGCTGCTGATTATCGGCGGCGGCCCTGGCGGTTATGTGGCAGCCATTCGCGCCGGCCAACTGGGCATACCGACCATCCTGGTGGAAGGCCAGGCGTTGGGCGGCACCTGCCTGAACATCGGCTGCATTCCGTCCAAGGCCTTGATCCATGTGGCCGAGCAGTTTCAGCAAACCATCCACCATAGCCAGGGTTCGCAACTGGGTATCGAAGTGGATGTGCCGACCCTGGACATCCGCAAAAGCGTTGAATGGAAAAACGGCATCGTCGACCGCCTGACCACTGGCGTCGCCGCACTGCTTAAAAAGCACAAAGTGCAGGTGATCCACGGCTGGGCCAAGGTGGTGGACGGCAAGACCGTCGACGTTGGCGACCAGCGCATCCAGTGCGAACACCTGCTGCTGGCCACCGGTTCGAAAAGCGTCAACCTGCCGATGCTGCCAATTGGCGGGCCGATCATCTCCTCCACCGAAGCCCTGGCGCCGACCCGGGTGCCCAAGCGCCTGATTGTGGTGGGCGGCGGCTACATTGGCCTTGAGCTGGGGATTGCCTACCGCAAGCTGGGTGCTGAGGTGAGTGTGGTCGAGGCCCAGGATCGCATCCTGCCGGCTTACGACGCCGAGCTGACCCAGCCGGTGAACGAATCTCTCAAGCAACTGGGGGTGAAGCTGTACCTCAAGCACAGCGTCACCGGGTTTGCCGACAACTGCCTGCAAGTGCGTGATCCGAACGGCGACACGGTGTCGCTGAAGACCGATCAGGTCCTGGTGGCCGTGGGTCGCAAACCCAACACCCAAGGCTGGAACCTTGAAGCGCTGAACCTGGCGATGAATGGCGCGGCAATCAAGATCGACAGCCGTTGCCAGACCAGCATGCGCAATGTGTACGCCATCGGCGACTTGAGCGGCGAGCCGATGCTCGCCCACCGCGCCATGGCCCAGGGCGAAATGGTTGCCGAACTGATCAGCGGTCAACACCGCGAATTCAACCCGGCGGCAATCCCGGCGGTGTGCTTTACCGACCCGGAACTGGTGGTGGTCGGCAAGACGCCCGATGAAGCCAAGGCCGCCGGCCTGGACTGCATCGTGTCGAGTTTCCCCTTCGCAGCCAACGGCCGGGCGATGACCCTGGAGTCGAAAACCGGCTTCGTGCGAGTGGTGGCGCGGCGTGACAATCATCTGATTGTCGGCTGGCAGGCCGTGGGTGTGGGTGTATCTGAGCTGTCCACTGCGTTCGGCCTGAGCCTGGAAATGGGTTCGCGCCTGGAGGATGTAGCCGGCACCATCCACGCTCATCCGACGCTCGGCGAGGCGGTGCAGGAAGCTGCGCTGCGCGCATTGGGCCACGCGTTGCATCTGTAAAACCGTGGTGAGGCCATCGGGGGCAAGTCGAATCGTCGCACCGCCCCTCCCACAGGGGAATGCATTCCACATGTGGGACGGGGCTTGCCCCCCGATAGCGGTGGATCGGTCAATACAGAGGCTGAAGGCGTCCACGCAGTGGCTCCCACACAAGCCAAGAATGAAGTATTGTTGCGCCCATTCAGAAAAAAACCGACTTGACCAAAGATAGAGGGTGTCATGGGTAACGAAAGCATCAATTGGGACAAGCTGGGTTTTGACTACATCAAGACCGACAAACGGTATATCCAGACCTTTAAAGACGGCGAGTGGCAAGCAGGCTCCCTGACTGACGACAACGTGCTGCACATCAGTGAGGGCTCCACCGCTCTGCACTATGGCCAGCAGTGCTTTGAAGGCCTCAAGGCCTACCGCTGCAAGGACGGCTCGATCAACCTGTTCCGTCCGGACCAGAACGCCGCGCGCATGCAACGCAGCTGCGCCCGCCTGCTGATGCCCCATGTGCCGACCGACGTGTTCATCGACGCCTGCAAACAGGTGGTCAAGGCCAACGAGCGTTTCATCCCGCCGTACGGCAGTGGCGGCGCGCTGTACCTGCGCCCGTTCGTGATCGGTACCGGTGACAACATCGGCGTGCGTACCGCGCCGGAGTTCATCTTCTCGGTGTTCTGCATTCCGGTCGGTGCCTACTTCAAGGGCGGCCTGGTGCCACACAACTTCCAGATCTCCACCTTCGACCGCGCTGCGCCACAAGGCACCGGTGCTGCGAAAGTGGGCGGCAACTACGCGGCCAGCTTGATGCCGGGCTCTGAAGCGAAAAAATCCGGTTTCGCCGATGCGATCTACCTGGACCCGATGACCCACTCGAAGATCGAAGAAGTCGGCTCGGCCAACTTCTTCGGGATCACCCACGACAACAAGTTCATCACGCCGAAGTCGCCTTCGGTGCTGCCAGGCATCACCCGCCTGTCGCTGATCGAACTGGCCAAGACCCGCCTGGGCCTGGAAGTGGTCGAAGGCGAAGTGTTCATCGACAAGCTGGCTGACTTCAAGGAAGCCGGCGCCTGCGGTACTGCTGCGGTGATCTCGCCGATCGGCGGCATCCAGTACAACGGCAACCTGCATGTGTTCCACAGCGAAACCGAAGTCGGCCCGATCACCCAGAAGCTCTACAAAGAGCTGACCGGTGTGCAGACCGGCGACGTCGAAGCACCAGCGGGTTGGATCGTGAAGGTCTAACAGCCTCAACGCATATCCCATGTGGGAGGGGGCTTGCCCCCGATAGCAGTGGGTCAGTCAATGAATCTGTTGACTGATACATCGCCATCGGGAGCAAGCCCCCTCCCACATTTGCTCTCCGGCGTATTCAAGATTCTTTCGGAATATTCTCGGCAATCTTCTTCCCCATGCTGACCCTCGCCTCCACCCCATACCCCAGCGCCTCGTAAAACCCCGCCACCGCCTCATTGCCACTGGTGATCTGCAGGTTGATCTTCATGCAGCCCAGCGCCGTCAACGCCTGTTCCGCATGCCGCACCAGCGAAGAGCCCAGGCCATGACGCCGGTAGTCCGTGTGCACCGCCACCGAATAGAGCCAACCACGATGCCCGTCGTACCCGGCGAGAATGGTGCCGATCACGGTTTTTTTATCCGTCGCCACGAAGAACAACCCGTCATTGACCGCCAGCTTCTTATCGATCGCCAGGCTCGGCAGGTTATGGGCCGTGTCATAACCAAACGCCGCCTGCCATAGCTCAATCACCTGCGCGCGATGCGGACGATCGCGATATGGCCCGATGGGGTAGCGCGATGACAACGTCTTTTCCATCACCAGCGTGCGCTCGTTGCCATGGTAAACATCGCGCACCGTGTGAAACCCCAGCTTGGTGTAGAACGGCTCGGCGGTCAGCGAAGACGGCACACTTAATACGGTGACTCCTGCTTCGCGGGCGCGTAGTTCGATTTCCATCATCAGCAACCGGCCAATGCCCTGCCCTTGCAAGGTCGGGTTGACGAACACCGAGCGCACCACATTGGCATCAAGTGCCGCCGTGGCGACCACCCTCTGATCCTCAATCGCCACCAGCACGATACGGCGCTTGAGCAAGGTCAACACCGCGTCCGGCGTGAAGTTGCTCGCCACACGGGCAATCACGTCCGCCGGGTAATCCCGCGCATTGCTGCTGTGCAGGGCCGCCAGGATGACCTGGCTGATCCCTTCGGCATCGGTGGGTTGGGCGAGACGAACGGCGGTAGACATGATTCCTCCTGGCTGACGGCGCTATAACAGTCGCTACTGTACCAATGTGGGAGTGGCTTGCCCCTCCCGCATTTTGACCGCATTCCACCTCTCGCAGCCGATTCGGCTGGCCTACCCCCCTTTTCAGCTTTCCCGGCTGAGCCGCCCCTGGGTTTCAGCCGGGATTCATCCCGCACAAGCCACAAAATAGCCCCACTGCATCTTTGTTCACCGCCTTACTCATGGATCCGTGCACCCATGCAAACCACCAACACCGTCTTGATGATTCGCCCGGCGCGCTTTGCCTTCAACCCGGACACTGCGATCAACAACCGCTTTCAACGCCCGCCCCTTGACCCGCTCAGCGCACAGCAGAAAGCGCTGGAAGAGTTCGACGGTTATGTCGACACCCTGCGCCAGCACGGCGTGGAAGTGCTGGTGGTGCAGGACACTCTGGCGCCCCACACTCCCGACTCAATCTTCCCCAACAACTGGTGGAGCAGCCACGCCGACGGCAGCCTGGTGCTGTACCCGATGGAAGGCCAGAACCGACGACTGGAGCGCAACAAGGGTGTGTTGCAAGTGCTGGAGCAACGTTTTGCGATCAACAGCACCATCGACCTCAGCCATCTCGAACAACAGAACATATTCCTCGAAGGCACCGGCAGCATGGTGCTCGACCGCCAACACCGCATCAGCTACGCCTGCCACTCCGGACGCACCCATCAGGATGCGCTGCGCGAATTCGCCGAACGCCTCGACTACCGGCTCTGCGTATTCCATGCGGTTGACCGCCAACACGCGCCGATCTACCACAGCAACGTGATGATGAGCGTCGGCCGCGACCTGTCGGTGGTGTGCCTGCAAGCCCTGCCCGACCAAAACGAACGCCTGGCCCTGGAACGCTCCCTGCGCGACACCGGCAAGGACATCCTCGCCCTCGACTTCGACCAATTGGAAGCCTTCGCCGGCAACATGCTTGAAGTCCACGACCGCGACGGCCAGCCGCTGCTGGTGATGTCTGCCAGCGCCTGGTGCGCACTGCAACCGGCCCAGCGCCAGCATGTGGAACGCCATACGCGGCCTGTGGTGGTGAATATCGACAACATCGAACGCATCGGCGGCGGCAGTGCCCGCTGCATGCTCGCGGAAGTGCACCTGCCCGCCCGCCCCTCATTTCAATAAGGAGTCTTGCCATGACCCGCTATATCGACGTCAACGACCTCAGCTACCTGGTCTCGCAAAAAGGCCTGCAAACCTGCATCACCGAGATGGCCGAGTACATTCGCGCTGACTACCTGCGCTGGCAGGATTTTGAAAAGTGCGCGCGCCTGGCCAACCACTCGCCGGATGGCGTGATCGAGTTGATGCCGGTGTCAGACGCGTCGCTGTACGCCTTCAAGTACGTCAACGGCCACCCAAAAAACACCCTCGCCGGAATGCTCACCGTCATGGCGTTCGGTGCGTTGGGCGACGTGGACACCGGCAAACCAGTGCTGCTGGCAGAAATGACCCTGACTACCGCCATTCGCACCGCCGCCACCTCGGCGCTGGTCGCGCGTTACCTGGCCCGAGACAACAGCCGCAGCATGGCGTTGATCGGCAACGGCTCGCAGAGCGAGTTTCAGGCCCTGGCCTTCCACGCCATGCTCGGCATCAACGAAATCCGCCTGTTCGATATCGACGCCAAGGCCACTGCCAAACTGGCAGCCAACCTCAAGGCCTTCCCGGCGATCAGGGTGATCCTGGCCGGCAGCGTGGCGGAAGCGGTCAAGGGCGCGGATATCGTCACCACCGTGACCGCAGACAAGGCCTACGCGACCATCCTCACCGACGACATGATCGAACCCGGCATGCACCTCAACGCCGTGGGCGGCGACTGCCCGGGCAAGACCGAGCTGGACCGACGCATCGTCGAGCGCGCCCGGGTCATCGTCGAGTACGAGCCGCAAAGCCGTATCGAAGGTGAGATCCAGCACATGCCGAAAGACTCGCCGGTGACCGAGCTGTGGCAGGTGATCAACGGCCAGGTAGCCGGCCGCGAGAATGAGCGCCAGATCACCCTGTTCGACTCGGTAGGTTTTGCCATCGAAGACTACTCGGCCCTGCGCTACGTGCTCGACGTGGCCAAGGCTCTGGATGTGGGCAGCGAGTTGGAGTTGGTGCCGGACCTGGCCGACCCGAAAGACCTGTTCGCACGCCTGGCCCAGCAGCCACGCGCACAGCACAAAAAGCGCGCGTGAGACCGCTCTGGCCTGCCCCTTTGCGCCGAGGGCAGGCCCGACTTACAGAGCTGAAAAGCCGATTCAGCGGGTGCAACAGCCGATTCCGCTGCAATGCTCGTTTTAACAGCGCAATTTGCGCTTTGAGCACCGGGTAAACGACACAAAAAAAGCACCACCATCAAGCATTCTGAGCCCGACCGAAGAGTCACCGAATGAATGCAAGCCGCACCCTTTTTACTGCCCTGACATCAATTACAAAATATAGGGACTGACACATGATTCCACTGCGATCACTTTTCGCTGCGTTGCTGTTTCCATTGTGCGCCAGCGCCGCCCACGCCCAGGACTGGAAAGAAATCCGCTTCGGCGTATTCCCCGAATACCCACCCTTTGAATCCGTGGCCGCTGACGGCAGCCTGCAAGGCTTCGATATCGAATTGGGCAATGCCATCTGCGCCAAGCTCGACGTCAAATGCACCTGGGTGCACAACGAATTCGACGGCATGATCCCGGCGCTGCGCGCGCGCAAATTCGACGCCATCATGTCGTCCATGGCCGTGACGCCGGCCCGTGAAAAAGTCATCGACTTCAGCGACCGGCTGTTCCTCAGCCCAACCTCGGTGATCACCCGCAAAAGCGCCGACTTCGGCGACACGCCTGAATCGTTGAAAGGCAAGCAGGTCGGCGTACTGCAAGGCTCGTTGCAGGAAGCCTATGCCCGTGCGCACCTGGCTAAGCTCGGGGCTCAGGTCAAGGCCTACCAGTCCCAGGAACAGAACTACGCCGACCTGCAAAACGGCCGCCTCGACGCCACCCTCACCGACAAACTCGAAGCCCAGCTCAACTTCCTGTCCAAACCTGAAGGCGCCGACTTCAAGACCGGCCCGGCCTTCAAGGACCCGACCCTGCCGCTGGATATCGCCATGGGGTTGCGCAAGAACGACCAGGAATTGCGTGCGCTGATCAACAAGGGCATCGCCGCCGTCCAGGCCGATGGCACCTACGCGCAGATCCAGAAGAAGTACTTCGGCGATCAGGACATCTACAACGAATAAGCCAACACAATCCCTGTGGGAAAAGATTTGTGTGGGAGGGGGCTTGCTCCCGATAGCGGTGGGTCAGTCACAACTGCATCAACTGACACACCCTCATCGGGAGCAAGCCCCCTTCCACAAAAGCCCCCCCCACAGGGGTATGTCTGCGCCCTTTAGAGATTCCCCCCATGAACGAACTCCTCAACCTGCAAGGCTACGGCCCCATGCTGGCCCAGGGTGCCTGGATGACGCTCAAGCTGGCGTTCCTCGCGCTGGCCTTGAGCCTCACCCTCGGCCTGCTCGCCGCGGGCGCCAAGCTGTCCAGCGCCAAATGGCTGCGGGTGCCGGCCACGCTGTACACCACGTTGATCCGTAGCGTGCCGGACCTGGTGCTGATCCTGCTGATTTTCTACAGCCTGCAACTGTGGCTCAACGACCTGACCGAACGCGTCGGCTGGGATTATTTTGAAATCGACCCGTTTACCGCCGGCGTGATCACACTGGGGTTTATCTACGGCGCGTATTTCACCGAGAACTTCCGTGGCGCAATCCTCAGTGTGCCGGTCGGCCAACTGGAAGCTGCCACCGCCTATGGCCTGAGTCGCTGGCAGCGGTTTCATCTGGTGCTGTTTCCGCAGTTGATGCGCTTCGCTCTGCCAGGCCTGGGCAATAACTGGCTGGTACTGCTCAAGTCCACGGCGCTGGTGTCGATCATCGGCCTGTCGGACCTAGTCAAAGCCGCGCAAAACGCCGGCAAGACCACCAACGAGCCGCTGTACTTCCTGATCCTTGCCGGCCTGGTCTACCTGGTGATCACCACCCTCTCCAACCGCATCTTCAAGCGCCTCGAGCGGCGCTATAACCTCGGCATCAAGGGGATGGCGCGATGATCGAATTGTTCCAGCAATACGGCCTGGCCTACCTGTTCAGTGATGGCTCGGGCCTTTCCGGCGTGGCCATGACCCTGTGGCTGTTCATCATCTCGGTGGTGCTGGGCTTCATTCTGTCGATTCCCCTGGCACTGGCGCGGGTCTCGGAGCACTTCTGGCTGCGCTGGCCGGTGGAGGTCTACACCTACTTGTTTCGCGGCACGCCGCTGTATATCCAACTGCTGATTTGCTACACCGGGCTCTACAGCCTTGAAGTGGTGCAGGACAACGCCCTGCTCAACCAGTTTTTCCGCAATGCGCTGAACTGCACCCTGCTGGCGTTTGTTTTGAACACCTGCGCCTACACCGTGGAGATCTTCGCCGGGGCGATTCGCAATATCCCCCATGGCGAGATCGAAGCCGCCCGCGCGTACGGTCTGCACGGCTGGCGCTTGAATCTGTTTGTGGTGGTGCCCGCCGCGCTGCGCCGCGCGTTGCCGGCCTACAGCAATGAAATGATCCTGATGTTGCACGCCACCTCGCTGGCGTTCACCGCCACCGTCGCCGATATCCTCAAAGTGGCCCGCGACGCCAATGCCGAGACGTTCCTGACGTTCCAGGCCTTCGGCATCGCTGCCCTGCTGTACATGTTGCTGTCCTTTGCACTGGTGGGCCTGTTTCGACTGGCCGAACGTCGCTGGATGCGTTTTCTTATTCCTACCCGAGGCTAACCCATGAATCAGTCCGCGCAGGCCCTGGCCACTTATCCTGTCGATGCACCCGCTACCAAGGCTGCAACTGCTGCCATCAAGCTGCAAGTCGAAGGCATTCATAAACGCTACGGCGAGCACGAAGTGCTCAAGGGTGTTTCCCTTAACGCGCGCCAAGGCGATGTGATCAGCCTGATCGGCGCCAGCGGCTCCGGCAAAAGCACCATGCTGCGTTGCATCAACTTTCTGGAGCAGCCCGACGCTGGAGTCATCACCCTGGACGGCATCAGCATAGAAATGCAGCAAGGGCGTGCCGGCACCCGTGCCCCGGATCAGGCGCAATTGCAGAACCTGCGCACGCGCCTGGCCATGGTGTTCCAGCACTTCAACCTGTGGAGCCACATGACCGTGCTGGAAAACATCACCATGGCGCCGCGCCGGGTGCTGGGCGTAAGTGCGGCGGAGGCGGAAAAACGCGCACGGATGTACCTGGACAAGGTCGGCCTGCCAGGCCGCGTGGCAGATCAATACCCGGCGTTCCTGTCCGGCGGCCAGCAACAGCGCGTGGCGATTGCACGGGCCTTAGCGATGGAGCCGGAAATCATTCTGTTCGATGAGCCGACGTCCGCACTGGACCCAGAACTTGTAGGAGAAGTCCTCAAAGTCATACAGACGTTGGCCGAGGAAGGTCGTACCATGCTGATGGTCACCCACGAGATGGGCTTTGCCCGCCAGGTGTCCAGCCAAGTGCTGTTCTTGCACCAGGGACGGGTCGAGGAACAAGGCAGCGCCGAGATCCTCGACCACCCCAAAAGCGAGCGCTTGCAGCAATTTCTTTCCAACCGTTTGAAGTGAAACCCATGGATACCAAGGCCAACGGACCCCATACCTCCCCCGCGCTGGATCGCATCGATGAGGCAATCATCGAAGTACTGCGCCATCAGGGGCGGATCACCTATGAAAAGCTCTCGTCACTGGTGCACCTTACCCCCAGGCCTTGCCTGGAGCGGGTGCGCAAGCTGGAGCGCCGTGGAGTGATCCGTGGGTATGGGGCGATCATCGACGTGCAGATGGTCTCGCCAGGGCTGTCGTTGCTGGTGCTGGTGGCCTTGTCCAACCAAAGCGGGCGCTCGGCGCAAAAGGCCTTCGAAGCTTGCATCAAAGCCTGCCCCCAGGTGTTCGAATGCCAGTTGATCAGCGGGCCGTTTGACTACAGTCTGCGCATGCGCTGTCGGGACATGGAGCATTACCGGGTGGTATCGGAGATCTGGCTGAACAATGATGAGTTGCACATTGATAAGTTGGTGGCGCATCCGGAGTTGGCGGTAGTGAAAAATACCGCCATCGAACTGGCCTGAGCCCCACTCGCCAAACCAATGAGGATCGAATGTGGGAGGGGCAAGTCGAATCGTCGCACCGCCCCTCCAACATTTTTAACCATGCCCGCTTAAGATTTTCTTACCTTGGCGCGCCGCCACCAGCTTCGCCTGCCCATCCTTTTGCTTGCCCGTGCGCGCCTCGCTGATCAACCCCGGTATCAACTTGCCCTCCGGCAGATTCTTCCAGAACCGGCTGGGCAAGTGCCCTTCCATTACCTTGGGATTCAACCGCGCCGGATTGAAAATATGGCTGTAGTAAGTCAGCCACATAGCGCTGTGCGGGTCTTCGACATTCTGCGCCAATTGCTGCCACGCCTCGGGGCACTCGCGCTGATGAATCAGCTGTTCACCGTCGTAATACACCCCATCCAACGGCGTAGCGATCATCCAACGATGACGCCCCATACGCCCGACAAAGTGCTGGCTGGCCGATTTCAAGATGTCATGGGCCGGCTCATGCCAGGCCACATACTCCGGCAGTTCAGGCCCCGCCTCTGCCGGTAACGCGATGAACCGCACAAACGCATGCAGGTGATGGGCTTCACGGCTGACCTGTTTGATGCGCCGCTGCAATTCGCTGCCCAGCTTGTCGCCCGCCAGCATCGCCGTGCGGTCGCCATGGCTGACCCGCCACAGCACCTCATACAGCAGGCTCCAACGCTGGTCGCCGTGATAGCAGGCCGCAGACTCCAGCAGCTCGATCAGCGCCTTGGGAATACGCGCCTGAAACGGACCGAGCCCTTCAGGAATCGCCTCGTCAGTGGCGAACAAATCCGCCACTTCGGCCTCACCCCAGCTCACCTGGCTGGGGTCGACCTGATGGCTGAGCAACCAGCGCGCCTGTTCGCGCCAGGTGCTGAACAGGTTGTCGCATTCCAGGCTGATCATCCCCACAACCCCATCTGTTGCGGTTGCGGACGATCGCGCAGTTGTTCGCGCAGCAGCACGCTGGTGCTGTCAGCCTGTTGCGGGTGGTAGTCGCTGGTGATGAAAAACGGCTTGGCCTTGGCCAGCACGCAGCGCATGCGGGCCAGGTCTTCGAAGCGAATCTTGCGTTCACGGCGCAGGTCCACCAGGCGTTGGGTGGTGCGCAGGCCGATACCTGGGATGCGCGCAATAAGCGTGGGTTCGGCGCGGTTCAGATCAAGGGGAAACACCTCACGATGCTCCAGGGCCCAAGCCAGCTTGGGGTCGATATCCAACGCCAGATGGCCGGGGCCTTCGAACAATTCATTGGCGCTGAAGCCATAGCTGCGCAGCAGGAAATCCGCCTGGTACAGACGGTGCTCACGCATCAAAGGCGGCGCAGCCAGGGGCACGCTTTTCGGGCTGTTGGGGATGGGGCTGAACGCCGAGTAATACACGCGGCGCAGCTTGAAGTTGCCATACAGCGCCTCGGCGCCGTGAAGGATGGTGCTGTCATCGGTATCGTCGGCGCCGACGATCATCTGCGTGCTCTGCCCAGCCGGGGCGAAACGCGGGGCGCGAGGTTCGTTGAACACGGTCTGTTCGCCGGTGTAGATGGTCTGCATGGCCTGCTTGATGGTGACGATTTGTTTTTCCGGCGCCAGGGTGTTCAGGCTGGCCTCGGTGGGCAGTTCGATGTTCACGCTCAGCCGGTCGGCGTAGCGCCCGGCTTCGGCGATAAGCGCAGGGTCGGCGTCGGGAATGGTCTTGAGGTGGATATAGCCGCGGAAGTCATGCTCTTCACGCAATAGCTTCGCCACCCGTACCAGCTGCTCCATGGTGTAGTCGGCCGAACGAATGATGCCGGAGCTGAGAAACAGCCCGCTGACGCAGTTGCGCTTGTAGAAATCGAGGGTCAGGGTGACCACCTCCTCCGGGCTGAAACGCGCGCGGGGCACGTCGCTGGAGCGGCGGTTGACGCAGTATTGGCAGTCGTAGAGACAGAAGTTGGTAAGCAGCACCTTGAGCAACGACACGCAACGGCCGTCGGGCGTATAGCTGTGGCAGATGCCCATGCCATCGGTTGAACCCAGCCCCGCCTTGCCCTCCGAACTGCGCTTGGGTGCGCCACTGCTGGCACACGAAGCGTCGTACTTGGCGGCGTCGGCGAGGATGCTGAGTTTTTCGATCAACTGCATGGAAGGCTACCAATACTGGTTTTTTGTACAGTATCAGGCAGCCCTCCGGGTCACAAGTGCAGTCTGTCAGCTGGCGGTGGCCAACAGCAGGTCCTGCACCGAACGCGCCTTGCCTCGGCTGCGGTCGTATTCATACAACGACGCGGCAATTTCATCCGCGCGAATCGGCAGAATCGACAGCAATGTGTCGCTCAAACCATGGCTGGCCTGGCTGAAGCCCTGGATATAGATACCCGCCTTGCAGCGATCGTCGGTCACGATGCGGTAGTCACGAGCCACTTCGAAATCACCCATATACGCTTCCAGAGGCGCCAGCAGTTCGCGGTGCATCTGACGCTCGTAGCCGGTCGCCAGCACCACCGCATCGTAATGATTGACGGTGATGTCACCGTTGGCATTGTTGCGCAGGGTCAACTCAATACCCATCGGGCCGGCCACCGCTTTTTCCACCACGGTCATGGTGCGGAACGCGTGACGGGCGATGCCGGAGACTTTCTGGCGGTAGAGAATCCCGTAGATACGCTCGATCAGGTCCAGATCGACCACCGAATAGTTGGTGTTCTGGTACTCCGCGACCAAACGCTCGCGCTCGGCCCCCACTTGTTGGAACACCAGGTCGGTGAAGGCCGGCGAGAACACCTCATTGACGAACGGGCTGTCATCGGCCGGCTTTAGCGCCGAACCGCGCAGGATCATGTCGACCTGCACCGACGGATAGCTGTCATTGAGGTCGATGAAGGCTTCAGCCGCGCTCTGGCCACCGCCAATGATCGCGATGCGCATCGCCTTGCCGTCCACACAGGGTTGCTGCGCAACGCGGGCCAGGTACTGGGAGTGATGAAATACGCGGTTGTCATCCTTGAGCCCTTTGAACGCCGCAGGCACCCGTGGCGTGCCACCGGCGCTGACCACCACCGAGCGCGTCGTGCGCACGTGCTGCTCACCGTGGGCATCGCGGGAAATCACGCGCAGGGCCTCGACCTGCTGCTGATGCAGGATCGGCTCGATGGCCAGTACTTCCTCGCCATAACGGCCCTGGTTCTGGAATTGCGCTGCGACCCAGCGCAGGTAGTCGTTGTACTCCATGCGGCACGGGTAAAAGGTGCCCAGATTGATGAAGTCCACCAGGCGGTCGTGGGCTTTCAGGTAATTGACGAAGGAGTACGGGCTGGTGGGGTTGCGCAGGGTCACCAGGTCCTTGAGGAACGAAATCTGCAGTTCACTCTGGGTCACCAGGGTATTGCCATGCCAGCGGTAGTCGGCCTGCTTGTCGAGAAACAGCGCGTCCAGCTTGCCCTGGGTTTTCTCTCGTTCCTGCAGAGCGATGGCCAGCGCCAGGTTCGATGGGCCGAAACCGATACCGATAAGGTCGTGAACCGCGGGCGAAGCAATTGCCTGTGTCATTCCAGTGTCCTCTGGATAAGCCCCTTGGCGATGGGGCAGGAATACCTTCAAGACCTGCACAACAGGTCATGTGTTGATAGGAAACGAGGACAGTGAAATAAAATTTACCTGATCAGCGATCAGTGCCCTTCCCACTCGCGCATCCGCACCCGACAGTGCTTCATGGCGTTGACGATATGTTTTTCCACCAGGGCGCGGGAAATACCCAGGCGCTCGGCAATCTGCAGGTGGGTCAGCCCGTCGAGTTTGCGCAGCAGGAAGCTGTCGCGGCAGGCTTTCGGCAACTCGGCCAGGGCACGATCAAGCAGCTCCAGGCGTTGGCCTTGGTCGTGGCTGGCGTGGGGGGAACTGGGGGAGAAGCGTTCTTCGCTGTCGAGTATTTCCAGCGGCTCGTGCTGGCGCAGTACGTTGCGCCGATGCCCGTCGATCACCAGGTTCAGCGCCGTGCGGTATAAAAACGCGCGGGGCTGGTCGATGGGGATAGCGCTGGAACGCTCAAGTACCCGAACGTAGGCGTCATGCACCACATCTTCGGCCACCTGACGGTTGCCCAGCTTGGCGTTGAGGAAACACACCAGCTCGCGATAGTAGTTTTCCAACATGACTCCCGACCGCCACAGAAAGGCGATATCCGTTCCTTGAGTACCTGAAAATGACAACCCATAGCGTAATGGCAGTTTGGGTGCGTGCAATTTATAGTAATTCTCATCTACTTTTAAACAAGTCTTGCGCCACCGGTCGTTTTTTTTACGCAAACGACCTGTTACACAGTGTGTAACAGCCTAAATCCCCACGCGTTTCTCTCGTTTAACTGTCAGCTCTGCGCAACTGCGCTCCGAACTTTCCTGGCTGGAACCTAAGCATGAAACGCCCTCGACCTGCCCGACGCGCCCTGCTAGTTGTGGCGTGCCTGATTCCCGTCATCGCGGTCGCCGCCTGGCAAGTACTGCCGACCGGCCGCGACACGCTGACCACCGTCACCGTGACTCGCGGCGATATCGAAAACAGCGTGACCGCTTTGGGCACCCTGCAACCACGTCGTTACGTGGACGTGGGCGCCCAGGCTTCCGGGCAGATTCGCAAGATCCACGTTGAAGCCGGCGACCAGGTGCAGGAAGGCCAATTGCTGGTAGAGATCGACCCCTCGACGCAAAAAGCCAAGCTCGATGCCAGCCGCTACGCCATCGAAAACCTCAAGGCACAGTTGCAGGAGCAGAAGGCCCAGCACGAACTGGCGCGGCAGAAGTACCAGCGCCAGCAGCGTCTGGTCGCCGGCAACGCCACCCGCGAAGAGGATGTGCAGACCGCCAAGGCGGAACTGAGCGCCACCCAGGCCCGGGTCAATATGTTCCAGGCGCAGATCCTCCAGGCTCAGGCCAGCCTGCGCAGCGATGAAGCGGAGTTGGGCTATACGCGTATCTACGCGCCAATGACCGGCACGGTGGTTGCCGTGGACGCGCGGGTCGGCCAGACCCTCAATGCCCAGCAGCAGACGCCGTTGATCCTGCGCATCGCAAAGTTGTCGCCGATGACCGTGTGGGCCGAAGTCTCGGAGGCCGACATCGGCCATGTGAAACCCGGCATGACGGCGTACTTCACCACCCTGAGCGGCGGCAACCGGCGCTGGACCAGCACCGTACGCCAGATCTTGCCGATTCCACCCCAGCCCTTGAACGAAACCCAGGGCAGCGGCAGCCCTAATAGCTCCGGAAAAAGCGGCACCGGCCGCGTGGTGCTGTACACCGTGCTGCTGGATGTCGACAACGGCGATAACGCGTTGATGGCCGAAATGACCACCCAAGTGTTTTTTGTCGCCAGCCAGGTCAAGGACGCCCTGACCGCGCCGGTCGCCGCCCTGCTGGGCAGCCACAGCGCCGACAAACAGATCGCCCGTGTTGTCACGGAGAACGGCCGCATCGAGGAGCGCGAGGTGCAACTGGGCATCAGTGATCGCCTGCGGGTGCAGGTACTCGGTGGACTGAATGAAGGCGACCACCTGTTGATCGGCCCGGCTGCTGGCAGCGGGGGTTGAGTTGACCACGCCTCTGATCGAACTCAAGAACATCCGCAAGTCCTACGGCGGTGGCGACAGCCCACAGGTGGACGTGTTGCGCGGCATCGACCTGTCGATCCATGCCGGGGAATTCGTCGCCATCGTCGGCGCGTCCGGCTCCGGCAAGTCCACGCTGATGAACATCCTCGGCTGCCTCGATCGGCCCTCGGTCGGGGACTACCTGTTTGCCGGGGAAAACGTCGCCCACCTGGACAGTGATGAATTGGCCTGGCTACGCCGCGAGGCCTTTGGTTTTGTGTTCCAGGGCTACCACCTGATTCCTTCAGGCACGGCCCAGGAGAACGTCGAGATGCCGGCGATCTACGCCGGTATCAGCGCGTCCGAACGCCATGCCCGAGCCAACGCCCTGCTGACGCGTCTGGGCCTGGCCGAGCGTACCGGTAACCGTCCACATCAACTGTCCGGCGGTCAGCAGCAGCGGGTGTCCATTGCCCGCGCACTGATGAACGGCGGCCATATCATTCTCGCCGACGAACCCACCGGTGCCCTCGACAGCCATAGCGGCGCCGAGGTGATGACCCTGCTCGACGAACTGGCCAGCCAGGGCCACGTGGTGATCCTGATCACTCACGACCGCGAAGTCGCCGCGCGGGCCAACCGTATCATCGAGATTCGCGATGGCCTGATCATCAGCGACTCGGCCGATGACAGTGAAACAGCCCCAACAGCCGCCAGCGGCGCGTTGCAAGCCGTGGACCTGCGTCAACGCCTGGTCGACGGTGCGGAGCATAACGGCGCGTGGAAAGCCGAATTGGTGGACGCGGTACAAGCCGCCTGGCGGGTGATGTGGATCAACCGTTTTCGCACCGCATTGACCCTGCTGGGGATCATCATCGGCGTGGCGTCGGTGGTGGTGATGCTGGCGGTCGGCGAAGGCAGCAAGCGCCAGGTCATGGCGCAGATGGGCGCGTTCGGCTCCAACATTCTTTATTTGAGCGGTGCATCACCCAACCCACGCACGCCACTGGGCGTCATCACCCTCAATGACGTCGAGGCACTGGGTGCGTTGCCCCAGGTCAAGCGCATCATGCCGGTCAACGGCAGCAAAGCAGGCGTGCGCTATGGCAACGTCGACTACATGGCGTACGTGGGCGGCAACGACACCAACTTCCCGGATATCTTCAATTGGCCGGTGGTCGAGGGCAGCTACTTCACCACCGCCGACGAGCGCAGCGGGGCTACGGTCGCGGTGATCGGCCACCGTATCCGCGAAAAGCTGTTCAAGGGCCAGGTCAATCCGATCGGACAATACATCCTGATCGAGAACGTGCCCTTCCAGGTGATCGGCGTGCTGGCGGAAAAAGGCGCCGCCTCCGGCGATAAGGACAGCGACGACCGTATCGCCATCCCCTACACCGCCGCCAGCGTGCGTTTGTTTGGCAGCTACGACCCCGAATACGTGGTGATTGCCGCCGCCGATGCAGGCAGGGTCCACGAAGCCGAAGTGGCCATCGACCAACTTATGCAGAAGCTGCACAACGGCAAACCCGACTACGAGTTGACCAACAACGCCGCAATGATCCAGGCCGAGGCCCGTACCCAGAACACCCTGTCGCTGATGCTGGGCTCAATTGCCGCGATTTCCTTGCTGGTGGGCGGTATTGGCGTGATGAACATCATGCTGATGACCGTGCGCGAGCGGACCCGCGAAATCGGCATCCGCATGGCTACCGGTGCGCGCCAACGCGACATCCTGCGCCAGTTCCTTACCGAGGCGGTCATGCTCTCGGTGGTCGGCGGCTTGTGCGGCATTGCCCTGGCCCTGCTGGTGGGCGGCGTATTAGTGCTAGCCAAGGTGGCGGTGCAGTTTTCCCTGGTGGCGGTGCTTGGCGCATTTGGTTGTGCGCTGGTCACCGGCGTCGTATTCGGCTTTATGCCGGCCCGTAAAGCTGCCCGGCTCGATCCGGTTAAGGCGTTGACCAGTGAATAAACGATCCATCCCCTCGCAGCTGTCCCTGATCAGCCTGTGCCTGCTGCTCAATGCCTGCGCCGGCGATCCACCCGCGGTGGACAGCGGTATTGCGCCGCCGGCCGCCTGGCAGTTCGCCGAGCGCGACGCGGCCCAGAGCACCAACCAGCACTGGTGGACGCAATTCGGCAGCCCGCAGTTGAACCGGCTGGTCGAACAGGCCCGGCGTGACAGTGTCGACGTGGCCGCCGCCATGGCCCGTGTGCGGCAGGCCCAGGCCAGTGCAGTGATCGCCGGGGCGCCGTTGCTACCCGAGGTGAAGTTCGACCTCGCCACCAGCCACCAGAAGCTGCTGCACGGCCAGGGCGGACCAGACCTGGACGTCTCGCAGAGCGACGACGCGGTCGACAATTTTGGCGCCAGCTTGACGGCCAGTTATGAAGTGGATTTCTGGGGCGGCCGCGCCGCCGCCCGAGACAGCGCCCTGCAGGGCCTGCGGGCCAGTGAGTTCGATCAGGCCACCGTGGAACTGACCTTGCTCAGCAACGTGGCCGACCGCTACGCGCAAACCCTGGCCGCACGTCAGCGCCAGCAGATCGCCGAGCTGAACCTGGCCAATGCACGCAACGTGCTCGACCTGGTGCAAACCCGCTACGACGCGGGCTCCGCCACGGCGCTGGAACTGGCCCAACAGAAAAGCCTGGTCGCCAGCCAGCGACGCCAACTGCCATTGATTCAGCAACTGGCCGAAGAATCCCAGATCACCCTCGCGGCCCTCCTTGGCCAGCCGATTCAAACCCTGGACCTGGGCGCCGAGCCCTTCCAGGCCCTGACCTGGCCAACCATCGGCACCGGCATGCCCAGCCAGTTGCTCAGCCGCCGCCCCGATATTGCCAAGGCAGAGGCCCAACTGGCCGCCGCGCAAGCGGACGTCACCGTGGCGCGCGCCGCGATGCTGCCAGCCTTGACCCTCGGCGCCACACTGGGCTCCGACGCCTACAAGGCCGTGGACATTCTGCGCAGCCCGTATTACACGCTGACTGCCGGACTGGCAGGGCCGATCTTCAACAACGGCCGTTTAAGCGCCGAACGCGACAAGGCCCGAGCGCGCCAAGATGAGCTGCTGTACGCCTATCGCGGTGCGATCATCAACGGTTTTGCCGATGTGGAAAAAGCCCTCAGCAGCATCACGCGCCTGGACCAGCAGCGCCAATGGCAAACGGAAGAATTGCAGCAGGCCCAGACCGCCTTCCAGATTGCTGAAAGCCGCTACCAGGCGGGCGCCGAGGACCTGCTTACGGTACTGGAAACCCAGCGCACGCTTTATGCTGCCCAGGACTTGAACGTGCAATTGCGACTGTCACGCCTGCAGGCCAGCATCGCGCTGTACAAGGCATTGGGTGGCGGTTGGAAGACTAATATCTGATAAACGAAACTCTTGTTTCGTACACCAGTCGTCTCACGCCCCTACATTCGTCACCTCAGGATCCTTGGTAAAAAGCCGCTTCCACACGGCTGCCCGGGACCTCCTGATGAATGTTGCAAAACACCTCGCATGCGGCTGTCTCTGGCTGGTCACTCATCTTGTCCAGGCAGAGTCACTGATCAAGCCCACCGCCATCGATTGGCTGCTCGATTGCACCCTCCCCACAGACGAACAGATGGCCCCTGAGGTGCTGGCGCGCACCCAGTGCGGCGTCGTGACAGTACCGCGTAACCACGCGGCCCCCGGGGAAGGCACTCAACGCCTGTACCTGACCCGTGTCGGCGCCCGTGAGCCACTGAGTCGTGAAGGTGTGGTATTCGTCCAACCCGGTGACACACTGCAGGAAAACAGCGCAAGTACGTTCAGCATTCACCTCGTCAGCCGTTGGGAGACCTACTACACACAGGCCTACCGCACTCTGCTCAACCGCTACGATGTGATTGAACTCAGCCCTCGCGAACTCACTCAGGCCCATGACGTCGAACAGGCAGTTCAGGACATGGAGTATGTACGCGCACAACTGGGCGACCCACGATTGCATTTTTTGGGTAACGGCCACGCAACCCGCCTGGGCAGCCGTTACGCGGTGCAGTTTCCCGAACGCGTCGCACGCATGGTGCTGGTCAACGCTGAACAGGGCACGGCAGACGCTTTTCAAGTCACACACCTGCGCCTCAGGGAGCCCGCCAAACCGGACGGCGGAGGGTGTATCAGCCGATGGGTGGGCGATTTCCTGGCCCTTGGCAAACAGCCGCCGCCCTCCACTCGCTGTCTTGACGGGCTTGCCAGGGAGCAGGTCCACCGTTGAATTGCATTCCACGCCCCCCTCTTCAGTGATCAGTTCTACAATGCCCCCCATTCATCCCCAGGGGTTTTCATGGACATCGAACTGGCACGCACCTTCCTCGAAATCACCCGCTGCGGCAGCCTCGCAGCGGCGGCCGAGAAACTGCACGTCACCCAGACCGCCATCACCGCACGGGTCAAAAGCCTGGAAAGCCAACTGGGCAGTACGCTGTTCATCCGCAACCGCGCGGGTGCACGTCTGACCGCTGACGGCGAGGCCTTCGTGGTTTACGCCAACCAGTTGCTGCAAACCTGGGAAGCCGCGCGCCGCGACCTGCCGTTGCCCGATGGCTATCGCAATGTGCTGCATATCGGCGGAGAGGTCAGCCTGTGCAACCCGCTGATGCTCGGCTGGGCCCAGGCGCTGCGCGAGCATATTCCCGGCCACGCATTGCGCACCGAAGTGCGTGAAGGCGAATACCTGTTGCGCCAACTGGAACTGGGAGTGCTCGACGCTGCGTTGGTGTTCCAGCCGCAGTACTGGCCGGGGTTGCAGGTGGAGCAGGTGCTGGAAGAAAAACTGATCCTGGTGCAATTGGTCAGCAAGCCGGCGCCGTACGTTTACATCGACTGGGGCCCGGGCTTTCGCCAGCAACATGACGCGGCCCTGCCCGACAAGGCCCGCGCTGCGGTGAGCTTCAACCTCGGGCCTTTGGCCTTGCAGTACATCCTCGAAAACGGCGGCGCCGGGTATTTCCGCACGCGGGTGGTGCAAAGCTACCTGGACAGCGGTGTGATGCAGCGTGTGGCCAAGGCGCCGGAGTTCAGTTTCCCGACCTACCTGGTGTATTCGCGGGCGCGGGATTCGGCGGTGTTGCAGCAGGCCCTTGAGTTATTGCGCGACGTGGTCAAGGCCGAAGGTGACTGGTCGCAACGCTGGGATCCGCTGATGTGAAACGGACTATGGACTCGCACAATCGCGAAGGCGGACTAAGCTCAGTCACCACCCAAAAATAATATGAGTCCCGACCATGCCCGACGCTACCGAGGCTTTCCGTGCCCGCTACCGCGCCGCGGTTTCCGCTCGCTACAACCCCTGGCTTCATGGTTTTTTTGTACTGGGTTACGGCATCGCCTGCATCACCCTGGCCTGGTCCACCACTGAGCAGATCACAGCGCTGCAATGGCTGACCGTGCCGTTGACCCTGCTGTTCTTCAACCTCTGCATCTACCTCGTGCACCGCCATCTCGGCCATCACAAACACGCCTTTGCGCGCTTGTTCTACGCACGCCATACCGGTGACCACCACAGTTTCTTCACCCCTGGCCACATGACTTACGACAGCCCACGGGACTGGCGGGTGATCCTGTTCCCGGCCTGGTTGATCGTGCTGCACAGCCTGGCCATCACGCTCCCCGCCTGGTGGCTGCTCAAGCAACTGAGCCCCAACGTTGCTGGGCTGTTTGCCGGGTGCATGCTCCTGGGCTACCTGTTCTACGAAGTGTTCCACGCCTGCGAGCACCTGCCTGCGGAGCATCCGGTGGCGCGCCTGCCGTGGATTCGCCAGATGCACCGGCTGCATGCCTTGCACCATCGTCGCGAGCTGATGCAGGGGCGCAATTTCAATATCGTCCTTCCCCTGATGGATTACCTGTTCGGCACCCTGCACTGGGAGCCGAACCCCAACGACAACCAGGAATCGTCATGAGTACCCGTCCAAAAAAACTGCGCCATCTGCTGTTTGTGTTGCTGCTGGCGGTGGTCGCCTTTCTGCTGCTGATGCCCACCAAGGTACAACCGGTGAACTGGTCACCGCCCAAAGCGCCATCGATGAAGGATGGCCCTTTCGCCGAAAACCAGCGACTCAAGGCTGTACAGAAAATCGGCGCCCAGGACATCGCCGGGCCGGAGGCGTTGCTGTTGGATGCACAGGGTTTGCTCATCAGCGGCCTGCATGACGGGCGCATCATCCGCACATCGCCCGACAGTCAAAGCCTGGAAGTACTGGCCAATACGGGCGGTCGCCCACTGGGACTGGCGATGCACCCGGATGGGCGCTTGATCATTGCCGATGGGGTGAAAGGCCTGCTCGCGCTGGACTCGAACCGCCAACTCACTTCCCTGAGCACCAGCGCCAATGGCGCGCCCTTCGGCTTTACCAATGACGTCATCGTGGACGCCAGCGGCCGCTATGGGTATTTCAGCGATGCGTCGAGCCGCTGGGGTTATGGGCAGGACGGCGAAGCGGTGATCGAACATGGCGGCGATGGGCGGCTGCTGCGTTACGACTTCAGCAACGGCAACACCGAGGTGTTGCTCGACCAGCTGCAATTCGCCAACGGCGTAGCCCTGGGCCCGGACGAAAGCTACGTACTGGTGAATGAAACTGGCGCCTACCGCATCAGCCGTTACTGGCTCAAAGGAGAACGTACTGGCAGCCACGACCTGTTTATCGACAACCTGCCCGGCCTGCCGGACAACCTGAGTTTCAACGGCCGGGACCGTTTCTGGATAGCGCTCTACTCACCGCGCAACCCGTTGCTGGACAGCTTCGCCGGCTACCCGCTGCTGCGCAAAGTGATGGTGCGCGCACTGATGGTGGTGCCCAAGCCCATCGAGCGCAAAGCCTTTGTGTTGGGGTTGGATACCAACGGCAAGGTCATCGCCAACTTGCAGGATGGCAGCGCGGGCAACTACTCACCGATTACCACGGCGCGGGAGTATGGCGACTGGTTGTACCTGGGCTCGTTGACGAACACGAGCATGGCGCGCGTGCCGTTGCAACTGGCGTTAAAGCCGGAGTGAAGAGAGGGTCAGTTTGGTCCGTACGGGGCGCCTGAGATCAAAAGCAGAGAACAAGCCTAAGCCAGCCGGAGGTCTATCTGATGCATGAAGATCAAATGTGGGAGTGGGCTTGCCCGCGATGAGGGAGTGTCAGTTGATACATCTATGACTGACCCACTGCCACTGGGGTCAGGCCCCATCGCACATCTGGACTGAGTCCACTAAAAAATCGATTGGCTCTAAGGCTGCCGCGCTTCTGCCTTTAATCTGAAGCCGCCCGGTCAACCACGTAGGCCGACAGCTATGTATGCGGTCAAGCTGCCCAATGAGATTCAGTCAATCGGGATGTCGCACCATCTTCGCCAAACGACCCAGACGACTGTGGCAATAGTCCAAATTAAGCCGAGATAATAGGGCCACAACACCCAACGCCTGAGTGTTAACGGAACAGACGCCAGTTCGGCCTCGGTCACCACACCTGCTTTCACATGACGCGCTGAGTCTGACAGGTACTCAAACATCAACAACATGCGGTATTGCCTGTCGATCCACTGGTTTCGTCTCCAGAATCGCTTATTGTCGCGGACTCTTTCGTTCTGACTGAAATAACTCTCCACCTTGTCCAGTTTTGTGTATTCGGCAAACAGCATCAGCCCCAAAACGACAAACATCCCAACAAAATGCACAAGGGTAAAGGCAAGAAAAAACGACACGATTAAGCTCCCTGTGGCTCGAAGATCAACTCACCATTAACCTCTAGAATCTTTCCACCCAGTAACGCACCTTCATCACCTAGAACAGAGCCTCCCGCGTGCCCCCCCGCAGCGCCTCCGATAACTGCGCACGCAAGCGCACCTTGTGACTTCAAGGAAATGCCCAAAAATATGTGACACGCACGATGAGCGATGGCAGCGCCATACTTTCCCCCGACAGCCGCCCCCGAAACCGCCCCCACCAACCTCCCCGTCTCCACATACTTCGCCCTCCGACACTGCGCCTCCCGCCCCGTCACACACGCCTCCTTGATCTCCAATCCCGCCACGCCTACGTCCAGCGCCAACCCCACATACGTGCCTTTGCCCAACCACTTTGACATCTGCGCGATCTCCCGAATCCGCTGCGCGTACCCGGCGATCTCACCCTTCTTCAGATAGCTTTTCGTGGAAATCCCCAGCAGCTTCTTCAACCCCTGATTACCCCGCAAACCCGTGCCATAGCGCGCCGCGCCTTGCAATTGGGTGTCCAACAGCGACAACAACACCTGGCGCTGGCGAAAAAATGCCTGCCGGTCCAACCCACCGTCCCGAAAGCGCTGATGCAACCGCTCAATGTCCTCCAGCGTATGCGCCACCTCGTCCAGATGCCGCGACCACGCCGACGTCACGCTGCCCACCCCGATCGAGCTGTACGCCAGAAAGCTCTGCAGCAAGTCATAGTTATTGATCACCGCCGTTCCGACTGACGCGTCTTGCGCCAACTGCCGGTGAATTTCTTCCGCCCGGCGCATCAACCAGGCCTCCTCCAACGAACACGTCACGCTGTAGGCATCGGGAATAATCACCATCTGACCCGGCGTCACCAGCCCATGGCGCAGGTGCCGATTCAACACATCAAAATGATCAGAACGCTGCCGGCTCGGAGCACTACCCATCAAGCGGGATTTCACACTCGGATAGTCCATCGTGCGGTCGTTGAGATAGCTCTGCGCCATGCCTTACATCCGGGATGCAATGAAGATGGCGTCGAAATATAAGCAAGCAGATACACCCCGGACACAACCCGAGGAAGGCTGAATAACATTTGGGAAGTTACCTACGTCAACGCGGACAAGCGCTTACGGAAGTACCCTCAATACCCGGTCATTTCCAGGTAGCCCACGCCCCCGTCAAACCTCACCGGCCCTTCCCAATACGGAATGCTCAGGTTCATCCAGGCGTTCGGGTTGACGGCTTCAGTGGTGATATCCAGCTGTTTGCCAGGTATTTTCAGCGACCAGCGCGTCGGCAGGTTGCGCCCATCGATGGCCGTGGTTTCCAGCGGTGTCAGCTGGATGTCAGCGTTATGCAAGGTCTCTGTACGTCCCTGGGCGTCGATCCAGGTGCCGGTGAGATAACCGCCGCCGTCCTTCTGGCGTACGCGAAACAGCATCAGTTGCGCGCCCCGGTCGAGGTGCAGGGAGAACCAGTCCCAACCGGTCTGGCTGGCGCTCAGTGGTTGGCTGCTCCATTCGCGGTCGAGCCACGCCGGGCCAGTGACTTGATAGGTTGTGCCATCGATGCTGACGCTGCCATTGGCGGTGAAGAACGGCTGGCTGTAGTAATACGACGCCTGGCCCTGGTCGGATTTACGGCTGTAGCCGTTGTCACCTTGCAACACCAATGGACGGCTGGAGGTCAGCCGCAAGTCGTAGGCGAAGTGCTCTGCGCTGGCCTTGAGTTGCATATCCGCCAATGCACTGACCGCGCCAGGACGGCTGGCAAAGTTCCAATCGTCAATCCACGCATTGAACGGCGCTGCCTGGGCACCGGCCTGGCCAACGCCGCCACGGGCCAGCCGTTCGGCGGCGTAATGGCGGTTGGCGGAGGTGACGGCGGCATGGCCGAGCCACACCGTCGAATCCCGCCAGCCGGCCTGGGTCGGCCCGGCTTTCAAGGCGTTGCGAAATAGCGTCCATTGCACGCCGAACGCATTGCCTTGGGCGTCCTTCAGATTGGCGGTGACGTACCACCACTCGATGCGAAAGCCGTCATGGGGGCCATGGTCCTCGGGAAAGCTGAACACCTTGCCGGGCAGCACTTGGGCAAAGTCCGCCGCATCGCTGCCCAGGCCTGCAAAGCTCTCTTGGGGCGCGGGGGCTTTGTCACAAGCCGCCAGCAGCAATAACGCGCACATCAACGCCTTAATCTTCATGGGCAAAGATCCTCAGCAAATCCGCCGGACGGCTGCGGTACAGCTGCCACAACGGCCAGGCCGATGCCAACAATGTGGCGAGCATCGCCAGCCCGAGCAATTGTGCGAGCTGCCACGGGAACACCTGCAGCGGCAGCCGCCAACCAAAGGCCTGCACGTTGATCACCGCGTCCAGGCACCATGCCAACAACACCCCCAGCGGCAACGCCAACATCAGGGTGAGCACCGCCAGCAGCCAGGTCTGGCCCAGGTTCAGCAACATCAATTGTCGACGTGTCACGCCCAGCGCCCACAGCGGTGCGAGTTGGCCGAGGCGGCTCTGGCTCTGGGTCAGCAGGCTAATGAACAGCGCTACGCCGGCCACGCCCAAGGTCAGGCTGTTGAGGGCCGCAGTCGCGGCGAAGGTGCGTTCGAAAACCTGGCTCGACCAGCCCTTGAGTTGCTGTTGATCGACGATGCGGCTGTCGTCCAGGGCAAATGCGCGCTGCACTTCTCGCACCAGTGGCGCTACATCAGACGGCGCGACGCGCAGGTTGAAGCGCGCGGGTGAGAGCGTCGGCCAGTGCGCCAGCAGGTGTTCGGAATTGACCAGGATATGCCCCTTGGGATTGCCGTAATCCGCGTAAATCCCCACCACCTTGGGTGACCAGAGGCCTTGAGGCGTGGGGATATCAATCGAATCCCCGAGCCTGACTGAAAGCCTGCGCGCCAACTGCTCGCTGAGCATCAAGGTGTCGTCACGCTGCAACCGGTCCCAAGGTGCATCGGCAGCGTCCAACAAGGGCCAGTGCTCGCGATAGGTCGGATCGTCGACCACCCCGAACAGATCCGCTGGCCAGCCCTGCACTTGCACGGCGATCTGCCAGGTAGGCAACACCCTCTGCACCAGCGGTTGGTGCGCCAGCCAAGTGCTGAGCTGATCCGCCTGGGCCGGGGTTTGCGGGTTGAGGTACAGCTCGGCAGTGAGGCGTTGTTCCAGCCAATGATTGAAGGTGTGGCGAAAGCCCGAGGTCATGGAGCCCGCGCCGATATTCGCGGCCAGGGCCAGTAGCAGCGCCATCAGTGCCAGGCTCAAAGCCGGCAGTTGTTGGCGGCAATCGGCAAGAAACCACTGGCCAAGCACTGAACGGCTGCGCCCCAACACGGCCTTGAGCAGCCCGTTGAGCAATACCGGCAAGCCCAAGGCCGCGCCGAGCAGTAAGGTCGCCATCAATACAAACCCCGCCGCCAAGCTGTCGCCCAGCCAAAGCGCCAACAGCGCGATCAGCAATGCCGTTCCGGCGACCCAGCCCTGACGCCGTAACCAGCGACCATGGGCCTCGTGCCAGGCCTGGGCGTTGGCCAGCGCCAGCAACGGCAAGCGCGCCGCCCGCCACACGCTGCTGGCCCCGGCCAGTAAGGCACCCAACAGGCTCAAGCCCAACCCCGCCAGCCACCACCATGGACTCAGGCTCAACTGTCCCGGCACTTCGGCGCCATATAACCCGCGCAGGCTGGCAGCCACATCCGGCAGCAGCAGGCTGGCCAGAAGGTATCCGCTGGCGACGCCGAGCACGCCGCCCAGCAGCGATAACGCGCCCAATTCCACCCCAAGCCCGAGGATCAACAAACGCGCACTGACCCCACAGGCACGCAAGGTGCGCAGCAGTCCGCGGCGTTGCTCCAGGGCCAGGCCGATGGCGGCGTGCACAATGAACAGCCCCACCACAAAGGACAGGAAGCCCAGCGCATCAAGGTTCAGGTGGAAGCTTTCGGTGAGGCGCGCCAAGTTGCTGTCCTCGCCCTGCCTGAGTTGCAGCCCGGCGGGAGGCGTGAGATGGCTGGCGGCGAAGGCCTTGTCCAGCAGCAGCCGCGACAGCTGCCCAGGCATCTCAAGCAAAGGTTGAGCAAAGCCGATATCGGTCAGTAACAGCCCGGGCGCCATGTCCGGCTGGGCTTGCAGCGGCGGCAGGCGTTGCCCGTTCAGCGCCAGGGGTTGCTGCCCTTCGTGCAGCCCCAGGGCCTGCAAGGTTTGGGGCGCGATCCAGGTACGCCCCGGAGGGTCAAAGAAGGCGAGCATCTGCGCCTGGCTCAAGCGCTGCCCCGCTACCGCGCCGCTGCCGGGCAACGACAGCGGGTCGAGGCCCATCAATTGCAGGCGTACGTCCTCATGCCCCTTGAGCTGCAACCGCCCCTGCACCACCGGCGACACCGGCCAACCCGCGCGGCGCAGTTCGGCAAACAGCGTTTGCGGGAAACTGGCAGCGTCCGGCGCACTGAGACTGGCTTGGGGTTCGCCGCCGATCAACTGGCTGGCGCGGGCATAGCTGTCGCGCGCCTGACTGTTGAGGGCCTGCACGCCGGTCAAGAGTGCGGTGGCCAGCCACAAGCCGGTGAGCACACTGAAAAACTGCACCGGGTGGCGCCGCCAATGGCTGAGCAACGCGCGCAGTGTCCAATAAAACACCGCCATTTCAGCGAGCATCCGCAGGCAGGACGCAGCCGTGATGCAACACCACCTGCTGGTCCAGCCGTGCGGCGATACGGGGGCTGTGGGTGACCATCAACAAGCTGGTGGGGCTGTCGCGCAACAGGTCCAGCATCAGTTGCAACACCTCGTCGCTGGTGGCTTCGTCGAGGTTGCCGGTGGGTTCGTCAGCCAACAGCAAGCCTGGCCGCGACGCCAAGGCACGCCCTACCGCGACCCGCTGTTGTTGGCCGCCCGAGAGCTGTTCCGGATAGCGCTTGAGCAAGTCGCCCAGGCCCAGGCGTTCCACCAACTGCACCTGCCAGAGCGGATCAAAGCGCCCCGCCAGCCGGGCCTGGAACGCCAGGTTGTCGTCGACGCGCAAACTGCCAATGAGGTTGAACTGCTGGAACACCAGGCCAATTTCAGTGCGCCGCCAGTGAGCCAGTTGCGCCTCGCTCATCTGGTCGAGGCGCTGCTCACCCACTTGGATACTGCCGCGATCCAACCGATCAAGCCCGGCCACCAAGTGCAACAAGGTGCTTTTGCCACTGCCCGACTCGCCCATCAACGCCAGGCTGCTACGTGCGGCCAGGTGCAAATCCACACCTGCCAACACCGCCAACGGGCCTTGAGGGGTGGCATAGCTTTTGAAGACACCTTGCACCTGCAGCATGGGAGCACTCGATTGATGGGCGGCCATCGAGAATAACGGCTGCGCCTTGGGGCCACGCAAATTTTTCACATGGATTTCACCGGATGCCCACTCGCCCACCTCTAAATTGCCGGTTATGCGTCACGCGTCGACCACTTGTTAAGTTGCCACGCCTGATAACTTTTAACCGCCCCATGTTCAGCGAAAAGACAGCAGCCCTGTGACAGCCTCCTGTTTCACTGCGGCTATTCGCCAACACGTTGCGCCTAACTAATACAACATTGCCAACAATGTCCAAGGTGAATGAAGTGGTAGACATTACCCTGACCAAACCGCGCTCGCCCCGGACTTTTTTCAAGCGCCTGCAACGGCTGTATCCAGGCATTGCCGTGATCACCGTGCTGCTCGCTTGCAGCCTGTTCTGGCCGGCCTCGCCACGGGACCTTGGCGTGGGCAACAGTCTGTTGACCTCACAGGTTATGCCGCTGTGGCGTGACGGCGACGTGATCGTGCTGGTGCGTCATGAAGAGCGCTGCGACCGTTCTACCAATCCGTGCCTGGGGCCAGTTGAAGGCCTGACGATCAACGGCAGCGAACACGCCGAAAACCTCGGCAACGCCTTTAAATCATTGGGCATGGAAGGCAGCGACGTACTCGCCAGCCCGGCCATCCGTACCGCCCAGACCTTGCGCTTTATGTTCGGTAAAAACGAGCTGACCTCCGGCCAGCAGGCCGTCTGCGGCGCCGCCATGGGTGAAGAACTGCTCAGCCACAAACAGCCGGGACGCAACCTGGTATTTGTGACGCACAGTGGCTGCATCGCCGACTTCGAAAAAACCCAGGGCTTCCCCCATGCGGCATTCCCCGAGTACGGCAGCGCCCTGTTCGTGCAAGTGTTGCCCAACGGTAAATTCAAGACACTGGGCATCATGAACAATCCGGACTGGCCGGCTGCGCTCAAACACCTCTAACTCATTGCCTGTGTTCAGCAACAAGACAGCCCTGTTCTGGCATGTTTAGTTGCGCCTTTTAATTAAGCACCCCCTGACTCTCTCCTGTTACTTAGTGACCGCAGTGACTGTTTGCACGATGAGCTTATTACTTAAAAACCCTGGCCTTAAACGTCAAGGAGCGACGTTTTCATGACGCGTTTAAATCCGCTGTACCTATTGTTACTCGCCTTCGCCGCGTTCTATTTATTGCCCTTGGGCCTGCACGGCCTGTGGATCCCGGATGAAACCCGCTACGCCCAGATCAGCCAGGAAATGCTGCAGACCGGTAATTGGGTGGCGCCGCACTTCATGGGCATCCGCTATTTCGAAAAACCCGCCGCCGGTTATTGGCTGATTGCCCTGGGCCAAGCGGTGTTTGGCCAGAACCTGTTCGGTGTACGCATCGCCTCGGCCCTCACCAGCGGCTTGAGCGTGCTGCTCGCCTACCTCATCGCGCGTCGCCTGTGGAGCGATCCGCGCAAAAGCTTCGCCTGCGCGCTGCTGTACCTGAGTTTTGGCCTCGTGGCGGGGCAAGCGGGGTATTCCAACCTCGATCCGCAGTTTACGTTGTGGGTCAACCTAAGCCTGGTGGCGCTATGGTTCGCCCTCGGCAGCCGCACGTCGCGCGGCCGACTGGGAGCCTGGACGCTATTGGGGTTTGCCTGTGCCATGGGTTTTATGACCAAGGGCTTCCTGGCGTGGGCGCTGCCGGTCTTGATTGCCGTGCCGTACGTGCTCTGGCAGCGGCGCCTGGGTCAGCTGCTGCGGTATGGCCCGCTGGCGATTGGCGTCGCAGTGCTGGTGTGCTTGCCCTGGGTCCTGGCGATCCACAACCAGGAACCGGATTTCTGGCGCTTCTTTTTCTGGAATGAACACATCCGCCGATTCAGCGCCGACGACGCGCAACACGTACGGCCCTGGTGGTTCTTCCTGCCAATCATCGCCGTGTCCTGCCTGCCCTGGGCCGGCCTACTCCCCAGCACCCTGCGCCAGGCCTGGCAGCAAAAACGCGAGCCAGCCATCGGTTTCCTGACCCTATGGCTGCTGTTGCCCCTGGGCTTTTTCAGCTTGAGCAACGGCAAGCTGCCGACCTACATCATGCCGTGCCTGTTGCCCCTGGCGTTGCTGATGGGCCACACCTTGAGCGACCTGCTGCGCAACGGCCGCGCCCGCCAGATCAGCCGCAATGGCCTGCTCAACTTCGTGATCGGCATGGCGGCCATGATTGGCCTGATCTACCTGCAAATCGCCAAGCCCTTGTACAGCAACAGCCATGCCGAAATGTTCAGCCTGTCCCTGGCCTTTATCGTGTTGCTGGTGTGGATCCTCACTAACCTGCTGCAAGCCTTTCGTCCGCTCACGCTGTGGGCCATGCCGGCCTTGGGCATCGGCGTGCTGGTGATCCTCCTGCCTGCGAGCATGCCGGCGCAGATCGCCGATAACGAAATGCCCGACCAGTTCGTGCTGGAACACCTGGACGAGTTGCAACATACCCATGCCCTGTTGAGCAACGAACTGGGCAGTGCCAGCGCCTTGGCCTGGCGCTTGCAACGCGCCGATGTGGCGCTGTATGACACCGAGGGCGAGTTGCGCTACGGCTTGCAGTTCGCAGATTCAGGCACGCGAAAAATCGAGTTGGATCAGGTACAGGCCTGGCTGAACGACGCGCGCCAACACGGCTCGGTGGGCGTGCTGATGCGCGTCAACAGCACCAGTGAAATGCGCGAGGCCGGGCAACTGCCGCTTGGAGGCAAGCGTTATTCCAAGGGGTACCTGGAACTGATCCTGTATCCGCAGTTGCCTGCTCCACATTGACTGCTTTCATATTAGATCCGACGCCGACGACCAAGCTGCGGAATCGCCGTCTGCGGCACCTCCACCTTCACCACCTGCGCCACCGTGCACGCAGCCAACTGCGCCAGCGTCGGCTGGCTGAACAACGTCCGCGCATCCACCTCCAACCCCGCTTTGCGCAGGCGCGCCACCAGGTTCACGGCCAATAACGAATGCCCGCCCAGTTCGAAGAAGTGGTCGTGGCGCCCTACCCGCTCCAGCTTGAGCACCTGCGCCCAGATCCCGGCCATCAAGGTTTCCACTTCGCCCTGGGGCGCTTCATAGGCGCGGCTGAGCACCGCCTCCAGCCCTGGTTCTGGCAGGGCCTTGCGGTCGAGTTTGCCGGCGGGGTTGAGCGGCAGTTCATCAAGCTGTACGAAGGCCGACGGCACCATGTATTCCGGCAACTGCGCCAGCACATGGGTGCGTAAGTCTTCCAGGCTCGGCGCCGGGCCGCGCACGGTGAAGTAGGCAAGCAGACGCTCATCACGAATCAACACCGCCACCTCACGCAGCGCCGGATGTGCCAGCAGGCACGATTCGATTTCCCCCAGTTCCAAACGGACGCCGCGCAGCTTGACCTGGAAGTCGTTACGCCCGAGGAATTCCAGATTGCCGTCCGGCAGGTAGCGCACCAGGTCGCCGGTGCGGTACAGCCGATCCCCTTGTACAAACGGGCTGTCGATAAAGCGCTCGGCCGTCATCTGCTCCAACCCCAGATACCCACGGGCCACGCCGACACCGCCGATATGCAACTGGCCGCTGACGCCCATGGGCACCGGCGCGTCGTGTTCGTCCAGCACGTACAGGCGCGTGTTGTTGATCGCCCGGCCGATGGGCAATTGCAGCGCGGGCACCGGCGCGCCGGGCTCCAGGGTCCAGGCGCTGCTGTCTACGGTGGCTTCGGTGGGGCCATAGACGTTGTGCAGGCGCACCTTGGGCAAGCGCGCCTGCACGCCACGGGCCAGGGGTTCGGTGAGCTCGCCGCCGCCACACAGCACATCGGTGAGGCTGGTGCACAGGGCGGATTCTTCCAACTCAAGGAACTGCTGCAACATCGCCGGTACGAATTTGATCACGGTGATCTGCTGCTCGCGAATCACGTGTGCCAGGT
This sequence comes from Pseudomonas sp. Irchel 3H9, assembly GCF_900187495.1. NCBI lineage: Bacteria > Pseudomonadati > Pseudomonadota > Gammaproteobacteria > Pseudomonadales > Pseudomonadaceae > Pseudomonas > Pseudomonas sp. Irchel 3H9. The sequence continues at coordinate 9,875 of NZ_FYDK01000002.1, read as the reverse complement.
AGGCCGGCTCACGATGACCATCGGGCCGCGCCAGGACCAATCGCATGCCATTGGCCAGCGGCCAGAACAGCTCCCAGACCGATCCGTCGAAGCTGAACGGCGCCCGCTGCAACAGCGCTCCGCCCTCGGCGTTAGGACACAGTTGCGAGCCCCAGTGCATCAGGTTGCCCAGGCCGCGATGTTCGATCATCACGCCTTTGGGCGTGCCGGTGGAGCCGGAGGTGTACATCACGTAGGCCAGGTTGGCGACGCTCAGCCCCGGCACCGAAGGGTTGCCCTCCGGCGCGTGGCTCCAGGCACAGTGGTCAAAGTCGATCACCGGGATGGCGACTTCACCCGGCAAGTCGCGGGTGGCCGCGTGCACCAGCAGCGCCACCGGCTGGCTGTCCTGGAGCATATAGGCCAGGCGTTCGCGGGGGTAACCGGGGTCCAGCGGCACATAGGCGCCACCGGCCTTGAGGATGGCGAGCAACCCCACCACCAGGTCCAGGCCGCGCTCGACGCACAGCGCCACGCGGGAATCCGGCTGCACGCCACGCTCACGCAGGTAAAAAGCCAGCCGGTTGGCGCGCTCGTTGAGTTCGCGATACGTCAGTTTCTGCTCGCCGGCCTGCACCGCCACCGCGTGCGGAATGTGGCGAGCGTGGGCCTCGAACAGCGCCTGGACGGTAAGGGTTTCGGGGTAGTCGGTTGCGGTGGCGTTGAAGTCCAACAGCAGTGTCTGCAATTCACGGGCGGGCAGCACCTGCACGTCCCGCATCGGTGCTTGCGGTGTATTTTCCAATGCATCCGCCAGGTTGATCAGCGTCGTTTCCATATAGTCCAGGATTCGCTCGGCGCCGACCTTGCGCGGTGCCTTGGCCTTGAGATGAAAACCGCTGGCGGTATCGTCCACGCTGAGCATCAGCGGGTAGCTGAGGATGTCTTCGGCGCTGACCAAAGCGATGCCCGGCACCAGGACGAGGTCGCGCTCGGCATCGGTATGACGGTAATTGAGCAGGCTGTTGAACAGCGGCGTCGCGCTGCTGCAACGCTGGGCCAAGGCCAGCGAAGCTTGCTCATGGGCGAGCAAGGCGCTGAGTTGGCGATGGGTGTCGCGCAATGCGTCCGCCACGTTTTGCCCGGCCAGATGCAGACGCAATGGTAGGGTATTGATGAACATGCCCAAGGCCCGGTCGGCGCCCTCGCCTGCCTGCAAACGGCCGAGCAACACGGTGCCGAACACGCCATCATCACGGCCCGCTACGCGGCTGAGCACCTGGGCCCAGGCCAGGTGGAACAGGCTGGCAGCACTGACGCCCAAACTACGGGCCTGAGCACGCAAGCGCAGATTGAGGTCATCACTCAGGGCACGCTGGGCTTCTTCGGTGTCGCTACGATTGGCCTGGCGCTCCTGCAGGCCGAAGGCCAACGTAGGCTCGTCCACATCCCCCAGCAGTTCACGAAAGAACGCCTCATGGGCGGCCTGGCGCGCCGGTGAACGAGACTGCGCCACCACCGTGCGATATGGCACCGGCGTCGGCAATTGCGCTTGTTGGCCGAGCAGATGGGCGCGAAGTTCCTGCATCAGAATCGTGGTAGACGTGGCGTCGTTCACCAAGTGATGAAAGCGCAATCGGGCGACCCAACCCGCGGGCGCTTCGGCATAGTCCAGCGCCATCAACGGTGCCTGGCGCAAGTCCAAAGGCCTATCACCCTCACGCCACGGTTCAACACGCAAGCGCGCCGCGCGCCACACCACCTGCATCGGCTGCTCCAAGGCTTCCCAGGCCAGGCTGGTGCGCAAAATATCGTGGCGGTCGATCACCTGTTGCAAGGCTTGGGCAAAGGCGTCCAGTTGCTCGCGCCGTTCAAAGCTGAACAGTGCCTGTTGCTGGTACGGGTCGTGCTCATCGGTGAGGTGGTGGTAGAGCAAACCTTCCTGCAGCGGCGCCAGGGGGTAGATTTCCTGCACGTTGGCCGCGCCCCCGGGAATAGCCGCGACGATGCCGTCCAGGCTGGTTTGATCCAGCTCGGCCAGCGCCAGTAAATCCGAGGTAATGTGGCGGCAGTCAGCAGGGATGCGATTGGCCGGCACTTGCACTTCGCTGCCTTCACTCACCGCCGCCAACGCCGCCAGCGTCGGCTGGCCGAACAGCACTTGCACATCGGCGCGCAAACCGGCCTGGCGCATGCGTTGCACCAATTGCACCGCGAGCAACGAGTGCCCGCCCAGTTCGAAGAAATGGTCGTGACGGCCCACGTGCTGCACCTGCAACAGCTCGGCCCAAAGCTGCGCCAGGACGGTCTCAACACCGGCGCGCGGCGCTTCGAACCGTCGAGTGACGAATGCCGCCTGGGTCGGCGCCGGCAGTGCCTTGCGGTCGAGTTTGCCGTTGGCGGTCAGGGGCCACGCGTCCAGGGGAATGTAGGCCGCTGGCAGCATGTAGTCCGGTAATGAGTTTTGCAGATGGGTGCGCAGGGTTTCGATGTCGACGGCCTGGCATGGGATAAACCAGGCGAGCAATTGCCCGTCGCGAGACTGCACCACGGCTTCCTGGACGTCCGCGTGGGTGGCCAGGGCCGATTCGATCTCCCCCAGCTCGATGCGCATGCCACGGATTTTCACCTGGTCGTCATTGCGGCCCAGGTATTCAAGCTGACCGTCGGCCAGCCAGCGCGCAAGATCGCCGGTGCGGTACATCCGGCCCGGCGCAAAGGGGTTGTCGAGAAAGCGTTCGGCACTCAGTTCCGGGCGGTTCAGGTAACCGCGCGCCACGCCTTTACCGCCAACGTACAACTCCCCCGCCACGCCAATGGGCACCGGGCGCTGCTGGTCATCCAACAGGTAAACGGTCGCGTTGGCGACGGGCGCACCGATGTGCAACAGCTGGCCCGCATCGACGCGACCGGAGGTGGCAACCACGGTGGCCTCGGTGGGGCCGTAGTTGTTGATCACGTCAAAGGTTTGTGCGCGTGTGAAGCTGCGTAGGCGATCGCCGCCGATCAGCAAGGTGCGCAGGGTCGGATGCTCCAAACGCTGGCTGAAGGCGTATTCGGCCACGGGGGTCGGCAGGAAGCACACGTCCAACGGCTGCGCGCGCCACCAACCGAGCAGCGCGTCGATGTCTTCCGCACCGTCATGGGCCGGTGGCAGGTGCAACGTGGCCCCCACGCACAACGCCGGCCAGACTTCCCACGCCATCGCGTCAAAACCGAAGCCGGCGACGCTGGCGGTGTGGCTGCCCGCCTGCAGATTAAAGGCCTGGCAGTGCCAGTCCACCAAGTTGCAGACGCTGTGGTGTTCGACCATCACGCCCTTGGGCAAGCCGGTGGAGCCGGAGGTGTAGATCACGTAGGCGAGGTTCGACGGTTTGACCGCAACATGCGGGTTGGCACCCACCTGCAGCGTCGGTCGGTCCAACTCAACCACCGGCAGCGCCAGGGCAGACAGGCGATGCCGCAAATCGTGCTGGGTGAGCACCGCCACCGGCGCGCTGTCTTGCAGCAGATAGCTCAAGCGCTCAGCGGGATGGGCCGGGTCGACCGGCACGTAGCAGGCGCCGGCTTTGAGGATCCCCAGCAGGCCCACCAGCGTGTCCAAACTGCGCCGGGCCAGAACCGCCACGCGATCATCGGGCTGCACGCCCAGCTCAATCAGTTGATGGGCCAATCCATTGGCTTTTTGATTGAGTTGGGCATAGGTCAACTGACGGCCCTGGTAGATCGCAGCCACTGCGTCCGGCGTGCGCACGGCCTGGGCTTCGATGCGTGCGTGCAGGGTGTGCGGCTGCGCAATCGGCTGTGCGGTGGCGTTCCACTCGTGCAGTCGGGCCTGTTCGGCGGCTGTGACCATGGAGAACGCACCGACAGGCAACTCGGTGTTATCCAGCCCTTGCTCCAGCAACCCGGTAAAGCGCTGGGCCAAGGCGAGCACCTCGTCGTGCTGGAAGTACGCCTCGTTGTACACGCAATGCAGCGTCGCGGTGCCCTGGCAGCGGTTGCTGCGCAAGTGGATGGCAATCGGCAGCGGTTCATGGTGGTTGGACACCTTGATTGCGCGGGCCTGGGTGGCGCCGTAGCGCAGCTCATGGTCGTCCTGCTCGAAGGACACCGACAGGTCGAACAGTTGGGCGCGATCCGCACGGCGCAGGCCCAGTTCGCGATTCATCTCGCTCAACGGAAACCGTTGGTGACGCAAATCCTGCTTGAGCTGGTCGCGCACGCCGCGTACCAAGGCGCCGAACGGCAGTTGTTCATCGAACTGAAAACGCACCGCACTGACTTGGGCAAACAGCCCTACGGTGGCGCGAAAACGCGCGTTGGAGCGGTTGAGAATCGGCAGCCCGACCACCCAATCCGGACGCTGGGCGGCGCGGGTGAAATACACATACATCGCCGCCAACAGCACATGAAACGCCGAGGCCTGATAACGGCTGGCCACCTGTTCCATGCGGTCAAGCAAAGCAACCGAAAAGGGTTGCGCCAGGGTGTTGCTGGTCGCGTTGGCGAGCTGCTTGGGCGTGAGCAACGGTTCCGGCAGCACCTGGTATTTGTCCAGCCAGTAGGCGCGGTCGCGGACGAAGCGGGACGAGCTGCGGTAGCGCTGGTCGGCGTCGATAAAGTCGATATAGGACGGTGCCGCCGGCTCCGATGAACGACCTTGTTCAAGGGCGGTGTAGAGCTGCGCCAGGGATTGCAGCATCTGGCCAAAACCCCAGCCATCAAGGATCACGTGATGGGCCTGGGTGCCGAGGCGGTAGTGGTTGTCGGCGAGTTTGACCAGGAAGAAGTGGAACAGCGGCGCGCCCTCCCTCTGATAAGGCCGCGCCATGTGCGCCTGCATCAAGGCCTGGCTGGCGGCCTGTGGGTCGGGCAATGCGGATAAATCGTACTGGGCCACTTCCGTCAACAACGCGAGGGCGAAGGTTTGTCGAGGCAAGCCGTGGTCGTCGCTGTGCAGTTGAGTGCGCAGCGCATCGTGCCGGGCCACCAACTGCTCGACAGCTCGTTGAATCAATTCAGGCACCACTGCACCTTCGAAGTCGACATAACCGCCGATGTTGTACAGCGGCGAATCGCCCATCCGCAGTTGGTCGAGCCAGATGTCCTGTTGGGCCGCGGTGAGGGGAAAACTGGCCGGCAGGCTGGAAAATTGCTGCATAAGATCCTTCTCATGGGTGTCAGGCACTGGCCGCGCAGGGAGCCCCATTACGGCGAAATTGCCGGATTTGAGCATGGGGGGTTGGGGCTGTCTGTCACCCTAAACCCGGACATTCAAATGGATGGATCCCGGTTGACTGAAGGTTCACAGCTGAAACGATTAAAGAGCTGTAGGAAATTGGCTATACGCGGTCGCTACTGATTTTTTACAACCTCATCTCGATAAATATATTTTCTATGTAAATCAGTATCTTAAGTTAAATTCAAAAAGATTCAGCCGTTCACTTAGTCGGAAACAGCTCTCAGAAACGTCGAATTAATGACGTGGTTTTTATGGCAGTTTGTGTCCCTCGTTTCCGCTACATACGTAGGAAGAATCCCCTGGCTAAATAAAATCTCGAGTGCCGACTCTCGTTCATGAGGAACGGATCGCCCCCCAGAGGCCCAGGGAGTTCGTTGACGGTTTTCGACATCAAGGATGAGATGGCTATGAGTTTGAAGCGCAGCATGGGTAACACACAGAGCCCGAATTTCTTCGCTGAAATGGGTGAATTGATTGCACACAGCGGCCATGAGGCGTTTGCCGACCATATGCTGCATCTGGTCAGCAAATGGGTGCCGATCCACTTGGTGGACCTCAGTGAGTGGACCCTCGACGAGCTGCGCGATCGCGTGCTCGATATCAAGCTGCTCGGCAGCGCCGGCCAGAAGCAGGACTTGCCGCCGCCCCTGGCGGTGTGCCAGTTGGATGACCACCCGCTGCTACTGCAAATGCTCAGCATGCAGGACCCACTGCTGATCCAGATGAACGCCAGACCCAACAGCGCACACCCGCGCGGCACCTCGCACCAGTGCAACCTCGTGTCGCGCCAGGGTAGCCGGCGCTGCGTGATTTCGTTCTACCGGCCGCCGACCCAGCGCGGGTTTTCCCTGGCCGAGTTGTCGTTTCTCAAGTGCCTGTCGGACACGCTGCTGCCGCTGATCGAACGCCACGCCCAGATCCTGCGCCAGGCGCCGCACGACCAGTCCGAGCCGGGCCATACACTGCTTGAGCAATCGCAATTGCAGCGTGAGTTCTATAAGCGCCTTTCTCTCGGAGACATCACCCTGTCGGCCCGCGAGCAGGAGGTGTGCCTCGGGCTGTTGACCGGCGGCACCGTGCCGCAGTTGGCGGAAAAACTCAGTGTTAAAAACAGCTCAATCGAGACCTACCTCAAACGCGCCGCCGCCAAGCTGGGTGTGAGTGGCCGGCATGGTTTGGCCAAATGGATGGTAGGCGCTTGATGAAAAAACTCACCCTCACCGGCATGGTCTTCGTGCTGGGTGGCTGCTCGCTGATCCCCGAGTACCAGCGGCCCGAAGCACCGACGCCTGGCCAGTACCCCCAGAGCGGTGTGTATGCGCTGGCACAGGCCGGCACGCTGACGCCCTCCTCGGACTGGCAGCAGTTGTTCCATGACCCCGCACTGCAACAGCTGATCCGCGATGCGCTGGTCAATAACCGTGACCTGCGGGTGGCGGCGCTGAACGTCGAGGCATTCCAGGCGCAGTACCGCATCCAACGGGCCGATCTGTTCCCGGCGGTGTCCGCCACAGGTGCCGGCACCCGTCAGCGTGTGCCTGGGGCTGTGAACGGCACCGGTAAACCGGCGATTACGTCCACCTATTCCGCCACCCTCGGCATCAGCGCTTATGAGCTGGATTTTTTCGGCCGCGTGCGCAGCCTCAGCGAACAGGCGATGCTCACTTACCTGGGCACCGAAGAGGCACGGCGCAGTGCGCAATTGAGCCTGGTGGCCAACGTTGCCAATGCCTACCTCACCTGGCGCGCCGACCAGGAACTGCTGGCCCTGGCCCAGCAAACCCTGGCGGCCAACGACCACAGCCTGCACCTGACCAGCCGCAGCAAATCGGCGGGCAAAGCCTCGGCCCTGGACGTGGTGCAGGCGCGCACCAGCGTCGAAAGCACCCGCGCCAGCGTGGCACGGTATGAGCGCCAGGTTGCGCAAGACCTCAACAACCTGGCCCTGCTGGTGGGCGGCCCGGTGGACCAAACCCTGCCGTCCCGTCCTCTGGCGGATGACCTGATAGCCCGTGTGCCCGCCGGGCTGCCGTCGGACCTGCTGCAACGCCGCCCGGATATCCTTCAGGCCGAATACCAGTTGCGCGCGGCCAACGCCAATATCGGCGCCGCCCGTGCGGCATTCTTCCCGTCGGTAAGCCTTACGGCCAACGCCGGCAGCACCAGCACCGAACTGTCGGGGCTGTTCAAGGGCGGCTCCGGCAGTTGGACCTTCCAGCCGCAAATCAACCTGCCGATCTTCAACGCCGGCAGCCTGCGCGCCAGCCTCGACTACACCAAGCTGCAAAAAGACATCGGCGTGGCGCAGTATGAAAAGTCCATCCAGACCGCCTTCCAGGAAGTCGCCGACGGCCTGGCGGCCCGGCAGACCTTTACCGACCAACTCAACGCGCAACGGGACTTCGTCGCCGCCAACCAGGCGTATTACGACTTGGCCCAACACCGCTATCGCAGCGGCGTGGACAGCAACCTGACCTTCCTCGATGCCCAGCGCTCGCTGTTCAGCGCGCAACAGGCATTGATCGTGGACCGGCTGGCGCAGCTGGTGGCGGAGGTGAACCTGTATACCGCGCTGGGCGGTGCATGGGGAGATGGGGCGGTGCTGACGAGCCAGCGCTAGCGGAACTGTCGAGTGAGTGCTGTCGAGCGGGCCTACAGTGGTGAGCAGGCTTGCTGTGGTGAGCAGACTTTATTGTGGTGAGAAGGCCTACTGTGGTGAGCAGACTTATTGTGGTGGGCAGGCCTACTGCGGTGAGCAGACTTATTGTGGTGGGCAGGCCTACTGCGGTGAGCAGACTTATTGTGGTGAGCAGGCCTACTGCGGTGAGCAGACTTATTGTGGTGAGCAGGCTTGCCCTGCGCTGGGCTGCGAAGCGGCCCCAATACTGAGGAATGCCGATTGCCAGACACTCCGCGGTGATGGGTTTTGGGGCTGCTGCGCAGCCCAGCGCAGGGCAAGCCTGCTCACTACGAAAGCCCGCTCACAACGATGATCGAGAAGCCCTACTTCAGCGTAATCACCGCCTCCGCCTCGACCTCGATCAACCATTGCGGCAACGACAAGCCGCTGACGATAATCCACGAAGAAGGCGGCGGGTTATGGGGAAAGCGCTCACGCAAGGCCTCAGCTATCGGCTCCTGCTGATCACGTGCGGACTCGACGATATATAGCCGCAGCATCACCACATGGGACAGGTCACCACCGACCTCGGCCAAGATCTTTTCGATATTGTCCAGCGAGGTAGCAACTTGCTCGGCCATGCCTGGGCCGACCGTACGCTCCTGGGCATCCACCCCGACTTGGCCTGAAAGCAGAATGCGCCGGCCAACGGGAACCTCAATTGCCTGGCTGAAGCCATATTGCAGAGAGTTGAATACGCTTGCGGGATTGATGACATTGCGTTGCATAACGGGTCCTTGTTGTTAGTTGGAGCGTAAGGCTGACTCAAACAGTTTCATGTCTCAATAAGCGATACATCTGCCAGGCAGCAAAGCCAATGAGACAAACACCGCTCGTTCGGTTAAGCAGAGTAAAGTCCGGGTTTTCGACACGCATTTTCTGATGGTCGCCCCACCCAGCGCGTACAGCAGCTGCGCTGAAAATGACTCCAAAAGAAAACCCGGCAAATGAAAATACCACCCAATGCCATCCAGTTGCGCACAGCTGGCAATCACACAAGAAGAAGTGGCCGCGATGGTGAGTGGGCTTGTGGTGATGAGCAGGCTCTTTGTGGTGAGCAGGCTTGCCCTGCGCCGGGCTGCGAAGCGGCCCCAGTACTGAGGAATGCCGTTTGCCAGACACTCCGCGGTGATGGGTTTTGGGGCTGCTGCGCAGCCCAGCGCAGGGCAAGCCTGCTCACTACACAGAGCCTGCTCGCCACAACACAATGTGTGCACTCGCGACGCTAAGCACTGCAGATCGTAATCGCCCTCAGGACTTCACTGCGATCATCCAGCCATTACTCCCCACATGGACGTGAGCAGGTTTATTGTGGTGAGCAGGCTTGCCCTGCGCTGGGCTGCGAAGCGGCCCCAGTACTGAGGCATGCCGTTTGCCAGACACTCCGCGGTGATGGGTTTTGGGGCTGCTGCGCAACCCAGCGCAGGGCAAGCCTGCTCACCACAAACAGCCCGCTTGCCACAACACAAGGTGTGCACTCGCGACGCTGAGCACTGCAGATCGTAATCGCCCTCAGGACTTCACTGCGATCATCCAGCCATTACTCCCCACATGAACGTGAGCAGGTTTACTGTGGTGAGCAGGCTTGCCCTGCGCTGGGCTGCGAAGCGGCCCCAGTACTGAGGAATGCCGTTTTCCAGACACTCCGCAGTGATGGGTTTTGGGGCTGCTGCGCAGCCCAGCGCAGGGCAAGCCTGCTCACTACAAACAGCCCGCTTGCCACAACACAATGTGTGCACTCGCGACGCTGAGTACTGCAGATCGTAATCGCCCTCAGGACTTCACTGCGATCATCCAGCCATTACTCCCCACATGGACGTGAGCAGGTTTATTGTGGTGAGCAGGCTTGCCACAACACAATGTGTGCACTCGCGACGCTAAGGACTGGAGATCGTAATCGTCATCAGGACTTCACTGCTATCATCCAGCCATTACTCCCCACATGGACGTCTCTATGCACCTGATCGCAGC
>NZ_FYDK01000009.1:0-177806 GCF_900187495.1 Pseudomonas sp. Irchel 3H9 | reverse complement strand
CATCCCGAACTCAGTAGTGAAACGATGCATCGCCGATGGTAGTGTGGGGTTTCCCCATGTGAGAGTAGGTCATCGTCAAGATTAAATTCCGAAACCCCATTTGCGAAAGCAGATGGGGTTTTGTTTTATGTAGAAACTCATGAATCTCATCGGCGCGATGCGAATGCAACGATCCGATACACAGAATTTCTTGACGACCATAGAGCATTGGAACCACCTGATCCCATCCCGAACTCAGTAGTGAAACGATGCATCGCCGATGGTAGTGTGGGGTTTCCCCATGTGAGAGTAGGTCATCGTCAAGATTAAATTCCAAAACCCCTGTCTGTTATACAGACAGGGGTTTTGTCGTTTAGAGGCGCTGGTGGGTGGGGGTCACAACAATGGCTCAGAACTGGTAACTTACCTTGCGCTTACGCTGCGCTCTTCACCCAGATAGCAGAAGTTCAGACTGGCATAGGACGCTACATAAGTTTCATTGGTCAGATTCTTAGCATTCAGCCTCACATCCACGCCCTTCAAGTCGACGTTACCTTAAAGGTATAGCTGCCCAAGAACTTAGCTCCATATGTGCTTCCAATTCCAGCCCCAGCGAGCGTACAGCGCCGACAGCACGATAAAAGCTTTCCTGCGTTAGCTTGGTTGCCAGATTTTCCTGATCAATTCGATCAGGTCTTGCAGATAAAACCCGGTCTGCTCCACCCGGCGCAAGTAGCTGGTAGGGCTGTAATAGCGGATAGCAGAGTTACCATAGGCTGGGTTAAACGCATTGATTGGCTCAAGCGACCCACTTGTCCAATCCACCACTGTTTACGCCCTTGATAGCCCGCACCTATCAGCATGGTTTGCTTGGTCGCCCTAGTGGAGATAGGCCTGTAACGTCAGTGAAGTGTCATCGGTAAAGTCGATGCTCAGACGGGACATCTGCGCCCATAGAGTAGTGAGGAAGGACCCTTGAGAATGTCCACGCGCTCCAAGAAGTACGGATCAACTTACATCGTGCTATAGGTGCCTCTGTCCCTCATGGACTTCAAGCCATCAAGGTAAATGTTATCCACCGAGCGATCATTTAAGCAGCGCATCGCACTGTAACCCCACCGAGTGCCGGTCCTGAGTTTGCGCTGGCATGCTGGACATAGTGACGCCTATCGGTCGTGAGAACTGATTGAGTACCTGGCTCAGTGGGCCTGCAGCTATCTTGTAGGGTTGATTGACCTGCTCGGTGCGGGCTTCTGCCGCTGAGACACTGATGAGTACCGTACCGCTACCCAGCGCTGTCAACAGCAATGCTGCGCGTATGGCTTGACCCAATAGCGGGTAAGAAGAGTCGAGCGTGTTGCGGGGAAAACACGCTGGCATGTTCAGCATCTGTAGATGCCTGGTGAGCGCAGATTGACTGGCTCACTGTCTAAGCCGGACTCACGGAAAAAAGCCGCCAAAAAAGTGAAAAATTAGACCCTTCGCTCCAGGCTCATCCACCAACGCGTGCGATAGCGCACGTGTACCGGCAGTATGCGTGGCAGTATCGCTAGCAATTTATCGGTGTCCTCCAGGCGGAATGCACCCGACAGCCGTAGATCTGCAATATCCATTGAGCAGCCCAGATAACCAGGGCGATAACGCCCAACTTCTGCAAGGAAGTCGATCAATCGCATATTTCGGGTCACTAGCAGCCCATCTGACCAAGCAGCAATGTCCATATCTGGCGGCGGAGCAAGCATGGCTTCGGTCTGACGCACGACGTAACTCTCACCTGCGTGGACGCGCGTCGAAAGTCCATCCGGCCTGTGCGGTGAGTGAATCGCTACAGTACCGCTGACCACATTCAAGCGTGTGCAGTCACTGTACTGACGAACTGTAAAACGCCCTTCGATGCCTTCCAGCAAGCCGTGTTGAGCTTGAACCAACAATGGGGCAGAGGAAGCAGCACTGCAGGTCACTAGGATTTCCCCACGCACCAATGTGATCAGACGCTGCTGCGCATTGAAGTCCAGGTCTACCGCGCTGTCTGTGTTGAGTTGCAGGCGAGTGCCATCGGGCAATTGCATGCTGCGGCGCTCGCCGGGGGCTGTTGCTAGGTCAGAAGTCCAGCGCTGCAAACCGGTCAGGTCCCGGCTTAGCCATACTGTTGAGCCCACCAGCAGTGCGCCGGCCAATAACTTCAGTGCCTGCCGCCGTCCCAGGCCTTGTGTACTGTTTTCCAGTGCTTTATGTACCCCGGGGATCGCGGTCAGATGGCTATTGAGCTCCTGTTGTAGCGCCAGTACCCGTTGCCAGGCCAGTTCGTGATCATGATGATCTTCGCGCCATTGCTCGCATTGCAGGCGCAGCCGTGTATTGGCGGGGTTGTGACGTAAGCGCAGCATCCAACTGATGGCCTGCTTGACCACCCTAGAGTCTGGCCCGGAGCGTGTGGTGTTATTCATTGGCGCCGTAACGCAGGACGGAGCAGTAGTAAAGCGCCTCGGCGACATAACGCTCAACTGACCTCAGTGATATACCCATCTGTTTTGTGATCAGCTTGTACGTTAGCCAATCACACTGAACCATCAGAAATACCTTACGCACCTCAGGTTTTAGCCCTTCCAAAAGCCGGGCGATGTCCTCCAGTAACTCCAATACCAACGCCCGCGCCTCAGCGCTTGGCGCCAGCGCTTCGGACAGATGGGCGATTGACTCGATATAGGCTCGTTCGATCTCCTCGCGGCGCCAGTGATCAACGACCACCCCTCGTGCACTTGTGCGCAACAATGCCCGTAGCGCCTTGAGTTCAAAACGTTCGATTCTCTACAGCAGTCGCATGAAGGCGTTTTGAGGCAGTTCTGCTGCATCTGCGACACTGGCCATACGACCGCGCAGCCACGTGTTAAGCCAGTTGTGGTGGGTGCAGTAAAGCGTCTGCACAACGCTATCTTCACGCGAGGTGTATTCAGAGGGAGGCCTGTAAACGAGCTCGTCCAGACGCCACAGATGTCAATTTGTCTCAGTGCTTGGCAGGCGGAAAAATTTTTTACTTCGCTCCTTGTACGACAACCTTTTGTCGGTTTCCTACCTAAAAAGAAGATCTTTCCCACAAATCACTAAGTTTTACTTCGGTGTGGCCGAAAGCCTGATAAGCCATGTGTGCACCGAAATAGAGCGGCCCGAGACGCTGCCTAGACCGTACATGGAATGCTCCATTCGGCCCGCTCACCCCCCCTTTGGCAAAAAGAAGTCGATGAAATGAATCTCAAGTTCAGTCATAAAATTTTGTTGGCCGCGTCAGGCGTCGTAGTTCTAGCCTTCGCGTTATTTACTCTTTACAACGACTACCTGCAGCGCAGCACCATCAAGCAGAACCTGGAGTCGTCTATCCAGCAGTCGGGTGAGCTCACCGCCAGCAGTGTGCAGAACTGGCTCAGCGGTCGGATATTGGTGCTCGAAAGTCTGACGCAAAACGTTGCCCACCAAGGCAGTGCGGCTGACCTCCCGGGGTTGGTCGATCAACCGGCGTTCACCTCGAACTTCCAGTTCACCTACGTTGGCCAAACCAACGGCGTGTTCACCCAGCGTCCCGACGCAAAGATGCCTGACGGCTACGACCCTCGCCAGCGTCCCTGGTACAAGCAAGCGGTGGCTGCCGATAAGCCCATGCTGACGCCGCCCTATATGGCCGCAGTGGGTGGGCAGATCGTAACGATCGCCATGCCGGTGAAAAAGAACGGCGAGTTGCTCGGTGTGGTCGGCGGTGACCTGAGCCTGCAAACCCTGGTGAAGATCATCAACTCGGTGGACTTCGGCGGTATCGGCCATGCGTTCCTGGTCAGCGGCGACGGCCAAGTCATCGTCAGCCCTGACGAAGACCAAGTGATGAAAAACCTCAAGGACATCTATCCAGGTACCAGCGTCCGGATTGAGAAAGTTAACCAGGAGGTCGTCCTCAAAGGTCAGGACCGCATCCTGTCGTTCACGCCTATCAGCGGTTTGCCCGGTGCTGATTGGTATATCGGTCTGTCGATCGATAAAGACAAAGCCTATGCACCGCTGGGCAAATTCCGCACGTCCGCGTTGATCGCCATGCTGATCGCTGTCGTCGCGATTGCCGTGCTCTTGAGCCTGCTTATTCAAGTATTGCTGCGCCCTCTGACCACCATGGGCATTGCTATGCAGGACATCGCCCAGGGTGAGGGTGACCTGACCCGCCGTTTGACGGTTACCAGCAAAGACGAGTTCGGTGAAGTGGGCAGTGCGTTCAACCGGTTCGTAGAACGTATCCACGCCTCGATCTCCGAAGTGTCTTCAGCAACGCGCCAGGTGCATGACCTGTCCCAGCGTGTGATGGCGTCATCCAACGCTTCGATCATAGGCTCTGACGAGCAGAGCGCACGTACCAACAGCGTCGCCGCAGCAATCAACGAGCTGGGCGCCGCTACTCAGGAAATCGCCCGTAACGCCGCTGACGCCTCACAGCACGCCAGTGGTGCCAGCGAGCAGGCCGACGATGGGCGCAAAGTGGTTGAGCAAACCATCCTGGCAATGTCGGAACTGTCGCAAAAGATCAGCCTGTCCTGCACCCAGATCGAAACGCTGAACGCCAGCACCGACAACATCGGCCACATCCTTGATGTGATCAAAGGCATCTCCCAGCAAACCAACTTGCTGGCATTGAACGCGGCAATCGAAGCAGCACGTGCTGGTGAAGCCGGACGCGGGTTCGCCGTGGTCGCCGATGAGGTGCGTAACCTGGCTCACCGTACCCAGGAGTCGGCTGAAGAGATTCATAAGATGATCACTTCGCTGCAAGTGGGCTCGCGTGAGGCGGTGACCACCATGAATGCCAGCCAGACCTCCAGCGAAGAAAGCGTTCAGGTGGCCAACCAGGCCGGTGAGCGCCTGGTCAGCGTAACGCAGCGAATCGTCGAGATCGACGGCATGAACCAGTCCGTGGCCGCCGCTACTGAGGAACAGACTGCCGTGGTGGAAACCCTCAACGTCGACATCAACCAGATCAACCTGCTGAACCAGCAAGGTGTGACCAACCTCAACGAAACCCTGAAAGACTGCGATGCGCTGTCTCAACAGGCCAATCGGTTGAAGCAGTTGGTTGATAGCTTCAAAATTTGATCTGCTGAGTGTGTAGGAGCGAGCGATCTCGCTCCTATCGCTTACCCAGCAAGCGGCGAACATTCTCCAGGGCGCCATCGGCGAACCCCTGCACAAACTGCTCAAATCCCACCTGTGCTGCGTCTAAGGGCTCGGCAATGATGGTCCAGGTTACCTTGGAGCAGTGCTCTCCAAGAGCGTCTACTTTGATTGCCGCCCACAGCCTGGCCACGCCCAGGGTGTTGTAGATCGTGGTCCAGGTCATGTGCATCGCGTGCTCATCCCAGCTATTTAGCTGTTCCACCACTCGGTTGCCATCGCGGAAAAATTTCGTGCGTAAGGCGCCCACACCGGTGCCGGTCATTTCGATATGCGTCAGGGCCGGTATGAAGGTATCGAAGCCTGCAAACCGCCCCACCGTGTTCCATAGGCGGGTGGCATGGCAGTCGATCACCACAGAGGCCACGATCGGCCGGCCGTTTGGGTTATGAATTAACGTATCGGGTTGCAGCGGTTTCATGAAGTTGTCCTGAAGCGGTTCAGAGAAAGCCGATGGTCTTAAGGTAATTGCAGCCTCTACTCAGCAGCACCGCGTTCTTTTCGGGGTACTGCTCGCCCATCTGCTGGACGCCGTGTTGTGCGTTGTCATGACGGATCATCAACGTGTCGCCAATGTCTTCATCCAGTCGATCCAGGTAAAACCCGATTACGCCAAACAACGCATTGTCCTGGCCCGCTGTTCGCAGCGCCTGCTGCCAACGCGCAGTACTCACCCGTTCGAACCGATGGCCCTCCCGGCTGAACGCATCCAGGTAGTGATCCCAGCTCAATGGCTGTGGGTTGTGCAGGTTGAATACGCTTCTGTCCGCTTGAAAGCGCGTGCAGTGGTAAGCAATGAATCGAGCCAGGAAGTCCACGGGCATCAGGTCGAAATTCAGATCCAGCCGAGGCAACATTCCCAACTGCAGAGACCCCTTAAGCATCAGCATCAGGCGATTCTTCTGCGGCTGGCAGACACCGTTGCGACTGTTGAAGCTGATATTTCCAGGGCGATGGATATTTACCCAGGCACCTTGCGCGACCGCACGCCCCAACACTCGCTCGGCTGCCCACTTGGATAGGTTGTAGCCATTGCGGATATACAGCGGCAGGGTGGTCGCAGCCGGTGCTTCTAGCACATACCCTTGCGGGTCGATGCTGCTGGACGCCGACAACGTTGAGACAAAGTTGAAGACCTTCTTGCAGCGGGTCTCGCACAGGCGCAGGCATTCGAATATGGGTTCAACGTTGTCTCTGGCCAGTGACGCGTAGTCCATCACGTGGTTGACCTGCGCCGCGTTATGCACCAGCACGCCAAAGTCTGCGGCGAGCGTGTCATACACCTCGCAGGTCAAACCCAATCGCGGCAGGCTGATGTCGGCGGCGACTACCCGTACCCGGCTCAAGTCCAGGTGTTCCAGGTGGTATTCGCGCAGCGACTGGGTAAAGCGTGCCATTGCAGGCTTCCCCGGCATCTCACGTACCAGGCATGCCACCTCGGTTACACCAGAGGCCAGCAATGCTTCGACAATATGGACGCCGACGAAACTGTTGGCCCCCGTCACAATCACCTTGTGCGGATCACCAGCGCAATTCCTATGCAAGGGAGTGATCACCCAATCCCGTTGGGCATCCAAGACTGCCTGGCCAGAGGATGCGTCGGGTGGTTCTCCGTCCTCCATCAGCGTTGCGAGCGTACGAATCGTCGGAACTTCAATGAAGTGGCTCAACGCGAAACTACGCCCAAATTGCTCGCGAACACGCAGCAAGAGAGTCGACAGCAAAATTGAATGGCCGCCCAACGCGAAGAAGCTTTCGTCGATGGACAACTGATGGCTGGGCACACCCAGCAGCTCGCTCCACACCTCGCTCAATCGTGCTTGAAGCGGTGTGTGTGCAGCCCGGTGCGCAGCGCTGAAAATCGGTTGGAAGGGGAGCGCCAGCAGCGTCTTCCGGTCGACCTTGCCGTTGTTGGTGTACGGCATGCATGGCAGCTCCACCCAGAAACCGGGTTGCATATAGTCCGGTAACCGTTGGCGCGCATGCTGCTGTAGGGCCACCAGCGTGGCGCCGGGTGCGGGCTGGGCGACAAAGACGCAGATCCTGCTTTCATGGTCGATCACTACCGCCAGTTCGCGATACAGCCGGCTATTGCGCAGGCATTGTTCAATCTCTCGGGGTTCGACCCGGAAACCGCGGATCTTCACCTGATCGTCGCGACGCCCACCCAGCACAATCCCTTGGGCCGTCCACTGTGCCAAGTCGCCGCTGCGGTAGGCCCGCAGCGGTTGACCGCTCGGCATCAGCAGTTCGACGAATGGGCTGTCAGCCTGATGCGGCGCATTCACATAGCCCAGGCTTAATCCGGGGCCGACGATGTACAACTCGCCCATCACCTGTTCATCCACAGGTTGCAGATCGTCATCGAGTATCAGCACCTGGCTATTGGCGATCGGGTGGCCAACGTTGCGATTGTTGTCATCGGGTGCGAGCGTCCGGTGCGTAATCAGCACTGTGGTTTCGGTGGGGCCATAGAGGTTGTGAAGCTGACACTGCGCTGCCAGTCGCTCGACGACATGGGGTTCGCAGGCATCGCCACCGGTGAGCAGGTGCGTCACACCCAAGGGTTGATCCAGCGGCAGGATATTGAGCAGCGCGGGCGGTAGGAAGGCATGGGTAACGCACTGTCGACGGAGCAGTTCCACCAGTTGCTCAGGGTCGCGTCGTTGTTCTTCACTGGGCACGATCAACTGCGCACCTGCAATCAGCGCAGGGAAAATGTCGATCAATGACGAGTCGAAACCCAGGGGCGAAAACTGTAGAACGCGGCTCCATTCATCTGGCTTCATGCAGGACCCAAGCCAAGCAGTGAAGTGCGCCAGGTTACCTTGACTGAGGAGCACCCCTTGGGCTGGCCCGTGCTGCCAGAGGTATAGAGCACCATGCACGGCATATCCGAGCAGGGCCGATTGTGCATCAACGGATGAGCAAATTTGAGGGTGTGTGGCTCAACGGTGCTGACATCGAGTGAAGTGAAATGCGCCCGTAACGGGTGCTGGCCGGTATCCAGCAACACTTGAGCCCCGGCGCTTTCGAGCATGGTCTGATGCCGTTTAAGAGGCTGCTCAGATTCCAGTGGCAGGTACACCGCGCCACAGCCGAGCAGCGCAAGAATGCTGGCGTACAGTTCGATGGACTTTTCCATGCACACGCCAACTATCCACGGCGTTTCAACAGCCTCCAGCAAGGGCTGTAATCGTTGCTGGATTGCTATGGCTTGAAGGTGCAACTCGCGGTAGGTCACCGTGTGCCCGGCGATATTCAGAGCCGTCCGGTCGGCGAAGGCATAAAGGCTGGACTGGAGCTGTTCGATCACAGGCACCTGGGCTTTCTGGATCAGGTTGGGGTCTGCCGTACGATTGAATCGGTGCATAAAGGCCAGCGTCTCCAGCCCCCGCAAGCTCTGCTCGGGCCAGGCAGTGGCAATCGCGCTCGTAGAGAGAGCCCCGGGATCACGTGAAAAACCACTGACGAGCAGCGCGACCCAGTCCACCACTGTGTCTGTGACCTGCCGACGCAGTTGCTGGCCGTTACCACTGGGTTCTTCGGCGATGTCCAGCACGGCAGACAAACGTCGCTCACGGTCATAGGCGCGCAGTTGCAACAGGGGCAACCCGCAATCGGTTACCGGACCGACCCCAAGGCGCAGACTTATACAGGAGGCTTTGCCCACGTCATCCGGCAACGGCAGGCTACCGTCTTCAATCCACAGGTCGATGTTCTTATCGCCCGACACATGCCCGTATTGCTCCAATACGGGCCTGATGGCGCCAAGTGCCTTGCTTGTTCCGAGCCAGCCGATTGTCAGGCACCTCATGGCGACACCGGCAGGTAGTCGTTCAGCGCCTGCGCCACACTTGGCGTTTGCAGCAAGCCGCTGTGTTGCAGGAAACCCATGATATTGCCCATCAATGGGTGCTGGCGGGTGATGGGAAACGCCAGCGCTGCGACTTCATCGCGCAGCTTCCCGCGTAGGCGGTTGCTGATGTCGAGGTGCTCGATCAGTTGCAGGTCGAAGTTTTTCTGCAGGTCGTTGGTCAGGTAATGCGCCAGGAATGTGGGCAGTACCTGAGCGATGCTGTCACGGTCGTCCGGGCTCGCGGTTTGCCAGTAAATACGCACCAGCCGGGTCCAGAACTGCGCGTGGCGGCCTTCGTCAAACAGGTGGTCGGCCATCAAGCCACGAACAGAAGCTTTGACACTGCTGTCCTTAGAGAACGCTGCGACATCGTGGGTTACGGTGTTTTCGGCGATAGCCACGCCAATCAGTTCCACAGCATCGCTCAGATGGGCGGGGGCCTGCGCCTGTGCCGCCGGCAGCGCACGGCTCAGTTCGATATGCTCCGGCAGGTCGAGCGGTTGTATGCCGGTCATTTCCACTGTCTGTTGCAGGAAATCCAGCGCTACCAGGGCGTGGTAGTCCTCATCCACCACCACCGTCATCGCATCAACGCGACAGGCTAGGGGGAAGGGTAGCGAGAAGCGATTCTTGGCAATATTGCGCGCAGTTTTTTCGACGATTTCGGTTTCAAAAATGACCACGTCGTTGATGAATTTGTAGAAGCTTTGCACCAGCACGAAGTCGCGCCATTGTGCGCAGTGTTCAACAAAGGTCTTGCTGAGTACCAAGGGCTGGCGGCACATCGGATAGATCAGATTGTCATCGTTTTCCAGCAAGCGGCGAGGGCGTGTACGGATGGTCGCGCGGCGTTCCCAGTCGTCGGCGATGGGGGTGTAGCCCGCGGTATTCATGGGCGCACCTCTTGCAGCGCGGCCCGCACCTCGTCCCAGAACGTGATACGGCTTTCTACGGCGGCAAGGGCTGCTTCGTCGGCTTGTTGCGGGTAACTCGGAGCCACTGCCAGCAAGCGTTCGAGCAACTGCTCAGCTGCCGGCCCATGATGCTCAGCGTCTAACTCAATGTGGCGCTCGAAGTAGCCGCACAAGGTGGGTGCTTGGCGATGGATAAACGTATCAGTCTGCAGGATGCGTTCGAACATGCGTGGGACGACACACTCACGGCCATGAAGGAATACGGCGGCTACACAATGGGTGGGTGCGTTCAGTGCCATGTGCAATGTGTCGCTGACGAAGCGTGCAGCACCAGCAGGAGCGTTCGACATGCTCAGGGCAGTATTTGCATCAACGCCTTGGTGTTGCAGTGCAATGAAACGGTTTATCGACGAGGTGCTAGCGCCGACTTCGACCATGGCTTCCAAGTACAACTCGAAGTGGCTGCAATAGCCTTGCCTGGGGTGTGAGTCTGACTCTTCGCCCAGCACTATCTCATTGATCAGGCGTGCAGCGTTCGGGTCGGCCGGTGGCAGCCAAGGCAGGCGAGTGCATGTCAGGTCCTGTTGCAGGCGTTTGGTGAGTGTCATGAAGTCCCAAACTGCAAACACATGGTGCTCCATGAATAGTTGTAATTTTTGCAGTGAGGTTATTTCCAGAAATAACGGATGGTTGCACAACTTCAGTTTTCTTTTTTCAAGTAATGGTGGGTACATGGTTGATGCCTATGAGTTGTTGCGTCTGCTGTTTAAGCAGTATTGGGTTGTTGTGAGTGGCAAGGAGATAAAGAGATATAAGCCAGACTTGGCGCGCACAAACGCTCGCGCGATTGGGGCTGCGCCGTCGAGTTAAGTGTCTGGTTTAGTGGCGGTGGATAATAAGCGGGTTAAACAAGTTGGTAAGCATATGAATGCATTAGATGTTTTGCTAAATAATATTAGCTGTCGGCAACTTGCATTATAAGAGTGAGAAGTTTCTTCGGCGCGGGGTGTGCTACCTGATCAGGTAGGAAGCCCCGCAGCTCTTGAGCGTCAAGACGAGAGACCTGGCGCTTTGTTATGGGGTGTTTTTTACAGTGGTATTCGGGCTGTTGAGATAGGCTGTGATCACTTCCATTCCGCGCATCAAGTGATTACGCAGTGTCAGGATGCTTTCGTCGGTTTTCCTCTGCGCCACAAGGTTTAGCAGTTCACGGTGATCTTCCTGGGATGTCTCACCCAGCCCCATCGCTTCTAGGTTGAAACGCAGGAAGCGCTCTTCCTCATTTAACCCGTGCTCTACCAATTTGAGTAGCCGTTGGTTAGGCGCCTTGCTGTAAAGGGTCATGTGAAACAGGCGGTTGAGACGACCGATCTCGGTGTAGTCCTTTTCCTGTTCGAGGGCACAAATGAAATTCTCTGCATCGGCCAGATCTGCTTCGGTCAGCAAGGGAATCGACAAGCGTAGCGCTTCAGACTCCAGCAACAGTCGCAGCTCATAGGTCTCAGCTGAGTTGTCTTCGATCAACGGTGCCACGACGGCGCCCTTGTGGGTGACCACATGCAGCAGTGACTGCGCCTCTAACTGGCGCAAGGCTTCACGCACCGGCATGCGGCTGACCCCGAACAGGCTGGCGAGCTCCTGCTGGCGCATGGCGGTACCGCAGGGCAACCGGCCATCGAGGATGGCATTGCGCAATGTTTCTTCAATCACGGAGCGAGCGAGATGGGCGGGAATAGGACCGCTGATCTTGATGCTGTTCAAAGGGTTCGGCTTCTGCGTCACGGCTACGCTATCCTCCTTATTCAAAGAGTGGTGGCTAATTGGATCCAATGCACACTAGTGGCTGCCAATAAGCTTGTCAAACGGCCACGGTTTCGGCTTGTAAGCGTTTCAACGCGGGGCTCCGGTGGCCCACATCCGAGCTTTCCGGGGTCTTACACGCTGCTGCCATGTTGCGACATTCCCGCATATCGATATTCATTAACGGTATTTAAAATGCCGTTCTTATACCTATAAAGTCACTCTCCTGTCTGACCGGGAGTGAACTCATGTCTGCCACCTCTACTGTTCCAACAGCGATCCTTTCCGCCCAGGATTTCGAGGTTCGCCCGCTGCCCGGCAGCGTCGGTGCGGAGATTATCGGTCTGGACCTGTCCCGGCCAGTCAATGACCAGGATTTCGCGCGTATTCATCGCGCGCACCTGGATCACCATGTGGTGGTCTTTCGCGACCAGTGCATCACCCCCGAACAACAGATTGCCTTCAGTCGCCGTTTTGGCGTGCTGCAGATCCACGTACTCAAACAGTTTCTGCTGGCCAACCACCCGGAAATCCTGATCGTTTCCAACATTATCGAAAACGGCCAATCCATCGGCCTGGGCGACGCGGGTAAATTCTGGCATTCGGACCTGTCCTATAAAGAACTGCCGAGCCTTGGCTCGATGCTCCATGCGCAGGAGTTGCCCTCTGAAGGGGGCGACACTTTGTTCGCCGACATGCACA
The DNA here is from genome assembly GCF_900187495.1 of Pseudomonas sp. Irchel 3H9. Taxonomy (NCBI): domain Bacteria; kingdom Pseudomonadati; phylum Pseudomonadota; class Gammaproteobacteria; order Pseudomonadales; family Pseudomonadaceae; genus Pseudomonas; species Pseudomonas sp. Irchel 3H9. The sequence continues at coordinate 165,350 of NZ_FYDK01000009.1, read as the reverse complement.
AAGCCTGGGACCAACTGCCCGAGCACCTGCGCAAAGCTGTCGAAGGCCGCAGCGCCGCCCATTCCTACACCGCGCGCTACAGCGAGACCAAGTTCGAAGGCAATTGGCGCCCCACGCTTACTCCCGAGCAGTTGGCGCAAGTCGCAGAAGTGGTACACCCGATTGTGCGCACCCACCCGGAAAACGGCCGTAAAGCGTTGTTCGTCAGTGAAGGGTTCACCACCCGCATCGTCGGCCTGCCGGAAGACGAAAGCCGCGATCTGCTGGCTCAGCTGTACGCCCACAGCGTGCTGCCGCACAACATCTATCGCCACCAATGGCAGCCCCACGACCTTGTGTTCTGGGACAACCGCTCGCTGATCCACCTCGCCGCCGGTTGCCCGAGCCATCTGCGCCGCAAGCTGTTTCGCACCACCATCCAGGGCGACGCGCCTTTCTGATTCGGAGCATGACCATGTCCAGGAACATTCCATTTGCACGATTGGCCGCCACAGTTGGATTGGGTATCAGCCTGTTGGCGGGCAGCCTCGTCGCTCCAGCAGCGGCCCAGGCCGAAGGCGAGATCCGCATCGCCGAACAATTCGGCATCGTCTACCTGCTGCTCAACGTGGTGCGCGACCAGAACCTCATCGAGAAATACGGCAAGCAGGAAGGCATCGACATCAAGGTCGACTGGACCCAACTTTCCGGTGGCGCGGCAGTCAACGATGCGCTGCTGTCCGGCTCCATCGATATCGCCGGTGCCGGTGTCGGTCCACTGCTGACCATCTGGGATCGCACCCACGGTAAGCAGAACGTCAAGGCCGTAGCGTCCCTGGGTAACTTCCCGTACTACCTGGTCAGCAACAATCCCAAGGTCAAGACCATTGCCGACTTCACCGACCAGGACCGTATCGCCGTGCCTGCGGTGGGCGTTTCGGTACAGTCGCGCTTCCTGCAATACGCCGCTGCCAAGCAGTGGGGTGATAAGGAATTCAATCGCCTCGACAAGTACACCGTCGCCGTCCCGCACCCTGACGCCACCGCCGCATTGATCGCAGGCGGTACTGAACTGACCGGGCACTTTTCCAACCCGCCATTCCAGGACCAGGCCCTGGCCAACCCCAATGTGCATGTGGTGCTGAACACCTATGACCTGCTGGGGCCGAACTCACCGACGGTGTTGTTCGCCACCGAAAAATTCCGCAACGACAACCCGAAAACCTACAAGGCCTTTGTGGACGCGTTGACCGAAGCCGCACAATTCGCCCAGAACGATAAGGGCGCCGCAGCCGACACTTACATCCGCGTGACCAAGGCCAAGATCGACCGCGCCGAGCTGCTCAAGATCATCGACAACCCGCAGTTCGAGTTCAGCGTCACGCCGAAAAATACCTACCCGCTGGCGGAATTCCTCTACCGCGTCGGCGCCATCAAAAACAAGCCTGAATCGTGGAAGGACTACTTCTTCCAGGACGCCAAGCCCCTGCAAGGAAGCTGAGATGAACGCGCCCTTGCAAGGCCACACGGCCAGCAACCTGCACACCGCCGAGCCGTTGCTGGCGGTGGATAGCGTCAGCCTCGAATACCGTACTCCCGAGCGCGTGGTACGGGCCACGCACCAAGTCAGTTTCGAGATCGATCCGGCTGACCGTTACGTGCTGCTGGGCCCTTCGGGCTGCGGCAAATCCACGTTGCTCAAGTCCATCGCCGGGTTTATCAAACCTTGCGAAGGCGAGATTCGTTTGCTGGGGCAAAAGGTCGAACAACCCGGCCCGGACCGCATTGTGGTGTTCCAGGAATTCGACCAACTGCCACCGTGGAAAACCGTCAAACAGAACGTGATGTTCCCACTGTTGGCGTCCAAGACCCTCAAGCGCCGTGAGGCCGAAGAACGCGCGCTGCACTACCTGGACAAGGTGGGCCTGAGTGCCTTCGCCGACGCTTACCCCCACACGCTTTCCGGCGGCATGAAAGCCCGTGTGGCCATCGCCCGCGCGCTGGCCATGCAGCCGAAAATCCTGCTGATGGACGAACCCTTCGCCGCCCTTGATGCCCTGACCCGGCGCAAGATGCAGGAAGAATTGCTGCTGCTCTGGGAGGAGGTGCGCTTCACCTTGTTGTTCGTCACCCACTCCATCGAAGAAGCACTCGTGGTGGGCAATCGCATTCTGTTGCTGTCCCCCCATCCGGGGCGCGTACGTGCAGAAATCCACAGCCATCAATACGACCTGCACAGCTTGGGCGGTGTGGACTTCCAGGCGTCGGCGCGGCGTATTCATCGCTTGTTGTTCGATGAAACCAGCGCAGCGGAACCCGAGTTGGGTTTTGCCGACATCCGCATCGCTTACTAAGGGGGTAACCCATGCGCCAGGAATATGAAGTCACCCTCGAACCGCTGCTCAGTGTCCCCGTGGAGCGCGAGTTGCCCCTGCGCCAACGCCTTTGGCAACAAGGCTGGCTGCGCAAGGGCCTGATCCTGATCGTGCTTGCGATCCTCTGGGAAGTCGTGGCGCGCTATCAGAACAACGACCTGCTGCTACCGAGCTTTCTGCAGACTTTTAACGCGCTGTCCGACGGCCTGCTCAGCGGTGAACTGCTGAGCAAGGTGAGTATCTCGCTGGTGGTGCTGATCAAGGGTTACCTGATCGGCATAGTGCTCGCCTTTGCCCTGACCACCTTGGCCGTGTCGACCCAATTGGGCCGCGACCTGCTGAGCACCCTGACCTCGATGTTCAATCCACTGCCGGCCATTGCGTTGCTGCCGCTGGCGCTGCTGTGGTTCGGCCTGGGCCAGAACAGCCTGATTTTCGTGCTGGTGCATTCGGTGTTGTGGGCGCTGGCGCTCAACACCTATTCGGGGTTCCTCGGTGTGTCTGAGACGCTGCGCATGGCGGGTCGCAACTATGGTCTGAAGGGCATGCGCTTTGTGCTGTTTATCCTGATCCCGGCTGCACTGCCGTCGATCCTCGCCGGCCTGAAAATCGGCTGGGCGTTTGCCTGGCGCACGCTGATCGCCGCCGAGTTGGTGTTCGGCGCCACCAGCGGCAAGGGCGGGCTGGGTTGGTACATCTTCCAGAACCGCAATGAGCTATATACCGACAAGGTGTTTGCCGGCTTGGCGGTGGTGATCCTGATCGGTCTACTGGTGGAAAACCTGGTGTTTGACACCTTCGAGCGGCTCACCGTGAAGCGTTGGGGCATGCAGCGCTAAACAGGAATGATTGCTCTTTGTCCGACGTGAACCTGATAATGCCGGCCGAATTCGACGCTGCTCCGGCGTCGGATAGGCTTGGTAAAAGGATTTACGACGATGCGTTTTTTTGTCTTGGCCGCGGCCTTGTTGCTGTCGACCTCTGCGTTGGCCGAGTTCATACCCGAAACGGTATCGATGCCCAAGCCGGTCTACCCTGGCAACCTGACTAACACCCAAGGGCATGCGCGCATCAGCCTGAACATTCACAGCGACGGCACCGTCAGTGACGTCAAAGCACTCAGCGCCACCAAGCCGGAGTTCGGTGAGGCGGCCGTGGCGGCAGCCTCAAAATGGCGCTTCAAACCCTGGGCGGTGAATGCCGATCGGCCAGAGGTAATCGATGCTCAGAACGACATGATTTTCTCGCCCGTACCGACGAGTGAAGAAAGTACGCGACTGACCTTTACGCAAACCACCTATCAATCCTGCAGCGCGTTGAACGAGGAAGTCAGCCAGTTCCGGCGCGATCATCCCTCCCGGCCACTGATCGCCATGAAGAGCTTTGCCATTACCCGTGTGGCAGTGATGTTCCCGGCGTTAAGCGGTAAAAGCGACTACAACGAAGGCCTGTCCAAGGCCGACGAGCTTGAAAGCGCTCTGCCGGACATCGTGCGCAAATGCCAGGCCAATCCCAAACGAACCTACGCCGACTACCTGCCACGCAACCTCAAACGTTACCTGTAAAGCCTGCTACGATTGCGCCCAGTTCACTCCCTTCTGATCACGAGTGCTTGGCATGCAACTACCGGACATGAACCTGCTGGTCGCCCTCGACGCCTTGCTCGACGAGGGCAGTGTGGTCGGCGCCGCCCGGCGGATGAACCTCAGTCCGGCAGCCATGAGCCGTACCCTCACGCGTATCCGCGAAGCGGTGGGCGACCCGATTCTGGTGCGGGCCGGTCGGGGCCTGGTGCCAACGCCCAAGGCCCTGCAACTGCAAGGTCAGGTGCGCACCGTGGTGGAACAGGCGGCGCTGCTGTTTCGGTCGGCGGATCAAGTGGACCTGACCACCCTGCGCCGTCGCTTCAGCGTGCGCGCTAATGACTTTTTTATTGGCGTGTATGGCGGTCGTCTCTTCGACACCATGGAGCGTATGGCACCGCTGTGTGAGCTATGTTTCGTGCCAGAAGGCGACACCGACGACGAAGCGTTGCGCGAAGGACGCTTGGATTTGCGCGTGAGCAACACCCAGCCGGCAAGCCCCGAGGTCAAGGTGCAGAACCTGTTCTCCACCACCTTCGTCGGCCTGGCGCGGCAGGATCACCCGTTATTCGACGAGGAGATCACCGCCGCACGTTTCGCCAGTTACTCCCACATCAGCATCTCGCGACGCGGCATCGCCCGGGGGCCGATCGATACCGCGCTGAATGCCCAGGGTTTGGAGCGCCGTGTGGCGATGATCGCCCCAGGGTTTCACGGTGCGATGTTCATGCTGCCTGACTCCGACTTGATCCTGCCGGTGCCCAAGGAGGCGCTCTACAGCGCTAATCGCCTGAAGCTACCCTTGCGCGCCTTCCCGCTGCCGATCTCTTTGCCGACCCTTGTCCTGGCCCAATCCTGGCACCCTCGCTTCGATAAAGACCCCGCTCACAAATGGCTGCGCGAAACCATGCGCGAGAGCTGCCACGCCACGTGGCTGGAAGCCCAGCCGACCTGAACATCAAGCGTACACAGGGCAAATGTGAGAGGGCGCTTGCCCCCGATCGCGGTGGATCAGACAGAGAATCTGAGCCTGCCACACGGCAATCGGGGCAAGCCCCCTCCCACGAGAGATCTGTGGTGGATTCAGGATTGCGTCTGACGCACTTATACCCTGCCAACATGTAACTTTTTGTCATGTGTGTGCCTGATTAAACTGCTCGGGTATTTTTAATCCCGAGTTATCCGTTCATGACTTCCCTCGCTGCCCCCACCCTCGCGGCCGCAGCCAAACCCACCGCCATCACCCCACCCGTATTCGGCCCGCGCATCATCATCGGCCTGGTTGGCGTGTTGTTGGCGGTGCTGGTGTCCGGTCTCAACGAGATGGTCACTAAGGTGGCCCTCGCCGATATCCGTGGTGCGCTTTACATCGGTTTTGACGAAGGCACCTGGCTCGTCGCGGCCTACACCGCCACCTCGGTCGCGGCCATGGCCTTTGCCCCCTGGTGCTCGGTGACGTTCTCCCTGCGCCGCTTCACCCTGTGCGCCATAGCCCTGTTCACCGTACTCGGGATCCTGTGCCCCTTCGCGCCGAACTACGAAAGCCTGTTGCTGCTGCGCACCGTGCAAGGCCTGGCCGGTGGCGCGTTGCCGCCAATGCTAATGACCGTGGCGCTGCGCTTCCTGCCGGCCAACGTCAAGCTGTATGGCCTGGCCGGCTACGCGCTCACCGCTACCTTCGGCCCGAGCCTTGGCACACCACTGGCGGCGCTGTGGACCGAATACGTCGGCTGGCAGTGGGCGTTCTGGCAGATCGTCGCGCCATGCCTGCTGGCGATGGCGGCCGTGGCCTATGGCTTGCCCCAAGACCCGCTGCGCTTGGAGCGCTTCAAGCAGTTCAATTGGCGCGGCCTGCTGCTGGGCTTCCCGGCGATCTGCATGCTGGTGATCGGCATCCTGCAAGGCAATCGGCTGGACTGGTTCGAGTCGGGCCTGATCACCTTTTTGCTGAGTGGCGGCTCGCTGCTGCTGGTGCTGTTTATGCTCAATGAATGGTCGCACCCGATGCCGTTTTTCAAGTTGCAGATGCTCGGCCTGCGTAACCTCTCGTTTGCTTTGATCGTGCTGGCAGGCGTGCTGATGGTGCTGACCTCAGTGATCATCATCCCGTCGAGTTTCCTCGCCCAAGTCCAAGGCTATCGACCTCTGCAAACCGCGCCAGTGATGCTGCTGATGGCGTTGCCGCAGTTGATCGCGCTGCCGCTGGTGGCCGCGTTGTGCAACCTGCGCTGGGTCGATTGCCGCTGGGTGCTGGGGATCGGCTTGAGCATGTTGGTGCTGTGCTGCATCGGCAGCGCGCACCTCACTTCGGCGTGGATCCGCGACGATTTTTACGGCCTGTACGTGCTGCAAATCTTTGGGCAGCCCATGGCTGTGTTACCGCTGTTGATGCTGTCCACCGGCAGCATTCAGCCACAGGACGGCCCGTTCGCTTCGGCCTGGTTCAACACCGTCAAAGGCCTGGCCGCCGTGGTCGCCACCGGCGTGCTGGACGCGCTGACCACCCAGCGCCTGCACTTTCACTCGACCATGTTGGTGGATCGCCTGGGCAATTCGCCCCTGGCCGACGGCGACACGCCGGGCCTCGCCCATCGGCTGCACGAGCAGGCGGTGGTGCTCACTTCTTCGGATCTTTATTACGTCATGGGCGGTGTCGCCGTGGCGTTGATCCTGCTGATTTTCTGGATGCCCACGCGGATCTTCCCGCCTCGCGCACCGACCTAGCCACAAGGACTTTCCATGAAACGCAAAGACAAAATTGCCGTCTCCGTCATCACCGTATTTGCCGTCGGTGTGCTGTTCTATCTGGTCGCGCCAGGCTTGCTGGGCAGCAAGCATCAGAGCACTAACGACGCGTTTGTTGCGGCAGACTTCACCCTGGTTGCCCCGCGCGTGGCGGGTTTTATCAAGGAAGTGCTGGTGGAGGACAACCAGCGAGTTAAGGCCGGACAGTTACTGGCGCTGATCGACGACCGTGATTTTCGCGCCGCCGCCCAGGCCGCTGATGCGGACACATTGGTTGCCCAGGCCCAGCTGAAAAACGCCACCGCGACCCTGGAACGCCAAAGCTCGGTGATCGCCCAAGCCCAAGCCACCGTCGCGGCGGATCGCGCCGAAATGGCCTTCGCCGAGCACGAACTGAACCGCTACAACCACCTCGCCGGTGTGGGCGCCGGTACTGTGCAAAACGCCCAGCAAGCCAAGACTCGCATCGACCAGGCCACCGCACGCCTGGCCAATGCTACGGCGGTGCTGGCGGCCGAACGTAAGCAGGTGGAGATTCTCACCGCCCAGCGCGATGCGGCCGAAGGCGGGCTCAAGCGCGCCCAGGCAGCGTTGGAGATGGCCAGCTATCAGCTGTCCTACACGCGCATCGTTGCGCCGGTGGATGGCATGGTCGGCGAGCGCGCCGTGCGGGTCGGCGCCTATGTGACGCCGGGCAGCAAGATCCTCGCCGTGGTGCCGTTGGCGCAGGCGTACGTGGTGGCTAACTTTCAAGAGACCCAACTCTCTCACATGCGAGCCGGCCAAGCCGTTCAGGTGCGTGTCGACAGCCTCGACGGCGAGCTGCTCAACGGCCATCTGGAGAGCCTCGCACCCGCGACTGGGGTGACCTTCGCCGCGGTCAAACCGGACAACGCAACGGGTAACTTCACCAAGGTGGTGCAGCGCATTCCGGTCAAAATTGTGCTGGAGCCCAACCAGCCGCTGACCGAGCGCCTGCGCGTCGGCATGTCGGTGGAGGCCAGCGTCGACACTCAGCCGGTCGCACGTCAGCGTGAGGTTGCCCAGCAATGAAACGAGTTGCCTGGCTCACCCTCAGTTTGATCAGCCTGAATGCATGCACCGTCGGCCCGGATTTTCAGCGCCCGCAGAACGCTCAAGTGACGCAATGGAGCGCACCCCAAGGCCGCCAAGCCGACAGCCGCGCCGTCAGCGACCCGCTCCAGGAGCGCTGGTGGGATGTATTCCACGATGCACAACTCTCGGCCCTGACGCGCCGCGCCCTCACCGATAACCTCGACTTGAAACTGGCCAGCAGCCGTCTGGAACAAAGCCGCGCCGTGCGCCAGGTGACCACTGCCGAGCGTTACCCCAAGGTTGATGCCACGGGGGCTTACCAGCGCAAACGCAACAGTGGCAAAGGCTTGAACGACCCGTCCGGCGAGAATGGCCGCGCGGCGTTCAGCCAATGGGATTCGGGTTTCTCCGCCTCCTGGGAGCTGGATTTCTGGGGCCGGGTCAAACGCGAAACTGAAGCCGCCGATGCCACCTTGCAAGTCGCCGAAAACGACCGTCGTGCTGTGCTGCTCTCGGTGCTGGCCGAGACCGCCCAGGACTACATCCAACTGCGCGGCATGCAAAATACCCGCGCGGTGACCGAGCAAAACCTCGACGTCGCACGCCATAGCCTCAAGCTCTCGCAACTGCGCCTGGCTGATGGCGTCGCCACCGACCTGGACGTGGCCGAAGCCGCCGCCCAAGTCGCCGCCATCGAAGCGCGCCTGCCGGATTTGCAGCAACGCCAGGACCAGTTGATCAACGCCCTGAGCCTGCTGATGGGCGAGCCACCCCAAGCCCTGCACGCGCAGTTGTCCAAGGACGCCGCCGTACCGCAGACCCAGCGCCAAGTTGCTATCGGCCTACCGTCGGAGCTTGCCGAACGCCGTCCGGATATCCGCCAGGCTGAAGCTCGCTTGCATGCCGCCACCGCCAACATCGGCGTGGCCAAGGGCGATTTCTATCCGCGTATCACCCTGTCCGGCAGCCTCGGTTCACAGGCCATGCAACTGTCGGATTTCGGCTCCTGGGGCTCACGCGCCTTTGCCTTCGGCCCACAGTTCAGCCTGCCGCTGTTCAATGGCGGGCGCCTGCAAGGCATGGTGAATCTGCGCGAAGCCCAGCAACAGGAAGCGGCGCTGGCCTATCAGCAAACCGTGCTGCGCGCCTGGCATGAAATCGACGACCAACTGACCCGCTACAACGCCAGCCAACTGCGCCGCGACAGCCTGGCCGAAGCCGTGCGTCAGAACCAGATCGCCCTGACCACCGCGCAACATCAGTACGTGGAAGGTGTGGCAGATTTCGTCAATGTTCTCACCGTGCAAAGCGCGTTGCTGGCGACGCAAGAGCAGTGGGTGGAAAGCTCGACCGGCGTGTCGTTGGCGATGGTGGGGTTGTACAAGGCGTTGGGGGGAGGATGGGAGTCGGTGTATCCGCTGCAAGCTGTTAACCGATGAACTCACGAAGTCGAGAGTAGGAAGGCTCTCTATTTTGGCGCGGGCCAAAAAATCGGGAACGCGAGCAGTACTGTGGCGGGCTATTCCTTAAAGAGCCCTCGCTATGTCCATTGCTGAAAACCCTTACGCACCGCCGCAAGCCGATCTCACCCTCGCAGCGGCCCGGCCCGCTGCCTTTTTTGTGGTGGCCCACCGCAAGCTGCTGGTGATGATGCTGTTGTCCTACGGCCTTTATGGCTTTTACTGGTTGTATAAGCACTGGGATGCCTATCGCAGCGCTACCGGTGCCAGAGTGCTGCCTGTGGTTCGGGCATTTTTTTCAATTTTTTTTGCTTATTCGCTCGTCCTGAAAATCAAGCGGGCGCTCGATTTGAAAGATGCGTCCTATCGATGGTGGCCTCGTTGCTTCGCCCTGGGCTGGATAGGCTGCGCCTTTTTACCCTATACCTACATCTGGTTTGTATCGCCTTTGACGGTAGTAAAAGTGGGTGTCTGCTTCACCATTGTTCAGGTTGCCCTGATGGTGCAGATTCAGCTCGCGGTGAACCACCTTGAGGATGATCCAAAAGGCGAAGCCAACAGCCGTTTTACATGGGCCAACGGAATTTGGATCGTCATAGGCGTGAGTTTGTGGGCGCTGGGAATAGCGTCTGCGTTCCTTACCGCTTAGTAGACGTGAGCTTGCTCGCGAAGGGCCAGCAGTCGCCGCGTGCATGCAGAATGCACGCGTATTTGTTGATGTTTTTCTAGCGTTCATCAGAGGTTCTGCAAAAACACCACATACCCCCGAAACCACTCACTCCCCTTCAAATACTCCGGCTCCTCCCACGCCCCGCCCTGGATCAAACCAATCTTGAACGCCAGCCCCAACCGATTCATACGCGGTAAGTACGCCGCGTAATCCGGGATGCTGTGGCGGCCTTGATACGTTTGCACCACCACCTCATCCACCACGCCCTTGAGTTGGGCGATGGCGGCCGGGTCGGCGTTGCTGCTCCAGTCCATCAGGCCGGTGATGCTCAGGCGCAGGTCGGCGGGCAGACGGTGGCGCAGGTCGCGCAGGAAGTCGGCGTATTCGTGCAGGTATTGGGTGCGGGCGTCAAAGTCGATCTGGATGCCGACCACCGGGTTGCCCGCGTCGCGCCAGCGTTGCACTTGGCCGAGCAGTTGGGTGTAGACCCGTTCCGGCCAATGCAGGGTGTGGGCGCGGTAGACCACCCAGACTTCACCTTGAGTGATGCGCGGCACGCTGATGCCCTGGGCGATAAATTGCACGCCGCGTTGGGGCGCGCGGCGCGTTGAGTTGATCTGGCCCTGGAGGATGTACAGGGTTTTCGCCTGTTTGAGTACCGGCTGGGGCGTGACGCCGCTCCACAGCCAGAAGGCGTCATAGTCGCGAGCGTCGACGGCGGCGAAGGCTGGGCTTGCCAGCAACAGCAAGCCCAGCCACAGCTTTTTCACCAGTAGTACTGCAGGGATTTGCCCCACTGGGTGTCGCCAAACCCGGTCTTGAGTTGGCGGAACCAGGCTTTGCGCACAGCCGGTTCCACGTCCTGGCCGCCGCAGCTGTTATAGCCGGCCGGCGCGTAGCAGTTGATGGCGCGGAACAGGGCGTAAGCCTTGTCGTTCTTCGGCGCCTTGGCATTGGCGATGACCTGCTTGTAACCGTCGAGGCGCGAGAAGGTTTCTCCTTTGAAGTCCGACGCGGTGCTGCCCAGGCTACCGGCGGCGCGGGCCTGTTCCAGGGGCATGCCGTCCAAGTTGTTGCGCAGGATGAACTCGCCGAAGCAGTTCAGGGCTTGCGGGTTTTTCGCGTCAGCCTGCAACGCCGCTGCGGTTTGCGCGATGCTCGGGCAGGCGTAGCCGGATTCGGCTTTGTCACCGCTCCACTGGAACAACTTCAGGGTCTGGTTGCCGCTGTAGACATAACCCAGGCTGGTGCCCAATTTGTCCTCAGTGGGCGAGGCGGGCAGTTGCTTGAGATCTTCGGCGAAGGTGGCGTACTGGCCGCGCAGCAGGTCTTTATAAAGCAGGACGAATTGCGCGGTCTGGCGCTCCAGCGGATCGCTGGCCTGGGCGATCTGCTGGCGCAGTAACTCAGGCCCGGCGACGTTGCGCAGCAGAATGTAGCGCACCTGCTTGGCACTGATGGGCGAGTCGCTGGCAAACACCTTGGCTAATTGGCCGCTGCGTTCGTAGTTCATGGCCAGAGCCAGTTCCAGTTGGTCACGTTGCAATGGCAACTTGGCCTGAGCGAGCAGTTTCAGCCACAGTGCTTCGGCGCTTTTCCAGTCCTTTTTTTCTTCAAGCGCCAATGCACGCAGCGTTTGTTGGCTGAAGGCGAAATAATCCAGGTTCGACGGCATGTCCTGGGGTAGGTGCTTCAAGGCGGTGTCGGGCTGATGCTCGACGTACAGCGCAAAGGCCGCCTGCAGGTAGTCGTACAGTGCTGGCGTGTTGGCAAACGTGGCTTTCTGCTGGGCGAGGGCTTCGCGGGTCAGGCGTGGCGGAGTGTTGGCGCGCATCAGCATCAGATCGGTGACGGTTTGCAGCAGCGGCTCTTTGAGGTTGGCGCTGTTGACCATCAGCAGCTTGAGGTCGGCTTCTTCCACCAGTTCGTCCACCGACACATTGCGTTGGGCGTCGGTGGCTTGGGTCAACTGCCAGGCGAAGTCTTCGGCCAGTTTGTCGTTGTCGTCCGCCAGCCAGTGCACGCGGCGCAGCAGGCCGTGGGCGGACGTCGCGTAGACACCTTGTGGATAAGTGTTCAGGTAGACCAGAAACCCAGCTTCCGCCTGGCCCAGTGCAGACTTATCCACATGCTCAAGCTGCGGCATGCCGTACTCATCGAAGGCCTCAGCTTGGGCCTGGTTGAGTGAGTTGCGCGCGGTCATGTACAGCGCGGTCTCCTTCAGCCAAGGGATCGTCGACAGGTTAGCGGCGGCGAATCCGCGTTCGGCGTCACTGAAGCGGCCGCTGTAGAAGTCAGCGGCGGCTTGCAGGTAGGTGCGAAAGAGCAGGCCGTGGGCGGACTCGATGGGATCGGTCACCACCTGGCCATCCCAGTCGCAGGTGGTGAGCAATTGCAGGCGGGCCTTCACCAGCGCCGTGCGCTCGGTGCTCGGCATGTCGGCGTTGATGACCTGGCTGATAAACGCGGTGGCGCTGTCATCGTCATTGCTGCGGCAGCGGCTGCCTTCGCCGTCGACGAAGGCTTCGCCAGCGGTCTTGTACTCTTCGCGCTTGATCCCCAGACCGGTCAACAAGGTGTCCAGCTCGGCGGTGGGCGATTGGTCGGAGTCGGGCTGCGTCTCTGCGCTTGAGGCGGGTATCAGGCGATACACCGGAAACGGCACCGGGCCAAAGCCCTGGGACAGATCATCTTCACTCAGCGCGTTGGGCGTCAGCGCCGCGTTCTTTTTGTCGGCCAGCAATAGGCGCAGGTTGGCCCGGCTGTCATTGCCAGGGCTCAGAAACGGTAGGTTGTTGCAGGGATCGAGGCTGTCACGTGACACCCGCCAGTCCGGGTAGCACGAATCGTCTGAACTGGCCTGGGCCGGCAGGGAAACACTGGCCAGCAGGGCCAATGCCAGGGGTGACAGAAAACCGATGCGCATGACGTGTCCTTGATCCTGAGTCCTTGGAGGGAGGCAATCATAGCCTGATCCGACGCGTGCTTCGTTGAAGCCCTACACAAATTGCCGATTTGTCCGATTCCAGCAGCGACTCAGGGGCTTTTGTCCTAGAGTGGCGGGAGTTTGCACATGAGCAATCAAGGCAGTGGCAGGGGAATCGGGGTGCGTCGGTCTGTGGTAGAGCAAAATGAAAAGGTCGGGGCGTTGCCCGCAATCAGCCGTCTCACGTGGGAGGGGGCTGCTTGGCTGAGCCGTCTTTGGTGGGTGCCGATCCTGGCGTTGGCCATGGCCCTGCGGTTTTATCACCTCACGTCGGCGGCGATCTGGGGAGATGAAGGTTCCAGCCTGCTGCTCAGCGAGTACGCCCTTGGCGACTTGTGGTTTCACGCCGCCCATGATGTGCACCCGCCGCTGTATTTCTTCCTGCTGCGCGGCTGGATCGAGCTGTTTGGCGACAGCATCTGGTCAATTCGCGGCATGAGCGCCATTCCCGGTGTCATTGCGGTGGGGCTGGGCATCTGGCTGACGCGGCAACTGTCCACCCGTCGCGCTGCAGTGCTGGCGGGCGTGCTGCTGGCGCTACTGCCGACCGCCGTGCGCTACAGCCAGGAAGTGCGCATGTATTCACTGCTCGGTGTGTGGCTGCTGGGTGCCACGCTGGCGTTGGTCTACTGGGTGCGCCAACCTGAGCGCACGCGATACATGGCGGTGTATGTACTGCTGATGAGTGCCGGGTTTTATACCCACTACTTCACGGCGCTATGCGTGCTGGTGCATTGGGCGTACCTGGGACTGTTGAGTGCCGCCCCCGGTCAGCGTTTGATCAAGCGCCCGGCGTGGTGGGGCGCCAATGTCGTGATTGTGTTGCTGTACCTGCCCTGGTTGCCGAACTTGCTGGACCTGGTGCAACACGTCGACCAGCTCAAAGTGGGCGGTGACATTGGCTGGGAAGAACCGGTCAACCTGCTGTCCCTGCCGTCGATGATCTGGCAGTTCGTGCTGCAGGATGAAGGTGTTGGTTTCTGGCCGCCGCTGTTCTGGCTGTTTCCGTTGCTGCTGGTCGCGGTCGTCGTGGTGACCGCCTGGCGCGACCGCGAGCGTTATCGACCGGCGAGCCTGCTGGCGTTGTTCTTTCTGCTGCCGCTGCTGCTGGTCTACGCCGTGTCGTTTATTTCACCGGTGTTTATCGAGCGTTATCTCACGGTGTACGCCCTGGCTTTGCCGATCCTGCTGGCGCTGGCCATCGACCGTTTGTCGTGGCTGGGTGCGGCGGTGTTTGTACTGTTTGTGGGCGTGGAGCTGGTGGGGCTGAAGAACAACTTCGCTGTGGATGAACACGACCAGTTCAACGTGCCCGTGGAATTCGTCAACCGTAACTACCAGGAAGACGACCGCATCGTGCTCAGCGACATGATGTGGTACCTCAGCTACGTGTATTACGACCAGACCGATGCCCAGTTGCAGCTCTACACCCCGCCAAAACCCGATGGCACGCCGACCCGCCCCAACGCCTACGGCTTCGGCACCCTGGTGGACCAGGACGGTGGCCGTATATACCTCGACCACTTGTCGGCATTGCCCGAAGGCACCCGCCGCGTTTGGCTGATCAGCAGCAACGAAGCCCCGGACGATTTCGCCCCACTGCCTGCGGGCTGGCGCGAACTCAGCCGCCAGGACGGTGGTGGCGCCAGGGCGCGGTTGTTCGTGCTGTGCAACGCGCCATCGGCGCAACCCGAGGGCTGCCGCTAGACTCGTTTCAACCGCCTTTATCAGGAGCTCATCATGGAATCGCCTGTGCATAGCTTGTCGTCATTGTTCAAACAGCTGGGCCTGCCGGATGACCCGGTGAGCATCGAAAAGTTTGTGTCCGTTCACTCGCCACTCAAGTCTGAGCTGCATCTGGCGGACGCGTTTTTCTGGACGGGCAGTCAACGGGCGTTTTTGCGTGAGGAGATTTTGGAGGATGCGGATTGGGCTGAGGTGGTGGATGAGTTGAACTTGATGTTGAGGGGTGGGCGAGGGGGGCAGAAAGCTTAGGCAACACCGTCGGATGTGAAAAATCTGATGAAAGGATGAAGGATCTGTGTAGAACGTTCTGTAATCAAACTGCTCGGTGTTGCTGAGTGGGACAAAAATAGACCAGAATAAAGCACCTAATTGAGGTCTTTATTATGCAGATTGTCTTGGCCGATATGGCCGTCAGTGTTTCCGAACTTAAAAAAAACCCCTCTGCAGTGCTGAGTGGTGCGCACGGTGGCCCGGTTGCTGTGCTCAACCATAACCGTGTGATGGGTTACATGGTCCCCGCCGAAGTATTCGAAGCGATGATGGATCGTTTAGATGACTTGGAGTTGGCTGAACTCGTTCGTCAGCGTAGCCACGAGACGCCTGAGCCGGTGAACCTGGATGACCTATAAGCTTGAATTTCTGCCTTCGGCACGTAAGGAGTGGGACAAGCTCGGACACACATTGCGAGAGCAGTTTAAAAAGAAGTTGGCCGAGCGTCTTTTGTTGCCGCGCATACAGTCTGACGCGCTGCATGGAATGCCAGATTGCTACAAGATAAAACTCAAGGCTTCAGGCTATCGCTTGGTTTAACAGGTAATCGAGGCGCGTGTAGTAGTCGCGGTCGTCGCGGTAGGTAAGCGTGAGCGTAGCGATGTTTATGAGCGCGCTAAAAAGCGGTGAGTTTTGAAACGTCGGGGGTATGTACGAAACCATGACGCCATGGTTGGGCAAGCCAGCCCATATTGCGAAGCGCAGAAATCAGCCCCTTCCCATCCGCAAAATTGTTTCAAAACTTGACGCATCCTCCTCCTTCCACCATATTGATAGTTAGCAAACTAACTGTATGCGAACTATCCAGTGCCTCAATCCCTCGAACAACTCCAGATGAACCTCAGCAGCAGCATGGTGGTGGGCGCCCGTAATTGGCGCAAAATCTGCCAGACCACGCTGGTGAGCTATGGCATCTCCGAAGCCTGCGCCGTGCCGCTGTTGATGATCGGCCGCTTGGGTGACGGTGTGCACCAGGTCAAAGTCGCCCAGGCGTCCGGTATGGAGAGCCCATCCCTGGTGCGCCTGCTCGATCGCCTGTGCAGTGACGGCTACGTATGCCGCACCGAAGATGTCCACGACCGTCGCGCCAAGGCCTTGAGCCTCACCGAGCGTGGCCGTGAGCTGGTGCAAGCGGTGGAAGTCCAATTGGTGCGCCTGCGCCGTGAAGTGCTGGCGGACATCGACTCCACCGATATGGAAGCCGCGCTGCGTGTGCTGCGGGCCTTTGAGGCAGCGACGCTTTGAACGGATTCTTTACCGGTTTTCCGCCGGCCCGCGACTGGTTCTACGGCGTGCGTACTTTCGCCGCGTCGATGATCGCGCTCTATATCGCCATGCTGATGCAAATGCCGCGTCCGTACTGGGCGATGGCCACGGTGTACATCGTCTCCAGCCCGTTTGTCGGCCCCACCAGTTCCAAGGCCCTGTACCGCGCCATCGGCACCTTGATGGGCGCGGCGGCGGCGGTGTTTTTTGTGCCGATGTTCGTGCAGTCGCCGTACATTTTGGTGGTGGTGATCGCACTGTGGACGGGCACTTTGCTGTTCCTCTCGATGCACCTGCGCACCGCCAACAACTATGCCTTGATGCTCGCTGGCTACACCTTGCCGCTGATCGCCCTGCCGGTGGTGGATAACCCGTTGGCGGTATGGGATGTGGCCGAGGCGCGAACCGAAGAAATCTTCCTCGGTATTGCGGTCGCCGCCGTAGTGGGTGCGATGTTCTGGCCGCGCCGCCTGATGCCCGTGTTCGATGGCTCGGTGGCCAAGTGGTTTGCCGATGCTCAGGTCTACAGCCAACGCTTTCTGACGCGCAATGTGCAGCGTGAAGAAGTCAGCACTTTGCGCGGCGGCATGGTCGCCACCTTCAACACCCTCGAATTGATGATCGGCCAATTGCCTCACGAAGGCGCGCGGCCGCAAACGGTGCGCAACACCAAGGAACTGCGTGGACGCATGATCCACCTGCTGCCGGTGGTGGATGCCCTCGACGATGCGCTCTACGCCATCGAACATCGGGCGCCGGAATTTCTCGACCGCATCCAGCCGATTCTGGAAGCCACAAGCCAGTGGCTGGAAAACACTCAACAAAGTGCACCGTTGGAAAGCTGGCGCGCCCTGCGTGACCAGGTCGACGCCCTGCAACCCCAAGGCGAGGCGCTGGACGACCGCCACACCCTGCTGTTTTCCAACGCGCTGTATCGCCTGGGCGAATGGATCGACCTGTGGCAAGACTGCCGCAGCCTGCAAGCGGCCATCCAGTGTGAAAGCCAGGACAGCTGGCGCGCCGTGTATCGTCACTGGCGCCTGGGTCGGCTCACGCCATTCCTTGACCGTGGTCTGATGTTCTATTCGGCGTTTTCTACGGTCACCGCGATCATCGTCGCCTCGGTGCTGTGGATTCTGCTGGGCTGGACCGACGGCGGCAGCGCGGTGATTCTGGCCGCCGTGGCGTGCAGCTTCTTCGCCTCGATGGACGATCCGGCGCCACAGATCTATCGGTTCTTTTTCTGGACCGCCATGTCGGTGCTGTTCGCCAGCCTGTATCTGTTTCTGGTGCTGCCCAACCTGCACGATTTCCCGATGCTGGTGCTGGCGTTTGCGGTGCCGTTCATCTGCATCGGTACCCTTACTGTGCAGCCGCGCTTCTACCTGGGCATGTTGCTGACGTTGGTGAACACCTCGTCGTTCATCAGCATCCAGGGTGCCTACGACGCGGACTTTCTCAACTTCGCCAACGTCAACCTCGCCGGCCCCGTGGGCCTGCTGTTTGCGTTTGTGTGGACATTGGTTGCGCGGCCTTTCGGCGCCGAATTCGCCGCCAAGCGCCTGACCCGTTTCAGCTGGCGTGACATCGTCGGCCTCACCGAGCCCGCAACCCTGGCCGAACACCGACACCTCGCCGTGCAGATGCTCGATCGCCTCATGCAGCACCTGCCGCGCCTGGCACTCACCGGCCAGGACACCGGCATCGCCCTGCGCGATTTGCGCGTGGCGCTGAACCTGCTCGACCTGCTGGCGTACTCGCCGCGCATCCTTGGAGTGCCACGGGTGTTGCTCAACCAGGTCGTCGAAGGGGTGGGCGCTTACTTCAAAGCCTGCCTCAAGGCGGGTGAACGCTTGCCCGCGCCCAGCGGTCTGCTGATGACCCTCGACCGCACCCGCCGGGCCCTCAACGGCCAGGGTCTGCAAGACGAGGACGATACTCGCCTGCACCTGTTGCACGCCCTGGCCGGCCTGCGACTGGCGTTGTTGCCTGGCGTCGAATTTATTGGCGGCACCGAGATGGAGGCGCCGCTGCCTGATGGAGCGCCTTTATGATCGGTGATCTGGATATAAGCGGGGTGTTCCTGCCCACGCTGCTGGTGCTGATGGGCATTACGTACGTGTTGTTTCTGGTGGTGCACGGGCTGTTGACGCGCATGCACTTCTATCGCCTGGTCTGGCACCGGGCATTGTTCAATGTGGGGCTCTACGCGCTGTTGCTGGGCGCGGTGGACTCACTCAGTCGATACCTGATGACATGAAAAAACCTTTTTTGACCATCGGCCGTGTAGTCCTGACGCTGCTGATCGTGAGCTTCGCGGTCGTCGTTGTGTGGCGCATGGTCATGTACTACATGTTTGCGCCCTGGACCCGCGACGGGCACATCCGTGCTGACATCGTGCAGATCGCCCCGGACGTGTCCGGGCTGATTCAGCGCGTGGACGTGCGTGACAACCAGTTGGTGACCAAGGGCCAGGTGCTGTTTGCCGTCGACCAGGACCGCTTCAAGCTGGCCCTGCGCCAAGCCCAGGCCGCCGTGGCCGACCGCCAGGAAACCCTGGCCCAGGCCCAGCGCGAGTACAAGCGTAACCGTGGCCTCGGCAACCTGGTGCCCAGCGAGCAACTGGAAGAAAGCCAGTCCCGCGTGGCCCGTGCCCAGTCGGCCCTGGCTGAAGCACAAGTGACGGTGGATTCGGCCCAACTGAACCTGGATCGCTCAGTAATCCGCAGCCCGGTGGACGGCTACGTCAACGACCGGGCGCCGCGTAACCAGGAATTCGTCACCGCCGGCCGGCCGGTCCTGTCAGTGGTGGACAGCAATTCCTTCCATATCGACGGCTATTTTGAAGAGACCAAACTCGACGGCATCCACGTCGGCATGGCGGTGGATATCCGCGTGATCGGTGATAACGCTCGCTTGCGCGGCCACGTGCAGAGCATCGTCGCCGGTATCGAAGATCGCGACCGCAGCAGCGGCTCCAACCTATTGCCCAACGTCAACCCGGCGTTTAGCTGGGTGCGCCTGGCCCAGCGGATTCCTGTACGCATCGCCTTTGACGACGTGCCGGCGGACTTCCGCATGATCGCCGGGCGTACGGCCACGGTGTCGATCATTGGCGACAAGCCCAATGACGGAGCCACGCCATGAAGCAACTGTTGGCAACCGCCGCGTTGGGTTTGCTGCTGTCGGCCTGCCAAGTGGTAGGCCCGGACTACCAGTTGCCGGACAAGGCTGCGGTCAACCGTGGCGACCTGCAAGGGCAACTCGCGGGCGAGGGCGCCAACGTGGTGTCAGCGCCGGTGCCGACCGACTGGTGGAAACTGTACAAAGACCCGCGCCTGGATGAGCTGGTGCGCCAGGCCATGGCGTCCAACACCGACTTGCGCGTGGCCGCTGCCAATTTGCAGCGCGCGCGCTTCCAGACCCAACAGGCTGAATCCGCCGGCGGCTGGAGCCTCGGCGCCAAGGCTGAGGCGCAGCGCCTGCAGGAGTCCGGCGAAGCATTTTTGCTGGCCGACAAAGTGCCGGTGGGTAACATCGGCAGCGTCGGCATTACCACCTCGTATCAATTCGATCTGTTCGGCACCTTGCAACGGGGCATCGAAAGCGCCCAGGCCAGCGCCGATGCCGCTCAGGCCGCTGCCGATATCGCGCGCATCACCCTAGTGGCCGATGTGGTGCGTTACTACACCCAGGTGTGTGCGGCCAACGAAGAGCTGGCGATTGCCAACGAGTCCCTGGACTTGCAAGCCCAGAGCACCAAGCTGACCCAACGCCTGCGTGACGCCGGCCGTGGCGATGAAACCCAGGTCACCCGCTCGCAAACCCAGTACAAATCCCTTCGCGCCGACATGCCGCGCTACGAAGCTGCGCGCCAGGCCGGGCTGTTCCGTCTGTCGATGCTGCTGGCCAAGCCGTTGGACCAACTGCCGGCGGGCACCGGCAACTGCGCCGAGCTGCCGCACATTGCCCAGTTGTTGCCAGTGGGTGACGGCGCGGCGCTGCTCAAGCGGCGTCCCGATGTGCGCCAGGCCGAACGCCAATTGGCCGCTGCCACCGCACGTATCGGCGTGGCCACCGGCGCCCTGTACCCAGACATCGCCATCGGCGCCACCGTAGGCACCGTCGGCTTGCTCGACAACCTCGGCACGCCTGCGACCAACCGCTGGGGTTTTGGCCCGATGATCAGCTGGACCGTGCCGACCAACGGCGCCCGGGCCCGCGTCCACGAAGCCGAAGCCGCCACCCAGGGCGCCCTGGCGCATTTCGATGGGGTGGTGCTCAACGCCATTCGCGAAACCCAGACCGGTCTGGCGCAATACACCGCGCAACTGCAACGCCGTGATGCGTTGGCCGAAGCCGGCGAGTCGGCCAAGGAAGCGGCGGGGCAGACCCATCGCTTCTTCCAGGCCGGCCGCGCGTCGTTCCTGGCCGACCTGCAAGCCACCCGCACTTACACCGATGTGCGTGCGCAATTGGCGGCGGCAAATACCCAGGTCGCCATGAGCCAGATCGATCTGTTCCTGGCCCTGGGCGGCGGTTGGGAAAGCGGACGAACGCAAGCGTCACAGCCCGGCAAACCCTGAGCGGGTAGCTATGCTTTGTCAGGTGGGCCGCCGTGATGGCCTACCTGACACTGCTCGCGTTTGCTCATGGGGATTCCAATAATGAAAAACCCTTATGCTCCCGCTTTCTGGTGCGTGCTCCTCGCACTGGTGCTGTTATCGGCCGCGTATTTCTACGGCGTCATGCTCGCCCACCAGCTCGACAAGGCCATGGTCTTTCTCGACAGCGCCTGCCTGGTGATCGGCACCTTGTCCATCGGCGTGGTGGCCTGGGCCTCTTACCAAAATCAACGGATCAAGAAAAAACTTCTCGAACAAGGCAAGACCCGCGTGGCGATCTGGGACACCAAGGTCGCGCTCCGGCGTGTGGAAACCGTGTTCGATCGTTATTTCTGGGGCAGCTACTGGCAGCCGGGTCGCACCTTTCAGGAGGTCATGGGCGACCTCACCGGCACCCCCCTGGAAAAAAGCCTCGAAGTTCTGAAAAAACAGTGCGTGGCCCTCGATCAGCAGGTCGCCGATGGTAGGCATTGGCTTAACAATGCGCGTGAATTGTCTGACGTCGCGACGCAGATGGCCCGCGAACGCTACCAACTGGACTTCTGCGACCCCAAGGCCGATACCCCCGGCAACGCGGTGATACACCGCGAATTTGAGGTGTTGGTGTACACCTGGACCGCACGGCTGAAGAGTTTCGATCACCAACTCGACGAGATCGAACTGGAATACTCGTGAACCAACTGCTCGCCTGAACCTCTGAGAAATCTGGGCCCTTCGCGGCTGCCAGTGCTAATCTTCCCCCGTTTTCGGCGGGCTTGAGCCAACCCCATCGGGGTTCAAGGAAGACAGCCCACTTCTCACAGGATTTGATCAGGTCACTTCATGAATAAGCCAGCAGTCGTTCTTTTGGGTTTTGTTGTCGCCGTAGGCGTCGTCAGTGCAGGCGGCGCCTGGTACACCGGTAAACAACTGGAGCCAGTGCTGCAAACCGCGATCCAGAACGCCAACAAGGAACTGCAGACCTCCATGGCCGGCGTCGATGGCACTGTGGCCCTGGAGCTGGTCTCCCTGGACCGTGGCGTGTTCAGCAGCACCGCCCATTACCGCTTGAAAGGCCAGGGTTCGGTCTTCGGCGAAGAAAACCCTAATCCGGAACTGCTGTTCGTCGACCATATCGAACACGGCCCGCTGCCGTTCTCGCGCCTGGTGACACTCAAGTGGCTGCCGGTCATGGCCACCAGTCACTACGAGCTGGAAAAGAACGCCACCACCGAGAAGTGGTTCGCCGCCGCCAAAGACGTATCTCCACTCAAAGGCGTGGCCAACATTGGTTACACCCGTTCGGTCAACGGCAATATCGAATTGCTGCCCCTGGAGTTCAAGGACGATACGTCTTCGGTGAGCTTCTCCGGCGCAAACATGAATTTCGACAGCACTGCCGAAGGCCAGAAGGTCAAGGCCGACGGCTTCATGAACAGCGTCAAGGTCGCCGCGGTAGACGCCAAGGGCGAGCACTTCGAAGCTGAGCTGTCTGGGCTGACCATCGCCAGCAACCTGGAAAAATCCACCTTCGGCTTCTACACCGGGCAAAACACCGTTGAGCTGACCGACAGCAAGTTCACCTTCGGCCCGCAGAAAGCCGTGCTGACCGTCAAAGGCTTCGAGCAGAAAGACTCCAGCGAAACCAAGGACAACAACCTGGCCGGCCGTGTCGACTACAAGATCGACGAGATCGGCTACCAGGGTAAACCTGTAGGTTCGGCGGCCTTGGCCGTGAGCATGAAGAATGTCGACATCCCGGCCATGCTGGTGCTGACCAAGCTGTACCAGGACAAGATGCAACCGGTGCAAGCCGCCGCCGCCGCCAACCAGCCTGCCCCCGAGCTGCAACTGACTGAAGCCGAGCAAGCCCTGGCTGAAGCCAACGTCAATCAGGTCCTGGCTGCCAAGCCGCAAGTGGCTGTGGAAAACCTGTCGCTGAAAACCACCCACGGTGAAAGCAAGTTCAGCCTGCTGGTAGACCTGGCTAAACCGGTGTCCATGGAGCTGCCGCCAGTTGAGCTGGGCAAGCAGATGATTGCGCTGCTGGATGCCAATCTGACCCTTTCCAAGCCGATGATCGCTGACGTTTCCGCACTGCAAGCCCAACTCGGTGGCGTGACCGACCCGAAATCCATCGAGCAGCAATCCCAGATGGCCGCCGAGATGGTCAGCGGCATGGCGGTTGGCACGCAGTTGGCAACTTTGGTCGGTAGCGACGTGGTCTCCAAGCTGCACTACGCCAACAATGAAGTGACGTTCAACGGCCAGAAGATGACCGTCGAGCAGTTCATTGGTTTTGTAATGGCCAAAGTTGGTGCGGTCAGCGGCGCACAGTAACGCCTCAACACTCGGCCTCTTCGTGAGGCTGCTTGAAATGCAGTCAAAATGTGGGAGCGGGCTTGCCCGCGAATGCAGTGGATCAGTCACCACTGCGTATTCGCGAGCAAGCCCGCTCCCACATTTGTTTTGTGCAGGCCCGACTCAGCGGCTACCCATCAATTCTGAACAATTGTTCTGAATTGGTCTTCTCCCTACTTTCCTAAGAGATAGTTCACACAGGAAAGCTAGGCCGGGTCATTAGACGCCGGCACCCTGTAGCATGTCGCTCAGGATCACCTATCGTTACAGCTTTCCGTGTGTAAGGAAGCTCACGATATGTTGCGAAACCTACCACTCAGTGCATCAGGCCGGTTGCGACTGCTCATCGGGGCAGCTTTATGCAGCCAGCTGTTGATGCCCACTTTCGCCATGGCCGATCCGGCCTATGACGCGCTGATTATCCAGGCGCGCAACGGCAACTTCACACCCGCCCTTACGCAATTGCGTCAGCTGTCTGCCGAGCGCCAGACGCCAGGCCAGGTCAGCGATCATGTGGTGATCGCCGGTTGGGCCGGGCAGGACGCCGAAGTGCTGAAGGTGTACGAAGCTGAGGGTAAACATCGCAACCTCAGTACCCAAGCGCTCGCCACCGTGGCGCGCACCTATCGCAATCAAAAGCAGTGGCCCCAGGCTGAGGCGACCTATCGCCAGGCGCTGCTGCGTGAACCAAATAACGTCGACCTGCAACTGGGCCTGGCCCTGACCCAGGCTGACGGCGGCAAAGCCAATGAAGCCGTGCAACGCACCCGCGCGCTGGTGGCCGCCAAGCCAGACGACCCCAACCGGCGCATGGCCCTGGGGTATGCGCTGACCCGCGCTGGCTTGAACTACGACGCGCTGTTTGAATTCGATCAGGCGTTTATCCGTGCTGGCGACAAGCCTGAAGTCGCCCGCGAATACATCGTCGCCCTGCAAAAGGCTCGCTTGCCGGAAGCCGCTTTGCGCCTGTCGGCCCAGCGTCCGGGCCTGCTGGACCCGGTGACCCAACGCCGCCTGGAGGGTGACCTCGCCGCCGAACGGGTGCGCATGGCCGAGTTCGCCACGCGCAGCGAAAAAGACCGCTATGTGATTGCCGACCGCGCCCTGGCGGACTACGACAAACTGCTCGCCCGCTGGACCCCGGACGCCACCGCCCATGACGATGTGGTGCGCTGGCGCATCGACCGCCTGGGTGCACTCAAGGCGCGTGCACGTACCGCCGAGGTGATTCGCGAGTACGAAACGCTTAAGGCCGAAGGTGTGCAACTGCCGACCTACGCCGTGCGTTGGGTGGCCGCGTCCTACCTCGACCAGCGCCAGCCGGAAAAAGCCGAGCCGCTGTATCGCCAGGCGCTGAGCGCCACCGACGCGGAGCCCGATGATCGGGTCGAAGACACCACCGCGCTGTTCTACGCGTTGCAGGAAAGCGACAAAGGCGAGGATGCCAACGAGGTCGCCAAAGGACTCGCCAACAGCCAGAACCCTCGGGTCGAACTCAAGGGCTTGCCCATCGGCAACCCCAACGACGCGTGGATGGACGCCCAGCAACTGTCGGCCCAGGCCGGTGTCTACGGTGGCGACCTGCCGGGCAGCGAAGCCGGTTTGGAAGCGCTGGTAGCAAAAGCACCGGGCAACGTCGGCCTGCGTCTGGCCCAGGCTGACATGTACCGCGCCCGCGATCTGCCCCGGCGCGCCGAAGGCATTCTCAAGGAAACCGAAGCCCAGGCCCCGCGCGACATCGGCTTGGAAGTGAGCCAGGCATACACCGCCATGGACCTGCAGGAGTGGCGCCAGCTCGACGTGCTCACCGACGACGTGGTTGCGCGCAACCCGGATAACCGTCAGGTGCAGCGCCTCAGCCGCCTGCGCGATGTGCATGACATGGCCGAGCTGCGCGTCGAGGCCTACACGGGTAAAAGCTTCGGCGGCGGTAACGACAGCGAAGCGGGTGCGGTGTCGGGGAGCCGTGACTGGGGCATCGAAAGCCGTCTCTACACGCCGCCTATCGACGAAGACTGGCGCCTGTTTGCCGGTGCCGGCTATGCCCGCGCAGATTTCGAAGAGGGTACCGGCCAGCATCGTTGGCAGGTTGTCGGCGTGGAGCGGCGCACCCGTGACATGACCATCGAAGCCGAGGTATCCAACCATTCCTACGGCGATGGCTCCAAACAAGGCGCCGCGATCTCGATTGCGCGCGACATCAACGACAACTGGCAATACGGCGGCAGCCTCGGCTACCTGCTGAGCACCACGCCGTTGCGCGCGCTGAATGATGGCATCACCGCCAACGGCGGCAGCGGTTTTATTCGCTGGCGCGCCAACGAAAGCCGCGAGTGGAAACTGACCCTCAGCCCGTCCCACTTCAGCGACGGCAACGACCGCTTCGAAGCCTTGCTCAGCGGCCGCGAAGGCCTCTACAGCTCGCCGCGAGTGCAAGTGGACCTGGGCCTGGAAGTCGGCGCCAGCCGCAACAGCAAGGAAGACACGGTGTACTTCAATCCGAAGTCGGATTTGACCGTGCTGCCCGTCATCAACATCAACCATGTGCTCTATCACCGCTACGAGACCCAGTGGAGTCAGCAGTTCCAGGTCGGTGCGGGTACCTATAGCCAGCGCGATTACTCCACCGGCGGCATGGCGTTGATCGGCTACGGCCAACGCTATCGCTGGAACGATGTACTCGACGCTGGCGCCAACCTGAGCCTGATCAGCCGACCTTACGACGGTGATCGCGAACGCGATCTGCGCCTGCTCGTCGACCTCACTTACCGTTTCTAAAAGAGCCTGACCATGACCTTCCTCAGCCGTTGCTTGTTGGTTCTGGGCGTATTGCTGGCCAGTGCCTGCGCCCAGCAACCCGCACCTTTCACTCCACCCGCCGAGCGGCCGACACCGCTCAACGAGCAGGCGTGGCCGAAAAACCACTTCCTGGGCATTGCCTACCACGATGTGTCGGATCGTGATCCTGACCAGGCCGTGGTGGCGGTGCGTACCGAGCGTTTGATCGAGCAGTTGGCTTGGTTGCGCGAGAACGGCTACCAGGCGGTCAGCGTTGACCAGATCCTGGCCGCCCGCCATGGCGGCCCGGCATTGCCGCCCAAAGCAATCATGCTCAGCTTCGACGACGGCTATTCGAGCTTCTACACCCGCGTGCTGCCGATTCTGCGCGCCTACCATTGGCCGGCGTTGCTGGCGCCGGTGGGCAGCTGGATCGACACACCGCTCAACCAGCCGGTGGATTTTGCCGGTTCACCCCGGCCGCGTGGTGAGTTCCTGACCTGGCAGCAGATTCGCGAAGTGTCCCAGTCCGGCCTGGTGGAAATCGCCGCGCACACCGATGCCAATCACAAAGGCATCCTGGCCAACCCCCAGGGCAACCTGGAGCCAGCTGCGACTTCCCTGCGTTATGACCCGGCCACCGGTCGTTATGAAAGCCAGGCCCAGTTCGATGCGCGGTTGCGTGCGGATGTGGTCGCGATCTCCAACAAGATCCAAACCGTGACCGGCAAGAAACCACGGGTCTGGGTATGGCCGTACGGCGCCGCCAAAGGCACCTCGCTGGCCATCGTTGGCGAGCAGGGCTACCAAATGGCCCTGACCTTGGAAGACGGCCTCGACAGCTCCGATGACCTGATGAACAGCCCGCGCTTTCTGGTGGCCTCCGATCCGGACGGCGAGCATTTCGCCAACAGCATCGTCGCTGTGCAAACCCCGGCACCGCTGCGGGTGTTGCATGTGGACCTGGATAACGTCTACGACCCGGACCCGGCCCAACAGGCGCGCAACCTCGACCAGTTGGTGCAGCGCGTGGTGGACATGGGCGCCGGCACGGTGTTCCTGCAAGCCTTCGCCGACCCCAAGGGTGACGGCCTGGTCCACTCGCTGTACTTCCCCAACCGCCACCTGCCAGTGCGCGCCGACCTGTTCAACCGCGTCGCCTGGCAACTGCACACCCGTGCCCATGCCAGCGTGTATGCCTGGATGCCAGTGCTGAGTTTCGCCCTTGATCCCAAGCTGCCGCGTGTGACGCGCTGGGACCCGGAAACCGGCAAAGTGGGCATCGACCCGGATCAATACAAACGCCTGTCGCCGTTCGACCCGCAAGTGCGCAAAATCATTGGCGAGATCTATGAAGACCTGGCGCGCAACAGTGCCATCGACGGTGTGCTGTACCACGACGATGCGGTGTTCTCGGACTTCGAAGACGCCAGCCCCGCCGCGCTCAAGGCCTATGCTGCCAACGGCCTGCCGGGCAGCATCGAGGCACTGCGCGCCGACCCTGCGGTGATGCAGCGCTGGACGCGCTTCAAGAGCCGCTACCTGATCGACTTCACCAAGGAGCTGACCGCCAAGGTCCGCGCTATCTCTGGGCCGCAGGTGCTGACCGCGCGCAACATCTTCGCGCAGCCGATGCTCAACCCAGAAAGCGAAGCCTGGTTCGCGCAGAACCTCGACGATTTCCTCCAGACCTACGACTGGACCGCGCCCATGGCCATGCCGCTGATGGAAGGGGAGACGCTGAAGAACTCCAACGCCTGGCTGGAGAAACTGGTGGCGACGGTCAAAGCCCGCCCCGGTGCGATGCAGCGAACGGTATTCGAACTGCAAGCCAAAGACTGGCGCACCCCAGCAGCCCCCGACCTGTCCGCCGAGCAAATGGCTGAATGGATGGGTGTACTCAAGCGCCAGGGTGTCACGAGTTTTGGCTACTACCCGGACAATTTCCTGGAAAACTCCCCGGACCTGAAGACTGTGCGTCCGGCCCTTTCCAACCAATGGAACCCTTGACCATGTTCGACAGAATCCTGGCTTTATTCGTGCTGGCACTGGTATTAGGCGTGCCCCTGGGACTGATCTTCCTGGTCACCGGGCAGTTCCTGATGGACTTCGTGTTTTTCTACCCGCTGTTCATGTCGGCGCTGTGGATCTCCGGCGGCTTGTACTTCTGGTTGCACTGGGAGCGCCACTGGCCCTGGGAAGAAGACACCCCGGCGCCGACCCTGGCCGGCAACCCGCTGATCTCGATCATCATCCCTTGCTACAACGAGGGTGATAACGCCGCCGACACCATTCATGCGGCCCTCGGTCAGATGTACCCGAACATCGAAGTGATCGCGGTCAACGACGGTTCCAAAGACAACACCGCCGCAGTGCTCGACGCCCTGGCGCTGGAGCATCCACGCCTGCGGGTGCTGCACCTGGCGCAGAACCAGGGCAAGGCCGTGGCCTTGCGCATGGGGGCCGTGGCGGCGCGCAGCGAATACCTAGTGTGCATCGACGGCGATGCATTGCTCGATAAAAACGCGGCGGCTTATATGGTCGCGCCGATGCTCGACAACCCGCGCCTGGGTGCCGTGACCGGCAACCCTCGTATCCGCACACGCTCGACCTTGATCGGCCGCGTGCAGGTGGGCGAGTTCTCGTCGATCATTGGCTTGATCAAGCGCACGCAACGGGTGTTTGGTCGGATCTTCACCGTGTCGGGTGTGGTGGTGGCGTTTCGTAAAAAGGCGCTGGACCGCATCGACTACTGGTCCACCGACATGATCACCGAGGACATCGACGTCAGTTGGAAGCTGCAACTCGACCACTGGAGCATCTTCTACGAGCCTCGCGCGCTGTGCTGGATTCTGATGCCCGAAACCGTCGGCGGCCTGTGGAAACAACGGCTGCGCTGGGCCCAGGGTGGCGCCGAAGTACTGTTCAAAAACATCCGTGGCATCTGGCAATGGCGTCACCGCTACCTGTGGCCGCTGTTGTTCGAATACTGCCTGTCCACCGGTTGGGCGTTCACCTTCATGCTGTCGGTCATCTTTTGGGGCGTGGGCAAATTCACGCCGCTGCCCCAGGCGATCGCGGTGGACTCACTGATGCCGCCCGCGTTTACCGGCCTGGTGTTGGCGATGGTATGCCTGCTGCAATTTGCCGTGAGCATCCTGATCGACCGCCGCTACGAGAAAGACCTGTGGAAAACCCTGTTCTGGACCGTGTGGTACCCGATGGTGTTCTGGCTGGTCAGTCTGTTCACCACCCTGGTCAGTTTCCCCAAGGTGCTGTTCAACCAGCACCAGAAGCGCGCGCGCTGGGTCAGCCCGGATCGTGGCATCAAACCTGTTGAAGAGGAGGCGTGATCATGAAACTGGTCAGAACTCGCCAAAGTACCGTCATGTGGATCATCGACGTGGTGTTGACCCTGATGGCCTGGGCCGGATTGGTTTGGCTGCTGGCGCGAGGGATTACCTCGATGCTGGATACCCACGGCGGCCCGCGCATCGACGCGCCGATTTTTGCGGCGCTCAACACCTTGCAGATCTACCTCTGGATCGCGTTGTTCAACGCCGTGATCCTGGTCAGTTGGGCACGCTACCAGCAGCGCAAAGGGCGCAAGTTCGCCCAGCGTCGCGCCCAGGCCAAGGCCCTCAGCGACAAGAGCCTGAGCGAAAGCTTCAGCCTGGCAGAAGGCGACTTGGAGCAACTGCGCCGGCCAGGCGTGCTGGTGATTCATAACGACGAAGAGGGCGGCGTGTCGGAAGTGAAATCCCATGTCTCTCGTGACGTGGAGAAACCGGGGTTGACCTTGGTACCTGGCGCTGTCCAGAACAAAGACGCCAGCTAGTGCGCTAAACAACGCCTAAAGGTCGACCCATAACTCTGAAGTGAGCGGACTTGCCCCGCGCTGGGCTGCGAAGCCGCACCAAAACCTGCCACCGCCTTTTTACTGAGTAAACGCGCCGGTCTTAATGGGGCTGCTTCGCAGCCCGGCGCGGGGCAAGCCCGCTCACCACAGAGTCGTGTGGCAGCTTTTAATATTTGCGTCTATATCCATGCACCGGTAGCGGTGGGTCAGTTACAGATTTATTAGCTGACGCTCCCTCATCGGCGGCTGTTTCATCCTGCCAATAGTGATTATTGCGATCCAGTTCCCAGGCCCACCCCGCGAACTTTTCTGCATTTCCCATTACTAATTTACTGGGCAATAACTTGACGGCCAACTAGTGGCAGCTTCTAAGTTCTCCGACGAATCGATATCAAAACAGCTGCCGCCTGTCGGATTAATAGATTCGGTCTCAGGTCGCCAAACTTTTTGATGATTATTTATTGTTATCAATTAATGTGTTGGGGCTTCAAGTAGCGCGAATGTCCAACTAGCTCGGATTCTTTGGTTGGTCAAAGTTTGATGTTAGTTTTCCTGCCCTTGAAATAGGGGTCAGACCACGGTTACATTAATAGTGGTCTGATCCCTGTGGTTTTCCCATTGCCCTGCTAGTTGACAGGGAACCACGAATTTATCAAATAAATCAGGAAGTCACGGTGATAATCCAATGGCCTCGCTTGCTTAGATTCAAACAGGATGATGTCCTTGATATACCCGAGGGCTCCCGTTCACTCATTGATGAGGGTGTCTACAGCATTTCAGACACTCAATACTGTCTCGCCGATGTGATTAATGAGAACGGACAGGACACGCTGAGGGTGCTCTCGTTTTACTGGGCTGCCAGTCAGGGTGCGTTTCGGCGAGCCTGTTTCAGAGAAGTTGAAAGTGATGATATGGCTCTCGGTTATCCACCAGAAGTGCTAATACCTGAGCGGGCAGGGGCGACCTATAGTCAAATAAAACAAGCATTGACGGCGATGGGTGACGTCATGGAGCATGCTTCTTATCGAATAATGTCTGATGGCGCCTTTATTCATAAAAGCTTGGAGAGCGCGTCAGTGGTGTATCATTTTCGGTCGCTAGACTCGCTGGATGATGAGTTGCCTTATGCAATTGTATGGAAGTGTCGTCGTACTTAGCGTCTCTGCATAAAGTTGAAAGGAGACAGCGTATTTACATAGCAAGGAGTGGCCATGAGAAAAAATGAACCTTGGTGGGTAGCTGTTTATCTGCCTTGTGCCTCGGCGTTAGCGCTAGTGTTTATGTGTGCATTTTTTCAGATAGCGGGTTATTGGCTGAGTGGTGGTGAGGATATTATTAGCCTCTTGGAAGCGCATGTATTTTTCTATCTGCAAATGGCCGTGGCTGGATTTGCTTTAGGTTTCGTGCTTTGGTTTTTTAATGTCCGTTAGTGTTCCTGTAATAGAAGAGGCCTCTTGGTTAGGGTGTAACTCTGATCGGTGAGCTATTAAGTGAAACTGCTTTTTTAATTTAAACTAGTGTGTCGCTATAATGTGCAGGACGACTGGCCTCGACAACCCGGATAATCGGCGCGCTGAGTTATTTTCTCTCTTCAAGGATGATCAATGAATCCCCGTATTCCGACACCACTGGCGCGCACGTTGAGTATCGGCTGTCGAGTCGCGCAGGGGTTGTGCCTGCTGGTAATGGCCGTCAGTGCCACTGCGTTCATGCTGGTCTGGGTCTACTTCGATAGGCGTGCGTCAATGTTGGGCTCGGCGGCGGCCGGTGTTTTGTGGTGCGCCATCGGGCTGTTGTTCGCGTTTGTGTTTGAGCAGCCTCGCACGCCGCGGGCAACGCTGCGATTTATGGTCAGTCGGATTGCTGGGGTGGTGGTGCTCGCAGCAGCGGCCGCCTATTTGGTCGGCACGCTTTGGATTGAGCCTGAGCGCGCATTGCTGGACGCTAATACCATCATGATCCAGCCCGGCAATCTGGCCCAGGTGCTCAGCCTCGCGGACCGTTTTGATAGCGGTAAATCCTGTGGCTGACAATCAACAAACAAGGACATTTCAGATGCTGTACAGAGCTTTTATCCTCCTTTGCCTGACGGCGCTCGCGGGCTGCCAGGGCCTGCCTTACCGGGGTGCGGAAGATCAGGCGCGGATCCGGGCCGACCTGGCGCTGGAGGCGACGCCCGCTGAGTTCACAAGGTTGCGCTGGGCTTATACGAACTACGGCGTTCAGGAGGGCGGCCAGACAAAGGATGCAATCGCCGTGGTGCAACCCGGGCTGGTGACGCTGGTGGGGTATGAGAGTGGGCGTTATGTTCGCCAGGCCAGTTTTCCCGCTGCCGTTGTGGACTGTGCCTACATCTTCGAAAGCCAGACCAGTGATCGGCCGATCTGGCTGTTGCAGAAAGACCGCATCGTGTTTCTGACTGTCAGCGACTTTCGTGGCAACGGCGATGTGCTCAAGCGCACGCAACTGGTCAAGGCGTTGGCCGCCAGCGGTTTCAGTCTGCACAGTGATGCTCAGGGACCTGCCTACCGACCGACGGGGAAGTCGGAACGCCTGTTGGTGCTCAACTCAATCGTCGGCAAGCATATGGAAGAGGTCGCCGAGAACCGGGCCTACAACGTGTGCCGTGGGCAATGATGGGATGGGCGGCGCCACGGCCGCCTGATTTAACTCAGGCCGGGTTGGCATTGAGCCTGGGCTGATCGCATCCAACCGATCAAAGCCGTTGCGCAGCAGAATCGCCAGCAGATGGGCGGTTCACTCAATCGTCGCCAAACCCGGTGGCCATTTGGACGACGGCCGGACGATAAGCCCCCGCCCAGCGGAATCCCGCTCCCCGCAAACACCGCCGCATTGTGATCGACTACACAACTTTCCGACACAATCCTGAACCTTTTCGTACATTTGAAGGTCTTTACCGCGCCCACCCGCACGCGGTCGGGCTGCATGGACTGCAGCGTTTTCAAAAACATTAAGGATTGATGTGAGCCTTTTTCCCCCTATTCCCTTCTTCGCCACTGCCTTGTGCGGTGCGAATGGCTGCGCGCGCGTATTACGCAAACGCGCCGAGGGCATGCCTCTGGATCCGTTGATCCCTCACTCGATACACCTACTGCCGCCGGGCCTGTTGGCGGCTTTGACCTGTAGTTCATGGAGTTTGAAATGAAGCGTAAGCAGTTCCAGAAAAGCCTGTTGGCAATCATGGTCGGCGCCATCAGCACGCAGGTGCTCGCGGTGGAAGTGGACCTTGGCGCGGGCAAGACCCAGTTTGTCAGCGAGACCTACAACGAGTCGCTGATCCTCACCGGGCAAACCACCCAGGTGACCACACCGACCAGTGCGCCCCCAGCCGGGCTGGGTGTCGCCGATACCCATATCCAGGGTTCGTTGATCAACCGCGCTGACATCACGCTGAATGCCGACGGCTACACCGTGCGGGGCTTTGCTCTGGACCCGATGTACTGGACTGGCCCGCCCAACCTCAACCCGGGCTCTGTCACCGGTGACGTGGTGCAGGCCGGTAACATCCTGATGAACAACGGTGGCGACGAAGGCCTGGAAATCGGCAAGACCAACATTGGCGGCAGCGTGATCAACTCCGGCACGATCATTTCGACGGCACCGTCGGCGCCTGCACCGCCGCCGTTCTATATCGGTGGGGGCGAGGGCATTTACCTGCACGGCACCACCATCGGCGGCGATGTGTCCAACACTGGTCTGATCGACATGGCCGGCGAAGGCGCGATCGGTATCGTGCTGGATCGCGACAACTTTACCCCCACCACCATCGGCGGCAAGATCCTCAACTCCGGCACTATCAAGGCCACGGGTGAAGGCGCTTGGGGCATCGAAGTGGAAACGGATACCAGCCCGCTGCGTATCGAAAACAGCGGTTTGATTTCTGCCAACGGCAATGACGCCAAAGGCATATTTTTTTATAACGGCACCATCGATTACATCCTCAACACCGGCACGCTTGAGGCCAAGGGCACCAATGCCAATGCCTTTGAGTTCCTGGAGGCCACCTTCGCCCAGAACAGCGCGAGTGGTTCGCGCGGCATCGTCAACCGTGGCACGGTCATCGCCGATGGCACGGCGATTCTGGTCGGCCCCGATCAAACGTCATCGTTCGAGATCAACCAGCAAGCCGGCGAAATTCGCAGCAACGCCGGCACGGCCATCGATGCGCGCAACCTGGCAACCCTGAACTGGACCGGTGGCGACATCATTGGCGATGTACTCAACCTGAGCGCGGTGAATATCGACGGCCAGGCGGGGTTCACCGGCAACCGCATCATCGCACCGGTGTCGGTCAACTCAGGGTCGCTGAACCTGTCGGCGCCCGGCACCGCCATCACCGGCAACCTCAACGTCGCCAGCGGCGCGGGCATCGATATGCACCTGTCCGACAGCGTCGTGCCGACTACGCCGTACCTGACCGTCAACGGTGCCGCCAATTTCGCCCAGGCGTCGAAGCTGACTGTGAGCGCTAACCCTGGCGACTTCGCCAGCACCAACGACGGCACGCAATACACCCTGTTGCAAGCCACCAGCGTGCAAGACAACGGCCTGTCCGTGGGCAGCTCTTCTGCGTTGCTGAATGTGCTCAGCTACTCGTCCGATTCGCAGACGGTCAAGGCCGTGGTGGCGGTCAAGGCTGACCAGCAAGTTGAGACAGACCTCTCTGGCGTGGGCGCGAGCCGTGCGTCGGCAACGGCGGTCAATACCTTCAAGAACGGTGTCCTGAGCCGTCTCAGCGCAGACGATGCAGTCTTCCAGGCGCTGGCCAACGCCGGCACCGCCGACCAACTGGCACGGGTTGGTGACCAGCTCGCGCCGGACGTCAACCGTGGCGCGCTGGACATCGCCTTGTCCGGGCAGACCGTGGTCAACGGCGCGATCTTCAACCGTCTCACCGAGCAGCGCGAAGCCAAAAAAGCCGGCGGTGTGTGGGTGCAGGGCCTAAGCAGCAACATGGATCAGGACGGTCGCGGCGGCAACAACGGCTACTCGGCCAACAGCAGCGGCATGGCGGTGGGTGTGGACAGTCGTGTGAGCGACACCACGACCCTGGGCGTGGCTTACAGCTACCTCAATTCGAATATTCATTCGGACCTGGGCAACAAGACCGACGTCGAGGGGCACGCACTGTCGCTGTATGGCAACTGGTCGCTGCAAGACTGGTTTGTCGATGGAAGCCTCAGCTACGGCCACAACGAAAACGACAGCAAGCGCCACATCGCCGGTACCACGGCCAAGGGCAGCTACGACAGCAATGTGTTGTCGGCCAGTGTGATCGGTGGCTACAGCTTCAAGCCGTCGCAAGCGGTGGTGATCGAGCCACGGGTGGCTGCGCGTTATTCCAACGTGCGCATGGATGGCTACGACGAGAAAGGCTCCTCGGCCGCACTGAGCACACGTTCGCAGCGTTATGAAGTGGGTGAGTTGGGCGCCGGTGTGCGTCTGGCGGGCAACCTGCCGATGGGCGCTGGCAGCCTACAACCGGAAGCGACCTTGATGGCCTATCACGACCTGATGGGTGATCGCGTGGCGCAAACCTCCAGCTTCGTGGCCGGTGGTTCAGCGTTTACCGTGACCGGTGCGTCGGTGGCGCGTGACAGCTATGAGGCCAGTGTTGGCGTTAACTATCAGGTGTCGGACTTCAGCGTGGGCGCCAGCTATACGCGCCAGGCGCGCAGTGGTTTTGATGCTGACGGCGTAATGCTCAAAGCACGCTACGCGTTCTAAGCAACCGTCTGGCCGTAATACTGATTTGTGGTGAGGCTGTTCACCACAGATCAGCCCTGCTTGGGTTGTGATCAGAGCAACTTGCGCTGCACCGGTTAGCAGGTTGCAACACCGATCTGTGGTGAGCGGGCTTGCCCCGCGCTGGGCTGCGAAGCGGCCCCAAGGCCAGACAATGCGTTCTTTCTGAAAGGACGCGGTGTTTGTACTAGGGGCTGCTTCGCAGCCCAGCGCGGGGCAAGCCCGCTCACCACAAAAATGCCCCTGTTCACCAGAAAAAAGCTTCTGTTCATCACATAACAAGTCCCACTGGGCCTGCTTCAGTGGTGTGAGGTCAGAGCAACTTGCGCTGCACGGGTTAGCAGGTTGCAACACCGATCTGTGGTGAGCGGGCTTGCCCCGCGCTGGGCTGCGCAGCGGCCCCAAGGCCAGGCAATGCGTTCTGTCTGAAAGGACGCGGTGTTTGTACCAGGGGCTGCTTCGCAGCCCAGCGCGGGGCAAGCCCGCTCACCACAAAAATGCCCCTGTTCACCAGAAAAAAGCTTCTGTTCATCACATAACAAGTCCCACTGTGCCTGCCTCAGTGGTGTGAGGTCAGAGCAACTTGCGCTGCACCGGTTAGCAGGTTGCAACACCGATCTGTGGTGAGCGGGCTTGCCCCGCGCTGGGCTGCGCAGCGGCCCCAAGGCCAGACAATGCGTTCTGTCTGAAAGGGTGCGGTGTTTGTACTAGGGGCTGCTTCGCAGCCCAGCGCGGGGCAAGCCCGCTCACCACAAAAATGCCCCAGCTCACTACAAAAAAGCCCCTGTTCACCACAAAAAAGCTTCTGTTCATCACATAACAAGCCCCACTGGGCCTGCTTCAGTGGGGTGAGGTCAGAGCAACTTGCGCTGCACCGCTTCATCCAGCGTACTGCGCGTCAGCGCTTCCACGACTTCGCGTGTATCGGCCTGGAATGGGATGCCTACGATCAGCACCAGATGCATCCAGGTACGCACCGATTCGCTCTTTTTGACCCGACCCAGTTCCTTGCCATCCTTGTCTTTGAACACCGTCTCCAAGGTGAAAATATTCTTCGCCGTGGACGGAATGATGAAGAACGTGAAGCCGGTGATGAACGCCGACACCGGGCTGTACTCTTCGTTGTTATGCAGTGTGGCATCCACGTAGATATCCGAGTCGACCTTGTCGGTGCTCACCCGCGTAAAACGGTTGGACTCGCGAAAGGAATCGGCCACGGCCTTTTCCCACAGCACCACCGGGGCGCCGACCGCAGCGTTGCCCGGGCCGCCGTTGACGTGGTTTTGCGCTGTGGTGTGCACGTACGCCGTGGGTTTTTGCGCCGGGGTGTTAGCGGTTGGCGGCCAGGGTTGCACGGCTGGCAGTTCGTGCTGTGAATACGACACGCAACCGGTCAACAACACGGCGGCCAGTACCAGGCTGTGTTTCATCAATCCTTTCATGCTTCGCTCCTTGAAATTATGGCTTGGCCAAGTTGGCAGTGGCGGTATCGAGCAGTTGCCCGACCAGTTTGGTCAGCTGTTGGCCGCCCATCGAAGGTGCCCAATATTGGCCGCTGTAAAGCCCGACGTTATGTTCGAATTTGATCGAATCCTTGGCCTTGGCCAGCTCTTTACCGTTGCGGTCGACGATCACCAGGTCGCCGGCCACCTCGAAGCTGTCGACGTAGATCGGGCCGTTGACCCAGATCCAGATGGTCAGCGTCAGCAGCGCGCCGGGTACGTACGCCGGGTGCGGGCTGCGATGGCCTTTTAGAGAAGTCATGTTGAATTTGAGCGTTACGTCTTGCTCTCCCAGGCGTACCGGATACTCGGTGACCTGCTTGAAGTAACCCGCAGTGCGCACGTACTGACTGATCTGGGCCGTCAGGGAGCTGCTGATGGCAGCCTTGTTGGCCTCGTTAACGTCGGCAGCACTCACCGCCACATCAGCGATTTGCGCGCTGCGTGGACTGCTGACAGCTACCGGGTGGAGCGGGGCGGCGATAGGGCCGGTGACGGTGTAGGAAACGCAGCCGGTCATCGACAGCGTCGCGATCAGGGCCGTAGCCCGAAGGAAAACTTTAAACACGCAATATCCCTATTAATAAACAAACACAAAACAGTGTCTCGACAGGATGTTACACAACTTGAGGAATGTGCGGCGGCGCACGCAGGCGACCAAAAGCACTTGAGAAGCCCTCTCAACCCCGTAAAATGCCGCGATTGTTTAAAGCACGATACTTTTCAGGGAAGAAGTCATACATGCGCGTGTTCGCCATTTTCATTGCTGCCTGCCTGATGGCGGGCTGCGCCTCCAAGCCGGAGTACTACATCTCCCCGGCGCCGGTCACCATTCCCAAGAACGCCACTTACTGGCTCGACACGTTTGATGTCGAGGTCGTGGGCAAGAACGAGCGTTTTTTGCCGGATGACAAGGTTCGCCAACAACTCGGCGTCGATCTGGTCGACCGTCTGCTCAGCGCCAAGCGTTATGCGCCGAGCAAAGAAAAGGCCGATTACCTGCTGGATGTCAGCATTGTCTATACGCGCCATATCCCGGACTCAAAAGGCGGCCTCTCGACGTTGATCGTTGATGACAACACCATTCTGGCCGCTGTCGATTTCAGCTATCAGGTCAAGGTCAAGAAGGGCGCTGGCGAGGTGCTGCATTTTGCCAAGACGCGTAACAACCTTGTGCCTGCTGGCGTAATGGGCGAGGCGCAAAAATGGAGAACCATGGGCGGCATTATCACCAACTCCGGTAACTCCAGCGTCGAGCGTTTTTATACCGGCGTTTTGAGTCGCGACATCGTCGATGACCTGCGCGCCATTCCTTCTCGCTAACGCTATCTACCCCCGATTTATCACCTCAGGAGCACTACGTGAAAGCACTCTCCAAAATCCTGCTGTCAGGCCTCACCGCCGCAGCGCTGCTGACCGTGGCCGGTTGCGCCACCGAAAGCAACCGAGCCCTGCCGGTGGAGCAAGTCGCCAGTGCAAACGTCGCCTATTCCGGCGTGCGCGTGCCGATTGCTGTAGGTAAGTTCGACAACCGCTCCAGCTACATGCGCGGCATCTTCTCCGATGGCGTCGACCGCCTCG
Organism: Pseudomonas sp. Irchel 3H9; assembly: GCF_900187495.1. NCBI lineage: Bacteria > Pseudomonadati > Pseudomonadota > Gammaproteobacteria > Pseudomonadales > Pseudomonadaceae > Pseudomonas > Pseudomonas sp. Irchel 3H9. The sequence continues at coordinate 126,763 of NZ_FYDK01000009.1, read as the reverse complement.
GCGGTCAGGCCAAGACCATCCTTATCACTCACCTGCAGCAAACCAATCGCTTCAGCGTGCTGGACCGCGACAACATGGGCGAAATCTCCCAGGAAGCTGCGATCAAAGGCACCGCGCAGAAGCTCAAGGGTGCTGACTATGTTGTAACGGGCGACGTGACCGAGTTCGGTCGTAAAGAAACCGGCGACCGCCAGTTGTTCGGCATCCTCGGCCGTGGCAAGACCCAAGTGGCTTACGCCAAAGTCGCGTTGAATATCGTCAACATCAACACGTCCGAAGTGGTGTATTCCACCCAGGGCGCCGGTGAATACGCGCTGTCCAACCGTGAAGTGGTCGGCTTCGGCGGCACCGCCAGCTACGACTCCACCCTCAATGGCAAGGTTCTGGACCTGGCCATGCGCGAAGCGATCAACCGCCTCGTCGACGGCATCAACGCCGGCGCCTGGAACCCGCGCAACTGATCAGCAACACCTCAAGGAGCAGTACACGGATGAGCAAGGCAGTGAAGTTGGCGCTGATGCTGACAGCAATCGCGGCGGTCGCCGGGTGCCACACGGCGCCCCAACCCCTGTATCAATGGGAAAGCTACCAGCCGCAGGTTTACGAGTACTTCAAGGGCGAGCCCAAGGAAGCGCAGGTCGAGGCACTGGAGCGCGATCTGCAAAAGATCAACGCCAGTGGTCGCAAGGCACCGCCGGGTTACCACGCGCACCTGGGCATGCTGTACCTGAGCATGGGCAAGGATGACCAGATGGTGCAGGAGTTCCGCACCGAGAAGGCACTATTCCCCGAGTCCGCTGCTTACATGGACTTTCTGCTGAAAAACGCCAAGACCGGAGTGGCCACCAAATGAGCCTGTTGAAACTCACTGGCGCCCTGCTGGCCTTGGCTTTGCTCGGCGGTTGCGCGACGCCAAAGACCGTGGATTACACGGCGTATAAACAGGCTCGGCCGAAATCGATCCTGGTGCTGCCACCGATCAACGAATCGCCGGAAGTGCAGGCCTCGTACAGCTTGGTCTCGCAAGTGACCTACCCGCTGGCCGAAGCTGGTTACTACGTGTTGCCGATCGCTTTGGTGGACGAAACCTTCCGCCAGAACGGCCTGACCACCGCCAACGATATCCAAGGCCTGGCGCCGACCAAGCTGCATGACATCTTCGGCGCGGACGCGGCGCTGTACATCACCGTCAGCGAGTACGGCACCAAGTACATGCTGATCACCAGCGACACTGCCGTGACCGCCTCGGCCAAACTGGTGGACCTGCGCACCGGCACCACCCTGTGGACCGGCACCGCACGTGCGTCCAGCGAGGAAGGCAACAACAACGGTGGCGGCCTGGTGGGCATGTTGATTACGGCAGCGGTCAAGCAGGTGATCAACAGCTCCACCGATGCGGCGCACCCGATTGCCGGCATCACCAGTGCGCGATTGCTGTCGCCGGGTCAACGCGCCGGGATCCTGTACGGCCCGCGTAATCCTAAGTACGGCACGGACTGACCTCGATTCTGAACGCGCCTCAGATCAATGTGGGAGGGGGCTTGCCCCCGATGGCTTAGTGTCAATCACTGCATCGGGTGACTGACCCATCCCCATCGGGGGCAAGCCCCCTCCCACACTTGAACTGCAGTGTTTTCTGAATCAGGTTTAACCCGAACCACCCGCACCTTGCGTCTGACCTTGTGAACGGATTATTCACTCACGAGGCTCAGCCCATGTCCTACCCTCTGCTCTTCCTGCGTCCTGCTGCCCAAGGCTTTGCGGTTACCGTGCTGGTAGCGCTGGCCGGGTGTGGGCTGTCGTCTTCGCCTGAGCTGGCCAAACCGGCGGCCCCCGTAGCCGAGCTGCAAAGCGCGCCGGTCCAAGGCGCGTTGGTCAAACGCATGGCAATGCCCGCCCCAATGCGCATGCAGGAATCAGCAGCGATGGACTATCGCAGAGAACCCCGCGAGCAATACGCCAACCTGCCGGACAACCCGGTGCACCGCGTGGCCGAAACGCCGGTGTCCACCTTCAGCGTCGATGTCGACACGGGCAGCTACGCCAACGTACGACGCTTCCTCAACCAAGGCAGCCTGCCGCCCGAAGGCGCTGTGCGATTGGAGGAAATGGTCAACTACTTCCCCTACAGCTACGCACTCCCCACCGATGGCTCACCGTTTGGCGTGACCACCGAAGTTGCCGCCACCCCATGGAACCCGCGCACCCAACTGCTGCGCATCGGCATCAAGGCGTCCGACCGTGCAGTGGCGGAGCTCGCACCGGCCAATCTGGTGTTTCTGGTGGACGTGTCCGGCTCCATGGATCGCCGCGAAGGGTTGCCGCTGGTGCAAAGCACACTGAAATTGCTGGTGGACCAGTTGCGTGATCAGGACCGAGTTTCATTGGTGGTGTATGCCGGTGAATCCCGCGTGGTGCTAAAGCCAACCTCAGGTCGCGACAAGGCCAAGATCCGCATTGCCATTGATCAACTCACCGCCGGCGGTTCCACGGCAGGCGCATCCGGCATCGAACTGGCCTACCAGATGGCCCGCGAAGGCTTTATCGACAAGGGCATCAACCGCATCCTGCTGGCCACTGACGGTGACTTCAACGTGGGCATCAGCGACTTCGACAGCCTCAAGCAGATGGCCGCCGAGCAGCGAAAAAGCGGTGTCTCACTGACCACCCTCGGCTTCGGAGTGGATAACTACAACGAACACCTGATGGAGCAACTGGCTGATGCGGGCGACGGCAACTACGCCTACATCGACACCCTGCGCGAAGCCCGCAAGGTGCTGGTGGACCAACTCAGTTCAACCCTGGCAGTGGTTGCGCGGGATGTGAAATTGCAGGTGGAATTCAACCCAGCCCAAGTCAGCGAATATCGCCTGCTGGGTTATGAAAACCGCGCCTTGAAGCGTGAGGATTTCAACAACGATAAGGTAGACGCCGGCGAGATCGGCGCAGGGCATACCGTGACAGCGCTGTACGAAATTGTGCCGAAGGGCGAGAAGGGCTGGTTGGAGCCTTTGCGTTATGCCAGCGCGCCTGCGGCGGAAGGTAAGTCCAATGAACTGGCGATGGTGCGCGTGCGCTACAAGCCTGCGGCGGGCGGTGATAGCCGCTTGATCGAACGGCCCATCAGCAACGAAACCACCCAGGCCAGCGACGACGTGCGTTTCGCGGCGGCGGTGGCCGCCTTCGCCCAACAGCTCAAGGGCGATGGCCGCTACACTGGCAACATGAGCTTGAAGGACACCGCCGCACTCGCCCGCTCGGCGCGAGGCGATGACCCGTTCGGCCTGAGAAATGAATTCGTGCAACTGGTGGACTTGGCCCAAAGCCTAAAACCCTGATCTTAACCACGACACGGATCAAATGTGGGAGGGGGCTTGCCTCCGATGGCGGTAGATCAATCAGTACATTTTTGACTGACCCACTGCTATCGGGTGCAAGCCCCCTCCCACACTTGAACAGCGTTAACTTTACAAAAGGAGTTTGCCCCCTACATGGCTGTTCCCGATGATCCACCCAGCGACGAATCCCTGCTGGCCCGCTACCGCACCGGCGAGGCCGCCGCGTTCGAAGTCTTGTACGCGCGCCACCGCCAGGGCCTCTACCGCTTCCTCGTGTCCCTGAGCAACAAGGCCGAACTGGCCGAGGAAATCTACCAGGAGACCTGGCTCAGCCTGATCCGCAGCAGCACCCAGCCACAAGGTCGGGCGAGCTTTCGTACATGGCTGTTCCAGATCGCCCGCAACCGCCTGATCGATTACTGGCGCAAGCACGGCATCCATAACCCGTTGCACGACAGCTACGACGAGCAACTGCACGCCCAGCCCGACGACAGCGCCGGTCCTGAGCAACAGCTAAGCCTGAGCCGCGACCAAGCGCGCCTCGACGCCGCCCTGCAAGCCTTGCCCGAAGACCAGCGCGAAGTCTTCCTGCTACGCCTGCACGGCGATTTGGACGTGCCGCAAATCGCCGCGCTCACCCACGCGCCGCTGGAAACCGTAAAAAGCCGCTTGCGCTACGCCCAGCAGAAATTGCGTCGTCTGCTGGCCGAGGAGGTACCTGTATGACTGACTCCCGACACACCCCTGACGACGAGCTGCTCCAGCACTTTCGTCAACACAGCCCCGGCGAACCGCCCGCGTCCCTCGACGCCTTCATCCTCAACACCGCCCGCCGCGAAGCCCCGGCGCCGCAACCGAGCTTGTGGCAACGCTGGCTGCACGCCTGCCAACGCCCGCGCTGGCAAATGGCATTCGCCACCGTGGCCGGCTTGGCGCTGATGATCGGTGTGGTCATGCGCTCACCGGTGCCGCAAGCCGAGATATCCACAGCGACCTTCTCCGCCTTGCACGAAGAAGCCGCTCGCCCTGCGCCGCAAGCGTTGTCCGCCCCTGCACCGATGGCTCGCATTGCGGCCGCGCCCAAGGTTGAAAGTGCACCGGTTCAGGCTGAGATCGCCGGAGCGCTGGCAGATCAGTCCGCGGCAAAGCTGAGCAAGCGCGCGCCGCTCGCGCTGCCGTCATTGGAGGAGGAGTTGCAGGCGATTGTACGCTTGCGTGAAGCGGGTGAAAGCAAAGCCGCGGATGAAAAACTGCTGGCGCTGCACGCGCGCTTCCCCGAGGAAGACCTGCCAGCGCGGCTGGAGGCGTTGCACAAGCATTGACTCACAAAAAAGCCCCAGGTCTTTCGACCTGGGGCTTTTTATCTGTATCTGGTGCACCCGGCGGGATTCGAACCCACGACCCCTGCCTTCGGAGGGCAGTACTCTATCCAGCTGAGCTACGGATGCTTGTGCGGGCGACATCATACCCATGTCGTCCTTGGGCGTCCATGCTGGTGTTTGGCGCTAGACCGGTAGGAAAAGGCCCTAAGTCGGGCGCCGGTGGTAACGGTGTGGGAACGTGGCGGGAGCGCGCTGATCTGAAAGTTCTGGCTAATGCGCCATTTTCGTTCTTTTTTTCGAACAGACTATTGCCCTGTACCCCCATTGATCCTAGGATTCGTTTGAGATTTCAAACGCTCTGTCTCCCGTGCGCATTCATCTTTCTCGCGTGCTGGGGCTGATTTCCCTGACGGCAGCCCACAAGGCGCCTTTCAACAACTCTAATTCGCTCCGCGTGCGCGCGGTGCTGTTAAGGAAAGCCGACATGCAGCTTAAAGATACCCAGTTGTTCCGCCAGCAAGCCTTTATCGATGGCGCTTGGGTCGATGCGGACAATGGTCAAACCATCAAGGTCAACAACCCTGCCACGGGCGAGATTCTCGGTACCGTGCCAAAGATGGGCGCCGCGGAAACCCGCCGTGCCATCGAAGCCGCCGACAAGGCCCTGCCGGCCTGGCGTGCGCTGACCGCCAAGGAGCGCGCCAACAAGCTGCGCCGTTGGTTCGAACTGCTGATTGAAAACCAGGACGACCTCGGTCGCCTGATGACTCTCGAACAAGGTAAGCCGCTGGCAGAAGCCAAGGGCGAAATCGTCTACGCCGCGTCCTTTATTGAGTGGTTCGCCGAAGAAGCCAAGCGCATCTATGGCGACGTGATCCCCGGCCACCAGCCCGACAAGCGCCTGATCGTGATCAAGCAGCCAATCGGCGTGACCGCAGCTATCACTCCTTGGAACTTCCCTGCCGCGATGATCACCCGTAAAGCCGGCCCGGCCCTGGCCGCCGGTTGCACCATGGTGATCAAGCCTGCGTCGCAAACCCCGTTCTCGGCCCTGGCTCTGGTTGAGCTGGCCCACCGTGCCGGTATCCCGAAAGGCGTGTTGAGCGTGGTCACCGGCAGCGCTGGTGACATCGGCGGCGAGCTGACCAGCAACCCGATCGTGCGTAAATTGTCCTTCACCGGCTCGACTGAAATCGGTCGTCAACTGATGGCTGAATGCGCCAAGGACATCAAGAAAGTCTCCCTGGAACTGGGCGGCAACGCGCCGTTTATCGTGTTCGACGACGCGGACCTGGATAAGGCCGTCGAAGGCGCGATCATCTCCAAGTATCGCAACAACGGTCAGACCTGCGTCTGCGCCAACCGCTTGTACATCCAGGACTCGGTCTACGACGCGTTCGCCGAAAAACTGAAAGTGGCGGTGGCCAAATTGAAGATCGGCAACGGTCTGGAAGACGGCACCACCACCGGCCCGCTGATCGACGAAAAAGCCGTGGCCAAGGTTCAGGAGCACATCGCGGATGCCCTGAGCAAAGGCGCCAAGTTGTTGGCCGGTGGCAAGGTGATGGAAGGCAACTTCTTCGAGCCGACCATCCTGGTCGACGTGCCGAAAAACGCCGCTGTCGCTAAGGAAGAAACCTTCGGCCCGCTGGCGCCGCTGTTCCGTTTCAAGGACGAAGCCGAAGTGATCGCGATGTCCAACGACACCGAGTTCGGCCTGGCTTCCTACTTCTACGCCCGCGACCTGGGCCGTGTGTTCCGCGTGGCTGAAGCCCTGGAATACGGCATGGTCGGGGTGAACACCGGGTTGATCTCCAACGAAGTGGCGCCGTTCGGCGGCATCAAGGCCTCGGGCCTGGGCCGTGAAGGCTCCAAGTACGGGATCGAGGATTACCTGGAAATCAAATACCTCTGCCTGGGCATCTAAGCCCCGGTTTGGCATTGCAGTAAACGCAAAGGGCACGAGAGCGCTGACCCTTTGCGTGTTTCACACCGTTATTCGTAGTGGCCGGGAAAGCTGTGGCAGTCGATCATCGCATGCTGCCGTAGTTGCCTCCCCGCCACGTATTCCTTGGACCACGCCACCCGATGAGTGGCGAATGAGGACTTTATGAGCAAGACCAACGCATCCCTGATGAAACGCCGCGAAGCCGCTGTACCACGCGGTGTTGGCCAGATTCACCCGATCTTCGCTGAATCGGCGAAGAACGCCACCGTGACCGACGTTGAAGGTCGCGAGTTCATCGACTTCGCCGGCGGTATCGCCGTGCTGAACACCGGCCACGTGCACCCGAAAATCATCGCCGCCGTGACCGAGCAACTGAACAAGTTGACCCACACCTGCTTCCAGGTACTGGCTTACGAGCCGTACGTAGAAGTGTGCGAAAAGATCAACGCCAAGGTGCCAGGTGATTTCGTCAAGAAAACCCTACTGGTCACCACCGGTTCCGAAGCCGTTGAAAACGCCGTGAAAATCGCCCGTGCCGCCACGGGCCGTGCTGGCGTGATCGCTTTCACCGGCGCTTACCACGGCCGTACCATGATGACCCTGGGCCTCACCGGCAAAGTCGTGCCTTACTCGGCCGGCATGGGCCTGATGCCAGGCGGTGTGTTCCGCGCGCTGTACCCGAACGAGCTGCACGGTGTGAGCGACGACGATTCCATCGCCAGCATCGAACGCATTTTCAAGAACGATGCCGAGCCGCGTGACATTGCAGCCATCATCATTGAGCCGGTGCAGGGCGAAGGCGGTTTCTACGTCGCGCCTAAATCGTTCATGAAGCGCCTGCGCGAGCTGTGCGACAAGCACGGCATCCTGCTGATCGCTGACGAAGTGCAAACCGGTGCCGGCCGTACCGGTACCTTCTTTGCCATGGAACAGATGGGCGTTGCCGCCGACCTGACCACCTTCGCCAAATCCATCGCTGGCGGCTTCCCGCTGGCCGGTGTGTGCGGCAAAGCTGAATACATGGACGCCATCGCTCCAGGCGGCCTGGGCGGCACCTACGCCGGTAGCCCGATCGCGTGCGCCGCTGCGCTGGCGGTGATGGAAGTGTTCGAAGAAGAACACCTGCTGGACCGCTGCAAAGCAGTGGGCGAGCGTCTGGTGACCGGTCTGAAAGCTATCCAGGCCAAGTACCCGGTGATCGGTGAAGTGCGTGCCCTGGGCGCAATGATCGCGGTCGAGCTGTTCGAAGACGGCGACAGCCACAAGCCAAACGCTGCGGCCGTTGCCTCTGTGGTAGCCAAGGCGCGCGACAAGGGTCTGATCCTGCTGTCCTGCGGCACTTACGGCAACGTGTTGCGCGTCCTGGTCCCGCTGACCTCGCCGGACGAGCAGTTGGACAAAGGCTTGGCGATCATCGAAGAGTGCTTCTCGGAGCTGTAAGCGCAAGCTGACCTCTGCGACAGAAAAAACCCGCTTCGGCGGGTTTTTTTGTGCCCGTTGCCGCGTATTCAGGCCTTGTTCATTGTACGTATGGGCTTGCGTTGTCTAAGGTTGCAGCATTGCCGATGGAGCGTGCTGGATGACTGCTGTTGATTTACCGGCTGTACCCCGCGTGTTGATTGCCGAGGCGGATCCCTGGTCGCGGGATCTGCTCAAGCAAGTGCTGTTGAATGTGCGTTGCGACGCGCGGCTGGATGTGTGTGCCGATGGGCAGCACGCGGCTACGTTGCTGCGCGAAAAGGGCTACGACCTGATCCTGGCGGATTGGGAGCTACCGGGCATCGACGGCCTGAGCCTGCTGCGCAATGTCCGCCAGCAACGCCGCTCGCCCGCGTTACCGTTTATTTTGCTGAGCAGTCGCAATGACAGCGCCAGCGTGCGTGAAGCCTTGCCCCTGGCGCCCACGGCGTACCTCACCAAACCCCTGAACATGGAAAGCCTGACCCAGCGCCTGCAGGATCTGCTGCTTAATGAAGGCGAAAACGTGTACTGCGAAATTCCGCCGCTGGCGCCCGGCATGACGTTGCCCGTGTTCCTGGAGCGTCGTCGCGAAGCGTCTGATGGCGCGCCGTTGCGGGTCGATGTGAAAGCTGCCGTACAAGCCAGCCTCGGGCCTGATGGCCTGGACCTCAAACGCCTGGAAGACCTCGTGCGCATGGACCCGCAGATCACCGCCGTGCTGGTCGCTGCCGCCAACAGCGCCGGCCATCACGGCAAGCCGGTGCAGACGCTACCGTCGGCTTTGCATAAGCTCGGCGCTGGGCAAAGCATGAACCTGATCCTCGGCCTGGCTCTCAAGCACAATGTGGTGCTGGGCGACCCGGGCTTGGAGGCTTACGCCGAGCGTCATTGGCAGGTGTCCCAGGACACCGCCGACTTTGCCGGTCGCCTGGCGCGCATGTTGGAGCTGGATCACGAGCGCTGTTACGCCGCCGGCATTCTGCATCGGCTGGGTGATTTGGCATTGCTGCGCTGCCTGGAAGACTGGCGCCAGGGCGGCGGGGCGTTGGATGACGAAGCAATTGGTGAGTCCCTTTACACCTTCGGCGCCGCCTTTGGTTCGGCGTTGCGGGCGCGCTGGCGCTTGCCGCTGGAGTTGCGCCAGCTGATCGCCGCGATTTATTCACTGGAGGGCGGGGTGTATGCCCGGGATGCGCTGGTGGTGAACCTGGCGGCGCAGATGGCACGACTGACCGAACATGAAGGTCTGGAAGAGCTGGCCGTGAGCAAGACCGCGCGCTTGCTCAAGATCGGTTTGTCTGAGCTGACGCGGGTGCGCAAGGCCTAGAGGGTGATGACATTCAAGCCCTTCCCACAGGTCATCTCTGCTGTTGCATAGAGTGGGGGATGAGCCTAACCCGCAATCACGCGGTTCTTGCCCTGGCGCTTCGCCTCATACATGGCGGCATCGGCCCGGGCGAACAGGCTGTCCAGGGTCGAGTCTTCTTCAGTGAGGCTGGCCAGGCCCTGGCTGATGGTCACGCCGAACGCTTGGCCTTCGTAGCTGAAACTCAGCTCTTGGATTTCCTTGCCCAGGCGCTCAGCCACTTGCAAGGCCATCTCCGGCGCGCAACCCGGCAGTACGGCCGCAAATTCTTCGCCGCCAATGCGCCCGAACAGGTCACCACGGCGTAATACGCCACGACCACTCTCGGCGATACGCCGCAGCACCTGGTCGCCTTCCAGGTGGCCATAGGTGTCGTTGACGTCCTTGAAATCATCAATGTCCAGCAACAGGAAGGCCAGTTGCGCGCCTTGGGCACAGGCGGTGTCGAAGGCCTGGTTGGCGCATTCGAAGAAGTGCCGGCGGTTGCTGCTCTGAGTCAGAACGTCGGTGGTGGCGAGGCGGTGCAGCTCCAGTTCCAGCTGCTTCTTGTCAGTGATGTCTTCGGCCATACCCACGACGATCAGCGGCTCGCCGGGCTCGGCCTGCTGGTTGATGTAGCACTTGTCGCTCAGCCAGCGGATCTGCCCGTCGGCGGTGATAATGCGGTATTCGCGATCTTCCACGGCGCCCTGTTCCAGCACGCGGGCCAGGCTGTGTTCGGCGTAGTCGAGGTCTTCGGGGTGAATGCTGTTGCGCCATTCCCGATGATCGGCCAGTAACAGCCCGGTGGAACGGCCGAATATCCGCTCGTAGGCCGGGCTCACGTAGAGCACGCGGCGGGTCTCCCAATCGATGGCCCAGAGCACGGCATTCACACTGACCAGCAGTGAGCTCAGCAATTGCTCGCGCTCGCTCAACCGCTCGACTTCGCCCTGGGCATGCACCAGTGCCAGCAGGGTCGCTGCCGCAGCCGGACGCGGGGGGTCAGCGGTAGCGATGTCGGTAGGAAAGGGCATTTCGTGAACCATCGGCACAACTCTCTCTGGGCGCGCCGCAGGATTTAGCAGCGGTCACAACAAGGGGCCACCATGATGGCGAAGTGTTCATTGAGAGAGGGTAAATGCGATGAAGTTCCGTGAACGGTGCCGATTGGCGGTGCCCGGAAAATGACGCCAAAAAGAGGATGCGTGGGAGGGCAAGCCCTCCCACGGCTTTGTCAGACTGCCGCAGGACGCAGCGAATAGGTCTTCAATTGGTGGGCGAAATCCCGCAGGGACTGGATGCCGCTGGCCTCGGCCTCGTGCACCCATTCCTTGATAGCGGCGAGCATATCGTGGCCGTTGGTGCTGGTCTTGAGCCAGATCTGCTGCAATGCCAGGCGCTTTTCGTAGATCACTTTCAAGGCCTGGCTATGTTCCAACATGCTCTGGATGCGTAGGTGGTGGCGGTCATCCAGCAGGCTGGTTTCCCGCGACAGCAGGCGTTTGGCACGGTGGAACTGGTGGCGCACCGAGTGATCGACCTTTTCCAGCTCCTGCTTGACCAGCGGGCCGATCACCAACTTGCGGTACTGGGCCATGATCTGGAAGCGGTTGTTGAGGATCGCCATGGCAGTGTCCATGTCCAGATGGCCTTTGCCCTCGACGCGATGAGCAATCGGCGCCACACGCTGGACCTTGGCCAAGCGCAGGAAACTGAACAGCTTGATCCACGCCCAGCCCAGGTCGAACTCCCACTTCTTAACCGACAGCTTGGCCGAGTTGGGGTAGGTGTGGTGATTGTTATGCAGCTCTTCGCCGCCGACGATGATGCCCCACGGCACCAGGTTGGTCGCCGCGTCACGGCATTCGAAGTTGCGATAGCCCACGGCATGGCCCAGGCCGTTGATTACGCCGGCGGCCCAGAACGGGATCCACATCATCTGGATCGCCCAGATGGTGATGCCGATGGTGCCGAACAGCAGCAGGTCGATTACACCCATGATCGCCACGCCCAGCAGCGGGTAGGGGGTGTAGATCTTGCGTTCGATCCAGTCATCCGGGCAGTTCTTGCCGTAGATGCGCAGGGTTTCGGGGTTTTCGGCCTCGGCGCGGTACAGCTCGGCGCCTTTGCGCAGCACCGTGGACAGGCCCTTGATCACAGGGCTGTGCGGGTCGTCGACGGTTTCGCACTTGGCGTGGTGTTTGCGGTGGATAGCGGTCCACTCGCGGGTGTTCTGCGCCGTGGTCAGCCACAGCCAGAAGCGGAAGAAGTGTTTCAGGCCGGCATTGAGCTCCAGGGAGCGATGGGCTGAATAGCGGTGCAGATAAACCGTGACCCCAACAATGGTCACGTGGGTCATCAACAGAGTGACTGCAACCAGTTGCCAGGCTGACAGGTCAAGAAAACCGTTGTACCACATAGGCTGTTTGGCCCTCTGATAAAGAAAAAAATAGCACCCGCATTATCACTGGCTTTAAGGATAAAACCAGTCACCGTTTCAGATAAGACTTACAAGGTGTTTCCTAATCTATAATCTCGGCGCGTTGTAGGACGATTCTGTTTTTTTAGTAAGGACTACTGGCCATATGCTGTTTTCATACCGAGGTGCCCTGCGTGTGGGGCTGGTATACCTGCTGGTTTCGATTGTGTGGCTCCAGCTCAGCAATCAGATATTGATCAACTTTCTCGATGAACGGGGGGAGTTGGGGTATTGGCTGCAGATGCGCGGCTACGTGTGGGTGGCCCTGAGTGCCTTGGCCATTTACTTCTTATGCGCGCGCTTTGCCCGGGCCCAGCAGTTGCAGCAACCCCTGAAGGAAAACCTCGATCGGTTGCGCCAGGCGGCTGCGGTCTTCGACTGCACCCGTGAAGGCGTGTTGGTCACTGACACCAGGGGCCTGATCGTGCACGTAAACCGGGCATTCATGGAGATCACCGGCTACCAGCGCGCAGACGTCATGGGTCAGCAGCCCAGCCTGTTCAAGTCCGGGCGCCATTCGTCGAATTTTTACCAGCAGATGTTCCAGACCCTGGAGCGTACCGGTGAATGGAGCGGAGAAATCTGGAACCGGCGCAAAAGCGGCGAGATTTATCCACAGTGGCAAACCATCCGTGTGATTCACGATGACCAAGGCCACATCAGCCATTACGTCGCGGTGTTTTCCGACATCAGTGCCATCAAGGATTCCGAGCACGAGTTGGCGCACCTGGCGCATCACGATCCACTGACCGACCTGCCCAACCGCCTACTGTTCACCGACCGCGCCGAGCAGGCGCTGGCCTCGGCGCAACTGCACAAACGCGGCTGCGCGCTGCTGTTGCTGGACCTGGACCACTTCAAGATTATCAATGACAGCCTTGGCCATAACGTCGGCGACCAGTTGCTCAAGCTGGTGGGCGAGCGGCTCAATACGCTGTTCGGCCCCGGAGTGACCCTGGCGCGACTGGGCGGCGATGAGTTCGCGGTGCTGGCGGAAAGTTGTTCACAGGTGATGCAGGCGGCGGCATTGGCGCAGCGCATGCTGGACGTGATGAAGCAACCGTTCATCTTCGACGGTCATCAACTGTTTATCAGCGCCAGCATCGGCATCAGCCTGTTTCCCAACGATGCATTGAGCGCGGAACAACTGCTGCGCAACGCCGACTCTGCGCTGTTCAAGGCCAAAAGCGTGGGCCGCGAGGGCTATGCCCTGTACACCGAAGAACTCACCGCTCACGCGCAGAACCGTGTGGAAATCGCCAGCGAACTGCGCCGCGCCCTCGACCAGCAGGAGTTGCGCGTCTACTACCAGCCTGTACACGACCTGCAAGGCAGCCGTCTGGTCGGCGTCGAAGCCTTGGTGCGCTGGCAACATCCGGAACGTGGCCTGGTGCCTCCGGGCGAGTTCATCCCCATCGCCGAACGTACCGGTTTGATCGCCGATATCGACGCGTGGGTCTTGGAGCAGGCCTGCCGCCAGATGTGCCAATGGCTGGCCGATGGCGTGCTGCTGAGCTTTATTGCGATCAACGTGTCCAGCCGTCTGTTTGCCCGTCGCGAACTGTACGAGCAAGTCGCCCAGGTGCTGCACGCCACCGGCCTGGATCCGGCTTTCCTGGAGCTGGAAGTCACCGAGAGTGCAGTCATGGACGACCCCGAGGAAGCCCTGGAGCAACTGCACCGCCTGCGTGAGTTGGGCTTGCGCCTGGCCATTGATGACTTTGGCACCGGCTATTCGTCCCTGCTGCGCCTCAAGCGCCTGCCGGTGCAGAAGCTGAAGATCGACCAGGGCTTTGTTGCCGGGGTGCCATGGGATGACGACGACGCGGCGATTGTGCGCGTGGTGATCGCATTAGCGAAAAGCATGGGCATGCAGGTACACGCTGAGGGAATTGAGCAGATGGAACAGGCGAGGTTCTTGTTGGAGCAGGGCTGCGATTTGGGGCAGGGGTATTGGTTTGGAAAGCCGGTGCCGGCGCAGGACGTTGACTGGGACCGCGCGCCCACCATCCAGACTTGAAACGCATTCCAATGTGAGAGGGGGCTTGCCCCCGATTTCGGTGTGTCAGGCCGAACATTGGTACCTGATTCACCACCACCGGTGGCAAGCCCCCACCCGCATTTTGGAACTTCACAAGGCGTTATTTCGGCGCTCGGGCGCAAAACCCTCTCGCAACCCCACGTCCCATCAGAAAATTCTTTCTGGTTATATAAACATTCTTAAATAGTATTTTTAAGAATATCTGCGCTTATCTACTATCGCCCTACGCCGCAAGCAGTGCCGCCACTGCCAGGCACTATTCATTTAAGGAGCGAGACCATGAGCGCATCTCTACGTAGCGTCGACGGCCAGGACGAAGCATCCATTTTGCGTGAGATCCAGAGCGCCCTGCGCGATCTGCGGTTTGGCGCGGTGGAAATCACTGTGCATAACGCCCAAGTGGTCCAGATCGAACGCAAAGAAAAATTCCGTCTGCAGAACCCGGGTAACAAACCGAGCTAAGCAACCGCGGCGATAGACCCGTCACTATAAGAAAAAGCCAACACCCCAGAATTTCAGGAGCTTCTATGTCGTCGATTCGCCGTTATGCCCTGGCCGCACTGGCCAGCGCCGTGTTTGCCGGTTCCGCTGTTGCCAAGGACTACGAGTTGCTCAACGTCTCGTACGACCCGACTCGCGAGCTGTACCAGGATTACAACGCTGAGTTCACCAACTTCTGGAAGCAGTCCCACCCTGGTGACACCGTTAAGATCCAGCAGTCCCACGGTGGTTCGGGCAAGCAAGGCCGGGCGGTGATCGACGGCCTGCGCGCCGACGTAGTGACCCTGGCCTTGGCTGGCGACATCGACGAAATCGCCAAATTGGGAAAAACCCTGCCGGAAAACTGGCAGACCCGCCTGCCGGATGCGAGCACCCCGTACACCTCGACCATCGTGTTCCTGGTGCGTAAGGGCAACCCTAAAGGCATCAAAGACTGGGGCGACTTGATCAAGAAAGACGTTTCCGTGATCACGCCGAACCCGAAAACCTCCGGCGGTGCGCGCTGGAACTTCCTTGCCGCGTGGGCCTACGGCCTGAAATCCGGTGGCAGCGAAGCCAAGGCCCAGGAATACGTGAAAGAACTGTTCAAGCACGTGCCGATCCTCGACACCGGCGCGCGCGGTTCGACCATCACGTTCGTCAACAACGGTCAGGGCGACGTGTTGCTGGCCTGGGAAAACGAAGCCTTCCTGGCCCTGAAAGAAGACGGCGGCGCCGACAAGTTCGACATCGTTGTACCTTCCCTGTCGATCCTCGCAGAGCCGCCAGTGGCCGTGGTCGACAAGAACGCCGAGAAAAAGGGCAATACCGAGATCGCCACTGAATACCTCAAGCACCTGTACAGCCCGGCTGGCCAGGAGATTGCGGCGAAAAACTTCTACCGCCCACGCGATGCAAAAGTAGCCGCCAAATACGCCCAGCAGTTCCCGAAACTGGACCTGGTGACTATCGACAAAGACTTCGGCGGCTGGAAAACTGCCCAACCGAAATTCTTTAACGACGGTGGCGTGTTCGACCAGATCTACACGGCGCAGTAAGCCGAGAAATACACACCCACGGAGCCCGCATTCACCTGCGGGTTTTGTGTGTCAGTTCCGCTAACCAAGGACTCTTATGTCGCGTCGTATTTCCCCCGTCATACCCGGCTTCGGGCTGACGCTGGGCTACACCGTGGTGTACCTCAGCCTGATCGTACTCATCCCCCTCGCGGCGATGTTTGTACACGCCGCTCAACTTACCTGGGATCAGTTCTGGAACATCATCTCCGCACCCCGTGTGCTGGCGGCGTTGAAACTGAGCTTCAGCACCGCGCTGTACGCCGCCCTGATCAATGGCGTGATCGGCACGCTGCTGGCCTGGGTGTTGGTGCGCTACACCTTCCCCGGCCGCAAGATTATCGATGCGATGATCGACCTGCCGTTCGCGCTGCCCACCGCTGTGGCCGGTATCGCCCTGACGGCGCTGTACACGCCGACCGGGCTGGTGGGCCAGTTCGCCGCTGACCTGGGCTTCAAGATCGCCTACAGCCCGTTGGGCATCACCCTGGCGCTGACCTTCGTGACCCTGCCGTTCGTGGTGCGCACGGTGCAGCCGGTACTCGCCGATATCCCCCGGGAAATCGAAGAAGCCGCTGCCTGCCTGGGCGCCAAGCCGTTGCAGGTGTTCCGCTACATCCTCGTCCCCGCGCTGCTGCCCGCCTGGCTGACCGGCTTCGCCCTGGCGTTTGCCCGTGGCGTCGGTGAGTACGGCTCGGTGATCTTCATCGCCGGCAACATGCCGATGAAAACCGAGATCCTGCCGCTGCTGATCATGGTCAAGCTTGACCAGTACGACTACCGCGGCGCCACCTCCATTGGCGTGCTGATGCTGGTGGTTTCCTTTGTCCTGCTGCTGCTGATCAACTTGTTGCAGCGGCGCATCGAACGTCCATAAGGAGGCGCGGAACATGTCCCAATCGTCTATTTCCGCCGCGTCCTCGGCCAACGCTGCCCGGCGTGGCAGTGCGGTGTCGCGACGTATCCTGATCGGCCTTGGCTGGCTGGTGTTCTTCCTGTTTTTGCTGCTACCGCTGTTTATCGTGGTGTCCCAGGGCTTGAAGAACGGCCTCGGTGCGTTTTTCACCGCGATCCTTGAACCGGACGCGTTGTCCGCGCTGAAACTCACGGTGATCGCCGTACTGATTTCGGTGCCGCTCAACCTGGTATTCGGCGTCAGCGCCGCCTGGTGCGTGAGCAAGTACTCGTTCCGTGGCAAGAGCATCTTGGTGACGCTGATCGACCTGCCGTTCTCGGTCTCCCCGGTGATCGCAGGCCTGGTCTACGTGCTGATGTTCGGCGCCCAGGGCCTGTTTGGCCCGTGGTTGCAGGAGCATGACATCCAGATCGTGTTCGCCTTGCCCGGCATTGTGCTGGCGACCATCTTCGTCACCGTGCCGTTCGTGGCCCGTGAACTGATCCCGCTGATGCAGGAGCAGGGCACCCAGGAAGAAGAGGCTGCACGCCTGCTCGGCGCCAATGGCTGGCAGATGTTCTGGCATGTGACTGTGCCGAACATCAAATGGGGCCTGATCTACGGCGTCGTGCTGTGTACCGCGCGGGCCATGGGTGAGTTCGGCGCGGTGTCGGTGGTGTCCGGCCACATTCGCGGCGTGACCAACACCTTGCCGCTGCACGTCGAGATTCTCTACAACGAATACAACCACGTTGCCGCGTTTGCGGTGGCCAGCCTGCTGCTGATCCTGGCGCTCTTCATCCTGCTGCTCAAGCAGTGGAGCGAGAACCGTATCAACCGCCTGCGCAAAAGTGCCGGTGAGGAATAAGTCATGTCGATCGAAGTCCGTAATGTCAGCAAGAACTTCAACGCCTTCAAGGCCCTGAACAGCATCAATCTGGATATCCAGAGTGGCGAGCTGGTGGCGTTGCTTGGCCCATCCGGGTGCGGCAAGACCACCCTGCTGCGCATCATCGCAGGCCTGGAGACTCCGGATGACGGCAGCATCGTGTTCCACGGTGAAGACGTCTCCGGCCACGACGTGCGCGATCGCAACGTCGGGTTTGTGTTCCAGCACTACGCGCTGTTCCGCCACATGACCGTGTTCGACAACGTCGCGTTCGGCCTGCGCATGAAGCCCAAGAACCAGCGCCCGAACGAAAGCCAGATCGCGGCCAAGGTTCACGAGCTGCTGAACATGGTGCAACTCGATTGGCTGTCTGATCGTTATCCGGAACAACTCTCCGGTGGTCAGCGCCAGCGTATCGCCCTGGCCCGCGCCCTGGCGGTCGAGCCGAAAGTGCTGCTGCTGGACGAACCGTTCGGCGCCCTCGACGCCAAGGTGCGTAAAGAACTGCGCCGCTGGCTGGCACGCCTGCACGAAGACATCAACTTGACCTCGGTGTTCGTGACCCACGACCAGGAAGAGGCCATGGAAGTTGCCGACCGTATCGTCGTGATGAACAAGGGCGTGATCGAGCAGATCGGCTCACCGGGCGACGTTTATGAAAACCCGGCCAGCGACTTTGTTTATCACTTCCTTGGTGACTCCAACCGCCTGCACCTGGGTGAAGACAAGCACGTGCTGTTCCGTCCCCACGAAGTGTCGCTGTCGCGCCATGAACTGGAAGATCACCACGCGGCCGAAGTGCGTGATATTCGTCCATTGGGCGCGACCACGCGGGTGACCTTGAAGGTCGAAGGCCAGACCGACCTGATCGAAGCCGAAGTGGTGAAAGACCACGACAGCCTGACCGGTTTGGCGCGGGGCGAAACCTTGTTCTTCAAGCCCAAGGTCTGGCAAAAAGCCTGATAACCGCGCATTACCTAATGTGAAAATGGGGCCAATGTGGGAGGGGGCTTGCTCCCGATGGCGGTGGGTCAGCTGATAAATTTGTCACTGACCCACCGCCATCGGGAGCAAGCCCCCTCCCACAATTAGACCTCTCTCGGCTTCAGATCGCGTCGAACCACCGGCCCCGAGCGCTCTTCAATCTGTTGCTTCAAGCCCTGCCGCAACCCCAGCAAAAACGCCACCTCCGCCACCACAAACAACGGCCCTACGATCAACCCCGACACATCATCCACAAACGCCGGCTTCTTGCCTTCGTAGTAGTGCCCGACAAACTGAATCACCCAACCCACCACGAACATGCCGACGCCGCTGCTGAGCCACACCATCGTGCTCTGCGCCGCCAACTCATGCCCGGCCCATACCGACAAGCCCATCATCACCGTCATCAGCACGCCCAGGGCCAGTTCCAGGCGCAGGTAAAACCACGCCGAAAACAACGCCACGATTACCGCCGGTGAAATCCATAGGCCTCCCACGGTCCATTCGGGACGCGACAGCAGCACGGCTACTGCCACCACAATCAGCGGGATACCAATAAAGTGGCTGGCGATATTGCGCGGGTCGCGGTGGTAGGCGGCGTATTGACTGAGGTGGTCGACGAGGCTTTTCATTGTTGTTCCTCCTGTAGGATGTTGGATCATGCCCTGTCAGCCTGCGCCTGACTGTCAGCTGGGCGACAATCTTCGGAGTTCTCATGGACGCAGAGAAATGGCACGCCCGCTTGACCAGCGGCCATTGGTTCAGCCATCTGCCTGTAGATCTACAGCGTAGTCTGCTGGCGGCGGCGCGGCTGCGCACGCTCGCGGCGGGGCAGTGCCTGTTCAAGCGCGGCGACCCGCCTTGCGGCCTGTATGCGGTGCTGGAAGGCGCGGTGCGCATCAGCGCGGTGAATGCCCAAGGCAAGGAGGCGGTGTTGAGCCTGGTAGAAACGCCTTACTGGTTCGGCGAAATCTGCCTTTTCGATAACCTGCCGCGCACCCACGATGCCCTGGCCATGGGGCCATGCACGTTGTTGCAGGTGCCGCAGGCGGCGATGCTCGCCCTCCTCGAAGACCATCCGGCGTATTGGCGCGACGTGGCCCTGTTGATGAGCCACAAACTGCGCCTGTCGTTGATCAATATCGAACAGATGAGCCTGATGCCCGCGTCGGCGCGTCTGGCCCATCGGCTGCTGATGATCGCGCAGGGCTACGGCGAAATAGACCAGGCGCGCCGCACCTTGCAACTGCCCCAGGAGGACCTGGCCGCGATGCTGGGCCTGTCGCGCCAGACCACCAACAGTCTGCTCAAGGCGCTGGAGCAACAAGGCCTTATCGGCCTGAGTTACGGCGCGATTGAAGTGCTGGACCTGCGCGGTTTGCAGCAGGCCGCTGGTCTATGAACTACGACCCGCGATAGGTGGAGAAACCGTAAGGGCTGAGCAACAACGGGATGTGGTAATGCTGGTCCGCCTGTTTCACCTGGAAGATCACCGGCACTTCAGGGAAGAACGTCTCGCGGTTGGCCTTTTTGTAGTAGTCGCCGGTCTTGAACACCACGCGGTACTCACCCGGCGTCATGCTGCGGTTGGCGGGGAACAGTTCGGCGATGCGCCCCTGCTGGTTGGTGACGCCTTCGGACAGCGACTGCCATTTGTCGCCTACCTGCTGTTCCAGGGTGACGCTGACACCGGCGCTCGGCAGGCCGTTTTCCAGGTTGAGCACATGCACGCTCAGAGGGTTGCCGTCGGCCAGGGCCAGGTTGCACAGGCCGCTGAGGCTGAGGGCGGCGAGGGTCATGCTGAGGGTTTTCATCGAGAGATCCTTTGGAGGGGAATCAGAGGGAAGTTTTCAGGCCCAGTTGCTCGGCGGCTTTTATTGCGCAGGACTCGTCCTGTGCTGCGCCGCCGGCACCGGCGATGCCCAGCGCGCCGACCAGTTCGGCCTCGGCAAACAGCGGCACGCCGCCGCCGAGTAACAGCAACTGGGGCAAGCTGTTAAGGTTGGCGGCCTCGGGGTTGTTACGCGCGCGCTCGGCAAACAGCCGCGTCGGGGTTTTGGTCGACAGCGCGGTGTACGCTTTGCGCTGGCTGGCGAGGCTGTTATGCGGGCCGACGCCGTCGGCACGCAGGCTCAGCAGCAGGTTGCCGCCCCGGTCCAGTACCGTCAGCGCGGCGCTGCAGTGGGCAAGGCTGGCATCGGCCAGTTGGCGTGCGGTGTGCAAATCGAGGTCGGCATGGCGTGGCAGCTGCGGTGCAGCGAACGCACCGGTGCAGACGGCGAGGCTCAAGAACAAGGCATGGCGGGACATAAAGACGACTCCGGAAAACAGGCCGCTACCGTAGCCAGTCAACAGGGTCAGAAACCGCACAATTTGATGACAGGTTTGTAATCAAACCCAGAGGTAAGGCATGCAGGTGTTGTTAGTGGAAGACCAGCCGCAACTGGCGCAGCTCATGGCTCAAGGCTTAAGCGAGGCCGGTTTCGCGGTGGAAGTCGCAGCCAATGGCATGGCGGCGCAGCGCTTTGTGGAAAGCACCGAATACGACTTGGTCATTCTCGACGTGATGCTGCCGGGCTTGAATGCCTGGAAATTGCAGCAGGCGATTCGGCACAAGGGCAAGACGCCGGTGTTGTTCCTGACCACGCCGGGCGGCATCGAAGATCGCCTGCGTGGGTTGGAATTGCATGAGGATGATTACCTGCTCAAGCCGTTTGAGGCCAAGGCGTTGGTGGCGCGGGTGAGGAAGTTATTGCGGCGCGATCGCGGGCTCTGATTGCCCCGGCATGTTGAGTGCCTGAACCATTGCTATCGCGGGCAAGTCCCCTCCCACATTTGAAATGCGTTCCCCTGTGGGAGGGGGCTTGCCCCGATGAGGCCTTCAGCCTCTGCGCGAATCCACCTACCGCAACCCATCGCGAAACTGCCCTGGCGTCACCCCCGTCCAACGCTTGAATGCCCGGTTAAAACTGCTGGTATCGGCAAACCCCAACAAATGGCTGATCTCTGCCAATGAGCACTGCGGGTCCCGCAGGTGCTGCAACGCCAGGTTCTGCCGGCACTCGTTGAGCAACGCATCAAACCGACACCCTTCATCCGCCAGGTGCCGCTGCAAGCTGCGCAAACTCAAGTGCAGCGCCTGGGCAATCCGCTCGGCACTCGGCTCGCCGTCGGGCAATTGTGCCTCGATCGTAGCGCGCACCTTGCGCTCCCAGGTCAGCGGTTGCAGCTGGGCGAGGGTGCGTTTGAGCACAGTTTCGTTGTGTTCGGCCAACTCGGGGTTGGCGTCGTCCAGATGGCTGTCGAAGTCCTGGGCTGCAAATTCCAGGCAGTCCTCATCGGCGCCAAAAAATACCGGCGCGCGGAACACCGTGTGCCAAGGCTTGGGATCGGCCGGTTCCGGGCGCCGCAAATGCACGGCCAAGGGCGCGTAGTCACGGCCCAGGCGATTGCGGCAGGTGCGCACATAGATCGCCGCGAACGCATCGATGGCTTCCAGTGCCGGTGCGGGGCTGCCTTGGGGTTGCAGCAGGCGGAAACGGTAGCGTTCGCCGTCCCGACTCAGCTCCAGCTTCAGCGCATCGCTGACCACTTGGTGATAACGCACGATGCGTTCGAACACTTCCCACAGACTGCCGCTGGCCACCAGCGCGTATCCCAACGCGTGAAAAGTGGTAGGGCTGACAAACCGCGACACGCGCAACCCAATTGCCGGATCGCCGCTGGCCTGCACTGCCAGCTCCCACAGGCGCGTGGTCGCCGACAGCGGATAGCGCGCATTGGGATCTTCCATCTGCTGCGGGTCGAGCCCAGCCTCGATGCACAGCGCGGCGCTGTCGAGGCCGAGGGCGTCGAGCTGCTTGCGCAGGGCGCGGGTCCAGCTGGCGAGGGACGTGGGTTCTGTCATGGCGATTGGCGCTTGCGGTCAACAGGTTGGCGTGTGGGGCTAGCGTCCTGCATGAAGGCCTGGTGCAGGATGTAACCATCTATGAACAAGAGGATGGGAGCATGGACGGTACTTCTGCAAGTCCCCAGCAGATGAACGCACAACAGCGTTCAGCACATATCCGTGAAGTCGTACTCGCCGAAGGCGTGCGCCTGCGCCAGCAGCACCCGTGGTTGCTGCATCAAGACGCCTTGGGCGCGGGCATCCTGGCCTTCGCGCTGCTGGGCATGATTGGCTCGGCGGCGCTCTACATCACCGGTCACATGGCCTGGTGGGCGTGCCTGTTATTGAACGCCTTCCTGGCCTCGCTGACCCACGAGCTGGAACACGACCTGATCCACAGCATGTACTTTCGCAAGCAGCGCCTGCCCCACAATTTGATGATGGGCCTGGTGTGGCTTGCGCGGCCAAGCACTATCAATCCGTGGATTCGCCGGCACCTGCACCTCAACCATCACAAAGTCTCCGGCACCGAGACCGATATGGAAGAGCGCGCCATCACCAATGGCGAGCCGTGGGGCTTTGCGCGGTTGCTGATGGTGGGCGATAACGTGATGTCGGCGTTTATCCGCATGCTGCGCGCCAAAACCTGGGGCCACAAACTCAAGATCCTGAAACGCTCGCTGCTGGTCTACGCACCGCTGGCACTGCTGCATTGGGGGGCGTGGTACATCTTCCTCGGCTTCCATGCAGCCAACGGCGTCGCCAGTCTGCTGGGTGCGCCTATCGAATGGTCCGCCGGCACCTTGCAGATGATGCAGGTGATCGATATTGCCGCCGTGGTGATCATCGGGCCCAACATGTTGCGCACCTTTTGCCTGCACTTTGTCAGCTCCAACATGCACTACTACGGCGATGTGGAATTGGGCAACGTGATCCAGCAAACCCAAGTACTGAACCCCTGGTGGATGTGGCCGTTGCAGGCGTTTTGCTTCAACTTCGGCAGCACTCACGGGATTCACCATTTTGTGGTGAAAGAGCCGTTTTACATCCGCCAGATGACCGCCAAGGTGGCGCACAAGGTCATGGCCGAGATGGGCGTGCGGTTCAATGATTTTGGGACGTTTGCGCGGGCCAATCGGCTTGGTTTTCCACCGCCAGCAGCGTTTCGATCAGTGCCTTCGCCGCAGGCGACAAGCGAACCCCAGCGCGGCTGATCACTGCGCAACGGTTGTTCAGGCTTTCCAAGGCATGAGGCACATTGCGCCAGTGCAGCACGTTCAATTCGCCGCTGGCCAAGGGGGCGGCGAAGGCTTCTTCTGCGCCCAGGCCGATGGTGTCTGACTCGCGCACGATGAGGGCCAGCGCGGCAAACTGCTCCAGCTCGATAGCGGGGGCAAAGTCGATGCGCCCACTCAGGTTCGCCAACAGTTTTCGAATGCCCGGTGCGATCAGTGGCGTGGCGAGGGGATAGTCGAACAGGTCGTTGGTCGACAGGCTGTCCTTGGCCAGCAACGGGTGCCCGGCACGGCAGAAAAACACACTGCGCCGCGGCGTGAGGGCCTGAGTCTGGAAGTTTGGGTCGGCTTCGAAGTGGCGCACATCGGCGATAAAAAATTCGATCTCTTCACGGCTCAGGCTGCGCCCGAGTCTTTCCCAGTTATCCACTTGCAACGCGCTGCGTACCTTGGGGTAGGCGGTGATGAACCGTGCCATCGCTTGGGGCACCAAGTTGACCGCCGCCACCGCATCGCTCCCAAAGCGTACTTCGCCGGCGTCGAGCTTGGTCATGCGTGTGACTTCATGGCTGAGCAATGCGGCGCCTTGAACCAGGCTCAAGGCATGCTGCAACACCACCTGGCCTTCGGGGGTCGGGCGCAGGTCTTTATGGGCGCGATCCACCAGGACGCAGCCGAACTCTTGCTCCAGGCCCTGGATGCTGCGGCTGAAAGCCGGCTGGGTGATGCCCATGGCTTCGGCGCCGCGCACAAAACTGCGGTACTCATTCAGCGCGATGAAATAGCGCAGTTGGCGAAGGTCCATGGTGTGCCCGGCATCCTTTAAGAGAACCGGGATTTTAAGGGGATTGCTTATGTCGTCAACGAAGCTTTATTGGTTTAACTAGATCTTAAAAGCATATCTATAGAGCGGGTGCCGTGCGGTAACTCGTCGGGCTGAACACCCGCGTCACCATCAGCATCGCCACTGCAGTCACCGTCAATACCACCCAGGCGCTGGTGAAGTTGCCGGTGATCTCGCGCAGCCAGCCGGTCATCCACGGCGAGATCGCGTTGATCAGGAAGCCTACGCCTTGTACGAAGGCCGCCAGTTGCCCGGCTTGCCGAGGGTCGCGATGGTGGTCGAGGGTCAATAGCAGGCTCAAGGCGAAACACGCGCCCAGACCGAAGCCGCACAACGCCACCCACAGATGAGGAAATTGCAGCGGCGCCAGCAGCAGACCGAGGTAACCCACCGTTTGTGCCAGCAGGCTGATCCCGAGCAGGGGGCGACGGTCGATACCGCGTTGCGCGAGCACTGGCATCAGCAGCGCGGCAATCACTTGGAAGATGGTCATGAACGCCAGCAGCGAACCGCTGGGCAGCACGCCCCAGCCCAATTGCTGATAGTAGGCCGGCAGCCACGCCACCAGGCTCATGTAGCCACAGTTCACCAGCCCGAAATACACCGCCAGCAGCCAGGCGCGACGATTGCGCAGGCCCTTGAATGCGGGCACCACCTGGGGATTTTTTGCTGCGCCCAGCGGCAGCCAGGCCCACAGCAACAAGGCGCCCAGCGCTGGCAACAGCCACACGCCCAATCCTGCCTGCCAGTCCTCGAAATGCGTGGCCACCAACGGACTGAGCAGCGCCGCCAAGCCACCACCGGCCATCAGCGAGGCCGAATAGACGCCCATCGCCACCGGCACGCGATGATGGAACTCACGCTTGATCATCGCGGGCACCAACGCCTGGATCAGCGCCACACCGGCACCGCCGAGCAACGCCGTGACCAGCAGCGCCGACGCTTGGCCCATCACCCAGCGCGCCAGGCACGCCAGCAGAATCATCATTAAACCCAGGGCGATACCGCGCCGTTCTCCCAGTTGCGCTTCCACGCGCACGCCCACCAACGCCACCAGCCCCATGCACACCACCGGCAAGCTGGTAAGCAGGGCACTGCTCTGGAAGCTGAGGCCGGTGGCCAAGCGGATTTCACCGAGCAGCGGACTGATAGAGCTGAGGATCGGCCGAAGGTTGAGGCCCAGCACTACCAGCAGGCCCCAGCCGGCGAGGGATTTGTTGAGGGTCATGCAGCGTCCATGCAGTGGGTAAATGAGGCGTGAGTATGGCCATCGCCACAGGTATTCTGAAATTAAATATAACCATGCCAACCAGTGGTAAAGGGAATGATGATGTTCGATCCCGTGTTGCTCAGAAGCTTTGTCGCCGTGGTGGACTGCAGCAACTTCACCCGCGCCGCCGAGCGACTGCATTTGACCCAATCCACCGTCAGCCAGCAGATCCGGCGCCTCGAAGACGCGGTGGCGTGCCAGTTGCTGGACCGCGACCAACGCCGCGTGGTCGCCACGGCTGAAGGTGAGCGCTTGCTGGCCTATGCGCGGCGCATCCTTGCGCTGCATGAAGAAGCCGCCGATGTGCTGATCAACCAGCAGAGTGACGGCGTGCTGCGCCTGGGGGTACCGGAAGACTTTGCCGCAGAGCGCCTGATGCCGCTGCTCTCGGCGTTTGTGTTGGCGTATCCACGGGTGCGCCTGGAGGTCACCAGCGGTCTCGGTCCCGAGTTGCAGCGCCAATTCCGCAGCGGCGAGTTCGATGTGTTGTTGGTCAAGCAGATGGGCGACAGCGATGACTGTCTGGCCTCGTGGCCCGAGCCGCTGTGTTGGGTCGATAGCCGCAGCATGCCGTCGTTGGGCCGCGACCCCTTGCCGTTGGTGGCCTTTCCGGTGGGCGGGTTGTACCGCAACGAAATGCTGCACCACCTGGAAGTCAGCGGCTGGCGCTGGCGCATCGGCTATTCCAGCGCCAGCCTGGCCAGTGTGTGTTCGGCTGTGGCGGCGGGGTTGGGCGTGAGTCTGTTACCGCGCCGGGTGGTGCAGCCTGGGCATGTGGAGTTGGGGCCGGACAGCGGTTTACCGGCGGTGCAAGGCGTGCGCCTGGCGTTATATGCGCGTCCTGGCCTGAGCGCGGCGGGGCAATGCTTGCAGGCTGAACTGTTGGATTTGTGTGCAAACAGCCCCGTCGAACCATGCCTTTACTGAATATTTTTTATGCCTGAAAAGCATTGAAAAAACACACCTCGGCGCCAGGCCTTGCAGGCTCTGGCTTGGGCGTTCGTGCCGGCTTCGTTTATTCAATTTAGATCTATGTATAACTTCAAAGATTACTTTAAGAGATAAGCGTCTGGCCCCGATGATTCAGCCCTCGACGGCCTTCCACGCAGGCCTGTCGGTTTTTGTTTTAAGACCGTAGGGAGTGAATCAATGGGCAATGTCCAGACCGCCGCCAGTGCACACGAGGCGCTATGGCGTCAGGCACCTGGTGGTGAGTTGGTCGACCTTGGCCGGCCGCACCGCGCGCCGTTGGGGCAACTGCGAACGCAGAAGACTCCAAAGCGTTTTTCTAGCCGCCGCGAAGGGATTCTGCTGGGGCTGCTGGTGCTGGCCCTGCACGGTGCGGTGATCTATTGGGTGAGCCAGAAGGCGACGCCAGTGCTGCCGATTGTGCCGCCGGAAATCCCACCGATGACCATCGAGTTTTCCCAGCCAGCGCCGCCAGTGGTTGAACCTCCACCGCCTGCGCCACCACCACCACCGCCGCCTGTGGTCGAGCCACCGCCCCCTGTGGTGGATGAGTTGGCTGCCAAGCCGGCGCCGAAAAAGATTCCGAAACCCAAGCCGGTGCCAAAACCCGTGCCCAAACCGGTCGCCAAACCGGTAGAGCAACCGCCGGCGCCACCGGTCCCTGCGCCACCTGCGCCAGCGCCGGTCGCCGCGCCTGCGCCCGCCCCGGTTACTCCGGCTTCTGCCAACGCCGCGTACCTGAAGAACCCGGCACCTGAATACCCGTCACTGGCCCAGCGCCGGGGCTGGGAAGGCACGGTGTTGTTGCGGGTTCATGTGTTGGCCAGCGGCAAGCCGGGTGAGATCCAGATCCAGAAAAGCAGCGGTCGCCAGCAACTCGACGACGCCGCACTGACCGCCGTAAAGCGTTGGAGCTTCGTGCCGGCCAAGCAGGGCGATGTGGCCCAGGACGGCTGGGTCAGCGTTCCGATCGACTTCAAGATTCACTAACTATTGCGCTTCGGTGTGTTGCACACGCCGCGACTTGTACAGAGGGAAAACATCATGGCATTAGCATCTCCACTTGAATCCATCGAAAGCGCGGTGATCTGGCTGCTGGTGGTCTTTTCGGTCGCCACCTGGGGCTTGGCCTTGCTCAAGGGCGTGCAGTTCGGTCGCCTCAAGGCCCAGGATCGCAAGTTCCACAAACAGTTCTGGGCGGCGTCGAGTCTTGATTCGGCCGCTGAATTGGCAGAGACCCAACCGGGTGCCGCTGCTCGCGTGGCCCAGGCCGGTTATGCCGCGATCCAGGTTGGCGATGCGCCTCACGCTGCCGACTTGAGCCAGGCAATCAACCATCAGGACCGCCTCGAACGCGCCCTGCGCCAGCAGATCGTACGTGAGCGCCGCTCTCTGGAGACCGGTTTGGCCGTGGTCGCCAGTATCGGCAGCACCTCGCCGTTTATCGGCCTGTTCGGCACCGTGTGGGGGATCATGGAAGCGCTCAAGGGCATCAGCGCCGCCGGTTCCGCCAGCCTGGAAACCGTCGCCGGCCCCATCGGTGCCGCACTGGTTGCAACAGGCGTGGGGATCGCCGTCGCCGTACCTGCGGTGCTGGTTTACAACTACTTCCTGCGTCGCCTCAAGCTGACTGCCGCCGACCTGGATGACTTCGCCCACGACTTCTATAGCCTGGCGCAGAAAAATTCCTTCCGTGTGCTGCTGCACCCGGCGCTCAACAAAAGCGTTGCCGGCAACCCGCAAAAAGTGAAGGAGGCGTCCTGAAATGGCCTTTTCCACGCAAGACAGCGATGAAGTGCTGAGCGAGATCAACGTCACGCCGCTGGTAGACGTGATGCTGGTGCTGCTGGTGGTGTTTATCGTCACCGCGCCGCTGTTGACCAACGCGATCCCGATCAACCTGCCCAAGACCGAGGCCGTGGCGCCGGTGGAGCAGAAAGACCCGCTGGTGGTGAGCATCGACGGCGCCGGCAAGCTGTTTATCAACAAGGACGAAATCCAGCCGGACCTGCTGGAATTCAACCTGCAGGCGGCCAAGGCCAAGGACCCCGATGTGCGGGTGCAACTGCAGGCGGATGACGGAGTGAACTACGGCGAAGTGGCGCGAGCCATGGCGTCTATCGAGCGCGCGGGGATTACCAAACTGTCGGTGATTACTGCACGTTAGCTTCAAAAGCCTCGACAATTTTTTGGCCGTCTCCTTGGCAGGGTGCGGCCTTTTTTTTTGCCTGGGTTTCAGCAATACCACACGTTCAAAGTGCGCCAACCCCAGCGATTTGTGGATACCGGAGTTCAACTTCTCGCTGAAACGTTCTAACGCTCTCTTTTAGCCAGTTAATCAACCTGGCGATATCAGGTTCCGACTGCCGCCCATTCCGACAAATAACGTAGTACGCGGCCGGCGACATCATCACCGGGCCGCCTAGCGTGACTAATGCACCTTCTTCCAACCGGTCATACACCAACGCTGTTCTGGCCAGCGCAATCCCGCCCCCCTTCACCGCCAGGCTGATTGCCAGGCTTGAGTCCGGAAAGCGCGGCCCATGGTGATAAGGCGCAGCCGCCAAGCCCTGAAATGCAAACCAGCTTTCCCACCCCGTGCACACTTGATCGTCCACGCGGTGAATGAGCGGGTATCGCGCAATATCTGTCAGCGGAATATCGCCGTTCGCTTGTTGAAATGCCGGCGAGCAAACCGGGAACAGGGCATCGCGCATAAGTAGCTCGGCATGATGATCCGGGTAGTTGCCGTATCCCATCACAATCGCAACATCGAATGGATGGGCGCCGAGATGGGTGCTGTTCATATCCGCACTGGTCAATACCAGGTCGAGATTCAATGAAGCGTCGGAGTGAAAACCATGCATCCTGGGAATCAGCCAGCTGGAACACAGAGAAGACGTGCACGAGAGGTAAAGCGGCTGGGACTTGCTCGGGTTAAGTGTTTGCAACACCGCCTCAAGCGCGTTGAAAAAACCGTCAGCCACCGGCAACAAAGCCTGTCCCGCAGCGGTGAGATTGACGCCCCGAGAGTGGCGCTCGAACAACTGCACGCCCCACCACTCCTCCAGCCCTGCAATCTGATGGCTTATCGCACTGGCGGTCAGGTTCAACTGGGAGGCGGCGCGCGCAAAACTCCCCGTTTGCGCAGCGCTGACGAAGGCTTGCAGCATGGGAGTAGGTGGCGGACGTTGGCCCATCAGGTGCTCACTTTGATCAGGATGATCCCGCAAACAATGACGAACGCCGAAAGCATCCGCCGCCAGCCGAACCGCTCGTGAAAAAACAGCGCGGCAATAATGGCGCCGATAATAACACTGGTTTCCCGCAACGCTGAGACCTTGGCCACCGCGTCCAGGGACAGCGCAAACAGCACCAATCCGTAGGAAGTGAGGTAAAGAACGCCGCCCATAACGCCGACTTTCCAATGGTTGCGAATGGCCTCGGCGAATGCCAAACGCTTCTTGAAAAACGCCAGCGCCGGAATCGGAATGCTCTGGAATACCGTCAGATAGAGGATGTATTGCAGCACCGTCTCACTGGCTCTTACCCCTTTGGCATCCACCACCGTGTATGACGCGATAAACGCACCAGCACATACGGCCATCAAGATTGGTTTGAACATGCGCGCGGTCATCCTTCGCACGAATGTCAGGCTGATGATGCCTACACAAATCAGCAACACCCCGCCCAATGCGTGGAACGACAGATGCTCATTCAGCAGGACGTAAGAAAACAGTGCGACCAGAACCGGTGGCACTCCACGCATCACCGGGTAGACCTGGCCGAAATCACCGGTTTCATACGCTTTGATCAGGAACAATCGATAGGCGGTGTTGAGCACTACGGAAACCAGCACGTAGCCCCACACCTGCAGGCTTGGCGCATTCACCAGCGGCAGCGCCGCCAGGCAGATCAGCAACGCCGTACCGTCGACCATGGCCAAGGTCATCAAGCGACTGCTCCCGGCCCGGACGACTGCGTTCCAAGTGGCGTGCATGAGGGCAGATATCAAAACTAGGGTGATCGCGATGTTGGAGTTGTCCATGGGGCTCGGGCGGGGGAGGAAATGAAGGCGGCTATTTAACGCAGTCATGTGCCATGGTCAGAAGCGAAAGCTCGTCAGTGCTGCCATTAAGAACCGTCATGGTTTTTAAAGGGCCAGCAAGTCATGTCCTTTTAAATTGCAGGACGTTTCCGAGACAATCCCCGCCGCCTTGCGGCTGTTGGAATGGATGGCTAGTCTTCGGCCCGTCGCTGGTTTCCAGTGATCGGGTTTAGCAGCCTGATTTCAATAGGCACACGGTTCACATCTCCATTTATGGTGGCTGTGCGTGGGGCACCCTCGGGTGCGCTGGTGTTCCTATTGGCCAGTCTGCTAACCCGCGTACAGCTGCCACCTATCGTTTAGCAGCGCTAGTGGTAGCTCCGGTGTTCACTAGGAGTTGCACCATGACCAAAGCACTTCCTGATCAACCCGTTGACTGTCTCGTCGCCAACGACAACCTCAGTTTCGAGGACGCCCAACTCTGTATCGCCCATCTGATTCACAGCGTCTAGGCCACCGTATGGGACTGTTGTGAGCACCTGCAGCCGCACGACCGCTCGAAAGTCCATGCGGTGTGGCATTTGCTGGAAATGGCCAAGACCGTGGTAAATCGCACCATCGACTGCATGCCTCGTACCCATCACGTCATCTAAAAACCACTGCAAATTGAATGTGAAATCGAGTCAATGTGGGAGGGGGCTTGCCCCCGATAGCGGTGGATCAGCCACCTACTTGTTGCTGACGGACCGCCATCGGGGGCAAGCCCCCTCCCACATTTTGAGCCTAGATACATTTGGTTTTTTGGTTATTAATAAATAGCTTCTTATTCCTTAACGAATATAACCCTCGTCCCTATACTGTCCTACAACGTTAAACGCTGCAGGAGGGCACACCCATGCACAGCGAGTCGATTCGTTATCTGATCGTGCCGGGCTGGCAAGGATCGCCAGAAGATCATTGGCAAACCCATTGGCAAAATAGCTTGCCCAACAGCGCGCGCGTTGAGCAGGCCGATTGGCTCACCCCGCGTCGCGAAGACTGGGTGGCTGCGTTGGCTGAAGCCATCGCTGCCGACAGCACGCCGGTAATCCTGATCGCCCATAGCCTTGGCTGCATCACTGTGGCCCATTGGGCCGCCGCTGCGCCGTTGCAGTACTTGCGGCAGGTGCGCGGTGCCTTGCTGGTGGCGCCGGCTGATGTCGAACGCCCGGCTTGCTCTCCAGCCCTGCGCAACTTCGCGCCGATCCCGACCGACTTGCTGCCTTTTCCCAGTCAGGTGGTCAGCTCCGACAACGACAGTGCCGTCAGCGCCCCGCGTGCGCTGGAACTGGCGCGCAATTGGGGCGCCGAAGCCGGCATCCTGTCCGGCGCCGGCCATATCAATGTGAAGTCCGGCCACCAGCGTTGGGAGCAGGGTTTCGCCTACCTCTATCGCCTGCAAAGCCGCCTTGAGCACCACGCCCGGCGTAGCGCATAAATTTTTTCAACGCCCCGTCCCTGAGTGGATTTGGGGCGGGAGCCTGCCATGAGTCTGCATGAAACCTTCGGCCAGCCGTTGCTGACCTTCCCCGACGCCGAAAAGAGCCCGCTGAGCATTCGTGCCAAGGCACTGGTGTTCGTCGACCCGCGTTCGCGTCAACTGCGCGAAGAGCTGGAAAGCCTCGCACCGCGTGCTTTGCCCGTGTTGATTCGCGGCGAGACCGGCAGCGGTAAAGAACTGCTGGCGCGGCATATTCACCGGGGCAGTGATCGCACCGGGCTGTTTGTCTCCGTCAATTGCGGCGCGATCAGTCCCACCTACGCCGACGCCGAGTTGTTCGGCTACGCGGCGGGCGCCCACAGCGGCGCGGCCAGCAGCCGGGCCGGGTGGTTTGGTTCGGCCAATGGCGGCACCTTATACCTGGATGAGATCGGCGACTTGCCGTTGCCGATCCAGGTGAAATTGCTCGCAGCCCTGGAAAACCACGAAGTTACCCGCGTCGGCGCCCATCAGCCCAGCCCGGTGGATGTGCGCTTGGTAGCTGCCACCAGTATTGATCTGGCCCAGGCCGTGGCGGCGGGCAAGTTTCATGAGCGACTGTTCCATTACTTGAGTGAAGGCCGACTGGACTTGCCAGCGCTGCGCGAGCGGGTCGGCGACATCCTTTCGTTGGCGGAATATTTTCTGGGCATCTACAGCCAGCGCCTGGACCTGCCGGTGCCGTTGATCAGCGACGCTGCCCAGCGAGTCCTGGAGCACCACAGCTGGCCGGGCAATACGCGCGAGCTGGAGAACGTTATTCACTTTGCCTTGCTGGTCAGCAGCGGCGACGAGATTTTGCCCGAACATTTGAACCTGCCGGTGGCGGGTTCACCGGTGGAGCAGCTGCAGCGGATTTTCAACGCTGCCAGTCCTGCCGAGCAGGAATCATTGCGAAAATTCCTGTATGAGCAAAATGGAATATCAACGTGAATAAAAGATATTGTTCGGGAATAAAAAATATAGGTATTGTCCGTTTCACGCCGCGATAGCACTTCGCTGGCACACCACATAAAAACGGTCGTCACCGACGCCCCCGGAATTCCGATAAGGACACTGCATGAAAAAGGTTCTGTTGTTTACCGCTCTGGCGGCTGCCCTGACTGCCGGCTTCGCCCAGGCCAACGAGAAACTGGTCGTAGCCGCGACCCCAGTGCCGCACGCTGAGATCCTCGAACTGGTCAAGCCAGCCCTCAAAAAGCAAGGCGTGGACCTGGAAATCAAAGTCTTCACCGACTACGTACAGCCAAACGTGCAGGTTGCCGAGAAGCGCCTGGACGCCAACTACTTCCAGACCCTGCCGTACCTGGAAAACTTCAACAAGGGCAAGGGCACCAACCTGGTTACCGTGGTTGGCGTGCACGTTGAACCCTTCGGCGGTTACTCGAAAAAGATCAAGAATATTTCTGAGCTCAAAGATGGCGCCACCGTTGCCATCCCGAACGAAGGTTCCAACAGCGGCCGTGCCCTGTTGCTGCTGCAAAAGAACGGTCTGATCACCCTGAAAGACCCGACCAACGCCCTGGCCACGCCGAAAGACATCGCCAGCAACCCGAAGAACCTGAAGTTCAAAGAGCTGGAATCGGCCCTGCTGCCACGCGTGCTGGACCAGGTTGACCTGGATTTGATCAACACCAACTACGCCCTGGAAGCTGGCCTCAACCCAGCCAAGGACGCGCTGATCATCGAAAGTGCCGACTCGCCTTACGTGAACTTCCTGGTGGCTCGCCCGGACAACAAGGACAGCGACGCTATTCAGAAACTGTCCAAGGCCCTGACCAGCCCGGAAGTGAAAGCATTCATCGAGAAGAAGTACAACGGCGCGGTCGTGCCGGCGTTCTGATGTAACTCAAAACCCCCTTCAAGGTTTCAACGCCGACGGCTTTTAGAGCGTCGGCGTTTTTTATGCCTGGAATTTGGAATGCAATCGACATGTGGGAGGGGGCTTGCTCCCGATAGGGGTGTGTCAGTCAAAGATGTACTGACTGAACCACCGCTATCGGGAGCAAGCCCCCTCCCACACTTGATCTTCATCTTACTTTGGATTTTTCGTGGTTTTAGAGAGCTCGGCTGTTAATCGCCCTGCGCAACGCCACCAACCACTTCACCAGCTCCTGCGGATCAATCGGTTTCGCTTTGTTCATGGTTCATTCCCTCGAAAAACAGACCCCCCAACCATAGCTGCCACCTGTCCAACCCGCGAATCCGGGGGTTATCTTTTTGGGTGATATCAATATGCTATTTAGGTATTTAAATTTTGCTTTTTATACCTTTAGAGTTCGCGCTACCCGGCGTTACCCACGCCGGAACGGACTGCGCTCGCGGCATTACCCATGCGGCGATATGGACTCAAGATGACCTTCGATTTCGCTTTTATCCTCAGCACCCTGCCGGCGTTTCTGAAAGCCGTGGGCGTCACGCTGCAAGTGGGCCTGATCGCCATTGCCACTTCCCTGTTGGTGGCGCTGATCAACGCCGCACTGCTGGTGTTTCGCACGCCCTACCTGTCGCGCCTGGTGGCGCTGTACGTGGAGCTGGCGCGTAACACGCCGCTGCTGATCCAACTGTTTTTCGTGTACTTCGCGTTGCCGGCCCTGGGCTTCAATATCTCCGGGTTCTGGGCGGCCATCATTACCATGACTTTCCTGGGCGGCGCCTACCTCACCGAAGTGCTGCGCGCGGGTGTGGAAGCGGTGCCGCTGGCGCAGATCGAGTCGGGCAAGTCCATTGGCCTGTCCCACTGGCAACTGCTGCGCCACGTGATCCTGCCTCAAGCGGGCATCCTCAGCCTGCCGGCGTTGTTCGCCAACTTCATCTTCTTGCTCAAGGAGACCACCGTGGTCTCTGCCGTGGCGGTGCCGGAGATTCTCTACACCACCAAGAGCTACATCGCCCTCTACTACAAGACCTACGAAATGCTCGCCGTGCTGACGCTGATTTGCGTGCTGTTGTTCTTGCCGCTATCGCTGCTGCTCAGCCGCTTGGAAAGGAGGCTCCAGCATGGCCAGTTCGGGTCTTGAGTTGTTGTGGGTGTCGTTGCCGCAATTGGGTAAGGGCGCTGCGCAAACCCTGTCGATTTCGTTTTTGAGCATCGCCTTCAGTACGGTCGGCGGCGTGTTGTATGGCGTGCTGCGCACCTTGAACAACAGGCTGATCAACGCGGTGCTGCGGGTATACCTGGAGCTGTTCCGGGCGATTCCAGTGCTGGTGTGGTTGTACCTGCTGTTCTTTGGCCTGCCGATCTTCTTTGGCCTGAGCATCCCGAGCTTCTGGTGCGCGGTGCTGGTGCTGTCGTTGTGGGGCGCCAGCGAAGTGGGCGAGGTGGTACGCGGCGCGTTGCACTCGCTGCCCCGTGGCCAGCGCGAAGCCGGCCTGTCGATTGGCTTGTCCGACCCGCAGTTATACGGCTACGTTTTGCTGCCTCAGGCCCTCAAGCGTATGACCCCGCCGACCATCAACGTCTACACGCGCATCATCAAGACCAGCTCCCTGGCGGTGCTGATCGGCGTGGTGGATGTGATCAAGGTGGGCCAGCAAATCATCGAGCGCACCTATGAGTCGGTTCTGATCTACGGCGTGCTGTTCCTGTTTTTCTTCTTTATCTGCTACCCGTTGTCGGCCGCCTCCAAGGTGCTGGAACGGCGCTGGGCCCAAGCATGAGCGCATTGATCGAGTTCCAGGGTTTCAACAAATTCTTCGGCGACCAGCAGGTGCTCAAGGGCATCGACCTGAGTGTGCAAAGCGGTGAAGTGGTGGTGATCCTCGGCCCCAGCGGCTGCGGCAAAAGCACCTTGTTGCGTTGCCTTAACGGGTTGGAAGTGGCCCACAGCGGCAGCCTGCGGTTTGCCGGCAAGGAGTTGCTGGAAAAAAATACCGACTGGCGCCAGGTACGCCAGGACATCGGCATGGTGTTCCAGAGCTACCACCTGTTCCCGCACATGAGTGTGCTCGACAACATCCTGCTCGGCCCGCTCAAAGTGCAAAAACGCGACCCCCGCGAGGCCCGCGAGCAGGCCGAGAAACTGCTGGAACGCGTGGTCCTGGCTGACAAACGCGATGCCTTCCCGCGCCAGCTTTCCGGCGGCCAGCAGCAACGCATCGCCATCGTCCGTTCGCTGTGCATGAACCCTCAAGTCATGCTGTTCGACGAAGTCACCGCCGCCCTCGACCCGGAGATGGTCAAGGAAGTGCTGGAAGTGATCCAAGGCCTGGCCCGCGATGGCATGACCCTGCTCATCGTCACCCATGAAATGGCCTTCGCCCGCGCCGTCGCCGACCGCGTGGTGTTTATGGAGGCCGGTCGCATCCTCGAACACAACACCCCCGAAGAATTCTTTACGAACCCGCAAACCGCACGCGCGCAGCAGTTCCTGGAGAAGTTCTCCTTTGTGTCAACACTGCCCAAGAAAACCAAGGAACTGGAGTTGCTATGAAAAAGTTACTGCTGCCACTGTTGGCCGTCGCCTTACTGGCCGGCTGCGATAAGAAGGCCGAAGAGCCCGCCAAACCTGCTGCTGCCGTGAGCTACCTCGACAAGATCAAGGCGCGCGACAAGCTGATCGTTGGTGTCTTCACTGACAAACCACCGTTTGGTTTCGTGGATGAAGCTGGTCGCTACGTCGGCTTCGATACCGACATTGGCCGTCGATTCGCCAAAGACCTGTTAGGCGATGAAAACAAAGTCGAATTCGTCGCCGTCGAGCCGGCGAGTCGCATTCCGTTCCTGCAAAGCGACAAGGTCGACCTGATCCTCGCCAACATGACCGTGACCCCGGAACGCAAGGACGCCGTGGATTTCACCAACCCCAACCTGAAAGTCGCGGTACAGGCCCTGGTGCCGAACGACAGCTCGGTCAAAAGCCTGGACGACCTGGCCACCCGCACCACTATCGTCACCACCGGCACCACTGCTGACATCTGGCTGACCAAGAACCACCCGGATTGGAAACTGCTCAAGTTCGAGAAAAACTCCGAGTCGCTGCAAGCGTTGTCGGCTGGCCGTGGCGATGCCTATGCCCAGGACAACCTGGTGCTGTTCAGCTGGGCCAAGCAGAACCCAGGCTACCGCGTGCTGGAAGAGAAACTCGGCGACGAAGCGCCCATCGCGCCTGCCGTGAAGAAGGGCAACGTCGAACTGCGTGACTGGGTGAATGCCGAGTTGGCGAAGTTGGGTGAGGAGAAATTCCTGCTCAAGCTGTATGACCAATATGTGCGTAAAGAACTGAGCGATGACACCAAACCTGAAAGTGTGATTGTTGAAGGCGGGAAGTGGCAGGGCTAGTTCTGCGCTGACTGTTATGCCGCTATTGGGAGCATGGGTATCTACACAACTTTCAAACCCTGACAAATCTCCCTGTGGCGAGCGGGACAAGCCGCTCGCCACAACAGCCCTATCTGCCGGACGTTCAGCGTTGAGCCAACGTTGTGTAGATACCTATGCCCCGATGAGGCCGGTGACCCCCCCTCAATACGCCTTCCCCATGCAGATAAGGAACCCTGATCTAAGCTCACAGTCGCATACACACTGGCACATCGCATCGCGCACAAGGAGTCTGCATGGGCGGTCGTATTTCCATCTGTATCGTCGGTTTGGGTTTAGTGGTGTTGCTGAGCGCTTGCGGCCAGGAAAAGGCTGAACCCAAGCAGCATTCCCGAGTATTTGTGCAAACCGTGCAGCCCGCGGATTTCGCCGCGGCAGTCACGCTGACCGGGGATATCCAGGCGCGTGTGCAAACCGACTTGTCCTTCCGCGTCGGCGGAAAAATCATCCAGCGCATGGTGGATGTGGGCGACCGCGTGAGCGCCCGACAAGTGCTGGCCAAGCTCGATCCCAAGGATTTGCAAACCAACGTCGATTCCGCTCAGGCCCAGGTCGTGGCGGAACAGGCGCGGGTCAAACAGACTGCCGCTGCCTTTGTGCGCCAGGAAAAACTCCTGCCCAAGGGCTACACCAGCCGCAGCGAATACGATTCTGCCCAGGCCGCGCTGCGCAGCAGCCAAAGTGCCCTGGCCGCCGCGCAGGCCCAGTTGGCCAACGCCCGTGAACAACTCGGCTATACCGCGCTGATTGCGGATGCGCCGGGAGTGATCACCGCACGCCAAGCTGAAGTCGGCCAGGTGGTGCAAGCCACCGTGCCGATTTTCAGCCTGGCCACCGATGGCGAGCGCGACGCGGTGTTCAACGTCTATGAATCCCTGTTGGTGGAGCCGCCACCTGACGCGCCGATCACCGTCAGCCTGTTGGATAACCCCAGCATCAAGGCCCAGGGCAAAGTCCGTGAAGTCACGCCGGCCGTTGCGGCCAACACCGGCACGGTGCAGGTGAAGATTGCGCTGCAATCTCTGCCTAAAGGCATGCAGCTCGGTTCGGTGGTCAGCGCCACCGCCAATGGTCCGGCCAAGCCCAGCGTCGAGCTGCCGTGGTCGGCATTGACCAAAGACTTGAGCGAACCCGCCGTGTGGCTGGTCGACGGCGACGGCAAGGCGCAGTTGCATAAAGTCACGGTGGCGCGGTACCTCACCGGTAAGGTCATCATCAGTGACGGCCTTAAAGGCGGCGAAAAAGTCGTCGTGGCCGGTGGGCAATTGCTGCATCCCGGCATGTTGGTCGAGATTGCCCAGCAGGGAGCCAAGCCATGAAGCGCCTGACGCTCATACTCGCCGCCAGCCTGTTGCTGATGGCCTGCTCCAAGGAAGAACCCGCGCCCGAGCCGGTGCGCCCAGTTCTGTCCATGGAAGTGAAGGCCGAAGACCAGGAAACCCTCGGCCGCTTCGCCGGCACCATCCAGGCGCGCTACGAAAGCAACCTGGGGTTTCGCGTGTCGGGGCGTATCGCCCGCCGCGCCGTGGATGTGGGGGCTGAAGTGCAGAAGGGGGCCTTGCTCGCTGTCCTTGACCCCACCGACCAGCAAAACCAGTTGCGCGCCGCCCAAGGCGACCTCGCTCGCGTCCAGGCGCAATTCATCAACGCCCAGGCCAACGCTCGCCGCCAGCAGGAATTGTTCAACCGTGGCGTCGGCGCCCAGGCGCAGTTGGATATCGCCCAGACCGATCTGAAAACCACTCAGGCCTCTCTCCACCAGGCCCAAGCGTCAGTCAACCAAGCCAAGGACCAGCTCAACTACGCCGAGCTGCGCACCGACCACGCCGGTATTATCACCGCCTGGAACGCTGAGGCTGGCCAAGTGGTCAGCGCCGGTCAGCAAGTGGTGACCCTGGCGCGCCCGGACATCAAGGAGGCGGTGATCGACCTGCCCGCAGGTCTCGCCGAGCGGCTGCCCCCGGACGTGGTGTTCCTCGTCGCCGGGCAACTCGATCCCAGCGTCAACACCACTGCCACTGTGCGCGAGATCGAACCCCAGGCC
The DNA here is from genome assembly GCF_900187495.1 of Pseudomonas sp. Irchel 3H9. Classification (NCBI taxonomy): domain Bacteria; kingdom Pseudomonadati; phylum Pseudomonadota; class Gammaproteobacteria; order Pseudomonadales; family Pseudomonadaceae; genus Pseudomonas; species Pseudomonas sp. Irchel 3H9. Next base: position 87,364 of record NZ_FYDK01000009.1, on the reverse strand, counting down.
CAAAGCGCCACGCGCACCCGTCGCGCGCGCCTGACCCTGGCCGAAACACCGCCCGCGTTCCGCCTTGGCACGGCGATCAGTGTGACCTTGAGTTCGGCCATCGCTCCACGCATCGAGTTGCCCCTGAGCGCCTTGCAGGATGTCGACGGCAAGACCCGCATCTGGATCCTCGACACCCAAAGCCAGACCGTGCAACCGCGCGACATCACAGTGCTTAGCCGTGATGCTGATAGCGCCTTGCTCAACGGTGGGGTCAAACCCGGCGAACGTATCGTCACCGCCGGCGTAAACAGCCTGAAGCCTGGGCAAAAAGTCAAAATCGACGAGGACAGCCCGCGATGAAAGGGAGCTTCAACTTATCCGACTGGGCCCTCAAGCATCAGTCCTTCGTCTGGTACCTGATGTTCGTCGCGCTGCTGATGGGCGTGTTCTCGTACATGAACCTGGGCCGCGAGGAAGACCCCTCGTTCACCATCAAGACCATGGTGATCCAGACCCGCTGGCCGGGCGCGACCCAGGAAGAAACCCTCAAGCAGGTCACCGACCGCATCGAGAAAAAACTCGAAGAGCTCGACTCCCTCGACTACGTGAAAAGCTACACGCGACCGGGTGAATCCACGGTGTTCGTGTTCCTCAAGGACACCACCAGCGCCAAGGCCATCCCGGAGATCTGGTACCAGGTCCGCAAGAAGATCGACGACATTCGCGGTAGCTTCCCCCAGGGCTTGCAGGGGCCGTCATTCAACGACGAATTCGGTGATGTGTTCGGCTCGGTCTACGCCTTTACCGGCGACGGCCTGTCGATGCGCCAGTTGCGCGACTACGTGGAGCAGGTGCGCGCCGAGATTCGTTCGGTGCCGGGATTGGGCAAGGTCGAGATGATCGGCCAGCAGGACGAAGTGATTTACCTGAATTTCTCCACGCGCAAATTGGCTGCGTTGGGCGTTGACCAGCGCCAGGTGGTGCAGAGCCTGCAATCGCAGAACGCGGTGACCCCGGCCGGGGTGATCGAGGCCGGGCCTGAGCGGATTTCAGTGCGCACATCCGGGCAGTTTGCTTCGGAGAAAGACCTGGCCGATGTCAATTTGCGCCTCAATGACCGCTTCTATCGCCTGGCGGACATCGCCGAGATTACCCGTGGCTACGTCGACCCGGCGCGGCCGATGTTCCGCTTCAACGGCAAGCCGGCGATTGGTTTGGCCATCGCCATGCAGAAGGGCGGCAACATCCAGTCGTTCGGCAAGGCGCTGCACACGCGCATGGACGAACTGACCGCCGACCTGCCGGTGGGCGTCGGTGTGCATAAGGTCTCCGACCAGGCCGAGGTGGTGGAAGAGGCCGTCGGCGGCTTTACCAGCGCGCTGTTCGAAGCGGTGATCATCGTGTTGGTGGTGAGCTTTATCAGCCTCGGCATGCGCGCTGGGCTGGTGGTGGCGTGCTCGATTCCATTGGTGCTGGCGCTGGTGTTCGTGTTCATGGAATACAGCGGCATCACCATGCAGCGCGTGTCGCTCGGTGCGTTGATCATCGCCCTCGGCCTGTTGGTGGACGACGCGATGATCACCGTGGAGATGATGATCACGCGCCTGGAAAAAGGCGAAACCAAGGAGCAGGCCGCCACCTACGCCTACACCTCCACGGCATTCCCGATGCTTACCGGTACCTTGGTGACCGTCGCCGGTTTCGTGCCGATTGGCCTCAACGCCAGTTCGGCGGGGGAGTACACCTTTACCCTGTTCGCGGTGATTGCCGTAGCGATGCTGGTGTCGTGGGTGGTAGCGGTGCTGTTTGCGCCGGTGATTGGCGTGCACATCCTCAGTGCCAAGGTGAAACCCCACAGCGCTGAGCCGGGGCGCATCGGCCGTGCGTTCAATGGCGGCATGCTGTGGGCCATGCGCAACCGTTGGTGGGCCATCGGCATCACCGTGGGCCTGTTCGTGGCGTCGGTGTTCTCCATGCAGTTCGTGCAGAACCAGTTCTTCCCGTCGTCGGACCGACCGGAAATCCTCGTTGACCTCAACCTGCCGCAAAACGCCTCGATCAACGAGACGCGCAAGGCTGTTGATCGCCTCGAAGCGATCATCAAGGACGACCCGGACATTACGCGCTGGAGCACCTATATCGGCCAGGGCGCGATCCGTTTCTACCTGCCCCTCGATCAGCAATTGGAAAACCCGTATTACGCGCAGTTGGTGATCGTCAGCAAAGGCCTGGAAGAACGCGGTGAGCTGATCGCGCGCCTGCAAAAACGCCTGCGTGATGACTTCGTCGGTATCGGCAGCTTTGTGCAGCCGTTGGAAATGGGCCCGCCGGTGGGCCGCCCGATTCAGTATCGCGTGTCCGGCAAAGACACCGACCAGGTGCGCAAGCACGCCATCGAACTGGCGACCCTGCTGGATAAAAACACCCACCTGGGCGAGATCATCTACGACTGGAACGAGCCGGGCAAAGTGCTGCGCATCGACATTGCCCAGGACAAGGCGCGCCAGCTCGGGCTGTCATCCGAAGACGTGGCGCAGTTGATGAACAGCGTGGTCAGCGGCGCCTCGGTGACTCAGGTGCACGACGATATCTACCTGATCAACGTGGTCGGCCGCGCCGAGGACGCCGAGCGCGGTACCCCGGAAACCTTGCAGAACCTGCAAATTGTCACGCCCAACGGCACCTCGATCCCGCTGCTGGCGTTCGCCACTGTGCGCTATGAACTGGAGCAGCCGCTGGTGTGGCGTCGCGACCGCAAGCCGACCATCACCATCAAGGCCTCGGTGCGTGACGAGATGCAGCCGACCGACTTGGTCAAGCAGCTCAAGCCGGAGATCGACAAATTCAGCGACGGCCTGCCGGTGGGCTATAAGGTCGCCACGGGCGGTACCGTGGAAGAAAGCGGCAAGGCCCAAGGCCCGATTGCCAGCGTGGTGCCGTTGATGCTGTTCCTGATGGCGACGTTCCTGATGATCCAACTGCACAGCGTGCAGAAGATGTTCCTGGTGGCCAGTGTCGCGCCGTTGGGGCTGATCGGCGTGGTGCTGGCGTTGATCCCCACGGGCACGCCCATGGGCTTTGTTGCGATCCTCGGTATCCTGGCGCTGATCGGCATCATCATCCGCAACTCGGTGATCCTGGTGACGCAGATCCACGAATATGAAGTGGCCGGCTACACGCCGTGGGACGCGGTGGTGGAAGCCACCGAGCATCGGCGTCGTCCGATCCTGCTCACGGCGGCAGCGGCGAGTCTGGGCATGATCCCGATTGCTCGGGAAGTGTTCTGGGGGCCGATGGCTTACGCGATGATTGGCGGCATCATCATCGCCACCTTGCTGACGCTGTTGTTCCTGCCGGCGCTGTATGTGGCCTGGTACAAGATCCGCGAACCCCAACAGGAAGAACACGGTTAAAAATGTGGGAGGGGGGCTTGCCCCCGATGGCGGTGGGTCAGTCAAAGATGCTCCAACTGATCCACTGCTATCGGGGGCAAGCCCCTCTCACATTTGAAGTGCGTTGCCTCTAAGGTCTGCGCCAGACACTGGCTAGCCAAGGCTGCTGCTCACGCGGCAACCCCGCCGGCCGGTAGTAATGCTCCAGCTCCACAAACCCAGCGGTGGTGAGCAGTGTTTGCCACGCCTCCAGGTCGTGATAAGCCCCATAGCGCGGCCCATTCCAGCCTTCCTGGTTCTCACCCCGCGGGTTGGAGCTGAACAGCACACCCCCAGGCTTCAGCGCCCCATGCAGTTGCTTGAGCACACGTGGCAGTTCCTGCTTGGGTATATGAAACAGCACCGCATTGGCAAAGATCCCATCGAAGCGTTCAGCGGGTAAGTCCAGCTTGAGGAAATCCTGCTGCAACACCTCGCAGCCGCTGTCTTCGCGCGCCATCTGCGCAAAGCGCTCCGAGCCGTCCAGGCCGACGGCGATATGGCCCATTCGCGTAAACGTCTGCAAATCCCGTCCCGGCCCGCAACCGAAATCCAGCACGGTGAACGGCGCAGCACCTTGGAGATGCCGCAGCAGTGCGTCGATATTCTGGCTTACATCGTGATCGCGAGTGCCTTCACGGAAGTCCTCGGCCACTGTGTTGTAGTGGCCGAGGGTGGTGGACGTGATCTGGTTGAGATCGTCGGGCTTGAGGGTCATGACGGTGAATACCGGGCGCTGAGAGGGCCCCACTATACCTCACCTCTTGTTCAGCACCCGCGCCAGGCGATCGCCGCTCAGTTGAATCACCGCCACCAGCACCACCAGCAGCACAATCACGGTCAGCATGATCTGCGTGTCAAAACGCTGATAGCCGTAGCGGTACGCAATGTCGCCCAAGCCTCCGGCCCCAATCGCGCCGGCCATGGCTGACGAGTTGATCATGGTCACCAGCGTAATCGTAAATCCGCCGACAATTCCCGGCAGCGCTTCGGGCAACAGCACATGCCAGATGATGTGCCAACGACGGCAGCCCATGGCCTGTGCGGCTTCGATCAGCCCGTGGTCGACCTCGCGCAAACTCACTTCGGCGATCCGCGCGAAGAACGGTGTCGCGGCGATGGTCAGCGGTACAACCGCCGCCCACACACCGTAGGTGGTGCCAACGATCAGCCGGGTGAACGGGATCAAGGCCACCATCAAAATCAAAAAAGGAATCGAGCGGAACAGATTGACGAAGGCCCCCAGCACCCGGTTCAGCGCCGGCGCCTGGTAGATGCCGCCCTTGTCGCTGGTCACCAGAAACACCGCCAGTGGAATCCCCACCAGCAATGCAATAAGCGACGACACGCCGACCATCAACAAGGTGTCGATGGCGCCCTGTACTAAACGATCAAACCACATAGCCCAGCACCTCCGCCTGTTGTGCCCAATTCGCGGCGCGGTTGCGCAGTTCTTCGGCGCTGTGGGGTGAGCCATTCACCGCCAGCAGCAATTGCCCCAAGGCATGGCCCTGGATGCGTTCTACACCGCCTTGCAGCAAGCGCACGCGCCCGCCGAGAGCGCTGAACAGCGCGGCCAGGTCCGGTTCATCGCTGGCACTGCCGGTGAGCTGCAAGCGCAACACCACTGCAGCGTCCGCTGATGACGGCGAGTGCTGCAACCGGCTTTGCAGTTCTTCCGGCAGCCCATGTTGCAGCGGCGCCAGCAGGGTCTTGCTGACCTCGTGCTGCGGGTTGCCAAACACTTGCCACACCGGGCCTTGCTCGACGATGCGCCCGTGTTCCAGCACCACCACGCGGTCGCAGATGTCGCGGATCACCGCCATCTCATGGGTGATCAATACGATGGTCAGGCCCAGGCGCCGGTTGATCTCGCGCAACAGGCCGAGGATCGATTGGGTGGTCTCCGGGTCCAGCGCCGAGGTGGCTTCGTCGCACAGCAGGATCTGCGGGTCGTGCACCAGCGAACGGGCGATGCCCACGCGCTGTTTCTGCCCACCGGAAAGCTGCGCCGGGTAGGCCTTGTGCTTGTCCTGCAAACCCACTAATTCCAGCAGCTCACGCACCTTTTGCTCACGCTGGAGCTTGGGCACGCCGGCGACTTTCAGCGGCAATTCGACGTTCTGCCACACGGTCTTGGCCGACATCAGGTTGAAGTGCTGGAAGATCATGCCGATGCGCCGACGCAGCGCCACCAGGCGGTCTTCGTCGAAGTCGCCGATGTCCACCTGATCGATCAGCACGCGCCCGCTGCTCGGTTGCTCCAGCCGGTTGATGGTGCGGATCAGCGAGGATTTACCGGCACCGCTGCGGCCAATGATGCCAAACACCTCACCGCGCTGGATCGCCAGGTCGATGCCTTGCAGGGCATGCACCGTGCCGTCGTAGGTCTTGCCCAGGTTGATAAAGCGCACGTGCGCGCGGTTCAGGTCTGGATGCAGTTCAGTCTGCTCGGCGTCCCTGGGCGGTGTGCTCAGGTCGCGCAGTTGAGAGTGGGCGGCGGTCATTTTTTATCTTCCCAACCCACTTGGTAGAGCTTGCCAAGGGATTTATCCAACGCAGCGCGCACCACCGGCGAGTGCTGGTAGATGTCGACGAACTTGATCACACGCGGGTCGGTTTTGCTCTTCGGTTGGATCACGAACTGGATCACGTATTCCGGGTGGTCGAGGCCGTCGAACAGCAGCGCCGATTCCGCGTCGAAAGTCTTGGACAGGCGGATATACGCCGGGTAGCCCTGCACCAGGTCTGCATCGTCATAGGCACGTACCAGCTGCACGGCCTCGACTTGCAGGATTTTGATTTTCTTTGGGTTTGCGACGATGTCTTCTTCGGTGGCCTTGTAGCCCACACCCGGCTTGAGGGTGATCAAGCCGGCCTTGGCCAGCAGTTGCAGGCCGCGACCGCTGTTGATCGGGTCGTTGGCGATGGCCACGCTGGCGCCTTCGGGCAGCTCGTTGAAGCTTTTGTACTTTTTCGAATACAGCCCGACGTTGTTGATGATGCCCGGCGCGTAAGGCACCAGGTCAAAACCGGCGGCGGCCTTGGCGTTTTCCAGGAAGGGGATGTGCTGGAAGTAGTTCACGTCAATATCGCCGGCGGCCAGGCTGACGTTGGGCGCGATCCAGTCGGTAAACTCCACCAGCTCGACTTTCAAGCCTTGCTTGCCGGCTTCAGCGACTGCGGCTTCCAGGGGAATTGCGAAGGCCGCGGTGGTGCCGATTTTCAACGGTGCATCGGCGGCGAACACCGCCGAGCTGAACAACCCGAAGGCCAGGGCCAGTGCTTTGACTGGGTTATTGAGGAATGTCTTTTTCATAGTGGATTTCCAGTCATAAGGTATTAGGACAAACAATGCAGATCCAATGTGGGAGGGGGCTTGCCCCCGATAGCGGAGTGTCAGCAAACCAATCCGGTGACTGATACACCGCTATCGGGAGCAAGCCCCCTCCCACATTTTTGTTCAGTGGCGGTAGGTCGAGCCGGTGTGTTGTTCAGGTAGGCGAGCACTGCCGTGGAAGACTTTTTCCCGTAGCGTGCCGTTCTCATATTCGGTCTTGTACGACCCCCGCTTCTGCAGCACCGGCACCACCAGGTCGATAAAGTCCACATAGCTTTCCGGCGTCACAATCCGCGTCAGGTTGAAGCCATCCAACCCGGTTTCGCTGATCCACGATTCCAGCTCGTCAGCGACTTGTTCGGGCGAGCCGACCAAGGTGATATAGCGTCCGCCGAGGGCGTGCTGCTCCAGTAATTTGCGCCGGGTCCAGTCGTTGTTTTGCAGGTTCTTGGTGGCCGACTGGATTGCGTTGCTCTTCACGTACTGGATCGGTTCGTCGATTTCGTACTGGGAAAAATCAATCGCGGTGGACGCCGAGAAGTGCGCCACGCCGGCCTCCGCGCTGGCATAGCTCAGGTACTCGGCATGCTTGGCCCAGGCCTGTTCTTCGGTGGCGCCGACGATTACGTTGAGGCCCATGAACACCTTGATGTCATCCGGATTCCGCCCGGCCTCGACTGCACTGGCGCGCACCTTGTCCACCTGGGCCTTGGTCGACGCTTTGTTCTGCCCGCTGATAAACACGCACTCGGCATGGCGTCCGGCGAACAGCAAGCCACGGTCCGAGCTGCCGGCCTGGAACAGCACCGGCGTACGTTGCGGCGACGGTTCACACAGGTGATAACCCTCCACCTGATAAAACTCGCCATGGTGCTCGACCTTGTGCACCTTGCCCGGCTGCGCGTAGACCCGCGCTTGCGGATCGTTGAGCACCGCGTCGTCTTCCCAACTGCCTTCCCAGAGTTTGTAGAGCACTTCCAGGTACTCATCGGCCTGGTCGTAGCGCCGGTCATGCTCGACCTGCTCGCTAAGGCCCATGGCTTTGGCGGCGCTGTCGAGGTAGCCGGTGACGATGTTCCAGCCCACCCGGCCACGGCTCAGGTGATCAAGCGTGGACATGCGTCGGGCGAACAGATACGGCGGCTCATAGGTGAGATTGGCGGTCAGGCCGAAGCCTAGATTCCTGGTGACCGCAGCCATGGCCGAGACCAGCAGCAACGGGTCGTTGACCGGCAGTTGGATCGACTCCTTGAGCGGCACGTCGATGGAGTTTTGATAGACGTCGTACACGCCGACGATATCGGCGATAAACAAGCCATCGAACAGCCCACGCTCCAGGGTTTGCGCCAACTCAGTCCAGTACTCGATGGTCTTGTACTGGGTGGACGTATCTCGTGGGTGGGTCCACAGGCCGTGGTTGATGTGCCCGATGCAGTTCATGTTGAAGGCATTGAGCAGGATCTTTTTCTTCGCCATCAAATGGTCCCCCGCAGTGGCGGGTTTTCAGCATTGAGGTAGTAATTGCCTACCGCGTGGTACTTCCAGCGCACCGGGTCGTGCAGGGTGTGCACCCGTGCGTTGCGCCAGTGGCGGTCGAGGCCGTGCTCGGCCAGGGTCGCCTGGCTGCCGGCGAGTTCGAATAAGGTGCTGCCGGCGGCCAGGGAGATTTCGGTGCTCAAGGCGCGTACTTCGGCCACGGCAATCGAGGCAGCCGCAACGGTCTCGGCATTGCTGTCGGCCTGGGCGCGGTCGAGGAATTCACCTGAGCGTTCCAGCAATGCCTCTGCGGCGTGCAGACGGATGCTCAAGTGGCCGAAGCTCTTCAGGGTCAACGGGTCTTCAGTGGCCTTGTCGTTGCCGGAGTCGATCCATGGGCGAGTCTTGGTGCGCACAAAGTGCAGCGCATCCTCAAAGGCGGCGCGGGCGATGCCGGTGTCGATGGCAGCATGAAGAATCTGCGCGAGCGGGCCGACGGTAGTCGGGCGTTCAAAGGCGCTTTGGAAAGGGAGCACGTCGTGGGCCGCGACCCACACGTTATCGAACACTACCGAGCCGCTGCCGGTGGTGCGCTGGCCAAAGCCGCTCCAGTCGTCAATCACGCTCAGGCCTTCGCTGTCGCGCGGTACAAACGCCAACTGCTGCACGCCGTGCTCATCCACCACTGAGGTCGGGATGCGTTGCGCGTAGATCGCACCGGTTGAGTAGAACTTGCGGCCCGTGATGCGAAAACCGTCGCCGTCGCGGGTGATGCTCGTGACGCGATCGTGAGCGGTCTTGGTGCCCAGTTCTGCAAGGGCATTGCCAAAGCGCTGGCCGGCGAGTACTTCGGCGTACAGGCGTTGTTGCTGCGCCGGGCTGCCATTCACGCGCAGCACTTCCAGGGCATAGAAATGGTTTTGCGGAATCTGGCCCAGGGAGGCGTCGGCCTGGGCGATCAAGGCGATGACCTTCGCCAGGGTGACGTTGGACACGCCTGCTCCGCCGTATGCCTTCGGCACGCTGATGCCCCACAGGCCGGAGCGGGAAAACACGTCCAACTCGGGCAGCGGCAGGCGGCGTTCGCGGTCGCGCTGGGCGCTGTCGCGGCGGAAGTCTTCGGCCAGGTCGCTGGCGACAACAAGGGCTTGTTCATCGCTGGTGATAACCGCGACGTGATGAGAAAGGGTCATGCGTATTTCTCCAGAGGTCTGGTCGGTTAAATCCAGGAGTGGCGAGCAGGCAGGGTGCCGTTTAAGCGATAGGTGCCCACCGCGTGGTACTTCCAGCGCACGGGGTCGTGCAGCGTGTGTACGCGCGCGTTGCGCCAATGCCGGTCGAGGTTGAACTCAGCGAGGGTGGCGCGACTGCCGGCCAGTTCAAAGAGCTTCTCGCTGACCAGCAACGACACTTCAGTGGTCAACACTTTGGCCTCGGCCACGGCGATTGAGGCGCGTGCAGCGGACTGCGCGGTAATCGGCGCGGCACTGACCTGATCCAGCACTTGGCCGGCCTTGCGCAAGAGCGCTTCGGCGGCGTGCAGCTCGATTTTCAGCTTGCCGATATCGGCGATTACATACAGGTCATCGCTGGCGCGTTCGACCTTGGCGTCGATCCAGGGCCGTGAGCGCTCGCGAACAAAGCTGATGGTGTCATCCAGAGCACCACGGGCGATGCCGGCGTCGATCGCGGCCTGGATTAATTGCGAGACGGCGCCCTGGATGTTCGGGCTTTCGCCGATGCGCCAGTTGTCGACCACCAGGTCGGCGTCGACCGGTACCTGGTCGAGCAGCACCGTACCGCTGGCGGTGGTGCGTTGGCCGAAGCCTGACCAGTCATCGACGATGCGCAGCCCTTCGGTGCCACGGCGCACGAACGCCATGACCTGCTTGCCGTCATCGTTCAGCGCCTTGATCGCTACCCAGTGGGCAAACAGCGCACCGGTGGAGTAGAACTTCTGGCCGCTGATCACGTAACCGTCGCCCTTGGCGGTGATGCGCGCCTTGAGTTCCAGGGTGTTTTTGGTGCCCCGTTCCGGGCCGCCGTTGCCGATGCGCCAGCCGTCGAGCACGCTCTGGAACAACTGCTTTTTCTGGCGCTCGGTGGCAGCGCCCTGCAACAGGTGCAGGATGCCGAAATGGTTCTGCGGGATCTGCCCGAGGGCCGGGTCTGCCGCGCTGATGATTGCGAACACGTCGGCCAGCGTCACGAATGACACCTGCGGGCCGCCGTATTCGCGGGGAATGGAAATACTGCCTAGCCCACTGCGGGTGAACTGTTCGATCTGTGCCCATGGCAGCTTGCGTTGCTGATCGCGCGTGGCGGCTTGCAGGCGCGCGGCCTCGGCCAGCTCATGGGCGGCGTTCAGCGCCTCGGCGTCGTTGCGCAGCACGGCGGCCGGCAACAGCAGCGGTGCTACGTCCAGATCACGTTGGGGGGGTGTTAGAGCCAAGTTAGACATCAGCGCCGCTCCTTGGCTGCACGTAATGCCCTGGCGTTGTGCACCGGGGTAATTCTGACCATACCGACCTCGCATTCAATGAAATGAAAACAGAAAAATCAAAGATGTCCGGTGGTCCGGTGCATATACCCTAAGCTTGTTAAATATTTAAATAAACTAACTTTTGGGAATATGCATAGAAGGGCGATCAACCGGGTTCACAGGGTGAGCCCAGAGGGCGTGGCTGATAGACCGGCGCGGTGCCGGCCGGACGGGTGATCGCGCTGGCGGCAATACGTAGCGTCCGGGCTGGCGCCCAGCGCGAATTGTTGCCGACCCGGTCCAGAATGCAGTAAGTCACCTCCAACCGGCTGTCGTCGCCGGCCTCGACTATCAACGTCGGCGGCACCCAAACCTGCACCGCCTGGCCGACGGCCTTGGCCTGTATCTTCGGCAGGTCCATGCGTGCGTCGCCCCAACGCAGGGTGATGGCATCGCCGGTGGTCATGTTCAGGTAGGGCTCGATGGTCAGCGGAATCCCCCGCCGCACCTGGCTGGCATTCACGCCGTAGCGGCGAATGGTGTCCGGCAGACCCACCGGGGCAAGGTTCTGGTTTTCATCGCTGTAGAGGGCGCAGGGCAGGCCTCCGGGGGAGTTGGTTTTCACACGCAGGTGCGTCATGGCCGAACGTGCTGGGGCGCGGCCGACCTGCATGATTTGGTAATGAACCTGAGCGACACCCTCCTGCACAAAACTTTCCGGAACACGCAGTCGGGTAGGCATGCCGACTTCGCAGGCAGTCACCCGCCGTGAGGCCGCAAAACAGTTGTTCCAGAACAGCTCGATCAGATCGCCGTCATCCATGCCAGGGTAGGGTGCGATATCGACCAGCAGCTGTGCGGCTGCCAGGGCATTGATGCCGTTTCGAAGGGCCTGTGGCAACGTCGGGGCGGTGAGCAGGGCCGGGGTTGCAGTGCACGTCATAAGTAATCTCCTTGATGCAGCCAGCAGCAATCGTTCCGACCCTTTGGCGCAGGTGCGCAGCGGGGCTGAAAGGAACGATTCAGTGAATAGCCGGGATAGGATCCAATCCTCTGGGCCTTAGATAAGAGGGTTGGCCAAGGGGCGTCAATGGCGGCAAAAGGCTTAACGGCGGGTTCGGTGATATTCAGACGGGTCTGACTGGGCGGGGGATTTTAAGGCGCAATAGCGAGCGTGTTTTACAGCTGTGGGCGAGGACTTCTTGTAGGAATACTAATGGTGGCGAGGGAACAAGCTCCCTCACCACAAATGCTCAATCGTAGGGTGCAGTTAATGCGCGAGGAATTTGCTCAAAAACTGCCGCGTGCGTTCTTCCTTGGGGTTGGCAAACAACGCCTTGGCTTCGCCCTGTTCCACGATCACGCCCTTGTCGAAAAAGATCACCCGGTTGGCAACGTCTCGGGCAAAGCTCATTTCGTGGGTGACGATGACCATGGTGCGATTCTCCTCAGCCAGGCTGCGGATGGTCGCCAAGACTTCACCCACCAGTTCCGGGTCGAGGGCCGAGGTGGGTTCGTCGAACAGAATCACCTCCGGCTCCATGGCCAATGCACGGGCAATCGCCACGCGCTGTTGCTGACCACCGGACAGACGCCGTGGGTAGGCGTCTTCCTTGCCCGCCAGGCCGACCCTGGCCAGGAGCTTGCGCCCCAGGGCAATAGCGTCTTCGCGCGGCATCTTCTTGACCACGGTGGGGCCTTCGATGACGTTTTCCAGCGCAGTGCGATGGGGGAACAAGTTGAAGTTCTGGAACACAAAACCCACGTGTTGGCGCAGGCGTCGCACCAGGTTCTGTTGTTGGTTGAGCGGTTTGCTGCCGTCGATCTGGATGTCGCCCACCTTGATGCGGCCGCTGGTGGGTTCTTCAAGGAAATTCAGGCAGCGCAGGAAGGTGGTCTTGCCGGAACCGCTGGGGCCGATGATGGCGACAACTTCGCCTTCCTTGACCTCAAGGTCGATGCCGTTGAGCACCACCTGACCGTTGAATTGTTTGGTCAGTTTTTCAACCACGATCATGCTTCAAGACTCCAGGTCATGCCGGTTGACCCGGTCTTCCAGACGATTTTGAAAATGCGCCAGGATGCTCGCCAGTACCCAGTAGATCAGAGCGGCGGACAGATACATGGTGAAAATTTCGAAGGTACGCGCCGACACCAGTTGCGCTTGGCGAAACAGCTCCGGCACCTGAATGGTGGCGGCCAGCGCCGTGTCCTTGACCAGCGAAATAAAGCTGTTGCCCAGCGGCGGCAGCGCGGTGCGCATCGCCTGCGGCAGGATGGCCCGGCGCAGGGTCTGCGCGCGGGTCATGCCGATACTGGCAGCGGCCTCCCACTGGCCACGCTCGATAGACGCGATGGCGGCCCGCAGGATTTCACAGGCGTAGGCGGCCATGTTCAGCGAAAAGCCGATCATGGCTGCCGGGATCGGATCCAGCTCGATGCCCACTTGCGGCAAGCCGTAGTAGATCAAAAACAGCTGTACCAGCAAGGGCGTGCCGCGAAAGAACGACACATAGACACGGGCAGTCCAGCTCAGCAGCTTGAAGCGCGACAGACGCATCAAGGCCAGGCCGAAGCCCAGCAGCAAGCCGAAGAACATGCCGCCAAGGCTGAGAATCACCGTGTAATACGCGCCCTTGAGCAGAAAGGGCGCGGAGTCCAGCGCGAGTTGGAAACCTGCTTCCATTATTGAGTGACGTCAGCGTTGAAGTACTTCTCGGACAGCTTCTTCAAGGTGCCATCGGCGCGCAGCTTGTCGAGGGCCTTGTTCACCGCTTCCAGCAATTCAGGCTCGCCTTTGCGCAGCGCGATACCGGCTTCCTGGCGGGAGAAGGCATCGCCTGCAGCGGCGGTGTCCGGGGCTTTCTTGGCGTATTCCAGGGCGGCCAGGCGGTCGATCAGAATCGCGTCGATACGGCCGATGCGCAGGTCCTGGAACTTGGTCGGGTCATCGTTATAGGTCTTGATGATGGCTTTGGGTTGGTTGTCCTTGAGCCATTGCTCGTAGTTGGTGCCCAGGCCCACACCAACTTTTTTGCCGGCCAGGTCGTCGGCGGTCTTGATGGTGTCAACGTTCTTCTTCAGCACCAGCGCCTGGATACCGGAAACGGTGTAAGGCGTGGAGAAATCGTACTTCTTCTTGCGCTCTTCAGAGATGGTCACTTGGTTGACCACTGCGTCCAGGCGCTTGGATTCCAGGGCGGCGAGGATGCCATCCCATGGCGTGGCCTGCAGTTTGACCTTGACGCCCAGCTCCTTGGCCAGCGCTTCGGACAGCTCGACTTCGAAACCGCTGAGCTTGCCGCTTTCATCGACGAAGCTGAACGGCGGATAGGTGCCTTCCAGGCCGATTTTGATCTCGCCGGCCTTTTTGATGTTGCCCAGTTGCTCGCCGGCAACGGCCTGGCCCAGCAGGCTGGCACCGAGAGCCAAACCCAAAGTACCGACCAGCAACGTGCGACGGAATACGGAAATAGTCATGAAGAGCCCCTGTGTTTTTATGTTGAGCGAAGCAGGTGACGCGGTAGTCGTATCCTGCCTTAAAGCGCGAAGCGCGTCTTCGCCTTCGGCGCGATGATAAAGCCCGGTTTTAAGACTTGAAAATAATATAAAACTCAATTGATATTCTTTTTATGAATATGCGTTGAGTCTAATGTGGTAAGGGGCTTGCCCCCGATAGCGGTGTATCAGTAACAGATGAGCTGGCTGACACTCCGCTATCGGGGGCAGGCCCCCTTCCACATTTAGCCCGCGTTTATTCAGTTGAAAACCGAGTCATAGGCAAACAACGCCGGTGCCCCACCGGTATGCAGGAAAATGATCGGACCATCTTCAAAGCGCTGGCGCCCGATACCGTCCAGCAAGCCGGCCATGGCCTTGCCAGTGTAGACCGGGTCCAGCAGCAGGCCTTCCTGGCTCGCCAATAGCTTGACCGCCGAAAGGGTCCCGGCGTTCGGTTCGCCATAACGCGGGCCGAAGTATTCGTCCCACAGGATCACCTTGAAGGCTTTGGGGATATCCACGCCGAGCAACTCGGCAGTGCGTTCGGCCAGGCCCTGGACTTTGGGGCGCTGGGCTTCGTCGGTGCGCGATACGGTGACGCCGACTACCGGTAAGTTCGGCAGTACTTCACTCAACGCTAAGGCCAGGCCGCTGTGGGTGCCCGCACTGCCGGACGCCAGTACCACGGCGGCGAATTCGATGCCGCTGTCTTCGATCTGCGCGGCCAGTTCCAGCCCGGCGCGCACATAACCTAAGGCGCCGAGGGCATTGGAGCCGCCGATGGGCACCAGGTACGGCTTCTTGCCGTTGCTGCGCAGGCGATCGGCGAGGGCGTTGAGTTGGTCGTCGACGTTATCGAGGTTTTCCACCAATTCCACCTTGGCGTCGAACAGCTCCAGCAGCAGGCGATTGCCGTTGCCCAGGTAGTTGGGGTCTTCGGTACCGGTGGGGTTTTCCAGCAGGGCCACGCAGCCTAGGCCGAGCTTGGCGGCAAGGGCGGCAGTCTGGCGTACGTGGTTGGACTGGATGGCACCGGCGGTCACCAGGGTGTCGGCCCCCTGAGCGATGGCGTCGGCGGCCAGGTATTCGAGTTTGCGCAGTTTGTTGCCGCCCATCGCCAGTGGCGTGGTGTCGTCGCGCTTGACGTAGATGTCCCGTCCCAACCAGGTCGACAACCGTTCGAGTTTTTCCAGGGCGGTGGCGCCGCCGAGCAGGTCCAGGCGGTTAAAACGGTCGAGCTGTTGCTTGATCATGGCTACGCACGGTGGCTAAGGGATGAAGCGACTATAGGCAGGCACTTTTCATCGGGCAACCGTCAATCGCTTATGCCCGATGGTTCTTAGCATCACACCATTGGTTCTTAATGGCGGCCAGGGTGCATACCGTAAAGTGATGGCCATTACGTCAGGAGTAAATACTGTGAGTGAGCGTTCCAGTCATTGGCAATTGCAGACCATTGTCAGCCAGTTGCGCGGCGCCCGGGACCAGTGGCGAACGCGCAATGGCCGCTTGAGCGGCGAGCATGGCGGACGCGAATTGCCGTCCCGAGAAGCCGTTGCACAAATCCTCGAAGCGCTGTGCGGCGCGCTGTTCCCGATGCGCTTGGGGCCGGCGGATTTGCGTGAAGAAAGTGAAGATTTTTACGTCGGTCATACCCTCGACGTCGCGCTCAATGCGTTGCTCGCTCAGGCGCGTCTTGAGCTGCGTTATGCCGCGCGACAGGGCGGGCAGGATGACAGCCAGATCGATGCCCACGCCATCCGCCTGATCCAGGGTTTTGCCCTGGCCTTGCCGTCTCTGCGCAGCCTGCTGGACACCGACGTACTCGCCGCTTACCACGGCGACCCGGCCGCGCGCAGTGTGGATGAAGTGTTGCTGTGCTATCCGGGGATCCTGGCGGTGATTCACCACCGTCTGGCCCACCACTTGTACCGCGCCGGCTTGCCGCTGCTGGCGCGGATCATTGCGGAAATCGCCCACTCGGCCACCGGCATCGACATCCACCCCGGCGCGCAGATCGGCCCGAGCTTCTTTATCGACCATGGGACCGGTGTGGTCATTGGTGAAACCGCGATCATCGGCGAGCGGGTGCGCATCTACCAGGCCGTGACGTTGGGCGCCAAGCGCTTCCCGGCAGATGAAGACGGGCAGTTGCAGAAAGGCCATCCGCGTCACCCGATCGTCGAGGATGATGTGGTGATCTACGCCGGGGCGACGATCCTCGGGCGGATCACCATCGGCAAGGGCTCGACCATTGGCGGCAATGTGTGGCTGACGCGCAGTGTGCCGGCTGAGGCGAACATTACTCAGGCGAATCTGCAGCATGATGACGGGGCGCAGAAGTAAAACCCTACGCAGATCCCCTGTGGGAGGGGGCTTGCTCCCGATAGCGCAGTGTCAGTTGGTACATTCATTGACTGACACGCCGCCATCGGGAGCAAGCCCCCTCCCACATTGTTAGCCTCATTCCAGATTTACCCCGCAATCGCTGAACGATTTGCCTCCCCCACCCGTCATACCAATCCTTGAGCTAGTGTAGGAATAACCGACCACTCAGCCCTGCGATTAGTCCAAAACCGCCTATCCATGTTTAACTTGAATGTTCGTTCAAGTTAAACCCGGTGGTTCGCTGCCCGCTCACAACAGGAGGCTTACCTTTGCTGAGTCCGTTATTTACAGCCACATGCTCCAACCTCGGGGTGCATCGCTCATGAGTGCATCGTCCACCCCAGCCAGCGGCCAAGTGCGCATGAATGCGCCGGTTTTCTACTTCGCCGCGACCTTCATCCTGCTGTTCGGCATCACTGTCATCGCTATCCCGCAACAGGCCGGTGCCTGGTTGCTGGCAGCGCAAAACTGGGCGGCCAATACGGTCGGCTGGTACTACATGCTGGCGATGACCCTGTATCTGGTCTTCGTGGTGGTCACCGCGCTATCGGGCTACGGCAAGATAAAACTCGGTGCCGACCACGACGAGCCCGAATTCAGTTACCTGTCCTGGGCCGGCATGCTGTTCGCCGCAGGGATCAGCATCACGCTGTTCTTCTTCTGCGTCTCCGAGCCGCTGACGCACTTGGTGCAGCCGCCCCAAGGCGCGCCGATGAACGCCGATGCCGCGCGCCAAGCCATGCAGATTCTGTTTCTGCACTGGGGCCTGCACGGTTGGGGTGTGTTCGCGTTTGTCGGCATGGCGCTGGCGTATTTCGCCTACCGGCATAACCTGCCACTGGCGTTGCGTTCGGCGCTGTACCCGCTGATCGGTAAGCGCATCAACGGCCCTATCGGCTACGCGGTGGATGGCTTCGGCATCATTGCCACGGTGTTTGGTCTTGGCGCCGACATGGGCTTCGGCGTGCTGCACCTCAACTCCGGCCTCGACTACTTGTTTGGCATTGCCCACACCCAGTGGATTCAGGTCGGTTTGATCACCCTGATGATGGGCGCGGCGATCCTTGTTGCAGTGGCCGGCGTCGATAAGGGCGTGCGGGTGATGTCCGACATCAACATGCTGCTGGCTTGCGCGCTGCTGCTGTTTGTATTGTTCGCCGGGCCTACCCAGCACTTGCTCAACACCTTGATCCAGAACATCGGTGACTACCTCGGCGCGCTGCCGACCAAGAGTTTCGACGTCTACGCCTACGACAAACCGAGCGACTGGCTGGGCGGTTGGACGGTGTTCTACTGGGCCTGGTGGATCGCATGGTCGCCGTTCGTGGGCCTGTTTATCGCGCGGATTTCCCGTGGCCGCACCATCCGCGAATTCGTGTTCGGCGTGCTGCTGATCCCGCTGGGCTTTACCCTGGCGTGGATGTCGATCTTCGGCAACAGCGCCATCGACCAAGTGCTCAACCACGGCATGACCGCGCTCGGTCAGTCGGCCATCGATGACCCGTCGATGAGCCTCTACCTGCTGCTGGAAACCTATCCGTGGAGCAAAACCGTTATCGCGGTGACCGTGTTTATCAGCTTCGTGTTCTTCGTCACCTCGGCGGACTCGGGCACGGTAGTTTTGTCGACGCTGTCGTCCAAAGGCGGTAACGCCGATGAAGACGGGCCGAAATGGCTGCGGGTGTTCTGGGGTGCGATGACCGCGCTGGTCACCAGTGCGTTGCTGTTTGCTGGCAGTATCGACTCGCTGAAATCGGCGGTGGTGCTGACCTCGCTGCCGTTCTCGCTGATTCTGTTGCTGATGATGTGGGGCCTGCACAAGGCTTTCTATCTGGAGTCGCAAAAGCAGATCGCCCAGTTGCATTCCTTGGCGCCGATCTCGGCTTCGCGTAAAGGCAAGGGCGGCTGGCGCCAGCGCTTGAGCCAGGCGGTGCATTTCCCATCGCGCGATGAGGTGTACCGCTTCCTTGAATCGACGGTGCGCCCGGCGATTGAAGAAGTGACGGCGGTGTTTGTCGAGAAGGGACTTTCGGTGGTCACCCAACCGGATCCATCCAACGACAGCGTGAGCCTGGAAATCGGCCATGGCGAGGAGCATCCGTTCATCTACCAGGTGCAGATGCGCGGCTACTTCACGCCGTCGTTTGCCCGTGGCGGCATGGGCTCCAAAGAGATCAACAACCGCCGCTATTACCGGGCGGAAGTGCACTTGAGTGAGGGCAGCCAGGACTACGACCTGGTGGGCTACACCAAGGAGCAGATCATCAACGACATCCTCGACCAGTACGAGCGGCACCTGCAGTTCCTGCACCTGGTGCGCTAGGTTTTGCGCAGGCCGGCGGTGACGTTGGCTTGCGTGAAATTGCAGTTTTTTATGAGTCTTATCGTTCCTCTGGCGTAGGACTTTGCTGTACAACGAAAGGGCAGACTTAAGCGATTCAGCTGGTTAAAAGGCCTGGGAATAACCTTATTCCCAGGCCTTATTTGCCCTAGACCCAGAGAGGATTCGATGACGTACATTGCTGCCGAAAACCGCTATGAATCTATTCCGTATCGCCGCGTAGGCCGCAGTGGATTGGTGCTGCCTGCACTGTCCCTGGGGCTGTGGCACAACTTTGGCGACAGCACCCCGATCGACACCCAGCGCGCCCTATTGCGCACGGCGTTCGACCTGGGTATCAACCACTTCGACCTGGCTAATAACTACGGCCCGCCCTACGGCAGCGCCGAGATCAATTTCGGTCGTTTGCTGCGTGAAGACTTCAAGCAGTACCGCGACGAATTGATTATCTCCAGCAAGGCCGGTTGGGACATGTGGCCCGGCCCTTACGGCCAGGGCGGCGGTTCGCGCAAATACGTGCTGGCCAGCCTGGACCAAAGCCTGCAGCGCCTGCGCGTCGACTATGTGGATATTTTCTACTCCCACCGCTTTGACGCCGACACCCCGCTTGAAGAAACCGCCAGCGCCCTCGCCACCGCCGTGCAACAAGGCAAGGCGTTGTACATCGGCATTTCGTCGTATTCCGGCGTGAAGACTCGCGAAATCGCTGCGCTGCTCAAGGAGTGGAAGGTACCGCTGCTGATCCACCAGCCGGCCTACAACCTGCTCAACCGCTGGGTGGAAAAAGACCTGCTCGACACCACCGAGGAACTCGGCGCCGGCGTGATCGCTTTTACGCCACTGGCTCAGGGTTTGTTGACCGACAAGTACCTCAACGGTGTGCCGGCTGATGCACGGGTCAATCGCCCGGGCGGTGGTTCGTTGCAGGCCAAACACTTGTCCGACGCCAACATCGCCCATGTGCGTGCGCTGAACGAAATCGCCCAGCGTCGCGGTCAGAGCCTGGCGCAACTGGCACTGGCGTGGACGTTGCGTGATCCACGGGTCACCAGTGCGCTGATCGGCGCGAGCCGGCCGGAGCAGATTATCGAGAACGTCGGAGCGTTGAAGAACTTGAGCTTCACTGCGGAAGAACTGGCGGAGATTGATCGGTTTGCGCAGGAAGGCGGGATTAACCTGTGGGAAAAGCCATCGACCGCTGAATAGTTTGGTATGACTCGGTCAATGTGGGAGGGGGCAAGCCCCCTCCCACATTTGATGTGCAGTGTGGTTTAGAACGGCACGTCCCCAAGAATCGTTGCCCGATGCATCACCCGCCGCTGCGGCCGGTAGTCATCCACCGCGTAGTGCTGGGTCACGCGGTTGTCCCAGAAGGCCACGTCGTTCTCCTGCCAGCGCCAGCGGATCGTGAATTCCGGCCGTGTCGCATGGGCAAACAGCAGCTTCAGGATCGCTTCGCTCTCTGCGGGCTCAAGCTCATTGATCCTGGTGGTAAACCCCTCACTGACAAACAGCGACTTACGCCCGCTCACCGGATGCGTGCGCACGACCGGGTGCGACAGCGGCGGGTTCTTCCTACGGGTTTCTTCCCAGCGCAACAGGTCTTCGGCGGTGTTGCCGAAGCGCTCCAGCGGAAAAGACTTAGTGAAATCGTGGGTGGCGGTGAGGCCGTTGAGCAACGCCTTAAGCGGCTCGGACAACGCCTCATACGCCGCAATACCACTGGCCCACAACGTATCGCCACCAAACGCCGGCAACAGCTTGGCGCTAAGTACGGCGCCGAGCGCCGGGGTGGGCAGGAAGGTCACGTCGGTGTGCCACACGGCGTTGTCGCGCACGTCGGTGACGGCGGTATCGAGGATCAGCACTTCGGGCTGTTCCGGCACGTTGGGGTAGATCGGATGAATATGCAGGTCGCCAAAATTCGCGGCGAACCGCGCTTGTTGCTGCGGGGTGATCGGCTGGCCACGGAAGAACAGCACCGAGTGGCTGAGTAACGCCTGCTCGATGGCATCGCGGTGTTCGGCGCTCAGCGGCTGGGTAATATCGACGCCACTGATCTGGGCGCCCAAGGCAGTGCTCAATGGGGTAACGGTCAGGTTGCTCATCCGGTTCTCACTCAATGTGCCTGGCCATGCCAAGGCACTAACTTACGCTGCAGGGCACGCAGGCCCATTTCCATGGCGAAGGCGATCAGAGCGATCACCAGGATCCCCAGCACCACCACATCGGTGACCAGGAACTGCGCCGCCGACTGCACCATAAAGCCCAGGCCGCTTGTGGCGGCGATCAGCTCGGCAGCGACCAAGGTCGACCAGCCCACACCCAGTCCGATGCGCACGCCGGTGAGGATGTCAGGCAGGGCGCTTGGCAGGATCACATGGCGAATCAGCTGGGCGCGGGTGGCGCCCAATGACTGCGCGGCGCGCAATTTGGCCGGGTCGACGGTGCGTACGCCGGTCGCGGTGGCGATGGCAATCGGTGCGAAGATCGCGAGGTAAATCAGCAGCACTTTAGACAGCTCACCGATGCCGCACCAAATCACAATCAGCGGCAGGTAGGCCAAAGGTGGAATCGGTCGGTAGAACTCGATCAGCGGGTCGAGAATGCCTCGGGCAATGCGATTGGAACCGATGGCGATGCCCACCGGCACGGCGGTCAGCACCGCGAAGCCCAGGCCCAGGCCGATACGGCTGAGGCTTGCGCCCAGGTGTTGCCACAGAGTGGAGTCCATATAGCCCGTGGTCGCGAGCAACCAGCCTTTTTGCAGCACGGCGGACGGCGGTGGCAGGAACAACGGTTCGATCAAACCGGTGGCGGTCACCCCCCACCAAATTGCCAGGAGCGCGGCCAGTGTCAGCAGGCTGATCCAGCGTGTGCTTAAGCTGCGGCGCACCGTAATGACCGCGTGCGTCACCGGCTTGGCGGCGGTGGCGGGAAGTTCGTAGCTGCTCATGCGGACACCTGCCGTTGGGAGAACACTTTGCCCAGCACGTGTTCGCGGGTCTCGATAAAGCGCGGGTCGGACTTGATCACCCGCGCCGACTCACCCGCCGCATAGCGTTGGCCGAAGTCCAGGTGCAGGCGTTCCACGATCTGGCCTGGGTTGGGCGCCAGCAGGATCAAATCAGTGGCGAGGAACACGGCTTCTTCGATGTCATGGGTAATCAGGAACACAGGCTTGGCCGTGCGGCGCCAGACTTGCAGCAACAGCTCTTGCATCTGTTCGCGGGTGAAGGCATCGAGGGCGCCGAAGGGTTCGTCCATCAGCAGCACACGCGGGTCTGCCGCCAAGGCGCGCGCCAAGCCGACGCGTTGCTTCTGGCCGCCGGAGAGCTGCCAGATACGGCGGCTGTCGAAACCCGCCAGGTCCACCAGCGCGAGCATTTCCCTGGCACGTACTTCACGTTGCGCCTTGGGTACGCCGGCCAATTCGAGACCGAAGCCGACATTGGCCAACACATCCTGCCAGGGCAGCAACGCATCGTCCTGGAACACCACGCCACGCTCGGCGCTGGGGCCTTTGACCGGCACGCCATCAAGGGTAATGCGCCCGGCAGAAGGTTCGACAAAACCGGCAATCAGGTTCAACAGCGAGGTCTTGCCACTGCCGGACGGCCCGAGGGCCACCAGCAATTGCTGGGGCCCAAGGTCGAGTGAAATATCCGCCAGTACCGGTTCCGGGGCGCCTGGGTACTGTGCGCTGATGCGCTCCAGTTGTAGCAAGGCCATCGCGATGAACTCCTCAGTTAGTAATGAACTTGGCGCTGACGTAAGGCGCGTAGTCCGGCAGCACGGCGTCGACCTTGCCTTGTTCCTTGAGGAACGCAGCCGTATCGGTCACGGCCTTGGTAGTCGGGGCGCCCAGCAGGGTCACTTGGTCAGCGGCCAGCGGGTAGACGTTGCCTTGCAACAACAGCGGGATATCGCTGGCCTTAGCGCCGGATAGCTTCACCAACTTGTCGACGTTGCCTTTGTCGGCGAGCCAGGCTTGTGGGTCTTTGCGGTAGGCGGCGTAGGCATCCAGAGTGACTTTGGCGAAGGCCGTGACGATTTCCGGGTGCTTCTCGGCAAAATCCTTACGCACGATCCACGCATCGAACGTTGGCGCGCCGAACTTGGCCAGCTCGCCAGAGGTGATCAGCACTTTGCCGTTTTCCTTGGCCACGCCCAACGCGGGATCCCACACGTAGGTGGCGTCGATATCACCGCGCTTCCAGGCGGCGATGATCGCCGGTGGCGCGAGGTTGAGGATGGTCACTTTCGACGGGTCGATGTTCCAGTGCTTGAGTGCGGCCAGCAGGCTGTAGTGGCCAGTGGAGACGAAGGGAACGGCGATCTTTTTGCCGATCAGGTCCTGGGGGCTGTTGATCCCCGAACCGTTGCGCGCCACCAGGGCTTCGGCCCCGCCAATCTGGGTGGCGACGAGGAAGGTTTCCACTGGCACTTTGCGGGTGATCGCCGCGGTCAGCGGGCTGGAACCGAGGTAGCCGATCTGCACGTCACCGGAGGCGATGGCGGCAATGATGTCGGCGCCATTGTCGAATTTGCGCCAATCAATTTTGGCGTTGGTGGCTTTTTCATACGCGCCGTCGGCCTGGGCGACTTTGGCCGGATCCACGGTGGTCTGGTAAGCGATGGTCACATCAGCCGCCTGGGCAAACAGGCTGGCACCGGCCAGGGACAACGCCGCCAAGAGGCGCAGGGGGGTTAAAAGTTTCAAGGGGAAGCTCCTCAATCAGGCGGCCGAGGGTCGGCGTGAGAGGAGACTAAATGATCTAAGAATCCAAAAATAAATAACATTTTCGAATTAGCTTATGTGGGGAAAGGTTGAAGCAAGTCTTGAGCTTGATGAGGGCAAATGTGGGAGGGGGCTTGCGCCCGATGGCGGTAGCTCAGCCACTGATGGGTGACTGACGCTCTGCTATCGGGGGCAAGCCCCCTCCCACATTTTGAGCCGGGTCCGGCTTCAGTTAGTTACTGATGGCGAGAATGCTGGCCTGGTACGACCCCACAAACACATCAAAATCGCCCACTTCGTTCTGCTCCAGTTCCGCCTGTTGCGCCAGCGATTTGCGCGCCAGGTCCTCAAAGCGCGCCTGCTCTTCTGCGGGCAACGGCTCACGGCGGAAATACTCGGCATGCAACTCGCTCTGATGCAGGGAGAACTGCGCGAAACTCTCTTTGCGCTCGGCCATCGCGGCCAGTACCTGCGCCGACGGGGTCAGCGATGGGTCGTTGACCTTAGCAAGCTGGGCGTCCAGCGCCTGGCTGTGCTCGCTGATGCCATGGCTCTGATCGAGCAGGGCGGCCAACGGTGCAATCTTCTCCAATAGCTCGGTGGCCCATTCCTTCATGTCCACCGGCGCGCCGTCGCGCTGCAATTGCAGGCCCGGACGGCGACCTTCCTTGACCACGCTGAGGAAGTTGGCGGTGGCATTGCCGCACGCGTTGTTGGCGAACAACGGGCTGTCGTTCAGCGCGCAGTACAGCAGGAACGCGTCGAGGAAGCGCGACTCGGGCAGGTCGATGCCCATCGGCAAGAACGGGTTGATGTCCAGGCAACGCACTTCGATGTACTGAATGCCGCGTGCCACCAGCGCCTGGATTGGTCGTTCACCGGTGTAGGTCACGCGCTTGGGGCGGATGTTGGAGTAGTACTCGTTTTCGATCTGCAGGATGTTGGTGTTGAGCTGTACCCACTCACCGTCCTTGTGCGTGCCGATTTCGACGTAAGGCGCGTAGGGTGTTGCCACCGCTTCGCGCAGGCTGTCGGTGTAGCTCGCCAAGTCGTTGTAGCACGGCGTCAGGCCGGCCTGGGCGTTGCTCTGGTAACCCAGGTCACTCATGCGCAGGCTGGTGGCGTAGGGCAGGTAGAGGGTGTCGGCGTCGAGCACTTCCAGCTGGTGCGAGCGACCGCGCAGGAAACCCGCGTCCAGGGCCGGTGAGGCACCGAACAGGTACATCAGCAGCCAGCTGTAACGGCGGAAGTTGCGGATCAGCGCGATGTAAGCCGTGGACTGATAGTCGCGGTCGGTGCCGACGAACCCTTCAGTTTCCTTGAGCAACGGCCACAACTGTTCCGGCAGGGAAAAGTTGTAGTGGATGCCGGCGATGCACTGCATGGTCTTGCCGTAACGCAGGGCCAGGCCCTTGCGGTACACGTACTTGAGCTGTCCGATATTGGAGGTGCCGTAGTAGGCAATCGGAATATCTTCCTCGGCCGGCAACGGACACGGCATCGAGGGGCTCCACAGGTATTCGCTGCCCAGCTTGGTGTAGGCAAAGCGGTGGATCTTGTCCAGGCTGCTCAGGGTATCGGCCGGGTTGGGCAGGGCTGGGGTGATGAACTCCAGCAGCGATTCTGAGTAGTCGGTGGTGATCTGTTCGTGGGTCAACGCGGCGCCCAGAGCTTCCGGGTGCGGCGTTTGCGCCAGGCGACCTTCACCCGTGACACGTAGGCACTCACGCTCGATGCCATGCAGGCACTGCTCTAGCAGGGAGAGGTGTTCGCGCTTGCCGAGCAGAGCCAGGCGGCGGTTGAGAAGTTCGCTCAAGTTGGATTCCTTCACGCGTCAGTCGCCCCAATATGGGGGTGGGCAGGACGGTCTACAAGGGTGAAGTTAAAACTGGCGTGATCGCCTGGTTGTGAGTCGATTTGACCCGCGGTAAAAAAGCCTACTTCACTCCATGAATTGGGCCATAGCGCAGCAGGAAAATTCCGACGCCGTTATCGCAGCGCCGAAATTAACTCAAATCGTGGGTGGTGAGCTATAGGACAGCGAAGGTGCCCTGTGCTTTTGCGACAAGTCGTTCCTCCTGATACACATCGGCTTCGACCACCAGGGTGCGCCGGCCGGCGTGAATCACACGGCTGGTGCACAGCACATCCCCGTCTTCCACGGCGCGGATGTAGTTGATCTTGCACTCGATGGTCGCGCTCTGCTGGTCGAAACCATGGGAACTGGAACAGGCCAGCCCCATGGTGATGTCTACCAGGCTGAAAATCGCCCCGCCATGGAGCTTGCCCGCGCGGTTGCGCAGGTGCGGCTCCAGGGTCAGGGCCACCTCGGCAACGCCTTCTTCCAGGCGTTGCAGGCGGCAGCCGATCAGTTCGCTGAAGGCGCTCTGAGTCAAACCGGCCGGGATTTCCATCAACGTTTCTTCAACTGCTTGGCGTTGGCGAACAGCGAGGCCATGGCATTGTTGCTTGGCGCCGCGGTTGCGGTTTCCTTGCGCGGTTGACTGCTTTCGGAGCGGTTCTGCGACTGGCGCGGCGCCGAGCCTGGGCGTGCGCCACGGGCACCGTCGATTTTCTCGCCGGGGGTGTCGCTCATACGCATAGACAGACCAACGCGTTTGCGCGGGATGTCGACTTCCATGACCTTGACCTTGACCACATCACCGGCTTTCACCGCTTCACGTGGGTCTTTAATGAACTTCTCCGAAAGTGCGGAGATATGCACCAAACCATCCTGATGCACGCCGATGTCCACAAACGCGCCAAAGTTGGTCACGTTGGTCACCACACCCTCCAGGATCATGCCCAGCTCCAGATCCTTGAGGTCTTCGACGCCGTCCTGGAACTCGGCGGTCTTGAACTCAGGACGTGGGTCGCGGCCAGGCTTTTCAAGCTCTTGCAGGATGTCGGTGATGGTCGGTACGCCGAACGTTTCGTCGGTGTACTTCTTCGGGTCCAGGCGCTTGAGGAACGCAGCGTCACCGATCAGCGAACGGATGTCGCGGTCGGTCTCGGCGGCGATGCGTTGCACCAGCGGATACGCTTCCGGGTGAACGGCCGAGGAATCCAGCGGGTTGTCACCGTTCATTACGCGTAGGAAACCGGCGGCTTGCTCGAAGGTTTTCTCGCCCAGTCGAGCGACCTTTTTCAACGCGGCGCGGGTTTTGAACGCGCCGTTTTCGTCTCGGTGAGTGACGATATTCTGCGCCAGCGTGGTGTTCAGGCCGGAGATACGGGCCAACAGCGCGACCGAGGCAGTGTTTACATCCACGCCAACCTTGTTCACGCAGTCTTCCACCACCGCATCCAGGCCACGCGCCAGCTTCAGCTGTGACACGTCGTGCTGGTACTGGCCGACACCGATGGATTTAGGGTCAATCTTCACCAGTTCGGCCAGCGGATCCTGCAGGCGACGGGCGATGGATACCGCGCCACGGATCGACACGTCGAGGTCCGGGAATTCCTTGGAAGCCAGTTCCGACGCCGAGTACACCGAAGCGCCCGCCTCGGAGACCATGACCTTGGTCATCTTCATGGCTGGGTATTTTTTGATCAGCTCGGCGGCAAGCTTATCGGTTTCACGGCTGGCGGTGCCGTTGCCGATGGCGATCAGGTCCACCGAATGCTTGGCGCACAGGGCGGCCAGAATCGCGAGGGTCTGGTCCCACTTGTTATGCGGCACGTGCGGGTACACGGTGGCGTGGTCCAGCAGCTTGCCGGTGGCATCGACCACGGCGACCTTGCAGCCGGTGCGCAGGCCCGGGTCGAGGCCCAGGGTGGCGCGCGGGCCGGCTGGTGCGGCCAGCAGTAGGTCGTGCAGGTTGTGGGCGAAGACGTTGATCGCTTCGGTTTCGGCGCCGTCGCGCAATTCGCCCAGTAGGTCGGTTTCAAGGTGGGTGTAGAGCTTGACCTTCCAGGTCCAGCGCACTACTTCACCGAGCCACTTATCAGCAGGACGATTCTGATTCTGGATGCCGAATTGTTGACCGATCATGCCTTCGCACGGGTGCATGGTGCCCGGCAGCTCGTCGCCGACTTTGAGTGCGGAGCTGAGAATGCCTTCGTTGCGGCCACGGAAAATCGCCAGTGCACGGTGGGACGGCATGCTCTTGAGCGGTTCGTCGTGTTCGAAGTAATCGCGGAATTTGGCGCCCTCTTCCTCTTTGCCGGCGATGACGCGAGCGCTGATGATGGCTTCCTGCTTGAGGTAGGTACGCAGTTTTTCCAGAAGGCTGGCGTTTTCGGCGAAGCGCTCCATGAGGATGTACTTGGCGCCTTCGAGGGCTGCCTTGACATCGGCAACGCCTTTTTCAGCGTTGACGAAGCGCGCGGCTTCGGTGTCCGGGGTCAGCGACGGGTCGTTGAAAAGGCCGTCGGCCAGTTCGCCCAGGCCGGCTTCGAGGGCGATCTGGCCCTTGGTGCGGCGCTTTTGTTTGTATGGCAGGTAAAGGTCTTCGAGGCGGGTTTTGGTGTCGGCGAGCTTGATGTCGCGCTCAAGCTGCGGGGTCAGCTTGCCCTGTTCCTCGATGCTGGCGAGGATGCTGATACGCCGTTCGTCGAGTTCTCGCAGGTAGCGCAGGCGCTCTTCCAGGTGACGCAGTTGGATGTCGTCGAGGCTGCCTGTCACTTCTTTTCGGTAACGGGCGATGAAGGGCACCGTGGAGCCTTCATCCAGTAGAGCGACGGCCGCTTCGACCTGTTGTGGGCGTACACCGAGTTCCTCGGCGATGCGGCTGTTGATGCTGTCCATAAAACCACCTGAAATTCTTAGAAGCAGCTCGCAGGCCCGGAAAACAAGGCCTTGCGCAGCTGGTTGAGCGGCCCGACTGGCGCCGCTGCCTGGGTCAAGAGGCAGCCTATTGACCCTCGAAATCGGAAAAATCGCGACAAGCGGGTAAAAAAGCTTGGCAGTAAAAAGGTAACGATCTGACGTCGCCCTGTATGAGGGCGCCGCATTATAACCAGCGTTTTGTCCTTGAGGGCTACTGCGCGGGTGGTTGTAGGGCGCGGGTTTGCTGGCAGTTGAGGAAAAATCTGCTAACAATGCACACGGTGCGTATAACGACAGCTACGCCATAATGCGCGCCGAGATAAGAGGAGCATCTAATGAGCAGCACTGCACAAACTGCTGAAGGCGAAAAAATTCTCATCGTTGATGACGATCCAGGGCTGAGCAGCCTGCTGGAGCGTTTCTTCAATTCCAAGGGCTACCGTGCCCGCGCGGTGCCGAACACCGAGCAGATGGATCGCCTCCTGGGGCGCGAAGTATTCAACCTGGTCGTACTCGACCTGATGCTGCCCGGCGAAGATGGCCTGACCGCATGCAAACGCCTGCGCGGCGCGAACAATCAGATTCCAATCATCATGCTCACCGCCAAAGGCGATGAGCTGAGCCGCATCAAGGGCCTTGAACTGGGCGCCGATGACTACCTGGCCAAACCCTTCAATCCGGATGAGTTGATGGCGCGGGTCAAAGCCGTATTGCGCCGTCAGGCACCGCCAGTACCGGGCGCGCCAGGCAGCGAAGACGAAAGCGTTACCTTCGGCGACTACGAACTGTCGCTGGCGACCCGCGAACTCAAGCGCGGCGATGAAGTGCACATGCTCACCACCGGCGAATTCGCCGTGCTCAAGGCGCTGGTGATGAACGCTCGCCAGCCGCTGACACGCGACAAACTGATGAACCTGGCTCGTGGTCGTGAATGGGACGCCCTGGAGCGCTCCATCGACGTGCAAATTTCCCGTCTGCGCCGGATGATCGAGCCGGACCCTTCCAAG
Organism: Pseudomonas sp. Irchel 3H9; assembly: GCF_900187495.1. Lineage (NCBI taxonomy): Bacteria > Pseudomonadati > Pseudomonadota > Gammaproteobacteria > Pseudomonadales > Pseudomonadaceae > Pseudomonas > Pseudomonas sp. Irchel 3H9. The sequence goes on along the minus strand of NZ_FYDK01000009.1, from coordinate 57,904 downwards.
CCACGGTATATCCAGACTGTCTGGGGCGTGGGTTATGTGTTTGTGCCGGATGGCACCGCAACCAAGTGATCGATGATTTGCAGGGCGGGCATCCTGGCGTTTGACTCCATGAGGGGCGACGGGATGCCCGGCGTCTGCAATTCTGCGAGCGCCGCTCGTTCCTGCAAGGTGTCCAGCTTTCATCTATGAAAACCCCGCTGTGGTTCCCACAAAGTTTCTTCTCCCGCACCCTTTGGCTGGTGCTGATCGTCGTTCTGTTTTCCAAAGCGCTCACGCTGGTTTATCTGCTGATGAACGAAGATGTGCTGGTGGATCGACAGTACAGCCACGGTGTGGCTTTGACGCTGCGCGCCTATTGGGCCGCCGATCCCGAGAACCGCGAGAAGATTGCCAAGGCCGCCACTCTGGTACGCGTGGCGGGTGCAGGTGTGCCGGAAGGCGAGCAACATTGGCCTTATAGCGAGATTTACCAGCGCCAAATGCAGGCCGAACTGGGTGAAGACACCGAAGTACGGCTGCGTATGCATGTGTCTCCTGCATTGTGGGTACGTGCGCCGAGCCTGGGTGAGGACTGGCTGAAAGTGCCGCTGTACCCTCATCCTTTGCGGGGGCAGAAGATCTGGAACGTGCTGGGCTGGTTCTTGGCGATCGGGCTGCTTTCCACAGCATCCGCGTGGATCTTTGTGCGCCAGCTCAACCAACCCCTTAAACGATTGGTGTTTGCCGCCCGGCAATTGGGTCAGGGGCGTAGCGTGCGCCTGCCGGTCAGCGATACACCAAGTGAAATGACCGAGGTATACGGCGCGTTCAACCAGATGGCAGAGGATGTCGAACAGGCCGGGCGCGAACGCGAGTTGATGCTGGCCGGTGTCTCTCACGACCTGCGCACGCCGCTGACACGCTTGCGACTGTCCCTGGAGTTGATGGACAACCATACCGATCTGACCGACGACATGGTCCGCGATATTGAGGATATGGACGCGATTCTCGATCAGTTTCTGGCGTTTATCCGCGATGGCCGCGATGAGGTGGTTGAGGAAGTCGACCTGACGGATTTGGTGCGCGAGGTGGTTGCGCCCTATAACCAGAACGGCGAACAAGTACGGATGCGCCTTGAGCCGATCCAGCCGTTTGCGTTGCGACGTGTGTCGATGAAGCGCCTGTTGAACAATTTGATTGGCAACGCCTTGCATCACGCCGGTTCTGATGTGGAAGTGGCGGCGTACGTTTCGGGCGACAGCGCCGCACCTTATGTGGTGCTGAGTGTGATGGACCGTGGCACGGGGATCGACCCGGCGGAACTGGAGGGCATCTTCAACCCGTTTACTCGTGGGGACCGTGCACGCGGTGGCAAAGGCACGGGGCTTGGGCTGGCGATCGTGCGACGAATTGCCTCGATGCATGGTGGCAATGTTGAGTTGCGTAATCGCGAAGGCGGCGGCCTTGAGGCGCGGGTGCGTTTACCGTTGGGCTTGATGTTGCCCAGAGACGCGGTCTAACAAACAACGCAGATCAAAATGTGGGAGGGGGCTTGCTCCCGATTGCAGTGGGTCAGCTACCAATAAGCTGGCTGATCCACCGCTATCGGGAGCAAGCCCCCTCCCACATTTGGTTTACGTGTGCCACAGACTGCGTTTTATCAGCCCTTGCCCTTGGTCCTGGTCATATTCGGCCCACCATTCTTCTCTAGATGCTGAATGATGATCCCCGCCACATCTTTGCCAGTGGTGGTTTCGATACCTTCCAGGCCCGGGGATGAATTGACTTCCATCACCAGCGGCCCGTGGTTCGAACGCAGGATATCTACCCCCGCCACGGCCAACCCCATCACCTTGGCCGCCCGCAGCGCGGTCATGCGCTCCTCAGGGGTGATCTTGATCAGGCTGGCGCTGCCGCCGCGGTGCAGGTTGGAGCGAAACTCTCCAGGTTTGGCCTGGCGCTTCATCGCCGCAATTACCTTGTCGCCCACCACGAAGCAGCGGATATCCGCACCCCCTGCCTCCTTGATGTATTCCTGCACCATGATGTTCTGCTTGAGGCCCATGAATGCCTCGATCACCGACTCCGCCGCGGTTGCGGTTTCACACAGCACTACGCCAATGCCCTGTGTGCCTTCCAGTACCTTGATTACCAGTGGCGCGCCGTTGACCATCTCGATCAGGTCCGGGATGTCATCGGGTGAGTGGGCAAACCCGGTGACCGGCAGGCCGATCCCCCGGCGCGACAGCAGTTGCAGCGAACGTAATTTGTCCCGCGAGCGCGCAATGGCCACGGACTCGTTCAAGGGGAACACCCCCATCATCTCGAATTGGCGCAGCACCGCGCAGCCATAAAACGTCACCGAGGCGCCGATCCGCGGGATTACGGCATCAAAGCCTTCCAGCGGTTTGCCTCGGTAATGGATCTGCGGCTTGTGGCTGGCAATGTTCATATAGGCACGCAACGTGTCGATCACCACCATTTCGTGGCCACGTTCGGTGCCGGCCTCGACCAGGCGGCGGGTGGAATACAGACGCGGGTTTCGCGACAGCACAGCAATCTTCATGCAGCACCTGGGGCAGAAATAGTAGAGACCGGGAACACCGGCTTGTCTTGAACGTACTTGATGCCGGGGTTGACCACCAACTGGCCGTCAATCAGCGCCTTGGAACCCAGCAGCAAGCGGTAACGCATAGCCTTGCGGCAGGCCAGGGTGAACTCCACCCGCCATACCCGATCACCCAACGCCAGGGTGGTGCTGATCACATAGCGCACCTGCGCATGGCCGTTAGAGCTCTTGATGGTTTTCATCGTCACCAAAGGCGCTTCGCAGCGGCGGTGGCGCAGTTGCACAACACTGCCCAGATGTGCGGTGAAGCGCACCCACTTCTCACCGTCGCGCTCAAAGGGTTCGATATCGGTGGCGTGCAGGCTTGAGGTGCTGGCACCTGTGTCGATCTTCGCGCGCAGGCCTGCCACTCCCAAGTCGGGAAGTGCCACCCACTCACGCAGACCCACAACGGTCAAATGGTCAAATGTCTTCAATATGGGTAACCGGTCAATTAGCCCAAGCTTTCGGTGAAACCTCGGCCAGGGCTTTGAATGCGGGCTTGGCGAACCAGTAGCCTTGCATGAGAAATATTCCACAGTCAGACAGAAAGTCTCGCTCTCCGGCACTTTCAATGCCTTCGGCGATGACAGTAACGTTCAACTGCTCACAGATTGTGACAATCCCCCGGACGATCACCTGACGGACACGATCCTGGTCCACATCGCGGATCAGAGCCATGTCGAGTTTGATCAAGTCAGGTTGGAAATCGGCCAGTAGATTCAGCCCCGAATAGCCCGCTCCGAAATCGTCGATGGCGGTCTTGAAGCCGAATTCGCGGTATTCACGCAGAATATTCGTCAAATGGCGATAGTTATCTACATGCTCGCTTTCCAGCGTCTCGAAAATCAGTCTGTTCAGCGGGAAATTGTGCGCGCGAGCCGCCTCCAGGGTGCTGCGGATGCACAACTCCGGACGGTACACGGCGTTGGGCATGAAATTGATGGAAAGATGGGTTTGCATCCCCATGGCTGCTGCGCCGGCAATTGCCTGGGTGCGGCAGCGTTGGTCGAAGCGGTAGCGATTGCTTTCGTTAACCTGGTTCAGCACCGACAACGCACCTTCGCCTTGTGTACCGCGCACCAAGGCTTCGTGGGCAAAAATCGAATGATCCCGAAGGTCTACGATAGGCTGGTAGGCAAACGCAAAATCGAAACCCAGGGGCTCGCTTTGCTGGCAGCCTGCGCAGCGCTGGTCAGGCGAGGTGAGTGAAGTGGGAAAGTCGGTCACGGCGTATCCTCGCGAAAACAGGGTGCTACCTGGCGTATCTTAGGTGAGCCTTGAGGTTTATGCGTCGAAGGGTTTCAACGGTAAAGTTGCGACATTTTTCAGAGCGAGGAATTCAAGTGGCTCAAAAGCAGGAAGAGGAAGAAAAGGTTCGCCTGGACAAGTGGCTGTGGGCCGCGCGTTTCTATAAAACCCGTGCCCTGGCCAAGGCGGCGATAGAGAGTGGCAAGGTGCACCATCGTGGCGAGCGCTGCAAGCCGGGCAAGGAGCCACGCGTCGGCGATGAGTTTCAGATTCGTACCGGTTTTGATGAAAAGACCATTGTGGTCCAAGCACTTTCCATCGTGCGTCGTGGCGCACCTGAAGCTCAGGCGCTCTACACCGAGACCGACGCTAGCATCGCCAAGCGCGAAAATGCTGCGGCGATGCGCAAGGCGGGGGCTTCAGGCCTGACCACCGATGGTAAGCCGAGCAAGAAGCAACGCCGCGATCTCTTCAAGTTTCGCGGCAGTGGCAGTGATGACTGATTGCGCAGAACCCCAGCCGAATGAGGGAGGGAGCCAGCCCCCTCGCTCATTCGGCCTGCAGCGTTAAGGGGATGTGCGCACGACGCTCAATCCTCCGATCACCGGTAGCTTGCCAAGTAACCCGAAGATCGGTGTTGTCACGTGTAACAAAGCGCCCGACACCTTTGCCGAAAACGGCGTGTAATAGCCCCAGCCCAACGCCAACAGCGCCAGCAGCACTCCGCCGATGTAATCGTCCTGCCCCCAATGCGCACCTGCCACCAGCCGCGGCATCATAAACAACAGCGCCAGGCCCCAGATCACCAGCACTTGGCCGATGCGCTTGGCGAACACCGTCATGAACATCCCCCAAATCAACAGCACAGACGCATGATCCCCAGGGAAGCTTTGGCTCGAACGGTCCTTCAGCTCCCAGGTCTTCTCCAGCCCAGGAAAGTAATCACTCATCTGAATGGCCCCGCCGATCACCATCGACGGGCTGCTGTGCTGCCAGCCCATCTGTGCCGCAAGTTTGGAAAACAGCATGCGGATAAACAACAGCAGCAACAAAATGCCGACAAAACCTAACAGCGCCTGACGCACCTGCACGGCCTTGAACACCCATTCGCCGCGAACCAGCAGCGACAGCAGGATCACCCCGACCACCGCATCAAACGGTCGCAAACTGGCCACGGCCCAAATGTGCAGCCACGTTGCGTTGGTTGCCAGTGGGTCATTGAGCAGATGAAACAGCCACTCGTCGAAAATCACACAGAGCATCTGGCCCGTGGGCCACAGCCAAAAACACAGCAGCGCGATAGCGAGTAGATTGCACAGAGCCCATCGCCGGAGGTTCCACTTGGCTTGGAACAAACCCGGATTGTTCATAAACTGTCCCTCTTCGCTCTATTTAAACTCTCTGTTTCCAGGAGAAATTCGCACCAAAACGGTGCTAAAGCGTTTAATTCTATAAACCTTGTAATCAATTTGTCATCAATTCAGATACCCAGACCTATGACTGATCTACCGGATACCGACTTCACCCAACGCTTCATCTTCGACGAGAGCGACGCCCGCGGCGAAATGGTTTCGTTGGAACTCAGCTACGCCGAAGTCCTCGCCAAGCACCCCTATCCTGAGCCGGTCGCGCAACTGCTTGGAGAGCTGATGGCCGCTGCGGCGTTGCTGGTCGGCACCATGAAGTTTGACGGTTTGCTGATCCTGCAGGCCCGCTCCGAAGGCCCGATCCCGCTGCTGATGATCGAGTGCTCCAGCGAACGTGAAATCCGCGGCCTGGCCCGTTATGACGCTGATCTGATTGCCCCGGACGCCATGCTGGCGGACCTGATGCCCAATGGCGTCCTGGCGCTCACCGTCGACCCGACCGTAGGCCAGCGTTACCAGGGCATCGTCGACCTCGACGGCGAAACCTTATCGGATTGCTTCACTAACTATTTCGTGATGTCCCAACAAGTCGGCACCAAGTTCTGGCTCAACGCAGACGGCAAACGCGCCCGTGGCATGCTGTTGCAGCAATTGCCGGCCGACCGCATCAAGGACGACGACGATCGCGCTGAAAGCTGGCGGCACACCATCGCTCTGGCCGACACCCTGAAAGCCGAAGAGCTGCTGGGCTTGAACAACGAAACCATCCTGCATCGCCTCTACCATGAAGAACCTGTGCGCCTGTTTGACGCGCAAACCTTGCGCTTCCATTGCAGTTGCTCCCGCGAGCGTTCAGGTAGCGCATTGGTCAGCCTGGGTCTGGAAGATGCGCAAAATCTGGTGGTGGAACACGGTGGCAATATTGAGATCGACTGCCAGTTCTGCAACCAGCGCTACCTGTTCGATGCGGCCGATGTCACTCAATTGTTCGCTGGCGCAGGCATCGACACGCCATCCGACACCCGCCACTAAAACGTTTAAGCACAGGTAAATCACCTGACAAATGCCGGATTAGAGGTGTTCTGACGGGAGGGCCCTACTCTTTTTGGGCTTTTCTGGCATAATCCGGCCCACTTTTTTCGCGGTAGTAGTGCGCAACTTTCTACTACAAAACGTTTGGAGCACTCGGCCATAGGCCGACGGGGAACCTCATGACGCAAGCCAATAACGCCGTATACACCGATCTGAGTGTTGACGATCTGGTCAAAGAAGCCCTGCAGCGCGGTGAAGGCGTGCTTGCCGATACTGGCGCACTGGTCGTAGAAACCGGTCATCGCACCGGTCGTTCGCCGGTCGACCGTTTCATCGTTGAAGAGCCTTCCACCCAGGACGCTATCGCCTGGGGCCCGATCAACCGCAAGTTCCCGGCCGACAAGTTCGATGCCCTGTGGGCTCGCGTCGAGGCTTTCAACAACGCGCAAGAGCACTTCGTTTCCCACGTTCACGTAGGGGCTGCCGAAGACCACTACCTGGCTGTGAAAATGACCACCCAGACTGCCTGGCAGAACCTGTTCGGTCGTTGCCTGTTCATCAACCCGGCCCAGTACAACCCAGCCGGCCGTGACGAATGGCAAGTGCTCAACGTGGCTAACTTCGAGTGCGTGCCAGAGCGTGATGGCACCAACTCCGACGGTTGCGTGATTCTCAACTTCGCACAGAAAAAAGTACTCATCGCTGGCATGCGTTACGCCGGTGAAATGAAGAAAGCCATGTTCTCGGTGCAGAACTTCCTGCTGCCGGCTTCCGACGTACTGCCGATGCACTGCGCCGCCAACATCGGCGAAGCGGGCGACGTGACCCTGTTCTTCGGCCTGTCCGGCACCGGTAAAACCACCCTGTCGGCCGACGAAAGCCGTTACCTGATCGGTGACGATGAACACGGTTGGGGCGAAGGCGTGGTGTTCAACATCGAAGGCGGTTGCTATGCCAAATGCATCGACCTGTCCGAGAAGAACGAGCCAGTTATCTGGAAAGCCATCAAGCACGGCGCAGTATTGGAAAACGTCGTGATCGACGACGCCAAGCACGCCGACTACGCCGACGTGAGCCTGACCCAGAACAGCCGCGCCGCTTACCCGCTGGAGCACGTTGCCAAACGTTCCGAGAAGAACCTGGGCGGCGAGCCAAACGCAGTGATCTTCCTGACCTGCGACCTGACCGGCGTACTGCCACCAGTGTCTATCCTCAGCGAAGAACAAGCGGCCTACCACTTCCTGTCCGGCTACACCGCATTGGTGGGTTCGACTGAGATGGGGTCGGGTAGCGGCATCAAGTCGACTTTCTCCACCTGCTTCGGCGCGCCATTCTTCCCACGCCCAGCCGGCGAATACGCAGAGCTGCTGATCAAGCGCATCCGCGGCTTCGGTTCCAAGGTCTACCTGGTCAACACCGGCTGGACCGGCGGCGGCTACGGCGTTGGCAAGCGCTTCAACATCCCGACCACTCGCGGTGTGATCGCAGCGATCCAGAGCGGCGCGTTGATCGGTGCTGAAACCGAACACCTCGACACCATCAACCTCGACGTGCCATTGGCCGTACCGGGTGTTGAAACCGGCCTGTTGAACCCACGTAACACCTGGGCTGACAAGGCCGCTTACGATGAAGCAGCGAAGGCGCTGGCGGGGCTGTTCATCGAGAACTTCAAGAAGTTTGAAGTGAGCGATGCGATCAAAGCTGCGGGTCCTAAGTTGTAAGATTCGCGTGTTGTGAAAAAGCCGCCTCTTGTGGGCGGCTTTTTTATGCGCGAAAGGTCAGTCGGCGATGTGCAGAACTACTGCTCCGATCAATACCAATACAACCCCCAGCACCTGCACCGCAGTGAGCCGCTCCTTGAAAAACACAAACCCCAGAATCGCCGCAATCCCACCTGACAACGTACTGATCACCGTCACCACCGAAACCGACCCCGCCATCGCACCCCATGAAAACGCCGAGAACCCGCCGAGGTTCATCAAGCTCGCGCCGGTCAGCGTCGCACAGTTTTTCAGTGGCGGGATTTTCAGGCCGTCTTTGATCTTCAGCACCATCATTACCAGTACGCACACGCCCACCAGATAACCCAACCAAAGCATGGTGATCGGTCCCAACGCGGGCAGCGTGTAGCGGCCTTGCAGCCAGAAACTGGCGCCGTACAACAGTGCGGCGAGCATGGCGTAGGCGATGGATAGGCGGGGGTTGTTGTGGGGTACGCCGTTGTCCTTGTGGATGCTGGAGAGGATCACGCCGATGACGCATAGGGCAATGCAACCGAGTTGTATAAGGCTGATGTGCTCGCCGCTGGCCCAGGACAATAAGGTAGTGACCACGCCGTACGATGTCACCAGTGGTGCAACGATGGCGGCTTTGCCCATGGCGAAGGCTTTGGACAGCGCGAGAGCGCCGGACACGGTGAGCAGCGCGGCTGCGATGCCCAGCAGCCAGGCGCTTAGCGGGGCGTCGAGGGATTTGAAGAGAAAGGTCGGCAACATGACCAGTAGCAAGGTCATGATCAGGAAGCCGAGCGCCTGGCCAAAGTAAACGGCGCGTTTAACGCCGACAGCCCGGGCATTGAGGCCCACGAGGAAATCCGTGCCACCCCAGAGCAGGGCGGCCAGCAGGCCCATTGTTACGTCCATGTATCGTCCTTTCTGAAGACTCAATTTCCTTAACAGCCCCGCTTGCCGGCAATGGCGACCTCAAGACCGCCATCGCCGGTAAGCCGGGCTCTTACAGGGGGCTGCGTGTTAGCTCAGGTTTTCCAGCGTCTGCGTGTCCCAGCTGTGAGTCTTGATGGCTAGATAGAGCATGCCGATGGTCAGTGGAACCTTGTTGCCGCGCCCCTTGGCCCGACGCTTGAGGAACACATCAAAGACCGGCGGGTTGAAGTAACGATAAGTGTCGTAGTCGCCCAGGTCGAGTGCGAATTCCTGCTCCAGCGCTTCCATCAGTTGCTTGGCTTCACTGCCGTCACAGCCCAGGTCGAAATTGAGTGAGGTTTGCAGGCGGATAGTCTTGTGTTTCGGCAGGCCGATTTCTTCGTGCAGCAGTTGCAGGAGTTGCTGCATGACGGGGTCTTCGGGGAAGTCGGGGGCGAGGTTCATGGTGGGGGCACGCAGGAGTGGGTGAAGAGGGAGGTCGCGTTTCAAGCGGAATTTGTTTCGGGTGATGAAGAGTGCCAAGCCTATCAAGAATAGGAATACAGGCAGGAGGGGCATTTTAAGGATTACTGCTACGTAGGGTAGTAGGAATGCCAACGTAACGCCTGTCGCGAGCAACGTGATAGCAAATCGCTTTCTGAGTATTGGGGTTGTGATTTGGTGATTCAAAACAAGGTATAGCGCCACAAAGGCGACAATTTGAACGCAGATAGTCATGGCTTCTGACATTCCATGGCTTCGAGGGGATAGCTGCGAATAATACTTTTGGTGATCGCACCCACAGTGGTGGCAGCGGCGCGCGCTATTGGTTTTGAAAACGGGTGAATTGGCGCACTGAAAAGTCCCGCTAACGCTAGAGCGATAAGGGGCCCGCGTTCATTGAGCAAATCTGCCTGCTGCCGGTTCAGCGGCTTAGCGATTGCGACAGTCATTTTGCAAGGCAAATCACCGGGTAGCATTTTTCCGTAGAGATCCGCCAGCCGATAGCGAACTTCGGTTGCGCGGGTGCCGGCTTCCAAGAAGCAGAGGTTTGCCAGTGCTTGTCGATGGGCGGGTAGAACGCTAAACCGAATCACCGCGAAGGTGATGCCGTAGTGGCCAATGTATTGAGTCCTTTCGATGTTCACAGGTTTCTGCCGGGAAAGTTGAGGCCGCGCTATTTTCATTCAGCGACGGGTAACTTCTGTAGAGGGTTAAGCGGGTGTCTGGAGCAGTTTGGGAAGGAGATGTCGTAACCTGTGGAAATTTCCTACGACTGTTTCAGGCATTTGTGGCTTGGCATCACATTTTCTACAAAAACTCCGCCAGTGGCCTGAATTAAGCGTATGTTTCACCGCAAAATCTTGTAGGGCGATTTCCGCCCACTACTTAAAGGGAGTTAAGCATGGGTTTGCTTCGTGTCGCTTCGGCGATGTCATTGTGTGCGTTGGCTTTTTCCGTCCAGGCCGAACAGTTGCCGATTGAAGTGCTAAGCGCCGTGGTCAAGGATCAGAAAATCGCCGACGCCGAAGTGCTGCTGCAACGCAACGGCGCGCAGAATGTGGTGGGGCGCACCAACGCCCAGGGCCAAGTGACGCTGACCAGTGAGGCCGCCGATGACGCGAGCAACCTGCTGATCATCAAGAAGCCCGGCTACTCCAACCTGGTGGTGAAGTGCCCATGCGCGGGCATGACCTACGCCATCAGCCCGGTGATGGAAAACCTCGATGGCCTGCGTGTGGTGCTGACCTGGGGCAAGACCCCGAGTGACCTCGACTCCCACATGATTTTCCCCGGCAATAACATCTATTTCGAGAACCAGAAGGGTACCGACGCCGAGTTGGATGTGGATGACACCGACAGCTACGGCCCGGAAACCATCACCCTGCAGAAAAAGCACTACGGCGAAAGCTACGTCTATGCCGTGCACGACTACAGTAATGGCGGCAACCCAGGCTCGCGCCAATTGTCCGACAGCGAAGCCAAGGTGTTCGTGTACATGGGCCAATCGCTGGTGCGCACCTACTACGTGCCTAAGAACCGCAGCGGCAACCTGTGGACGGTGTTCCGCATGACCGGCAGCGGCGACTTCCAGGACATCAACACCTTCAGTGGCGTGACAGTGAATGCCGCCAATGTGCTGAACGAAGTCAAACCGCTGCTGGATGACAGCGTCGCGGTCACCGCAGTCACCGTTAGCTCTTCCGTACAGACTGATGCGAAGAAGCTGAACCTGAAAGGTGAAGCGGCTTACCAGGCAGGCAATCTGGATCAGGCGATTGACTACTTCCGTCAGGCCATCGATCTGGATAACAGCTTCGGCAAGGCTTACGGCAACCTCGGCCTGGCGTATCAGAAAGCCGGTAACACTGCCGAGTCGATCTGGGCCAACCGCAAGGCTATCGCCCTTGCCACCGGCGCCAATGCTGCGACCGTGCGTGCAGGTGCCTACTACAACATTGCGCGGATCTACGAAGCGGCGGGGCAGTTCCAGGATGCGCTGCGTCACTACCAGTTGGCCAAGGAACAGAAAGCCAACTCGGTGTATGACACGGCGATTGAGCGGGTGCAGAACCGCTGATTCAGCTGTAGCGCAGTTCTAAAGATGTGGGAGGTGCTTGCTTCCTCCCACATTTGGATCGGTGTGTTTCCTACTGCATCATCAGGTATTCCCACTTCGGCCCTGGGCCATCTCCCAGCCTGTGTATCATCCTGTCTCTTTTTCCATGCGACCTTTCTCGATCCGCTGAGCTTACTGGGCTACGTTTTTAAGCCACCTTCAGCGGTCAATGGAGTGACAGCCTATGCACGACACCCTCCAGCAGGTCTTTGGTTATCCACAGTTTCGTTTGGGTCAGGAAGAAACGGTCAGCGCCGTTCTGGCCGGTCGTTCGGCGGCTGCAATTTTCCCTACTGGGTCGGGTAAATCCCTGTGTTATCAGCTGTCAGCAGTGTTGCTGCCGCACCTGACGCTGGTGGTCTCGCCACTGTTGGCATTGATGCAGGACCAGTTGGGCTTTTTGCAGCGCCATGGCATTTCGGCGGGCAGTATCGATTCGGCCCAGAGTCGTGACGACGCCAATGACGTGATGGCCCGCGCCCGTTCCGGTGAGCTGAAAATCCTGATGATTTCCGTGGAGCGCTTGAAGAACGAGCGCTTCCGCAACTTCCTGCAAAGTGTGCAGATCTCGCTGCTGGTGGTGGACGAGGCGCACTGCATTTCCGAGTGGGGCCATAACTTTCGCCCGGACTACCTGAAGCTGCCGGACTACCAGCGTCAGTTCAAGATCCCACAAGCGCTGCTGCTGACGGCTACAGCCACGCCCAAGGTGATTGCCGATATGCAGGCGAAGTTCGCCATAGCGCCGGGTGATGTGGTGACTACGGGGTTCTATAGGCCGAACCTGAACCTGTTGGTCGAACCGGTCAGCGGCGCGGACAAACGCCGTCGCCTGGTGCAGTGGATGAGCGAACGGGCCAACCAGCCGAGCATCGTCTACGTCACCCTGCAAAAAACCGCCGAGCATATTGCCGAGCATCTGAACCGCAATGGCATACAGGCCGAGGCGTATCACGCCGGCTTGCCCCACGACAGACGTGAGGGTATCCAGCAGCGCTTCATGGGCGGGCGCTCCAATTGCATTGTCGCCACCATCGCGTTTGGCATGGGAATCGACAAGAGTGACATCCGCAATGTGGTGCATTTTGACCTGCCCAAATCCATCGAGAACTACAGCCAGGAGATAGGCCGCGCCGGGCGTGATGGACAGCCCTCGGACTGCCTGGTGTTGGCCAACCGTGACAGCCTCAATGTGCTGGAAAACTTTGTGTACGGTGACACGCCTGAGCAGGAGGGGATCCGCCGGGTGCTGGAGGATTTGCAGGCGGCGCGCAGTGAAGGGCAGTGGGAGTTTTTACTGAGGTCGCTGTCGGACCACAGCAATATCCGCGAGCTGCCACTCAAGACCCTGCTGGTGCAGTTGGAGCTCAAAGGCGTGATCGCGCCGCGCTACGCGTTTTATGCCGAATACCGCTTCAAATACCTGATTGAGCCCGAAGCGTTACTGGCGCGGTTTTCCGGTGAGCGGCAGCAGTTTGTCGCAGCGATTATTCAAGTGTGCAAGCGTGCTAAGACCTGGGCGACGGTGGATTTCGACGCGCTGTATCAGCAGCACAATGCCGAGCGCAATCGTGTGGTGAAGGCGCTGGATTACTTCCAGGAGCAAGGCCTGATCGAGCTGGAAAGCAAGCAGATGACAGAGGTCTACAGCCTGCTGAATACCGAATTTGATCCACAGGTGTTAAGCGCCGAGTTATACACAGGCTTTAAGCACCACGAGGTGACGGAAGTGGCGCGGATTCACGCCATGCTCGATCTGTTTGCCACCGATCACTGCTTGGGCCAGCGCTTGGCCCATTATTTTGGTGATGAAAAAGCCCCCCATCGCTGCGGACATTGCTCGGTCTGTCACGGCCATGTGGCGCACCTGCCATCACCGCCGGGCTTGCCGCCGCTTGTGGATAAAAATTTCATGGAGCTGTGCGGTGATTTTATCCACAGGCATCATGAGCACACGGGCCAACTGCCGGGTGCCGAGCGACTGACGCGCTTTCTCGGGGGGATCAGTGTGCCGTTGTTTACCAAGCTGAAGGCGCGGGGCATTCCCGGTTTTGCTGCGCTGGAAGACTATCCCTATGCCGAAGTACGCAGTTGGGCCGAAGTCCATTTGAATGACCTGTAAACCCACTTTCACCAGAGGTGCCCATGCCTGATTCAGTGCCACAGCGTGCCGATTACCCTCACTTCCAGCCGATCATCACGCGCTGGCACGACAATGATGTGTACGGTCACGTGAATAACGTCACCTACTACAGCTTTTTCGACACGGCGGTGAATACCTACCTGATCGAGCAGGGCGGGCTGGATATTCATGGCGGCGAAGTGGTGGGGTTCGTGGTGAGTTCGGCGTGCGATTACTTCGCGTCGATTGCCTTTCCCGAGCGTATCGATATTGGCTTGCGAGTGGGCAAGTTAGGCAATAGCTCAGTGCAGTATGAGTTGGCGGTGTTCAAGACCGGCGAAGAGGAAGCCTGCGCGGCGGGGCGCTTTGTGCATGTGTTTGTGGATCGGGGGTCGAATCAGCCGGTGACCATTCCGGGAGTGTTGCGCGAGGCGCTGCAGCGGTTGGTGGTCTGACGGCAAAAACCAATGTGAGAGGGTGCAAGCTTGCTCTCACATTGGTTTTGCGGCGTTTTTTAGAGATTACCGGTGACGGTAGTGATGCTTGTTCTTGCGATGCCCATAGGCATGGCCGCGGCCGCGATGGTCATCACGGTCATAGCGACGGTTGTCGCGCCCACGATCACGACGATCATCGTCATCGCTCTTGTTGCCCATGTAGTTGCCCAGTGCACCGCCCGCGCCACCGCCTGCAGCCGAGCCGATCAGTGCACCTGTGCTACCGCCGACACTGCGGCCTACGACGTTGCCGCCGGCTGCGCCCAGGGCGCCGCCAATAGCGGCTTCGCCACGGCTGCGCTTGTCAGCGCCGACCGCACTACCACCTGCGCCACCGAGGGCCGCGCCGATGGTCGAACCGGTGTTGCCGCCCAACTGCTGGCCGACGACAGAACCTAGAACCCCGCCCAATGCGCCGCCTACACCGGCTTCGGTGGTGCCACCGGCCATGGCTGCGCCACTGACCAGGCCAAGGGACAACAAGAGAATCGAGGAGAACTTCATTCGGGAAACCTCAAGAGGATGACGGCGCGATCCTGAGGCTGTATTGACATTGTGACAATAGAATTCCGACCAGTAACACGAGTTGTACACAATCCTCTAAGTTACTGTTTTTAATCGGGAACTTAAGTGGTTTTTGAGAGTCTTTAACTACTTCGGAACGGCCGCTTTTATGCAAAAGCGGCCTTTTTTGTGTCCGAAATGATCAGTCAGGCTGTACGGGCCATGATCAGGCCATTATCGCTTGCGGCTTCCAAGCGGATCGCCACGAACTTCGATGTTGGCGTATGGCTGCCGTCCCCGGTGCTTTCCAGCGGCACCAGCGGGTTCACTTCCGGATAGTAAGCGGCTGCCTGCCCCGCCGGGATATCAAACGCGAGCAACGTGAAGCCCTTCACACGACGCTCACGGCCATCTTCCCACAGCGACACGATGTCAGCCTTCTGCCCCGGCTTGAAGCCCAGGCGGATGATGTCGGCTTCGTTGACGAACAGTACGTCACGCTGGCCTTTCACGCCGCGATAGCGGTCATCCAGGCCATAAATGGTGGTGTTGTACTGATCGTGGGAGCGCATCGACTGCATGATCAGATCCGGTACCCGGCCAGTGGCGTGGGTGCGTTCGTGGATCAAGTCTTTGGGCAGGATGTTCGGGCGGAAGTTGGCGCGACCCGAAGGCGTGTTCCAACGGCGCGCGCCGGCGGAGTTGCCTAAGTAGAAGCCACCTGGGTTTTTGATCTTGTCGTTGAAGTCCTTGAAGCCTGGAATGGTATCGGCAATCAGGTCGCGGATACGGCTGTAGTCGGCCACCAGCCAGTTCCAGTCGACCGGCTTGCTGCCCAGCGTCGCGGCGGCAATGCCGGCCAGGATTGCTGGCTCGGACTTCATCAGCTTCGACAGGGGTTGCAGTTGGCCATTGGAGCCGTGAACCATGCTGAACGAGTCTTCCACCGTGACCGCCTGCGGGCCGTCTGCCTGGATGTCGATGTCGGTACGGCCCAAACACGGGAGGATCAGCGCGTCCTTGCCGTGCATCAGGTGGCTGCGATTGAGCTTGGTGCTGATCTGCACGGTCAGGTCGCAATTACGCAGTGCTTCGAAGGTGCGCGGGCTGTCCGGGGTAGCTTGGGCGAAGTTGCCGCCCAGGCCGATAAATACTTTGGAGCGGCCTTCAAGCATCGCGTGGATCGCTTCCACCACGTTGTGCCCGTTGGTACGCGGCACCTGGAACTGGAAGCGACGCTCCAGGGCGTCGAGGAACGCCACCGGTGGACGTTCGTTAATGCCCATGGTGCGGTCGCCCTGCACGTTGCTGTGGCCGCGCACCGGGCACAAACCGGCGCCTGGGCGGCCGATGTTGCCGCGCAGCAGCATCAGGTTGGCGATTTCCTGGATGGTCGGTACCGAGTGGCGGTGCTGGGTGATGCCCATCGCCCAGCACATGATCACGTTTTTGCCTTTGGCGTACATGCGTGCCGCTTGCTCGATCTCCACCAGTGGGAGGCCGGATTGCGCGACGATTTCATCCCACGAGGTGTCGTCGATCTGGCCCAGGTAATCGAGCACGTTGGCCGTGTGTTCGTTGAGGAAGTCGTGGTCGAACACGGCTTCCTTGCCTTCGGCCTGCGCCTGGCGTTCCCACAGCAGCAGGAACTTGGCCATGCCGCGCAGGATAGCCATGTCGCCACCCAGCGCTGGGCGAAAGTAGGCGGTATTGGTCGGCTTGTCGCCGTTGGTGAGCATTTCCAGCGGGTGTTGCGGGTGCTGAAAACGTTCCAGACCGCGCTCTTTCAGCGGGTTGATACACACCACCTGGGCGCCGCGTGTAACCGCTTCACGCAGCGGTTCGAGCATGCGCGGGTGGTTGGTGCCGGGGTTCTGGCCCCAGACGAAAATCGCATCGGCATGTTCGAAGTCATCAAAGGTCACGGTGCCTTTGCCGACGCCCACGCTTTGCGCCAAGGCCACGCCGCTGGCCTCGTGGCACATGTTCGAGCAATCCGGAAAGTTGTTGGTGCCGTAGGCGCGCACGAACAGCTGGTACAGGTACGCCGCCTCGTTGCTGGCCCGGCCCGAGGTGTAGAACTCGGCCATATCCGGGCTTGGCAGTGCGTTGAGGTGCTGGCCGATGAGGTCGAAGGCTGCTTCCCAGCTGACGGGTGTGTAGCGGTCGGTTTCGGCGTCGTAGCGCATCGGCTCGGTCAGGCGGCCCTGGTATTCGAGCCAGTAATCGCTCTGTTCCAGCAGCGCAGTGACGCTGTGTTTGGCGAAGAATGCAGCGTCTACACGACGTTTGGTGGCTTCCCAGTTGACCGCCTTGGCGCCGTTTTCGCAGAACTTGACCATGCCGCTTTCCGGCGAGTCGCCCCAGGCGCAGCCCGGGCAGTCAAAGCCGCCGTTCTGGTTGGTCTTGAGCATCATGCGCAGGTTTTTCAGCGCGTTGTCGCTGGTCAACCACGCCTGTGCCACGCTGATCAGCGCGCCCCAGCCGCCCGCAGGGCCTTTGTAAGGCTTGTAGCGCGGGGTTGGGGTTTGGTCGGCTTGATGATGATTGCTCACGGCTGGTTCTCCATCGCAGGGCTGTAGACCCGCGGCGCACTTTTCTGCGGCAGGTGGATGAGATTGAGGTTGTGCCGGCGGGCCCATTGCAGGGCCAGGCCGGTGGGCGACGACAGGCTGACGAGGGTCTGGATGCCTGCGCGCAAAACTTTCTGGATCAATTCGAGGCTGCAACGACTAGTGACAATCGCCAGGCCGCCATCGGTCGGGATCTTTTGGCGGATCAACGCACCGATCAATTTATCGAGCGCGTTGTGCCGGCCAATGTCTTCGCGGCCCATCAACAGTTCGCCTTGGCTGTTCATGAACACCGCCGCATGCACCGCGCCGCTGTATTGGCCCAGAGGCTGAAAGGCGCTGATGCGCTGGCGCAGACCATCAAGCCATTCGGCGGGTGGCAGTGGTGCGCCGGGCAGGACCTTAAGGTCCGGCAAGGCTTGTTCCACCGCTTCTACACCGCACAAACCACAACCGCTGGTGCCCGCCAACTGGCGACGTTGTTGCTTGAGATTCCAGAACGCGCGGCTGGAAATCTGCACCTGAGCGTACTGGGTCGAGCCTGAACCGCTGAGTTTGAGATCATAGATGTCGCTAACGTCGGCGATAATGCCGCTGCCGATGCTGAAGCCGACGATAAAGTCTTCCAGGTCTGTCGGCGTGACCAACATGACTGCCTGGCTGATGTCGTTATAGGCGATCGCCAACGCCACTTCTTCCGCCAACGCAGTGCTGGCGACCTCTGTGTGTTCGAGATTGCAGTATTGGTAGCTCTGGCTGGCGGCGGGCGCGGGCGTTTCAGAGGCGGGCGCCGCGCAGACTGGGCGCTTGGCGTTCATGGGGCAGTACCACCGGCGGATTGGTCAGTGTTTAGACTAGGCGCGACAAAGCGTCGCGTCTAATTGCCAGTACTGATCTACCGATAGATGACGTCGATCAAGACGCGTTTTGCGATTTCTGAAACAGCGCGAAACATGCCTCTGCCAGCGCGGAGCGCGGTGCGCTGCGACGCATGATCAGCCCCAGGCGCGCAAGGGTGTGGGCATCCTCGATAGGTTGCAGGCGCAGGTGCTCGGTGAGCGCATCCAGGCCACCGTCCAGTGGCATGACCGCGCAACACAGCCCGCCGTGTACCGCTTGTAGCAACTGATGGACGGCATCGGTTTGCAGCAGCGGTTGGGGATTGAGTCCACGGCTGTGGAAGTTGTGGTCGATGGACTGGCGAAAATGCATGCCACTGGTGAGCATGCCCAGGGGCAGTTCGGTCAGGGCCTCCCAGCTCAACGGCTTGTCGCCAAAGCTGAAAAACCGCTGGTCATAGAGCAGGCCCATGCGCGTTTCGCCCAAGGCCAGTGAGTCAAAGCGTTCATTATCCAAACGCTCAAGATAGGAGACGCCCAGGTCCAGTCGATTACTCGCAAGTTGTTCAAGGATCTGTTCGGAGCTCAAGGCCGAGAGCTCAAAGCGCAGGCTCGGGTGCTCTTTATGCAGTTGTTGCATCAACGCCAACGGATCAAAGCTCGACAGCGGCACCACGCCCAAACGCAACGTACCCACCAGGTTGCCGCGACAGGCAGCAGCTTCAGCCTGCAAGCCGTCATACGCCGCCAGCACTGTTCGGGCCCACGCCAGCACCCGTTCACCGGGTGCGGTGAAGCCTTCGAAGCGCTGGCCGCGATTGACCAGGGGCAAGTCCAACTCTTCTTCCAAGCTACGCAGGCGCATCGACAGGGTGGGCTGGGTAATGTGGCAACGAGCCGCTGCCTGGCCGAAGTGCCGGGTTTCGTCGAGGGCGATCAGGAATTTCAGCTGTTTGATGTCCATCTTCGCTCCAGGGCTTATTCCAATGGCGGGGGGATTCTAGCGCGTTTGGGTCTTTGGCCGGGCTGGAACCCAAATCTGTAGGACTGGTCTAGTCTTTGGCATCTGGAAATCAACTACCAAGGAGCGCGTACGATGAGTCTTTTTAGCTTTGTTAAGGAAGCAGGCGAGAAGTTGGCCAAGCTGTTGACCCCGGGCAACGCCAACGCAAGCGATGATCTGAAAAAGCACATTGAAGAAGTCGGGCTGGGTAATCCCGATGTTCACGCGACTGTGGAGGGTGACAAGGTCACGCTTACTGGAACCGTTGCCAGTCAGGAAGAGAAAGAAAAAATCATTCTGGCGGCGGGTAATATTGCCGGTGTGGCCAGTGTGGATGACCAGATCACCGTATCCGGCCCGGCAGTTGCCGCGGCCCGTTTCGTGGTGGTGAAAAAGGGCGACACCCTTAGCGCAATATCCTTGGCGGTCTACGGCAACGCCAATCAGTACAACAAAATCTTCGAAGCTAACAAACCGCAGTTGTCGAACCCGGACAAGATTTACCCAGGGCAGACGCTGCGTATTCCTGAGTAATACACGGGCGAAAATATGGGAGGGGGCTTGCCCCCTGATAACGGAGTGTCAGTCAAAGCTTCCTTGACTGACACACTGCTATCGGGAGCAAGCCCCCTCCCACATTTGGTCAGAGCCCGACAATGAGATCGCGGTAGTCACCGACTGCTGCAAACTCGCCAGTGTCCTTCGGCCCTTTTTTGCTGTCCGGCTCTTTTACCGCCAGCAAATGGCCCACGCCAAACGCCTGGGCGCTGCGCAGGATCGGCAAGGTGTCGTCGATAAACAGGCTGCGCGAGGGATCAAACTGAATGTCGGCCTGCAAGGCATCCCAGAACTGCGGGTCTTCCTTTGCGAAACCGTAGTCGTGGGAGCTGATCAATCGCTCGAAATACGGCGCCAGTTCAATGCGTTCCAACTTCAACGACAGCGAATCACGATGGGCGTTGGTGATCAGAATCACGCGCTTGCCGGCCTGTTTGATCGCCGCGAGAAAGGTATCCGCATCCGGGCGAAGGGCAATCAGGTGAGCGGTTTCCAGCTTGAGTTCACGCACTGGGATCTTCAGTTCTGTGCTCCAAAAATCCAGGCAATACCATTGCAACTGTCCGGCGTTACGCTCGAACAGAGGCTGCAACTCCATCTCGGCCATGGCCCGGCTCACCCCGTGCAGCTCGGCGTAGCGCTGGGGCAGGTGCTCCATCCAGAAGTGGTTGTCGTAATGCAGGTCGAGCAGGGTGCCGTCCATGTCCAGCAGGACAGTGTCGATGGCGTGCCAGGGCAAAGAGGGCATGGTGCGGTCTCATGTAAGTAAAGATATCCGACACAGACAATCGGAAAAGCCACGGTATAGTAACCCGATCACGCCAAGGAGCCGCTCATGCGCCAGAAACCCACCGTCCTCGCCCGCGAAATAGTCGCCAGTAGCCGTTTGTTCCGCGTGGAGGAAGTGCAGTTGCGCTTTTCCAATGGCGTTGAACGGACCTACGAGCGCCTGGTGGGGCGTGGTGCCGGCTATGGCGCGGTGATGATCGTGGCGATGATCGATGAAGAGCATGCCTTGCTGGTGGAAGAGTACTGCGGCGGTATCGACGAATATGAGTTGTCCTTGCCCAAAGGCCTGATCGAACCGGGTGAAGACGTACTGGCTGCCGCCGATCGTGAGCTCAAGGAAGAAGCCGGCTACGGCGCGCGACAATTGGAACACATTACCGAGCTGTCGCTGTCGCCCGGTTATATGAGCCAGAAAATCCAAGTGGTATTGGCCACTGACCTGTATGAAGAAAGCCTTGAAGGCGATGAGCCCGAGCCGATGCGCGTGGATCGGGTCAATCTGCGCGAGCTGTCACAGTTAGCGCAAAACGAGCAATTCAGTGAGGGTCGCGCTTTGGCGGCGTTGTACCTGGTACGAGATCTGTTGATCCAGCGTGGAGCGTTTACCGCATGAGCGAACTGTTTTTAGGCCACCCGTTTATCGCCCCTGTAATCGAGCTGGCTCGCCAGGCGGGTGAAGTCATCCTGCCGTACTGGCGCGCCGATGTGGCGGTGACTTCAAAGGCCGACGATTCGCCGGTCACGGCAGCAGACCTGGCCGCCCACCACCTGATTCTCGCTGGCCTCACCGCGCTGGACCCGAGCATCCCCGTGCTGTCCGAAGAAGACGCTGATATCGACCAGAGCGTGCGCGCAGGCTGGACACGTTGGTGGTTGGTGGACCCGCTGGACGGCACCAAGGAATTCATCGCCGGCAGTGAAGAGTTCACCGTCAATATCGCCCTGATTGAACACGGCCGCGTGGTGTTCGGTGTGGTGTCGATGCCCACCAGTGGCCGTTGCTACTTTGGCGGCGCAGGTTTAGGCGCGTGGCGATCCGATGTGAACGAAGCGCCCAGGCAGATCCAGGTGCGCAAGGCACCGGCGGCGGGTGAGGCATTCACGGTGGTTGCCAGCCGTCGGCATACCAGCCCCGAGCAGGAGCGTTTGCTGGACGGGTTGAGCGCAGGCGTGGGTGAGTTGAAGTTGGCGAATATCGGCAGCTCGTTGAAGTTCTGCCTGTTGGCCGAGGGCAGCGCCGACTGCTATCCACGCTTGGCGCCGACTTCGCAATGGGATACGGCTGCGGCACAAGGCGTGCTCGAAGGTGCGGGGGGCGAGGTGCTGGAGTTGAGTGGTGAGCCGTTCAGCTACCCGGCGCGGGAATCGTTGTTGAACCCGTTTTTTCTGGCGTTGCCGGCGAAGGCTGCGTGGCGTGAGCGGTTGCTGACCTTGGCAAGATCTTAAAACCATCGCAGATCAAAATGTGGGAGGGGGCTTGCCCCCGATAGCGGTGTATCAGTCAATACAGCAGTGACTGAACTACCGCCATCGGGAGCAAGCCCCCTCCCACATTTGTTTTGTGTATTGGCTTCTAGCGGTGCAGGACGTATTGGCCAGTGAAGGCTACCGCTCTTTCGTCACTGCCCTCATTCACGATCCACGTGTCCAACGCCAACCGGGCCCGGCCATACCGCTTGTAGGTCGCGATAAAGCGCTTCCATACCTTTTCCTCCGGCGCCGCGCATATTGCGGTCGCGTCTTGCGTCACCGGCAGCGGATAACTGATCTGCCCTTCCTGAATCACGATATGCCCGTCTTCAATCCCTTCCTCACGCAGTTGCAGGTGCAGCCAGCCCCAACCCGCCAGCACCGCGCCGCAGTAGAGACTGCCGCCGAACATGGTGCTCTTGTGGTTGATATTGGCCTGCAGGGGCAGGTGCAGCCGCAGTTGCCTGTCTTGCCAGTCGAGCACCTTGAGGCCCATTTCCCGGGTCAGGGGGATGTCGTGGTGCAGGACGGATTCCAGGTAACGGCTGTCGCGGCTCATGGGGACCTCTCGGTGGGTGGGCAGGGTCATTCGTCGTCGGCGCTTTGGTTGGCGAAGTTCAGGCCATGCTTGCGCAGTTTGTCGTGCAAGGTCTTGCGCGGTACGCCGAGGGCTTCGGCGAGGCTGCGCATGGAGCTGTGGGGACGGGTCAGTTCGGCAGCGATCAGGCTTTTCTCGAACTGCTCGACTTGCTCGCTCAAGCCACCCGGTGTGGAGGTCAGTACGCTGCTGGCGGGGTTGTCCGGCGTGCTGTCCAGTGCCAGTTCCAGGCCCAGTGCAAAGCGCTCGGCGGCGTTCTGCAATTCCCGCACATTGCCCGGCCAGCTGTGACGCAACAGCAAGGCCCGCTGACCCGGCTGCAGCTCATGCAGCGTCAGGCCATGGCGGCTGCTGGCTTCGTCGGCGAAGTGCTGGAAGAGCATCAATGCATCTTCACCGCGCTCGCGCAGCGGCGGAATGCGCAGCGGCGCGACGTTGAGACGGTAATACAAGTCGGCGCGGAAACGGCCCTGGTCGGCGGCCTGGCGCAGGTCCTCCTTGGTGGCGGCGATAATGCGGATATCCAGCGGGATCAGTTGATTGCCGCCCAGGCGTTCCACCACGCGCTCCTGCAACAGGCGCAACAGTTTTACCTGCACATCCAGGCTCATGCTTTCGATTTCGTCGAGGAACAAGGTGCCGCCGTTGGCAAACTCGAACTTGCCGATGCGGCGTTTCTGCGCCCCGGTAAAGGCGCCGGGCTCATGACCGAACAGTTCGCTTTCCACTACGGATTCCGCCAGGGCACCGGCGTTGATCGCCACAAACGGACCGCTGCGTCGGTTCGACAGGTCATGCAGTGCACGGGCCACGACTTCTTTGCCGGCGCCGGTTTCACCGAGGATCAGCACGTCGGCCTTGGTCGCCGCCAACGCGCCGATCTGCTCGCGCAGGCGCAGCATTTGCGGTGAGTGCCCAACGAGTCGCGTGCTCAGTTGCTGGCGGTCGCTGAGGGCCAGGCGCAGGCTGCGGTTATCCAGCACCAGCCGGCGTAAGGCCAGGGCGCGGCGCACGCTGTCGAGCAGCGAGTCGCTGGCGAAGGGTTTTTCGAGGAAGTCATAGGCACCCGCGCGCATCGCCTGCACCGCCAACGGCACGTCGCCGTGGCCGGTGATCAGCAGCACCGGCAGGTCTGGATCCTGGCCGTGCAGTTCGGCCAGCAGCTCCAGGCCGTCCATGCCGGGCATGCGGATGTCGCTGACCACTACGCCCGGCCAATCCCGCGACAGGCGCGCGGTGAGGCCGGTGGCTTCGCCCAGGGTCAGGACTTTCAGCCCGGCCAGGTCCAGGGTCTGGCACAGGGCCTGACGCAGGTGTGGATCGTCGTCGATCAACACCACCTGAATCTGGTTATCGATACTCATACACTGCGGTCCTCGGACGGTTGCAGACTGACGCCCGGCGAGCCGGCACGCAATTTCAGGGTTAACAGCGCGCCACCTTCCTTGTGGTTAGCGAACGACAGTTCGCCGCCAAAGGCACGCATCAAGGTGTCACAGATCGCCAGGCCCAATCCCAGGCCTTGGGTGCGGGTCTTGGTGGTGTAGAACGGTTCGCTGGCGCGGCCCAACGCCTCCATGCAAAACCCAGGGCCATTGTCGCGAATGTACAGGTTGACGCCTTGGGCGGTGGTTTCGGCACTCAGCCA
This sequence comes from Pseudomonas sp. Irchel 3H9, assembly GCF_900187495.1. Taxonomy (NCBI): domain Bacteria; kingdom Pseudomonadati; phylum Pseudomonadota; class Gammaproteobacteria; order Pseudomonadales; family Pseudomonadaceae; genus Pseudomonas; species Pseudomonas sp. Irchel 3H9. Next base: position 33,804 of record NZ_FYDK01000009.1, on the reverse strand, counting down.
CAGTTTACGCGGCGGGCCTTTTTCGGTGAGGGCGTCCAGGGCGTTGGCCAGCAAGTTGCCCAGCACTTGGCGCAGCCGTGTTTCGCCGGCCTGTACCCACAGGGTCGCTTCCGGCAAATCGCGGATCAGCTCCACTTCCATTGACCGCCGACGTTTGGCCAGCAGCGCCAGCGCGTCGTCCAGCGCCGGTTGCAGTGCCACGCTCTCCGGCGCATGCCGGTCGCGCCGGGCGAAGGCGCGCAGGTGGGCGATGATCGAAGCCATGCGTCCGGTCAGTTCGCTGATCAACTTAAGGTTGCCCCGCGCATCGGCGGTGCGTTCATGGTCCAGCAGGATCTCGGCGTTTTCCGCATAGCTGCGAATTGCGGCCAGGGGCTGATTGAGTTCGTGGCTGATACTCGCCGACATGGTGCCCAGCGCCGAGAGCTTGCCCGCTTGCACCAAATCATCCTGGGCGCGCACCAGTTCCTGTTGGGCATGTTCGCGTTCCAACACTTCTTGTTTAAGGCGGCGGTTCAAGCCTTCCAGGTCGCTGGTCCGCTCGATCACACGGGCTTCCAGTTCGCGACGCGCCTTGGCTTCAAAAGCGATGCGCTCCAGGTAATGCCGGCGTCGTTGCATCATCAAACCGAGCAGCAACATCAGCACCAGAAGCGTGGCCCCACCCACGGCGACCACCGTGCGCACCGGGCGGCTGATCAATGATTGGGGCGCGAGGATTTCGACGTTCCAGCCGGTCTCGGCGATGGCAGTGGATTGGCGCAACCATGCGGTGTTGCTCAGGCTCAGCGGCTGTGGATCACGGGTCGGGTAGGGCTGGATTGCAGTGATCGCCTGTCGTTCTTCAGCGGTCAGCGGCCGAGTGGCGCGGAAACGCCATTGCGGGCGTGAGGTGAGGATCACCACGCCGTTGTGGTCGGTTACCAGCAGTTGTTCAGGCGTGTTGCCCCACAGGCTTTCGGTATGGTCCAGGTCGACCTTGACCACCAGCACGCCGATGATCTTGTCGCCCTCGCGCACGGCGGCGGCGAAGAAATAACCGCGTTTGGCCGACGTAGTACCCAGGCCGAAAAACCGCCCGAGGCGCCCGGCCATGGCTTCGCTGAAGTACGGGCGGAACGAGAAATTGCGCCCGACAAAGCTGTCCTGTTTATCCCAGTTCGAGGCGGCGAGGGTCTTGCCGGTGGTGTCCATCAGGTACATCACTTCAACCCCGGCCTGGGCGGCGACGTCCTTGAGCAGCAGGTTGGCGTTGATCTGATGGGAGCTTACATTCGGCGCATCCAGCACGGTGCGCAGCGCGGGCAAGTCGCCGAGGATCTGCGGCAGCACTTCATAGCGGTGCAGGGTGCCCAACAGGTTGGCGACGTAGAGGTCGAGGGTCTGGCGATTCTGCCCGGCCAGTTCGCTGCGGTAATAGCGCTCGGCCAAGTGCTCCAGCGGCCACAGCAGCGGTGCCAGGCACAATGCCAGCAGGGCGAGGCTGCGCCAGCGGGGTCTTCGCGGAAGGGATGGAGTCATGGGAGTCGTGCGCCTATGGGGACAGGCGCATTATGCCTAGTGCTGCTGTGCAAGACACTCGCGCAATGCGTCTTGCCAGTGTGGCTGGCTGACGTGCCACTGTTGCTGCAAGCGGCTGCAATCGAGGCGTGAGTTCAAGGGGCGCTTGGCGGGCGTCGGGTAGGCGCTGGATGGGATAGCCTCCAGTTCGGCACAGGCTTTGCCATCGGCGTGCAGGTGCTCGCCAATCGCCTGAGCGAAGCCGAACCACGATGTTTCACCTTGGGCGGTGAGGTGATAAATACCCCATTCTCCCGCCTCGCCGGCCAGCCAGCGCTCGATCAGTGCGCGGGTGCTGCCGGCAATGGTCCCGGCCCATGTTGGCGCGCCGATCTGGTCAGCCACGATGCGCATCTGCGGTTTCTCTTGCAGCAGGCGTTGCATGGTCAGGAGGAAATTCTTGCCCTGGTTGGAGTAGACCCAACTGGTACGCAGGATCAGGTATTGACCGCCCGCCGCCGCAATGGCCTGCTCGCCCGCCAGCTTACTCTGGCCGTAGACGCTCAACGGGTTCGGCGTGTCGGCTTCGGTGTAGGGCGCAGGCTTGCTGCCGTCGAACACATAGTCGGTGGAGTAGTGAATCAGTGGAATCCCCAGGGCCTTGGCTTCCTGCGCAAGGATGCCGGGGGCGATGGCGTTGATGGCGAATGCGGCGTCTGGTTCGCTTTCGGCTTGGTCGACTGCGGTGTGGGCGGCGGCGTTGATGATCAGGTCGGGGCGATGGGCGCGGATCTGCTCGCGGATCTGGTCCGGTTTGGCCAGGTCGAGCTGGTTGCTTCCGAGCACCATCAATTCGCCCAGCCCCTGAAGGTGCGCTTGCAGTGCCTGGGAGACTTGGCCATGTTGGCCGGTAATCAGGATCTTCATGGGAACAGATCGGCGTCCATCAGCAGTTTGCCCGCCTGGTCCTTGGCGGACAGTTGCGGCGGCTCGTTCAGCTCCCAGTCGATAGCCAGCGTCGGGTCATTCCACAGGATGCTGCGCTCGGCGCTCGGCTGGTAGTAGTCGGTGGTCTTGTACAGGAACTCGGCGTAGTCGCTCAGCACCACAAACCCATGGGCAAACCCTTCCGGTACCCACAACTGGCGACGGTTCTGTGCCGACAGACGTACGCCCACCCATTGGCCGAAGTTCGGCGAACTGCGGCGAATGTCTACGGCGACATCGAGCACTTCGCCAGCGGTGACACGCACGAGTTTGCCTTGGGTGTGCTCCAGTTGGTAATGCAGGCCTCGCAGCACATTTTTTTGTGAGCGCGAGTGGTTGTCCTGGACGAACTCGCGCCTGAGCCCGGTAGCCTCTGCAAAGGCTCGGGCGTTGAAGCTTTCGTAGAAAAAGCCGCGTTCGTCACCGAATACTTTTGGTTCGAGGATCAATACACCGGGAAGTGAGGTGTCGATGATATTCACTGGTTGTCTCCCGCCAGGGAATACAGGTACTGGCCATAACCGGTCTTGCCGAAGTATTTGGCGCGCTCCAACAAATGGTCGCGGTCGATCCAGCCGTTGCCGTAGGCGATTTCTTCAAGGCACGCCACTTTGAGACCTTGGCGACGCTCGATGGTCTGCACGTACTGCGACGCGTCCAGCAAACTGTCGTGGGTGCCGGTATCCAGCCAGGCGAAACCTCGACCGAAGCGCTCCACCTGCAAGTCGCCGCGCTTGAGATAAGCGTTGTTGACGTCGGTGATTTCCAGTTCGCCACGGGCGGAGGGTTTGACCGCCTTGGCGATGCTGACCACGTCGTTGTCGTAAAAATACAGGCCGGTGACGGCATAGCTGGATTTCGGTACAGCGGGTTTTTCTTCGATGGACAGGGCGCGGCCTTCGCTGTCGAAGTCGATTACACCGAAGCGCTCCGGGTCTTTAACCCAATAGCCAAACACCGTGGCACCTTTGCCGCGATTGACCGCCGCATGCAACTGCTCGCTGAAACGCTGGCCGTGGAAAATGTTGTCGCCCAGGATCAGGCACACGGGGTTGTTGCCGATGAACTGCTCGCCAATCAGGAAGGCTTGCGCCAGCCCGTCCGGCTTCGGTTGTTCGGCGTAGCTGAACGTCACGCCAAACTGGCTACCGTCACCCAGCAGGTTGCGGTATTGCGGTAAGTCCGCCGGCGTGGAAATCACCAGAATTTCTTTGATGCCTGCCAGCATCAGTACCGAGATCGGGTAGTAAATCATCGGCTTGTCGTAGACCGGCAGCAGTTGTTTGGAGACACCCAGGGTGATGGGGTGCAAGCGTGTGCCGGAGCCACCGGCCAATACGATTCCTTTCATGCAATCAGATCCCTCGTGTCGGTATTGCCCAATCGTTCACCTTGATAACTCCCATCCTGAACCCTGCGGCACCATTCCAGGTTATCGAGGTACCACTGCACGGTTTTGCGCAGCCCGGTTTCAAAGGTTTCTTCGGGTACCCAGCCCAGTTCGCGTTCGATTTTGCTGGCGTCGATCGCGTAGCGTTGGTCGTGGCCCGGACGGTCTTTCACGAACGTGATCAGGTCGGCGTATTTCTCCACACCGGGCGGAAGGTGGGGTGCCAATTCCTCCAGCAGGCTGCAGATGCTGCGCACAACATCGATGTTCTTCTGCTCGTTGTGGCCGCCGATGTTGTAGGTCTCGCCGACTACGCCGTGCGTCACGACGGTGAGCAACGCTCGGGCGTGGTCCTCGACAAACAGCCAGTCGCGCACTTGCAAGCCATCACCATAGACCGGCAAAGGCTTGCCCGCGAGAGCGTTGAGGATCACCAGCGGAATCAACTTTTCAGGAAAGTGGAAGGGGCCGTAGTTGTTGGAGCAATTGGTCAGCAACACGGGCAGGCCGTAGGTGCGTTGCCAGGCGCGGACCAAGTGGTCGGACGCGGCTTTGCTGGCAGAGTAGGGCGAGCTGGGCGCGTAGGGCGTGGTTTCGGTGAACAGATCGTCCACGCCGTGTAGGTCGCCGTAGACCTCGTCGGTAGAAATATGGTGGAAGCGAAACGTGCTCTTGTCTGGCCCGGAAAGGGTTTGCCAGTAGCCGCGGGCGGCTTCCAGCAGGCTGTAGGTGCCGACGATATTGGTCTGGATAAAATCCGACGGGCCGTCAATCGAACGGTCGACGTGGGATTCGGCGGCCAGATGCATGATCGCTTGAGGCTCGAAGCGCGCGAGCACTGCGCTGACGGTGGCTTGGTCGATGATATCGGCCTGTACGAACTCATAGCGGCTATTGGCCGCGATACTGGTCAGCGATTCCAGATTGCCGGCGTAGGTGAGTTTGTCCAGGTTGAGCACTTCGTGCTCGGTGTGCTGAATCAGATGACGTATCAAAGCAGAACCGATAAAACCGGCGCCACCGGTAATGAGAATGCGCATGACTGGGGCCCTTTTCCTTAGGCGGACGTTTAGCGAATGGAGCATAGCTTGTGTTGTGGCGCTGGTCAGGACCGTGTGCATGTGGGGGTTGCGCAAGCCCCCTGAACAATGGCGATATACACGTCTAAAAAACGGCCTTTCTGGCACGTTGCAGTCATTGGCAGCCAGCAAGACCTCAATTACAAAGTCGACAGCTCCCGCGGCCGGTTTGTTCTGAAAATCTGCCGGGGCGACTACGCCGCTGTGGAGTTGCAGCCCCAGCTCGCAGCCCTCAACACACTGCAGGGCGTGCGCGTACCCAAGGTCATCAGGGCGCTGAGCAGGTTTACGGGTTGGTTCGCGCTCAGGGCGGCGTCTGCATCGCCGATGAAGTGCAGGTGGGCTATGGCCGCATGGGGCATTTTTTCTGGGGCTTTGAAGAGCAGGGCGTGGTACCTGACATCATCACCATGGCCAAGGGCATGGGCAACGGCCAGCCGTTGGGTGCAGTGATTACCCGGCGGGAAATCGCCGAGGCACTGGAGGCTGAAGGGTATTTTTTCTCGTCGTCGGGGGCAGCCCAGTGAGTTGCCGCATCGGCATGGCGGTGCTGGACGTGATGGAGGAAGAAAAACTGTGGGAAAACGCCAAAGTTGTCGGAGGGCATTTCAAGGCGCGGTTGGAAGCACTGATTGATCGCCATCCCTTGGTGGGCGCGGTTCACGGTTCCGGTTTTTATCTTGGCCTGGAATTGGTTCGCGATCGACAAACCCTGGAACCGGAGACCGAAGAGACCACGTTGCTGTGTGACCGCCTGCGCGCGTTGGGGATTTTCATGCAACCTAACGGTGACTACCTGAACATCCTCAAGATCAAGCCGCCGATGGTTACGTCTAAACGCAGCGTGGATTTTTTGTCGACATGTTGTCGAAGATACTCAATGAGCAGCTGTAATTAATCGATTGTTATCGGCTATTACCTGTCATATTTATCGATCATGCTTTTTGATCGCTTTTAAAGCCGATTTTTATCCGTTATAAAGTCGGCCTTTTCCCCCATTCGGAGTCCTGATCGCCATGACCACCCTGCACAGCACCCCCCGCGCCGATGGCTTCCATATGCCCGCCGAATGGGCACCACAGACGCAAACCTGGATGGTCTGGCCAGAGCGCCCGGACAACTGGCGTCTGGGTGGTAAACCGGCGCAGGCGGCTCATGTGGCAGTGGCCAAGGCCATCGCGCGTTTTGAGCCGGTGACCGTGGCGGTTTCTCCCGGCCAGTACGAAAACGCCCGCGCTCGTTTGGACGTGCCGAATATTCGTGTGGTGGAAATGTCCAGCGATGACGCCTGGGTACGCGACACTGGCCCGACGTTCGTGATCAACAACAGCGGCGAAGTGCGAGGCGTGAACTGGGATTTCAACGCCTGGGGTGGTTTTGATGGCGGCCTCTACTCGCCGTGGAATCGCGACTCGCAGGTGGGTGGCAAGATCCTCGAAATCGAGCGAGCACCGCGTTATCGCACCGAAGGTTTTGTGCTGGAAGGCGGTTCGATCCATGTCGATGGCGAAGGCACCCTGATCACTACTGAAGAATGCCTGCTCAACCGCAATCGCAACCCGCACCTTGACCGTGCCGAGATCGAAGCGGTGCTCAGCGCCAACTTGGCTGTGGATAAGATCATCTGGCTGCCAGACGGCCTGTTCAACGACGAAACCGACGGCCATGTGGATAACTTCTGTTGCTACGTGCGTCCAGGTGAAGTGTTGTTGGCGTGGACCGACGATGCGCAAGACCCGAACTACGCCCGCTGCCACGCGGCGATGGACGTGCTGCAAAGCAGCACCGACGCTCAGGGCCGCCCATTCACAGTGCACAAAATGCCGATCCCAGGGCCGTTGTATGCCACTGAAGAAGAATGCGCAGGTGTTGACCCGGTGGACGGCACCCAGGAACGTAATCCGACCGTGCGGTTAGCCGGTTCCTACGTCAACTTCCTGATCGTCAACGGCGGGATCATCGCGCCAAGCTTCGACGACCCGCTGGACAACGAAGCCAAGGCCATCCTGCAGAACCTGTTCCCGCAACACGAAGTGGTGATGGTGCCGGGCCGTGAACTGTTACTGGGTGGCGGTAATATCCACTGTCTGACCCAGCAGCAGCCCGCCCCGCACAAAAACTGAGTGCAGTTGTAACAGCGCCTTTCCGGCGGCCGGGTGCTACTCGGTTTCAGCGTCTGCAGCAAGCCCGCGGCCCAGTAAGGCCGCGGGCTTTTTTGTGCCCATAAGCCCGCAAGCACGCGACATTGGCATAGCTCTTGTATCGGTGTTGCCTCAGTGGCCCAAGGTGATAACTGCACAGTTCTGTCATAAACCTTGAGTAAGTTAGCCGCTCAAGCAGTAGGAGAGAGCGCTGAAATGAACGCCGATATCAACCCGATCTACACGCGCACCTTCCACCCTTTACGGGTTAACAACGATACGATCCATGCGCTGGGGCACTGGTTGAAGGAACACGGCGCGCGGCAGGTCCGGCGGCAATCGGATCTGCGCAGCGTGATGAGTGAACGCTACCCGGTAGGGTTGTTCAGTGATGATGAAGTGCACGCGTTGTGTGACCTGCTCAAAAACTGAACAACACGGCCGCCAAATGTTTGAGCGAGCCAGCTGCGGCGAGGGGGCTCGCCTGCGTTGTGCGGCGAAGCAGCCCCTCCCACACTTAAATTAAAAGCTGTAAGTCCCCGTCACCACTAGGTTACGCGGCTCCCCCGGCTGAATCTGCGCCACACTGGTTGCTGATTCGTAGTAAGTCTTGTCGGTAATGTTGTTCAGCGCCGCCCGCACGTCCCATTCTTTATGGCGGAACCCGACCAGCGCATCCCAACTGCCATAACCCGGTAGGACCACGGTGTTGAGACTGTCGGCATAACGGTCGCCCACCAGCGTCAGGCCGGTTTCTGCGTACCAGCCCATTTCCGGTTTCCAGGTGATAAACAGGCTGGCATTGCGCTTGGCGACGTCGCTGACGCGCTTGCCTTCAAAGCCATTGTTGTCTTTCTCGACCTTGGCATCCTGCACGCCAACACCGCCGCGTACATACCAATTGCCGACGATCTTGCCGGTGGCCGTCAGCTCCACGCCACGCGAACGCTGAAGGCCGCTGAGCAGAATGATGGTGCGGTCAAGCGGGTCGTTGGTGCGGCGGTTGTAGAGTTCCAGTTCGTACACCGCCAGAGTGGTGCTCAGGCGGTCGTCGAGCCAGTCACTCTTCACGCCGATTTCTTTCTGCTTGGTCAGCTCGGGGCTCAGGTCGTTGACGCTGCCGGCGGCGTTCGGGGTGATGCCGATCAAACCACCCCCTGCCGGTGAGAACGTCTTGCTCCACGAGGCATAGAACGAGTGGTTTTCCAGAGGCGTCCACACCAGGCCGAAACGTGGGCTGGCCTTGCGGCTGTCGACCCCCTCCTGAACATTGAGCAGCTTGTTTTTGGTGCTCACTTCAAACACGTCGTAACGCACGCCGGCCAGCACTTGCCATTGATCATTCAGGCGCAGTTGGTCCTGGACGTAAATGGCGCGGCTTTCGACTTCGGTGTGGTTGTTGCTCGACACGCTCATCCGCCCGGTATGGCTCAAATGACGATTCGGCTGGTTGAGGTCAATGGCCGGCACGGTCAGGCCACCACTGTATAGCTTTGGATCACGACGTTGGCTGCCCAGCTCAAGGCCCGTGAGCAGGCGGTGTTCCAGGCCATAGGTACTGAAACTGCCTTCGAGCTCGACGTTGTTGAAAATGTTGAGGGTGGTCAGGTCCTGTTGCCAGCGTTGGCGCGTCACGCGGTTGTTCGCAGGGTTGTAGCCGGTTTGGTAGGTATTGTCGAAATCGCTGTCGAGCTTGAACACGCCCAGCGTCTGGCGCAGTTGCCAGTTGTCGTTGAGCTCGTAGGTGAGCTTGGAGCGCAGGGACTGGGTTTTGTCGTCGATGTAATCGCGGCTGTCGCCGTAGGTGGTGCTGCGGCTCACATCCGCTGGGCGCCCGTTGACGCCGGGCACGCCGCGATCAGGCGTGCGGTTGTAGCGGCTGTATTCGTATTGCACCAGCCAGTTCAGGTCAGGCGTGAGCTGCCAGCTCATGGACGGTGCAAACAGTTGGCGACTGCCGCTCACGTCGTCGCGAAAGCTGTTGTTGTCCTGGTTGCCCATGTTCAGGCGCAGGCTGATGTTATCGGTGGGGTCCGTGCTCAGGTCGGCATACAGGCTGCGCAAATCGTTGCTGCCGCCTTGCGCCTCGATGCTCGATTTGTGCCCGGCCGTTGGCAACTTGCTCACGCGGTTGACGATCCCTCCCTGACCGCCTCGCCCGTAAAGCACTGCTGCCGGGCCTTTGAGCACTTCAATGCGCTCGATGTTATGCAGGTCGCGCACGTACTGGCTGTCGTCGCGAATGCCGTCCAGGTAGAAGTCATTGCTCGCGTCAAAACCACGGATGCGCACACTGTCGAAACGTGTATCGGCGCCGCTGCTCACGTTGGGGATGCCGCTCAACGCCTGGCCCAGGTCGTTGGTGCCGTAGGACCGCAGGTTCTCAGTCTTCACCGAATCAATTGCCTGAGGCACATAACGCACGGGAGTGGCGGTGCGTGTGGCGGTGCTGGTTTCCTTGATGCGCGGGTCATCTTCGTCAACTTCGGCGCTGATCGAGGTCTCGGGCAAGGTGGTGGCCGCACAGGCAAAACCGGCAGACAGCAGAAAAGAAAGCCCAAGAGTCATGGGTGTCAGGCGAGGGGCAGGCATTGGGAAAAGTATCCAAAATGTTTGGGAGGAGAAAACGCGCTAATGGTAATGCTTTGCATTTGCGCGCGTTATCTATTGCCAAACGTATCCACTTTGATATGTGTTACTGGATGTGTTTTCTTCTTGTATGCGACGAGAATTTTGTCGTTTTCAGACAGGCTATAGGCCTTTGCTTAGAATTATTTCGCCTAAATACAGACGATTCGCGAAATTGACACATAGTTCAACCCGCGACTAGGATTGCGCCCAACGCCTGTGGCTAACCGCCATGACTCATCTAATAAAAAAAGGCCCGCGGCATGTTCAGTCGTCCGCGGGCCTTCTTTTTTCCGGAAAAGTCGACACCAGAAAAGCGACATGGAGCCTGGTGTCACAGTGCGTACTCAACCAGAAATAAGGAATACAAGAAAATGTTGAAGCAACGGATGAGTCTGATCGCTCTGGGGATTTTGAGCGCATCGGCAGCAATGGCAAACGACCAGGAGCAATCCAAGGGTTTCGTTGAAGACAGCCACCTGAACATCGCAGCACGTAACGCTTACATCAGCCGTGACTACAAAAACGGCAAGCAAGACAAAGCTGAATGGGGCCAGGGCTTCATCGGCAAGTTTGAGTCCGGCTTCACCCAAGGCACCGTTGGTGTGGGTGTGGACGTGATCGGTCAGTACGCTATCCGTCTGGACGGTGGTAAAGGCCGCAGCGGCGCGGGCGGTATTAACTTCTTCAAGCAAGGTGACAGCGGCGCAGCAGCCGACGACCTGGCCAAGGGCGGCGCCGCGGTGAAATTCCGCGTATCGAACACCGTGCTCAAGTACGGCGATCAAATGCCGGCCGTTCCTGTGCTGCAGTACGACAACTCTCGTCTGTTGTCGGAAACCTACACCGGTACCTCGATCGTTTCCAAAGAGATCGAAGGTCTGCAACTGGACGCAGGTCGCTTCACCAAGGAAGCCCAAAAAGGTGCTGAAGGCACCGACAGCGGTAACCTGAAGAACATCAGCTACCTGGGCGGCAGCTACAAATTCACCGAAAGCCTGTCGGCTGCGCTGTACGCTTCCGACATGCAAGACGTGCTGAAGAAGCAATACGTCAACGTCAACTACGTGCTGGCCCTGCCAGAGAAACAGTCGCTGACCTTTGACTTCAACGGCTACAAAACCAAGCTGGACAGGAGCTTCGCCGAGCAACGCGGTAATGGCGACGCGCGCGACAACAAAATCTGGAGCCTGGGCGCTACATGGGCTGTTGGTGCGCACAGCTTCACCTTGGCCCATCAGCGCAGTACCGGCGATACCGGTTACCTGTATGGCGGCTACCGTGACAATACCGTGGACACCGGCATCGGCGACGGCGGCAACACCATCCTGCTGGCCAACTCCTACTGGTCCGACTTCAACGGCAAGGACGAGCGCTCCTGGCAAGCCGGCTACGGTCTGGACTTCAGCACCTTCGGCGTGCCTGGCCTGACCTACAACGTGGCCTACGTTCGCGGCACCAACATTGACGACGGCAGTGGCCGTGGCAACGGCACCGAGCGCGAGATCTTCAACCAGTTCAAATACGTCGTTCAGAGCGGCCCAGCCAAAGACTTGAGCCTGCGTGCTCGTGCCTCGTGGTTGCGCGTTTCCAGCAATGCCGACAAGTACAACGTAGGCGGTAACGAAATCCGTCTGTTCGCCGACTACCCGATCAACGTTTTCTAACTGATCGCACGTCACGCCTGATTCCAGGCGATAAAAAACCCCGACTGGTTCGGGGTTTTTTTATGTGCGCGTATCAGTCCTGGCGGCTCTGCAAAATCGTGCGCGCCAACGCGGCATTCTTGTAGTCGAGCATCAAGGACAACCCTTCATAGGGCTCTATCTTTTTATTGTCGATACAGAGCTGTGCCATCAGCAGCAGCACTTGGCGTTTCTTTTTATTAATTCGCACACCGGGAACGCCGAACGCTGTCTTGCGCGTTGCAGGTAATGGCGCCTCGGGCGTCAATTGAAGCGTTATCCAAATGCCCTGGACGAATTGCAGCGAAATCTCTTCGATATGTTCGATGGGCAGCGGCTGCGCCAGGTTATTGAACACAAAATGTTCCGGCGTCAGGCGCAATGCGGTCTGCGGCGCCCGCATGAATCGGCGGATCCCCAGCCACAGCAGGGCCAGCCCAATAACACCCAGGCAAGCGCCCGCGCCGACTGCCGACAGCGGCGTGCCTTTCAAACGCTCCGGGGCGAGCCAGACCCGGCTCAAGATAAACAGTGCAGCCAACACAAAGGGCAGGCCCGACAGCGCCATCAGTACCCCGCGCCACTTTCCTCCTTCATGCAATCTACGATCACCTTCGGTCGAAGCGGCCAGGGTTTCCAGCAGATGGGTATGCGCGGTGTTCTCTGACTCGGCCACTTCCATCACGTCGCCAGACAGCTGCGCGCGCAGGGCCTGTGGTGCGCTGAAGCAGGCATCTATCTGAGCATTCGCCGCGTCGCTATCCACCGCGCGGGTTGCGCTGCGCAGGGCATCGTCCAGCGAAACGTTGAGCGCCTGCAGGCGTTCGCCGTTGGAGGGATGGGAGTCAGTTGGGTGCGGTTGATGAATCGCCAAGGCTTCGGGCGGCAGTTGCAATTGGCACTCACGCAAGGTCGCGAGCACGGCGTCGGGCAGATCTGTCGCCGAGGCAGCGTCACACAATGCCAGCAGTGAGTCCTCTATGTGCGGTTGCAACACCGACACCCGCAACAGCGCTGACGCCGCAGCTGTACTGCCTACCAGTCGCGCACCAGCCGCATCCGCCAGCAATTCGCGCTCACGGCTCCAGTGGTTAACTGCGTCATCAAAGCGCTGCATGAAAAACACACCGAACATGAACGACGGCCGCATCAGCCATCCCTGGATAACATCGCTGGCCAGCATCGTGTTCAACAGCGCTTCCAGGCTGCGATTGACCCCGTCGTAGATCGGCAAAAAACGCAGGCTGTATTCCGTGTCTTTCCCAGCAAAGTGCGCCAGCTCATGGCCGATCACCGCGCCGACTTCCTCGCGACTCAACAGGCCCAGGAACAACAGCGGCACATGCAAGGTGCGCCCCTGCAGCGAAGTGTTCGCCGGTTGCACAGTGGCCTCGCTGGACGTCACGTAAAAGCCCTGAGCCAGGCTCACCACAATATGGTCCGGTGGCAGCGCGCCGAGTTTGCCCGCCACTTCGTTCACATGGCGCCACAACCCCGGCGCCTGCTCGGGCGTCACCACCTGCCCGAACATCTCCAGCGGTTCAGGCGTGAACATCCCCAGCATGTGGCGCAACTGTTTAAGCAACTGCCAGATCGAGTACAAGCAAAACGCCGCAATGACCCCTAGCACCGCCATCAGCTTGACCTCGCCACTACCCAGCCGGCCGATATGCCACATCGCCAAGCCTTCGTAGCTCAACGCCAAGGCGACGGTCGCCGCCATTGCCACCACATGGCTCACCAGCACGTAGGGCAACGATCGGCTGCCGATGGAGAACACCTGCAACAATGTTTCGCGCGATTGCTGCGCACGTCGTCCCGCCCAGTGCGTAGCAAGCAATGCGGTTACACCAATCAAAGCGGCGACCAGTCCCAGGCCTATCACCCAGAGCGCGATGACGCGCCGTGCATGATTGACGCGTTGCGCAGTGGGCAATTCAGCTTCGTTTCTTTCCAGTCGAGCGATGGCTTCCTGAACGCTGATCAGCCCCTCTGGCGCATCAGCGGTGGGCACAGGTTGCATGGCCGCCACCTCTTGCAACTGTTGTTTATAAGTAACGAGGTGGCGCTGGTAATCAATCGACGCCGCAGTAGCGGACTCCGCCCGCTCGCGCTCCCAGCCACCCAGGGCTGTCAGCAGCAACGGGAAAATCACCAGTAGGAAGATCAACTTCAAAGCGTTCATAGAGGTCCGTTCACAACGCGAGGGAATTGGTTATACCGAAAAAGCGGAAACGACGGGATAGGGGCATTTTGATCTATTGCCCGCCGATGGCAGGTTCAGGCTGATCAGGGTGGAACTCCAGAAACAACAAAGCCCCTGCATTTCTACAGGGGCTTTGTCTTATATGGCGCGGTCGTCGTCTAAAAGCTAGGTGCGGCGGTGGGCTTGGCTGAACGGCAAGCCGAATCGGAGAGCGGGGCAGTGGTGTGCGCTTTAAGAACACTCCCTCTTTATCTAACTACCCAACCCCAAAATCGATGGTATCCATAAGGTTTTGGCGGAGTTCACGGAACGCCAAAACGAAAAAACCCGCCAGAAGGCGGGTTTTTCGGGGATTCCAGAGATTTTGAAAGCCTTCTCTGGACCTTGTATGGTGCGGCACCAAGAGTCGAACCGACAGATAACTATTTGTTATTTAATGTGATTTTAGGTGTGTTACACAGCCTCTACCCCAAAGTGTACCCTGAAGATTAGAATAAGCGCTGAGCGCGTTGGAAATTGTCCCCGCGCTAAAATGTCAATTTTTAAGCGAGTGGATGAGACAAATGGACAGGTCTAAGAGTTTAGAGAGCGGAAGCAGTTTGTCCGACGCCTCTGATGAATTTGGTTTATTTTCTCATCCCCTAAACGACATTGACAGGGATGTCCTGAAAGCGGCGTTAATTGCAGAGGGTGAAAAGAGTCAAGAGAGGTTCCCCGAACTCTGTGATTCGTTGTTGTCACAGTTTAGAGCCTCATATCCGCCGCATATTATTGCAATGCTTAGCGCTTACGGCCTTCAGGTGCAGGTTGGAGACGAGGGAGTATCGCGAGAGTCTATGATGCCGGACGTCCAACAGCACCATGTGGAAATCCTCCAGGCATTGGCACTTACTATTCCACACGGTGAATGGGGACAGAGACCAGCGAAACCGTTGGAAATTCAAAAGGTGGTTGAGAATGTGAAGGCTCTTGCTGACGCGTTCATTCATCGTCGATTTCTTTCGATGGTGGAGGAACGAGACGCCTCCCAGCAGACAATACTCATGCTCCAAGAGCGGCTAAGAGCTCATACGCAATTTGTAAGGAATTGGGGTTATTTCGCTGCTGTTTCCAAGATATCAAAGGAACTATATAGTCCTCTAGATCAGGATGTAAAAAAGTTTTTTGGGTTTAGCGCTACTGATCTTATCGACGTGTCGGTTGCAATCTTGAAGCGTTTGGAGGAACGCTCAAGTAAGAGGATGCAGCTTCTTCAAAAGATATTTAGATCGAAAACAAAGGAAAAATTAGTTAAGCGGTACTTTGCTATTTATCCTTATGTAGAAGGAAACCCTTCAGAGTTTCTTAAAGGTTTGCCGAAAGATATTGATCTGATAGGTGTGGCTGGAATTCTACAAGCACACTCCGACATGGTTTTACCATCATTAGCGAGTGTCGAAGTAGAAAAAATTGCAGAGCTGACGAAGCGATCAGAAGATGTTGTTTTGCTCATTCTGAACCGTCTTTCTCTAATGCCGGGGGATCTTGATCGGGAAAATATTCCTAATTTCTTTCTCAGTAATCCAACGTGGATTGCGCCGGGAATTAATATCGCAGGTGGATTTTTCTTTCCAGTTCCGCAAGTCATATTCAGTAATATCCACGCTGTGATGAGATCATTGTTAGACGACGCAGGCTTGCTAGAAAAACTGAAAAAGCGCCGAGCAATTTATCTAGAGGAGAAAATTAAGGATGTAATCGAGGGTGTCTTTCCGACCATTAAGTTTGCGTTAAATGCCAAATGGGTAGTAGGTCAAGATAGATTTGAAACAGATTTTCTTGGCCAAGTCGACCGTGCGATACTTATTGTTGAAGCAAAATCTGCGGCTCTTACTCCCCAAGGTTTACGTGGTGCCCCTGATCGAGTGAAACGGCATGTGCGAGATCTTATCGTCGAACCCGCGGAGCAATCGCATCGTCTCGAGCAAATCTTGTGGAAGGCAAAGTCAGGTGATGCTGATGCTTTAAAACTCACAGCACAACTGGGTTTGGTCGCTGAAAAAGTAGACACCATTATTCGTATCTCTGTAACGCTCGATGACTTTTCGGTAATTTGCAGTGCTGAGGCGGAGTTAAAACGTGCTGGATGGGTGCCAGAGGATCTCCCCTTGGCTCCTACTCTAAATATTGCTGACCTAGCATGTGTTGCCGAAATTCTTAACGAGCCAGCATACTTCCTTCATTATTTTGCAGAGCGTGAACGAATTCAAAAGTCTACGCAAATGATGGGGGATGAGATGGACTATCTCGGCCTTTATCTTGAAACAGGCTTCAATTCCGCAGTCCTTGAAAGCGAGGATACTTGCGTGGCTATAGTTGGTATGTCTCGTTCGGTCGATCACTTTTATAATAGCGCAGACGCAGGCGTTCGAGTCCGAAAACCAAAAGTTAAGCTGCATCCGCATCTTGAGCGTATCGTATTAGAAATACAGCGGAAGGGTGTTGAAGCTTGGACCACTATGGTTATTGATATGCTTAGAATCGGTGATTTTGGGCAACAAACTCAGATCTTCAAAGAGTTGGAAAATCTTAAAATAAGTGTTCAAAAAAACTACCAAGATCCTTATCACCTATCATCGATGATTATCGAGCCGCCAGCGCACCGAGAAGCAAGTGTGGTTTTTTACGTGTATCCAAAAGCTATTTCAGAGCGGCGAAATGAATCGGTTTCGGAGATTGCTAGTAATGTTCTTGAGGACGGTGGGAAGAAGCGATGTGTTGTTGTGGGGCGTATGATTGAGGAGTGGACTAGACCCTATCAGTTTCTGATCGTCGCTACTCCACCTGTTAATTAATCACTGGGGAGTTATGGAGTGCTAGTCGAGGCGGCTTTGTGAGAGGGTCAAAGTGAAAAGAGAAGTTTGTGTGTGTGAGCGTTCTGGAGATCTGAAAACGCCTCGTTAGCTTTTGATGAACGCCTAATCATCTGCCCATGAGGCTCGCTCTTAGCATACCGACGCAATCCTGTTACAGGACAGAGGCCGCCGAAAGCTATGCATTACTGTGAAAGCTAAGACGCTTCCCTTCTCACTTTGACTATAATTACATTAACTTTATTCATAAGCAGGGCGCAAGTCTTTTTTCGCTAACAAAGATCGTAAAGATGAGACCCCTTGCCAAACGGTAAATCCATTGCTTTTTGAAAGCAGCCGAGCTTGCCCCAATGCATCCCCTTGACTGAGTAGCCGCCCCTGACTGATTTTATGCACGTTATTGTAAAGTGCTGCTCTGTCCGCCTCGTCTATATATGGGCAGCCGATTATATCCACGAACAGCATAAATGCGTCGGTATTTTTGTTTAGGCGTGCTGCGTTATTCATTATGATATGGTCGGCGCTTTTTATTGCTGCCTGCTTTATCGGGCGTAGATCTCGTCTGTTTTTTGAAAAATATAATGCTGCTATTATAGAAAAATAGTCGTTCATCGAACTGCTATTTTCATCCGTTACGCTAAAAAGCACCTGCAAATCGATTTTTGTTAGCTTTTGTTTGTCTGAGCAGATGGAATCAGCGGCTACGGCGATGTTTAATACGTCTGCAGTGCTTGCATGCTTCTTTGACTCTATTATCGCCTTACGGGTGATATCGAGAATTTGAGACTCAAATGCTGGACGAGCAAGCCCAACACTTCTAGCTAATTCGTCCAACTCTAGAAAAATCCTGGCCATTTTATTGGAAGTGGCGGCCCTGATATCCATTAGATAAAGAAACTCTGAAACTGTTAAGACTGCTTGAAATGTCGACTCAAATTTGGTGGAGATTACGGACGTCTCGCCTGGACTTGGTTTTGAGCGGTATCGAATGGTATTCATTTTTCTTGCAATAATTGCTAGAGCAGGGGATGCTAAGTCGGCGTATTTTACTTGGTTGGTTCGTGCTACAGATCTAATCTCCGTGATGATTTTTCGTGATTGTTTTTTCAACTCTCCTATCGCTTTCGATTGTTCAGCTTCTGTCTGAACAGAACCTAAAGCAGATTTGAAAAGATTAATGAAGTCTAGAACTTCAGTTTGGATCTTATTTCTGGCGATAGTTAGATTTGTTATTAGCGGGCGCTCAATAATTTTTTTCTTGCTTTCATTCAAATAAAGATTATATTTTTCCAGCTCTTCAGCTATCACTCGTTCGATTGTTTGGAGGTCTTCAAGGTCATTTGAAAAAATAAAATAATCGTCAACGTAACGTTTTATCGTAGTTTTTGACTGGACTTTTTTAGAGATTGCGATGTCTACGCTTTGAAGTATGATTTCCGCAAATATTCTACAAATTTCCGGGCCTATAATTATTCCGTTAGTCTCGCCCCAGTTGAAGTTTCCTACGAGTTTGTCGAATTCGCTCTCGAAGAATTCTAATCCTCGATTATCTTTGGCAAAAGTTTTCCCCCTCATGCTCCAGGCAATAGAGTGGGTGTAGATAGATGAAAAGCATTTTGCAATGTCTAATTGAACCATGTATTTGTATTCTTGCTCTAATAGTTCGTACTCGCGTGACGAGAAAAATTTATAAATCTGAGCATATGTTTTGTACGAAAAATAAGTTGATGCATATGGTTTTTCTGGCTCAAAAGATCCTTCGACCAGTTCCGGTGCAAATTCATTCAAGGATTCATCTATATAACGACTGTCATAGAATTTTGATGCGACTCGGTAAGGATGTCTTAGGGAGTACGCGCTTCTAGTACAAAGGTGGGATATGTAAATGTCATACTTTCGGTAAAATTCGCTAGCCCTAAGCTGGGTCGCAGGATGAATGATAGATAGCGTTCTGGTTTTTTGGTCGATTTTACCAATCTTTAAACTTGCAGGAATGGTCTCCCCTTTTGTTGATAAGATTTTTGATATTAGTGGTGTCTGATTTGTGTTGGATTTTGCGAATTTATAAAGTTTTTCATTTGTAAAATACAGAGGTAATTCATAGGGTAGGACGTCTGTCAGAAGCATCCGCGCACAGTCTCTGTCTTTAATTTTCTTTATTTTTTTTAGACATGATTCCAGCACCTAGTTATTTCTATCACATCTCTGGCACTAAATTTGGTTCTGCGCCGTTTGATGAAGCCTGATACGAACGAGTACTTTGTTATTGCGTTTGTCTCTTCTTTTGATATCCCCAGTCTACGCAATGCAGGCCTCGCGAGATTTGAAAAAAAAGTATCAAGTGCAGATAGCGAATTACTTGAGGTCGCTTCCTGAGAATCATCATGGCTGTAGAGCGAATGCGTGTAGGCTAGCCCAGTATATAGTCCTCTTCGGCTTGGATCGCTTGGAAGTAGTTGGTTTCCAGTTAAATATGAAAGCCTATTTTTTAATAGATTTATATTCTTGTTGGACTTAAAGTCTTGTAGAGACAAGAAAATCTTCTGCTTGAGTTTAGATATCTTGCTATCCGAGAGCAGGAGAGTTACTTTGTTTTCTTTTTCATCATTCCGTTTGCCAATTAGTATTTTGTATCCGAGGTATTCCGGAGCCGGAGACACAAGTGAGCTATCAGATTTTGCACACTTGCAAGAGCGTTCGCATGGACATTTTTCTGGATGGCCACAAATATCACTGCAAGTGCATTTTATACTGAAAATATTACTTTTTGATTCATTGGTTTTAAGTCGATATTTTGATAAGCAGCTTTGCACTTCTCGCTTAAGCGTGACTTCGCCGCAGGTTGCAAATATTACAATGTCGTCAACATACCTAACGGCGAGATAAACTCCAGGAATATTTCTAAGCTCTAGGTCTAGCTGATTTAGATATATTTCAGCTAAGGTGCTGGTGATAATTACACCTCTAGGTAGTCCGCTTTTCTTTAATTCGGGTTTTATTGAATAGGCATGAGAGAAAAAATTGTCTAGAAGCTGCAGTGTTTGGAATGATACATGGCCATCTCTGGCTATTTTGTTCATTAAGCTGGTTCTATGAATGCTCTCGAAACATGATCTGATATCTAACCTGTAGACTGTTTTTGGAGAAGGATCTCTGAGAGCTTGGATGACTAGTTTTACGATGTTGTCTCTACTCGGGCTCTTTATATGATATGCGCGTCTTAAATTGTCATTTATTTTTCTTAAGGTTAACGCTTCGTCTAGGCTTTTAGTCCTGACAGTTGTTCTCTTTTTTTTACTTTTCTTAGTTAAGAATGTGCTGAGTTTTATGAAGTTCATTTGATTCTGGGCAATGCGTAGCTCCAGAGAAATC
The DNA here is from genome assembly GCF_900187495.1 of Pseudomonas sp. Irchel 3H9. Lineage (NCBI taxonomy): Bacteria > Pseudomonadati > Pseudomonadota > Gammaproteobacteria > Pseudomonadales > Pseudomonadaceae > Pseudomonas > Pseudomonas sp. Irchel 3H9. Next base: position 13,964 of record NZ_FYDK01000009.1, on the reverse strand, counting down.
AGATATTTAGACCATTCATCGTTGGTTTCCAGATGATCATTGTTATCAGGGGTTAGCCCGAATTGTTTTCTACGCTTTCGCATCCAGTTTAGGTTTTTTGCTGTGAAATCCTGAGTAGGCGAGTTCATAGTCTTCCCTGAATAGCAGCGCAAATTGAAATTTGAAAGGCTAAATACAATTTACTATGCGACTTGATTCTGATATGGCGGCTTCAGCAGAAGCTATCAGAGATGCTGTCGCTGCGTCTATAGTCATCGCTTGACTGTCTAGACAGACAGAAAGAGGACTTAATTTTCACGTCTTGATGGCTTAGATCCGAACCATGACTTGCCAAGCCGTAAGACGATCAACTGGACAGTGAGCCAGAAGTAATATCGTGTTGGCTCTGCACGATCTCGTAACTCCTGGTCCATAAACCATGCAAGATGTTTTTGCTGCCATGTCCATGGATTGTTACGTTTCCAGCGATTAGAAATTGCGGTTTGAATAGTCACAGCCTGACGAAGGTGGCGCCGACGGGTCGTATGAGATCCGGAGAGCACGCCGTTCAAAAATACCTCCATATCGAAAGGATTTGCCATCTTCAGCCACCGATATACGCACGGACCACATCGATGCGACTGTGCCCAAGCTCATAGCTGATTTGTGCTCGGGCTTCCCCATCAAGAGGTCGGTGGTGCTGGAGGCACCTGCCTCCGTTGATGGGCGCTAGGTGATGGGTGATCTGCTCATAGCGTTCGCACGCATGGGCTGCGCGCAGTTCGTGGAATCCTTTGAGTTTGTGCGTATGGAGGATATCTCGGGCGGGTCGGACGATTCCCTGCTGGAAATCGATGTAGCGTTCGTTCGGTGCAAGCAGGTTGCGGCTACCGTCGGGCGAGACCTGTTCGGTAAACCTCAGTGCGTCACGAATATGATCATCTACCGTAAGCCAACGAGGTGCTGACGCGCCTGAACGGCCACCTTTGGTGCCGTCCTGGATGTTGATCTTGCCGAATTGCTCAGCTTCACGTTTTAGACGGGGAAGGTCGGCCAAGATGGCCTCGCGCAAACGCATGCCGGTGGCGCGTGCCAACTGCACGATGGCGGCGGCACGGGGATACTGTTCGCGGAGTGCATCGACGATGCGCATCACGTGTTCGCGATCCTGGCCTTGTGGAACTGTCATGCGGATGGTGGTGCGCTGCATTTCCAACGCCTTGCTCGGACTCTGCACTTTCATGTACTGATCACCGCGAAGCGCTGCCATGGTTCGGTTGACGCTGGACAATCGATTTTGTGCGGTGGCGATCGCGAGATCGCCGCGCTCGACCAAGTGATGCAGATGCGCCGCGTAATCCGACAAGATCTGGCGATCTATCTGCCGTGCATCGTTGAGTCCTGGTCCGTCGTCTGAGCGACACCAGCGCACGAATGCCTGCCAACGATCACTGTGCGCTTTGACGGTCCCGTAATGTCCGCCGCCAAACATGTCCTGCAACGCCTGCGGTCCGGCGTAACTCAATTGCCGACCATAGCCAAAATTACGCCCATCCCGTCTACCGACCAATGCCATGACCAAACTCCTCTCGAAGCCACACTTGTAAAACCTTCCCCACGTCATCCCGCCACGAATGTTGAGTGTTATCAGGGATCAAGGCCCCTGCGACCTGTGAGGGTTGTCCACTAACGCGGGACTGGCGGCTCCTTACGACCGGGAACTTGGGCATCTCATGATCTGGCCTCCTGAACACTTCCGGGGAAGTGGGCGGGTGGAGGCTGCGCTGGCTGACGAGGCCAGTGCCGCGAGATCCTGAGTCGGGTGAAGGCAGTGAAGCGATGACCGTGGCATGCCTGACTGTCAGTCAGGTGCAGTCCATTCCGTGGGCTGCGGCACCATCATCGGTATCGCTGTTGCTGGTGACTTTTCGGTGTTTGTCACGCCGATTGTCACGAGGGGAAATGCCGCAAAGCCTTGTACGAGTTGGGCTGCAGCAGTGGTAGGAGCGCCCGTCTCTTTCCGGGAGAAAGAGACGGGCGCAGGTTGGCGCACGGGAATGGCCAAGCGGATAGTTTGCTGCAGGGCAGCTATGAAAGGGGATGAGTTGCCGCAGTGGGCACACTGGTAAAAGTAGGCATCCATCACATCGCTGTGACCGTGCGAGCCGCCGGACGCTAATCGCACTTTGGGAGAACCACCACGGTGTGGCGTAGCCTTAAAGGTTCTGGCTACCTGGGTTGCTGTCAACGACAGCGCTTTGCCCGATCTTTTCTACGCCTGTGGATAATTTGGGTCAAGGCTCGAATTGTAGGGGATTCTGCGGCTGTGGATGAAATTATCCACCGGTGGAAATCTGTGGTTTTCCACAGACAGTTGCGTGGGCTTTAGATTTTTAAGTGAGGTCCATCCAAACAGGGCGGCTTTGCAGCCATGTTTGGATGGACCTGCTTGGCCAAGCGGATCACTGAGATATGAAGACCGAGCGCTAACTCAGTTGCGCCACGTTTTGCTTTTAAGCGAGTGACGTTCGGTCCGGTCTGGTTCGTGAATTCGTGGGGGGTGACATGCTCCTGTCGATTTGCGGGAGAAATGCGCCTGCTTCGGGTGGAAACTGTCAGAGGGAGTTCTTAATCTGTGACTGGATGACATGGTGATCGGCACTGTGATCTCAAAAGGAGCATATCAATGAGACCGAATTTCTTTCTGGACGATGAAGATGAAGCCATCGCCAAGAGCTATTTCAAGAAGGTTAATAGCATTGGTTTTGTTTGTGTCGGTTTGGCGTTGACGATAATCACAATGCCTCATCCCGAGCGCGCTGCATGGTTTGTCTTCGCGGTAGCAATCATCTATGCGTTTAGCCACGGCGATGGTTACAGGAAGATTGTTGCCAGCTATTTGTTGCGTCATAAAGGGTTCGGCGGTGGTATTCGTTTGGTGTTGAAAGTAGCTCTCTTCGTGTTGGGCACAAGTCTGTTGTCTGGGATTGGGCTTCAGATCTTGACGCCTGAGGTTTTAGGCATCCTCCCATAGCAGGACTGTCTCAGTGACCTGGGTGGCGGATTCAATCATTGATCCGCTTCACCTTTATCCGGGTAACATTCGCCCCAATCTGATTAGCGAACTCATGCGGAGTGACATGCTCTTCACGGTTGGCTTCCAGGTACCGGCTCCACCAGTTCATGATCAGCCTGCGCTCCTCAATGAACTCGGCCTTGTGGATGTAAGCGGCGCGGACGTTGTTGCGCTCCTTGTGACTCATCTGCCGTTCAATGGCTGTCTCCGACCACAATCCTGACTCGATCAGTGCGCTGCAGGCCATCGAACGAAACCCATGTCCGCAGATATCAGTTTTGGTGTCGTATCCCATCGTCCGTAGCGCGTTGTTCACGGTATTTTCGGACATGGGTTTCCAGGGCTTGGCATCGCCTGCAAACACCAGGTCGAATTTGCCGGTGAGGGCGTGGATCTGTTCAAGCAGGGCCACGGCTTGCGGCGATAAGGGTACAAGGTGGATGTCCCCGGCCATCTTCGTACCCCTTGTTGAAAAGGGTACTCCGTCCAACGCTGGACGAGTGTCAGGTATTTCCCAGGTGCCGCGCTTGAGGTCGAACTCGCTCCAGCGTGCGAAACGCAGCTCGCTGGATCGTACAAACACATGCAGCGACAGCATCACCGTCAGACGGGTAAGTGCCCGGCCTTTATAGGTGTCGATCCGCTCCTGCAGTTCCGGCAGTCGCGATAAGGGTAGAGCGGGGCGATGTACTACCCGCGGGGCTTTGATCAAGCCTTCGAGGTCGTAAGCAGGGTTTGCGGTGATAAGCCGGAGGCGTTTTGCCTCGCGCATGATGCTCTGCAGGTAGTTTTGTACCCTTAAAGCAACGTCTATCGTTCCGCGCTTCTTGATTGCTTCCAAGGGCTGCATTAGGTCATGGGTGTCTAATTCGACAATGGCGCGGGCGCCGATCAGCGGCAACACGTGGGTTTTGAGGCGGCTCATCACAGTCTTGGAGTGGCCTGGTGCCCACTTGGCCGACATTTCCGTGTGCCAGTCCAGCGCAACGCTTTCAAAGGTTCTGCCTTTGATCACAGCTTCCGCCTTGGCTTGGTGCTTGGTCTCTATGGGATCAATGCCATCCGCCAGCATTCGCTTGACCTCCAAGCGCTTGCGACGGGCGTCGGCGAGGCCAATGACGGGGTAGTTGCCGAACGAGGTCAGTCCTTCCCGTCCGTCAGGTTTGACGTAACGGAGCCGCCAGCCTTTGCGGCCATTGGGTTGGACTAGGAGGTAGAGGCCATCGCCGTCGAAAAGCTTGTAGGCGCGGTCTGTAGGTTTTGCCAAGCGGCAAGCTGCGTCGGAGAGCGGAGCTGTGGTGCGCGACATAAGGGTACTCCCTTTTATCGAAGTGACCTGTATCCCAAACTCTACCCTTAAAACGGTTGGAATCCACCAGTTTCTGACGGAAACCGATGGAACGCCAAAACGAAAAAACCCGCCAGAAGGCGGGTTTTTCGGGGGTTCCAGAGATTTTGAAAGCCTTCTCTGGAACCTTGTATGGTGCCGGCACCAGGAGTCGAACCCGGGACCTACTGATTACAAGTCAGTTGCTCTACCAACTGAGCTATACCGGCGTGTTAGGGCGACGATTATAGCGACTGAAAAGGTTCTGTAAACCCCTGAAATCTGACTATTTTTGCGAAAACCCAAGTTTTCGCAAATCTCCCCACATTTCTACGCGTCACCCGCCAAGAATCAACGTTCGTGCATTGCCTCTGCACGGGATTTGATGATCGGTTTGAGCAGGTAGCTCAGGATGCTCTTCTTGCCGGTGATGATGTCCACCGACGCCACCATGCCGGGGATGATCAGCAAGGGCTTCTCATCGGTGCCCAGGTGGCTGCGGTCGGTGCGCAGTTTGATGATGTAGAAGGTGTTTTTCTTCTCTTCATCCATCACGGTGTCGGCACCGATGGTTTCGAGTTTGCCTTTGAGGCCGCCGTAGATGGTGTAGTCGTAGGCGGTGAATTTGATCATGGCTTCCTGGCCGGGGTGGAGGAAGGCGATGTCTTGTGGGCGGATTTTCGCTTCGACCAGGAGTGTGTCGTCCAGTGGAACGACTTCGGCCATGTCGCTGCCGGGCTGGATCACGCCGCCGACGGTGTTGACCAGCATCTGCTTGACGATACCGCGCACGGGCGAGGTGACCATGGTGCGGCTGACGCGGTCTTCCAGGCCTTTGGACGTTGCCTGAGCCTTGCTCAGGTTGGTGCGGGCTTCGTTCAGCTGGGCCAGGGCTTCGCTGCGGAATTTGCCGCGTGTTTCGTCGACCTTGCGCTGCACTTCGTTGATCGCCGCTTGGGCGCGTGGGATGGCCAGGGTGGTGCCGTCGAGCATGCCGCGGGTTTCAACTTCCGAGCGCTTGAGGCGCAGCACTTCTACCGGGGAGATTGCGCCTTGCTGTACCAGTGGCTCCGACATGCCGATCTCCTGGCGCAGCAGGTTCAGGCTGTTGCGGTATTGCTCCTGCTTGGAGCTGAATTCGCGCAGCTCTTGCTGGCGTTGCAGCAGTTGCTGTTGCAGCCCGCCAATCTCATCGGCCAGTTGCTGGCGGCGGCTAAGGTACAGCGACTCTTCGTTCGAGGCCTGGTTAGGCACGGCTTTGCGTGCGGCATCGGTGATGTTCAGCGGGCGGTTATCGACTTCCGCGCTGAGACGCTCCACGCGCAGTTCCATGGCCACTCGGTCGGCTTCGGTTTCGCCGACGTTGGAGGCAAATCGGGTGTCATCCAAGCGAATCAGCGGCGCGCCGGCTTCGACGATCTGGCCTTCGTGCACGTAAATCTGGGCAACGATGCCGCCCTCCAGGTTCTGGATCTTCTGGATGCGCGACGAGGGGATCGCCTTGCCTTCGCCCTTGGTCACTTCGTCGATGATCGCGAAGTGTGCCCACAGCAGCAGGAACACGAAGAAGCCGATCACGGCCCAGATGGTCAGGCGCACGATGCGTGGTGCGTCGTCGATCAGCGCCTTTTCGACTTCGGGCAGTGGTTGATCATCGAGCGAGTCGCTGCCCTTGAAGTAGCGGAAGATGACGTCTTTCCAACGGCCTGGGCCGGACTTAAGCAACACTGATCTGCCCCTTTTTCAGCGCTTCCATAACGGCCGCTTTTGGACCGTCTGCGAGGATCTGGCCACGGTCGATCACCAGCAGGCGATCTACCAGGCTCAACAGCGAAGCACGGTGGGTGACGAGAATCACCGTCTTGTTTTCGATCACCGACTGCAAGCGCTGTTTGAGGCGCTCTTCACCGGTGTTGTCCATAGCGCTGGTGGGTTCGTCCAGCAGCAGAATCGGCGGGTTCAGCAGCAGCGCACGGGCCAGGGCAACGTTCTGGCGTTGACCGCCGGAGAGGTTCTGCCCGCGCTCGCCCACTTGCAGCTCGTAACCTTGTGGGTGCAGCCTGGCGAACTCATGCACGCCGGCGAGTTCTGCGGCTTGCAGCACCATCTCATCGTCCACGTAGCGCGCGCCCGAGACCAGGTTGTCGCGCAAGGTGCCGGCCAGCAGTTGGATGTCCTGGGCGACGTAGCCGATGTTGTGGCGCAATTCGCTGACGTCGATCTGGCGGATGTCTACGCCGTCCACCAGCAACGAGCCGGAGTCCGGCTGATACAGGCCGACCAGCAGCTTGGCCAGCGAGCTTTTGCCCGAGCCGCTGCGGCCGATGATGCCGATTTTCTCGCCGGGACGAACATTCAGGTTGATCCCGCGCAGAGCCAGGGTTTGCTGGTTCGGGTAGGTAAAGTCGACCTCGCGGAACGTCATCGCGCCTTGCAGGGTTTTGCGGCTAAGCGGGCGTTCGTCGAAGTTGCGTTCCTGCGGCAGTTCCATCATCTGGTCCACCGAGACCATCGTCACCTTGGCTTGCTGGTAGCGCGTCAGCAGGCCCGACAGCTGGGCCAACGGGCCAAGCGCACGGCCGCTGAGCATGTAGCACGCCACCAGGCCGCCCATGCTGAGGGTGCCATCGATGATTTGGTACACGCCGAAGATAATCATCGCCACGCCCGCCACTTGCTGGATCAGCAAAGTGATGTTCATCGCCAGGCCGGACAGCACTTTGACTCGCAGCTCCAGGCGGCTGAGGGTGCCAATGGTTTGTTCCCACTGGTACTGACGTTCGCTTTCGGCGTTGTTGACCTTTACCGCGTCCAGCCCGGCGAGGGTCTCGATCAGGCTCGATTGACGCTCGGCACCCAGGGCCATGGTGCGCTCAAGTGTTGCCGTGAGCGGTTTTTGCAGGAAGTGGCCGATGCCCAGGGCGAGTGGGAAGGCGACGATGGGAATCCACACCAAGTGGCCCCCCAGCAGCGCGATCACGCCGAGGATGATCAGGGTAAAGGGCAAATCGATCAGGCTGGCAAGGGTCAGGGAGGTGAGGAAGTCGCGCATCCCCTGAAACTCGTGGATGTTGGAGGCGTAGCTGCCGACGCGCGCCGGGCGCATTTTCATCGACATACCCACGATGCGCTCGAACAGCGTCGCGGAAATGATCAGGTCGGTTTTCTTGCCCGCCAGGTCCAGGCACAGACTGCGCATGCTCTTGAGCAGCAGGTCGAACAGGTAGGCGCCACAAATACCGATGGCCAGCACCCACAGGGTGGCGGTGGCCTGGTTCGGCACCACGCGGTCGTACACGTTCATGACAAACAACGGCGCAGCCAGAGCGATCAGGTTGATCACCAGGCTTGCGGCGATAGCGTCGGCGTACAGCCAGCGGGAGCGTTTGAGGGTGTCTTTGAACCACGAACGTGCGCGGGGGATCAGCGTGCCGCTGGTGACGTCAAATTTATGCTGCGGTTGGGCGAAGAAAACCCGACCGCTGTAATCCTGAGTCAGCGCCTCACGGGTGACCTGGACTTCGCCGCCGTCGCTTTCGCTGAGCAGCAGGCGGGCGGTATCACCCTCCCATCCCAACAGCACCGCACTGCGTCCTTCCTTTAATAGCAACAAGGCCGGCAATGCGATGGACGGGATCTGCTCCAGCTTGCGCTGCAGCAAACGCCCCTGCAAACCCGCCCGGGCTGCTGCGCGCGGCAGCAAGTCCGGGCTCAGGCGCTGCCCCGCCAAGGGCAGGCCGGTGGTCAGCATGGCCCGGCTTGCAGGCTTGTAATGCAGCGAACAGAGAGCCAACAACCCATCTAGCAATGGGTCGTCATGCTGAGCGCGCGGGTCATGGTGAAGTGGCGCCAAACCTATTTCGGAATCCAAGCTGACTCTCTCTTAAACGGTTGTGTGGTCCAACGCCGTCAAGAATCAGTTCATCCCTGGCAGGTTTACCGACGGTTTAATATCGTTTTGCACAACTGATGCCATCGGAGCGACTACGCCCTGACTTCTCAGCAATTGGCCCATATCGGCCTTGATACGGTACTGGGTGTAAACGTAGAGGCTTTTGATCTGCGCCAAACGTTGCTGAGCGGTGAACAGTTCGTTCTCGCTGTCGAGCAAGTCGAGCAGTGTACGCTCACCGAGGCTGAACTGCTGCTGGTACGAGGTGCGCACTTTGGTGCTGCGGTCGACGTACTGCTGCGCGATCGGCACTTGCTGGCTGGCGTTGTTGTAAGCGTTCCACGCCAGGCCCAATTCTTCGTTCAACTGACGCAAGGCGTTGTTGCGGATATCCAGCGCCTGGGTGGCCTGGGAAGCCTTGGACTGCAGGCTGGCCTTGTCGCTGCCGCCGTTATACAGGTTGAACTGCATGTTCAGCATCGCGGAGTAGCCATTGTCATGGCCCTCTTCGCCGCCGATGTTGTTGTTGGCCGAACGTTGCAGCACCGCATCAAAGCGCGGGTAGAAGGTCGACTTGGCGGCTTCGTACTGCTTTTCGGCAGCGGCGATGTCCGATTCGGCCGAGCGCAGCACCGGGCTGTCAGCAATCATCTGGCGGCGCGCGTCTTCCAGGCTGGCTGGCAGCAGGGTCACCACGCCCAGTGGGCGTTCCAGTTGGTCGGGCTCTTTGCCGACAACGCTGAGGTAGTTGGTGTTGGCGTCAGCGAGGTTGGTCTGCTCGGTGATCAGGTTGTTTTGCGCCTGAGCCAGTCGGGCTTCAGCCTGGTCCATGTCCGCCATTCTTCCGACGCCACGGCTGGTGCGCAGTTTGATCTGGTCAAAAATGCGTTCGTGGCTCTTCAGGTTGTCTTCTGCCAACTGCACCATCTCGCGACGGGTCAAGACATCCAGATAAACCTGAGCAACGGTCAGTGCAGTGCGCTCGGAAGTATTGAGCAGCGCATACCCACGGGAATTGGCGGTGGCTTGTTGGCGGCCGACTTCATTGATGGTGCCAAAGCCCTGGAACAAATTTTGTTGCAGGCGGATGGTCGATTCGCCGCGGTTCAGGGTTTTCCAATCGTGGCTGTTGCTGGCGGCGCGGGTCGAGGTGTTGTCTGAGCTTTCACGGCCATAGCCGCCCAGCAGGTCGACTTTAGGCAGGTAACCGCCCTGGGCCTCTCTGACCTGATAGTCAGCAGCAATGCGCGCATTGATTGCGGCCTGGATCTCCGGGTGGTTTTTCACGGCATCTTGCATGGCTTCGGGCAGGGTCTGAGCCTGGACGAAACTGGCGGCTAGAGCAAAAGGCACAGCTTTAAGAAGGTGCAAACGCATTCTGATGTTTCCCCGGGGATTGGTTGCCTGAAAAACCGCAACAAACTTGGAATATTGCATTGGAGTGGCAACTCGAAATGCCCGTTTTTCTAGGGCGCCGGAGGGCGCAAACAGAAAGTCGCGAGGCCGTTTAAATATCAATGTGACATTACCGGGCGGATTGTTTAGGATGACGCCCAATAGGTCAATACCTTGACGGAAAAGTAATTCTCCTGACGGAACAACAAAATATTGACGCCAAATTTCTTACTTAGAAACTACGTACTCCAGCTATTGAATCGGCACCCATGAGACGGCCGGTCACCTTGATGGATACCCCCTGACGGTAATACACGGAGAGTCTTTTATGAGCAGCGTTGCGGTCGTCAAAAGCATTGTCGGTCAAGTGTTCGCAGTTTCCCCGGAAGGGATTCGCCGCCTGCTTGTAGAAGGGGATCGCCTGTTTGCAGGGGAGCAGGTCGATACCGGTGCTTCGGGTGCCGTGTCGCTGGAACTGGCCGACGGCCGCGTCATCGACCTGGGTCGCGACACTCAGTGGAGCGCGAACGCTCCTGACTCGGTCACCGACCTCAGTGCTGCGACTGCTCAAGCTGCACCGTCCGTTGCAGAACTGCAGCAAGCCATCGCTGCCGGCGCTGACCCTACCCAAGACCTCGAAGCCACCGCTGCCGGCCCGACCTCCGCAGGCGCAGACGGCGCCGCGGGTGGCGGTCACAGTTTTGTTGTGCTGGAAGCCACAGCAGGCGTGGTTGACCCCACCATTGGTTACCCAACGACCGGCTTGAATGCCGGTGACGCCGTAGGCACGACCCAAACCGGTGCCGACAACAACGGCGTAGATCCGCGCAACGTAACCATTACCCTGACCGCCACGCCGAGCATCACCGAAGCCGGTGGCGTAGTCGTTTACACCGTATTCATCACCCAGGCACCGACCAGCGACCTGACCGTCACCTTGTCCAACGGCCTCTCCGTTGTGATCGCCGCGGGCCAGACCTCGGGCGTGTTGAACGTCACTTTCGCCGGTAATGACACGCCTTACCTGGACGCCTCGTCGATCTCCGCCACCATCGCCGGCACCTCCGGCGGCGGCAACCTGATCATCACCACCGACCCGGCGCCAGCAGTCACGCAGATCGCTGACACCATCGACACCACCACCGTCACCCTGACCGCGACCCCGTCGGTGAATGAAGGCGGCCAGATCGTCTACACCGCAACGGTGACCAACGCGGCGCAGACCGACGTTGTGATCAAACTGTCCAACGACCTGACCATCACCATTGAGGCCGGTAAAACCACCGGCACGGTCACTGCCGATACGCCTGCCAACCTGGCTGATGGCAAGAACCTGGCCGTCAGCGTCACGATCACCGAAGCGACTGGCGGTAACTACGAAAACCTTGCAATCAATCCTGAGCCGGCCACTTCCACGGTGGTCGCTGTGGATGATCCAAGCGTGTTGGTCGCCGATACCAACACTATCGTCGAAGATAGCGTCGCGACCGGCAATGTGCTGAGCAACGACAGCGACATCGATAACCAGTTGGCTGTCGCTACCTTCAAAGTGGGCAACACGACCTACAACGCCGGCCAGACTGCTGACATCCAAGGCATTGGTTCCATCACCATCGGTGCTGATGGCGCATACGTGTTTACCCCGGTCAAGGATTACAGCGGCGAAGTGCCGCAGATCGAATACACCACCAACACCGGTTCCAGCAGCACGCTGACGATCACAATCACACCAGTCAACGATGCGCCGCTGATCGACGTGACGGGCACGACCCTGGTCGAAAACACCGCAGTCGCGGGCAGTGTGGCGGGTACGTTTGTTATCAGCGATGCAGAAGCGCCGGCTGGCCAACTGACCGTCACGTTTACGGGTGACAACAACAAGGATGGCTACTACGCCATCGTCGACAACACCGTTGTGCTGACGCAGAAGGGCGCGGACTACGTCAATGCCGGCAATCAACTGCCGAAGATCGACCTGACGGTTACCGATCCCGAAGGCCTCAACTCCAACGCTGCTGGCCAGCCGACCGTTACCCTGGTCAACGATGTGCCCGTGATTGAAATCACGGCTAACACCATTGTTGAAGAAACGGCGGCGGCGGGCACCGTCGCTGGTACCTTCGTTGCCAAAGACGAAGAAACCCCGCGCGATGGTTTGACCATCAGCTTCACCGCAGGCACCAACGCTGACGGCTACTACGCCATCTCCGGCAACAACGTAGTCCTTACCGAAAAAGGTGCTGACTTCGTTAACGCTGGTAACCAGCTGCCGAAGATCGACCTGACCGTCACTGACCCTGAAGGCCTGAATTCCACCGGCACCGGTCAACCGACCGTAACGCTGGTTAACGATGTTCCGGTAATTGCTGTCACGCCGACCACCATCGTTGAAAACACCGCTGAAGCAGGCACTATCGCCGGTACCTTCGTCGCGAAAGACGAAGAAACCCCGCGCGAAAACCTGAACATCAGCTTCACCGCTGGCACCAACGCAGACGGCTACTACGCCATCTCCGGCAACAACGTTGTGCTGACCGAAAAAGGCGCTGACTTCGTTAACGCTGGCAACCAGCTGCCGAAGATCGACCTCACCGTCACCGACGTTGAAGGCCTGAACTCCACTGGCACCGGTCAACCGACCGTGACCCTGGTCAACGACGTACCAGTAATTGCTGTCACGCCGACCACCATCGTTGAAAACACTGCTGAAGCAGGCACCGTCGCTGGTACCTTCGTTGCCAAAGACGAAGAAACCCCGCGCGATGGTTTGACCATCAGCTTCACCGCAGGCACCAACGCTGACGGCTACTACGCCATCTCCGGCAACAACGTAGTCCTTACCGAAAAAGGTGCTGACTTCGTTAACGCTGGTAACCAGCTGCCGAAGATCGACCTGACCGTCACTGACCCTGAAGGCCTGAATTCCACCGGCACCGGTCAACCGACCGTAACGCTGGTTAACGATGTTCCGGTAATTGCTGTCACGCCGACCACCATCGTTGAAAACACCGCTGAAGCAGGCACTATCGCCGGTACCTTCGTCGCGAAAGACGAAGAAACCCCGCGCGAAAACCTGAACATCAGCTTCACCGCTGGCACCAACTCAGATGGCTACTACGCCATCTCCGGCAACAACGTCGTGCTGACTGAAAAAGGTGCTGATTTCGTTAACGCGGGCAACCAGCTGCCGAAAATCGACCTGACTGTTACTGACGTTGAAGGCCTGAATTCCACTGGCACCGGTCAACCGACCGTGACCTTGGTTAACGACGTCCCAGTAATTGCTGTCACGCCGACCACCATCGTTGAAAACACCGCTGAAGCAGGCACCGTCGCCGGTACCTTCGTCGCCAAAGACGAAGAAACACCACGCGATGGTTTGACCATCAGCTTCACCGCTGGCAGCAACGCTGACGGCTACTACGCCATCTCCGGTAACAACGTCGTGCTGACTGAAAAAGGTGCTGACTTCGTTAACGCTGGTAACCAGCTGCCGAAGATCGACCTGACCGTCACTGACCCTGAAGGCCTGAATTCAACCGGCACCGGTCAACCGACCGTAACGCTGGTTAACGATGTTCCGGTGATTGCTGTCACGCCGACCACCATCGTCGAGAACACCGCCGAAGCAGGCACCGTCGCCGGTACCTTCGTCGCGAAAGACGAAGAAACACCACGCGATGGTTTGACCATCAGCTTCACTGCTGGCACCAACGCAGATGGTTACTACGCTATCTCCGGCAACAACGTGGTCCTGACCGAAAAAGGCGCCGACTTCGTTAACGCTGGTAACCAGCTGCCGAAGATCGACCTGACCGTTACTGACGTTGAAGGCCTGAATTCCACCGGTACCGGTCAACCGACCGTGACCTTGGTTAACGACGTCCCAGTAATTGCTGTCACGCCGACCACCATCGTCGAGAACACTGCTGAAGCAGGCACCGTCGCCGGTACCTTCGTCGCTAAAGACGAAGAAACCCCACGCGAGAACCTGAACATCAGCTTCACCGCTGGCACCAACGCTGACGGTTACTACGCCATCTCCGGCAACAACGTGGTCCTGACCGAAAAAGGTGCTGACTTCGTTAACGCTGGTAACCAACTGCCGAAAATCGACCTCACCGTCACCGACGTTGAAGGCCTGAACTCCACTGGCACCGGTCAACCGACCGTAACGCTGGTTAACGACGTTCCGGTGATTGCTGTCACGCCGACCACCATCATCGAGAACACCGCTGAAGCAGGTACCGTCGCCGGTACCTTCGTTGCCAAAGACGAAGAAACTCCGCGCGAAA